>NZ_CP198955.1:727500-1245000 GCF_052363185.1 Rhodobacter capsulatus | reverse complement strand
AAGCAGCGCCAGAATCGCCCCCGCAGGCGCCGGAACGCCGGTGAAATGGGTCTTGCCCGCGCCATCCTCGCCCCGGGTCACGTTGAACCGCGCCAGCCGCAGACAGGCCGAGGCGGCATAGATCAGCACGAAAACCCAGCCCAGCGCATTCCCCTCGCCCATGGCAAAGCGATAGACGAGCACCCCGGGCGCGACGCCAAAGCAGAGGAAATCGGACAGGCTGTCGAGTTCCGCACCGAATTCCGAGGTCGCCTTCAGCCGCCGCGCGATCAGACCATCGAGCCCGTCAATCGCCGCCGAGATCAGAAGCAGCGTCACCGCCATTTCGAACTTGCCCACCATGGCAAAGCGGATCGCAGTCAGGCCCAGGCACATCCCCGCCAGCGTCACCAGATTGGGCAGAAGGAAAAGGAACGGCAGCTTTTCGCGGTCCTGCGGCTCAAGGCTCATCTCAGCGCACCTCGCCGGTGCGGGCGGGTTCCGTCCCGGTCATGTCGGCAATCACCGTTTCCCCGGCAATCATCGTCTGACCGATGCAGACCAAGGGCTGCACGCCGTCGGGCAGATAGATATCCAGCCGCGAGCCAAACCGGATCAGCCCGAAGCGATCGCCCGTGGCCAACGTGTCGCCCTCCTTGACGAAGCACAGGATGCGCCGGGCCACCAGCCCCGCGATCTGCACCACGCCGTAGCGCTGCCCCGAGGCGGTTTCCACCGCAAGCCCGTTGCGCTCGTTGTCGAGCGACGCCTTGTCCAGCGCGGCGTTCAGGAACAGCCCCTTGTGATAGGCGACCTTGGTGATCCGCCCCGCCAGCGGCAGCCGGTTCACATGGCAGTTGAAGACCGACATGAAGACCGAAACCCGGGTCATCGGTTGATCGCCAAGCCCCAGTTCGGCCGGCGGCACCGCCGGTTGCAAAAGCGACACCACCCCATCGGCGGGCGAGATCATCAGCCCCTCGCGCGCGGGCGTCACCCGCGGCGGATCGCGGAAGAAATAATAGACCCAGATCGTCAGCCCGGTGCCGATCCAGCCCAGCGGCTGCCACAGCAGGAACAGCATCACCGTGATCGCCGCCGCGATGGCGACGAACTTGCGCCCCTCGGGGTGCATCGGCTTGACGAAAGTGGAAAGCATGGAAACGGACATTGCGAGCCTTTCTCGTTGGTCTTTCCGTTGCCGCTTCCTAGCGCAAGTTTCGCCGCAAGGAAACCGCTGCGCCTTGACGCAACCCCCGGGCCAAGCCGTTACCCAAGCAAAAGACTCGGATTGACTTTTCCGACTGTTTCGCTAGGTAATTTCGCAACGGAGGCCCGCATGATCGTCTGTCACTGCCAGCACATCACCCATCGCGACATCCATGCCGCTATCGACTGGATGCGGGCTTCGGACCGGTTTGCGCTGATCACCCCGGGCAAGATCTACCGCGCGCTTGGCAAACGGGCGGATTGTGGCGGCTGCATGCCGCTTTTCCTTGCCACGATGCAGGAGAATGCCAATCTGGCCGTGCCCGCAGAGGTGGCGCAGGTTCCGGCAGAGCTGCGCAATCTGCGCATGTAACATCAGCGAAAGGACGCAGCCATGAAAGGCGACGCAAAAGTCATCGAATTTCTCAACGCGGCACTGCGGTCGGAACTGACCGCGATCTCGCAATACTGGGTGCATTTCCGGCTGCAGGAGGACTGGGGGCTGGCCAAGATGGCGAAGAAAAGCCGCGAGGAATCGATCGAGGAAATGGGCCATGCCGACAAGATCATTGCCCGGATCCTGTTCCTCGAGGGCCATCCGAACCTGCAGAAACTGGACCCGCTGCGCATCGGCGAGGGCCCGCGCGAGACGCTCGAATGCGATCTGGCGGGGGAACATGACGCGCTGAAACTTTACCGCGAGGCGCGCGATTACTGCGCCGAGGTGGGCGACATCGTGTCGAAGAACATCTTCGAAAGCCTGATCACCGACGAGGAAGGCCACGTCGATTTCCTCGAAACGCAGATCTCGCTTTACGACCGGCTCGGGCCGCAAGGCTTTGCGCTGCTCAATGCCGCGCCGATGGACACGGCCGAGTAAGCCCCCGAAATGGCCCCGCCCGCAGGTCGTGGGCGGGGCATCTTCCGGGCAGCGGGGCCACAGCGCTCAGCCAAGGCACGGCCCCGCCCGCATCGCGTCATCGGCCGCGCGCATCGCCTCCGGATCTGCTCCCGCGCTGGCCAGCACGGCCCCCACCGCATCGGCGCGGCTGTCGTCGCCCCCTGCCCCCGAACGAAGACCGGATTGCGGATCGGCAAGAATATCTTCAAGCTGCAGGCCGGTCACGCCCAGCAGGGTCACCACCGCATCCGAAACCACGCCGGTCTCGGCCTCGGTAAAGGTCAGGATGGTGTTGCCGTCTGCCTCGTGCAGGGCCAGATAGCCCTGCTGCACATCGGCGCCCTCGACCGGCGTGACCAGCGTGATGTCCAGCCGATCCTCGCCGGGGGTGAAATCGGTCACCGTCAGATGGCTTTGCGCCACCAGAACCCGTTCGCTGCCATCGGGAACCCCGGTCGGCACCGATCCCAACCAGATCAGATCCGCCCCCGCGCCGGTGGTGATCGTATCCCCGCCCGAGACCACGATCGTGTCCTCCCCCGGGCCCGCGTCGATCAGCGCATCGGCGTCGGGAATTGACCTGCTGGAATATTCGTCATGGAGGATGGCGTGGCTGTCGACGATCAGATCATCGCCCGAACCACCGATCAGCGTGTCCACCGGCGCATCGGCGGGGATGGACAGGGCGTAATCGCCCCCGATCAAGACATCGTCGCCCGCGCCGCCATCAAGGTAATCCGCGCTCAGTTCAGCGCCGGTTTCCCCGGTTCCGGCATAGATCGCATCGCCGTCCAGACTGTCGCGGCCCGCCCCGCCCAGAAGCGTGTCGGCCCCGGTATAGCCGGACAGGGTGTCATGGCCCGTGCCGCCCACCAGACTGTCCTGCCCCGCCTCGCCGCGCAGATCGTCATTGCCGCTCTGGCCCAGAAGCGTGTCGGCCCCGTCGCCGCCAAAGGCGAAATCATCGCCCGCCCCCGCGTCGATCGCATCATCGCCCGCGCCGGTCACGATATCGTCGCCCCCGCCCAACGCCTCGACCCGCAGATCGGCGCCGCTGTCGTCGTGCAACGTGTCCGCCCCCTCGGTGCCGATGATGTCGGGGCTGTCCTCCGCGGTCTCCTCCTCCTCGTCGTCGCCCCCTGACAGCCCAAGGACGAGCAACGGCAGGGCACACAGAAAAAGCGCAAGTTCCATGGCACCTCCCACGCGACAATCGCTAAAGTTGTAAAGAATTGCACGCGAATCGCCTTTTTGGCAAAAAGATTCGGCGACTTGGCCCGGGCGCCCTCCCGCAGCCCCCCGATCCGGAAACAAAAGACCCGCCCCAACCGGGGCGGGCCGCGTTCGATAGCCCGGACAAGGCGCTCAGATCAGATCGTAAGCGGCCGTATCAAAGGCGAAATCATCGACAATCCGGTCCAGCGTCGCCCCGGTCACCCCAAGCAGCGTCACCGCGTCATGGCTGACCCCCTCGGCATCGGTGACGACGATGATCGTATTGCCGCCCGTGCTGCGCAGCGACAGGGTCAGCACGTCTTCTTCGTCGCCCTGCGACAGATCGAACTGCAGCACGTCGCGCCCGACGACGAAATCGGTCACCGTCAGCTCCGCGCTCAGCGCCAGCGCCGTGTCACCGGCCGCGCCGATCACGATCACATCCGCCCCCGTGCCGGTGCTGATCGTATCCGCGCCCGAGGCGAAGATCGTGTCATTGCCCACGCCCGCGTCGATCAGCGCCGCATCATCGGCCACAAGCGCCCCCGAGGCATCCACCACCCAGGTATCGCGAATCACGTCATTGCCATAGCCGCCGATCAGCGTATCGGCGCCATTGCCCCCCACCAGCGTATCGGCCCCGGCATCGCCGCACATCCAGTCGGCATCCGCATCGGTGCCCTCGTCGGTCAGCACGTCATTGCCATCGCCGCCGCGGGCCAGATCGTCGCCGGCCCCCGCGGTAACGCTGTCCGCCCCGGCCCCGCCAAAGACCCGATCCTCGCCGTCGCCGCCCAAAAGCACGTCATTGCCCGCGCCGCCGCTCAGCTCGTCATTCTGCGCGCCGCCGTCCAGCGTGTCGTTGCCGCCCTCGCCGAACAGCCGGTCGATGCCGAAGCCGCCATGCAGCGCATCGCCATGGGTGCCGCCGTAAAGCTGGTCCGCGCCCAGGTCGCCCCAAAGCACATCGGCCCCGGCGCCGCCCAGCAGCAGATCGTCGCCATCGCCGCCGCGCAGCAGATCATCGCCCTCGGCGCCATAGACCGTGTCGGCCCCCGCGCGTGCAAAAACACGGTCGGCCGCAGTGCTTCCCAGCAGCCGGTCGGCACGGTCGGTGCCCCACCGCGCCGCGGCGGCCAGCGCCGATTGCGTCACCGCCGCAATCGCCTCGGCCCGCGCCGTCATTGCTTCCGACACCGAACCCTCGTCCGTCGAGAAAAGGAACTTACGCATGACCACCCCAGATGCGGTTAATAAACGTTAACGCCTTAGCACGTTGGCACGGGGGGCGGAATCGAAAAGGCGGCCCCGGTCTGGGGCCGCCCGGAAACGGATTGTTTCGTGAAATCAGCGCTTCGAGAACTGGAAGCTGCGGCGGGCCTTGGCCTTGCCGTATTTCTTCCGTTCAACCACGCGCGAGTCGCGGGTCAGGAAGCCCGCCGCCTTCAGCGCCGCGCGCAAGGACGGCTCATGCAGTTGCAGCGCTTTCGAGATGCCGTGCTTCACCGCACCGGCCTGACCCGAAAGACCGCCGCCCACGACCGTCGCCATCACGTCATACTGGCCTTCGACGCCCGCAACCCCAAAGGGCTGGTTCACGATCAGCTGCAGCACCGGACGCGCGAAATAGACCGGCATTTCCTTGCCGTTCACCGTGATCTTGCCGGTGCCGGGCTTCACCCAGACCCGCGCCACCGCGTTCTTGCGCTTGCCCGTCGCATAGGCGCGGCCCTGCGCGTCGCGCACCGGGGTGCGCTCCACCGCCGCCGCCACGGCCGCCGCCGGGGTGCCGGAAACGGCCGACTTCAGATCGTCGAGAGATTTGATATCGGACATGTTCACGCGCTCCGGGTGTTCTTCTTGTTCAGGACTTTCACGTCCAGAACTTCGGGCTGTTGGGCTTCATGCGGATGGGCGGCCCCGGCGTAAACGCGCAGGTTCGACATCTGCGCACGCCCCAGACGGTTGCGCGAGATCATGCGTTCGACCGCCTTGATCACCACGCGCTCGGGGTGGGCGCCTTCCAGAACCTGACGCGCGGTGCGGAACTTGATCCCGCCCGGGTGGTTCGTGTGCCAGTAGTAGCGCTTGTCCTCGCGCTTCGTGCCCGTCATCTGCACCTTGTCGGCGTTGATGATGATCACGTTGTCGCCCATGTCCATGTGCGGCGTGAAGGTCGGCTTGTGCTTGCCACGCAGACGCATGGCAACGATCGTCGCGAGGCGGCCCAGAACGACGCCCTCGGCGTCGATCAGGATCCACTTCTTCTCGATCTCCGCAGGTTTCGCGGTATAGGTTTTCATTGTCGATCGCCCTTTGAAGGGTTGGGAAACTGGATGCGGGCTTATCCGCGACTTTCCGGAACAAAGCAAGCGCAACAGTCGCCTTAATATTGAGCCTTTTCAAGGACTTGCGAAATAGGTATCTGATTACCCCAAGATCAAGGCACAAAACGGGGCACAAACCGGCCCTTGGCCGCGCGATCGGTCGCGTCCCCGGCCGGTCTTCTCGTGCTAGGCTGGGGCAGGCAGGATGGCACGGAAGGGGGCAGGCATGACGGCACGGCGGGCGAAGGGGGCGACACGGGGCAAGGCGCTGCCGCTGTGGCGGCGGATCGGGCTTCTGGCCGGGCCGCTCTGTCTTGTGCCGATGCTGGCCCTGCCCGCCCCCGACGGGCTTTCGCCCGAGGGCTGGCGGCTGGCGGGGCTGACGCTGTGGATGGTGGTCTGGTGGCTGACCGAGGCGGTGCCGCTGGCCGCCACCGCGCTCGTGCCGGTCGCGCTGATGCCGCTTCTGGGCATCCTGCCCATCGCCGCGGTCACGGCGCATTACGGCAACCCGTTGATCTTCCTGTTCCTCGGCGGCTTTCTTCTGGCCGCCGCGATGGAGCGGCACGGTCTGCACCGGCGCATCGCGCTTTTCATCGTCGCCCATGCCGGGCAATCGGCGCGCGGCCTGATCTCGGGCTTCGCGCTGGCCACCGCCTTTCTGTCGATGTGGATTTCGAACACCGCGGCGGCGATGATGATGGTCACCGTCGCCACCTCGGTCGTGACCTTCGTCGAGAGCCACGCCGACAAGACCCGGGCGCATGCCTTCGGCGTCGCGCTGATGCTGGGCATCGCCTGGTCCGCCTCGATCGGCGGTGTCGGAACCCTGATCGGCACGCCGCCGAACGCGCTGCTGGCCAGCCTGCTGGCCGAAAGCCACGGGCTTGAAATCGGCTTCTTCCAGTGGATGCTGTTCGGCGTGCCGGTGGTGGCGGTGATGCTGCCGCTGATGCTGTTGCTGCTGACCCGCGGGCTGTTCGACCTTGGCGGGCTTGATCTGACCGCGGCGCGGGCGCTGATCACCGCCGAGGCCCGGGCGCTGGGACGCCTTGGCCGGGCCGAGGCGATCGTGGCCGCGGTCTTCGTGCTGACCGCGCTCGCCTGGATCCTGCGCGAACCGCTTGGCCTGCCGGTTTCAGACAGCGGAATCGCGATCACCGCGGCGCTGGTGCTGTTTGCCTGCCCGCTGGGACAGGGGCGCGGCTTCGTGCTGGACTGGAGCGTCGCGCCCGGCCTGCCCTGGGGCATCTTGCTGCTCTTCGGCGGCGGGCTGGCGCTGGCGGCGGGGTTCGAAAGCAGCGGCCTTGCGGCGGCGGTGGGGGGGCTCGCCACCGGGCTTTCGGCGCTGCCGCTCTGGCTTTTGGTGCTGATCGCCACCGCCGCGATGGTCTATCTGAGCGAGATCGCCTCGAACACCGCCGCCGCCGCGACCTTCCTGCCGGTGATGGCGGCGGTGGCGATGGGGCTTGGGGTGGCCGTGCCCTGGCTGATGCTGCCGGTGGCACTGGGCGCGTCGATGGCCTTCATGCTGCCCACCGGCACGCCGCCCAATGCGATCGCCTTTTCCTGGAAGGGGCTGAGCCTTGGCGACATGGCCCGGGCGGGGTTCTGGATGAACCTGATCTCGATCGCGGTGATCTTTGCCGCGGTGACCGGGCTGGCGCCCTTTGTCTTCGACCTTGCGCCGCCTCAGCGCGGCGGGATCGAATAGGTCATCGAGGCCCGCGCGACGGGGTCCGCCTCGCCCTCGGAATAGATCAGGCAATCGCCCACGGCCAGGCTGCGGCCAAGCTTCAGCACCCGCACCCGGGCCACAAGGTACCCCCCGGCCAGCGGCTTGCGCAAAAAGTCGATCGTCGCATTCGTCGTCACCGACAGCGCCACCGGGCCGATGCGGCTCAGGATCGCCAGATAGATCCCCACATCGGCCAGCGCAAACATCGTCGGCCCCGAGACCGTGCCGCCCGGGCGCAGGTGGCTTTCGTCAATCCGCAGCCGGATCACCACCTCCGCGCCCGCCTCAAGCACCGCGAACATCCCCGCCACCTGCGGAAATTCCGCGCGCAAAAAGGCGTTCAGCGCCGCCGCATCCATCTTCAGTTGCATCTTTCCTCCCGGCCGCTCCCCGGCCTAGACTTCGGACCACAGGGAGGAATTGCAATGACAGAGCTTGTCGAGATCGAAAAACGTGGCGTCATCGCGCATCTGACGCTGAACAGCCCGGGGACGCTGAATGCGCTCTCCGATGCGATGCTGGCGGCGCTTGACGCCCGGTTCGCGGCGCTGGCCGGGGATGCGGGGGTGAAGGTCGTGGTGCTGAAAGGCGCGGGCAAGGCCTTTTGCGCGGGCCATGACCTGCGCGAAATGCAGGCCGGACGGGCGGCACCGGATGGCGGCCGGGCCTATTTCGCCGATCTCTTCGCCCGCTGCGCCGCGGTGATGCAGGCGATCCCCCGCCTGCCGCAGCCGGTCATCGCGCAGGTCCACGGCATCGCCACCGCCGCGGGCTGCCAGCTGGTGGCCAGCTGCGATCTGGCCGTCGCGGCCGAGGGCACGCGCTTTGGTGTCAACGGGGTGAACATCGGGCTTTTCTGCTCGACGCCGATGGTGGCGCTCAGCCGCGTCGTGCCGCGCAAAATCGCCTTCGAGATGCTGACGACCGGCGAATTCATCGACGCCGCCCGCGCGCGCGAGGTCGGGCTGGTCAACCGCGTCGTGCCGCATGACGCGCTGGACGCCGCAACGACGGCGCTGGCCGAGACGATCGCCGCCAAACTCGGCGCGGCGGTCAAGGTCGGCAAGCGGGCCTTTTACGAGCAGATCGAGATGGAGACGGCCGCAGCCTATGCCCACGCGGGCGCGGTGATGGTGGAAAACATGCTTTACCGCGACACCGCCGAGGGGGTGCAGGCCTTTCTGGAGAAACGCAAGCCGGATTGGGCGTAACGGGCTCAGCGCAGCCGCCGCGTGATCGCCGCCGCCTGGCGGGCGCGCTTCACCGCCTGACGCGCCGATTTCGCGGCCTTGCGTTCGGCCTTGGTCATCTGCGCCGCGGGCTTGCCCTTGCCCGCGGCCAGCTCGATCCCCTTCGTCACGCCCACCCGCAGCAGGCGGCGCAGGATCATGTTCCAGACCAGCTGCAAAAGCTTCATCGGGTCCATCTCACTCCTCCTCGAACAGCTCGCTTTGGCCCACCATGTCGGCCTCCTCGTCCTCGGCCCCGGGCATCGGCCGGTTGTCCAGAAGCCCCGCCGCACGCAGTTCCTTGATGCCCGGCAAATCCCGCGCAGATTCAAGGCCGAAATGATCGAGGAACGTCTCGGTCACCACAAAGGTCACCGGCCGGCCGGGCGTCATCCGCCGCCGCCCCAGCCGGATCCATTCCAGCTCCAGAAGCTGGTCGATCGTGCCGCGCGAGACCGCAACGCCCCGGATTTCCTCGATTTCCGCGCGCGTCACCGGCTGGTGATAGGCGATGATCGCCAGCGTTTCGATCGCGGCACGCGACAGTTTGCGCTGCTCGACCGTTTCCTTTTGCATCAAAAAGCCCAGATCGGGCGCGGTGCGAAAGGCCCAGGCGTCGCCGATCTTCACCAGATGCACGCCGCGCCCCTCGTAGCGGCGGCGCAGATAGGCCAGCGCCTCGGCCGCATCGCAGCCATGCGGCATCCGGTCCTGCATCTCGCGCAGGCTGACGGGCTCGGCCGCCGCGAACAGGATCGCCTCGATCATCCGTTCCTGCTCCGCCAGCGGCGGGGCATCGAACAGCGACTTTTCATTCGGATCGTAGCGGCTCTCACTCATGCGCTGGTCCGCGGGGTGGTTCGGGCGCGAATGGTGATCGGCGCGAAGGTTTCGGTCTGGCGGATCTCGATCTGGCCCTGTTTCGCCAGTTCCAAAGAGGCCGCAAAGGTCGCCGCCGTGGCAGAGCGGCGCCGCTTCGGGTCCGCCCCCCAGCCATCGGGCAGATAATCGGTCAGATCGGTCCAGGACCCGGCATAACCGATCAGCGGGCGCATCCGCTCCAGCGCCTCTTCCATGGTGAAAACGTTTTTGCGATCAAAGGCATAGGGGCGGAATTCGTCGCGGGTGCGGATCCGCGCATAGGCCTGCATCAGCTCCAGCAGCGTCGCGGAATAGGTGACCTTGCGCACCCGCTCGACCGTTTCGCTGTAGCCGCGGGCAAAGAAATTGCGCCCCAGCTGATCGCGCCCCATCAGCGTCGCCGCCGCCTCGCGCATCGCGGACAGCCGTTCCAGCTGAAACGCCAGATGCGCCGCCAGATCTTCGGCCGAGGGGCCATCCTCGCCCGGTTCGGGCGGCAGCAGCAGACGCGATTTCAGAAACGCAAGCCAGGCCGCCATCACCAGATAATCCGCCGCAAGTTCGATGCGCAGCGCCTTGGCCTCGTTGACGAATTTCAGATATTGCTCGGCCAGCGCCAGAACCGAAATGCGGCGCAGATCGACCTTTTGCGTGCGCGAGAGCGTCAGCAAAAGATCCAGCGGCCCCTCGAACCCGTCGACATCGACAATCAGCGCCTCGGCCGCAAGCCGTTCGCTGACACTCGTGCTTTCAAACAGGCTTGCCGTTTCCTCAGCCATCCGACCCGCCGCCGCTGCCCGCGGCGTCAAATTCCGCCGCCAGCGCCGCCAAGTCAACCTCTGCGGGTGTGTGGCGGAACCGCAAGACCGCCGCGGCGCGCAGGCTGGCCGCGGGCGAAAGCCGCCCCGCCGCCGCCACGGTTTCTTCGAACTCCGCGCGCGTGCCGTTGCAATGCAGGATCACATCGCACCCGGCAGCAAGCGAGGCCGCGGCGCGGGTGGCATAGCTGCCCGAAAGCGCCTGCATCCCGATATCATCGGTCATCAAAAGCCCGGCAAAGCCGATTTCCTGCCGGATCAGATCAATCATCCGCGCGCTTTGCGTGGCGGGGACCGCGTCAAAGGCGGTGAAGCGGATATGCGCGGTCATGCCAAGCGGCAGATCGGCCAGCGCCGCGAAAGGGGCGAAATCATGGGCGCGCAGATCCTCGGCCCCGGCCGTCACCACCGGCAGATCCTTGTGGCTGTCGGCCTCGGCCCGGCCATGGCCCGGCATGTGCTTGAGCACCGGCAGAACGCCCCCCGCCAGCAGGCCATCGGCCGTCGCGCGGGCATTTTTCACCACCGCATCAACGCTTTCGCCAAGGCAGCGGTTGCGCAAAAACGGATGCGTCTGCCCGCCCGCAATGTCACAGGTGGGGGCGCAATTGCCGTCGATGCCCACCGCGCGCAGCTCGGCCGCCTGCAGCCGGGCGCGCAGCCACATCCCGCGCGGACCGCGCAAGAGCGCGTCATCCAAAGGTGGCGCCCAGTCGCGCCAATGGGGCCCCCGCAGGCGTTGCACCCGCCCGCCCTCCTGATCGACAAAGATCGGCGCATCGCGTCCCAAAGCGGCGCGCAGATCGGCGGTCAGGCGCGAAAGCTGCGCGGGGCTTTCGACATTGCGCGCAAACAGGATCAGCCCCCAAGGGTCGGCCGCGCGCAGAAAGGCGGCTTCATCGGCGCCCAGCACCGTGCCCTCGACGCCCAGAATCGTGGCACCGCAGGGGCTTACTTGATCACGGTCGGAATGCAATTCGCCCCCTCGGCCACCAGCGCGGCGCAGAACTGGCGCGCGTCCTCGACCCCCTTGAAGCCCGAGACGCGCAGCCGCCAGAAGCTGCGCCCACCCGAGGCGGCCTCCTGCACGATGCGTTTCTTGCCCGCCATCAGCGCCTCGAACCGGCCCGAGATCCGGTCCCATTCGGCGCGGGCCTCCTCGGGGCTGTCAAAGGCGCCCAGCTGCACGACCCGCGTGCCCGAGGGCAGATCGGCGGCCGCCACCTCGACCGAACCCGGGCCCGCCAGCGCCGCGGCAACCGCCTGCGCCGCGGCCTCGGCCTCGATATCCAGCGTCGGGCGGGGCAGCGGCCGGGGCGATTTCGCCACGCCGGGCACATCGGCCGGAAGGACCGGCTCGGCGGGCTCGACCGCGGCAGTCTCGGCGGGCGGAACTTCTGCGGGCGTTTCTGCGGGCGGCTCGGGATCTGTCGGCAGCTCTGCGGCCGGATCGGCGGCGGGCGCCGTCACCGCGGGTTTCGGCGGCATGGCGCTGTCGGGCACCGGCACCGGCGGGCCCTCCATCGCCAGTTCTTCCGCATCGGCGGGGTTCTCCACCTGCGGCAGGGGTTTCAGTTCGGACATCGGCGCATCATCGGGCGAAAGCCCGGTGGGCGGCGGCGCCAGCACGACACGGCTTGGCCCCGGCGCCGCCAGCCCCGAGCCCGCGACTTCGTTCACCGCCAGACCGACATGGGCCGCCAGCGCCCCGCCGGGGTCCGAAGGCGCCATCCGCGCCGGGCCCTCCAACGCGCGGATCACCGGCACGCCCGACACATCGCGCACGGCCAGCCGATAGCCCCAGACGATCACGCCCAAAATCAGCGCGCCGGACACGGCCGCGCCCGCCCATTGCACCCAGCGCGCGGGCTGGGGCGCAGGCATGTCAAGGCCGGGGCCATAGTCGCCCCCGCCCTGCCTGCCAAAACCCCCGCCATTGCGGGTGTCGGGATCGGTCATGCTCGCCCCATTCCGGTTTTCGGGCCGGTTCGGCCCTGCCCCCCGGCGGTGCCTTAGCGCATCTCTTCGGCCGGGGTGACGCCAAGAATACCAAGACCGGCCGAAATCACAACGGCCGAGGCCCGGGCAAGGGCGATTTTCGCCGATGAGGCCGCCAGATCCCCTTCCTGCAGGAAGCGAAGCGACGGCTCGTCATTGCCGCGATTCCAAAGCGCATGCAGGTCGGACGCGATTTCATAAAGGAAGAAGGCGACCCGATGCGGCTCGTTCGCGCGGGCGGCGATTTCCACCAGACGCGGCCATTCGGCGATCTTCTTCGCCAGCGCGCGTTCGGCCTCGTGGGTGTTGCGATCCAGATCGGCCGCGGCCAGCGCGGCGTCGGTGACGTCGATCCCCATCTCGCGCGCCTTGCGCAGCACCGAGGCGACCCGGGCATGGGCATATTGCACATAGAAAACCGGGTTGTCCTTGGATTGTTCCAGCACCTTGTCGAAGTCGAAATCCAAGGGCGCATCGTTCTTGCGCGTCAGCATGTGAAAGCGCGTCACGCCCGCCCCGGCCTGCTCGACCACGTCGCGCAGCGTGACAAAGGTGCCCGCGCGCTTGCTCATCTTGAAGGGCTCGCCGTTCTTGAAGAGCTTCACCAGCTGAATGAGCTTGATGTCCAACGGCACCCGGTTTTCCGAGAGCGCCGCCACGGCCGCCTTCATCCGCTTGACGTAACCGCCGTGATCGGCGCCGAAAACGTCGATCAGCTGATCGAAACCGCGCTCGATCTTCGTCCAGTGATAGGCGATGTCGGGGGCGAAATAGGTCCAGGCGCCGTCCGATTTCTTCACCGGCCGGTCGACGTCATCGCCATAACTGGTCGAGCGGAACAAGGTCTGTTCGCGCTCTTCCCAATCCTCGGGCAGTTTCC
Source organism: Rhodobacter capsulatus (assembly GCF_052363185.1). Classification (GTDB taxonomy): domain Bacteria; phylum Pseudomonadota; class Alphaproteobacteria; order Rhodobacterales; family Rhodobacteraceae; genus Rhodobacter; species Rhodobacter capsulatus_E. The sequence goes on along the minus strand of NZ_CP198955.1, from coordinate 1,231,845 downwards.
CCTTCGGCGGCTCCAGCACGCCTTCGTAGATCAGGCCGAGATCCTGCAGCCGCTGCAAAGCTGCCTCGATCTGGCCGGTGCCGTAAAGCGACTTTTCGGAATAAAACACATCCATCTTCACGCCGAGCAGTGCAAGATCCTCGCGGATCATCGCCATCATCGCCTCGGTCGCGAACTCCCGCACCTCGGCCAGCCAGTCGCTTTCGGGCTTGTCGATCAGGCTGGCGCCGTATTTTTCCTTCAACGCCTCGCCCACCGGGATCAGGTAATCGCCCGGGTAAAGCCCCTCGCGGATCTCGGGCTCCAGCCCGTTCGCCTCGCGGTAGCGCTCATAGGCCGAGCGCGCCAGAACATCGACCTGCGCACCGCCGTCGTTGATATAGTATTCGCGCGTCACATCGTAGCCCGCGAAATCGAGCAGGCTGGCCAAAGCATCGCCAAAGACCGCGCCGCGGGTATGGCCCACATGCATCGGCCCGGTCGGGTTCGCGGACACATATTCGACGTTGACCTTGATGCCGCGGCCCAGATCGGAGCGGCCGAAATCGGCGCCCGAGTGCAGCGCAGCCCGCACCACATCGGCCCAAAGCCCGCCCGCCAGCCGCAGGTTGATGAAGCCGGGCCCGGCGACCTCGGCCGAGGCGATCCGGGCATCGGCGGAGAGCTTCGCCACCAGCCCCTCGGCCAGCGCGCGCGGGTTCGTTCCGGCGGGTTTCGCCAGCACCATCGCGGCATTCGTCGCCATGTCGCCATGGGCGGCATCGCGCGGCGGCTCGACCGCCACGGCCTGGGTGTCAAGGCCCGCAGGCAGCGCGCCTTCGGCCACCATCGCATCCAGCGCGGCAAGCACGACCGCGCGCACATCAGCAAAGAGGTTCATGATCTGATCGCTTCCTTCGTTGCCCCACCCCTGCCAGAGCGGCGCCGTGTCGTCAACTCTGCGCGGATTTCCGCGCCCCCCCGCGGACCTTGGCAAGCGCGTCGCACCCCGTTCAGATTGACGGATCGCGATTTTTCCGCTAACGCGACCTCACCCGCAATCCGGCGGGCAGACGGGACGCCCGGTTTTCAACGCGTCCCCCCACCCCGCGCGCGGGGCTTCCCCACGCGCCACAGGACGCCAATGACGAAGTTTACCGATCTCAATCTTGACCCTGCCGTGCTGCGTGCCATCGCGGATTCGGGCTATGAAACGCCCACGCCGATCCAGGCGGGCGCCATTCCCCCCCCGCGCTCGAAGGCCGCGACGTGCTGGGCATCGCCCAGACCGGCACTGGCAAGACCGCCTCTTTCACCCTGCCGATGGTGACCATGCTGTCCTCGGGCCGCGCCCGGGCGCGGATGCCGCGCAGCCTTGTGCTCTGCCCGACGCGGGAGCTGGCGGCGCAGGTGGCCGAGAATTTCGACACCTATGCAAAATATACCAAGCTGACCAAGGCGCTGCTGATCGGTGGCGTGTCCTTTGGCGAACAGGACAAGCTGATCGACCGCGGCGTCGATGTGCTGATCGCGACGCCCGGCCGCCTGCTGGATCATTTCGAGCGCGGCAAGCTTCTGCTGACCGGCGTGCAGATCATGGTGGTCGACGAGGCCGACCGGATGCTCGACATGGGCTTCATCCCGGATATCGAGCGGATCTTCCAGCTCACCCCCTTCACCCGGCAGACGCTGTTCTTTTCCGCCACGATGGCGCCGGAGATCGAGCGCATCACCAACACCTTCCTGCATGCGCCGGCCCGCATCGAAGTGGCGCGGCAGGCGACGACCTCGGAAACGATCACGCAAAAGCTGATCCAGATCACGCCGCCGCGCCGCGACCAGTCGGCCAAGGCGAAACGCGAACTTCTGCGCGCGATCATCAAATCCGAGGGCGAGGCCTGCACCAACGCCATCATCTTCTGCAACCGCAAGACCGATGTGGATATCGTGGCGAAGTCGCTGAAAACGCACGGCTTCAACGCCGCGCCGATCCATGGCGATCTGGACCAGAGCCTGCGCACGAAGACGCTTGACGCGTTCCGCGATGGCACGCTGCAACTGCTGATCGCTTCGGACGTGGCGGCGCGCGGGCTCGATATTCCGGCCGTCAGCCATGTGTTCAACTATGATCTGCCCAGCCATGCCGAGGATTACGTCCACCGCATCGGCCGCACCGGCCGGGCCGGGCGTCTGGGCACGGCCTATTCGATCGGCACGCCCGCGGATGCGAAATATCTCGCCGCGATCGAAGCGCTGGTGAAGCAGGAAATCCCCCGCGCCGATCCGCCCGAGGGGTTCTCGCTGTCGGAAGCCGCGCATCGCGAGCCGCGCAAATATGACGATGACAAGGGGCCGAAATCGCGGTCCTCGCGCACGCGCACGGGTCGGGGCCGGGACGAGAAACGCCCGCCGCGCGAAGACCGCGCGCCGGTGATCGTCGCCGCCGAGGAAGACGCCTCGCATATCGTCGAGGTGCCCGAGACGAAACGGGCCGAGCCCCGCCGTTCGGAACCGCGCCGGAACGACGGCCCCCGCTCGGACAGCCATCGCGCCGAACCGATCCGCCCCGATGGTCCGCGCGACGAACGCCGGTCGGAACCCTATCGCGACAGCCGCCGCGGCCGCGATGGCGGGCCTGCGGTCGTCGGCATGGGCGATCATGTGCCCGATTTCCTGCTGCGGTCGTTCCGCACCACGAAGCCGGTGATCGAGGACAAGGAGACCGACGAGGCCCCCGAAGCCGAGGTCGAAACCCCGGTCGCGGAACCCTCGGAAAGCTGAGACCTCTCAACTTCGAAAGACAAGGCCCCGGTTTCCCGGGGCCTTTTCTTTGGCTTCAGGCGCCGAAGGTGCGCTCGAGCACGGCAAGCCAGTTGTCATGGGCGATCTTGCGGATCAGATCCTCGCCCCAGCCGTGATCGCGCATCGCGCCGATGAAGCCCTGCAAGCCGGCGACATCGCCCAGCACCGCGGGGATTTCGGCGCCGTCGAAATCGGAGCCCAAGCCCACGTGATCCTCGCCCAGCCGCTCGATCAGATGATCCAGATGGCGCAGCATCGGCGCCCAGCCGCAATCGGGGTCCTTGCGGCCATCGGGCGTCAGGAAGCTGACGGCATAGTTCAGCCCGACCATGCCGCGGCTTTCGCGGATGATGTTGAGCTGCCGGTCCGTCAGGTTGCGCGAGGAGGGGCACAAAGCATGGGCGTTCGAATGCGTGGCGACCAGCGGCGCATCCGACAGCGCCGCCACATCGTCAAAGCCCTTCTCATTGAGGTGGCTGAGATCGAGCATGATCTTGAGCTTGTTGCATTCCGCCACCAGCCGCTTGCCCGCCGCCGTCAGCCCCGGCCCGGTGTCGGGGCTGGAGGGGAAGGCAAAAGGCACGCCATGGCCAAAGATCGTCGGGCGCGACCAGACGGGGCCAAGCGAGCGCAGCCCCAGCGCGTGAAAGGCATGCAGCGCATCCAGATCGGCGTCGATCGCCTCGGCCCCCTCCATATGCATGATGCCGGCAATGACGCCTTCTGCCATCGCGGCGCGGATCTCGGCCGCGGTGCGGCAGATGCGGAAAGCGCCCTCGGACGCGCGCTCCATCCAGAGCATCAGCCCCGCCGCCCGCAAAGCCGGATCGGCTGCCTCGGCGGCCTCCATCAGCGCGGGCAGCGGCAGGCGATAGGGCGGATTGGCCATCTGCGCCATCAGATCGGCATCGTCATGCGCGACGGGGGATGGCAGATAGATCGCGAAGAAGCCCCCCGCGAAGCCGCCCGCGCGCATCCGCGGCAGGTCCAACTGCCCCCTGCCCTCGCCCGTCAGCCAGATTTCGCGCCGCTTTTCAGGCGCTTCCAGAAGCCGCAACAGCAGATCGTTGTGGCCGTCAAAGACCGGGATCATCGGGTTTCCTTTCCGACAGGGTCCAGCATCCGGTCCGCAGAGGCCGCGAACAGGCTTTGCGCATAGGCGGTCGTCATCCGGGCGTGGGCCAGATCCTCGCGCGCCAGTTCCTCGACCGCGCGGCCGTTCTGCATCACCAGAACGCGGTCGCACATATGGTCGATCACGGCCAGATCATGGCTGACCATCAAAAAGGTCAGCCCGCGTTCCGCCCGCAACCGGTTGAGCAGGTTCAGAACCTCGGCCTGAACCGAAGCATCGAGCGCCGAGGTCGGTTCATCGAGCAACAGGATCTCCGGCTCCAGCATCAGCGCGCGCGCGATGGCGACGCGCTGGCGCTGCCCGCCCGAGAGCTGATGCGGATAGCGAAAGCGGAACGAGGTCGGCAGGCCGACATCGGTCAGCGCCCGCACCACCCGCGCATCGGTGTCGCCGACGCCATGGATGGCGAGCGGTTCCGACAGCGTGTGGTCGATGGTGTGGCGCGGATGCAGGCTGGCATAGGGGTCCTGAAACACCATCTGCACCCGCGCGGCAAAGGCCTTGTCGCGCGGCGCTTTCAGCGGTTGCCCGCCAATCCGGATCGCGCCGCCCGAGACCGGCGCCAGCCCGCAGATCGCCCGCAAGATGGTCGATTTGCCCGAGCCGCTTTCGCCCACAAGACCGAAGCTTGCCTGTGCAGGCACGCGCAGGCTGACGCCTTCGACCGCGCGGACGGTGCGGCCATGCGCCCGGAACGTGACCGAAAGGTCTTCGATTTCAATCAGATCAGACATGCGCCCAGTCCCCCGTGCGATCCAGCCCCGGCAGCGGCGCGCGAGGGCCCCCGATCCGCGGCAAGCAGTTCAAAAGCCCCTGCGTATAGGGATGTTTCGCCGCCATCAGATCGTGGGCCGCCAGTTCCTCGACGATGCGCCCGCGATACATCACCAGCACCCGGTCGCAAAACCGCGCCACCAGCCGCAGATCGTGGCTGATGAAGATCAGCCCCATGCCGCGGCTTTTCACCAGATCATCGAGGATCGATAGAACCTCGGCCTGCACCGTCACATCGAGCGCCGAAGTCGGTTCATCGGCGATCAGCAGATCGGGTTCCGGGATCAGCATCATCGCGATCATCACCCGCTGGCCCATGCCGCCCGACAGCTCATGCGGCCAGGCCTCCATCACCCGTTCGGGGTCGCGGATCTGCACCGCTTCCAGCGCCGCGATGGCTTTCTTGCGCGCCTCAGCCCGGCTGATGCGGTCGCGCCGAAGCAGCCCCTCGGTCAGCTGCGCGCCAATCCGCATCACCGGGTTCAGCGAATATTTCGGGTCCTGCATCACCATGGCGAGACGCGGGCCGCGCAGGGCACGCATCTGTTTTTCATTGGCTTTCAACAGGTCGATGCCGTCGAAGTCCATCCGATCCGCCTCGATCCGCCCCGGGGGCCGGATCAGCCGCAGCACGGATCGGCCGGTGATGGTTTTCCCCGAACCGCTTTCGCCGACGATCCCCAGCCGTTCGCGGCCCAGCGAAAAGCTGACGCCACGCACGGCCTGCACCGGGCCGGTTTCGGTGGCGAATGTCACGCGCAGGTTTTCGATCTGCAACAGGCTCATCGGGCGGCACTCCGCGGGTCGAGGACATCGCGCAGACCATCCCCCAAAAGGTTGAAGCCGAGCGAGACGGTGAAGATCGCAAGGCCGGGCATGGTGGCGACCCACCATTGCTCAAAGAGGAACTTGCGCCCCGACGAAATCATCAGACCCCATTCCGGCAGCGGCGGCTGCACGCCAAGGCCCAGAAAGCCCAGCCCCGCGGCGATCAGGATCACCCCGGCCATGTCCAGCGTGACCCGGATGATCACCGAGGGCAGGCACATCGGCACGACATGGCCCCAGATGATCCGCCCCGGCCCCGCGCCCTGCAGACGCACGGCGGCGATGTAATCGGAATTGCGCACGGTCAGGGTTTCGGCCCGCGCGACCCGGGCATAGGGCGGCCAGGCGGTCAGGGCAATGGCCAGAACCGCGTTCTGCACCCCCGGCCCCAGCACGGCAACCAGCGCCAGCGCCAGGATAAGCCGCGGGAAAGCCAGGAAGATATCGGTGATCCGCATCAGCACGGTATCGACCCAGCCGCCGAAATAGCCCGCGACGGTGCCGATCAAAAGCCCGATGAGCGGCGCGGTGACGGCGACAAGGGCGACGATGGACAGCGTGATGCGGGCGCCATGCACGATCCGGCTCCAGATGTCGCGGCCGAAATCATCGGTGCCAAGCCAGTGGCCCGGCGTGCCGGGGGGCAAAAGCCGCTCCGCCAGGTTTTGCGCGAAAGGGTCCTGCGTGGCAAAGAGGGGCGCGGCGGCGGCCATCAGGCACAGCGCCGCGATGATGAAAAGCCCGAGCATCGCCAAAGGGTTGCGGCGCAATCTGAGCCAGGCAAGCCAGGCCTGGCCCAGCCGGGCCTGACGGCGCGAGGACGGGTTCGGATCGGTCAGCCAAAGGGTCAGCGCAGTCATCAGCGGGCCCTCGGATCGACAAGGCGGTAAAGAATGTCGGACATCATGTTCAGCGTGACGAAGACGACGCCCACGACGACGGTGCCCCCCAGAACGGCGGGCATGTCGGCGGCGAAAAGCGCGTCGGTGATGTAAAGGCCCAGCCCCGGCCAGGCGAAGATCGTCTCGGTCAGGACCGAGCCTTCCAGAAGATAGGCGTAAGACAGCGCGATGACGGTGATCAGCGGCACCGAGACATTGCGCATCGCATGCACCCAGATCACCCGCCATTCCGGCATGCCCTTGACGCGGGCGGTGGTGATATATTCCTGGCTCAGTTCGGTCATCATGAAGCTGCGGGTCATGCGGCTGATGTAAGCCATCGACACATAGCCCAGAATCCCCGCGGGCAGGAGGATGTGGGAGATCGCATTGGCAAAGATGTCCCAGGCGCCGTTCAGCGCGGAATCGATCAATATGGCGCCGGTGTAGCGGGTCATGCTGAATTCCAGCATCATCTCGTAAGTCGCATCGAGCCGCCCGGGGCCGCCGACCCAGCCGAGCTGGCCGTAAAAGATCAAAAGGCCAATGAGGCCCAGCCAGAAGACCGGCATCGAATAGCCGACAAGGCCGACAAGCCGCACGATCTGATCGGCCAGCGTGCCCGGGCGGGTCGCGGCCAGCACGCCCGCGGGCACGCCCAAGGCGACGCCGATCAGCGTGCCCAGCGTCGCCAGTTCCAGCGTCGCGGGGAAGACGCGGGCGACATCCTCGATCACCGGGGTCCGGGTGCGGATCGACTGGCCCAGATCGCCCTGCACGGCGTCGCGGACGTAAATCCAGAACTGCTGCCAAAGCGGCTGATCCAGGCCCAGCGCGGTGCGGACGGCCTGATACTGCGCCTCGGTGGCGCGTTCGCCGACGATCGAAAGCACCGGATCAATCGGCACGACGCGGCCGATGACGAAGGTGACCAGCAAAAGGCCCAGAAGCGTTATGGCAAGGGTAAGAAGACCCCCGGCCGCATGGCGCGCAAGCGCGGGCAGACGGGAGGGCGAAGCGGGGGAAGGTTCGGTCGTGGTCATGAGGGGCAAGCCCCGCCGCCCGGATCAATCCCGGGCGGCGGGATCGTCTTACTTGGTCACGGTCCAGTAGCTCGCCTGATCGGTGGCGCCGCCGGCATGGAAGCCCTGCACATTCGCCCGCAAAGCATCTTGCCGCGCCATCTGGAACATCGTCACGAAGGCCGAGGTGTCGCGGTGCACGCGCTGCATGTCTTCATACATTGCGGCGCGTTTGGCGGCATCGGGCTCGGCCACGGCCGCTTCGGCTTGCGCGCCCATCGCACCCGGGTCCCAGGCCGTGCGCCAGGCCAGATAGCCGGTGGCCTTCGCCTCGTCCGAATTGTCGGGGTTTTCGGCGAAGGTCGAGGCGTTGGTGTGCGGGTCGGGATAATCCGGGCCCCAGGTCTGCAGGGTGATCTGGTGCTGACGGCCGCGGTATTTCTCCAGCACCTGCTTGCCGTCGCCCACATCCAGCGTGACGTTGATGCCGATCTGCCCGAAGGTGTTCTGCACCGATTGCGCGATGTTCATGCGTTCGGGGTTGTTGCGCACGGTCAGGCTGACGTCCAGCGGCAGCGTGACGCCCGACTCGGCCAGAAGCGCCTTGGCCTTGTCCAGATCCAGGCTGTAAGGCGTGTCTTCCAGCGCCCCAAGGAAACCCTTGGGCAGGAAGGCCTGATGCACGATCCACTGCCCTTTCAGCAGGCTGTCGGCCATGCCCTGATAATCCACCGCCCAGCGCATCGCCTCGAGCACCTTCGGATTGGCCAGTTCGGCCACCTTCTGGTTCATCGCCAGATAGTAGATCTGCCCGCCGACGTCATTTTGCACCCGGATTTCGGGATTGCCGCTGACGCCCTCGATATCGGTCGGCGTCATTTCGCGGGCAATGTCGATGTCGCCCTTTTCCAGCATCAGCCGCTGCGTCGCGCCTTCGGGAATGTGGCGCATCAGCACGTTCTTGATCGGCGCATCACCGCGCCAATGGCCTTCGCGGGCCTGCAGCACATAGCCCTCGTTCGGCTTGAAGGACCGCAGCACATAGGCGCCGGTGCCCGCCGAATTCGACTTGAGCCATTCATTGCCCATGTCGCCGTTCACCTCATGCTCCATCGCCGCCTTGACATCGACGATATAGGCGGGGGTCGAGGTCAGGCAGTTGTAGATGAAGGTCGGCGCATAGGGCTTGTCGGTCTTCAGGATCAGCGTGTCGCCCTCAAAGCTGACGGTCTGATCGACATTGTCCTTGCTCAGCCCGAACTGGGTCAGGATGAAGGCCGGGGTCTTGTCCATCTTGACGACGCGGCGCAGCGACTCTGCGGCGGCCTCGGCGGTCACCGGATTGCCGCTGGAGAAGGTGACACCCGCGCGCATCTTGAAGCGATAGGTGACGCCATCGGCATCGACCGACCAGCTTTCGGCGAGACCGGGCACCAGCTCGCCGGGTTTCGCGGGGTCCAGTTCCACCAGCGAATCGTAAAGGTTGTTGTTCAGGTCCGCGCCCGAGAATTCAAAGGCTTCGGCCGGGTCGATCGAGACGATGTCGTCGATCGCATCGGCCAGAACCAGCGTGTCGGCGGGCGTTTGCGCGAAAAGCGCCGCGGGCGCGACACAAGCAAGAAGGGTGGCGAAAGCGGCCACCGGGCGAAGGCTGCGGAGTGATGTCATATGCGGACTCCCTGTCCTGTCTGTTCTTGACACCGGACGATCCGAAGCGGACCGACCCGATCCGACGAAGCTGGCCCGTTCCTTGCGGAAGATCAAGCGCATGTGAACACGGCGCCGCCCTGTCCGCGCATCTGCCCGCGTTTCGGGCGTTTCCGCGGCGTGGACGACCGGCCCCGCCCGCGGGCAAGAATCACCTGTGCCGACAGGTCAAGCCCCCCTGCCCCGCCCGGCCCCCCTTCGCGGCGCCAGATCGGGGCAAAACCGTCCAGATCGCTCAATTTTGACACAATTGCCCCGAACTCAGGGTTGAGCAGGCCGGCATATTGGCATCTCAAGACGCGCATTGATGCCGCTTGGTTAACAAATTCTTCCACATTTTAAGGGGTTCCAGCGCCAATCAAGGATTCATTAAGGTTTCTTGATGCCGGTAAAACGTCGTTAACCATTTGTTTCCACTTTGGGCGACAATTCCGAAAAGCTTCCTCACTCATGCCGCAGCCGACGCCGATAGTGGCTTCATCAGACCGGTGCCCGAAGGGTGCAGCACAGCCGAGGAGAACCAACATGGCGTTCACGTTCCGCAAGAAGCACGAGATGAAGGAAGCCCAGCCGGTTGCGGTCGCCGCGGCGGTTGCGGAACCCGAACAGATGGGCCTGTCCGAGAAGATCGCGCAATACGACTATCTCGAACATCTGCTGGAAGATCTGATCGTCGAACAGGAAACCCTGTCGCGTCAGTTCTATGCCAAGCAAAAGGAAACGGCCGCCGATCCGGTCGCGCTGGCCTCGGGCGAGGTGGTCGCGCGCGACGAGCTGACGATCACTGACATCTCCTTTGACGATTTCCAGCAGCTGAGCGATCTGGCCAAGCGCGTCGTGCCCAATGGCCTGCCCAATGCGCATCGCCGCTTCGTGCTCAAGGCCTGCAGCCCCGAAATGGTGGCGATCGAGGATCTGGAAGAGATGATCAAGCTTTACCGCTACCGCATGGGCGTGGCGGAACAGGACATCCTCGACCACCGTCCGACCTCGATCCTGGAAGCGACGGCGAAGCTGCGCTTCATGTCCAGCCTGATGCTCGACGGGCTCGACATCAAGCATGACTATTTCTTCTATCTGGTCGAGGAATGCGCGATGATCATCGAAAAGGTCGAGCGTCGCCGCATCGTCTGAGCGCCGACCGCCCGGCCTGCCGCCCGCCGGGCGGGGCCGTGAACGCCGCTCCGGGCCCGGATCGGGCCGGAAACGATGCAAACCGACATCTGTCCGCGCCATTTTTCCTCAACCCAGAGGGGAGGCCGGAAATGTTAACCCTTTCTTAACCATTCCTGCGCGAGTCTCGCAAAAAAGAAGCCCGTCGGGGTGGTCCACCCCCTCCACCGACGGACGAGAGGCAAAGGAAGATCGAGATGTCCCCCGAAGACCACGACCTGCACCAGCCCCCCACCTTCTGGGAGCGGGTCCGCAACCGGCTTTCCCCCGGCGCCGCACGGCGTGCCGCCCGGCTGTCGGAACTGCGCCTGCAGATAGATGCGGTGCGCGACAAGGCGCTTCAGGTAATCGCCCATGCGGGCGAGGCACGCGAACGCTGGCTGTTGCTGCAGGAACAGGATCTTGATCTGGCCGTGTCCGAAATGCGGATGCTGGCCGCGGTGACGATGCAGGCGGAATTCACCCTGCGCGCCCAAAGCCAGCGCACCCGCTGCGACACCCTGCCCGAAGCGCAACTGACCGAGATGCTGGGCCAGCTGCACCACACGGTCGCCGCGCTGGAAGACCTGCGCACGGCCGCGGCGCTTTCGGCGCTGAAGGCGCGGCACGGGCTCTTGATGGCGCATCCCGAACCGCTTGGGCCCGCACCGCTTGGCCCCGAGGGGCGCCAGCCCGATCCGTCCCGCCCCGCCCCGCGGCGTCAGGGCAAGACCCGGGTGCTGAGCGCGGTTCCCGCCGCGGCGCGGCCGATGCCGACCGCGGTCTGAGCCTCAGCCGCGCAGCCGGGCGACCAGCCGCAAAGCCGGATCGACGACATACATCGCCAGCGGGATCAGCGCCATCCCGAAGATCAGCCCCAGCACGCCATCGCAGGCGGCCGTCACCAGCCATGCGGTAAAGCCGCCCGCGGGCAACAGATGCCCCGCCCCCTCGGCCAGATGGTGGATCGCGTCATAGGCGGCGGGCCAGCCCAGTTCCGCCGCGCCATGCAACAGGATCGAGCCGCCGACCCAGATCATCGCGGCGGTGCCGATGATCGACAGCGCCGTCATCAGCGGCGGCATCGCCCGCACAAGGCCGCGCCCGACCCAGCGCACCGGCGCAATCTTGCCCTTGCGGGCCAGCCACAGCCCGACATCATCGGCCTTCACGATCAGCGCGACGCCGCCATAGACCAGAACGGTGATGCCGATGGCCACCACCGCCAGCGCCAGCGTCTGCATCCAGAGCGGCTGCCCCGCGGGCAGCGAGGCCATGGCGATGGTCATGATCTCGGCCGAGAGGATGAAATCGGTCTTCACCGCGCCCGAGACCTTTTCGCGCTCCAGATGCGCGGGATCGCCCGCCGGATCGTCGTTCGGATCGACATGGCCATCGGCATGGGGGGCATGCGGGAACAGGACGTGAAAGACCTTTTCGGCGCCCTCGAAGCACAGATAGGCGCCGCCGATCATCAAAAGCGGCGTGATCACCCCGGGCGCAAAGGCCGAGAGGATCAGCGCGACGGGCAGCAGGAACACCAGCTTGTTGCGGATCGAGCCCATCGCGATCTTGCCGACGATCGGCAATTCGCGGCTGGCTTCGAACCCGTGCACATAGCGCGGCGTGACGGCGGCATCGTCGATGACGACCCCCGCGGCCTTCGCCCCCGCCTTGGCCGCGCCCGCGGCAACATCATCCACCGAGGCGGCGGCAATCTTGGCGATCCCCGCCACGTCATCCAGAAGGGCAAGAAGGCCGCTCATTCATGTCTCCCTTGGGTTTTGCGCGAAACTAGGGGGTGACTGCAAGCGGCGCAAGGGGGCGCAACCGGGGACCGCAGGTCGCTCAGAGGCGCGAAAACACCGCGTCGCGCAACCTGACCTTGGAATAAAACCCGAATTCCGGGTCGATATCGTCGCCCAGCTCCAGCCTGCCCTCGACGAGGATCGGCACGTTGAAGGGTTCCACCTCGACGACGCGACGGGCATAGATGGCCAGGATGTCGTCGGGCCAGGGCATGCCCGGTTCGCAGAACGGACAGACCGCCATCGGCCGGTTCGTCAGCACGAAGAACACCGAATTGGCCTTGAGCGGCGGCGCCATGTAGCCCCGGACCGGCAGCCGCTGCCCCTGCCTTGCCAGCGCCAGATCGGAAAAGCTCAGATCCTTGTTGTAAAGATCGCGCAGGCGGATCGGGTCTTCGGCCCGCACCGGACAGGCGGGCGCCAGCAGCAGGGCGGGCGCAAGGGCAAGAAAGCGGCGGCGGTGCATGGTCCCCCCCTGTGACGGAAAACGAAAAACAGGCCCCGGACCCCCGGGGCCTGCAGGATTGATCAGCCGATCACTCGGGCTTCACGGCATGGTTCATCACGTGGAAGATCACGTTCTGCTCGATCACGCCGCCAAAAAGATGCGCCCAGGGGCCGCGGGCATAAACCGCCACATCCTCGCCCGAATGGGTTTCCGACTCCATCGGCACCAGCGCCTGCTGGATGTAATCCTTGTCGGTCGCCTGATCTTCGGTCACCTCGGGACGCGCGCCCGAGAAGCTGCCGTCTTCCTGCTTCACCAGAACCGAGCCGACGCCGTTCAGATAGCCCGCCACGGTGAAGGGCTTGCCATCGGCGGCCAGGTTCGGCTTGCCGGTATGGGTCACGCCCTGCTCGTTTTCCTCCATGCACAGGCCAAGGATGTTCGAGCCGCGGCCGCAATAGCCGTTGAAGCTGATCGCATGTTCATGATCGGCAGTGACGATGATCAGCGTCTCTTCCGGGTTCGTCATCTTCATCGCCACCGCGATCGCATTGGCAAAGGCCTTGCCGTCGGTGACGGTGCGATACAGGTTGCCGTCATGGTTGGCATGATCGACGCGGCCGCCCTCGATGTTCAGATAAAAGCCGTTTGCGTTCGTCGAGAGCGTCTTGATCGCCGCTTCGGTCATTTCCGCCAGCGAGGGCTCGCCGGTGCGGTCGGTCTCGTATTTCATGTGGCTCGATTCAAAGAGCCCCAGCACCGGGGCATTGCCGCCCGTGCTCAGCGCGGTGAAATCGTCTTGCCCGAAGACCACCTGCGCGCCCATCGCCTTGGCTTCCTCGGTCAGGTCGCGGCCATCGGTGCGCTTGCCGTCCTTGCCCTCGACGTCCTTCACATCCTTGGGCAGGAAATGCGCCCGCCCGCCGCCCATGGCCACGTCGATCACCCCCGCTTTCATCTGGTCGATCAGCTGCGCGGCGATATCCTTTTGCGTGCAGCCCTCGGGCATCTTCGACGGATCTTCCCAATCGCGGTTCACGGTGCGGGCATAAACCGCGGCCGGGGTGGCATGGGTGATGCGCGCGGTGGACAGAACGCCGACCGATTTGCCCATGTCCGACACGATCTCGGCAAAGGTCTTCGTGCCCGCCGTCGCGCCCGCGGCGCAATCGCCGACATTGACGGTATCGAGCACGTTGATCATGCCGTTCTTCGTCTTGATCCCCGAATTCATCGCCGCCGCGGTGGGCGCCGAATCCGGGGTCTGGCCGTTCGAGGAATAGGTCTTCACCAGCGCCACATGCGGAAAGGTCTCCTGCGGCTGCACATAGTCGTCGCCCAGACCCCCGGCCTGCTGGCCCGAGAACAGCCGGATCGCATAGTTCGTGCCCACGCCGTTGCCGTCGGCGGTGAACAGGATCACGTTTTTCGCGGGCTTGGTGATCGGCGCCACCGTCATGCGCTCGGCGATCGTGGCTTGCCCGGCCTTGAACCAGTCGCTTTGCGCCTGCGGCAGATCCTCGGCCAGAACGGCGACCGAGGTAGCCAGGCAAAGGGCGGTGGAAAGAAGAAGACGAGTCATCGGTTATCCCTGCGGTTGGTGGCTGTTTCGCGGCGGACCCTAGGGGCGGTGCGCAACACATTTGCGACAGACCGCCGGTCAGGGAAAATTTACCGCCGTGCAAGTCCCTGAATTTAATATGTAATATAATAACATACGCAGGCCGGGGCAGGCTGCGCCGCGGCGGCGCACATGAAACTGTTACAAAGCCGCCGCCATAAGACGGCGATCCTTTGGCCCGCCGGAGACCCGCCATGCCCCTTTCGTGCCCCGCCCTGTCTTGCCCGCCGCTGCGGTCGCGCGCATGAGCCCGCGCGGCCTTGATCTGTGCCTTGAGGGGCTCGTGGTCACCGGCGAGGCCGGGCGCAGGCTGCTGGACGTGCCGCATCTGACCCTTGCGGCGGGCTCGGCGGTGGTGCTGCGCGGCCCCTCGGGGGCGGGAAAATCGACGCTGCTGCAGACGCTGGCCGGGCTGATCGCACCGCAGGCCGGGCGCATCCTTTGGGGCGGGCAGGATATCGCCGCCCTGGGCGAGGCGGGCCGGGCGGCCTTCCGACGCCGTTCGGTCGGGCTGGTGTTTCAGGAACATCTGCTGTTCGAGGAACTTTCGGCGCAGGGCAATGCCGGGCTGTCGGCGCTTTATGCCCCCGCCGCCGCGCGGGCGGCGATTGTGGCGCGGGGGGCTGCGGCGCTGGCGCGGCTTGGGCTGGATCAGACCGGAACGCGGCCCGCAGCCAGCTATTCGGGCGGCGAGCGGCAGCGCATCGCGGTGGCCCGGGCGCTCGCCACCGATCCGGCGGTGCTGCTGGCCGATGAACCCACGGCCAATCTGGATCGGGCCAATGCCGACCGTCTGGCCGCCGATCTGATGGCGCTGGCGCGTGACGCGGGGCGGACGCTGATCGTGGTCAGCCATGATCCGGCGCTGCAGGATCTGGCCGACCGGCGGATCGAGCTGCGCGACGGCAGGATCGTCGGCGATCAGCAGATCGGGGGGCAGGATGCGTGATCTGTGGCAGATGCTGCCGAACTGGGGCCAGGACAGCCTTTTGCTGCTGGCGCTGCTGGCGCCCGCGGCGCTGATCGGCGCGCTTGTGCTGCGCGGCTTTCGCCTTGGGCCGCTTTTGCGCGGGCTGATCCGGCGGCAACTCTGGATCAGCGCGGTCTTCACCCTGCTCATCGCGGTTTCGGTCGGGCTTGGTGTCGGGCTGATCGCGCAGGAACGCGGGCTGCGGCAGGGCACGGCACAGGCGGCGGCGAAATTCGATCTGGTGATCGCCGCCCCGGGCAGCGAATTCACCGCGATGCTGGCGGCGGTCTATCTGCAACCCTCGGATATGGCGCTGATCGACGGGCCGAGCTATGCCGCGATCGCCGCCCATCCCGAGGCGGCGCTGGTCGCGCCGATCGGCTTTGGCGACAGCTGGAACGGCCTGCCCTCGGTCGGCACGACGCCGCAATTCCTGCAGCATCTGGCCCCCGATCTGGCCGAGGGGCGGATCTTCGCCACCGGGGCCGAGGCGGTGGCGGGCGCGCGGGTGCCGATAGCGCTTGGCGCGCAATTCACCCCCGCGCATGGGCTCGGCCACGACGCCGAGGCCGAGGCCCACGCGGGCTTTTCCTACACGGTGGTCGGCCGCATGCCGCTGACCGGCACGCCCTGGGATCGCGCCCTTCTGGTGCCGATCGAGTCGGTCTGGTCGCTGCATGGCATGGGCTCGGGCCATGCCGAGGGCTGGGACGGCACGCTTGGCGCCGCCTTTGACCCGGCAGCCTTTCCGGGCACGCCCGCGGTTCTGGTGCGCGCCAAAAGCCTGGCCGCCAGCTACGGGATGCAGGCGGAATATGCCACCGATCGCACCATGGCCTTCTTTCCGGGCACGATCCTCGCGCGGCTGCATGCGCTGATGGGCGATATCCGGCAGGTGATGTCGGTGCTGGCGCTGATCACCCAGGTTCTGGTGACGGCGGGGGTTCTGGCCGGTCTGATGCTGCTGACGCGGCTGATCGCGCGGCGTCTGGCGCTGCTGCGCGGTCTGGGCGCCCCGCGCCGCTTCGTCTTCGCGCTGACCTGGGCCTATGCGGTCAGCCTGATCGGCCTGGGCACGGCGCTTGGGCTGGTCTTCGGCCTGGCCGCCACGGCGGCGATTTCCGCCGCCATCACCGCCCGCACCGACATTCTGGTGCAGTCGACCCTGGGCTGGCCAGAGCTGCATCTGGTGGCGGGCTTCTTCAGCCTGACCGCCGTTCTGGCGCTTTTGCCCGCCTTTCTGACGATGAACCGCCCCGTGATTGCCGATCTGCGGGGCTGAGCCAAGGAGTGTGCCGATGAACCCGATGATCCCGCTTCTGGCCGCACTGGCGCTGGCCTGCCCCGCGCTTGCCGAAGACGCCACGCCAGCCCCCGCCGAAGCCGCGCATGAGGCGCACGAGACGCATTCCAACCATGTCGCCAGCCTTGGCGCGGTGCGGTTGATCCATGCCTGGAGTCGCGCCACCGAGGGCGGCGAGGCGCTGGTCTTTCTGGAGATCGAAAACGACAGCCCGGCCGCGGTGACGCTGGAAGGGGGCGAGACCGCGCTGGCAAAGACCGTCGAGGTGGTGGGCTTTCAGCTGGCGGGCGGCGCGGGCCGCTATGTCGGGCTCGGGGCGCTGAAGGTGGCGGCGCGGGGCCATATGGCGCTGGCCCCCGAACAGGCGGCGCTGCGCCTGACCGGCCTGAGCGCGCCGCTGCATCCGGGCGAGACCTTCGCGATGGAGCTGCACCTGAGCAGCGGCCATGTGCCGGTCCTGGTGGAGATCGAGGCCGCCGACGCGCAACAGCACAGCCACGCCGGGCACAAGCACTGAGACGGGGGCCCCGAAGACGGCCCCCAACCGCGGCCCGGGCGGGGCTTACATCGAGAAAGAAATCCCGCAACCGCAGCTGGCCGTGGCATTGGGATTGTTCACCACGAACCGCGCGCCGATCAATTCCTGCGTGTAGTCGATCACCGCATCTTGCAGGAACGGCAGGCTGACCGGGTCGATCAGCACGCGCTGGCCCTCCCCCTCGATCACCAGATCATCGGGGGCGGCCACCTCCTCCAGCTTCAGATCGTATTGAAAGCCCGAACAGCCGCCGCCCTCGACCGCGACGCGCAGCGCCTTGGGCGTCGTTTCCTTCGCATTCAGTTTCGCCAGACGCGCAAAGGCGCGGGGGGTGACTTTCGGCGGCAAAAGCATCGCGTTGGACCTGTTCCGTTGTTCGCTTTAGAGTATAGGAGGGGCCATGCCCTGCGACAAGGTGAGGTGACGAATGCTGCAGCCCTATGCCTGCAATCCCGAGGCCAGCCGCGGTCGGCTGCATGCCGAAAGCTATTCCACCTTCCGCACGCCGTTTCAACGCGACCGCGACCGGATCATCCATTCCTCGGCCTTCCGGCGGCTGAAACACAAGACCCAGGTCTTTGTCGAACACGAGGGCGATTATTACCGCACCCGGCTGACCCATACGATCGAGGTGGCACAGGTGGCGCGCACGATCGCCGGGGCTTTGGGGCTGAACACCGATCTGGCCGAGGCGGTGGCGCTGGCGCATGATCTGGGCCATCCGCCCTTCGGTCACACCGGCGAGGATGCGCTGGCGCTCTTGATGGAACCCCATGGCGGCTTCGATCACAATGCGCAGGCGCTGCGGATCGTGACGCGGCTCGAACGCCATTACGCCGATTTCGACGGGCTCAACCTGACCTGGGAAACGCTCGAAGGCATCGCCAAGCACAACGGCCCGGTGGCGCAGCCGTGGAATTACGCGCTGGCCGAGGTGAATGCGGCCTGGGATCTGGAACTGACCACCAATGCCAGCGCCGAGGCGCAGGTGGCCGCCGTCGCCGATGACTGCGCCTACAACCACCACGACCTGCACGACGGTCTGCGCGCCGGGCTGTTCACGGAAGCCGATCTGTGCGAGTTGCCGGTGCTGGGCGAGTGCTTTGCCACGGTGGACAAGCTTTACCCGGGGCTGGACCCGATGCGGCGCCGTCACGAGGCGCTGCGGCGGGTCTTTGGCGTGATGGTCGAAGACGTGATCGCGGTAGCGAAGAACCGGCTGGAAAGCCTGCAGCCGCGTCATGTCGACGACATCCGGCAGATGCAGGGGCCGATCATCCGGTTCTCGAAGCCGCTTTACCAGAACATCAAGGCGATCAAGGGGTTCCTGTTCACCCGCATGTATCGCGCGCCCTCGGTGGTGGTGGAACGCCAGCGGGTGACGGCGATGGTCAATGCGCTGTTTCCGCTGTTTCTGGAACGCCCCGAGCTTTTGCCCGAAGATTGGCAGGCCGATGTGGCAAGGGCCCGGGCCAAGGGGCATGCGGAACTGGCGCGCACGGTGCTGGATTACGTCGCGGGCATGACCGACCGTTTCGCCATTCAGGAATACCACCGGCTGTTCGGCGACGCCTGAGCCCGCCGAAACGGCCGGAGGGCTTGCCAGCTTCGCCCCCCCCGGCCATCGCCCGCGCTGGAACCGCCGCTTTCCCCGACACCGCCCGCAACGGAGGGCCGCCCATGAAAATCGCCACTTTCAACATCAACGGCATCAAGGCCCGCGCCGAGGCCCTGCCCGCCTGGCTGCGCGCGGCCGAACCCGATGTCGTGCTGCTGCAGGAAATCAAATCCACCGACGAGGCCTTTCCGCACGAGGTTCTGGACGGCACCGGCTACACGGTGCACACCCACGGGCAGAAAGGCTTCAACGGCGTCGCGATCCTGTCGCGCCTGCCGGTCGAGGACATCACCCGCGGCCTGCCCGGCGACGAGAGCGACGAACAGGCCCGCTGGATCGAGGCCACGGTGATCGGCACCCGCGCGGTGCGGGTCTGCGGGCTTTACCTGCCCAATGGCAACCCCGCGCCCGGGCCGAAATACGACTACAAGCTGGCCTGGATGGCGCGCATGCAGGCGCGGGTGGAAACCCTGCTGCAGACCGAGGAACCGCTGGTTTTCGCGGGCGATTACAACGTGATCCCGCAAGACGAAGACGCCGCGAAACCGGAAAGCTGGCGCGAAGATGCGCTGGCCCTGCCGCAAACCCGCGCGGCCTTCCGGCGGCTTTTGAACCTTGGCCTGACCGATGCCTTCCGCGCCCGCGTGCCGGGTCCGGGGCAGTATTCCTTCTGGGATTATCAGGCGGGCGCGTGGCAAAAGAACAACGGCATCCGCATCGACCACCTGCTGCTCTCGCCCCAGGCGGCCGATCTGCTGCGCGATGCGGGCATCGACAAGGAGGTGCGCGCGGGCGAGAAACCCTCGGACCATGTCCCGGTCTGGATCGAGCTGAACGCCTGAACGGCGCCTTACTTCTGCGGCGCCGTCACATCGTGGCCATAGACCCAGTCGAAGCGGCCCAGCACCTTGCCCGGCGCAATCGCCGAAGCCGTGCGCAGCGCCAGATGGCCGACCACCCGCGCCGGACCCGACAGGTGATAATTGCGGGCGTTTTCATTCGCCGCCTCGACGATCGCCTCGCAGCGCGACCGCCGCGCCGCCTGATAGGCGGCCAGCCCCTCGGCGTCGCTTTCCGCCTCGGCCAGCGAGGCCGCCAGCACCCAGGCGTCTTCCAGCGCCATCACCGCGCCCTGCGCCATGAAGGGCAGCGTCGGATGCGCCGCATCGCCCAGGATCGCCGCGCCCCGCCCCTGCCAGACCCGGGCCACACGGTGCCGGAACAGCCCCCAGAGCCAGGGCTCCTTCACCGTTTCCAGCCAGTCCTGCACCTGCGGGCAGAACTCCTCGAAAGCCGCCAGCAGGCTCATCGGATCGTCGCGGTGAAACCAGCCCTCGGCGGTCCAGCGCTGGCGTTCCTCGACCGCCACGATGTTGCGCAGCCCCCGCCCGATCGGATAGCTGACCAGATGGCGCCCGTTGCCCATGAAGACCTGCGCCACCTTGGGCTCGGCATCGTCACAGGGGACCAGCGTGCGCCAGGCGACCTGATGGGTGAAAAAGGGCCGCCCCTCGCCGTTCAGCGCGCGCCGCACCCGCGATTGCAGGCCATCGGCGCCGATCAAGAGGCCGGTCTCGATCTCCTCACCCTTGAGCAGCTTCAGCCGCGGCGCATGCGGGCCCAGCGTCACCTCGGCCACGCGATGCTGCAGCTTGATCTCGACCCCCGCCGCGCGGGCGCCTTCGGCCAGAAGCTCGATCAGCCGGGCCCGATGCACGAAGCGATATTCCTGGCCCGGGCGCAGCTTCGCCAGATCAAGCCGCACCACCCGCGTCCCGGTCTCGCCCTCGCGCAGCTCGATCGCCTCGGCCTGCGGACCGGCCGCCGCCAGCGCCTCGCCCAGGCCAAGCGCATGCAGCACCCGCGCGCCATTGGGCGAAATCTGCAGGCCCGCGCCGACCTCGCGGATCGCATCGGCCTGCTCCAGCACCGTCACCTCGGCACCCCGCAGCGCCAGCGCCCGGGCCACCGCAAGACCCGCGACCCCGGCCCCGAGCACCGTCACCTTCCGACCGATCAACACGACCAGACCCTTTCCGACCAACGGCCCCCGCCGACCCGGAGACCTCTTTCCAAATAAAAGCACCGGCCCCTACTGGTGCCGGTGTCCCATGTCCCTGCGCGAAATCAACCCCCCTGCGCTGGGGCGTCGCGTCGCACCCCCCCAAACGCGCCGCCCGCGGCCGCCCGGCCGGGGTCAGTCGTCGCGGTGCACGCGCTCGCGGCGTTCGTGTTTTTCCTGCGCTTCCAGCGTCATCGTGGCGATCGGACGGGCGTCAAGACGCTTGAGCGAGATCGGCTCGCCGGTCATTTCGCAATAGCCATATTCGCCATTCTCGATCCGGCGCAGCGCGGCGTCGATCTTCGAGACCAGCTTGCGCTGCCGGTCGCGGGTGCGCAATTCCAGCGCGCGGTCGGTTTCCTCGCTGGCGCGGTCGGCCAGATCGGGGACGTTGCGCGCCGATTCGGCAAGACCTTCGAGGGTTTCGAGCGATTGTTCCAGCAGCTCCGATTTCCACGCCGTGAGCTTGCGGCGGAAATATTCAAGCTGCCTTTCGTTCATGAAGGGCTCGTCCTCGGCGGGGCGGTAATCGTCGGGAAGGAAGGTCTCGGCTTTCATCGCGTCACTCACTGTCGGGCCCTCGGTTCTGTCGGGGTTGCCCCCCGGCACCGCTCGGCGCTCCCATACCCTAACCCGCATGGGTTGTCACGCCCCGCTTTGCGGCCGCGGCATCTTTCATGCCATGGCCTTGCACGACGCTTGCGGCATTTTCGGGGCGCGGCTAGGCTTTCCGTCCAACCGCGCAAGGAGAGGCAAGTGCAGTTCAGCTCGACCCGGGATTATGTCGCGCCGCCCGATCTGATCGTGGCGGTGAATGCCGCCGTCGCCCTGGAACGGCCGCTGCTGGTGAAGGGCGAGCCGGGCACGGGCAAGACCGAACTGGCCCGCCAGATCGCGGCGGCTCTGGATCTGCCGATGCTCGAATGGGCGGTGAAATCGACGACGAAGGCGCAACAGGGGCTTTACGAATACGATGCCGTCTCGCGCCTGCGCGACAGCCAGCTGGGCGATGCGCGGGTGAACGAGGTGCGCAACTACATCCGCAAAGGCAAGCTCTGGCAGGCCTTCGAGGCGGAGGCCAAGGTGGTGCTTCTGATCGACGAGATCGACAAGGCCGACATCGAATTTCCGAACGACCTTTTGCAGGAACTCGACCGGATGGAGTTCCACGTCTACGAGACCGGCGAGACGATCCGCGCCCGCCATCGGCCGATCGTCATCATCACCTCGAACAACGAAAAGGAACTGCCCGACGCGTTTTTGCGGCGCTGCTTCTTTCACTACATCCGCTTCCCCGATGCCGAGACGCTGAAGGCGATCGTGAAGGTGCATTTCCCCGCGATCAAGGAGGCGCTGCTGAGCGCGGCCCTGACCCGGTTTTACGAAATCCGCGAGACGCCGGGGCTGAAGAAGAAGCCCTCGACCTCCGAGGTGCTCGACTGGCTGAAGCTGCTTCTGGCCGAGGATCTTGCGCCCGAGGATCTGAAGGCCGATCCGGCGAACCTGCTGCCGAAGCTGCACGGGGCGCTTTTGAAGAACGAGCAGGATGTGCATCTGTTCGAGCGGCTCGCCTTCATGGCCCGGCGGCAGACGCGCTGAGGCGCGTTTCGCCCGCTGTCGCGGGCGACTCACAGGGGGGGGCGCTGCCCCCCTCTTTTGCGCGTGCCGCGCAAAATTCACCCCCCGGGATATTTTCGCCAAGGTGAAACGAAACCCGGGGCGCGCGCCTTTCACCTTGGGGCAAATATCCCGGGGGAGTCCCGCAGGGACGGGGGCAGAGCCCCCTGCCCGGCCCGAGACAGGCGGAACATGCCGCAAAGCTGCGACCTGCCGTCGCAGCCGGGCTTTGCCTTCCGGCTTTGCTGTCCTAGAACAGGGGGCGGACAAGGGAGAGCGTGCGATGGTGGATGAGGCTTTGGTGATTTTCACGCCCTCGGGCAAACGCGGCCGGGTGGCCAAGGGCACGCCGGTTCTGGCGGCCGCCCGGGCGTTGGGGGTGGATCTTGATTCCGTCTGTGGCGGGCGGGGGATCTGTTCGAAATGCCAGATTGCCCCCGGCGTGGGAGAATTTCCCAAGCATGGCGTCACCGTCGGCGCCGAGGCGCTGAGCCCGATCAACGCGGTCGAGGCGCGTTACGACCGCATCCGGGGCCTGAAGGAAGGCCGGCGTCTGGGCTGTCAGGCCTGCGTCATGGGCGATGTGGTCATCGACGTGCCCGCCGAGAGCCAGGTGCACAAGCAGGTGATCCGCAAATCCGCCTCCGAGCGGGTGATGGAGATGGACCCGGCCACCCGGCCGCTTTACGTCGAAGTGGCCGAGCCCTCGATGCAGGAACCTTCGGGCGATTTCGAACGCCTTGCGGCCGCTTTGGAAAGCCAGTGGCAGATCAAGGGATTGCAGGCCGATCTTGCGGTGATGGCGGGCCTGCAGCCGGTCTTGCGCAAGGGCAACTGGCAGGTCACGGCGGCGGTGCAGGAGGCGGGCGACGGCTCCGCGCCCCGTCTTGTCGCCGTTTTCCCGGGCCTGCGCGAGGCGCCGCTTTACGGGCTGGCGATCGACCTTGGCTCGACCACCATTGCAGGCCATCTGGTGGCGCTCGACGATGGCTGGGTGCTCGCTTCCTCGGGGCTGATGAACCCGCAGATCCGCTTTGGCGAGGATCTGATGAGCCGCGTGAGCTATGCGATGATGAACCCCGGCGGCGCGGCCGAGATGACCGCGGCCGTGCGCGGCGCGCTTGCGACGCTGGCCGAGGCGCTGGCGCTGGAGGCGGGCGTTGAGAAGGCCGCCGTGGTCGAAGCGGTGGTGGTCTGCAACCCGGTGATGCACCATCTGCTTCTGGGGCTTGATCCGGTCGAACTGGGTCAGGCGCCTTTCGCGCTGGCCAGCGGTCAGGCGCTGAACCTGTCGGCGGGGGAAATCGGACTGACGCCCATTGCCGCCGGCGCGCGCGCCTATATCCTGCCCTTGATCGCGGGCCATGTCGGGGCGGATTGCGCGGCCGTCGCGCTCTCGGAAGCGCCCGAAACCCGCGAGGATCTGTCGCTCATCGTCGATGTCGGCACCAATGCGGAAATCCTTCTGGGCAACAGCACCCGGGTTCTGGCCTGTTCCTCGCCCACCGGCCCGGCCTTTGAAGGGGCGCAGATTTCGTCCGGGCAGCGCGCGGCGCCCGGCGCGATCGAGCGCATCGAGATCGACCCTATGACCAAGGAGCCGCGGTTCCGCATCATCGGCAATGACCACTGGTCGGACGATCCGGCCTTCGGCACGCCCGAGATCACCGGCATCTGCGGCTCGGGCATCATCGAGGCGGTGGCCGAGATGCGCATGGCGGGAATTCTGGACGCCTCGGGGCTGATCGGCTCGGCCGAGCAGGTGGGCAGCGCGCGCTGCGTGCCGATGGGGCGGACGCAGGAATATGTGATCCATGACGCAAGCGCCGCAGGCGGGCCGCGGATCACCGTGACCCAGGGCGACATCCGGGCGATTCAGCTTGCGAAATCCGCGCTTTACGCGGGCGCGCGGTTGCTCATGGACGAGATGGGGGTGGACCGGGTCGACCGGGTCGTGCTGGCCGGGGCCTTTGGCGCGCATATCAGCCCGAAACATGCGATGGTGCTGGGGATGATCCCCGATGTGGGGCTGGACGCGGTCAGCTCGGCGGGCAATGCGGCCGGAACCGGGGCGCGGATGGCGCTGTGTTCGCGCGCCGCGCGCCGCGCGATCGAGGCGCAGGTGCAGCGGATCATCAAGATCGAAACCGCGATCGAGCCGCGCTTTCAGGAGCATTTCGTGGCGGCCAATGCGATTCCGCATGCGACCGATCCGTTCCCGGAACTGGCCGCGGTGGTGCGCCTGCCCGAGGTGAGTTTCAACACCGGCGGTTCGGGCGATGGCGGCACCCGGCGTCGGCGGCGGGGCTGAACGTTGGGCGCTTGACGCGCCCGGCGTCATCGCATATCTGAACGGCAACGCGGGTGTAGCTCAATGGTAGAGCCGCAGCTTCCCAAGCTGATGACGAGGGTTCGATTCCCTTCACCCGCTCCAATCCCCTTTCAGGCCCGGTTTTCCCGATCAGTTCCGGGGCTTACGGCCCCGTCCTAGCGTTTCGGGCATGGATGCGGCCGGGGCAAATGCCCGCCGCCTTCAGCATCGCGACAGCCCGCGAAGGCCGCCTTCCTCCGCCCTGCGCATCCCCCCTTGCCTCTCCACCGACTGGAGGGGTTGGTGGTCCCGGATCACTCCCGGCAGGCGCACCGGCAGGAAATGGCGCAAGAGGTTGGGTTGAGAGAACATTCCTCCGTCGAATCGCATGAATGGCAGGTTGGCGGCATGGATTGCGCCGCCTGGCCATTCTGCGGCAGAACGTGGCGATCGCGCCGGGGCTGAAGGCGGTGTTCCGAATCACCGCTCTGGCCGGGATCACCGGACTGGGGCTGGCACCCCCGGCCGGGTCTCAGGCCGCCCGGCTTTCCGCCATCTCGTCCTCGACCCGGAACACGCCGCTGAGCTCCTTGAGGGTGCGCGCCTCGTTCAAAAGCCCCTGCGTCGCGGCCGAATTTTCCTCGAACATCGCAGCGTTGTGCTGGGTGACCTGATCAAGCTGGTTCACCGCCGCCGTCACCTCGCTGATGCCTGCCGATTGCTCGGTCGCCGCACTTGCAATGCCGACCAGCAGCCCGTCCAGCTCGGTCACAAGGGTTTCGATCTGTTCGAGCGCCGTGTCGGAACGCGAGGCCAGATCCACCCCCGAAGCCACCTGCCGCGACGAGGTGTCGATCAGCGTCGCGATTTCGCGCGCCGCTTCCGAGGACCGCTGCGCCAGCGCCCGCACCTCGGAGGCGACGACGGCAAAGCCGCGCCCGGTTTCGCCCGCCCGCGCCGCTTCCACCCCGGCGTTCAGCGCCAGAAGATTGGTCTGAAAGGCGATGTCGTCGATGACGCTGGTGATGCGCGAGATCTGTTCGGAGCTGCGTGCAATGTCGTCCATCGCCTGCGCGGTCTGGCGCACCACATCGCGCCCGGTGGCCGTGGTGGCGCGGGTCCGGCTGACCGCCTGCGCCGCCGTGCGCGCCCCGGCGACCGAATTTTCCACCGAGGAGGCCATCTCGTTCATCGCCGCCGCGGTTTCCTCCAACGAGGCCGCCTGCATCTCGGTCCGCCGTCCAAGCTCGCTCGAAGCGGTGCTCAGATGGCGCGTTTCCAGTTCCACCACATCGGTCGCCCGCACGATCGAGGCGATCAGCCCCGACATCTTCGCCAGAGCGGCGTTGAAATCGAGCCGCAGATTTTCGTAAGAGTCCGGGAAGGTCTGGGTGATCCGCGCGGTCAGATCGCCCGCAGACATCGCGCGCAGACCCGCGGCCAGCGTGCCAACCACATGATTTTGCTCGTTCATCTGCGCCTCGCGCGCGGCCTCTTCGCGGCGGCGCTGCTCTTCGCGCTCAGACAGGCGCCGGGCCTCGTCCTGCAGGCGCTCGCGTTCCAGCTCCGCCTCGCGTTGGCGCATCTCTTCCTCGCGCGCGCGCGCCTCGGATTGCGCCTTGGCCAGCGCGGCTTCCTGCGCCTTGCGCTGCAACTCCATCTGCGCCTTTTCATGCATCGAGAGCCGGAACACCTCGATCGCTTTCGCCATGTCGCCGACCTCGCTGCCCAGATCGGTGCAGGGAACCGGACTTTCGGCATCGCCCGCGGTCATCCGCTCCATCCGGCCATGCACCAGCGCCAGCGGTTTGGTCACGCTGCGCGCCAGCCCCGTCGCCGCCGCCACCAGCACCAGCGCCACCAGCGCCATCGAGATGAAGCTGACCTTGCGCAGATGTCCAAGCGCCGCGGTGATGTCGCTGACATAGGAGCCGGTGCCGACGATCCAGCCCCAGGGGGTGAAATCGCGCACGAAACCGATCTTTTCCTCGGGCGTGTCGGTGTCGGGTTTCTGGAACAGATAGCGCAGCGACCCGGCCCCCGCGGCCTTGGCGATGGCGATCATTTCCTGATAGATCTTCGTGCCTTGCGGGTCCGTCAGCTCGATCTGCGAGGTGCCGATCCAATCGGGTTTGAACGGATGCGCCACCACCGTTGCGCTGTGGTCGATGACGAAGAAATAGCCCGAATCGTCAAAGCGCAGCCCGGAAATCCGCTTCGCCCCCTCGGCCTGCGCGGTGGCCAGATCCATCTCGCCCGCGGCGACCTGCTTTTCCAGCTCGACCAGCACGCTGACCGCGGTATCGGTCACATCGCTCAGATGCTGCCCCCGCATCTCATAGGCATTTTCGACGGCGAAATGCAGCAGCGTCTCGGACAGGACGAGAAGCGACAGCGAGGCGAGCGCCACGATGGTGTAGATGCGAGCGGAGATGCCCCAAAGGCGCATGATATCGGGTCCTTTCAGAAAGGCTGACGTGTGGGGACAGAACCGGGGGCGGTGCCGCAGCCGTGCCGGGCGCCCTGCCCGGCCGGGCAGACGCTTGGGAAGCTGGCCCGCGTGCGGGGTCGGGATGTCATATGCGCCCTCAAGCCGAACTGTCGAATCCCGCCCAGTGTCGCGCAACAAAGAAAAGATTCGGTTCATCGTCGCGGCGATTTCCGCCGGGATCACCGTGACAGAGGTCAAATCCGCAGGGTGACGCAGCGGAATATTGCAAGGCATATGAATCAAATGCGAGCGACCAGCGCACAGGCCCGGCCGCCGTCGGGGCCCAAGCGCTCAGCTCAGCCCGCGGTCATGGCCGTAGCGCAGCACCCGGATATTCTCGAGCGTGACCAGACAGCTGCCCAGCATCGGTTCGGCCGCGGCCAGCAGCCGCTCGATGTTGTCGGCGGTGTCGATCACCTCGATCACCAGCGGCAGATCGTCCGAAAGCCGCAAGATCTTGGCCGTATGCATCCGGCTGGAGCGCCCGAAGCCCATCGCGCCGCGCAGCACCGTGGCCCCCGCCAGCCCCAGTTCGCGGGCCTTGAACACCAGCGCCTCGTAAAGCGGGCGGCCCTCCCAGTCATCGCTTTCGCCGATCATCAGCCGCAACAGCACGGCGTCGGTGGTCTCGCGCATCGGTCACGTTCCTTTCAGGCGGTTGATCCTCGTCGCGATCGCCAGACCGACCCAGGCCGCGACGAGCCAGCCCGCGATCGAAACGCCCAGGTTCAGCCCGGCCAACGCGTAATCGGCCTGTTCCAGCGCCAGAACCGTCTCCAGACCGAAGGCGGAAAAGGTGG
The DNA here is from genome assembly GCF_052363185.1 of Rhodobacter capsulatus. Lineage (GTDB taxonomy): Bacteria > Pseudomonadota > Alphaproteobacteria > Rhodobacterales > Rhodobacteraceae > Rhodobacter > Rhodobacter capsulatus_E. The sequence continues at coordinate 1,203,978 of NZ_CP198955.1, read as the reverse complement.
TGAAGCCGCCGCAAAAGCCGGTCATCACCGCCTGCCGCCGGGTCGGGCCCAGCAGCCAGCGGCCGTCGGGGCCGCTCAGCGTGGCAAAAAGCCCGATCCCGAAGGAGCCAAGGACATTCACCACCAGCGTGCCCCAGGGAAAGCCCGGCCCCGCCACGGCCAGCACCGCAAGCCCGCACAGATAGCGGCAGACCGCGCCCAGGGCGCTGGCGGCGGCGACGGCGGCGTAAAGGCGGATCTCGCGGCGCATCTCAGCCGACCCAGATCCGGGCGGCCCAAAGCCCCAGCGCACAGGCCGCAAGGCACAGCCCGACCGAGGCGGCCACATTGGCCAGCGCCGCGCCGATCTGCCCGCCACGCGCCAAGGCCATGGTCTGCAACGAAAAAGACGAAACGGTCGTGTAGCTGCCCAAGACCCCGACGACGAGCAGAAGCCACAGCGAGGGCGCCGCCCCGGGCTCCGGCGCGATCAGCCCCGCCAGCGCACCGATCAGCGCCGCGCCGGTGACGTTGACGACCAGCGTCCCCCAAGGAAAGGCCTCGCCCCAGCGCCGCGCCACCGCCCCAGAGAGCGCAAACCGGGCGCTGCCGCCAAGGGCCCCGCCCAGCGCCACCAGCGCAATTTCGGTCAGATATCCAGTCATGCGGCCAAGGTGCGGCGCGGGCGTGCGGCTGTCAATGCGGCCCCGCGGTCAGTCCTGCCAGCGCTCCTGCACCCGCAGATGTTCATGGGTATGGGCGCGGGCGCCGTGCAGATGGAACTCGATCTCGGTGCGGATCGGCACCAGCGCGGTCTGCCCGTGCAACACGCCGCGCTGCAGGAACAGCGAATTGGCATAGGCCGTGACCGAGCCGACCGTGCCGCGCATCACCGTCACCTCGACCGCGGCGGTGTGATCGAGCGGCACCGACAGCGCGGCAATCGTGGTATCGTGATGGCGCTGGCGGCTTTCGGGCACCGCCCGGCCCAGATCGCGCTGCGACGGGTCCAGCGCATAGGTGATCACGCCGACGCATTCGGCGGCTTCGGGCGCATCCTCGGCCAGACCGCGGCGGACCAGATCGCGCAGCGCCTCGGAGCGGTTCGAGGCGCCCGAGCGCGCCATGAACCCGTCCAGCGCGGCCAGAAGATCGTCTTCGATGGTGATGGTGACACGTTGCATGCGCGGCCCTCCCGGTGGCCGGATCTTGCATGGCGGGACGGGGCGGCACAAGCCCCGGGGCTAGCCCGACCGGGCGGGCAAAAGGCGGCAGCGCTGCAACAGCGCGGTGTCCGCGAGCAGCTCGGCCGGGGCGCCTGCCGCCACCGCGCGGCCGTCCTCCAGCACCACCACATGATCGGCGATGCGCGCCACCACATCCAGATCGTGGGTGGAAAAGATCAGCGTCCGCGCGGGGTTGGCGGCGCCGAAATCGCGCTGCAGCGCCGCCACGATATCGTCGCTTGCCTGCGGGTCCAGCGCCGCGGTGGGCTCATCGAGCAGCAGCACCTCGGGGTCGAGGATCAGCACCGAGGCCAGCGCCACGCGCTTTTTCTCGCCCCCGGACAGCCGGTGCGGCGGCCGGTCGGCCAGCCCCGTCAGCCCGAAATCGGCCAGAAGCGCCGCCACACGGGCGCGGATGCGGTCGCGCGGCCAGTGCATCTGCAGCGGGCCGAAGGCCAGCTCGTCAAAGACCGTGGGGCAAAAGAGCTGCACATCGGGGTTCTGGAACACGAAGCCGACGCGGCGGCGAAAGGCGATGGCGGCGGCGTCATCGCGCAGCGCCGCCTCGGTCAGCGGTTGGCCCAGCGCCTCGACCCGGCCGGTCTGGGCAAATTGCAGCGCATCCAGCAGCCGCAGCAGCGTCGATTTGCCCGAGCCATTCGCCCCCAGAACCGCCGTGCGCCGCCCGCGCGGCAGGTCAAGATCCAGCCCCGTCAGGGCCGGATGGCCGCGATAGGAAAACTGCACGTCGCGCAGACGGAATGCGGGATCGGTCATCACGGCCGCCCCGCCAGCGCAAGGGCCAGCGCCGCGGCCAGCAGCGCCGCCAGAAACAGCCCGTCGCGGGGGCGAAAGCGGAAATCATGCAGCAGATGCACCTCGCCGCGCCAGCCGCGGGCGATCATCGACAGATGCACCTCGCCGGCCAGATCCAGCGAGCGTTGCAAAAGCGTCCCGGCGATGCCGCTGGCCAGACTGCGCGCGGTGCGCCCGTCGCAGCGCCCGACCAGACGGCTGCGCCGCGCCTCGAACAGCTCCAGCGCCAGTTGCGCCAGAACGAAGATGTAGCGATGCGTCATGCCGAGGATCATCACAGCGGCCCGGGGCACGCCCAGACTGCGCAGCGCCTTGAGCAGATGCGGCCAGGGCGTCGTCAGCACCACAAGCAGCGCCAGCGTGGCGCTGGTTTCGGCCCGGCCCAGGAGAAAGGCGGCCGCGCGCAGCCCCTGTTCGGTGACGGCAAGGCCGAAGGGCAGCGCCAGCAGCGGCGTTCCGGGCACCAGCACCAGCGCGGGCAGCGCGATCAGCCCGGTGAAGAGCAGAACCGCCCCCCAGACCTGCCGCGCCAGCCGCCGCGGCCCGACCCCGGAGAGCGCGCCCAGAACCACCGCCAGCCCGAACACCGCCGCCAGCGCCAGCAGCGACCGGGTGGCAACCGCCGCCAGGATCAGCGCGAAAAGCCCCGCCACCTTGGCGCGCGGATCAAGCCCCTGCAGCAGGCCCGGACCGCGGGCCAGCGCCACCGACTCCTCGGCGTGACGCAGCAGCGCCGTGATGCCGCCCGCGATCCGCCCGACCAGATCGGCACCGCCCGCGGCGGGCGGATGGCTTGCAAAGGAGGGTTCGGCCATGACCCGGCTCAGGCGGCGCGGGCCCGACCGGCGCGCCAGCGCGCCACGACCGTGACGAAGGCCACCACCAGCCCGACCCCGATCCCGGCCGAGAGCAGATAGCCAAGCGTTTCATTTTGCAGGAAACCGGGCGCGTAATCGGGGACCGGGGCGCTCCAGAAGCTTGACAGCCGTTCGAACCCGCCCGGCACCGTCTCGGGCGGGGCCACGCCGCCCGAGACGCTGGCGATGGTCTCGCGGCCCTCGGGCGTGGTGAAATCCTCGGCCCCCCATTCGCCCCAGGCGGTGCCCGAGGCCAGCAACCCCAGCGGGCTGAGCGCGATCAGCGCCGCCAGCCCGCCCCAGAGCCAGGCCAGACCGGGCGCCTCGGCCCCCGCGCCTTCCGAAGGCGCCAAGAGATCGGGATTGGCGCGTTGCAACCAGGCGACGATCCCGGCGGTGACGATGAATTCGGCGATCCCCGCGACCGTCAGATGGGCGATCGCCATCGCCGGAACCGCCACCGACAGCGGATAGGGCGCGTAAAGCGGCGCGCCGCCCGCGTCGTGAAACAGCACGGGCTGCAGCCCGAATTCGAGCGCCGTCACCAGCGCCGCGGCATTGATGCCCAGATAGCCCGCCAGCCCCGCCGCCAGCACCCGCCGCCGCGATCCGACCGCCGCGCCAAGGCTGCCCAGTCGGTAGACCGCATAGGCCAGCATCGGCCCGACCACCGCGATGTTGAAGCAATTGGCGCCAAAGGCGGTGATGCCGCCATCGCCGAAGAGCACCGCCTGAATGAGCAGTGCCACCGAAATCGCCAGCACCGCCGCCCAGGGGCCCAGCAGGATCGCCGCGATGGCAAGGCCCGTGGCATGGGCCGTGGTGCCGCCCGGCACCGGTAGGTTGAACATCATGATCACGAAGCTGAAAGCCGCCACCAGCGCGATCAGCGGGATGGTGCGGGCGGCCTCGACCCGCTCGATCCTGCGCATCGCCAGATACCAGAACGGCGCCGCCGCGGCAAAGGTCACCGCACAGGTCGCGGGGCTGAGGTATCCGTCCGGAATATGCATCGCTGATGTCCTTTGGCGGGCGCGGATGGGGGCGCGTGGCGGTATGATTTCCGGATCATTTCGTCACATCGCCCTCCTGTCAAGAAATTCGGAACCGCCGATGCGCCGCGACAGGACGAAAAAGGGCGCCCGACCTGCGGGCGCCCGAAAGGCTGGGCCGGGGTTCGGCCCGATCTCAGCCGCGCGCGGCGCGGATCAGATCCAGGATCTCGCGCGCTGCCGCCGGAATGTTGGTGCCGGGCCCGAAGATCGCCTTCACGCCTGCCGCCTTCAGGAAGTCATAGTCCTGCTGCGGGATCACCCCGCCACAGATCACCAGGATATCCTCGGCGCCCTTTTCCTTCAGCGCTTCGATCAGCTTCGGCGCGAGCGTCTTGTGACCGGCGGCGAGCGAGGAAATGCCGACAACATGCACGTCGTTGTCCACCGCATCCTGCGCCGCTTCCTCGGGGGTCTGGAACAGCGTGCCCACATCGACGTCAAAGCCGATATCGGCGAAAGCCGTGGCAATCACCTTGGCGCCGCGGTCGTGACCGTCCTGCCCCATCTTCACGACGAGCATCCGCGGACGCCGCCCCTCGGCTTCGGCAAAGGCGCTCACATCGGCCTGGATCTGCGCAAAGCCCTGATCGCCCTCGTAAGCCGCGCCATAGACCCCGGCCAGCGTCTTCACCTCGGCGCGGTGACGCCCGAAGATTTCTTCCATCGCCATCGAGATCTCCCCCACCGAGGCCCGCGCCCGGGCCGCTTCGACGGCCGCTTCCAGAAGGTTGCCCCCCTCGCGCGCGCGCCGGGTGACTTCGGCCAGAGCGGCCGCACATTTGGCTTCGTCGCGGGTCGCGCGCATCTGCGTCAGCCGCGCGATCTGGCTGTCGCGCACCGCCACGTTGTCGATGTCCAGAATGTCGATCGGGTCTTCCTTGGCCAGACGATATTTGTTCACGCCAACGATCACGTCTTCGCCGCGGTCGATCGCCGCCTGACGCCGCGCCGCCGATTCCTCGATCCGCAGCTTCGGCATGCCGGAGGCCACGGCCTTGGTCATGCCGCCCATCGCCTCGACTTCCTCGATCAGCGCCCAGGCCTTGTCAGCCAGCTCCGCCGTCAGCGCCTCGACATAATAGCTGCCCGCCAGCGGATCGACGACCTTGGTGACGCCGGTTTCTTCCTGCAGGATGATCTGGGTGTTGCGCGCGATCCGGGCACTGAATTCGGTCGGCAGCGCAATGGCTTCATCAAGCGCGTTGGTGTGCAGCGACTGCGTGCCACCAAGCGCCGCCGACATCGCCTCATAGGCCGTGCGGATGACGTTGTTGTAGGGGTCCTGTTCCTGCAAGCTGACGCCCGAGGTCTGGCAGTGCGTGCGCAGCATCAGCGAGCCCGGTTTCTTCGGCTCGAATTCCGACATGATCCGGTGCCACAGCAGTCGCGCGGCGCGCAGCTTCGCCGCTTCCATGAAGAAGTTCATGCCGATGGCGAAGAAGAACGACAGGCGGCCCGCGAAATCATCGACGTTCATGCCGCGCGCCAGCGCCGCGCGCACATATTCGCGCCCGTCGGCCAGCGTATAGGCCAGCTCCTGCACCAGGTTCGCGCCCGCTTCCTGCATGTGATAGCCGGAAATCGAGATCGAGTTGAACTTCGGCATCTCTTTCGAGGTGTATTCGATGATATCCGCAATGATCCGCATCGAGGGTTCGGGCGGATAGATATAGGTGTTGCGGACCATGAATTCCTTGAGGATGTCGTTCTGGATCGTGCCCGACAGCAGGCTGCGGTCCACGCCCTGTTCCTCGCCCGTCACGATGAAATTCGCCAGAATCGGGATCACCGCGCCGTTCATCGTCATCGAGACCGAAACTTTTTCCAGCGGAATCCCGTCGAAGAGGATCTTCATGTCTTCGACCGAGTCGATGGCGACGCCCGCCTTGCCGACATCGCCGACAACGCGCGGGTGGTCAGAATCATAGCCGCGGTGGGTGGCCAGGTCGAAAGCGACCGAAACGCCCTGCTGCCCCGCCGCCAGCGCCTTGCGGTAAAAGGCGTTGCTCTCCTCGGCGGTGGAGAAGCCCGCATATTGCCGGATCGTCCAGGGACGGCCCGCATACATCGTCGCGCGCACGCCGCGGGTGAAGGGGGCGATGCCCGGCAGCGTGCCCATATGCGGCAGATCGGCGGTGTCTTCCGCCGTGTAAAGCGGCTTGACCGCGATCCCTTCGAGCGTGTTCCAGGTCAGGCTGTCGGGCGAGCGGCCCTTGAGTTCCTTTTCGGCCAGCTTGCGCCAGCCCTCCATCTTGTCGGTCATGTGCGAGCCTCGTTTCGGGGGGCAAAGGCCGGGGGGGCGCCCCCTCCCGGCCGGTCCGTTCAGGTCATTCGGGGGAAAGCCCCGGCCTCATTCGAATTCCATGATGATGTCGTCAACCTTCAGCGAGGCACCGGCCGCGCAGTTGATCTTTTTCACCACGCCCTTGCGCTCGGCCTTGAGGATGTTTTCCATCTTCATGGCTTCAACGGTGGCCAGCGCCTGACCTTCCTGCACTTCCTGCCCTTCCTCGACCGAGATCTTCACGATCAGGCCGGGCATCGGGCAGAGCAGGAACTTCGAGGTATCCGGCGGCAGTTTTTCCGGCATCAGAAGCGCCAGATCATGCTGGCGCGGCGTGCGCACATGCACCTTCAGATCGGCGCCGCGCACCCGGATGCGGAAGCCCATCGGGATCTTGCCGACCTTCAGCACCAAAGGCGTGCCGCCGACCGTCAGTTTCGCCAGCGACTTGCCGGGCGTCCAGTCGCTTTCGACGCGCAGGCTGGTGCCATCGGCAAAGGTCACGGTCGAGCCCGCCTTGTCGGCGGCGATCTTCACCGGGAAGCTTTCGCCCTGCAGGCTGACCACCCAGTCATCGCCCACCTTGCGCTCGTGATTGCCAAGCGTGCCCGAAATGCGGGTGCGGCGGATTTCGGCCACACGGTTCATCGCGGCGGTGGCGGCGGCGACGCGCTTGAGCATCTCCTCGGTCAGGGTCACGCCCTGGAAGCCCTCGGGATATTCCTCGGCGATGAAGGCCGTGGTGATCGAGCCCTCGACGAAGCGGTCATGATCCATCACCGCCGCGCAGAACGGCAGGTTGTGGCCGATGCCTTCGACTTCGAACGTGTCGAGCGCCAGACGCATTTCCTCGATCGCGGCTTCGCGGGTCGGGCCCCAGGTGCAAAGTTTCGCGATCATCGGGTCGTAATACATCGAGATCTCGCCGCCCTCGAAGACGCCGGTGTCGTTGCGCACGATCCCGCCCGAGGCGGTCGGCCCTTCGACCGGGGGCTGGTATTTCGTCAGCCGCCCGATCGAGGGCAGGAAGTTGCGATAGGGGTCCTCGGCGTAAAGGCGGCTTTCCATCGCCCAGCCGTTGATGCCGATATCTTCCTGTTTGAAGGGCAGCGGTTCCCCGGCGGCAACGCGGATCATCATCTCGACAAGGTCGATGCCGGTGATCAGTTCGGTCACCGGATGTTCCACCTGCAGACGGGTGTTCATTTCCAGGAAGTAGAAGTTGCGGTTGCCGTCAACAATGAACTCAACCGTGCCCGCCGAGGTGTAGCCCACCGCTTTCGCCAGCGCGCAGGCCTGTTCGCCCATCGCCTTGCGGGTGGCGGGGTCGAGGAAGGGCGAGGGCGCCTCTTCGATGACCTTCTGGTTGCGGCGCTGGATCGAGCATTCGCGCTCGTTCAAATAGACGCAATTGCCATGCTGGTCGGCCAGCACCTGAATTTCGATGTGACGCGGCTGGGTGACGAATTTCTCAATGAAAATACGGTCATCGCCAAAGGACGCCGCGGCTTCGTTCTTCGAGGACTGGAAGCCCTCGCGCGCTTCCTCGGCGTTCCAGGCAATCCGCATCCCCTTGCCGCCGCCCCCGGCCGAGGCCTTGATCATCACCGGATAGCCGATCTGGTCCGAGATCTTCACCGCTTCATCGGCATCGGCGATCAGGCCCATGTAGCCCGGAACGGTCGAAACCCCGGCTTCCTGCGCCAGTTTCTTCGAGGTGATCTTGTCGCCCATCGCCTCGATCGCGGGGCTCGGCGGTCCGACGAAGATCACGCCTTCCTTTTCCAGCGCGGCGGCGAAATCCATCCGTTCCGACAGGAAGCCATAGCCCGGGTGCACGGCCTCGGCGCCGGTCTTGCGGATGGCGTCCATGATCTTGTCGATCACGATATAGGACTGGTTCGCGGGCGGCGGGCCGATGTGGACGGCCTCGTCCGCCATCTTGACATGCAGCGCCTGCGCATCGGCGTCGGAATAGACGGCCACCGTCTTGATGCCCATCTTGCGCGCCGATTTGATGACGCGGCAGGCGATCTCGCCGCGGTTGGCGATCAGGATTTTCTTGAACATGGTCAGTCCCTTCCTCCGGGCGCGGATTGGCCCGCGCCCCCTTTCGTGATGTCATGTGCCGTCAAGGCGGGCGAAATGAAACGCCACCGAGGGGGGAACCCTCGGTGGCGGCATGGGGTCGCGACCCGCGCAGGCGGGAAAATGTCGCGCGGCTCAGTAGCAGGGACCGCCGACGCCGACGTTGCAGGTCGCCCCACCGGCCAGCGCGCCAAGCGCCGCTCCGGCGACCATGTTTTCGTCGGCCGCATCGGCGATGATGGCACCGGCGGCGGCACCGGCAAGCGCCCGCCCGCCCTGGGTTTGCAACACGCCGGCCCCGCCTTGGGGTTGCGTGCAGCCCGCAAGGGTCGCGGCGGCCAGAAGGGCCAGAAGAAGGGAAGTGCTGCGCATGAGTGTCTGCCTCCGACAGGGGTTATGATTACCCCCGGATCTAGCGCGGAAATGCGCCAGCACAACGGATAGTTCCGCCCGACGGGACAGGCCTGCGCCAGATCGGCAAGGCTTTGCCCATCCGGCCCCGTCGCCCGGGCGCAAAGGCGCGGCCCGACGAAAACGCCGGGCCGCGACCCCAAGACACTAACATGGAGGTTGGACGGCGCGGCTTCGAAACACGCCATCTGCATCCCGATATGGGGCGCCGATGCCGCATTGCCAGAGGCGGGGGCAAAAGCCCCGCCAAAATAGGCGATTTTCTGCCGATATGCCGCCCGGACCCCGGTCATTCCCAGTCGTCCTCCGCGTCGTCTTCGTCCCAGTCGAAAGCGTCGGGATCGGCGAAAACCTCGGGGAAGCTGGCCTCGGCCCGCTTGCGGTCGATGCGCAAAAGCTGCTCGTAGCTGCAGGGATCGGCGGGTTCGGAGGCCCAGACGACCTCGCGGCCGATCAGCCAGGACAGCCGCCCGGCATCCAGATTGCCCCGCTCGAAGGGCTCTTCGCCGAAATAATTCCACAGCGCAGCCATGAAGCCCGCATCGGCGCGACGGTCGGGCGCGGCCCGATCCTTGTAACGCTCGCGGCGGACGATCTTGGTGGCGCCCTTTTTGGCATTGGCGCGCCGGATGGTGAACTGGAAATCGGTGCCGGGAAGACGCCCCGGGAAGCCACGGTGTTTCAGCATGATGTGCCCCTTTCCCGCGCGGGGTGGCACATCAGGCCCGTCCCGCGCAAGCACGGAACGGGCAAGCCGGGGGCGCAGGCCGGGCCCTGCCCCCGAAAGATCTTACTTGTATTTGCCGGTTTGGGCCGGTTCGATGGTGACCGGAGCGACCGGCTCGGTCTTGGGCGCGCAAGCGGCCACGAAAGCGATCGCAACGAGGGCGAAGAGGACTTTGTTCGACATGGGTGTCTCCTGTCAGGACCGACGAGGGCACGGAAGGCTCCGTCCATCTGGTCCTTGCTTGTCATTGTTCGGATCGGATGATTCCGATCGCGCGCAGATTTACCGCGCGCCACGTCCGGGCTGAAGCGAAAAGCGCGTGAACACAAAAGTTTCGGGGCGACCGTGACCGGGCCCCCATCCTTGGTGTTCTGGCGCAGCATCGCCATCAGAAAAGCTCCCACTGACAGGCCCCATCGGCGATGGAATAGGCCTCGAAGAATTGCACCGCGGTTTCATCGGACGCCCCGAACGGCACCACGCGGTCGGACAGATCAAGGACGAGTTCGGCCGGTTGCGGCCCGGTTTCGGCAATCCGCGGCAGCGCCCAGCCGTCGCACAAAGCCTGCAGATCGGCCGAGGCCTTGTCCGGGCCATAGCCCGCCCCGGCCACCTCCGGCGCGACGAAGCGAAAGCGCAGCGTCAGCCCGCGCGGCCCGGCGGTGTCCATCCGGGTCTCGAGCCAGTGCAGCGCGATCCCCGACGGCACCGGAAGCGGCGGCCCCGAAGGCACGGGCAGCGGCCCGGTTTCCTGCACCGGCCCGGCCTCTTCGGCAAAGGCGGGCCGGGCAAGCGCCGTCACAGCGAGAACGACCGCGATCGTCCCCCGCAAGGCTGTGCGCGCCTGCCCGGCCCCACGAAGCATTCCGCGCCCCTCAGAGCGGAATGTTGTCGTGTTTCTTCCACGGGTTGGCCAGCTTCTTCGAGCGCAGGCTCGCGAAAGCACGGGCCACCCGACGACGGGTGGACGAGGGTTTGATCACCTCGTCGATGAAGCCGCGTTCGGCCGCCACGAAGGGGTTGGCGAAACGGTCTTCGTAGTCCTTGGTGCGGGCGGCGATCTTGTCCTTGTCGCCCAGTTCCGAGCGATAGAGGATCTCGGTCGCGCCCTTGGCCCCCATCACCGCGATTTCGGCGGTGGGCCAAGCATAGTTGAAATCGCCGCGCAGGTGCTTCGACGCCATCACGTCATATGCGCCGCCATAGGCCTTGCGGGTGATCACGGTGACTTTCGGCACGGTGGCCTCGCCGTAAGCGAACAGAAGCTTCGCGCCGTGCTTGATCACGCCGCCATATTCCTGGCCGGTGCCGGGCAGGAAGCCGGGCACATCGACCAACGTCAGGATCGGGATTTCGAACGCATCGCAGAAGCGCACGAAGCGCGCGGCCTTGCGCGAGCTGTCGATGTCAAGGCAGCCCGCCAGAACCATCGGCTGGTTCGCGACCACGCCCACGGTCTGACCCTCGATGCGGATGAAGCCGGTGATGATGTTGCCCGCGTAATCCTTTTGAATCTCGAAGAAATCGCCCTCGTCGGCGATTTTCGCGATCAATTCCTTCATGTCATAGGGCATGTTGGGGTTGGCCGGGATCAGCGTATCGAGGCTTTCCTCGATCCGGTCCACGGAATCGAAGAAGGGCCGCACCGGCGCCTTTTCGCGGTTCGAGAGCGGCAGGAAGTCGATCAGGCGGCGGGTTTCCGCAATCGCCTCGACGTCGTTTTCATAGGCGCCGTCCGCGACCGAAGATTTCTTGGTGTGGGTCGACGCGCCCCCCAGTTCCTCGGCGGTGACGATTTCGTTCGTCACCGTCTTCACCACGTCGGGACCGGTCACGAACATGTAGGAGCTGTCCTTCACCATGAAGATGAAGTCGGTCATCGCGGGGGAATAGACCGCACCACCGGCGCAGGGCCCCATGATCAGCGAGATCTGCGGCACGACGCCCGAGGCCATGATGTTGCGCTGGAAGACTTCCGCGTAACCGGCGAGCGAGGCCACGCCTTCCTGAATCCGCGCGCCGCCCGAATCGTTCATCCCGATCACCGGGGCGCCGTTCTGCATCGCCATATCCATGATCTTGCAGATCTTCTCGGCGTGGGTTTCGGACAGCGAGCCGCCGAAGACGGTGAAGTCCTGCGAGAACACATAAACCATGCGGCCGTTCACCGTGCCCCAGCCGGTGACCACGCCATCGCCCGAGATATGCTCGGCTTCCATGCCGAAATCGACGCAGCGATGCGCCTTGAACATGTCGAATTCCTCGAACGAGCCTTCGTCGAGCAGAAGTTCGATGCGTTCGCGCGCCGTCAGCTTGCCCTTCTTGTGCTGGGCCTCGATGCGCCGCTCGCCGCCGCCAAGCCGCGCCGCCGCACGCCGGCTTTCCAGCTCGCTCAGGATGTCTTTCATGGGGTCCCCTCCGAGAATTTCCGTGCAACCTATCGGAACGAAAGAATGTTACCAAGCGGATTCGGGAAAATTTGCAAATAATTCTCAGACCACCAAGTGCGAATTGCAATATTGCAAATAAACTGGCGCCGCGCCCCGGGCCGCGCTAGGAAAAGCCACCCTGCCCGAGGCGATCATGACCCTTCCCGCCCCTCTCGTCACCTTTCTTTTGCTCACCGCGTCGAATGTCTTCATGACCTTCGCCTGGTATGGCCATTTGCGCTTCAAATCGGCGCCGATGCTGGTGGCGATCGGGGTGTCCTGGGGCATCGCCTTTTTCGAATATTGCCTGATGGTGCCCGCCAACCGCATCGGCTACGGCGTGATGTCGGCGGCGCAGCTGAAGGTGATGCAGGAGGTGATCTCGCTCACCGTCTTTGTCGGCTTCAACAGCTGGTGGCTGGGCGAGCCGCCGACCTGGCGCACGCTGGGCGGATTCGTCCTGATCATCGCCGGGGCGGCGCTGATCTTTTCGAACAAGGGCTGAGCCCCGATCTTGTGACGCATACATTTTCCCCCGTGGACAAAATGACGCGCGCAGCCTAGCGGCCGTGCATGGCTTTCCTGACCCGCAACACACCGCCGCATATCGTCACCCTCGTGCTGGCCACCGGGGTGGCGGCGCTGGCGCTGAACATCTTCCTGCCCTCGCTGCCCGGGATGGCACGGCATTTCGGTGTCGATTACGGGCTGATGCAGCTCGCGGTCTCGGCCTATCTGGCCTTTTCGGCGCTGGCGCAATTCGTTGTCGGGCCGATCTCGGACCGCTACGGCCGCCGCCCGGTGCTGCTGTGGGTGGTGGCGATCTTCACGCTCGCCTCGGTCGCCGCGCTCTTTGCGCCGAATGCCCAGACCTTTCTGGCGGCCCGCTTCGTGCAGGCGGTCATCGCCACCGCCTTCGTGCTGTCGCGCGCCGCGGTGCGTGACATGGTTCCCGGGCCCGGCGCCGCCTCGATGATCGGCTATGTCACCATGGGGATGTCGGTGGTGCCGATGATCGGCCCGGCGGTGGGCGGGCTTCTGGACGGGCTTTTCGGCTGGCAGGCCAATCTGGCGGTTCTGGCCATTTCGGGGGCGCTTCTGTTCGCGCTGGTCTGGGCCGACATGGGCGAGACCGTCTCGGGCGGGGGGCTTGGCTTTGGCGCGCAGATGCGGGCCTATCCGATCCTGCTGCGCTCGGCCCGGTTCTGGGGCTATGCGCTGTCGGCCGCCGCCTCGGCGGGGCTGTTCTACGCCTATCTCGGCGGCGCGGCGCTGGTGGGAGAGCAGGCCTTTGGCCTCTCCCCGATCGAGGTCGGCTATTTCTTCGCCCTGCCCTCGCTCGGTTATCTGATCGGCAACTGGGTCTCGGGGCGGTTTTCGCTGCATCTGGGCATGGACCGGATGGTGCTTTGGGGCACGACCCTTGCCACCGCGGCCATCGCCGTGGCGCTGCTGGCGCGGGCGGCAGAGGCGCTGGGCCCGGTGCTGTTTTTCTCGGCGGTCGGCATCACCGGCATCGGCAACGGCCTGTCGCTGCCCTCGGCCAATGCCGGGCTGATGTCGGTGCGGGCCGATCTGGCGGGCACCGCCTCGGGCCTGGGCGCGACGATGACAATCGGCACCGGCGCGGTTCTGGCCAGCCTGACCGCGACGCTGCTTGGCCCCGAGGTCGAGGTGGCCCGGCTTTTGTGGGTGATGTTCGGATCCTCGGCGCTCTCGGTGGTGGCGATCCTTTGGGTGATGCGCCAGCCTCAATAGCCATAGGCGGGCGATTTCGCCACGGTATCGCCGAGCGCGATCGCCTCGCGCTCGATCGGGATCAGATTGCCGCGCAGCACCAGCGTCTCGGTCAGGGTGCGGCGCAGCATCGGCCCGGCCCCCAGCCGTTCATATTGCGCCACATGCACCAGCTCATGCGCCAAAAGCCAATCCGGCACCGGCGCTTTCGTCACGGTGATGCCATAGCCCGTCGTCAGCCCCCAGGCACGGTGCAGCGAAAACAACCCCGCCAGATCCGGATCGGCCAGCGGGGCGATCCGTTCAACCACCAAAAGCCGCACCCTTTCAGGATGTTGCACGCCGACCTTGCGGGCGATTTCCTGTTCGCGCGGATCAAGCGCCCGGCCCATCGCCTGCGCCTCGGCCTCGCGCCGGGCTTCCTCGCGGCGCAGTTTCGGCAACAGCCGCGCGATCTGCGCCGCCAGCGCCGGATCGGGCGCCGCGATCCGCGCCGCCTCGGCCGGGGTGATCTCGGGCGGCACGGGGGCGCAGCCGCAAAGCACCAGTGCAATCACAACCAACAGATGTCGCATCTTTCCTCCCGCTCGGCCCCGATGCTACGGCGGTTTGTCCCAGCCATGCAACCTCCCCTTGCACGCGGCCTTTGCAAAGGATACGAGAGCTTTGCAAAGCAGAGGGCGCCATGGCCACGCAAAAACTCTATGCCGGTGTGAAGCTGCGCGAAACCCGGGCGCGTCTGGGTCTGACGCAAAAGGCCTTTGCCGACCGGCTCGGCGTCTCGCTGCCCTATCTGAACCAGATGGAGAACAACCACCGCCCGGTTTCGGCCGCGGTGGTGCTGGCGCTGGCGGGGGAATTCGGGCTTGACGTGACCGAGCTTTCGGCGGGCGATGCCGAGCGGCTGGTCTCCGACATGCGCGAGGCGATGGCCGACCCGGTCTTTGCCGATGGCGGCACGCCGCCCTTGGCCGATCTGCGGCTGGCGGCCTCGAACGCCCCGGCGCTGGCGCGGGCCTTTCTGGAACTGCACCGCGCCTACCGGCAGGCCCATGAACGGCTGGCCTCGCTCGACGAGGCTTTGGGCCGCGAAGGCGCGCAGACGGTGGTTTCGCCCTGGGAAGAGGTCCGGGACTTCTTTCACTATTGCGACAATTACATCGACGCCGTCGACCGCGCCGCCGAACGCTTTTCCTGCCCGGATGGCAAAAGGTTGGACCCGATCACACGGGCCTGCGATGCCCTGCGGGCGCGGGGGGTAAACGTTCACTTTTCGAACATTTCCGAGTTGCGCACCCGCGAGGGCGACCGCATCCTGATTTCCGCCCATGCCAGCCGCTCGACCCAGGCCTTCCAGCTGCTGCATCAGGTCGCGCTGATCACCCAGAACGAGCTTCTGGAAGCCACGCTCGATCTGGCGCGGTTCCAGTCCGAGACCTCGCGCGCCATCGCGAAGATCGGTCTGGCGAATTATTTCGCCGGCGCCGCACTTCTGCCCTATCGCGCCTTCCTTGAGGCCGCGCAGGAAACCCGCCACGATCTGGAACGGCTCGCCGATGCCTTTGGCGCCAGCATCGAGCAGGTGGCGCATCGGCTTTCAACCCTGCAACGGCCGGGCGCCAAGGGGATTCCCTTTTTCTTCGTCCGCGTCGATCAGGCCGGCACGATCACCAAGCGCCATTCCGCCACGCGGCTGCAATTCGCCCGGTTCGGCGGCGCCTGTCCGCTGTGGAACGTCCATCAAGCCTTTGAAACACCAACAAAATTCCTGCGCCAACTGGCCGAGACGCCAGATGGGGTGCGCTATCTGTG
Organism: Rhodobacter capsulatus; assembly: GCF_052363185.1. Classification (GTDB taxonomy): domain Bacteria; phylum Pseudomonadota; class Alphaproteobacteria; order Rhodobacterales; family Rhodobacteraceae; genus Rhodobacter; species Rhodobacter capsulatus_E. Next base: position 1,188,557 of record NZ_CP198955.1, on the reverse strand, counting down.
CCTCGCCCGCGACGTGTCGAAATCGGGCGGCAGCTTCACCGCCCCGGTGCGGCGCTATGCGATTTGTCTGGGCTGCGAGGTCAGCCATGCCCGCGGCCTCGTCTATGCCGACGACATGGAACTGGGCAATCCGCGCGCCTATCAGCCGATCGGGATTTCCTGCCGGATCTGCGAACGCAAGGACTGCCACCAGCGCTCGGTTCCGCCGCTGGAGCGGCGCCTGCGCGTCGATCCGAACCGCCGCGGCCTGCTGCCCTACGACATCGCCTGACCCCCGGACATCGAAAAGCCCCGGAAAATCCGAGGCTTCCCGATCAGTCGTTGGAGGTCGTCAGGAATGGTGCAGCATGTAGGCGATTTCATCCTTGATATGCGCGCGCTGTTTGCGCAGATCCACCTCGGCGAAATGGTCCACCGGTTCGACATGGGTTTCGGCCCGGTGCACCTTGTCGTTCACCGCGTCGTAATCTTCCAGAAGCTTGGCGAAATGCGCGTTCGAGACCTTCAAAGCATGCAGCTTTTCCATCTCGAACGGGAATTCCTCGGACAGCGTATGCGGGGTGTTCGACATGGGCCTCTCCCTTTCCGGTCATCATTTCTCACGACTCCAGCCTAGACCGGACGCGGGCGCGGCACCTTGACCCGTGTCAAGTTGGCGCTCAGCCGCCCACCGGCCGCCAACCGGCCTGCATCGCCTCTTGCGGCGTGCAAAACCAGCGCTCGCCCCGGGCGGTGTCGATCTTCGTGCGGTCGTAATCGCGCGTGCCGGGCAGGTGGAAAATCTGCCCCTTTTTCGAGATGTTACCCTTGATCCGGCAGGCCCCGGGCGGGGTCTGCACCGGGCCGTGCCGCGCCGCCTCGGGCGCCAGATGCGGCCCGGCCCAGATGCCGCGACGGGGCCCGCGCGCGGTCTCCTCCTCGGGCACATAGTCAAGCGCATATTTGCGATACGCCTCGGCCAGCCCCTCGGCCACCAGCGTGGCGTTCAGATCGCGCCCGTCCGCGGCACAGACGCCCAGCAGCCGGTCGTAGCGGTCCCGATCCGCACCCACGCAGCGCACGCCCTCCGCCGCCAGCCCCGCAAGCCGATCGCGCGCGGCCTGCCCGCAGGGCCAGTCGCGTCCCTGCGCATCCTTGCACAGCTGATCATGCTCCGGCGCATCTATCCCAAACAAACGCACCTTCTGCGTGCCGATCACCAGCGTATCGCCGTCGACCACCCGCGCCTGCCCCTGCACGACATCGGCCTGTGCCGGAAGCCCCAGCACAAGCCCGATCAGAACCCACTTCACCATGGGCGCAAGTTAACAGAACGTAAGGCGAACACAACCCGCCTGGCCGGTCATGCTTACCGCTGCGACACCCGCCAGTTCGGGTTGATCCAGGGGGCTGCATTCTCGGCGGGCAGACGGCGGCCCAGGATATGATCGGCCACCTTCTCGCCGGTCATGATCGAGGGGCCGTTCAGGTTCCCGTTCGTCACCCGCGGGAAGATCGAGCTGTCGGCGACGCGCAGCCCCTCGACCCCGATCACCCGGGCATCCGGGTCGACCACCGCCATCGGATCATCGGCCCGCCCCATCCGCGAGGTGCCGCAGGGGTGATAGGCGCTTTCGGCGTGATCGCGAATGAAGGCGTCGATTTCGGCATCGCTTTGCACCGCCGCGCCGGGCTGGATCTCGTGCTTCACATGCTGCGCCATCGGCGCCTGCGCAAAGATTTCGCGCGTCAGCCGCACCACCTTGCGGAATTCCTCCCAATCGTCGGGATGCGACATGTAGTTGAAGCGGATCTCGGGATTTTCGCGCGGATCGGCGGAGCGCAACCGCACCGTGCCGCGCGATTTCGACCGCATCGGGCCGGTGTGCACCTGAAAGCCATGGCCCTCGGCGGCTGCCTTGCCGTCATAGCGCACGGCAATCGGCAGGAAGTGATACTGGATGTCGGGATATTCGACGCCCTTGTCGGACCGGATGAAGCCGCAGGCCTCGAACTGGTTCGAGGCGCCAAGGCCGCGCTTCGTCAGCACCCATTGCGCGCCGACCGTCAGCTTGCCCCAGAGATTCCAGTATTTGTAAAGCGTCACCGGTTCTTTCGACGCGAATTGCATATAGATTTCAAGGTGGTCCTGCAGGTTCGACCCCACGCCGGGGCGATGCGCCAGAACCTCGATGCCGTGGCTTTGCAGATGCTCTGCATCGCCGATCCCCGACAGCATCAGAAGCTTCGGCGTGTTCAAAGCCGAGGCCGCCAGCACCACCTCGGCCCGCGCCTTCAGAACCTTGATCTCGCCGCCCTTTTCATATTCGACGCCCACGGCGCGGCCATTCTCGATCACCACCTTGCGGGCCAGACCGCGGACGATCTTCAGCCGCCCGGTCTTGATCGCGGGCCGCAGATAGGCCGAGGCCACCGACCAGCGCCGCCCCTGCCAGATCGTCGCCTCCATCGGGCCGAAGCCCTCTTGCTGTTCGCCGTTGTAATCCATCGTCACCGGATAGCCCGCCGCCGCCCCCGCCTCGATGAAATGCTGAAACAGCGGATTCTTGCGCGGGCCCCGCGTCACATGCAGCGGGCCTCTCAAACCCCGCCAGGTCGCGTCGGCGCCGTCATGGCCGCCGTGCCAATGTTCCTGCCGCTTGAAATAGGGCAGCACATCGGCATAGCCCCAGCCCGCCGCGCCCTGCTCGGCCCAATGGTCGAAATCGCAGGCGTGGCCGCGCACATAGACCATGCCATTGATCGAGGACGACCCCCCGATCACCTTGCCACGCGGCGTCACCAGACGGCGGTTGCCCAGATGCGGCTCGGGCTCGGTGCCCATGCCCCAGTCGTAGCGCCCCATGTTCATCGGGTAAGACAGCGCCGCGGGCATTTCGATGAAGGGGCCCCAGTCGGTGCCGCCGAATTCGATGATCGCGACGCGATGACCGGCCTCGGCCAGCCGATAGCCCAGCGCCGAGCCGCCCGAGCCTGCCCCAACGATCACATAGTCCGCATCCATCCCGCGACCCTCTGCCTGAACCCTGTTTTTTCTTGGCGCAAATACGCCGGGGGTCCGGGGGCAGCGCCCCCGGCCTGCGTTTCAATAGGGGCTCTCGACCGGCCCCATGCCGACATAGACGGCCTTCAGCTGCGTATAGTGCTCGACCGCGGCCTTGGAATTTTCCCGCCCCAGACCCGAGGCTTTCACCGCGCCAAAGGGCATCTCCACCGGCGTCAGGTTATAGGCGTTGATCCAGCACGTCCCCGCCTGCAACTGCGCAATCACCCGGTGCCCGCGCGCCAGATCGGCGGTGAAGACCCCCGCTGCCAGCCCGAACTCGGTGCCATTCGCCCGCGCGATCACCTCTTCCTCGGTGTCGAAATCCAGCACCGCCATGACGGGACCAAAGACCTCCTCGCGCGCCAGCGTCATGCCGTCGGTGACATCGGCAAAGACCGTCGGCTGCACGAAAAGTGGCCCCTCGTTGCCCGCAGCGCCGCCACAGATCAGCCGCGCGCCCTCGGCTTTCGCCGTGGCGATATAGCCCAGAACCTTGGCATGCTGCGCCGCGCTGACGAGCGGGCCGAATTGCGTGGCCTCGTCCAAGGGGTCGCCCGCCTTGATCAAAGCCGTCCGTTCCGCCAGCCGGGTCAGGAAGCGCTCCTTGATGGATTTGTGCACGAAAACCCGCGTCCCGTTCGAGCAAACCTGCCCCGAGGAATAGAAATTCCCCAGCATCGCCGCGCCGATCGCGCTTTCCAGATCGGCATCGTCAAAGACGATCAGCGGCGATTTGCCCCCCAGCTCCATCGTCACATGCTTCATCCCCGCGCCCGCCGCCGCATAGACCCGCGCGCCGGTCGCGACCGAGCCGGTCAGCGAGACCTTGGCCACGCGCGAATCAGTGGTCAGCGCGGCGCCCACCGCGCCCCGGCCCTGCACGACGTTGAAGACCCCCGCGGGCATCCCGGCCTGAATGAAAATCTCGGCCAATTGCAGCGCGCCAAGCGGCGTCAGCTCCGAGGGCTTGAACACCATCGCATTGCCGGTCGAGAGCGCCGGGGCCGCCTTCCAGCAGGCGATCTGGCTGGGGTAATTCCACGCGCCGATGCCGACGCAAACGCCCAAAGGTTCGCGAATCGTATAGGCGAAATCACCGCCCAAGGGGATCGTCTCGCCGGTCAGCGTCGGCGCAAGCCCAGCGAAATATTCCAGACTGTCCGCGCCCGAGGGCCAGTCAGCGACCAGCGTTTCCTGCAGCGGTTTGCCGGTGTCGAGCGTTTCCAGAAGCGACAGCTCCGCGCCGCGGTCGCGAATCAGATCGGCGGCGCGGCGCAGAATGCGCGCGCGCTCGACGGGCTTCAGCGCGCCCCAGGCGCGTTGCGCCGCCACCGCACCCGAGAGCGCCGCTTCGATCACCGCGGGGGTTGCTTCGTGCAAAACCGCAATCACCTCGCCGGTGCCGGGAAAGATTACCTCGATCTCGGCCCCGGCCTTGTCCTCGACCCAGAGACCATTGACGAAATGGCTGGCCTTCGGTTGTGCTTTCACGGCCGCACCTCCAACTCCCGGTTCAGATATTCATTCACGATTTCAAGCGCATAGGCCCGGTTCGGCGCATGTTCGGCCAAAGCGGCGCGGATATAGACGCCGTCGATCATCGCGCCCAGACCGCGGGCCACCGTCTCGGCCCGATCCCCCACCAGCGGGCGCAGCTCGTGGCGCAGGTTCGAGCGCAACCGGCGCTGATAGACCCGCAACAGCCGCATCGCCTCGGGACTGGTCTGCGCCAGCACATAGAAATTCAACCAGGCCGAAATCGCCTCGCGCCGGAAACTGCCCGGCGAGAATGACCCCGCGATGATCGCGCGCAGCCGCGATTCGGGGCTGCGGTCCGCCGCCGCCAGCGCACCGCGCACCTCCGCCCCGTAAAGCGTCAAAATCGCCCGCATCGCCGCCAGAAAGATTTGTTCTTTCGAGCCGAAATAATGATGCGCCAAGGCCGAGGACATCCCCGCACGCCGCGCAATCTGTGCTACGGTGACTTCAAGCGATCCCGCCTCGCCCACCGTTTCGATCGTGGCTTTCACCAAGGCCGCCCGTCGAATAGGCTCTGCTCCAAGCTTCGGCATGTCTTTTGCGACTCCGCTCAAAAAAGATCTTGCTTTTAGGAGCTACAGGCAAGTTTATTGACTCGTCAATCAACAAAAAGCCTGACCGTAAACCGGGCAACCAACGGGAGACCCTGATGACGCTTCGTTCCTTCCTTCTTGCCGGGGCTGCGACAGTTTCGCTTGCCCTTCCCGCCGCGGCCGATTGCAACAAGGTGACGTTCTCGGATGTGGGCTGGACCGACATCACCGCGACGACCGCGGTGACGACGACGGTGCTGCAGGCGCTGGGCTATGAAACCGACATCAAGCTTCTGTCGGTGCCGGTGACCTATACGGCGCTGTCCTCGGGCGATGTCGATGTCTTCCTCGGCAACTGGATGCCCTCGATGGAGGCCGATCTCGCGCCCTACCGCGAGGATGGCTCGGTCGAGACGTTGCGCACGAACCTTGTCGGCGCGAAATACACGCTGGCCACCAATGCCGCGGGCGCCGCGCTTGGGATCAAGGATTTCGCCGATATCGCCACCCACAAGGACGCGCTGGAAGGCAAGATCTACGGGATCGAGCCGGGCAATGACGGCAACCGTCTGGTGCTCGACATGATCACCGCGGGGCAGTTCGGCCTGTCGGGCTTCGAGGTTGTCGAAAGCTCGGAACAAGGGATGCTCGCCGCCGTCGCCAAGGGCGAAAAGGACAATACGCCCGTGGTGTTCCTGGGCTGGGAACCGCATCCGATGAACGCCAATTTCAAGATGAGCTACCTGACCGGCGGCGATGACGTCTTTGGCCCGAATTTCGGCGGCGCCGAGGTGCGCACCAATGTCCGCAAGGGCTATGCCACCGAATGCCCGAACACGGGCAAGCTGCTCTCCAATCTCGAATTCAGCCTGGCGATGGAAAACGAGATCATGGGCAAGATCCTTGATGACGGCATCGACCCGGCCGAGGCCGCCAAGACCTGGCTGGCCGCCCATCCCGAGGTTCTGGCCCCCTGGCTTGCGGGCGTCACCACCAAGGACGGCGGCGACGGTCTGGCGGCGGTGACCGCGGCGCTGAAATAAGCCTTGCGCTGACTTGACGATCCCGGCAGGCGGGCCCCCGCCTGCCGGTTTTCCGAACCACGCAAGGCAAGCGACATGCTACAGCAAACGATGCGCCTGATCGGCACCATCGCCGTATCGATTTTCGGCGCCATTCTGGTGAAGACGGTGCTGGAGAAACTGGCTGGGCTGCTGATCGGCACCGGGCTGATCACCGGCCACAGCGGCACCGATCTTTTCACCGGCAAATGGAAAATCCCGGTCGGCCCCTGGGCCAAGCAGGTCTTCGAATGGATGCGCGACAGCTTTTCGCTTGTCTTCGACCATCTGGCCGCGATTTTCGAAACGCTGATCGACGCAATCATGGCGATCTTTGCGACGCCCTTGGACATTTCCTGGATCACCGGGGCGGCAGAATATACCCCGCTTTACCCGCCGGACTATCAGCCCTTCATCATGACGGGGTTTTTCCTGGGCATCTCGTGGTTCCTGCAGCGGCGGGTGTCGATCCTGCTCACCGTGCTTCTGGGCCTGCTTTACGTCTTCAACCAGGGCTACTGGAAACCGACGACGGAAAGCCTGACGCTGGTGATTTCGGCCTGTGTTGTCTGCATGTCGCTGGGCGTGCCGATCGGCATTGCCGCCGCGCACCGGCCGCGGCTTTACATGGCGATGCAGCCGATCCTTGACCTGATGCAGACGCTGCCGACCTTCGTCTATCTGATCCCGGCGATCGTGTTTTTCGGCATCGGGATGGTGCCGGGGCTGATTGCGACGGTGATTTTCGTGCTGCCCGCGCCGATCCGGCTGACGCATCTGGGGGTGTCCACCACGCCGCAGCCGCTCCTGGAAGCCGCGCGCGCCTTTGGGGCCACGCCGCGGCAGGTGCTGTGGAAGGTCGAACTGCCCTATGCCCTACCGCAGATCATGGCGGGGCTGAACCAGACGATCATGCTCTCGCTCTCGATGGTGGTGATCGCGGCGCTTGTGGGCGCGAACGGGCTTGGGGTGCCGGTGGTGCGGGCGCTCAATTCGGTCAACACCTCGCTGGGCTTTGAATCGGGGATGATCATCGTCGTCGTCGCCATCGTGCTGGACCGGATGATGCGCTTCGGAGGATCGAAATGAGACACGCGACCCTGATCACCGATCCGAAGCTGACCGCGGGCGTCGCGGTGCGGTTCGACAATGTCTCGATCGTCTTTGGCGATCACCCCGACCGCGCCCTGCCGCTGATGGACGAGGGCCTGTCCCGCGCCGAGATCCAGGCCCGCACGGGTCAGGTTCTGGGGGTGCATGACTGCTCGCTTTCCGTGGCCGAGGGCGAAATCCTTGTGCTGATGGGCTTGTCAGGCTCGGGCAAGTCGACGCTTTTGCGCGCGGTGAACGGGCTGAACCCGGTCTGCCGCGGCAAGGTCGAGGTTTGCGACGGCAACGGCCTTGTCGATGTCACCCATGCCGATCCGCAGACCCTGCGCCGCATCCGGCAAACCCGCGTGGCGATGGTGTTCCAGCAATTCGGCCTCCTGCCCTGGCGGACGGTGCGCGAAAACGTCGGTCTGGGGCTGGAACTCAGCGGCATGGGCAAGGCCGAGCGGCGCGACCGCGTCGATGCGCAGCTGAAGCTGGTGAACCTGACGGACTGGGCCGAGCGCAAGGTGGGCGAGCTTTCGGGCGGCATGCAGCAGCGCGTCGGTCTGGCCCGCGCCTTTGCCACCGAAGCGCCGATCCTTTTGATGGACGAGCCCTTCTCGGCGCTGGACCCACTCATTCGCGCGAAGCTGCAGGATGAACTTCTGGAACTGCAATCGACGCTGCGGCGCACCATCGTCTTTGTCAGCCACGATCTGGACGAGGCCTTCAAGCTTGGCAACCGCATTGCGCTGATGGAGGGGGGGCGGCTGGTGCAGATGGGCACGGCGCGGGAAATCATCGCCAATCCGGTCGATGATTATGTGGCCGAATTCGTCGCCCACATGAACCCGCTTGGGGTGCTCACGGCCGAGGACATGGCCGAACCGGGCGCGGCCGAGGGCACGCCGATTGCCCCCGAAACCCCGGTGATCAAGGTGATGGAGCTGCTGAAAACCGTCCCCGCCGTGGCGCTGACCGATGGGCGGCGGATCACCCGCGAAGGCGTGATCGCCCGGCTGATCGACCCGCGCGGCACCGCCGCCAAGGGGTAAAGAGGCGTATTTGCACCAAGAAAAAGCAAAGCCCGGGGCCCTTCGACCTCGGGCTTTTTCTTGGCTCAAATACGCCCTTGCGACGGCTGCCCACGCGACTCGCGCCAGGTCAGGAACACCACCGCGGCCAGGATGATGGCGCCGCCCAGAATCACCAAAGGGTCGACCGGCTCGCCGAAGACCGACCAGCCCAGAAGCGTCGCCCAGACCAGCTGCAGGAAGGTCACCGGCTGCGTCACCGTCATCGGCGCGCAGGCGAAGGCGCGGGTCATGCAGTAATGCCCAGCCGTCGCAAAGACCGCGACGCCGCCCAGCCACAGCAGCTGCGACAGGCTCACCGGTTGCCAGACGGCAATGGCGAAAGGCGCAAGGCCGATCGTCACCGACAGCGCCATCACCGCCACCACGGTCGTTGCCGGGGCCAGCTGCGTCAGCCGCTTCATCACAAGGTAGGACAGACCGAAACCGATGGCCGCGCCGAGCTGCGCCAGATGGCCGGGCGACAGCTCGCGCAGGCCCGGGCGCAGCACCACCAGCGCGCCGATCATAGCCACGGCAATTGCCGCCATCCGCGCCGGGCGGAAGCCTTCGCCGAACAGAAGCCCCGCGCCCAGGGTGACGATGATCGGATTGAGATAGCCGATCGCGGTCACCTCGGAAATCGTGATCCGCGCCATGGCATAGAACCACAGCATCACGGCGATGGTATGCAGCGCACCGCGCAGCGCGAAAAGCTTGAACAGGCCGGGCGAAATGCCCGAGCGCATCAGCGGCCGCAGCGAGGGGGCCAGAAACAGCAGCCCCCAGGCGAAGCGGATGAAGGCGGATTCGGCGGCGGGCAGCGCGGTGCCCAGATGGCGCACGATGCCGTTGACGAAAACGAAGGCAAGGCCGGTGGCCAGCATCCACAGCACGCCCTCGAGCGGGCGGTTCTGGTCGGAAATCGGGGTCATGCCCCTTGCTGCCCTGCCCCGCGCGCAGGCGCAAGCGGGCGATTGTGCGGGATACAGGGCGCGGCCGATTGGCCCGCGACACTTGACCTCGGTCAAGGCGGCGGCCTTGCGGTTCGCGGTAGCCAAGGACGCATGGCACCGCCCGAAAAGCTGCACGAATGATGTTGCTTTCCGCCGCGACTGCCGCGATCCTGACCCGAACCCACGCCCACGAGCCCCGATGATCCGCCCCGCCCACCCCCAGATGCCCCTGCGCACCGGCGTTTTCGCCCGGTGGCTGGCGGTGCTGGCGATGGTCCTGCAAGGCCTGTTCTTTGCCGAACATCTCAGCGCCTCGGCGCTGCAGGATCTGGGCGGCCTTGGCCCGGGCGCGCGGGCGGGGTTCCTGCAGCTCTGCACCGGCGAGGGGGGGGCACTTTACGACCCCGTCTCGGGCCGGGTGCTTGACACAAAGACCGCCGGGCACGGCAGTTGCGCCATCTGCACCAGCGCCGCCGTCTGCGCCTTTGCCACGCCCGCGCCGCCGCTGCTGGTGCCGCCCGTGCCGCAGTTTCTGGCCGCGCTCGAGCCCGCGGCGCTGATCCCCTTTGTCTTCGTTGCGCCCGTCCCCCGCGGCGGGTTGATCCGCGCGCCGCCGACTGTCGCGGACCTGTGACGGGGGCGCGAGGGGGGCAGCGTCCCGCCCTCCCCGTCCCCGCGGGTTCCCCGCCGCGCCTGATCCCAACCCTGCCATCCGTTTTGGAGACAGCCATGAAACGTCGTGATTTTCTTGCCGCCACCACCACTGCCGCCGCGCTGATGCCGCTGGCCGCCCTGCCCGCCCGCGCCGAAATGGCGATGACGCCCGCCGAAAAGCCCGTCAGCCCGATGCAATGGACCGATGAAAACGGCCTGACCCGGTTTCTCAAGGTCGATACCGACCCGCTGACCGATGATCTGGGCAAATATCCGCGCTGCCCCTATTGCGGCATGATGCGGGGGATGTATTCCGCCTCGCGCCATCTGATCGTCTATGAAAACGACACCGTGGACGGCACCTGTTCGATCCATTGCGCGGCGATCTCGCTGGCGCTGAACATGGATGCCGGACCGAAGGCGATCTATGCGGGCGATGCCGGGGCCGAGGGCGATCTGAAGCCGCTCGCCGATACCGCCGCGATGACCTATGTGATCGACCCCGCGAAGCCGGGCACGATGTCGGCGGTGTCGAAACGCGCCTATGCCGACCGGGCCAAGGCCGAAGCCGCCGCCGCGGCCAGCGCCGGGGCAAGCCTTGCGGATTTCGACGCGGCGCTGATGGCCGCCTATGTCGAAATGGCCAAGGACACCAGCATGATCCGCAAGCGCCGCGGCGAGAAACGCCATGAAATGGGCATGAAGATGCCCGGCTCGAATTGACCTTTTGCAACATTCCGGCCGTGCCAAACTGGCATGGCCGGGTCTGGAGTTGACCATGTGCAACCTTTCCCGCCGCAACGCGCTTGGCCTTCTGGCGGGCGTGTCGACGCTTGCCTTCGGCCTGCCGCAGACCGCCCGCGCCGATGCCGCGCCCGTCGATCTGCCCAAACCCGGGCCGCGCGACACCTGCCCCGTCTGCGGCATGTTCGTCGCGCGTTACCCCGAATGGATCGCGACGGTGGTCTTTGCCGATGGCATGGCCTTCCATTTCGACGGTCCGAAGGATTTCTTCAAATTCGTGCAGGACGTGCCGCGCTATGCCGCCGGGCGCAGCGCCGATCAGATCACCGCGATGGGCGTGACCGATTATTATGCTGTGCGTCAGATCGCGGCGGCCGAGGCGCAATTCGCCATCGGCTCGGATGTGCTCGGTCCGATGGGGCATGAATTCGTTCCGCTGTCCAGTGACGCCGACGCGGCCGACTTCATGAAAGACCATGCGGGCAAGCGCCTGTTGCGCTTCGCCGAGGTTCCCGCCGACCTGCCCGCGAAGCTGGACGAGGGCCTGTTCGAGTGAGCCTGCGCCCCGCGACCCCGGTGCTGGCGGCGCTGGCCGCGCTGACGGCCCTGGCCGGGGCCGAGGCCGCGCATGCGCTGCTCACCGCCCCGCGCGACGCCGCGCGCCTGGCCGAGACGGCCCGGCTGGTCGGCGCGCTTGGGCTGACCGATCTGGCGCTGTTCACCGAGGCGCGCTACACCCGCCATCCGGCGCTGGCCGATCTTGCCACAGCCTTTCAGGATAACCCCTTGTCTTTCGAACACTTTCCTTCGGGCAGCCTGATCGCCCCCCCGGCAGATTTCGGGCCGACGGCGCTGGATTTTTCGGCCGAGGATCTGCGATGAGCGCGCTGAACCGACACCGGGCGCTGCTGGATTTCACCGTCGCGGCGCTGGCGCGGCGACGTATCAAGAACCTGTCGCTGGTCGTGGTCTTTGCCGCGGTGGTGTTCCTGCTCGCCTCGGCGATGTTCTTTGCCGCCAGCCTGCGCCGCGAGGCGGGCGCGACGCTGGCGAGCGCCCCCGATCTGATCGTGCAGCAATTGACCCTGGGTCGGCAGGCGATGATCGGCACCGGGGCGGTGCCGCAGATCGCCGCGATCCGCGGCGTGAGCCGGGTCGAGGGGCGGCTTTGGGGCTATCATTACGACCGCGTCAATGGCGCGAATTACACGGTGATGGTGCCAGGCGAGGCCGCCCTGACCCCGCCCCCCGGTCAGGTGATCCTGGGCGAGGCGGTGCCGCGGGTACGCGGCTTCAAATGGCAGGGCACGCCGCTGTTCCTGTCGCGCCGCGAGGGCGACCTTGTGCGGTTCGACATCGCCCGCACGCTGGCGGCGGACAGCGCTTTGGTCAGCGCCGATCTGATCCTGATGACCGAGGCCGATTTCCGCAGCTTTTTCAACGTGCCAGAGGGCCAGTTCACCGATCTGGCGGTGCATGTGCGAAACCCGCGCGAGCTGTCGACCGTGGTCGAAAAGGCCTCGGCCCTGCTGCCCGAGGCGCGTTTCGTCACCCGGGACGACATCGCCCGCACCTATCAGAAGCTCTTCGACTGGCGCGAGGGGGTGATGGTGGCGCTGGCCTTCGTGTCGATCCTGGCTTTCGCGATCTTCGCCGCCGAAAAGGCCACCGGGCTTTCCGCCGAGGAGGCGCGCGAAATCGGCATCCTGAAGGCGATCGGCTGGGACACAAGCGACGTGATCGCGATGAAACTGTGGGAAGGCGGCCTTGTGTCGGGCGGGGCCTTCCTGCTGGGCTGCACGCTGGCCTATGCGCATGTCTTCTGGGCGGGGGCGCCGCTTTTTGCGCCGGTGCTGAAGGGCTGGGCGGTGATCTATCCCGACTTCCGGCTGACGCCCGCCATCGACGCGCTGCAACTGGGGACGCTGTTCCTGCTGACCACCCTGCCCTATGCCGCCGCGACCGTGGTTCCGGTCTGGCGCACCGCGGCGGCCGATCCGGATGCGGTGATGCGATGATCACCCTGCACGAGGTTTCAAAGACCTACAACGAAGGCCGGTCGAACGAAGTCACCGCCTTGCGGGGCATCGACCTGGCGATTGCGCCGGGGGTGACGGTGTTCATGGGGCCCTCGGGCTCGGGCAAGACGACGCTGCTCAGCCTTGTGGGCTGCATGGCGCGGCCGACGACGGGGCGGATCACGCTGGCGGGCGAGGTGATCTCTGCCCTGCCCGAACGGTTCCTGACCGATCTGCGGCGGCGCCGCTTCGGCTTCGTCTTTCAGCGTTTCAACCTGATCCGCGGGCTTTCCGTGCTGGAAAACGTGATGCTGCCCGCCGCCCCCCTGGGCGAGCCCCGCGCCGTGATCGAATCGCGGGCGCTGGCGCGGCTCGACAGCCTTGGCCTTGCGGGCAAGGCGCGGATGCCGGTCGAGGTGCTTTCGGGCGGCGAGACGCAGCGGGCGGCGATTGCCCGGGCGCTGGTCAATGACGCGCCGGTGCTGATCGCCGACGAGCCGACGGCGAACCTTGATACCGCGCTGACGCATCGCTTTCTGGATATCGTCGCCGGGCTGCGGGATCAGGGGAAAACGGTGATCCTGACCAGCCACGATCCGCGCATCATCGCCGCCGCGCCGGTGACGGCGGTGGTCGAGATGCAGGACGGCGCGATCGTGCAGGTGCGGTCATGATCTTTCACACCCCGATCCTGACGCTGCTTCTGGTCTCGGCGCTGGCCGGGCTGGTGGCGCTTTGGTCGGCGGGCTTCGGGGTTGCAGTGCTGCGGCGCTGGGATCTGGCCAGCGGCACGCGCGGGCAGGTGCTGATGGAGCGGCGCACGGAGCTGGTTTCGACCCTTTTCGCGCTGGTGATGGCGGCCGAGGCGGCGGCGCTGTTCCTGTTCGTCTTCAACGCCGACCGGATGGCCGCACTCTTCGTGGGCGCGATGTGCGCGGTGGGCACGCTGAACGTGAACGGCTACGGCTTTCCGGCGCTTTATGGGCAGATCGCCACCTTTTTCGCGGCGGCGGTCTGGCTGGTGCTGGATCATGTCGACCGGCTTGGGCGCGATTATCCGCTGACGCGGGTGAAATATGCGGCCGCGCTGGCGATCGCGCCGCTGGTTCTGGTCACCGGCGGGCTGCAGCTGGCCTATTTCCTGAACCTGCGCACCGATGTCATCACCTCGTGCTGCTCGAAGCTCTTCACCCCGGCGAATGAAGGGGTGTCCGACGAGATGGCGGCGCTTGATCCGGCGCTGGCGCTTGGGGCGCTGGCACTGGCGGGGGGGCTGGTGCTGGCAAGCGGCCTTTACGCGCTGCGCCGCGGGCGCGGGCATGGGCTGTTTGCCCTGGCGGGGGCAGGTTATTTCGGCGCGGCGCTGGTGGCGATGGTCTCGACGATCTCGCTATACGTCTATGAAAACCCGAACCACCATTGCCCCTTCTGCATCCTGAAACCGGAATATGGCCATATCGGCTATGCCTTTTATCTGCCGCTTTTCGGGGCCACGGCGCTGGCGCTGGGGCTGGGCGTGGTCAGCCCCTTTGCATCGCGTGCAAGCCTGCGCGCGCCCCTGCCCACGGTGATGCGCCGCCTGACCATTTGGGCGATGGCGGGCTTTGCCGCCTATGGCGCGGTGACGCTTTGGGTGATCGCGCGTTCGAACCTGATCCTGTTCGGCTGACCCCCCAGAATATTTCGCCTCGGCTCTCGCCGAGGCGACCCGCCGGGGGCTCCGCCCCCGGACCCCCGGGATATTTAAGCCAAGGTGAAAGGAGCGCGGTCAGGGCAGCGGGCTGAAGCCGACGATGCCCCATTTCAGCGCTGCCGCGACATCGCGGTCGGGTCCGGCCTTGGTCACGACCGAAAAGCCGTAATCGGGGAAATGGATCAGGCCGCGCTTTTGCAGCACATAGACATTGCCGTCTTCCGGGTCGCGCACCGAGAGCAGCACTTCGGTCGGCACGACGCGATAGTCGCAGCCCGAGATCGCCACCACCTGCTGCGGCGCGAAGACATATTGCGCCTCGGCCTTGTAATGTTCGGTCGGCTGCGGCCCGGTCGAGGCCGAGTCGAAATCATGCGAAACCCGGACCCGGCCGGTCCAGCTTTTGCCCGGATCGGCCTTGGGGGCGAAGCTATAGCTGTAGACATCGCGGGTTTCCGTGCCCGCAGGCCCGCCCACCACATCGTCGGGCACGCTGCCGTTGAAGGCGCCCGTCTCCTCGATCAGCGCGACGCCGCCGCGGCCGAAGGTCGAGACGGTGCGCATCTCGCTCAGCTGCCAGGTCAGCCGCGCCCCGGAGCGGTCGGCGACCAGCGTGAAGGGGGGGCCCTTCGGCACCTTGACCGCGAGGCCGCGGGCCAATTGTTCGGGCGTGGGGCAGCCCATCTCTGCCGCGGCAAGCGGCCCGGCGAGCGAAAGAAGGGCAAGCGACAGAGAAACGGCAACGGCAGCAAGCGAACGCAGGATCATCATGGGCTCCCTGTGGTTTTCCCCAGAGTGCCACGTCGGCAAAAGCGATCAACATATTCCGCCCGAAAAACGAAAGGCGCCCCGAAGGGCGCCCCGTTTCGATCCGAACCGGCTCAGAGTTGCGCCGCGACATCCTCGGGAACGTCGAAATTATGCGTCACCGTCTGCACATCGTCATCGTCTTCCAGCGCGTCAATGAGCTTCATCAGCTTTTGCGCCGTTTCCAGATCGACCTCGGTCGTCGTCTGCGGCTTCCAGATCAGCTTCGATTCGGTCGATTCGCCCAAAGCCTTTTCCAGCGCCTCGGAGACTTCCGACAGCGCCTCGACCGAGCAATAGATCCAGTGGCCCTCGTCGTCGCTTTCGACGTCATCGGCCCCGGCTTCCAGCGCCGCCATCATCACCGTATCGGCATCGCCCACCGAGGCCGGATAGGAAATCTCGCCCACCCGGTCGAAGCCGTGGCTGACCGAGCCGGTCTGGCCCATGTTGCCGCCCGATTTGGTGAAATAGCTGCGCACGTTCGAGGCGGTGCGGTTCAGGTTGTCGGTCATCGCCTCGACGATGATCGCGATCCCGTTCGGGCCGTAGCCCTCGTAGCGAATTTCGGTGTAATCCGCCGCATCGCCCATCTGCGATTTCTTGATCGCGCGGTCGATCACGTCCTTGGGCATGGATTGCGCCTTGGCGGCCTTGACCGCCAGCCGCAGGCGCGGGTTCTTGTCGGGGTCGGGGTCGCCCATCTTGGCGGCGACGGTGATCTCCTTCGCCAGCTTCGAGAACATCTTCGAGCGGATCGCATCCTGCTTGCCCTTGCGGTGCTGGATGTTCGCCCATTTGGAATGGCCTGCCATGCCCCTACTCCGTCGAATTGGTGTGCTGGCGGCCGCTATAGCCAAAGCCCGCCCTTACCGCAAGCCGCGCCAATGAACCGGCCCCTCAGCCGGGCTGATGGCCGTAATTGACCGGCCGGTGCCGCTCGCCGCCCTCGGGGGTGACCCAGTCGAAGACGCGGCCATCCGAGGGGCGGGTCAGCCGCACCGTCGCATAGGGCTCGATCAGCCCCTCGGCGGCGGGAATGTGGATCTGCCGGCGCAGGGTGACGCTGTAGTCCATCGCCACCGCGCAGCCCGCAAGCCGCCCCGCGGGTGCCGCGGCGATATCGGCGCTGCAGCGGCTGCCATCGGTGAAATGCACCGTCAGACGGTCGGCCAGAAGGTCGATCCGCGCCGGATTGGGCGGGGGCGGCGCGGGCAGGGCACAGGCCGAAAGCGCTAGGACAGCAGGCAGAAGGAGGGCGAAACGCATGGGAACCTCAGGGGACAAGCGGCCAGAACAGCGGGATCACGAAAGTCGCCACCAGCGCCAGAAGCACGTTCAGCGGCACGCCGACCTTCAGATAATCGGAAAAGCGATAGCCCCCCGGGCCATAGACGAGCGTGTTGGTCTGATAGCCGATCGGCGTCGCGAACGAGGCCGAGGCCGAGAACATCACCGCCACCACCAGCGGGCGCGGGTCGATGCCCAGCGATTGCCCCATCTGGATCGCGATCGGCGTCAGGATCACCGCCACGGCATTGTTCGACACCACCTCGGTCAGGAAGGAGCCGAGCGCATAGATCGCCAGAAGCGTCAGCTGCGGCGGCAGATCGCGCAGGAACGGCGCCACCCAGCCCACGATCAGCTCGACCGCGCCGGAATTGTCCAGCGCGACACCGACGACCAGCATCGCGAAGATCAGCGCCATCAGCCGCCCCTCGACGAAGGAAAAGGCCTCGTCGGGGTCGATGGCGCGGGTAAGCAGGATCGCCGCCACCGCCACCGTCGACAAAAGCAGGATCGGCGCGACGTCGAAGGCCGACAGGATCACCACCGCCACCATCGCGCCCACCGCGATCGGCGCCTTGGACCGGCGGAACGGCCGCACCGTGGGCTTGGTCACATCGACCAGATCCATGTCGGCGGCCAGACGCGCGATGTCTTCGGGCGCGCCTTCCAGCAGTAGCGTATCGCCGACGACAACCACCAGATCATCGAGCTTGCGGCCGATGTTCTGGTTGCGCCGATGCGCCGCCAGCACATAGACGCCATAGCGCCGCCGCAACCGCAGATCGCCGAGCGAGCGCCCGATCATCCGGCAGCCGGGCGAGATCAGCACCTCGACGGTTTCGGTCTGCACCGAGGAGAGCTTGTCCACCAGCCGCAGGTCGGTGTTCTGCTGCAGGCTCATCAGCTCGGCCATTTCGGTGCGCAAAACCACCCGGTCACCCGCCGCCAGAACCGCCGCCGCAAGGTCGCGCCGCAAACTGGCATCGCCGCGCAAGACGTCGATCACCCGCATGCCCTCGCGTTTGAACAGGTCGATCTCGTTCACGCCCTGCCCGATCAGCGAAGAGCCCTCGGGGATCGCCACTTCGGTAAAGAATTTCATCTTGCGCTTCTCGCCCAGAAGCGCGCCCATCGAGATGCGGTCGGGCAGGATGTGCCGCCCGAGCAGCAGCATGTAAAGCCCGCCAACGATCACCTGCACGATGCCAAGGCCCGAGATTTCGAACATCGAAAAGGCCTCGAGCCCCTTGCCCACCGCAACGCCGTCAACGATCAGGTTGGTCGAGGTGCCGATCAGCGTCATCGTGCCGCCCAGGATCGCGGCATAGGACAGCGGGATCAGGAATTTCGACGGCGAAACCCCCATCCGGCGCGCCAGCGCCATCATCACCGGCATCATCAGCACCACCACCGGGGTGTTGTTCAGAAAGGCCGAGGCCGCGGCGATGGCGGCGAAGATGCCGACCACGGCCAGCACCGGGCGGTCGTCGATATGGCGTTCCGCCAGCCGCGTCAGCCAGTCCAGCGCGCCGGTGCGCACCAGCCCCCCCATCAGGATGAACATCATCACGATGGTCCAGGGCGCGTTGTTCGACAAAACCGCCGTGGCCTCCTTGTAGGGCACGATGCCCAGAAACAGCACCAGCGCCGCCCCGCCGATGGCGACGACCTCTGTGGCGAAAATCTCGCTCATGAACAGCGCGAACATCGCCACGATCAGCGCAAGGGTGAAGTAGGCTTCCGCCGTCTGGCTCAGTCCAAGGTCGATCATTTCAGGCCTCTTTCCTTGCCCGCGATACTAGCCGCCCGAGGGCCTCGGGCAAGCACGGATCGACGCGGGCGGCATCATTGGCTGGGGTGCAGCGAAAAAGTGCTGATTTGTCTGGCATCCGGGCGCAAGGGTTCAGATCGGCAGCGCCTCGGGCAGGCGTCCGCCCAGGCGCACCGGGGCGATTTTCAGCGCCTTGCCCGAGCGGTCGTCGGTTTCCACATAGACGCCCGACAGCGTCACCGGCCCCGCCGCGGGGGTGAAGCGGTCGCGGGCCATGCCGGTCAGGAAACGGCGCATCGGTTCGGCCTTTTCCATGCCGATGATGCTGTCGTAATCGCCACACATCCCCGCATCGCTCAGATACGCCGTGCCGCCTTTCAGGATCACCGCATCGGCGGTGGGCACATGGGTATGGGTGCCGACGACAAGGCTGGCCCGGCCGTCGCAATATTGCCCCATCGCCATCTTTTCCGAGGTCGCCTCGCAATGGACATCGACCACGATCGCCTGCGCCAGCCCGCCCAGCGGATGGGTGCGCAAGACCGTGTCCATGGCCGAGAACGGATCGTCGAAGGGGCGTTTCATGAAGACCTGCCCCAGAACCTGCGTCACCAGCACCTTGCGGCCGCGCCGATCCTCGAAAATCCGCGCGCCCTTGCCCGGCGCCTCCTTGGCGTAATTCAGCGGCCGGATCACCCGCGGCTCGGTTTCGATGAAGCGCATCATGTCCTTCTGATCGAAAGCATGATCGCCCAGCGTCACCACATCGGCCCCCGCCGCCAGCAGCAATTTCGCATGCTCGCCGGTCAGACCCATGCCGCCCGAGGCGTTTTCGCCGTTCACCACGACGAAATCGAGACCCCAGTCCGCGCGCAGCTTCGGCAGCCGCTCGGCCACCTCCGCACGTCCCGCGCGCCCCATCACATCGCCAAGAAACAAGATCTTCATCGGTTTTCTTTGGCAAAAGCCCCGCCGGAAAGCAACACTTGCCTTGCACGAATGCGCCATCGCACCCCGAAATCGCGCCCCGAATCCGCCCCGAACCGGACCGGTTTTCGGGCCGGGACTCCCGCACCGACCCATCGGGGGAGCCAGCGAAAAATTTCAGCCTCGGCGGAAATCCGCTGTCCCGAAAACCCCGTGATGGCAGGATTCCGCCCGTTTGCCACGCCGCATCTTCAGGAAGCTTTAACTCTGTTGCCGAACCCGGCTATGGCTCCCCTCCGAAGACGCCCTTGTCGGCGCCACACACTCACATTTCGTTTCAAGGTCTGATGAACATCACGCTCAAACTCTCCGGCCATCTGGTCCGGCTTCCCCTGGCCATTGCCGCCTTGGCCGCGCTGTCGGCCTGCGGCGGCCTCGGCGGTGGCGAACAGGCGACGCGGATGAATTTCGCCTCGGCGCAGGATCGTCCCGAAGGTCTTGACCCGGTGCGGCGCGACAATGCCGTGGCGCTGGCCAGCGAGCTGCGCGCCCGCGGCGGCCGGGTCTGGTGCGTGCCCTTCGCGCGCAATGTCTCGGGGATCGAGCTGCAGGGCAATGCGGGCACCTGGTGGTCGAAGGCCTCGGGGCGGTATGAGCGCAGCCACACCCCGGAAGTCGGCGCCGTCATGGCCTTTTCCGCCACCCGCAAGATGCCGATGGGCCATGTCGCGGTGGTGTCCGAAGTGGTCTCGCCGCGCGAGATCAAGATCGACCATGCGAACTGGCAGCGCAACCGGATCTCGCTGGGCATGACCGTGCATGACGTGTCGAAGAACAACGACTGGAGCCAGGTGCGGGTGATGAGCCAGGCCTCGGCGCCGGGCCGGGTCTATCCGGTGGCAGGCTTCATCTCCAAGGACCGGGGCTGAGGCCCCCCCTCTCCTTCCGGCAGGAAAAAGGGCGCCTGAGGCGCCCTTTCTTAATCCTGAACCTTCTTGACGAATTGCGACTTCAGCCCGATCTGGCCGACGCCGGGCAATTTGCAGTCGATGTCGTGATCGCCCGGCACCAGCCGGATGCCGCGCACCTTGGTGCCGACCTTGACCACCTGCGAGCTGCCCTTGAGCTTCAGGTCCTTGATCACCGTCACCGTGTCGCCATCCGCCAGCACATTGCCCACCGCATCGCGGATCACGCCCAGCGCGCCCGCCTCGGCACTTTCGCCGCCGGGGGCCCATTCATGGCCGCATTCGGGACAGGTGAAAAGCGCATCCACCTGATAGGTGAAGGCGCTGGCGCATTCGGGGCACGGCGGCAAGGTGTCATCGGTCATGCCCCGCCCTTACACGCTGGCGGGGCGCTTGGCCAGATGCGGCCAGGCCGCAGCCGGATCGGGTTCCTGACTGCGCGGGGTGGTGTCCATATCCGCGATATGGCGCATCCGCGAGGAGGTGGCGGGCAGCTTCCCCTGTTCCGCCGCGCTCAGCGGGTCCTCGAAGAAGGCCTGCCCCAGATCGGCGATCCGCCGCGCCCGGGCGATCAGCTTTGCGCGCAGGGCCTCGGGCAGGTCGTAGCTTTCGCCGTGATGGTCGCGCAGCAGGGTTTCGTAGATCGGCACGCCCGCGGGATCGGCGGCCCGCCAGTGATCGGCGAAATCCATCAACACCCGTTCCAGCGCCGGCAATTCGGTCAGGAAGCGGCGCATCTGGTGATCGGGCAGGCTGAAATCGGTGGCCAGCGCCTCGCCCGCGGTTTCGCCAAAGCCGGTCAGCCTTGTGATCGTCTCGGGCGCCATCTGCAGGTTCAGCCCGCCCTCGTCCTCGGTCAGGTTCACCGTGACGATGCGCTCGCGGTAGCCCGTCAGCACCGATTGCAGCGAATCCTGCCAGTCCTTGGCACTGTTGAACAGCGCCATGACAAAGCCCGCCAGACCGGAAATCCGATGCGTCGGCAAGAGCCGCCCCTGTTTGGGATCGGTGGGCAGGCTGATGCGCGGCCCCCATTTCGGCTGATCGGCTTCGCGCAGCGGCTCGAATTCGCCCAGCGAAATCCCGAAAGTGGGCGAGAGCGGCAGCACATGATCAAAGAAATGCACCGGGAAATTCGACGACAGCCCGCCATCCGAAAACAGGCAGCGGCGCAGCTTGGCCGCGCCCTCGGCCTTGACCAGCGTGTGATCGACCCGGTGCAGCGGCACCGCCGAAATCAGCAGCGGAAAGGACAGGCTCATCCGCGCGAGCACCACCACGGGCAGGTCCTCGATGCGGAAATAGCGCAGCCGCCCGGTCGGGTCCTGCCATTCGGGGCCCACGGGCGTCGATTGCGCCACCATATGCACCACGATCCGGTCGGGGAAAATCCGGGCGAATTCCTCGGGGTCGAAGGCATGCAGGTTGTTGCGCATCGGCAGCACGAAGGGGCGGTGCGTGGTGATGTCGGTGGTCACCGTCTGCACCCGGATGCCGCGTTCCGCCAGCATCTTCACCGTCAAGGGCGCGGGGCCAACGGCGCCAAAGGCGATCTCGTCGATGCGCTTGGCCATCCAGTCCGAAAGCCCGGTGTCGGGCTTCCAGCCCTTTTGCGTGCGCCCGGGGCAGAGGCCATAATCATTGGCCGCCAGCCCCTCGGTCGCCTGTGTCTTCGCCTCCCAAAGCGGCCAGCCCAGCCCCCCCGCGACCATCACCACAAGGCCGACCAGCAGCCAGCCCCAGACCACCGTGGCCGAGGCGAACAGCGCCAGCACCACGATGATCAGCCCCAGCGCCGCGCCCTGCGCCATTTCGCGCGGGTAGCCGCGCATCAGCGCCCAGAGGATCGGCAGCTGCTTGCCCCTCTGCGCCGCAAGCAAAAGCCGAAACAGCGGCGCAAGCTCCGGCACCGGCTGGAATTTTTCCAAAACGGTGGTGGACAGCTCCTCGGCCAGCCCCTCGATCTTGTCAAAGCCGCCCTTGTCGCGGCCATATTCCGCCGCCGCCGCGAAGACGGCCGCAATCGCCCCCGCCGAAGTGCCGCCGATTTCCGAAAAGCGGTAATGATCGGACAGTTTCTTCAAGGCCTTGGGATAGACCACCCCCGAGGTGATCCCCCCTTTCAGCACCAGATCGCAACTCGGAAGGTCAGTCGTCTGTGACATGGGTTTCCTCCGTGACAGGGCCAAGCCGGTCGGTCCAGTGGTCGATCCACTGGCCCACCATGGCCGAATAGGGTTGATCGGGCGCGGCCATGGCGCGGATCGCCGCGGCCAGCCGGTCGGCGAAATCGGCGACCATCCGCGCCGCCGCCCGCGCCGCGGGATCGGGGCTTTGCGCCAGATCCTCGGCGAGCGCATGCGCCTCGATCACCAGCGCGCCCAGAACTTCAAGCTGCCGCAAGATCCGGGTGCGCGCCTGCACCAGCCCCAGCCGGTTCAGCCCGTAAACCTGAATCGACACCGCGCCGCGGGCCGACACATGGGGCGCCACCGCATCGGGGCCGATCTCGGCGCCGATTTGCGGCAGGGGCAGCCCCTCGCCCGGGGCGGTGCGGGCGGGCAGAACCAGCGCCAAAGGCTCGGGCGCATCGACCAGAAAGCTCAGATGCGGCCCCGGATCATCGCGGCAGGGGTCGAGCAGATAGGGCCGTTCGAGCGCCGTTTCCGCCTCGGGATCGGGCGTCAGACCAAAGGCCCGCGTGCCCGCAAAGACCGGAAAGGCGGTTTCCTTGCCGGTCTTCAGCGCGGTATTGGCGCCCGCGCGCAGATCGGCAAGCGATCCGGTCGTGGGCAGCGGCAAGAGCTGATAGCGGCGCCGGTTGCAGTCGATGCAAGACGGCAGCAGGTTCGCCCAATCCATCGCCAGCCACCAGTAGCCCATGTGATCGGGCGCATCCTCGACCCCGGATTTCGGCCGGTAATGTTCGATATCCACCGGCGCCTGCGCCGCGTAATCGCTTTCGCAATAAGCACATTTGCCGTGGAACAGACGTTCCAGCGCAGCCCGCACGCCCTCGTCCTTGTAGACGCGATAGTCAAACCCCTTGCCGCGTTTTTCGCCCCGCGCCAGCGCCGCGCGCTGCGCCGCGACATGTTCGGCTGCCTTGGCGCGTTCGCGGGCCGCCGGGCTCTCGGGCCCGTCCATCGCCTTGGGCACCGGCCCCGTGCGCTCAACGTGACGCATCGCGGTCCCCTTTCAGGATCGCCACGATCCGCGCCCGCGTCGCGTCGCGCAGGCGGCGGCGCTGCGCATCGGTCCGGCTGGCCTGACCGCGCAGGTAATCGGCCACGGCCTCTTGCACCAGCATCGAGACCTCGGACCGCCCGACCGGCAGCGCCGCCGTGACCTCGCCGCGAAACTGCGCGAGCAGCCGCGCCTGTTTCGCCGCCTTCTCGGGGTCGGTGGGGGCAAGCCCGCCCAAAGCATCGACCAAATCCGCCAAAGCCGCCCCCGCCCGCGGATCATCGGTGTCGTAAAGCGCGAAGAAATCGGATTTCAAGAGCTGCTCGATCGTCAATTGCCCGACATCGGGCAGCGCGGTCAGCGCATCGACCTTGACCGGCAGCGCACTGCCCGCGGCCTCTCCGGGGATGCGGCGCAAGACCAGCACCTCGCCCGCCGCCATCCCGCGCAGGCACAAAGGATCATGCGTCGTCGCGATCAGCGTCATCCCCGGCAGGGCGCGGCGCAGCCCGTCCATCACCTGCACCTTCCAGCGCGGATGCAGATGCGCCTCCACCTCGTCGATGAGGAGAAGCCCCCGCGCCGATTTCAGGCTGGGAAAGCGCCAGGGCGTCGCCGCGTCGATCAGCCAGCGCATCACGTCGCACGAGAGCGCCAGCATGGTCCGAAACCCCGAGGAAACGGCGTCGAGCGGGGTGAAAATCTCGTCCTCCTCCTTGCGGGTGACGACCATGCAGGCGCCGTCCCGCCGCTCGATCCGCTCGAAATCGCCGCCGGGGCCGAAGATGAAGCGCAGGGCGGCCACGACCTCGTTGAAGCGGTCCTCGGGCAGGTCGAGCAGCCAGCGCCCCGGGTTCGACAGCAATTTGTCGTTGCGAAACAGCGTGAGGATGCCGCGGCCGGGGGTCCAGTCGTGGCTGTCCTTCAGGTAGTGGCGATAGGCGCCATAGGCGAAAACGGGCAGGTTTTCGGGCCGCGGGCCTTCGGTGGCAAAACCGCGCCGGGTGAGTTTGAGAAGCAGCTGGCTTTGCCCGCCGCCCGCGTCCTGAAAGGTCAGCCGCACCAGCCCGGATTTGCGCGCCGCGATCGGGCTGCCCATCTGCGCGGGGTCAAGAAGCAGGCTTTGCACCTTGATATTCAGCGCCTTGCGGTCGGAAGCCGAGGCCAGCGCCAGCGCGATGGCCTCCAGCAGCGAGGATTTTCCGGCCGCGTTTTCCCCCAGGATCAGCCGCGCCGCGCCATGCCCGTCGGCGGGGATCGGCAGATCAAGGTCGAGCGCCTCGATCCCCTTGAAGCCGCGGATCTCGACCCGGGTCAGCGTCGGCGGGGTGCTGTAGGGGGCGGGTTCGGGGGGCGCGATGGTCAGAAGATCGGGGCTGATGGCGGTCGAGATCATGTCGAGCGACAGCATCAACCCTTCGGGCAGATCGGTCGGCGCGGCGCCGGTCTTGAAGATCTCGGGCGGAGGAAGCTCGCCAGTTTGTTGGCGGGCAAGGTTGGTGAGGAAGCCGGTGAAGTCCTCGGCGGAGCGGTCGGCGGCGAGGAAGTCTTGCGGGGCAGTCAGGATGGACCAGTCCACAACGGCTTTTCCGCGTTCCGCAACAAGCCTTTGTCGGTTGAGGTTAAAGTGATCAATCGTCGCCGCGCCCCGATCCGAAATCGGCGTCCATGAGCCATCCGGGTTGGCGCGCAGATGGTCTTCGATGTGGCGATCCATACAGGGATCGAGGAGCAGAGGCTCTTCCCGGCTGCCATCCTCGCCCTCGGCGGGGTCAAGAGGCCAAACCCCGGTTCCCTCGGTGACATAACGCTCGTAAAGCGCGACCGAGGGTAAGGGCGCGCGAAGCCCTGCAACCGGAAACAGGTTCACCTGACTCGGGCGACAGTCTAGGCAAATTCTATAACTATTCTGCCACGCATCTGCTAACCAACCATAGGCCAAAGCATCCGCCTGACCATCCTTGGACAACGCATCGGAGGTTGGTCTAAAAGGATACCTAGGTATGTAGATGACACTTTGAGCTTCACAAAAGGGACATTTCCTTCCGAAGAAGTCTGTCAGGTCATCAGGTGCCACTAATCGATTAGGCAAATGCCGATCCGGCGGCCGCGTCTGCGCCCTGCGCTTTTCGTCCAGCTTCAGCCATGCCAGATAGGCCTCCCGCATCCGCTGGAACTCGGGGGCGGCAAGCGATTTCGGGGCCTCGCGCGGACGTTCGATGAAACGCATGGGACAAGAACCGATGAAAGATCGTTGCCCCAGCATAACAGATTCGCGGCCCGACGCACCCGAAGGGTTGCGCGCGCGTCCGAAAGCGTCCGAAAACCGCGCTTCGGTTGTGTCAGCCGGGATGGGGAAAGATCGGGCCGTGCTCGGTCACGATCAGATCCAGCGGCTGGTCGGTGGGCTCGACCGGAACCGCCTCGATTTCCTGCGCGCCAAAGGCAAAGCCGATCGCCGTCGCCGGGCCCGCGGCGCGCAGCCGTTCCAGCGTGCGGTCGTAAAAACCGCCGCCATAGCCCAGCCGGAACCCGCGCCGGTCGAACGCCACCAGCGGCACGATCAGCACGCGGGGGGTAACCTCGGCCCCCGTCTCGGGCACGAAGGCGCCGAAGGGGCCGGGGATCAACCGCGCCTCGGGCGTCCAGGCGCGAAAGATCAGCGGCTGGCCCTCGCCCAGAATCACCGGCACGCCGATGGCGCCGCGATAGGCCGCCATCGCCGGGCGCGGGTCGATTTCCGTGCGGATCGGCAGATAGCCCGCCAGCGGCGCCCCCGAAAACCGCATCAGCGCCGCCAGAAGATGCTCGCAGGCGTCGCCCTGCCCCGCCGCGAAAGCGGTCTTGCGCGCGGAGAAGGCGGCCTTGCGCGCCAAAGCCTTGCGCGCCGCCAGATCGGTCATATCAGCACCCAGGTCGCGAGGCCAAGAAAGGCGAAAAAGCCCATCACATCGGTGAGCGTCGTCACAAAGGTGCCCGAGGCCAGCGCCGGATCAAGCCCCATCCGTTCCAGCGTCAGCGGCACCATCACGCCCCCCAGCGCCGCCACCAGCTGATTGACGATCATCGCCAGACCCAGCACCACGCCCAGATCGACATGGCCAAAAATCAGCCCGCCCGCGACGCCCAGCAGCAGCGCAAGGCTGAGCCCGTTCACCAGCCCCGCGCCGATTTCCCGCAGCACCACCCGGCGCGCGTTCGAGGCCGTCAGATCGCGCGTCGCCAAGGCCCGCACCGCCACGGCCAGCGATTGCGTGCCCGCGATGCCCCCGGTCGAGGCGACAATCGGCATCAGCGCCGCCAGCGCCACCAGCGCCGAAATCGTCGCCTGAAATTGCGAAATCACGATCGCCGAAAGCGAGGCGGTGAACAGGTTCGCCACCAGCCAGGGCAGCCGCTGCCGCACGGTTTCCAGCACGGAATCGGAGATCGAGCTCTCCTCGCCCACCCCCGCCAGCCGCAGGATGTCTTCCTCGTGCTCCTCGTCCAGCACGTTCATCGCATCGTCGATGGTGATCACGCCCACCAGACGGCCGTCGTCATCGACCACCGGCGCGGAAATCAGGTGATACTGGTTGAAGGCATAGGCGACGTCGCCCTCTTCCTGCCGGGCGGAAATGGTGCGGAAACTGTCCTCGGTGATCGCGGTCAGCTTCGTGTCGGGCTTGGAGGACAGCACCTTGCCCAGCGTCACATAGCCCACCGGATGATGCGCGGGATCGACCAGGATGACGTGATAGAACTGATCGGGCAGGTCGTCTTCGCGCTGCAGGAAGGCCACCGCCTCGGCCACGGTCCAATGCGCAGGCGCCACCACCACCTCGCGCTGCATCAGACGGCCGGCGGAATATTCGGGCCAGGTCAGCGATTGTTCGACGGCGGCCCGGTCGGTTTCATCCAGCGCATCCAGGATGGCTTCCTGCTGCACCTCCTCCAGATCCTCGATCAGATCGACGACGTCGTCGGAATCAAGCTCGCGGACCGCCTCGGCCAGAACATCGGCGGGGATCTGTTCGATCACCTCCTCGCGGATCGACTCGTCGATCTCGGTCAGGATCTCGCCGTCCATCTCGCGGCCGTAAAGCCGCAAGATCTCGCGCCGCTCGGCGGTGGTGACCTGTTCCAGAAGGTCGGCGATATCGGCGCCATGCAGCGGTTCGAGCAGCTCTGCCAGAAGCACGGCATCGCCCGCCTCGGTCGCGGCCAGGACACGGTCGACCAGATCGCCGGTCAGCGCGGGCAGGTCTTCGGCATCGTGCTCTTCTGCCCGTTCCTGTGCCATGCCGCCCCCTGCTGTGCCGTGTTCTGGTTTGCCGCCACCTTATCGCAGCCGGCTGCGACAAAAAAGCCGTGATTGCCGAAGCCTGATCGCGGCCCTAGCATGGGGGCACACGGGAAAGGAAGGTGGCGCGTGGAGATTTTGCTGGGGCAGGTGCTGCGGTTTTCGGGCGACGCGCTGCGCGAGGGGCCGGGGGCGGCGGTGCATGACCGTCAGGGCGCAGTGGCGATTGACGCGGGGCGGATCGTCGCCGTGGGCTCGGCCGAGACGGTTCTGGCACGCCACCCGCAGGCGCGGCGCACCGATCTGGGCGCGCGGCTGATCTCGGCCGGGTTTGTCGATGCGCATGTGCATTACCCGCAGACCGCGATCATCGCCAGCTGGGGCAAGCGGCTGATCGACTGGCTCAACAGCTACACCTTCCCCGAGGAGATGCGCTTTGCCGATCCCGCCTATGCGGCCGAGATCGCCTCGCGCTATCTGGATCTGGCGCTGGCGCATGGCACGACCTCGATGTGTTCCTATGCGACGATCCATTCGTCCTCGGTCGATGCCTTCATGGGCGAGGCGGCGCGGCGGGGGATGCGGGCGCTGGCGGGGCGGACCTGCATGGACCGCGACACCGCGCCCGCCGGGCTGCGCGACACGGCGCAGGCCGCCTATGACGAAAGCAAGTCGCTTCTGACGCGCTGGCACGGGCGGGACCGGCTGGGCTATGTGATCACGCCGCGGTTCTCGCCCACCTCGACCCCCGATCAGCTGCTGGCCTTGGGCAGCCTCTGGGCCGAGCATCCCGACTGCCTGATGCAGACGCATCTGAGCGAGCAGCTCGATGAAATCGCCTGGGTGAAAAGCCTTTATCCGGCGGCGCGGGATTATCTGGACACCTACGAAACCTTTGGTCTGCTTGGGGAAAACGGCGTTTACGGCCATGCGATCCATCTGGAACCGCGCGAGATCGCCCGGCTGCGCGATGTCGGCGCGGGGCTGGCGCATTGCCCGACCTCGAACAGCTTCATCGGCTCGGGGCTCTTTGATGCGGCGGGGCTTTCGGCGGCCGGGCTGCGGATCGGGCTGGCGACCGACACCGGGGGGGGATCGAGTTTTTCGATGCTGCGCACGATGGCCGCGGCCTATGAGATCGGGCAGCTGCGGCGCGGGGCGCTGCATCCCGCCGCGCTGTGGTATCTGGCGACCCTTGGCGCGGCGCAGGTTTTGCGCATCGACCAGGCGGTGGGCAATATCGCCGTGGGGATGGAGGCCGATCTGATCGCGGTCGATCTCGCCTCGACCCCCGCGATTGCCCAGCGCGCCGAACGGGCGGGCGATTTCTGGGAGGCGCTTTTCCCGACGATCATGATGGGGGATGACCGCGCCATCGCCGGGGTCTGGGTGGCCGGGCGGCGGATGAAATAGCCGGGGGCCCGGCTTCAACGAGGACGCGGGGCTCTGCCCGTTCGACGGGGCGTCCTTCCCCCGGAAGGCCGCCTTGCCCGTCTCACCCCGGGATATTTGAAGCAAGATGAAATCAGCGCGCAAGGGCGCGGGCGAGCGCGTTTGCACGCTCTATGACGCGCGGCAGGTCGAGCGTGGTGATCTGGCCCTCGCGGACGACCGGGCGGCCTTCGACGAAGAGATGCTTCACCCGCGTCGGGCCGGACAGAAGCAGCGCCGCCACCGGATCCCAGGCGCCCGCGGCTTCCAGCCCCGAGACATCCCAGATCGCCAGATCGGCGCGTTTGCCGGGCTCAAGGCTGCCCAGCTCCGGGCGGCCCAGAACCTGCGCGCCGCCGAGCGTGGCGATCTCCAGCGCCTCGCGCACCGACATCGCCTCGGCGCCGTTTTGCACCCGTTGCAACAGCAGCGCCTGCCGGGCCTCGGCGATCAGGTTGCCCGCGTCATTCGATGCCGATCCATCGACGCCCAAAGCCACTTTCACCCCCGCATCGCGCATCGCCCGCACCGGGGCAATGCCCGAGCCAAGGCGACAATTCGAACATGGGCAATGGGCAACCCCGGTCCTGGAGCGGCTGAAAAGTTCAATTTCCGAACCTGAGAGCTTTACGCAATGGGCATGCCAGACATCGGCGCCGGTCCAGCCCAGATCCTCGGCATATTGGCCAGGACGGCAGCCGAACTGGTGCAGCGAATAGGCGATATCCTCGTCATTCTCGGCCAGATGGGTGTGCAGCATCACCCCCTTGTCACGCGCCAGCACGGCCGCATCGCGCATCAGCTCGCGCGAGACCGAAAACGGCGAACAGGGGGCGACACCCACCCGCAGCATCGACCCGGGGCGGGGATCGTGATGGGCGTCGATGACACGGATGCAATCTTTCAGGATCGCCTCTTCGCGCTCGACAAGGCTGTCGGGCGGCAAGCCACCCGCGCTTTCGCCAATCGACATCGCGCCGCGGGTGGGGTGAAAGCGCAGCCCCAGTTCCGCGGCGGCGGCGATCGTGTCATCCAGCCGCGCGCCGTTGGGATACAGATAAAGATGGTCCGAGGACAGCGTGCAGCCCGACAGCGCCAGTTCCGCCAGCCCGATCTGCGCCGAGGTGAAGATTTCCTCGGGCCCCATCCGCGCCCAGATCGGATAGAGCGTCTTCAGCCAGCCGAACAAAAGCGCATCCTGCCCGCCCGGCACCGCCCGCGTCAGCGTCTGGTAAAGATGATGATGCGTGTTGATCAGCCCCGGCGTGACCACGCAGCCCCGGGCCGACACCACCTCGCCCGCCGTCACAAGCCCCTGCCCCACAGCCGCAATCTCGCCGCCGCGGATCAGCACATCGGCGCCGTGCAATTCCCGCCGCGCCGCATCCATGGTGACGACGACCTCGGCCCCCCCGGATCAGAACTTCCCGCATCCCAGCCTCCCGCGCAACGCAATCCCCTCGGGGAAGTCCGAAGGGGCCCGAGGGCCCCGTCGGGCGGGGGTGCGGGGGCGGCAGCCCCCGCCTTCCCCCTCAGCCCTGCAACACCGCCATCGCCGCCGCATGCACCGCGGCATTGGCCGCCGCCAGCACCCGCCCGCCCTGATGCGCCGGGCCGCCGGTCCAGTCGGTCACGATCCCCCCCCCGCCGCCTCGATCACCGCAATCGGACCGCCGACGTCATAGGGCTGCAGCCCCGCCTCGACCACCAGATCAATCTGCCCCGCCGCAATGAGCCCATAGGCGTAACAATCCGTGCCATAGCGCGTCAGCTTCACCTGCCGCGCCAGCCGAGCAAAGGCCGCGCCCTCCTCGGGCGTGCCGACCTCGGGGAAGGTGGAATACAGGATCGCCTCGGAGAGCGGCCGCGGGCCACGCGTGCGCAGATCGGCCTGCCCCAGCGGCCCGGTCACCCGCGCCTGCCCGAAGCCGCCGAAAAACCGCTCGCCGATATAGGGCTGGTCGATCAGCCCCATCAGCGGCGCCCCGGGTTTGTCGCCGCCCTCTTCCGACAGCGCGATCAGCACCCCCCAGGTCGGCGTCCCCGACAGATACCCCCGCGTGCCGTCGATCGGATCGAGCACCCAGGTCAGACCCGATGTCCCCCGCGTCACCCCGAATTCCTCGCCCCAGATCCCGTCGGCGGGCCGCCGCCGCGCCAGGATCTCGCGCATCGCCTGTTCCGCGGCCCGGTCGGCCACGGTGACCGGATCGAAGCGCACGGCTTCCTTCGTCTCGGCGGCAATCCCGCCGGGGGTGCGGAAATGCGCCAGCGTCGCCACCCGCGCGGCATCGGCCAGGGCTTCGGCGGTGGCGATCAGATCGGCCTTGTCGGCCTCGCTCAGATGGGGCGGCATGGGGACTCCGGAAAAAAGACGGGGAGCGTCACCGCTCCCCGTCTTTTCAACCCCGATTGTGCGGCCATATCAAGCCACGTCGGAGAGAACCTTCGCCAGTTCGAACAGACGGCGCCGCTGCGCCTCGGGGATCGCGTAATACGAACGCACCAGGGCCAGCGCTTCCTTGTCGGAGAACAGATCCCCCTCCTGCGCGGCCGTGTTCGGGTCTTCGCCCGACAATCCTTCGAAGAAGAACGACACCGGCACGTCAAGCGCGTCGGCAATGTCCCAAAGCCGCGAGGCCGAGACACGGTTCATCCCCGTTTCGTATTTCTGAATCTGCTGGAACTTGATGCCGACCTTGTCGGCCAGTTGTTGTTGCGTGACCCCCACCAGCCAGCGGCGGTGACGGATACGCTTGCCCACATGGACATCGACCGGATGCTTCATTCATTCTTCCCCGGAACTCTTCGGATGGGTGAAGCTAGCATAGCGCACTCGCCTGCTTTGGTTGCAAAATCTGGAACCTATCCAAAAAGACAGGTGCATTTCAGGCAGATATGCTTCCATATGTCGCAGATCTTGATCTTGTTAACCATGAAACGTCAAGAGTTGCGATTTGGCATGACTTTTGACCAATGGCAATTTGCAAGTTGCATTGCAAATTGCAGCTTCCGTTGCGTCAAGGGACAGCCTCGCGCTCCGGCTGATTCGCGGATCAACCACCATCCCGGCACTGGCCTGACCGCCTCGGCCGGGCTAGGCTGACCCATCGACACAGCCCAGCAGGACAAGATGCGCGCGTTCCTTCACACCGATCCGACCACCCCGCCCGGCCTTGCCGATCTGCCGTTGCCCGCCCCCGGCCCGGGCGAGCTGGCGGTGAAGATCGCCGCCTGCGGACTGAACTTCGCCGACCTTCTGATGCTTGAAGGCCGCTATCAGGCGACGCCGCCGCTGCCCTTCGTGCCGGGGCTTGAAGCCGCGGGCACGGTGACGGCCGCCGGTCCGGGCACGCGGCTTGCGCCGGGCACCCGCGTCGCCATCCATGCCGGTCACGGCGGGCTGGCCGAGGCCGGGGTCTTTGCCGAAGACCGCTGCACCCCCCTGCCCGACAGTCTGGATTTCGACACCGCCGCCGCCTTTCAGATCGCCTATGGCACCTCGCATCTGGCGCTGACCCTGCGCGGACGGCTGCGCGCGGGCGAGACGCTGGTGGTGCTGGGCGCGGCGGGGGGCGTCGGGCTGACGGCGGTGGAGTTGGGCGCGCGGATGGGGGCGCGGGTGATCGCCGTCGCGCGCGGGGCCGAGAAATGCGCCATCGCCGCACAGGCGGGCGCGGCCGAGACGCTCGATGCCGAGACCCCCGATCTGAAGGCCGCGCTGAAGGCCTTGGGCGGGGCCGATGTCGTTTATGACGCGGTGGGCGGTGCCCTGGGCGAGGCGGCCTTCGCGGCGCTGAAACCGGGCGGGCGCTTTCTGGTGATCGGCTTTGCCGCGGGGGCGCCGCCGGTGCTCAAGCTCAACCATGCGCTGGTGAAAAACCTTGAGATTCATGGGCTTTACTGGGGCGGCTATCTCGATCTCGACCCCGCGGCGCTTTCAGCCTCGATGGCGGAGCTGTTCGCGCTCGCGGCCGATGGCAGCCTGCGCCCGCATATCTCGGCCCGCTTCCCCCTGTCGCAGACCGCCGAGGCGCTGGAGATGTTGCGCGCCCGCCGCTCCACCGGCAAGATCGTCGTCACGATGGGGTGACCCCACCCCTCCGGCGGCCGATTTTCTGCCGCCGGGTTCTTGAAACCCCCCCGGTCCTTTCCAATATCGGACCCGACGGTGCGCGCTCGCGCGTGACGCCGCACAGACTGGAGACAACCACATGGCTAATTACAACACGATGCACAGCACCGCGGCTGGCCGTGCGAGTTACATCGACGAGGGTCTGCGGACCCATATGAACAAGGTCTATGGCCTGATGTCGGTGGCGATGATCGTCACCGGGGCGGTCGCCTTCGGCGTCAGCCTGAACGACCAGCTTCTGGCCGCGATCTTCGGCACGCCGCTGAAATGGGTGGTGATGTTCGCGCCGCTCGTCGTCGTCTTCGCCTTCTCGGCGATGATCCACAAGATGCAGACCTCGACCGCGCAGATGGTCTTTTTCGGCTATTCGGCGCTGATGGGCCTGTCGCTCGCCTCGATCTTCAAGGTCTATACCGGCGTGTCGATCGCCCAGACCTTCCTGATCACCGCCATCGCCTTTGCGGCGCTCTCGCTTTACGGCTACACGACGAAGCGCAACCTGTCGGCCTTCGGCTCGTTCCTGATGATGGGCGTGATCGGTCTGATCGTGGCCTCGATCCTGAACATCTTCATCGCCTCGTCGGCGCTGCAATTCGCGATCTCGGTGATCGGCGTGCTGCTGTTTGCGGGTCTGACCGCCTATGACACGCAGAACATCAAGAACACCTATCTGCAGCTGGCGCAGTCGGATGCCGATTTCCTTGGCAAGGCCGCGATCCTTGGCGCGCTGCAGCTTTATCTCGACTTCCTGAACCTGTTCATGTTCCTGCTGCAGTTCCTCGGCAACCGCGAATGATCTGAACGACCCGAACCAACCTCCGGGAAAGGCCCCGCGGTCCGCCGCGGGGTTTTTTCCGTTTCTGGCTCAGCCCTGCAGCGCGGCGGCGTGATGGGCGAAGTGATCGGACAGAAAGCTGGCGATGAAGTAATAGCTGTGGTCGTAGCCCGGATGACGGCGCAGCGTCACCGTATGGCCAAGCCGCGCCGCTTCCTCGGCGAACAGCCAGGGTTTCAGCTGGCCTTCAAGGAAGCTGTCGGCCTCGCCCTGATCCATCAGGATCGGCAGCCGTTCCGCCGCCCCCGCCAAAAGCGCGGTCGCATCCCATTCCGCCCAGGCCGCCCGGTCGGGCCCCAGATAGGCGGAGAAGGCCCTTTCCCCCCAGGGCACCTGCGCAGGCGCGACGATCGGGGAAAAGGCCGAAACGGCACGGTAGCGGCCCGGATGGCGCAAGGCCGCGACCAAGGCACCATGCCCGCCCATCGAATGCCCCATGATCGAGCGCCGATCCGAGGCCGGGAAAGCGGCTTCGATCAGCGCGGGCAGTTCGGTCACGACATAATCGTGCATCCGGTAATGGGCGGACCAGGGCGCCTGAGTGGCGTTCAGATAAAACCCCGCCCCCTGCCCCAGATCATAGGCCGGATCATCGGCCACCCCCTCGCCGCGGGGGCTGGTGTCGGGGGCAACGACAATCACCCGATGCCGCGCCGCATGGGCCTGCGCCCCCGCCTTGGTGATGAAATTCTGCTCGTTGCAGGTCAGCCCCGAGAGCCAATAGACCACCGGCAGCCGCTCCCCCGGGTCATGCGCCGGGGTGTAAAGGCCAAAGGTCATCTCGCAACTCAAGGTGGCGGAGGCGTGTTTCCACACCTCCTGCGTGCCGCCGAAACATCCATGCGTTTCAAGACGTTCCATCGCGATCCTCAGAACTTGATGACAGAGCGGATCGACTTGCCTTCGTGCATCAGATCGAAGGCCTCGTTGATCTGATCGAGCCCCATCGTATGGGTGACAAAGGGCTCGAGCTCAATCTCGCCCTTCATCGCCTGTTCGACCATGCCGGGCAGCTGACTGCGCCCCTTGACCCCGCCAAAGGCCGTGCCCATCCATTTGCGCCCGGTCACCAGCTGGAACGGCCGGGTCGAGATCTCCTGCCCCGCGCCGGCAACGCCGATGATCACCGATTGCCCCCAGCCGCGATGCGCGCATTCCAGCGCCGCCCGCATCACATTGACATTGCCAATGCATTCAAAGCTGTGATCGACGCCCCAGCCGGTCATCTCGACGATCACCTGCTGAATGGGCTTGTCGTGATCCTTGGGGTTGACGCAATCGGTGGCGCCGAACTGCCGCGCCAGATCGAATTTCGCCGGGTTGGTGTCGATGGCGATGATCCGGCCCGCCTTCGCCTGCCGCGCGCCCTGAATGACCGCCAGCCCGATCCCGCCCAGACCGAAGACGGCAACGCTGTCGCCTTCCTGCACCTTGGCGGTGTTGTGCACGGCACCGATGCCCGTGGTCACGCCGCAGCCCAGAAGGCAGACATGTTCATGGTTGGCGTGCTCGTTGATCTTCGCCAGCGAGACCTCGGCCACGACGGTATATTCCGAAAAGGTCGAGCAGCCCATGTAGTGATACAGCGGCTGGCCATTATAGGAAAAGCGCGAGGTGCCGTCGGGCATCACGCCCTTGCCCTGCGTCGCGCGGACCGCGGTGCACAGGTTCGTTTTCCCCGATTTGCAGAACAGGCATTCGCCGCATTCGGCGGTGTAAAGCGGAATGACATGGTCCCCCGGTTTGACCGAGGTGACGCCGGGGCCCACTTCGACCACGACGCCCGCGCCTTCATGGCCCAGCACGACCGGGAACAGGCCCTCCGGGTCGTCGCCCGAAAGGGTGAAGGCGTCGGTGTGGCACACGCCGGTGTCGGTGATGCGGATCAGAACCTCGCCCGCTTTCGGCGGCGCGACGTCGATTTCCACGATTTCAAGGGGTTTGCCCGGCGCAAAGGCCACGGCGGCACGCGATTTCATGGTATTCTCCCTGTTGGTCTATTTGAGATAGCTGCGCACCAGCGCCAGCAATTCCCCGGTTCTGGCGCCGCCCTCTCCCTCGGGCGGGCCGAATTCGTCGCGGATATGGGCCTCCAGCACCTCGGCCATCAGCCCGTTCACGGCACCGCGCACGGCGGCGATCTGCTGCAGGATCGGGCCGCAGTCCGAGCCGCTTTCCAAAGCCCGCGCCAGCGCCTCGCACTGGCCAGTGATCCGCTTCACCCGCGCCAGAATGCGCTTCTTGTCCTCGGGGTTGTTCGGCATCGGTGTCTCCCCTGGAGCATACTGCGGGGGAGTATATCAGCCTTTCCCCGCAAGACCAGCGATTCCCGCATCCGGCGCGATCAGAGCGCGCCGGGCCTCGGTCACCACCTCGCGGGTCAGCGCCTCCAGCAGCCGCGCCCCCAGCCGCGCATGTTGCCAGTGCAGCGGCACCTCCAGCCCGGCGCCGGGCAGAAGTTCGACCAGCCGCCCTTCCGCCAGCGGCGCCGCGGCCAGCGGCAAAGGATGCAGCGCCCAGCCCAGCCCGAGCAGGCAGGCGTCCAGAAACCCCTGCGTCGAGGGCACCTGATGCGTCGGCGCCGCCAGCGGCAGATCCAGATGACGGCGCAGCCAGCGCGCCTGCAGCCCGTCCTTGCGGTCGAATTGCAGCACCGGCGCCCGGGCCAGCGCCGCGGCGGTGACACCTTGCGGGAAATGCCGGGCCACGAACGCGGGGCTGGCGCAGGCGACATAGCGCAGCGCGCCCAGCGGCCGGGTCCGGCAGCCGGGCACCGCCGCCGGGTCCGCCGTCACCGCCGCCAGCACCTCGCCCGAGCGCAGCCGCGCCGCCGTATGCGCCTCGTCATCCAAAAGAAGATGCAAAAGCGCCCCGGTCGCTTCGGAAAACCGCGCCGCGGCGGGCAGGAACCAGCTGCCCAGCGAATCCGCATTCACCGCGATGGGCAGCGCGGGCGGCCCCTGCCCCGCCAGCCCCGGAAGATCGGCCGCCAGCTCCCCTTCCAGCAGCCGCACCCGCTCGACATGGGCGCAAAGCCGCGCCCCCGCCTCGGTCGGGACCGGCGGCTGGCTGCGCACGACCAGCGCCGCCCCCACCCGCTCCTCCAGCGCCCGGATGCGCTGCGACACCGCCGAGGGCGTGACGCCCAGCACCGAGGCCGCCCGCTCGAACCCGCCTTCGCGGATCACCGCCGCCAGCGCCGCCAGCAAGGGATAATCGAGCATCTTAAGCCATCCTTCATCTGCTTTAGCATCCTGAATTTGACTACACCGCCAAGCCCGGGCAAGGAAGGCTCATGACCCAGATTGCCCCCCTCCTCACCGGTTTCGCCCTGTCGCTTGGCCTCATCGTCGCCATCGGCGCGCAGAATGCCTTCGTGCTGCGGCAGGGGTTGCGGCGCGAACATGTGGCGCTTGTCGTCGTCTTTTGCTCGGCCTGCGATCTGGCGCTGATCGCGGCCGGGGTGGCGGGCTTGGGCGCGGTGCTGGGTCAGGCGCCGCGGCTGGTCACGGCGCTGTCGCTGGGCGGGGCGGTGTTTCTGGGCTGGTATGGGGTCTCGGCCCTGCGCCGGGCGCTGCACCCCGAACGGCTGGAGGCCGGGCCCGGCGGCGCGGCGCTGACGCGCGCGGGGGCGCTGGCGCGGGTGGCGGGTTTCACGCTGCTGAACCCGCATGTCTATCTGGATACGGTGCTGCTGGTGGGCTCGGTCGGCGCGGCGCAGCCTGCGGGGGCGCATCTGGCCTTTGTCCTTGGCGCGGGGCTGGCGAGCGCGCTGTGGTTTACCGCGCTGGGTTACGGCGCGCGGCTGCTGGCGCCGGTTTTCGCCCGACCTGCCGCCTGGCGCGTGCTTGACCTTCTGGTGGGGCTGATCATGCTCGCGCTTGCGGCGGGGCTGGTGCGTCACGTCTGGACGATGATGCCCTGAACCGCGCAGGTTCAGCCGCGATCCTCGACCTTGACGATGCGGCCATCTTCCAGCGTCAGGATGCGGTCGGCGCGGTCCAGAATCCGGTTGTCATGGGTGACCAGCAGCGTCGTCGTGCCCCGTGCCGCCCCCATGCGCTTGAGCAGATCGACCACCTCGGCCGCCGAGACCCGGTCCAGCGCGGCGGTGGGCTCGTCGGCCAGCACCAGCGCCGGATTGCCCACCAGCGCGCGGGCCACCGCCACCCGCTGCTTCTGCCCGCCCGAGAGTTTCGCAGGCAGGTAATCGACCCGGTCGGACAGCCCCACCAGCCCCAGCACCTGCGCCGCCGCTGCCCGCGCCGTGGCATCGGCAATGCCCGGATGCACCTGCAGCCCCATCATCACATTCTGCGCCGCGGTCAGGCTTTCATGCAGGTTGTGCATCTGGAAGATGAAGCCCAGACGGCGCCGCAAGGCCACCAGATGGGGCTCGGGCGCGCCGTGCAATTCGTGCCCCAACAGCCGGACCGAGCCCGCCTGCACCGCGCGCAGACAGCCAAGCAGCGTCAGCACCGTGGTTTTCCCCGACCCCGACGGCCCCATCAGCACGGTGAAGGAGCCCCGCGGCAGCGCGAGCGAGATGTCGAACAGCGCCTGTTTGCGGGTCTCGCCCTGGCCGAACCAGTGATCAAGCCCTGCGGCGGAAACGGTGATCTCGGTCATCGCGCCCCTCAGAACAGATCGGCCGGATCGGCGGCGGCCAGACGGCGCGTCGCGATGGCGCCCGAAAGCGCCGAAAACACCACCGTGCCCAGAAAGACCATCACCGCCATGTCGGGGGTCATCCGCAGCGGCAAGGTGGTGACCTTGCCCATCAGCGCCAGGATCGACCCGCCAAGGATCATCCCCGGAAGGAAGCCCAGCACCCCCAGCACCAGCGCCTCTTCGAAGACCACGCCCAGAAAGAACCGCGGCCGGTAGCCCATCGCCTTGAAGGTCGCATATTCGCGCAGATGGTCGGCCACGTCCGAGGACAGCACCTGATAGACGATGACGAGCCCCACCAGCACCCCGATCAGCACGCCAAAGCCGAAGACGACGCCGGTCGGGCGGCGGGTCTGCTGATAGCGCAGATCCTCGGCCCGGGCGTCAGCATAGGCGCGGATGCGCAGCCCGGGGTCGGAGAGCTGCGCCCGCAGCCGGTCCACCACCGCCGCCACATCGGCGCCGGGGGTCACGCGCAACAGGATATGATCCGGCGCGGCCGCGCGGCGGGCGGGAAAGAGCCGCAAGAAGGTCTGATCGGACACCAGCATGTAGCCGTCCGAGCCGAAGCCGCCGCCGCCCGCGAAGGTGGTCCAGGCGGTCAGCGTGCGGTTTTCGGTCTCGAAGGACAGCGGGCTGGCCGGGGTGATCGCGGCGGCATCCGCCCGTTTGAAGCCGCGCGCCAGACGGTCAAGCACCGCGCCGTCGCGCAGTTGCAGAAACCCCGCCGTCGGTGCCAGCGTCTCGGCCAGGAATTGCGGCTGGAACGGATCGACGCCGAAGGTGGTCAGGCTGATGTCGGTCATGCCGCGATCCCAGGGCACGTTGGCGACGAACAGGCCCATGCCCTCGGCCACTTCGGGATCGGCCAGCGCCTGCCAAAGCCATTGCCGCGCGACATTGGCGCCATCGGTCAGGGTGTTGGCATCGGGGGCGGAAATCAGGATGTCGGCACTGAAATAGGCATAGGGGCGCACCGTCGCCTGCGACATCGAATTCATGATGCCGAGTTGCACGAAAACCAGCACATTGGCGAAAGCCACCCCCGCCAGCGCCGAAAAGAACCGGGTGCGGTTGTGCGTCAGCTGCAGCCAGCCCACCGGCAGGCGCCCGAAAAGCCACTGCAGCAACCGGCTCATGGCGCGGCCTGCGGGGCCGTGCCGGGGGCGGCGGTGTCGATATGGGCGACGACCTCCAGATCGGTGAAGCCCGCCGCAAGGGCCGAGGCGGCAGGATCAAGCGCGATCAGCACCTTGACCACCCGCGCATCGGTATTGGCGGCGCTGTCGTCGGAAATCAGCCCCTGCCGCCCCACCGTCAGGCCGATGCGTTCGACCCGGCCCGCGAGCGGTTCGGCAAAGGCGCGCGAGAGCAGCTTGACGCGCTGGCCCGGCTGCACAAGGCCGATCCGGTCCTGCCAGATCTCGGCCTCGGCCATCATCTGCCCCAGATCGCCCATCGTCAGGATACCTTCCGAGGGCGGCTTGGCCCCCGGCGTGGCGATGACATCAAGCACCGTGCCGGTGATCGGCGCCACCACGACCGCGCGTTCGAGATCCAGTTCGGCCCGCGCCAGGCTGGCGCGCGCCGCGGCCAGATTGCGCTCGGCCACCGTCACGTCGGGCTGGGCCGCCAGCGCCACGGCGGTGTAGCGCGTCAGCGTCGCCTCGGCCCGGATCACCGCCAGCCGGGTTTCCTCGGCGGTGGCGCGCACCGCATCCAGCGTCGCCGTCGTCGCCACGCCGCGGGCATGCAGCGCCTCGGTCCGGGTCAGGCTCGCCGCCGCCTCGGTCGCGGCCGAGCGCGCCTGATCGAGCGCCGCCTGCGCCTCGTCGCGGCTGGCGGCCACGGTGGCCTTCACCTGCACCAGCGCCGCTTCGCGCACCGCGAGATCCGCCTTTGCCGCCAGAACCGCGCTTTGCAGCGCCGTTTCATTGTCAAGCCGCGCGACGGGCTGGCCCCGCATCACCTGCGCGCCCTCGGCCACCAGCACTTCGGCCACCCGGGCATCGCCCGCCCCATAGGGCGCCGCCACCACCGCCACATCGCCGCGCGGCATCAGCCGGGCAAGCCCCACCACATCGGTGGCCGCGAAGGGCGCCTCGGGGGCGGGCGCGGCCGGAACCACCGCCGCCGGGCCGGGCCGCGTCGCCCAGAAGACCGCCCCCGCCCCCGCCAGCACGATCAGCCCGACAAGCGCCAGCCAGGGCCCCCGGCCCGATCGGGGCGCGGGCAGATCAAGCCGGGCCGTGGCCGGACCGGTGTCGAGGGGAAGCATCGTCGCGGGGTCTTCGGTCATCATGGTCTTCCTGTGGGCTGCCTTATTCAGGCACGCAAATCTGCCCGCGCGCAATGGCCAGCGCAGTGCGCCCCACCAGCCCGGCGATGATCAGCGTCAAAAGCCCCAGAAGCCCGGTGCCGATCACCAGATGCGCCGCAGAGCCGGTCTTTTCGGCATAAAGGAAGGACGCGATCGTCAGCCCCGCCACCGGAAAGCTGAGCGCCCAGAACGACATCGCAAAGGGCAGCCGCAGGATGCGCGGCAGTTGCACCACGACCAGCGCGGCAAAGACATAGCCAAGGCTGATCAGGATATGGGCAAAGGCATCGACGCCGCCCGTCATCCGCACCCAGGAAATGAAGGCCACCGCAGGGGGGGCGATCATGATCACCAGCGTCGGCTGCAGCCGCACCGGCATCGGATCGTGAAACACCAGCCGGTTGAAGACGAGCGTCAGCAGGATCAGCCAGAACATCATCCCGGCGGCAAAGAACAGGAACGACACTTCCATGTAGCCCAGCTGCGCCCCGGTGATCGGCACGATCACATTGCCCACCGCCGGAATGAACCAGGCCGGGTTCAGATGGCCATGCAGGAAGGACCGCGTGCCGATCCAGCTGGTGATCACCGACAGCGTCAGCACGCCCTGCAGCGCGGTGCCCGCAAGCCAGAGCGCCTCGGCCGCGGCGGGGGCCTCGGACAGAAGCGCGGTGGCCAGAAGCAGCATCGAGACCGAGGTGGTCGGGAAAAACGCCAGCCGCACCGGATGATGCCATTCGGCGACGACCGCGCCCCAGTGCCGCGCCGCCTTGAGCAGATAGATCAGCACGATCAGCCCGAAGGCCACAAGGCTGGCGCCAAGTGCCGCGCGAAACGGCATCGGGCCAAGGCCCAGCGGCCCGGCCGCCGCCCGCAGCGCCAGCGCAAATCCGCCAAGGCCCATCGTGGTGGCAAAGAAGGTGATCGGGAAATGGGCCAGTCGGCCATGTTCGGCGGGGGTCGTCGGGAACGAGGTCACGGCACGCGATCCTTTGCTGCGTCTGAAGACTGCCGCGGCGATAGCGCCTGCCGCGCCCGGCGTCGGTGACGCAGTCACACAGCCCCGCGCGGCGCCGGTCACGGCCTTGTGACCGGCCGGGCCTGACGGGGGTGCGGGGCCGATCTCAGCCCTGATCCGCCCCCCGATGCACGTCTGCCACGGCCGCGACCGCCTCGGCCGCGGGTTTCGGGCGCTGGGTCGGCGGATCGGTTTGCGGCAGGCCCGACCACGGGCGCGGATATTCCAGCCATTTCTGGATGAAGTTCCACGATTGCTCGTATCCGTCATGGGGCAGCGTGCAGGCGGAACAATCCTTGCGCACCAGACCGTTGCGGTCGGTGTAGGTCTGATAGGGCCCGGGGCATTCATAGGCGATCAGCGGGCAGTAGCAAAACAGGCAATTGAAGGCCCGCTTCACCCCCGGATGACAGGGCAGAAACGGGCAGTTGCTGTTGGTGAAACCCTTGAAGGCCTCGTTCGTCGTCGTGTCTTTCGGCTCCATACCGTTCCTTCGCAGCGGTTCAGGGTTGGGGCCGGAAAGCGGTAGGGGGACAGGCTCCGGACAGGCCGGGGCACGCTGCCTCCGGGCCCGCCGCCCGGGATGGTCGTTGACCTGGCAGGTCTCCTGGCTTGCGGCTCGAACGCCCGCCGCGCCTTCCCGATCTTGCGATCAGTGGCCATGCTTCGGGCTTGCCGCTTACAGTTGCGGGGGCAGCGCCGGACTTGCACCGGCTTCCCTTTTCGCCGCGGGATCAGCCGCGGACCCAAGGCAGCGTCAAGATGACGCGCGCCCGCGCCGCTGTCAACCACCCGGGGAGGTTTCGATCCGGGCATCTTGCGGTGGCGGGCGCGCCGGATCGGACCGGCACCGGCACAAACCGGGCCCGCAATACTTGACAATTTCACTTTGCTGGCGCAGGAGAAAGACGCCGCCAGCCTTTCGCCAGTCGCCCTTTCGCCCCTTGCGGCCCCCCTGCCCGCCCCCTGCCCGAACCCATGCGAGGACTGCCATGCCCCCCTCCGATGACGCGCTGATCCTGTTTCTGGACCGGGTCGGCCTGACCGGCCTCGCCGAGGCGCTGCGCAGCGCCGCGGCGTCCGAGGCGCTCACGCCGCTTGCCATGTTCGCCCATGCCGATGTGCTGGTGAAGGCGGTGATGCTGGGGCTGCTTTTCGCCTCGGTGCTGGCCTGGGCGATCTGGGCAGGCAAGCTGGTGCAGCTGACGCTGGCGAAACGTCGCCTGGGCCGCGATTACCGGGCGCTCAGCGCGCGCGGCAGCCTTGGCGCCGCTTTGCCCAAAGGGATGCTGGCCCGGATGCAGGCGGCGGCGCAAGCCGAGATCCGCGCCTCCGAAGGGCTGCCCGATGCGGGGATCAAGGAACGCGTCGCGATCGAGCTTGCCCGGATCGAAGCGGGCGCGGCGCGGGCGCTGCAATCGGGGGTGACGGCGGTCGGCTCGATCGGCTCGACCGCGCCCTTCATCGGGCTTTTCGGCACCGTCTGGGGGATCATGAACGCCTTTGTCGGCATTGCGGAAAGCGGGTCGTCGAGCCTGGCCGTCGTCGCCCCGGGCATCGCCGAGGCGCTGATGGCCACGGCGCTTGGCCTGGTCGCCGCCATTCCCGCGGTGCTGCTTTACAACCACCTGACCCGCGCGGTCGGCGGCTACCGCGCCGCTTTGGCCGATGCGGCGGCGCTGGTCGAACGCACCCTTTCCCGCGATCTGGACCGGGCGCGGCTGGTGCCCGCCAGCGTCACGCCCCTGCATCTGGTGGCGGAATAATGGCGCTCCGGCTCTCCGACAGCGACGATCTCGCCCCCGGGGCGCAGATCAACATCACCCCCTTCATCGACGTG
The DNA here is from genome assembly GCF_052363185.1 of Rhodobacter capsulatus. Taxonomy (GTDB): domain Bacteria; phylum Pseudomonadota; class Alphaproteobacteria; order Rhodobacterales; family Rhodobacteraceae; genus Rhodobacter; species Rhodobacter capsulatus_E. Next base: position 1,144,667 of record NZ_CP198955.1, on the reverse strand, counting down.
ATGCTGGTGCTGTTGATCATCTTCATGGTGGCCGCGCCGCTCTCCACCGTCGATGTGCCGGTCGATCTGCCCGTCGCCTCGGGGCAGCCGCAGCCGCGCCCGCCCGAACCGGTCGTGCTGTCGCTCAACGCGGAAAAGGGGCTGCTGTTGGGCCGCGATCCGGTCAGCCCGACCGACCTGCCCGCGCGGCTGGCCGCGGCGACAAAGGGCGATCTGGGCACCCGCATCTTCATTTCCGCTGACAAATCCGTGCCTTACGGCGAGATGATGGGGCTGATGAACCAGCTGCGCGCGGGCGGCTATCTGAAAATCGGCCTTGTCGGTCTGGAAGAGGCCGCGCCGTGAGCCTCGCCCTTGCCGACAGCCCCGAGGGCCCCGGCCGGGCGCTGCTTTGGGGTCTGGCCGTGTCTGTGGCGCTGCACGGGCTGGCGGTGGCGGTGCTGTCGCAGACCGAGGCCGCCCCCTCGGCGCTGGTGGCGGCGGGGGCGGGCGGCGAGGATCTGGACACGCTCGAAGCGATCGCCGCGACCTTTGTCGATCTGACGCCGCAGATCCAGCTGCCCGCGCCCGAAATGGCGCTGCCGCTGAGCGCGCCGGTGATCGACATTCCGCAGCTGCAGCTTCCCGATCCGGTGCTGTTGCCCCCCGAACCGCCGAAGATCGCGGTGAAGACACCGAAGGCCGAGCCGCCCAAGCCCAAGCCGGAGCGGCGCGAAAGGGCCGAACGGCCGAAACAGGCCAAACCTGCCCCGGCGCAAACGGAAAGCCGCGCCGCCTCGCGCGCTGCGGGATCGGGCGGCGCGGCGCAGGCGGGCACGGGTGGGGCCGAGGCGCAGGCCACAGTGTCGAGCGGGACGGCGAAAAGCCTGCTCACGAAATGGGGCGCGACGATCCGCACGCGGATCGAGCGGCGCAAAAGCTATCCGGCCGCCGCGGGGCGGGCCTCGGGCACGGTCGGTCTGGCGCTCAGCATCAGCCGCGACGGCGCCTTGCTGGGGGCCTCGGTCGGGCGCTCCTCGGGCAATGCCGCGCTTGATGCGGCGGCGCTGGCGGCGGTGCGCAAGGCGGGGAAATTCCCCGCCGCCCCGCAAGGGCTTGACAAGGCAAGCTATTCCTTTTCCGTCGCGGTCCGGTTCAGTCGCTGAGCCCGCCCGGGCGTTCGCGCGCCAGCATCCGCGCCTCGGCCGCGCTCAGCCGGGCCAGCGCGGTCTGCGGGCAGCCGGTCTCGGCCAGCGCCCGCGCCCAGAGCCGCCCGACCGAGGCCGCCGACCAGGGCAAAACCGCCTGATGCAGCCAGGCGCGGGCCGGGGCGGGCAGCCGGTCAAAGGCCGCCATCGGATCTTGCCGCACGCGCTGGCGCAACGGGGTCGCCAGATTGCGCCGCATGCTCACGCCCCCCAGCGCGGGAAGGGATCGGGCAGATCGGCCCAGGCCGCGGGGGTGAAGTCCGTGGCCGGAACCAGCGCCGCATTCAGCCGCGCGCAGATCATGTCGCGGTCGAGATCGACGCCGATGAAGACGATTTCCTGCCGCCGGTCGCCCCAGGGCTCGGCCCAGTGCCGCGCAATTTCGCGCTGCGCATCGGGATGCGACGGCAGCCGTTCGGGCGGGACCGAGGCCCACCAGCGCCCCAAGGGCGTGACAGTGGCCGAGGCCCCGGCAAGACTGAATTCCACCGCCCAATCGGGCCGCGTCGCCAGCCAGAAATGGCCCTTGGCGCGGATCACCCCGGGCAGGGCACCGCCCAAGGCCGCTTCGATCTTGCCCGGATCAAAGGGCGCGCGGGCGTGATAGACGAAGCTCGAAATCCCGTATTCCTCGGTTTCCGGGGTGTGGTTGGCGAAACCGTAAAGCTCTTTCGCCCAAAGCGGATGTTCGGCCGCGCGGGCGAAATCGAAAAGCCCGGTATCAAAGATCGCCTCGGCCGGAACCTGCCCGAAATCGGTCTCGATCAGCCGCGCATCGGGGTTCAGCGCCTTGACGATCTGCCGCGCGATCCGCAGCCGTTCCGGCCCGGCATCCGTGACCTTGTTCAGCACCACCACATCGGCAAATTCGATCTGCTCGGTCAGAAGGGTCACCAGCGTGCGGGCGTCCTCCGCCCCCGCCGTCTCGCCGCGATCGGCCAGAAAGTCGTTTGAACTGAAGTCCTTGGTCAGGTTCACGGCATCGACCACCGTCACCATGCAGTCGAGCCGGGCGATGTCGGAGAGGCTCTCGCCCCGCTCGTCGCGGAAATCGAAGGTGGTGGCGACGGGCAAGGGCTCGGCCACCCCCGTGCCCTCGATCAGCAGGTAATCGAACCGCCCCGCCTCGGCCAAGGCCCGCACCCCTTTCAGCAGATCATCGCGGAGCGTGCAGCAGATGCAGCCGTTGGTCATTTCGACCAGCGCCTCTTCGGCGCGGTTCAATTCGGTGCCCTCGCGGATCAGATCGGCGTCGATGTTCACCTCGGACATGTCATTGACGATCACCGCGACGCGCCGCCCGGCGCGGTTGTTCAGCACATGGTTCAGAAGCGTCGTCTTGCCCGCGCCCAGAAAGCCCGAAAGCACGGTCACGGGAAGGCGGGGATCGGAAGGGGGAAGGGTCATGGCCGTCCATTTGAGTTACGTTATACTATAACTCAAATACCCCGAAGCCCGCCGCCCCGCAAGCCCGCCAAAGCAAAGGGCCGGACCTTGCGGCCCGACCCCGTGTTTTTCCCCGATGCTTCTCCTGGCGCAAATACGCCGGGGTGCGGGGCAGCGCCCCGCTTCGCCCTCAGTGGCTCTTGCCCGCCTTCACCAGCTGGATCCCGTCGAGCACCTGCGGCACGCTGTCGGCCGGGCGCAGGCCCAGGATCGGCGCGACGCGGCGGATCACCTCGGCCGCGACCGGCACCGCGGTCCAGCCCGCCGTCCGCCGCGTCTCGTTCGCGGCAAAGGACGACGGCTCGTCCAGCGTCAGCACCAGCACATATTTCGGGTCCGACGCCGGAAAGGCCGAGGCAAAGGTGGCAATCACCTTGTTGTCGTAATAGCCGCCGCCCGGCTTCACCTTGTCGGCGGTGCCGGTCTTGCCCGCGACCTCATAGCCCGGCACATTGGCGAAACTCGCCGTGCCGCGCGTCACCACCGCGCGCATCATCGCCAGCGAGGTGCGCGCCGCCTCGGTCGACATCACCCGCGGCCCCGGCGCATGGGTCCTGGCATGCACCAGCGTCGGGCTGACCTTGGTGCCGCCATTGGCGATCGTCGCATAGGCCGCCGCCAGATGCAGCGGCGAGGCCGCCAGCCCATGGCCATAGCCCACCGTCATCGAGGTGATCTCGGACCATTTCGCGGGCACGAGCGGCCGCCCCGAGGGCGCCTCGGACAGCTCGACCGGCGTCGGCGCCAGAAAGCCGAGGCTTTCCAGAAACGCCTTTTGCCGCTGCCCGCCGATCAGAAGCGCGATCCGCGCCGTGCCGACGTTCGAGCTTTCGACGACGATATCGGTGATCGACAGCGCCGGGCCATAGTTGTGGAAATCGCGGATGCGGAAGCGGCCCCAGACCATCGGCGATTTCGTGTCAAGCATCGTCGTCGGGTTCACCAGCCCCAGTTCCAGCGCCTGCGCCACGGCAAAGATCTTGAAGGTCGAGCCCAGCTCATAGACCCCCTGCACCGCCCGGTTGAAAAGCGGGCTGTCCGAAGCATCGCCCTTGGCCAGCGGCGCCGGGCGGTCGTTCGGGTCGAAATCGGGCAAGGAGGCCAGCGCGACGAGCTCGCCCGAATGCACATCCATCAGCACCGCGGTGGCGCCCTTGGCATTCATCAGCTTCATGCCGCCCGCCAGGATCTCCTCGACCGCCTGTTGCACCGTCAGGTCGATCGAGAGCTTCAGCGGCGCGCCATTGTTGGCCGGATCGCGCAGCCAGCCGTCAAAGGCCTTTTCGACCCCCGCCGTGCCGATGATCTCGGCGCTGTCCACGCCCTCGTTGCCAAAGCGCGCGCCGCCCAGCACATGCGCCGCCAGCCGCCCGTTCGGATAAAGCCGCATCTCGCGCGGGCCAAAAAGCAGGCCCGGCTCGCCGATGTCATGCACCTGCTGCAGCTGCTCGGGCGAGATCTTCTTCTTGATCCAGACGAATTTGCGCGTGCCGGTGAAATCGGCGGCCAGCCGTTTCGCATCGAGATCGGGGAAGATCTTCGCCAGTTTCTTCGCCGTGCCGACCGGATCGACCATCATCGGCGGCTGCGCGTAAAGCGCATGGGTGACAAGGTTCGTCGCCAGCACCCGGCCCTCGCGGTCGGTGATGTCGGCGCGCTGCGCGAGGATCGCGGGGGCCGTGTCGGCGCGCTGCGGTTCCTCGGGGGTGGAGGCGGCGAGCGTCCCCATCCGCACACCCACGGCGCCAAAACAGACGCAGAAGATGCCGAACACCAACCAGATGCGCCAGGCGACGCGGGCGCGGGCGGCTTCGCGCCCGGCCTCGCCGCGGGCGCGGATATTGTCGCGCTCGATCAGGTCGGGGTTTTCACCGCGGGCGCGGGCATCCAGAATCCGCGCCAGCGGGCGCAGCGGCGTGCGGGGGCTCATTGCGCCTCCTCCTCGACAATCCGGGAGCTTTCATCATCGGTGGGCGGGGCCGAAACCTCGATCGCCTGCGCGACGGCCTGATCAATCGCCAGCGGATCGGTGCCCTCGGGCGCGGGATAGGCGACCATGGCGGCGGTGCCGAACTGATCGGGGGTCATCGGCAACAGACCCAGCGCGGTGAAGTTCAGGTTCACCAGCTCGCGCAGCCGCTCTGGGCGGTTCAGATAGGCCCATTCGGCGCGCAGCACGCTGAGCCCCTCCTGCAGATCGGCGATCTCGGCATTCAGCGCGCGCAGTTCCTGTTCGCGGTCCTGGGTGGCGTAATTGACGTGATAGGCCCAGAAGGCAAGACCAAGAACACACAAGGAAACAAGGATATAGGAGATGGTCTTCATTTGGGACGGCCCCGGCTGCGGTCGGTTTCGAAAAGCGGGGCCGGCAAGCCAAGGCTGGTGCGATCGGCTTTGCCGGCGGGGGAATCGGTGCGCGCGCCGACCCGCAAGATAGCAGAGCGCGCCCGCGGGTTCTGTGCAAGTTCGATGTCGTCGGGCCCTACGCCCTTGCGGGTCACAAGATCGAAAGCCGCCGCCTCGGGCGCGGCCTCGGGCGCATGGCGCGAGCCCCCGGGCGCCCGGCCGGAGCGCGCCTGAAAGAAGCGCTTCACCACCCGGTCTTCCAGCGAATGGAAGGTCACGACCGCCAGCTTGCCCCCCGGTTTCAGCGCCCGCTCGGCGGCTTCAAGCCCCGCGATCAGCTGGCCGAATTCGTCATTCACCGCGATGCGCAGCGCCTGAAAGCTGCGCGTGGCGGGGTGGCTTTGCCCCGGTTTCGGCCGCGGCAGGCAGCGCTCGATCGTCGCCACCAGCTGCTTCGTGCTCTCGTAAGGCGCGCTCTTGCGGGTCTCGACGATGGCGCGGGCGATCCGGCGCGAGGCGCGTTCCTCGCCGTAATGATAGAGGATGTCGGCCAGCGCCCCTTCGTCGGCCGTGTTCACCAGATCGGCGGCCGAGGGCCCCGATTGCGACATCCGCATGTCGAGCGGCCCGTCGCGCAAAAAGGAAAAACCGCGCTCGGCCTGATCGAGCTGCATCGAGGAGACGCCGAGATCGAGGACGACGCCGTCCAGCCCCTCGGGCGCGATCTCGGCGGCCACGGCATCCAGATTGGAAAAGGTGTTCTCGACCAGCACCAGCCGGTCGCCATAGTCCCCCCGCCAGGGCGCCGCCATCTCGAAGGCCAGCGGATCGCGGTCGATGCCGATCACCCGGGCAGCCCCCGCCGCCAGCAGGCCGCGCGCATAGCCCCCGGCGCCAAAGGTGCCATCGAGCCATGTCCCCAAGACAGGCGCGACCGCCTGAAGGAGCGGTCGCAGCAGAACGGGGATGTGGGGCGCGTCAGATGTCTGCATCTCACTCCCCGTTGAGCAGGCTGAGCGGGTCGAAATCGGCCCCCATCGTCGCCATCAGCTTTTCCAGCCGGGCCTGATCGACGGCGGCGAAGGTCTCGGGGTTCCAGATCTCGAAGGTCTCGCCCATGCCGGCGAAATAGGCGTCGCCGGTCAGCTGGAAGCGTTCGCGCAGCTGCGCGGGCAGGACCAGACGGCCATCGGGGTCGATCTCGGTCGGATGCGCCTTGTTCAGAACGAAGCGTTGCAGAAGGGTGCGGTTCGGGTCGCTGTAGGGGCGCGCGTTGATCGCGGCAGCGAGCTTCTGGAAGCCCGCAAAGGAATGAACCTGCAGCATTTTCTGGGTGTCGGCACCGTAGACGATGACCAGCCGGGGGCGTTTCGTCACGGCGGCTTCGGGGTCGCCCTCCTCGAGCTCACGACGAAACAGCGCGGGGATCGACACGCGACCCTTGCTGTCCACCTTGAAGGTGTATTCGCCGATGAACATGCCCGCCAAGGCGGCAACTCCTGTCCCCTTCCCCGCGGTGGTCTTGAAGGAAAACGGCGGACCGAGCTGCTGCCACTGCTCGATCCGCCGCCCTCGTCCCATCTCTGGGCTGTCCGGTCTGCGCGCGCCACCTGGGGGATGTCTGCTCGCTCGCGCGCCGGATCTCTCTTTCGTGAAGCGGGTGCCTGTATGAAACTTCGGTCTTTGCGCCGTTGAGGTCTTGCTGCCTCTTGCCCGTCTTCCGTGAAGCAGTGATGCCATGGTCCCACATGGGATTTCAAGGGAAATTTTGGGAGACGATGGAATCCCTTCCCTTCATGTTGCTCCGAAAGGGATGAAAACTCAACAGCTTGTGGATAACTTTTGAGGCAAACGCAAAGCTGTAGCGGATTTGATCCAGATCAACCACAACATGTAGGCAACACCCCTGTGACAGATCTGCCATCCCGTCCGGTGGGGCAAATTCCCGCGCTACCGGCCGAAACCCGGGAAATCCCGACCAAAGCGCGGCAGGAACGCTCCGATCACGACCAAACACGGGCAAGTGATTCGGGCGGCGGCACCCGCCCACCCAATCTCTCCCATGATTTCCCACCCTGCCCCCAAACCCCAGAACGCCAAAGGGCAGCCCTGCGACTGCCCTTTCATCTTGCCATAAATATCCCGGGGGTCGTCCATTGGTGCGCCATTGGTTCAAGAACCAATGGACGACGGGGCAGAGCCCCCGCCCGGGTCGCCTCGGGCACCAGCCCGAGGCGAAATCAGGCCACGCCGTCCGCGATCAGCTTCGCCGCGATCGCCGCATAGGCCTCGGCCGCAGCGCCCGTGCCCAGCGCCACCGGACGGCCCGCATCCCCCGCCTCGCGCACCTCCAGCGCCAGCGGCAGCGATCCGAGGAACGGCAGGCCCAGCCGCGCCGCCTCGTTTTCCACCCCGCCATGGCCGAACAGATGCGCCTCGTGGCCGCAGTTCGGACAGACATAGGTGGACATGTTCTCGATCAGCCCCAGCACCGGCATCTTCAGCTTGGCAAACATGTCGAGCGCCTTCTTCGCATCCAGCAGCGCGATGTCCTGCGGCGTCGAGACGATCACCGCGCCATCCAGCACCGTCTTCTGACACAGGCTCAGCTGAATATCCCCGGTGCCCGGCGGCAGGTCGATCACCAGCACATCCAAGGGCCCGAAGTGGTCCCATTTCACCTGACCGAGCAGCTGCTGCAGCGCCCCCATCAGCATCGGACCGCGCCAGATCACCGCCTCGTCCTCGCGCAGCATCAGCCCGAGCGACATCAACACCACCCCATGCGCGCGCACGGGCAGGATCGTCTGACCATCGGGCGAGGCGGGCTTTTCCGTCGCCCCCATCATCCGCGGCTGGCTCGGCCCGTAAAGATCGGCGTCAAGCAGCCCCACCCGCTTGCCCGCCCGCGCCAAAGCCACGGCGAGGTTCGAGGCGACGGTGGATTTGCCCACCCCCCCCTTGCCCGAGCCCACCGCAATCACATGCGCGACGCCCGGCACCGGCAGCGGGCCATCCTGCGGCTTCGCGTGCCCGCCGATCTTCACCCCGCCGCCCGGCGCCTTCGACGGCCCGGCCGGGATCACCACCGACAGGCTCTTCACCCCGTCCAGCGCCCGGATCGCCGTTTCCAGAACCGGCCGGATCGCCAGCAACTCCGCCTCGGGCGCGCCTTCAAGGACGAAGCGCACTACCCCCGATTCGACGGCCAGCGCATGCACCAGATTGCGCCCGACCGCGTCGCCGCCCCCCGGCAGCGAGGTCTTCCGCAGCGCGTCCAGCACCGATTCCTTCGTGAGGGTCATGGGTCTCTCCTGTCGATTTGGCAGGGACTGTGGCGCATTTGCCGCGGGCTGCAAGGGGGCGGGTCCCCCTCACGCAAGATTTGCACGATATTTGCGCGCCCGACTGTGGAATTGATCCAGTTTTCAGGCGGAGTCAGGTCAGAATCCGTTATGCATTTTCCGCAAGGCAGCATTGCCCGCGGGGGCCATTGTGCAGCCGCAGCATTCGGGCCATGTTAGCCCCAACAGCGACGGTGCACCACAGCGACAGCCGGACGGTCCCCCGCTAAACCCCGAGACGACACCAAGAAAGTAGACGACCGATGGCACTGGTCAGCGACATACGGACGACCGAGAGCGGTTTTTCCAGCCTTGTGGCCTCGATCCGCGAGGCCCTGGCGCGGCGCAAGGTCTATCGCCAGACGCTGGCGGAACTGCGCTCGCTGTCGGAACGCGAATTGAGCGATCTGGGAATGCACCGCTCGATGCTGACCCGCATCGCGCTGGAAGCGGCCTACGGCAAATAAAACTTCCGGAGACCCTCTCCTCCTCCCTTGGTCTCGGAGATCGGCGGCATCCTCTCTCCTCCTCCCTGAGGATGCCGCCACCCCATACCGGCCCCATCTGCCGGACACCGATCAAGCCCCTCTCCTCCTCCCTGGGGCTTCGATAGAAGGCGGCGGCCTCGTCCTCCTCCCAGAGGCCGCCGTTCCTTCGACCGGATACCGCCCCCCTCTCCTCCTCCCTGGGGTGCGGTGTGGTGCTGCCCACCTCCTCCCGGGCGGCACCGGATACACCAAGGCCCTCTCCTCCTCCCTGGGCCGAGGTTATGGCGGCGGCGCTCTCTCCTCCTCCCTGAGCGCCGCCGTTTTCTTTTGCGAGGAAGGCGGGGGCGCTGCCCCCCTTGGCCTTTCGGCCAATTCCCCCCGGGATATTTCGACCAAGGTGAAAGCAGAGCGCTTGCGCCCCGCTTCCGACCGGGTCAGGAAGGCGCAAAGGGGGACGCGATGCTGTCTTATCAACATGCCTATCACGCCGGGAATCTGGCCGATGTGCACAAACATGCGCTGATGGCGGCGCTGCTTGACTACATGACGCGCAAGGACAAGCCCTTGTCCTATATGGAAACCCATGCCGGGCGCGGGCTTTATGCGCTCGATGGCGCCGAGGCGGCGAAAACGGGCGAGGCGGCGGCGGGGATCGCGCGCGCCGAGGCGGAGCGCTGGTTTGGCCCCGATCATCCCTACAGCCGGGCGCTTGCGGCGGTGCGCAAGGAACACGGCCGCGCGGCCTATCCGGGCTCGCCGCTTCTGGCGGCGACGCTGTTGCGGCCGGTCGATTCGCTCCAGCTGTGCGAGCTGCATCCGCAGGAATTCGCCGCGCTGAAGGCGGCGATGGCGGCGCATGGCGGGATCTTTCACCAAAAGGACGGGCTGCAGATGGCCTTGGCCATGTGCCCGCCGACGCCGCGCCGGGGGGTCTTGCTGATCGACCCGTCGTGGGAGGTGAAATCGGATTACGAGACCGTGCCGAAGCTTGTGGGGCAGTTGGCGCGGAAATGGAACGTGGGGGTGATTGCGCTGTGGTATCCGATCCTCGCCCCCCATGTGGCGGTGGCCCCGGCGCAGCGCGCGATGGTGCGCGCGCTGGTGGCGGATCACCCCGAGGCGCTTTTGTCCGAGGTGCGGTTCCCCCCGGCGCGCGAGGGGCATGGGATGGTGGGTTCGGGCATGGTCGTGCTGAACCCGCCCTGGGGCCTGGCCGAGGAAGCGGCGCGGATCGGGCGCCGCTTCGCCAAGCTTTGAGGGCTCAGTAGCGGCGCATCATCCCGGCGATCAGCACCCAGAGAATGCAGACCGGCCAGACCGCCAGCGGCGCAAAGCCCATGGTGAAGATCGCCCCCACCAGCGCGACCAGGATCAGCGCCACCCCGCCCCGGACCGAGGTGTAAAGCAGCCCCACCGGGCCGAAGAGCACGACCAGCAAAAGCGCCAGCGGCTCGTGGTGGAAGCCGACTTCAGAGGAGGTTTCGGGGGCATTGGTTGCGACGGTGGACATGTCTGGCTCCTGTTGCCGAGGATGGTCAGCGCGACCGGGCGATCCGGCCGTGATGGGCACAGACTTCCGCCGAAACACGGCAGGATTGCGGCAATTCGCCGACCAGCTAAAGTTGCAGATATTTTGCCCGGCTCAGCTTTCGGGCTCAGCTTTCTGGCTTGCCGCCCTCCTCGGGGGCGAAGCGGGCGAAAAGACGGCTTTGCGCGATGAAGAAGCCCATCAGCAGGATCGTCAGCCCGAAAGTCTTGAAATTGACCCAGGTCGCGTCCGAGAAATTGCGCCAGATCAGCTCGTTGGCGATCGCCAGAAACAGGAAGAACGCCACCAGCCGCCGGGTCAGGATGGTCCAGCCCTCGGCCCGCATCGGGATCGCGCCATCCATCACCAGCTGCAGCCAGGGCTTGCCGCGGACCAGGCCAAAGCCCAGAAGCGCCGCGAACAGCAGATAGATCAGCGTCGGCTTCATCTTGAAAAAGCGCGGATCGTTGAACCAGACCGACAGCCCGCCGAAGACGGTGACCAGCACCAGCGTCGCCACCTGCATCGGCGCCAGATGCCCGGAAAGCCGCCACAGCACCGCCATCGAGGCGATCAGCACCGGCACGAAGACCGCCGTGGCCAGCACGAAACCGCCATAGGTCTGCCCGCCAAGCGTCACAGGATGGTCACGCAGCAGGAAGAAGGCCGCGAAGAACACCACCAGCGGCCCGAAATCAAGCGCCAGCTTCAGCCCCTGCGGCACCGGTCTGCGATCTGTCATGCCATCCCCCCTTCGCGGCTGTCCGCGCTCCGGCCCACCTCTCCCATCGGGTGACCCGCGCCCGTTACATAGGCAAGCCGGGCCGCAAGGACAGGGGGTTTTTGCCGGGCGAACGGATTCCTGACGCGATTGTGTCCTTCGCGCCGCAGCCCTGCTTTTCCTTGGGCGAAACGCCGGGGGGTTTGCGCGGCAGCGCAAAGCGGGGGGCAGCGCCCCCCGAAGCGCCTGAGGCGCGGCGGGCTTGCCCGCCCAACGAAGGCGCAACCGCCCCCCCCCGCCCCAACCTCAGTCCTGTTCGATCCCCACCAGCGCGGCGGCGAATTCCTCGGGGTCGAAGGGCGAAAGGTCGTCGATCTGCTCGCCAAGGCCGATCGCATGGATCGGCAGGCCGAACTTGTCGGCCAAGGCGACAAGCACGCCGCCCTTCGCCGTGCCGTCAAGCTTCGTCATCACCAGCCCCGAGACGTCCGAGATCTTGCGGAACACCTCGACCTGCATCAGCGCATTCTGCCCGGTCGTCGCATCCAGCACCAAAAGCGTGTTATGCGGCGCAGATTCGTCCAGCTTGCGGATCACCCGCACGATCTTCGCCAGCTCCTCCATCAGGTCGGTGCGGTTCTGCAGCCGCCCGGCGGTGTCGATCATCAGAAGATCCACCCCCTCGGCCTTGGCCCGCACCAGCGCGTCATAGGCCAGCGAGGCCGGGTCCGCCCCCTCGGGCGCGGTCATCACCGGCACCCCGGCGCGGTCCCCCCAGACCTTCAGCTGCTCGACCGCCGCCGCCCGGAACGTGTCGCCCGCGGCGATGATCACCGACTTTCCGGCGGCGCGGAACTGCGCGGCGAGCTTGCCGATCGTCGTCGTCTTGCCTGAACCATTCACGCCGACGACCAGCACCACCTGCGGGCGGCGCGCATAGATCGGCATCGGCCGCGCCACCGGCTCCATGATCCGCGCCACTTCGGCGGCCAGCAGATCCTTCAGCTCGGGCACCGAGAGCTTGCGCCCCATCCGCCCCTCGGCCAGGTTCGCACTGACCCGCAGCGCCGTATCCACGCCCATGTCGGCGGCGATCAGCAGATCCTCGATGCTTTCCAGCATCGCATCGTCCAGCACCCGGCGCGGCACGTCGGGACGGCTGACCAGGCGGCCAAGCAGGCCTTGCCGCACCGGCGGCGGCGTCGGTTCGGGTTCCGGTTCCGGTTCCGGTTCGGGCTCCGGTTCGGGCTCCGGTTCGGCGCCGGAGCGGCCGAGCAGACGACCGAAAAAGCCCCGTTTCGCGGGCTCGGGCTCCGGTTCCGGCGCGGGTTCCGGTTCCGCAAGCAGTTCCGGCTCCGGTTCGGGTTCCGGCTCCGGTTCGGGTTCAGGAAGCGGTTCCGGTTCGGGCTCGGGCTCGGGTTCCATCTCGGCTTCCGGTTCGGGCTCTGCCAAGGGCGCAGGGTCCGCCTCCGGCGCGGCTTGCCGCTCCGGTTCGACAACCGCCTCCGGCTCCGGCTCGACAACCGCCTCTGGCTCCGGCTCGACAACCGCCTCTGGCTCCGGCTCGACAACCACCTCCGGCTCAACGACCGCTTCCGGCTCCGCCTCGACGGCCGCCTCCGGCTCGACACCCGGCGCCTGTTCTGCGACCGCCTCCGGCGCGGGGGCCGGTGCCGGTTCGGGCGTGGTGTCGGGCGCCTCGGCGACGATCGCGTCAAGCCCCTCCTCGATCTTCGAGGACGAGCGGGTCAGCCGGGACTTCAGCTTGTTGAAGAACGACATCGGAGCCTCCGTTTTGCAAATCCCTACCGGATCGGGCGGAAAGAGGAAAGGGAGAAGCCCGGACCCGGCAAAAGCGGCCCGACTCGCGCCGGGACCGGGGCGGAAACCGGCGCCGCGACGCCCCGCTGTCCGGTCCGGGTCCGCGCCTTCCGGCACGGAGGGCCACGGCGGCGCCACGCAAAAGCCCGTCAAACCGGCGCAAAACCGGGCAAAACCCCGGAAAATGCCGCGCCCCCGCCCCGGCGCAGGCGAAAAAGCCGCCTTGCGGCAAGTCGTCGCCCTGCGGTTTCCGCAAAGCTCGATACATTGCGCGCTCAAGTCGGAGCCATCTCATGCCGGAGTAAACCGCATCATGACTGAAAAGCCCGCTGAACTGTCCTTTGCGAAATTCATGGCCGCCCTGCGCAACCTGCGCAAGATCGGTCGCGAAACCCCCGGGGTCGATACTTTCGCCCTTTTCGCCTTCGTCCCCGTGCCGCTGATCTTCCTTGGCGCGCTGTTCGGAGGCGTCTTCTCCTGGCTTGCCATCGCCTGGATCACGGTCGGCATCTTCGTGCTCGACCGCCGCGCGCCCAAGCCCGCCCCCGACGCCCCCGAGGGCGCGGAGTTCCCCACCGCCGACAAGCTGTCCTCGGCGCTGGCCGTCACCCATTTCGTCCTGCTGCCGATCGTCGTCGCCTCGCTCGCGGGCTTTGCGGGCATCTCGACCATGGGCACGCTTGGCCTGATGATCGCCGCCGCGCTCTGGTTCGGGCAGGTGTCGAATGCCAATGCGCATGAGCTGATCCACCGCACCGACCGGAAATTGTTCAATCTGGGCAAGTGGGTCTATATCTCGCTGCTTTACGGCCACCATGTCTCGGCGCATCGGCTGGTGCACCATGTCTCGGTCGCGACGCCCGCCGATCCGGCCACGGCGACGCTGGGCGAAAGCTACTGGAACTACGCCTCGCGCAGCTGGTCGGAATCGTTCAAGGCAGGCTATGCCAAGGAAAAGGCGATCATCGACGCGCGGGTGAAGGCCAATCCGGGCAAGCCCACGATCAAGGAACGGCTCAACCGCATCAACCCCTATGCCACCTATGTGCTGGGGGGCCTGTGGTTCGTGATCGGCGCCGGGCTGCTCTTTGGTTCGGCCGGGTTTGCCAGCTTCCTGTTCCTCTGCGCGCTGACGCAGGCGCAGCTGATGCTGTCGGATTACGTGCAGCACTACGGCCTTGTGCGCAAGGAAACCGCGCCGGGCGAATACGAGCCGGTCTCGGCCGCGCACAGCTGGGATGCGATCCAGACCGGCTCGGCGCTGATGATGCTGAACGCGCCGCGCCATTCCGATCACCACGCCCATCCCGCGCGCCCCTATCCGGCGCTGCAACTGGGCGATCTGCAGGCGCAGGGCCGTCCGATCCTGCCCCACAGCCTGCCGGTGATGGCGATGCTGGCGCTCGTGCCCTCGCAATTCGCCAAGCTGATGGACCATCGGGTTCTGGCCGTGCGCAAGGGCGAAAACGTCTATGCCCCGCCCAAACCCGCCACGCCGCCCGCCGCAGCCCCCGGGGCCGAGGGCGACATGCCCCCGGTCGCGACCGATAACGCAGAGACCGAAAACGGAGCGACCGAGGCCCCTGCCCCGCAGGTCAGCCTTGCCCCCGCCGCCGATCCCGCGGCGCCTGCGGAACGGGAAAAGGCCGACGCCTGAAAAACCTCACGCAGGCGTGGCTTCCCACGCCTGCCCCGATACGGCAAGCTGGGCGCAAAGGGAGACCCCGATGCGCCCAGTTCTCGTTTCGCTTGCCCTCGCGCTGGCCCCTCTGGCCGCGCCGGCCGAAGACATCGGCCCGCCGCTCACCGCCGCGCAGTTCGACGCGCTGACCCAGGGCAAGACGATCACCTATTCGGCCGGGGACACCACCTACGGCATCGAGGAATACCGCCCCGGCCGCAAGGTCGTCTGGGCCTTCGCCGAGGGCGATTGCGAGGAAGGCGAGTGGTTCCAGCAGGGCGAGCAGATCTGCTTCGATTACCACAACGCCTATGTGGGCCTGCAATGCTGGACCTTCCATCTGCAGGGCGAGGCGCTCGTCGCCTGGTTCGAGGGCAAGCGCGACGCCGCCCCCCTCGTCTCGCTGAAGACGAGCGCGGCCCCGCTCAACTGCCCCGGCCCCGAGGTCGGGGTCTGACAGCGCGCGCCCGGCCCCGGCCTTGGCAAGAGGCGTATTTGAGCCAAGAAAAAACATGGGCTTTTTCTTGGTGCAAATACGCCCTTGCGCCGGGTCGTCCCGGGAAGGCCCCTCAGAACAGCGAGCCCTGATCGGGCGGGGTTTTCGCGGCTTTGCGGGGTTTGGGCGCCGGTTTCGGGGCGGGCGCAGGCGGCGGCGCGTCGGCGGGGAGGACGCGCAGGCGGCCATCCTGAAACTCGATTTCAAGGGGCGCGAGCGGCGCGGCCGCGGCAGCGGTGGTCAGCACCTGATCGGCCGGGCCGCGCACCACCGCATAGCCGCGCCGCAGGGTTTCCTGATAGCCAAGCGTCTGCAGCATCGCGGTGAGCCGCGCGAACCGGTCCTGCGCCCGCGTCAGCCGGGCCTGCTCTGCGCGGCCAAGCCGGTCGGAGAGCCCCGCCAGCCGGTCGCGCTCGACCCGCAGATAGGTCTGCAACAGCCGCGGCGAGATCCGCGCCTCAAGCGGCGCAAAGGCCGCGCGCTTGCGCACGACGACCATGCGCAGCGCGGGCAAGAGCCGGTCGGCCACCAGATCGAAGCGCTGGCGGCGCGGCCGGGTGATCGCCTCGGGGCGGCCGAGCGCGCGGGACAGATCGGCCAGACGCTGCGCCCGGGTGCTCAGCCGCAGCTGCGTCGCCCGGGCGATGCGGGCTTGCATCTCGCTCAGCCGTGTGGCCAGTTCGGCGCGCACCGGCACCGCCATTTCCGCCGCAGCGGTGGGCGTGGGCGCGCGCCGGTCGGCGGCAAAGTCGATCAGCGTCGTATCGGTTTCATGCCCCACCGCGGAAATCAGCGGGATCCGGCTTTCCGCCGCCGCGCGCACGACCGCTTCCTCGTTGAATCCCCAGAGGTCTTCGAGCGAGCCGCCCCCGCGCGCGACGATGATCAGATCGGGGCGCGGCACCTTGCCCCCCGGCGCCAAAGCGTTGAAGCCGCGGATCGCGGCGGCCACCTCGGCCGCGCAGGCCTGGCCCTGCACCGCCACCGGCCAGATCAGCACCCGGCGCGGAAAGCGGTCGCGCAGCCGGTGCAGGATGTCGCGGATGACCGCCCCCGAGGGCGAGGTGACCACCCCGATCACCCCGGGCAGATACGGGATCGGCTTCTTGCGGGCGGGATCGAAAAGCCCCTCGGCCGCCAGCGCCTTGCGCCGGGCCTCCAGCATCGCCATCAGCGCCCCCGGCCCCGCGGGTTCGACATCCTCGACGATCAGCTGATATTTCGACTGCCCCGGAAAGGTGGTCAGCTTGCCGGTGGCGATGACCTCCATCCCCTCCTCGGGGCGGATCTGCATCCGCGCCACCTGCCCCTTCCAGCTGACCGCGGCAATCACCGCATTCGGGTCCTTGAGGTCGAAGTAAAGATGCCCCGAGCCGGGACGGCTGACCCGCCCCACCTCACCGCGCACCCGCACGCGGGTGAATTCGCCCTCGATCACCCGCTTCACCGCGCCCGAGATTTCCGAGACGGTGAAGTCCGGGATATTGCCCGAAGGGGTGGTTTCGGAAGGGTCGGGGCCGTCGTCGAGGATATCCATGTTGCCTTGCCTGATCTGTCGCGAAACCTTAGAAGGCGCGAAAGCCAAGGCCAAGGGCCATTCGCCAGCCAACGGGAGCGCGGGCATGAACATTCTCATTCTGGGCAGCGGCGGGCGTGAACATGCGCTGGCCTGGGCGGTGAAACAGAACCCGAAATGCGACCGGCTGATCGTCGCGCCGGGCAATGCGGGCATCGGGCAGCTGGCGGAACTGGCCGCGATCGACCCCTGCGACGCCGCCGCCGTTCTGGCCTGTGTCGAGGAAAACGCGGTCGATTTCGTCATCATCGGCCCCGAGGCGCCCTTGGCCGCGGGCGTGGCCGATGCGCTGCGGGCGGTGGGCGTGCTGACCTTCGGCCCCTCGGCGGCGGCGGCACGGCTTGAAGCCTCGAAAGCCTTCACCAAGGAAATCTGTGACGCCTGCGGCGCCCCCACCGCCGCCTGGGCACGGTTTTCCGAGCTTGATGCCGCGCTGGCCTATGTGCAGGCGCAAGGCGCGCCGATCGTGGTCAAGGCCGATGGTCTGGCCGCGGGCAAGGGCGTGATCGTGGCGATGACGCTGGCCGAGGCCGAGGCAGGCCTGCACGAAATCTTCGGCGGCGCCTTTGGCGCGGCGGGCGCCGAGGTGGTGATCGAGGAATTCATGGCGGGCGAGGAAGCCAGCTTCTTCCTCCTCTCGGACGGGGTGAATGTGCTGCCCATCGGCACCGCACAGGATCACAAGCGGGTGGGCGACGGCGACACCGGCCCGAATACAGGCGGCATGGGCGCCTATTCCCCAGCCCCGGTGCTGACGGCGGCGATCCAGGAGCAGGTGCTGGCCGAGATCATCCGCCCGACGGTCGCGGAAATGGCCCGCCGCGGCACGCCGTTCCAGGGCGTCCTTTACGCCGGGCTGATGATCGAGACCGGCCAGGCGCGGCTGGTCGAATACAACGTCCGCTTCGGCGATCCGGAATGTCAGGTGCTGATGCTGCGCCTTGGTGGTCAGGCGCTCGATCTGCTGCAGGCCTGCGCCGAGGGGCGGCTTGATCAGATCACCGCGCAATGGGCCGAAGATACCGCGCTGACCGTGGTCCTCGCCGCGAACGGCTATCCGGGCGCCTATGTGAAAGGCAGCGAGATCAAGGGCCTTGACGCCCTGCCCGAGAGCTCCTTGCAGATGGTCTTCCATGCCGGGACGACGGCGCAGGATGGCAAGATCCTCGCCGCCGGCGGGCGCGTGCTGAACGTCACCGCCCGCGCCGCGACCCCTGGCCGAGGCGCAAAAACGCGCCTACGAAATGGTCGATGCGATCGACTGGCCCGAGGGCTTCTGCCGCCGCGACATCGGCTGGCGCGCGCTTTGAGGCGAAGCGGGGGGGCTCTGCCCCCCTCTTGGCCTTC
The DNA here is from genome assembly GCF_052363185.1 of Rhodobacter capsulatus. Classification (GTDB taxonomy): domain Bacteria; phylum Pseudomonadota; class Alphaproteobacteria; order Rhodobacterales; family Rhodobacteraceae; genus Rhodobacter; species Rhodobacter capsulatus_E. The sequence continues at coordinate 1,126,686 of NZ_CP198955.1, read as the reverse complement.
GGCCAATTCACCCCCCGGGATATTTGGACCAAGGTGAAAGCAGGCCCGGGGCTCCCTTTCACCTTGGCGAAAATATCCCGGGGGAGCCCGCTTGCGGGCGGGGGCAGCGCCCCCGAAGCGCCCGACGCGCGGCGGGCTTGCCCGCCCAAGGAGGGCGCCCCCCCCCCTCAGCAGTTCGGCACGTTCACCGCCAGACCGCCAAGCGACGTTTCCTTGTAATGCTCGTGCATGTCGCGGCCGGTCTGCCGCATCGTCTCGATCGCAGCATCGAGCGGCACGAAATGGGTGCCGTCGCCGCGCAGCGCCAGGCTCGCCGCCGAAATCGCCTTGATCGCGCCCAACCCGTTCCGTTCGATGCAGGGCACCTGCACCAGCCCCTTCACCGGATCGCAGGTCATGCCCAGGTGATGTTCCAGCGCAATCTCGGCCGCGTTCTCGATCTGCTCGGGGCTGCCGCCCAGCACCGCCGCCAGCCCCGCCGCCGCCATTGCTGCCGCCGAGCCCACCTCGGCTTGACAGCCGCATTCGGCGCCCGAAATCGAGGCATTGGTCTTGATGATCCCGCCAATCGCCGCAGCGGTCAGCAGGAAATCCCCGACCCGGCTGCTTGAGGCTCCGGGCACGTGATCCAGCCAATAGCGGATCACCGCGGGCACCACCCCGGCCGCGCCATTCGTCGGCGCCGTCACCACCTGCCCGCCGGCCGCGTTTTCCTCGTTCACCGCCATCGCGTAACAGGAAATCCAGTCGTTGATCGTATGCGGCGCCACAAGGTTCATCCCCCGTTCGGCCAGCAGCGCCGCATGGATCGCCTTCGCGCGCCGCTTCACCCGCAGCCCGCCCGGCAGCACGCCCTCGGTTTCAAGTCCCCGCGTCAGGCAATCGTTCATCACCTGCCAGACCCGCGCCAGCCCCGCCTCGATCTCCGCGTCCGAGCGGAACCGCCGTTCGTTCCTGCGCTTCATCTGCGCGATCGTCAGCCCCGAGGCATGGGCCATCGCCAGCATCTCCTCGGCCTTGCGGAACGGAAAGGGCACCGGCGAGGGCGCAGACAGCGCCTTGTCATCGACCGCCGCATGTTCCGCCTCGGTCAGGACAAACCCGCCGCCGATCGAATAAAAGGTCTCGCGCAGGATCACGTCGCCCTCGGCGTCGCGGGCCTCGATCACCATCCCGTTCGCGTGCCCGGGCAAAGGGTGGCCGTAATCGAAGATCAGATCGTGATCGGGATCGAATTGCAGCGGGCCAAGCCCCGGCGGGGTCAGCAGATGCGTCTCGCGGTTCGCCGCCAGCGCCGCCTCGGCCTTTTCGGCCTCGTAGCTCTCGGGCAGGAACCCGGCCAGACCCAGGATCGTCGCGCGGTCGGTCGCATGGCCCTTGCCGGTGAAGGCGAGCGAGCCGTAAAGCCGCACCCGCAGATGGCGCGGATGAAAGGGCGAGGCCCGCAGCATCTCCAGAAACCGCCCCCCCGCCACCATCGGCCCCATCGTATGCGACGAGGACGGGCCGACCCCCACCTTGAAGATGTCGAAAACACTCAGGAACATGGCGCCCTCCCTTTGCGCCATGCTGCCCTGCCCGGACCGGAAACGACAGCGCGAAAGCGACATATCCGCGCGCGCAAGCGGTGCGGCCGCCCCGGCCGCGGCCCCGCCCCGACGGCCACGCGAAAATTAACCAAACAAATTCAGTTGTTAAGGGGAAATTCACCGCATCGGGCGAGACTGCGCCAAACGCGGGACTTTTCATGGCCACCCATACGATCGGCGCCTGGCAGCTTTCGGACCTTCTCGTCACGGGGCCCGATCCGTTTGGATCGGATGCCACGGCGAATGATGCTGCCGTGAATGTCACCACGCTGAGCCTTGCGCCGGGGGCCACGCTGCGCATGGTCACGCTTGATGACAACGACGCCAATTTCGAGGATGCGGACGGCGATCAGGAACTGGTGGCGCCGATGGTCTTTGACGGCGTCGCCTATGGGTCGGGCGCCGCGGGCGAGGTCGAGACCGAATATTCCTATGTCATCCGCCCCGAGGGATCGACCGATCCGGCCGACAACATCGTCATCTATGTGCTTGAATTCGAAGCGCATGTGCATGGCATCGCCGCGACGGCGCGGCTGACGCCCGGGGTCACCTACCGCATCGTCGGCATCGAATCGCAAGACCCGGTCGTGCCCTATGCGGGGATGGCGGTCTGTTTTGCCGCCGGAACGCTGATCGCCACCAAACGCGGCCCGAAACCGGTCGAGACGGTGGTGCCCGGCGACCGGCTGCAGACCTCCGACAACGGCTATGGCGCGGTGGACTGGGTCGGGCGCTGGCGGGTGAACGGCAGGGGCGCCTCGGCGCCGATCCGCTTTGCCGCGGGGGTGCTGGGCAATGACCGGGCGCTTTATCTCTCGGGGCAGCACCGGGTTCTGTTGCGCCCCGTCTTTGGCCCGCTGGCGGGCGAGGAGGTGCTGGTGGCGGCCAAGGCGCTGGTCGGGCTGCCCGGCATCGCCCGCGCGCCGCGCGAGCGGGTTGACTGGGTGCATCTGCTCTTGCCCGCGCATGAGGTGATCTTTGCCGAAAACGCCCGCACCGAAACGCTGCTGATCGGGCCGCAGGCGCTCTCGGTGATGGAACCCGAACAGGCCCGCGATCTGCGCCGGGCCCTGGCGGGGGCGCCGCAGCTGGCGCTGCCCGCGCGGCCGATCGTGCCGCCGGGCAAGGTGGAGCGGCTGATCCTGCGCCATCGCGGCGGCGATCCGGTCGCGGACGGCCTGCGGGCCCTGCGGGTCTGACGCGGGGGCGGGGCGGCGAAAAATCCCTCGCATGGGCTTGGTCGCTTGGCTATAACGGCGCGGAACACCCGATTTTCCGTCCGCAGGAGCTGCCATGCCCGCCGAGCTTTCCCCCATCGACAAGGCGAAATTCGCCGCCGCGCGCCGTGCCGTCGATTTCGTCGAAGACGGGATGAAGGTCGGTCTGGGCACCGGCTCCACCGCCGCCTGGATGGTGCGCTGTCTGGGCGAGCGGGTGCGCGAGGAAGGCCTGCGCATCGTCGGCGTGCCGACCAGTTCGCGCACCGCCGATCTGGCGCGGCAGGTGGGGATTTCGGTCGTCGGTCTGGACGAGGCGAAATGGCTTGATGTGACGATCGACGGCGCCGATGAATTCGATGCGCAGCTGCAGCTGATCAAGGGCGGCGGCGGGGCGCTGTTGCAAGAAAAGATCGTCGCCACGGCGTCGGACCGGATGATCGTGATCACCGATGCGTCCAAGGAAGTGGTGAACCTCGGTGCCTTTCCGCTGCCGGTCGAGGTCGTGCCCTTCGGCTGGCAGACCACCCGCGCACTGATCGAGGAAATGCTGATCGCCACCGATGTTCTGGGGCGGCAGACGACGCTGCGGCTGAATGGCACGCAGCCCTACATCACCGATGAGGGTAATTATATCGTCGATCTGCACCTCAACCGCATCGGCAATGCGCGGTCTTTGGCGGTGGCGCTCAACCAGATCCCGGGCGTGGTCGAGAACGGGCTGTTCATCGACATCTGCGACATGGTGATCATTGGCGGCGCCGAGGGTCAGGTCGAGCTGCGCGATATCAACGCGGGCACCGTGGCCCATGAACGGATCGAATTTGCCGATGACGAGAACATCTTCGCCGACCTCGACTGAGACCCGCCCGGATCTGGTGATCCCCGGCCGGTCGGTGCTGCCCTTGGTGATGGGGGCGGTGATCGGGCTGATCGGGGTGGTGCAGATCATCACGCCGATCCTGACGCTGGCGGCCTTCTTCGGCGAAGGGTTCCGCGATGACATGATCCTGAACGCGCTCGTCGGCGCGGTGGGCGCCAGCCTGTGCTTCTATCTGGCCTGGGTGGTGCTTTCCGTGCCGCGTCCGGTGCTGGTCTTCCGCGCCGACCGGGTCGAGATCGGCAAGCTTTTCGGCAAATACGCCACCGTCCCCTATGCCGAGATCACCGGCGAGGGCGCCGCGGCCCCGGCGGGCAAGGCGCCCATGCGCAAGCGTGAATTGTCGGTGCCGGGCTGGGTGATGACGGCCGAGGAAAACGCCGCCTGGCAGGCGGAACTGGCGGCGCGGGCGCCTGCCCTTGCCGGAACGGCGCCGCGGGGCTAAGTCCTGAGGCGCGGCCCTTGCGGTCGCGGCTTGGAAAGGACGGCAGATGGCATTCGATTTCGACCTCTTCGTGATCGGCGGGGGATCGGGCGGCGTGCGGGCGGCCCGTATCGCGGCCGGTTATGGCGCGCGCGTGGCGCTGGCCGAGGAAGATCGGATGGGCGGAACCTGCGTCATCCGCGGCTGCGTGCCGAAAAAGCTGATGGTTTTCGCGTCAAGCATGCCCGCGGCGGTGGCCGAGGCCCGCGCCTATGGCTGGGACGCAAGCCTGGGCGGGTTCGACTGGGGCGCCTTCAAGGGCAAGCTGCATGCCGAACTCGACCGGCTTGAACGCATCTACCGCGCCGGGCAGCAGAACGCGGGGGTGACGGTGCACGACTGCCGCGCCACGGTGAAGGGCCCGCACGAGGTCGAACTGGCCGATGGCCGGGTGATCAGCGCGAAACACATCCTGATTGCGGTCGGCGGGCGCCCCTTCGTGCCGCAGTTCGACGGCGCCGAACATGTGCTGACCTCGAACGACCTCTTTCATCTGCCCGAATTGCCCAAACGCCTCCTGATCGTCGGCGGCGGCTATATCGCGTCGGAATTCGCCTGTGTCTTCAACGGGCTGGGGGTCGCGGTTGCGCAATGGAACCGCTCGCCCCTGTTGCGCAGTTTCGACACCGAATGCCGCGATCTGATCGTGACGCAGATGAAGGCGCGCGGCATCGATGTGCATGAAAACGTGGTGATCGACCGGGTGACGAAGACCGAAACCGGCGTCGTCGCGCATTGCGGCGATGGCCGGTCGCAGGAATTCGATGCCGTGGTCTATGCCACCGGCCGGGTGCCGAACACCGCCGGGCTTGGGCTGGAAACCGCGGGCGTCAAGCTGGCCCCGAATGGCGCGGTGCTGGTTGATGAATGGTCGCAGACCAATGTCCCCTCGATCTTTGCGGTGGGCGATGTGACCGACCGGATCAACCTGACCCCCGTCGCGATCCGCGAGGGGCATGCCTTTGCCGATACGGTCTTTGGCGCGCAACCGCGGATGACAGATCACGATCTTGTCGCCTCGGCGGTCTTCACCCGGCCCGAATTCGGCACTTGCGGGCTGAGCGAGGAAGCCGCCCGCAAGGCTGGCCCGATCGAGGTTTATACCAGCGCCTTCAAGCCGATGCGCTCGGCCTTTGCCGGGGCGGAGGATCGCGTTCTGATGAAACTGATCGTCTGCAAGGACACGCGCAAGGTGCTGGGCTGCCACATCGTGGCCCCCGAAGCGGGCGAGATGATCCAGATGGCGGCCATCGCGATGAAGATGGGCGCGACGAAAGAACAGTTCGACGCCACCTGTGCCGTGCATCCGACGATGGCCGAGGAACTGGTGACGATGCGCGCCCCCACCCGTCATTCCTGAGCGAAGCGGTTGACATTGCGCAAACAATCCCCACTTCGGGGCAAGGACATTCGAAAGAGGACAGCATGACCAACGGAGGACCCTGGGGCTCGGGTGGCGGTGACGACCGCGAGCCGCCGCGCCGCCCCGGCCCGCGCCGGCCCAATGACAGCGCCCCCATTCCCGAAATCGACCAGATCGTGCGCAAGGGCACCGAGCAGTTGCGCGTCCTGATGGGCGGACGCGGCGGCCCCGGCCGCCCCGGCGGCGGCGGGCGCGATGACGGCCCGGCCTTCACGCTGGGCACGATCGCCATCGGCGCGGTGGCGCTGGCCGCGGTCTGGGCCTGGACCTCGTTTTACACGGTGCAGCAGAACGAACGCTCGATCGAGCTGATGTTCGGCAAATACCAGGCCACCGGCAACCCGGGTCTGAACTTCGCGCCCTGGCCCGTCGTGACGAAAGTGGTGATCCCGGTCACCGACGAACGCACCACCGAGGTCGGCACCGGCCGCGCCCGCGCCATCGGCACCTCCGAAAGCAGCGACGGCGTGTTCTCGGCGAACCGCAGCAGCGATTTCGTCACCGATTCCGGGCTGATGCTGACGCGCGACCAGAATATCGTCGATGTCAGCTACCAGATCGTCTGGAACGTTTCGGACCCGTCGAAATTCCTGTTCAACCTTGCCGACCCGGAAGACACGATCCGCGCCGTCAGCGAATCCGCGATGCGCGACATCATCGCGCGCTCGGAACTGGCGCCGATCCTGAACCGCGACCGCGGCGTGATCGCCACCGATCTGCGCGCCGCCGTGCAGGGCACGCTGGACAGCTATCAGGCAGGCATCAACATCGTGCGGGTGAACTTCAACCGCGCCGACCCGCCGCGCGAGGTGATCGACAGTTTCCGCGACGTGCAGGCCGCGCAGCAGGAACGCGACAAGCTGGAGAAAGAGGCCGACGCCTATGCCAACCAGGTGACGGCGGGCGCCCGCGGTCAGGCCGCGCAGCTGGTGCAGCAGGCCGAGGCCTATCGCGCCTCGGTGGTCAACGACGCCCAGGGTCAGGCCGCGCGCTTCATCTCGGTCTACGAGGAATACCGCAAGGCCCCCGATGTGACGAAGCGGCGGATGTTCTACGAAACCATGAGCACGACGCTGGGCGGCGTGAACAAGGTGGTGATCGACGGGCAATCGGGCGCCGTGCCCTATCTGCCGCTCGACCAGCTGCGGCCCGTGCAGACGACGACCGGGGGGGCGAACTGATGAAGGCACAATTCCTGATCCCGATCGGCATCATCGCCGTGGGCCTTGGGCTGTCGTCGATCTACACCGTGGACGAACGCGAAAAGGCGCTGGTGCTGCAATTTGGCGAAGTCACCGCGGCGCGCAGCGAACCGGGGATCGGCTTCAAGATCCCCTTCGTGCAGAATGTGGTGAAATATGATGACCGGATCATCAGCCTGACCACGCAGCCGCTGGAGGTCACGCCGCTGGATGACCGTCGTCTGGTGGTCGATGCCTTTGCGCGCTGGCGCATCGTCGATGCGGTGAAATTCCGCGAAGCGGTGGGCGATGGCGGCGAAAGCTTTGCCAAGAACCGGCTGGACGGCATCTTGAACAATGCGATCCGCGAGATCATGGGCTCGGTGCCCTCGACGGCCGTTTTGTCGAACGACCGCACGGCGCTGATGAACAAGATCCGCGACATCGCGAAACGCGAGGCGAATGCGCTGGGCGTCGATGTGATCGACGTGCGGCTGACCCGCACCGACCTGCCCGAGCAGAACCTGGCCGCGACCTATGCGCGGATGCGGGCCGAGCGCGAACGCGAAGCGGCGGATGAACGCGCGCGGGGCGGCGAAGCGGCGCAGCGGGTGCGGGCCACGGCCGACCGCGAGGTGGTCGAACTCACCTCGGAAGCGCGCAAGCAGGCGGAAATCGTGCGCGGTCAGGCCGATGCCGAACGCAACCGGATCTATGCCGAAGCCTACGGCAAGGACGAAAGCTTCTTCGCCTTCACCCGGGCGCTGCAATTCTATGCCGACAGCCTGAAGCCGGGGTCTTCCTCGCTCGTGACCGAGCCGGACAGCCTCTATTTCGATTATGAGCGCTTCGTGAAATCGCTCGAATCGGGCGGCACCGCCGCGGCGGCCGGGAACTGATGGCGGCGGTTTTCACCGCCTTGGGCCTTGTGCTCGTGATCGAGGGGCTGGCACTTGTGCTGGCCCCTTCGCGCATTGTCGAGGTGCTGGCGCTTCTGGCCAGCCTCGGCCCCGAGGGGCGGCGCCGGATCGGCCTTGCGGCGGTGGCCGCGGGGGTGGGGGTCGTGGCGCTGGTGCATGCCTTCACATGAGCCTCGCGGCGCTCTCACACTGAAGTGACGCCGCGCGACGGGCTTTCCATTGAAAGCCAAAGCCCCTACGCTTTTATAAAGCCCAAGCCGGAACACCGGCCAAGGACCATGGGAGATCCGCATGACCAAGACCGCCCCTTCCCTGACCCCCCCGCGCTTGGCCCCCCAGCGCCTCGCCCCCCCGCGCCTCGCCCGGCCGATCCTGATGGCGGCGCTGCTGTCGACCGCGCTGGCCCTCTCGCCCGTGGCGATGACCCCGGCGCTGGCGGGTCCGGTGCCCGAAAGCTTCGCCGATCTGGTGGTGCAGGTGAAACCGGCGGTGGTGATGATCACCACCTCGACCACGGTCTCGGAACCGGCGGGCGGCATGCCGGGCTTTCCGCCCGGCTCGCCCTTCGAGGAGTTCTTCAAGGAATTCGGCATGCCGAACGGGCCGCAGGGCGGGCCGCAGCGGCAACACCGCGCCGATGCGCTGGGCTCGGGCTTCGTGATTTCCGAAGACGGCTACATCGTGACGAACAACCACGTCATCAAGGGCGAAAGCGGCAATACCGTCGCCGACGAGATCTCGATCGAATTCGCCAATGGCAAGAAGCTCGATGCGAAGATCGTCGGCACCGATCCGAAAACCGACATCGCGCTGTTGAAGGTCGAAAGCAAGGAGCCCCTGCCCTTCGTCAGCTTCGGCGACAGCGACACGATGCGCGAAGGCGACTGGGTGATGGCGATGGGCAACCCGCTGGGTCAGGGCTTCTCGACCTCGGTCGGCATCGTCTCGGCGCGCAACCGCGAACTGTCGGGCACCTATGACGATTACATTCAGACCGATGCCGCGATCAACCGCGGCAACTCGGGCGGGCCCTTGTTCAGCATGGATGGCAAGGTGATCGGGGTGAACACCGCGATCCTGTCGCCCAATGGCGGCTCGATCGGGATCGGCTTTTCGATGGCTTCGAACGTCGTGTCGAAGGTCGTGGGCCAGCTGAAGGAATTCGGCGCCACCCGGCGCGGCTGGCTGGGCGTGAAGATCCAGGACCTGACCCCCGACATGGCCGAGGCGATGAGCCTGCCCGAACCCGAAGGCGCGATGGTGTCGGAAGTGCCCGAGGGCCCGGCGAAAGAGGCCGGGATCAAATCGGGCGACGTGATCATCAGCTTTGCCGGCGCGCCGGTGAAGGACACGAAATCGCTGACCCGCCGCGTCGCCGATGCGCCGGTGGGCGAGGCGGTCGATGTGGTGGTGATGCGCGCGGGCAAGGAAGTGACGCTGCAGGTGACGCTCGGTCAGCGCGAACTGGCCGAAAGCAGCGAGGCGGCGGCGGAGGGCCCGGCCCCGGCGCTGGCGGGCGGGTCGGTGCTGGGCATGGTGCTGTCGCCGATCACCGATGCGATGCGCGCCGAGCTGAACCTGCCCGAGGATCTGACCGGGCTGATGGTGACCGAGATCGACGAGGCCGGGGCGGCTTTCGACAAGGGCTTGCGGCGCGGCGATGTGATCGTCGAGGCCGGGCAGCAGCCGGTGGCCTCGCTCGCTGATCTGCAGGCGCGGGTGGCCGAGGCGAAGGAGGGCGGGCGCAAATCGGTGCTCTTGCTCATCCGCCGCGGCGGCGAGCCGCGCTTCGTGGCGGTGCCGCTGCAATAAGCCATACCGGGCTTTGAGAACACGAACAGGCGCCCTGCGGGGCGCCTTTTCGTCAGGGCGTTTCGAGCCAGGAGACGACGCCCATTTCGCGCGCCGCCCGCAACGAAAGCTCGGCGCTGAGCAGGCCGCGCTGGGTCTGATAGCGGCGGATCGCCTCGCGCGTGGCGGGGCTCATCTGGCCATCGAGCGGTCCGGCATAAAGCCCGCGCACCCACAGCGCGCGTTGCAACACCGCAATGCGCGCGGTGGTCATCTGCGCGGCACAGACCGTGGCGAACCACATCCGCCCCCCGCCCGAGACGATGCGCGCCTGCGTCGTGGTGCGATACCGCGCGGGGTTGGTGACGGCGCCGGTCTTCGGATCGCGTTCTTCGGGGTCGACCAGCACATGTTCGGTGACCGTCTCGACGATGGCGGGGCGGCGTTCCTCGGTGAAACAGCCCTTCGCCTCGGGGCCGGGGCGGGATTTGAGCCATTCGCCCGCCAGCGAATTGGCCGGCGGGGCGATGATCGGCGCGGGCTCGGGGACGGGTCTGTCCTGACCTGGCGGGGCCTCTGCCCCGGTGCAGCCCGCCAGCACCGCGCATACTGTCAGCAGGGCAAGGGGCGGGCAAGGCAGGGAAAAGGTCATGGCGGGTCCGGGTCGGTGTCGGCGCGACCATAGCGGCTTTGCGATGCGGGGCAAAGGGGGCGCGCGGGGCAGCAAGGATGCGGCCAAGCGGCTCTGGCAAAGCGGGCGCCTTTGTCCTAAAGGGAAAGCGGACCAGCGCAGCCACAGGCACACGAGGATTTCATGGCGAAGATCATCTTCATCGAACACAACGGCACCCGTCACGAGGTGGAGGCGAAACCGGGGCTGACGGTGATGGAAGCCGCGCGCGACAATGGCGTGCCGGGCATCGACGCCGATTGCGGCGGCGCCTGCGCCTGTTCGACCTGCCATGCCTATGTCGATCCGGCCTGGGTGGACCGGCTGCCGAAACCCCTGCCCACCGAAACCGACATGATCGACTTCGCCTATGAGCCGAACCCCGCGACCTCGCGGCTGACCTGCCAGATCAAGGTCACGGCGCTGCTCGACGGGCTGGTGGTGCATCTGCCCGAAAAGCAGATCTGACCGCCCGCGTCGGGAGGGGATTTCACCCCGGCAGGGCCGGGGCGACCCGGGCGGGGGCTCCGCCCCCGCACCCCCGGCGTATTTGCACCAGGAAAAGCCAAAGCCGCCTTTGCGACAGGGATCGGGATGCGCCCCCCCCTGCCCTTTAACCTTGGCGAAAATATCCCGGGGGTCCGGGGGCGGAGCCCCCGGCGGGTCGCCGCGCCTGCGCGGCGAAATCCCGCCCCCCGCAAGCGCCAGGGCGGGATGACGGCGCCCCGGCGCAATTGCGACAAGCCGCCTGACGCTTTTTGACGATCCGCGGTCGCATCCCGGCAGGCCCCTTGGCGCGGGGCGGGGAATATGTGCTAGACGCCTCCAGGACACCCTCAGGGGGCCGCGAAAGGAACCGGGAATGACCACCTATGTGCTGACCGTGAACTGCCACTCGACCCGCGGGATCGTGGCGGCGATTGCCAATTATCTGGCCGACAGCGGCTGCAACCTGACCGATTCGAACCAGTATGACGACCTGCTGACCGGGCAGTTCTTCATGCGCGTCACCTTCGTGTCGCAGACCGGCGCGACGCTCGACAGCCTCAAGGCGGGCTTCGAGCCGGTGGCACGGGAATTCGACATGGAATGGGCGATCCATGACGCCGAGAAAAAGGTCAAGGTCCTGCTGATGGTCTCGAACTTCGGCCATTGCCTGAACGACCTGCTTTACCGCTGGCGCATCGGCGCGCTGCCGGTCGAGATCGTCGGCGTCGTCTCGAACCACATGACCTATCAGAAGGTGGTGGTGAACCACGACATCCCCTTCCACCACATCAAGGTGACCAAGGAGAACAAGCCCGAGGCCGAGGCGCATCTGCTGGATGTCGTCGAGGAATCCGGGGCCGAGCTGGTGGTTCTGGCGCGTTACATGCAGATCCTGTCGGACAAGCTCTGCCAGAAGATGTCGGGCAAGATCATCAACATCCACCATTCCTTCCTGCCCAGCTTCAAGGGCGCCAACCCCTACAAGCAGGCCTATGAACGCGGCGTGAAGCTGATCGGGGCGACCTCGCATTACGTCACCGCCGATCTGGACGAAGGCCCGATCATCGAGCAGGAAACCGTCCGCATCACCCATGCGCAAAGCCCCGAGGATTACGTCAGCCTTGGCCGCGATGTCGAAGCGCTGGTGCTGGCCCGCGCGATCCACGCCCATGTGCAGCATCGCGTTTTCATCAACGGCAACAAGACCGTGGTCTTCCCGGCCTCGCCCGGCGGCTATACCTCCGAGCGGATGGGCTAAGCGGCGGGCCAGAGCCGGGGCCCCCTCGGAGAACGGGGGGCGCCGCCCCCCCCCGAGGGACGGCGTTCACAGCGGTTGTGCCGCTGCGCCGCGACATCGAGGCCGAGGCGCAGCGGCGGTTTCATGGTCGCTGAAAGCGGCCGCGCGGCGCCAGATCGCGGATCAACAGACGCGCCTCGGCGGGCGGGGCCTGTTCCAGCCGCAGGTAGTTCGACCCGTCGCGGTCGCGGCGAAACAGACCCAGATCGACCAGATCGCGCCGCAAGATCGCCGGGTCGCCGAAAAGATGCAGCGCCTTCAGCCGCTCGCCGATCTCGCGCTCGGACATCGGCGTGGCCGCGGGCAGCCGCGCCCAAAGCGCCCAAAGACACAGGATCTGCTGCGCCCGCTTCGAGGGCCAGCGCGCCAGCCGCCCCTCGGTATCGAAATACCCCGCCACCTTGGCGATGCGGCGCAGATCGACCGGCACAGGTGGGGTCTCGGGCGGGGTCTCGGGCGGCGGTGGCAGCGCGGCATCGGGGTCGACCCCGGCGCGCAGGTGCTGAAAGTTGCGAAACCCCGCCGCCCGCGCCAGCATGTTCATCAGGCTCAGATGCGAGGGGGCCTTGTCCGGCCGGGCGGCCAGCTGTGCGCCCAGGGCGCGGGAAAATTGCGAAAGATCCGCGATGGCTAGCGGAATGGACTGTCTCGGCATGATCGTTCCTCGGGGGCCATTGAACAATCGCTGGTCGCTGACTTGCGACAAGGCCCCGGGAAAGCCGGGTCTGTCACGGAACGCTGGCAGGTTTAGCTTCCCTTGCGGGACAGCGACGCCTCGGTGAACTGCCGACCGTGGGACGCGGGTAACACGAAAGCCGCGGTTTCGCAAGACGGGCGGGAAGGGCTGGGCGACTCGGGCAAAGCGGCGTATCAAGGGGTCGTATCGCAGCACAGGAGGGGTTTTTGTCGGATCTTGCGCGCCTCCGGGCCGGGGCTTTCTGAGCGGGTTTCCCGCCTTTGCCGCGTCCCCCTGAATGTCATCGGCGCTTTCGCGCCTGTCTTTCAGTGTCCTGCGAGGATCATCATGACCGACACTTACCCGCTCGCCGTGCTTGGCTGGGCGTCCGATTTCCTGCGTCAACTCACGCTTGACGAGATTTCCACCCTCACCCCCTGCCGCGTCTCGGCGGTGCATCGCAGCCGGATCGAGGCGCTGGGCGCCGCCGGGCCGCTGTCCCTTGTCCCGCCGCCGGGGCTTTCGACGGCCGAGATCGCCGTGGGCGACTGGGCGCTGTGCGATGGCACGCGGCTGATCCGCCTGCTGACGCGTCGCTCCACCCTTGCCCGCCGCGCGGCAGGCACCGGGGCAGACCGGCAACTGATCGCCGCCAATGTCGACACGCTTTTCATCACCACCTCCTGCAACGCCGATTTCAACCCGGCCCGGATCGAGCGCTATCTGGCGCTGGCCCGCGCGGCCGAAGTCACCCCGGTGATCGTGCTGACCAAGGCCGACGAGAGCCCCGATCCCGCGCTCTGGCAGGCGCAGGCCGAGGCGATCGACCGGCGCGTCGCGGTGGTGACGCTCGACGCCCGCGCCCCGGGAGAGCGGCTTTCCGATTGGGCACGAACGGGGCAGACGGTGGCGCTGCTCGGCTCCTCTGGCGTCGGAAAAACCACGCTTGCCAATGCCTTGACGGGCGAGGCGCAGGCCACCGCGCCGATCCGGGCCGACGACGCGAAGGGGCGGCACACCACCACGGGGCGGCATCTGCGCCCGCTGGCGGCGGGGGGCTGGCTGATCGACACGCCCGGGATGCGCGAATTGCGCCTGAGCGGGGCCGAGGCGGGCATTGCCGCGACCTTTGACGATCTTGATGCGCTGGCGCGGGACTGCCGCTTTCACGATTGCACGCATCAGACCGAGCCCGGCTGCGCCGTGCAGGCGGCGATTGCGGCGGGCGCGGTCGATCCGGCGCGGCTGGCACGCTGGCAAAAATTGCAGCGCGAGGACCGGATCAATTCCGAAACCCTGGCCGAGGCCCATGCCCGCGACCGCGCCTTTGGCCGTCTGACCCGAGGCGCCTTGCGCGACAAGGCCCGGCTGCGGGGGGGGAATGAACAGGCGGGCGGCCCCGCTGAGGCAGGGGCCGCCACCCGCGCCTTCGGCCCTTCCGGCAACCGGGGTGCCGCCGCGGTCCGCGAGGCTCAAACCCTTCCGGCGGGAAGCGATCGGCCAGAGAGTCGGTCGCGATTTCCCGAAGGTCCGCGGCAGCGCCAGAAGGTATTGAGGAATTCGACCCGGACAGGGGTCGGATGGAGCGGGTGACGGGGAATCGAACCCGTGTCTCTAGCTTGGAAGGCTAGGGTCTTACCATTACACAACACCCGCGCTGAGCGCCTCTTACAACCCGCAGCACCGGCTGGCAAGAGCCTGGCGCAAGACCGCACAGCCCCGCGCCCCCTGCGGGAGGCCGAGCGATGCGGCAAATATTAACCATTCGTTAACCAAATTATGCTCCCCTGAGGCCGGAGGAATGGACCTGCATGGGCCGTGCAGGGCGCGGGGGGCCAGCGATGCTCAATGTGCCGGATGACGCAGGAGCCGCCGGGCAGGCCGCTCCCCTTGCCTGTGGCGGCCCGACGTCGCCCGTCGTGATTGATTTCGACGCCGCAGGCCGGATCACCGCGCTGGCCGATCACCGCGGCCTGCTGACCCGCGCGGCCTCCGGGCCAGACGGCGCCCTGCCCCATGGCACCGCAGCCGACCCCGTTCCGCCGCTGGGAACGGCCCTGCCCGATCTGTTCGACCCGGCAAGCCGCAGGGCTCTGGCCGCATGGCTCGCCTCGGCGCAGACCGCGGCCACCTTGCGCCTTGTGCTGGCCGCCGCGCCCGGGACCCCGCCCCTGCCCTGCGATCTGACGCTGCTGCGGCTCGACCCCGCCCGGCCCGGCCGCGCCACCCTGACCGAAACGCCCGCCAGCCTGCAAGCCGACCCGGGCCGGAGCGCTGCCTGCCCTTGTCCTGACGAGGACCGGCAGGGCAGCTGGGCCTGGAACGTGCAGACCGGCGCGGCCGAGTTCGACGACCGCTGGGCCGCGATCGCCGGATACCGGCTGGCCGAACTGGCCCCGCTCAGCATCCAGACCTGGCTGCAGCTGTGTCACCCCGACGATCTGGCCCGCGCGAACCACGAGCTGCAACGCCATTTCGCCGGCGAAACCGAATGGTACGAGACCGAGCTGCGGGTGCGCCACAAGAGCGGCCGCTGGATCTGGGTGCGCGATCTCGGCCGGTTGCTGGGCCGCGACGCCAACGGCCGGCCGGACCGGATGCAGGGCCTGCGCCGCGACATCGACGCCCGAAAAACGCGCGAGGGGCAGCTGCGCCGGGCGCAGGGGCTTTTGGAAAAGGCCGGGGCGCTGGCGGGCTTCGGCTGCTGGGAACTCGACATCCGGACCCAGGAAATCTACTGGTCCGACGAGACCTGCCGCATCCATGGCGTCCCGCCGGGCACGGTGCCGCCGCTTGACAAAGCGATCGACTATTACGCCCCCGAGGCGCGGCCGCTGGTCGCCGCCGCGGTCGAGGCGGGGATGCGCGACGGCACCCCGTGGCAGTTCGAGCTGCCGCTGATCCGCGCCGATGGCAGCCGGATCTGGGTGCTGTCGCTGGGCGAGGTGCAGTTCGAGGACGGCCAGCCGGTGCGGATCGTCGGGGCGCTGCAGGACATCACCGCGCGCAAGGAAAGCGAACGGCGGCTGGCCGAGGCGGCCGAGGAAACCCGGCTTGCGCATGAGCGGCTCAACACCTTGGCCGACAACACGCCGGGGGCGCTTTTCGAGCATCGCGAACATCCTTCGGGCCGGGTCGACCTGCCCTATTTCAGCGCCCGCCTGCCCGATCTTCTGGGCGTCGATCGCGCCGTGATCGAGGCCGATGGCGCCGCCGCCGCCACCAATATCCACCCCGAGGATGCCCCGGCGCTGGCCGAGGCGATCCGGACCTCGCGCGACAGCCTGACGCCGCTCGTCTTCCTTTACCGGCTCAACCATCCCGCGCGGGGGCTGCGGCGGATGCAGCTGTCCTCGATGCCGGTGCGCCAGCCCGACGGGGCGGTGATCTGGTATGGCGCGGTGCTGGATGTCACCGAGCAAAGCGAAATGCAGGCCCGGCTGGCCGAAACGCTGGAAGACCTGCGCCGGGCGCATGAGCGGCTCGACACGATCACGCAAAACGTGCCCGGCGCGCTGTTCGAGATGCGCCGCGACGGCGAGCGGATCTGGTTTCCCTATTTCACCCGCAAATTCGCCGAACTGCTGGAGGTCGAGGAAGCCGAGATGGCCGCGGGCGGCGCGCCGGTCTTTCGCAACATCCCGCCCGAGGAATTCGAAACCGTCCGCGCCGCCTTCGCCCGCTCGCGCGAGACGCTGTCGGATCTCGAGGCGCGGCACCGGGTCCGGCTGCCCGGGGGCGGAATGCGCTGGGTCAATCTCTGGGCGGCGCCGCTGGTCGAACCCGATGGCGCCGTGCGCTGGTTCGGCAAGGCGCTGGACATCACCGAGCGGCTGGAAGCCGAGGCCCGGGCCGCCGCCAGCGCCGCGGAGGTGCGACAGGCCCATGCCCGCATCGCCTCGCTGCTGGATCTGGTGCCGGTGGGGCTGTTCGAATATCGGCGCCACCCCGACGGGCGCGACGACTTCCCCTACAGCAGCACCCGGTTCAACGAGCTGGTCGGCCATGACCGTGCCGGGATCGAGGCGCTGGGCGGCGCCCTGCTTGACCGGGTGGTGGCCGAGGACCGCGCCGAGATGCACGAGACCATCGCGCAAAGCGGCCAGACGCTCTCGCCCTGGCGGATGCGGTTTCGCTATGACCATCCGCTGCGCGGGCTGATCTGGCTTTCGGCCGCCTCGACGCCGCATGCCGCGGCCGATGGCACGATCGTCTGGACCGGGGCGCTTTACGACGCCACCGCCGATGTCACCCGCGAGGCCGAGCTGGAACGCGCCTATGCGCTGGCCGACCGGATGCGGCGGGAAAACGAGCATCTGGCGCTGCATGACGGGCTGACGCGGCTGCCGAACCGGCGCTATTTCGACCGCCACATCGAGACGCGGCTGCGCGCGGCGGGCGCGGGCGGTCCGCGCGACTGCGTGCTGATCCAGATCGACCTCGACCATTTCAAGCATGTCAACGACACGCTCGGCCATGAGGCGGGCGATCAGGTGCTGATCCGGGTCGCCGATCTGTTGCGCACCACCCTGCAGGCGGAGGATTTCGCCGCCCGGCTTGGCGGCGACGAATTCTGTCTGGTGCTGGGGGCGGGCAGCGGCGAGCCCCGGGCCCGGGCGCTGGTCGAGCAATTGCGCCGGGGGCTGGACCAGCCGCTGCGCTACCGCGGCCATCCGTGCCGGATCAGCGCCAGTTTCGGCGTGGTGATCGCGACGGACATCACCGAACTGGCCGAGGATCCGCAGCTTTACGCCGATGCCGCGCTCTATCGGGCGAAGGCGGCGGGGCGCAACCGTGTCGAGATCTTCGCCCATGCGCTGGCCGAACAGATGCATCTGGACCGGCAGATGGCGGCGCAATTCCGCCGCGCCTTCGAACAGGACGAATTCGAGCCCTGGTTCCAGCCGCAGCTTCTGGCGGCGGATCTGTCGCTGGCCGGGGTGGAGGTGCTGGTGCGCTGGCGCAATCCGGACCGCGGGCTGCTGGCGCCCGAGGCCTTCTTGCGGGTGGCGCGCGAGTTGCAGATCCTGCCCGAAATCGACCGGGTGATGATGGAAAAGACCGCGCTGCTGCAGGAACGGCTGCTGGCGGCGGGGACGGTGCTGCCGCGGATCAGCTTCAACGTCTGCGCGGCGCGGCTGCGCGATCCGGGGCTGGTGGCGGCGGCGCGACAGGTCGGGCGCGGCCGGACCCGGGTGGCGCTGGAACTGCTGGAAACCATCGACTGGCAGGAGGCGGGCGGCGGCTTTCGCGACACGCTGGCACGGCTGCGCGGCGACGGGATCGAGATCGAGATCGACGATTTCGGCTCGGGGCAGACCTCGATCCTCGGGCTGATGGAGATCCGGCCCGCGGCGCTGAAGATCGACCGGCGCATCGTCGCGGCGCTGCGCCGCGGCGGCCCCGATGCCGATCTGGTGCGCCAGATCGTGCAGATCGCCCGCAGCCTCGGCATCACCAGCATCGCCGAGGGGGTCGAAACCGCAGCCCAGGCCGAGACCCTGCGCGCGATGGGCTGCGACATCTTGCAAGGCTATCTGTTCGCGCCGCCGCTCGACGAGGCGGCGCTGGGCGATTACATGACCCGCCAGCGCGCCCGCGCCGCCGCCGCGGCAGGCGGTGCCTGACGGCGCAGCCCGGCGCCCCGGGCCGGCCGCGACCGCTCAGGCGGCCCGCCCCGGCATCGCAGCCGCGCCGTTGCCGGGGTCGCTTTCGGTTCGGAACTGCGCCACATTCGCCACCAGCGCATCGGCCTCGATCCGCAGCGCGCCCAGCGCGGCATTGGTTTCCTCGAACATCGCGGCGTTTTGCTGTGTCACCCGGTCCAGCTCGCTCGTCGCCTTGGAGATTTCGGCGATGCCCACCTCGGTCTCGCCCACCGCGCCCGCGATATGCTCGATCCGCTCCAGCGCCTCGCGGATCGTGCCGACGATCTGCCCCAGCGCCCCCGCCGTCTGATCGACCATCTCGACCCCGCGGCCCACATCCTGCGTCGCCGTGCCGATGATCTGCGCGATCTCGCGCGAGGCCTCGGAAGAGCGCTGCGCCAGCGCCCGCACCTCCGAGGCGACGACGGCAAAGCCGCGCCCGCTCTCGCCCGCCCGCGCGGCTTCCACCCCCGCGTTCAGCGCCAGAAGATTGGTCTGGAAGGCGATATCGTCGATCACCTGCAACACCCGTTCGATCCGTTCGGAGGATTGGCGGATGCTCTCCATCGCCTCCATCGCCCGCGCCGCGATGCCATTGCCGGTTTCGGCGCGCAGGGAAATCTCGCGCATCCGGTCCTTGGCGTCATTGGCGATCCCCGCCATCGAGCCGATCGAGCCCGACATTTCCTCCAGCGCCGAGGCGGTCTGTTCCAGCATCGCCGCATTCTGTTCGCTGCGCCGCGCCAGATCATTGGCGGCGGTGCTGATCTCGCTGCTCGACCCGTCGATCGTCACCGAAGCCGCCTCGATCGCCAGCACGGTGCGCGCGATGCTGTCATTGGCCGCCTGGACCGAGCGCGCCATTTCGGCAAAGACCCCGACGAAGCCGTCGTGCAGGCGATAGGTCAGGTCGCCCTCGGCCAGATGGCGCAGCGCGACATTGACCTCGGCGATGCCGGCATCGGTGATCTCGCCGATCCGGTTCAGCCCGGCGCAGATCTGGGCCAGCACGCCCGCCTTGTCCTCCAGCGGGATGCGGCGCGAGAAATCGCCCTCGGCACAGGCCGTCACCACCGCGGAAATCTCGGCGGCGATCTGCCGGTCGCGCTCGGCGTCCCGCTGCGCCTGCGCGGCCTCGCGCGCCAGCCGCGCTTCCTTGCCCGCCCGGGCCGCCGCCTCGCGCTGCGCCTCTTGCTGGCGATGCGCCTCGCGGTCTTCCTCGGCCTTGCGGGCGATCTCCTGCCCTTCAAGAATGCTGATCCGGAAACTGTCAAGCGCACGGCCCATCTGCGCCGTCTCGCGCAGGCGCGGCGCGGGCAGGTCCACGTCCAGCTGCCCCTCTGCCATCACCTCCGCCGCCTGCACCAGCGCGCCCACATCCGCCTCGGTCCGCAGCACCGACCGCGCCCCCGTCAGCATCGACACGAGGAGCGCCGCCGCGACAAGACCCCCCACCCCGAGAAAGCCGATCAGCGCCATCTGCGCCCGGGCCGCCGCCGTCGCGGCGATATGGGCGCCGATCTCGGTTTCCAGCTGTTTCATCGCCTCGATCCGCGCCGTCGTCGCCGCGAAAAAGGCCTCTCCGGTCACCCCGCCAGCGTCCTGCGTCTCGGGAAACCGAAAGGCGATGTCGCGCATCCGCGCCAGTTCGGCCGCCGCCGGCAAGTCATTCAGGCGCGTCAGCATGGCCCGATCCTCTGCCGAGGCGAAAGCCTCGAAGAACTGGAACGCCTGCTCCTGCTGGGCCACCATCGCGCGCATCACCAGCAAGGTCGCGGTGTCGAAACTGCCCTTGCGGAACGCCCCCGAGCCCAGCGCGCGTTCCAGCCCGGCCCGTTCCTTGGCGGTCATGAAGGCGGCATAGGAGGTGATGCGGGCATTGACCGTCGCATCGGCGCTGGCACTGGCCACCACCTCGACCAGTTGCAGCACGTCGGCATTCATTTCGGTGTAATAGTCGATCGCCTCGGGCGCGGGGATCTTGCGATCATCGACGGCGGCGCGCAGGGCGGCACTGCGCTCGAAATCGCCCGACAGCTCGGTGATCAGCGCCGCCACCTGCGGCGGCACCCGGTCAAGCCCGATCTTCCCGGCCCGCGCCACCAGCCTCTCGCGCGCCGCATCGGTCTTGGCGCGCTGCGCGATCAGCGTGTCGGGCACCGCGGCCGCCGTGCCGTTCAGGAACAGGCTGGTCATGCCGCGTTCAAGCTGCTGGCCATGCGCCACCGCGGCCGCCGCCTCGGCCAGATCCATCAGCCGCTGCACCTGCCGGGCATCGCCCAGCGCCGTCCAGCGTTCAACGATCAGGAAACACCCGAAGACAAGGGCGAGAAGGGCCGGCATGCCGAGCGTCGTCACCATGACGCGGCGCAGCGAATTCCGGGGGAGAGAGTTTTCCGACATCTGAATGCACCCATTTGCAACCAAGGCGAGCATGGGGCCAGTTCCCTAATCTTTCGCAAAAGTGCGCGGGCCGTGCCGCCCCCGCGTCGGAAAAGCCGGTTTTGCGCAGCGTTTATTGCCTAAAATGCGGCAGACCCGGCCCGAAATACCCGCCAGACAGACCGTCCCAGCACATCCCTGACGAGAGATTCGCCCCCGCCGCAACTGCAAAGTTGACAGACCGGCGCAGTTCGCCCTTGATGGCAGGAAAGATATCTGCCCAACCTCTCTTTGTGGACGCCAAAGGAGCGTCTTTCGATGATTTGGAAACAATCCTCTCCTTCGGACCCTGCCCGCCCGGCCAAGACGCCGCGGCATCGGGACCCAAGCCGGGCCGCCACCGGGACGGTCAACGACCCGCTGGCGGAGATCGACGACCGCTTCGCGGCGCTGGCGGAGATCCTGGCACGGACCGGCGCCGGGGCCGAGGTGCAGGCGGCGCTCGACCGGCTGCGGGTGAGCTGCGCCGAACAGGCGGCGGCGCTGGAGCTGGCGCTGCATCCTGCCCACGGCGGGCTGCACAGCCCGGGCGACCTGCTGCGTCGCCTGCCGGTGCCGGTGCTGCGGCTGAGCCATGCGCTGCGCATCCTCGACTGGAACGCGGCGGCGCGGGTGCTGCTGGGCGACGACGCCAGCGGCGATCATTCCGGGCTGCTGCGCGGTCGGCTGGCGCGGGCGCAGATGCGGGCGCTGACGCAGGCGCTGGATGCGGCGGTCCGGCTGCCCCATGCGGCGGGCCCGGACGAAACCGGCCCCGCGGCGCCGCTGCGGTTGCAGATCATCGGCGCGGACGGGCTGCGGCACAGCTTCACCGCGCATGTTCTGGGCGCCCCGCTTGCCCCGGAAGAGGCCGCGGCAAGCTGGTGGCTGGTGCTGTTTCCCGCCCTGTTCGGCGCTTCGGCGGGCAATCCCGAATTGCTGCGCTTCCTGATCGAAAGCACCACCGATCCGGTCGTGCTGACCGATACCGACGGCCGGGTGGTGATCGCCAACCGGGCCTTTGCCCAGCCCTTCGGCTGCAGCCCCGCCGAGATTCAGGGGCGGCGGCGGGCGCAGTTCATGGATGCGGCGCTGGCGCGGCATCTGGACGGGCTCGAAACCGGGGTGATCGCCAAACGCACCGCGATGGTGGTCGAGGAAGCGGCGCGGACGATCCCCGCTGCGCCAGACAGTTCGGAGCCGGGCAGCGCGGAACCAGGCGGTGCGGGGCTGGCGGATCTGCCCGCCCCGGTGCATCTGCTGACGGAACGCCGCCCGGTCTTCGACGGCGACGGCGGGGTGATCGGCGTCTTCACCCGGTCCCGCGACGTCACCGCGGAGCTGCACAGCCGCGAGGTGGAACGGCTTGCCGACCGGGTGTTCGAGCAATCCTCGGATGCGATCGTGGTCACCGATCCGGGGCTGCGGGTGGTGCGGGCGAATCCGGCCTTCGAAACGATGAGCGGCCTCGGGCTGGCGGGGACGGCGGGGCTGCGGCTGGATGCGCTGATCCGGCCGCGCAACGGCACGCGCTGGCAGGCCGGACAGGCGGTGGACGCGGCCGAGCCCTGGCTGCAGGCGGCGCTGGTCGAGGGCGCCTGGCAGGGCGAGGTGGCGCTGACCAGCCGCGACGCGCGCCAGCTGACCTGCTGGGCGCGGATCACCCGGCTGACCGATGCCGAGGGCACCAATCTGGGCCATGTCGCGATGCTGGCCGATCTGACGCTTCTGCGCCAGACCCAGGCGGACAACCAGCGCATGGCGCAATTCGACCAGTTGACCGGGCTGGCGAACCGCCGCCTCTTGGCCGAACGGATCGACGACTGGATCGGCTTCGCCTCGCGCGCGGGGCAGCCCTTTGCGCTGATGTATCTGGATCTGAACAAGTTCAAGTCGGTGAACGACTCGCTTGGCCACGAGACGGGCGATCTGCTGCTGACGGTGATCGCCGACCGGCTGCGCGCGGCTCTGGGCGAAAACGAACTGGCGGCGCGGATCGGCGGCGATGAATTCGTGGTGCTGATCGGCCATGCCGACGAGGCGGCGGCGCGGGCGCGGGCGGGCGCCTTGCTCGACCATCTGGCGCGGCCGCTGGATCTGCCGGGGCTGCACAATTACCGGCCCTCGGCCTCGGCGGGGATCGCCTGCTATGGCCGCCATGGCGACAGCCGCGATGCGCTTTTGCGCAATTCCGATCTGGCGATGTATGCGGCGAAATCGGACCGCCGGGCGGTGATGGTCTACGAACCCTCGATGGGGGCCGAGGCGCTGCGCGAGCTGGAAACCCGGATGGCGCTGGTCAGCGCGCTGGAAAACGACGAGTTCGAGCTGCATTTCCAGCCGATCTTCGCGCTGGATGACAAGCGCCCGCGCGGCTGCGAGGCGCTGGTGCGCTGGAACCGGCCCGGGCAGGGGCTGGTGATGCCGGGCGCGTTCCTGCCGGTCGCGGCCAAGGCCGGGCTGATGCCCGCGATCGACCGGATGGTGCTGCGCCGGGCGGTGGCGGTGCAGGCGCGCTGGCGCTGGGCGGGGCTGGTCCATGCCGACTGGACGCTGTCGATCAACCAAACCGCCTCAAGCCTTGCCGCGCAGGACTGGGCCGAGGTGCTCGATGCGGCGCTGGTGCGGGTGGGCTGGAAGACCTCGGGCGATGTCGCGCCGCCCTTCGGGTTGCAGATCGAACTGACCGAGGATCAGCTGGCCGTCGACATTCCCGGCGCGATGGAGGCGCTGCAGCGGCTGCGCGCCATGGGGATTGCGCTGGCGATCGACGATTTCGGCACCGGCTATTCCAGCCTGACCTATCTGCGCCGGATGCCGGTGACGACGCTGAAGATCGACGCCAGTTTCGTGCGCGGCATCGAGGCCGATGGCGACGCCCGCCAGATCGTCGAGGCGATCATCGGTCTGGCGAAGAAATTCGGCTTCGTCGCGCTGGCCGAGGGGATCGAAACCGAAGCCGCGCTGCAGACGCTGATCGCGCTTGGCTGCGATTTCGGGCAGGGCTATCTGTTCGCGCGGCCGCTGCCGCAGGCCGCCTTCGAGGCGCGGTTTTTCAAGGCCGATCCGGGTCCGGTCCCCAGCGCCGAGGCGGCCTTGCGCCCCGCGCCCTGACTGCCGCCCCGACCGCCGCCCCTCTGCGGGCCTTCGCCGCAGCGGGCAGTTCCGCGTTGCAATCTGTGCGGGCGTGGCGATGATGGGCACAACCCCACCCTGCCGGACCTGTCCCGTTTCGTTCCGATGTCGCCCCGTTTCGCCGCCCGCCCCCCGCGTCATGCCCGCTGCGCCCCCGGCCGGAGGTCGGCATGAGGTCCGATCTGCTGCTTGATCTGGCCGAGGCGCTGCACACCGACCCCGACCCGCTTGCCCGCTTCCGCGATTTTGCGGCCGATCACGGGGTGAAGGGATTTTTCTATGGTTTCAGCGCCTTTCGCAGCGATGTGGGCGAGTTGGGCTATACGGCGGGGCTGTTTCACCACCATACCTACAGCCCCGAATGGGAACGGGAGATCGGCGTCGGGGCGCTGATCGACAATGACCATTCCATCACCGCCATGGACCATGGCCAGCGCATGGTGGAATGGCTGCCCGACGAGATCGGCCCCTTTCTGGCCACGCTGCCCGCGGCGCAGCGCCGCCAGTTCGAGACGGAACACGAACTGGGCATGACCTGCGGCGCCTCGCTGCTGCTTGACGGCAATCCGCTGGGTTTTTCCGGCATGGGGCTGTGGATCGACACGCCGCCCGAAACCGCCGCCTTCCGCCGCCACTGGGCGGGCGAGGGCGAGCTGCTGACGGCGGCCTCGAACCTGCTGGACGTGGCGGTGCGGGGCGACCGGACGAACCTGCTGGTGCGCCTTTCCCCGCGCGAAATCGACTGCCTGAGCTGGCTGGCCCGCGGGCTGCGCCCGGCCGAAATCTGCTGGCGGCTGAAGATTTCCGAAAAGACCTTCGAAAAGCATATCGCCTCGGCCAAGAAGAAGCTGAAGTCGCGCACCCGCGACCAGGCGCTGGCCAAGGCGGTGCTGCTGCAGCTTCTGCCCTTGTAGCCGATCGGCAACATGGGGAAATTCCCCCAGTTCCCCGCGCCGCCCGGCTTTGCTATGCCATCCGCGATGGGGCGGAGAGAGTGGCTCCTCCCCATCGCCTTTTCCGGGGACCCTGTTGATTAACCAATGACTTTTTCGCATCCGTCGGCCCTGCCCGATGGTCGCATCGGCAGAAGCAGCACAGGAGGGATGAGCCTCGCATCCCTTGCGCCGCCGCCCGGTCGGGCGGATGGTGCAGCCTTGTGCGGGTGCTCTCACCGCTCACAGGTCGGCCATCGGCAGTGGCGCGGGGCGCTCCACTTCGCCGCGCCGGGGCGCGACGACCACCGCAGCAGCGGCGGGCCGGGCTGACAGATACCGAAACACTCCCCGCAAAGACCGGACCGTGCCGATGATGCAGCTGTCTTAGCAACAGCGCCCCCGCGGATTCCACTGGGGAAAAATCCCCATGCGGCAAAGCTGCCGCCCCAGATGCGGCAGCGCCGCCGCAGCCCCGGGTTCAGACCGGCAGGCGCCGGTGCGCGGTGGCACTGCCAAGGCCCAGCGCAAGCACCTCGCGGCGGCGCAACAGCGGCAGGGCGCGGCCGCCATAGGCCCGCTCGACCGGGGCCAGACCCAGAAGCCCCGGGGCCAGCGCCGGAAAGCGGCGCAGCAGCGCGCAACGATCCCCGGGCGAGAGCGCGGCACAGGCCATCGGCCCGGGCCAGAGGCTTTCCGCCCAGATCCCCTCGGCGCGCAAAAGCGCATGGGCGGGCAGCAGCAGATGGTGATAAACGATCGCCGCGCGGCCGGGCAGCGCCCGCGCCAGATCGGGGGCGGCCTCGGCCAGATGGGCGGCCCGGACCAGCGCCCCGCCGCAAGCCAGGCCATGCTGCGCCGAAAGCCGCAAGGCCCGCAGATTGCCCAGGGCCCCTGCCCGCAGCTCGACCGGGCGCAGCACCGGCCGCGCCGCCATCTCGGCCGGGCTGACCCGGCGCTGCGCCCGCCACAGCACCGGCTGCACCCCGTGATCGCGCGTCACCACCAGATCGCCCGCCCCGATGGCCTCGATCGGGCGGGGGCCGTCGGGGGTGTCGATCCGCGTGCCCGCCGCATAACAGGGCACCCCCATCGCATGCAGCTGCGCCACCGAACTGACGCTGGAGGGGCTGACCCCGGTCAGCACCAGCTGCTCGCCCGAGGGGAAGGTCAGCACCGCAAAGCCCTGCGGATCGACGCCCACCACCACGTCGCGCGCGATGACCTGCCCGCCCGGGCCGCTGCCGCCGGTCAGCCCCGAGGTGTCAAGCTGGTCGGTCGTCTGCCAGCCGTTCGGGGTGAAATCGAAATCGCTCAGCGTGTCGGTGCCGCCGCCCGCGCCCAGCACGATCTCGTCAAAGCCGGTGCCGCTGGTCAGGCTGTCATTGCCCAGCCCGCCGATCAGCGTGTCATTGTCGGAGCCGCCGATGACCGTGTCGGCGCCATCGCCGCCATCAAGCCGGTTGGCGCCCGAAATCGCGTTCAGATAATCGTTGCCCGCGCCCCCCGAAAGCGTGTCATTGCCGGTCCAGCCGGTCAGCAGATCGTCGCCCAAGCCCCCCGAGACGCAATCGTCGCCCTCGCCGCCCGAAAGCGTGTCGGCGCCGCCCCCGCCGGTCAGCGTGTCGTTGCCCGCATCCCCCACCAGATGATCGGCGCCGCTGCCGCCGGTCAGGCTGTCATCGCCGGTGCCGCCGTTCACCGTCACGCCGCCCGTGGTCGCGGCCGCGTTCACCGTGTCGGAAAGTGTCGAGCCCTGGATCCATTCGATCTGGGTGAAGCTGCCCGAGCCGCCGCCCGAAAAGCTGTAACTGCCCGCCTCGTTGCCCGAGAAGGTGACAGAGACGCCGGTCAGCGCGCCTGTCGCGTCGAAGGCGATGAAATCGCTGTCGATGCCGGTTTCGCCGCCGATGATCAGGTCGGTGCCGTCGCTCCGGCGGACGAAGATGTAATCCGCGCCGCCGCCGCCCGAGATCGTGTCATTGCCCGCCCCGCCCTCGAGCGAGTCATTGCCAGAGCCGCCGGTGATCAGGTCATTGCCGCCCCAGCCCAGCAGATAGGCGCCATTCGCATCGAGGCTGGCGTTGATCGTATCGGCGTAATCGGTGCCCGAAATCCCCTCGACGGTATTGAAGACGCCCGCGCCGGTCGTGCCGACGAAATCCCAAGTGCCGGAATCGCTGCCGCTGAAGCTGACGACCACGCCCTGGGTCGAGGTGTAGTTGCCAAAGCCGATCCAGTCGAAGTCGGTGCCGCCGTCGACATTGTCGTAATTGTGGTCATCGACGATGATGAAAAGATCATCCCCGGCGCCGCCGATCAGGGTGTCATCGCCCACCCCGCCGGTCAGCGTGTCGTTGCCCTCGTCGCCCCAGATCTGGTCGTTGTCGCCCCCCCCGTTCAGGCTGTCGTTACCCGCGCCGCCGTGGATGCTGTCGGCCCCCGCCTCGGTCGCATAGGAGCCGAAACTGTCGTTGCCATCGCCCATGTCGATGGTGTCATTGCCCGCCCCGCCGGTAGCGGTGTCATTGCCCGCCCCGCCGTAAAGCGAATCCGCCAGCGTGCCGCCGGTGATCGTCTGCGCCAGCGCGGAATCGGTCGCGGGCGCGTCGATCGCGGCATAAAGCGGCCAGGAGCCCGTGGCGGTCGTCTCGACATAGGTGGTGATCTGGAAGGTCACGCCGGGCGGAATTTCCCCGTCGGCGATCAGCCCGATGCGGCTGCCGCCGCTGGTGCCGCTCCAGACGTCCCAGACATGCAAGGTGGTGCCGTCGGGCAGGGTGAAGGTCGCCTCCCAGCCGACGCGCAGCGGGCCCGAATAGAGCGTCGTGCCCGCGGCATTGGTGACGGTGCCGGTCTGCAGGCTGGCATCAAGGCTGCTGCCCGCCGCGCCCGACAGGGTGGAATCGTCATCGGTGACGGTGAAGGTGATCGCATCGGTGGGGGCGCTGAAGGTCGAGCGGATGCGGAAGGTCGCGCCCACCGCGGGCGCGCCACTCACCGGCACATAGTCGGAGAAATTGTATCCCGTGAAGGTGTAGCTCGTCACCTCTGCCCCGCTGCGCACCACCGCCTGTCGGCAAGGATCGCACGGTTAGGCGAATGATTCCTGAATTCAAAGGCATAACTGCCCCGCATTTTAGATGTTGCAGCGGACCGGAAGGCGGGGCGAAGTTGCGCTGAATCAGGGCGCGCGGCGGCGCGGCGTGATTGACTGGATCAAAAGGGAGGTGTGCGATGCGTGCGATACTGATCGGATGTGCGGGGGCGATGGCGCTGGTGGCCTGTGGCGGGCCGGTTGATCTGGGCGCGCCCGCGGCCTCGCGGGATTACGCCGACTATTGCGCGGGCTGCCACGGCGCGGGCGGCGAGCCGGGCCCGATCGCGCAGGAATTGAAGCTGCATCCGGTGTCGCTGGCCGATCTGACGATGATGAACGACGGCAACTTCCCCGGGGCGCGGGTGATGTCGAAGATCGTCGGCCACCGCGAACATGGCGAGATGATCGGGGCCGAGGCGGGCGACATGCCGCCCTTCGAGGCGCTGCTCGACGGGCCGGTGGTGCTTTACGACAGTGGCGACGGCATCCAGACCCCGACGCCCATCCGGCTGGTGCGGCTGATGGAATATATCAAATCCATGCAGCAATGACGAAAAAGGGCGCCCTTGCGGGCGCCCTTCGGTCTTTCCCTGCGGGAAAGATTACATCATGTCCATGCCGCCCATGCCGCCCATGCCGCCGGCCGGGGCCGCTTTCGGCTCGGGCTTCTCGGCGATCATGCATTCGGTGGTGATCAGCAGACCGGCGATCGAGGCCGCATCTTCCAGCGCGGTGCGGGTCACTTTCGCCGGGTCGATGACGCCGAAACCGAACATGTCGCCATATTCTTCGGTCTGGGCGTTGAAGCCGAAGGCCGGGTCGGTCGATTCACGCACCTTGCCCGCGACAACGGCGCCATCGACGCCCGCGTTTTCGGCGATCTGACGCAGCGGCGCTTCCAGCGCGCGACGCACGATCGAGATGCCCGCATCCTGATCCGAGTTGGCGCCGGTCAGGTCATGCAGCTTCTTCGCCGCCTGCACCAGAGCCACGCCACCGCCGACGATGATGCCTTCCTGCACGGCCGCACGGGTCGCGTTCAGCGCGTCGTCCACACGGTCCTTGCGCTCTTTCACTTCGACTTCGGTCATGCCGCCGACGCGGATCACCGCAACGCCGCCCGCCAGTTTGGCGACGCGCTCTTGCAGCTTCTCACGGTCGTAGTCCGAGGTGGTTTCCTCGATCTGGGTGCGGATTTGCGAAACGCGGGCAGCGATTTCCGCCTTGTCGCCATGACCGTCGACGATCGTGGTGTTCTCTTTCGAGATCGTGACCTTCTTCGCACGGCCGAGCATGTCGAGCGTGACGTTTTCCAGCTTCATGCCCAGATCGTCCGAGATCACCTGACCGCCGGTCAGGATCGCGATGTCCTGCAGCATCGCCTTGCGACGATCGCCGAAGCCCGGGGCCTTGACGGCGGCGATCTTCAGCCCGCCACGCAGCTTGTTGACCACGAGGGTCGCCAGAGCTTCGCCTTCGACATCTTCCGCAACGATGATCAGCGGACGGGTCGACTGGATCACGGCTTCCAGCAGCGGGACCATCGGCTGCAGCGACGAGAGTTTCTTCTCGTGCAGCAGGATGTAGGCGTCTTCCAGATCGGCGACCATCTTGTCGGGGTTGGTCACGAAATAGGGGCTCAGGTAGCCGCGGTCGAACTGCATCCCTTCGACGACTTCAACCTCGGTGTCCATGCCCTTGTTTTCTTCGACGGTGATCACACCCTCGTTGCCGACTTTCTGCATCGCGTCGGCGATGAAGCGGCCGATCTGGGCTTCGCCGTTGGCCGAGATGGTGCCGACTTGCGCGACTTCGTCGCTGTCTTTCACCGGGCGGGCGGCGGCCTTGATCGCTTCGACGACCTTGGCGGTGGCCATGTCGACGCCGCGCTTCAGATCCATCGGGTTCATGCCCGCGGCGACGGCTTTCATGCCTTCGCGCACGATGGCTTGCGCCAGAACGGTCGCGGTGGTGGTGCCGTCACCGGCTTCGTCGTTGGTGCGGGAAGCGACTTCCTTCACCATCTGCGCGCCCATGTTTTCGAACTTGTCGGCCAGTTCGATTTCCTTGGCGACCGAAACACCGTCCTTGGTGATGCGCGGGGCCCCGAAGGACTTTTCGATGACCACGTTGCGGCCTTTCGGGCCGAGCGTGACCTTGACCGCATCGGCCAGGATGTTGACGCCTTTCAGCATCCGGTCGCGGGCGTCGGTCGAGAATTTGACTTCTTTGGCTGCCATTCTTTCGGCTCCTTCAAATATCGTTGGGGATCAGGGTCTTCTCGTCGATTACGAGATGATCCCCATGATGTCCGACTCTTTCATGATCAGCATTTCGACGCCATCGAGCGTCACTTCCGTGCCCGACCATTTGCCGAACAGGATGCGGTCGCCCACGGCGACGGCGGGGGCGATCAGCTCGCCATTGTCCTTGCGCGCACCCGCGCCCACGGCGACGACTTCGCCTTCGGCCGGTTTTTCCTTCGCCGTATCGGGGATGATCAGGCCGCCCTTGGTTTTTTCTTCGCTTTGAACGCGTTTGACCAGCACGCGGTCATGCAGCGGTTTGAATGCCATCTGGGTCACTCCCTAAGGTTCCAGGTTGATGCTTTCAGCACTCACGGGTGGCGAGTGCTAACGGCAGGGGAGTTAGTCATCGCCCCCCTGCCCTGTCAACACCCGGGATCGGAAAAATTTGCGCCGCCCGCGATCACGCGCGCGTGATGCTGCAGGTGCAAAATGGCGCGTCCAAGACGTGACAAGCCGGGGCGCAAGCCCTATAAGGCGCCGAAATCCCATCCAACCCCCCCCATCCAACCCCCCGAGGAACGCATGACCATCAAGGTTTTCGGCCACAAATCCCCCGACACCGACTCGACCGGCTCGCCGATCATCTGGGCCTGGTATCTCAACGACGTGCTGGGCCAGCCCGCCAAGCCGGTGCTGCTGGGCGAGCCCAACACCGAAGCCGCCTTCGTGCTGAAACACTGGGATCTGCCGAAACCCGAGATCATCGCGGGCGTCGATGCCGGTGAAAAGGTCGTCATCGTCGACACCAACAACCCGGCCGAATTGCCCGAGGGCATCAACAAGGCCGACATCCTGGCCATCATCGACCACCACAAGCTGGTCGGCGGTCTGGAAACCAAGGGCCCGATCGACATCACCATCCGTCCGCTGGCCTGCACCGCGACGATCATGTTCGACCTGATGGGCGAGGCCGTGGCAAAAGCCCCGCGCGGCATCAAGGGCGCGATGCTCTCGTGCATCCTGTCGGACACGCTGGAATTCCGCAGCCCCACCACCACCGCGCATGACAAGGCCGTCTGCGAAAAACTGGCCGCCGATCTGGGCGTGTCGATCAACGAACTGGCCACAGCGATGTTCGAAGCCAAGTCGGACGTGTCGGAGTTCTCGGACGCGGAACTGCTGCGCATGGATTCGAAAGAATACACCGTCGACGGCAAGGAGCTGCGCGTTTCGGTGCTGGAAACCACCGCGCCGAAGCTGATCCTGGACCGCAAGGACAGCCTGATGGCCTCGATGGTCGATGTGGCGAAAGAAGACGGCGCCGATCAGGTGCTGCTGTTCGTCGTCGACATCCTGAAGGAAGAAGCGACGCTGCTGGTGCCGAACGATTTCGTCAAGCGCATCGCGGAAGCCAGCTTCCCCTGCACCGTGACCGGCGACACCGTGGTTCTGCCGGGCATCATGAGCCGGAAAAAGCAGATCATCCCGGCGCTGAAGGTCTGATCGGACCGCAAATCGCCCGGTTACCGGGCCTGTCGCGGGGGGGCTTGCCCCCCCGTTTCATTTTGCCGTTTCGTTTCCGGGGCGTTTCATGTCCGGGGCAGTTCCGTTTCAGGCCCCGCCCCCGGGCGCCGCTCATTTGAAGTTGCGGCTGTCTTTGATCTGATCCCAGGCCCAGACCACCTGTTGCAGCATCTCTTCCTGGCTGCGGTCGCCGCCGTTCATGTCGGGATGCAGCACCTTGATCAGCGCCTTGTAGCAGCCGCGGATCTCGGTCTTCGTCATCGTGTCCTTGGCATCGAGAAGCTCAAGCGCGCGCCGCTCGGTCGGCGGCAGCTTGCGCCCGACCACGGTGCGGCCCGGGTTTTGCGTCGCATTGGCGCCGAGCAACTCCATCGGGTCGGTGATGCCGTGCCGCGCCCAGCCCTTTTCCTCTTTCGAGCGGCCAAAGGGTTTCGTCGGCCGTTCCCAGACATTGGCATTGTCCAGAAACTGCTGGAATTCCTCGTCGGACTGGCCCTGAAAGTAGTTCCAGCGCAGGTTGTATTCCCGCACATGGTCCTTGCAGAACCAGAAATAGTCATCCAGCACCTTCGGGCTTTTCGGCGCGCGATACTGGCCCGGCTCCTTGCAATCGGGGTGATCGCATTGCCGGGTCGAGGTTTCGAAGGCGCCGGACATGCCGCGCTTGCCCTTGGTCCGACTTTTCTTGTCGGCCGCGGCAGAAATATTGAAGCCGAAAGGGTCGGTCTTGCTCATCGGGTCTTGCTCATGGGGCCAGATCAGGGGGCCGGGTTTCGCTGCGGTGCGGCTTCTGGGTCCGCTGACCGACTCGGGGGGCAGAGGATAGAGCATTTCCCCGCCAAGCCAAGGGGCAAGCTGCCCCTGCGTCGCATTCAGAAGGTCTCGTCCGCCGCCGGGCCCAGACGCGGCGCCCGCCCCTCGGGGGCAAAGGCGGTCAGCCGGTTGCGCCGCTCGGTCGAAAAGGTCAGCTCGCCCGTGTCGTCGTCGGCCCCGTCCTCAAGCTCTTCCTCGGGCAGCGCCCGGCGAAACACCAAAAGATGATGGATCACCGTCACCTTCGAGGCGAGCCCCGCCCGTTCCTCGGCCGGAAGCGTCTCGGCGCGCCAATATTCCCAGCCCTCGCGCGCCAGATCGTTCATCACCTCGCCCAAGGCATGGGCAAAACGCTCGGCCCCGGTCTTCAGCCCGCGGTCCTTTTCGCCCCGCACCGGCGCGGGAACGACCTTGTATTCGTAAAGCTGCATGGCGCACCTCGTTTTGCGCGCACTGATACGCCTTGCGCCGCGCCGGTCAAGCAACGAAGGGGTGAACGGGGCCCTTGTTTCCGGCACAATCCGCCTCTTGCGCCGCCCTGCCCATTGGGCCACAAATTGGGCCATTGCACGAAAGGACGCCCGATGCTCGACCAGACCGCCAAGCCCACCGAGGAAATCGACCTGCGCGAGGTCTTCGGCCTCGACAGCGACATGAAGGTGAAGGCGTTCGCCGAGCGCACAGAGCGCGTGCCGGATCTGGACCCGACCTACAAATTCGATCCCGACACGACGATGGCGATTCTGGCCGGTTTCGCCTACAACCGCCGCGTGATGATCCAGGGCTATCACGGCACCGGCAAATCGACCCATATCGAGCAGGTGGCGGCGCGGCTGAATTGGCCCTGCGTGCGGGTGAACCTTGACAGCCACGTCTCGCGTATCGACCTGATCGGCAAGGATGCGATCAAGCTTGTTGACGGCAAGCAGGTCACGGTCTTCCACGAGGGGATTCTTCCCTGGGCCTTGCGCAACCCGACTGCGATCGTCTTCGATGAATACGACGCGGGCCGGGCCGATGTGATGTTCGTGATCCAGCGCGTTCTGGAGGCCGACGGCAAGCTGACGCTTCTGGACCAGAACGAGGTGATCACGCCGAACCCCTATTTCCGGCTCTTCGCCACCGCAAACACCGTGGGTCTGGGCGACACGACCGGGCTTTATCACGGCACGCAACAGATCAACCAGGGCCAGATGGACCGCTGGTCGCTGGTCGCCACGCTGAACTACCTGTCCCACGACGCCGAGGCCGCGATCGTCCTGTCCAAGGTGCCGCATTACAACACCGAAAAGGGCCGCCAGACGATCAACCGCATGGTGACCGTGGCCGATCTGACCCGGACCGCCTTCATGGCCGGGAACCTGTCCACGGTGATGTCGCCCCGGACCGTCATTGCCTGGGCGCAGAACGCCGACATCTTCCGCAACGTGGGCTATGCCTTCCGGCTGACCTTCCTGAACAAATGCGATGAACTCGAACGCGCCACCGTGGCCGAGTTCTACCAGCGCCTGTTCGACGAGGAACTGCCCGAAAGCGCCGCCGTCATCGCGGGGCGTTAAGGGGGGGCGATGACGAAGCCCAGTGACAACCCCGCCGATCCGTTCAAGAAGGCTCTGGCCGAGGCCACACGCACGCTCGCCGATGCGCCCGACCTGAGCATCAGTTTCAGCGTCGATCCGCCCGGCGTCGCGGGCGATCAGATGCGGCTGCCGCAGGTTTCGCGCCGGATGACCCGCGACGAGATCATGATGGCGCGCGGCACCGGCGATGCCCTCGCCCTGCGCCAGCGCCACCACGATACGGCCGTGGCGGCGCGTTATGCGCCCTCGGGCGACATGGCGAAATCGCTTTACGAGGCGATGGAAACCGCGCGCTGCGAGGCTTTGGGCGCGCGCGACATGCCCGGCACGCTGACCAATATCGACTTCAAGATCGGCCATGAGGCCGAGCGAAAGGGCTATGGCCAGATCCGCACCCAGGCCGAGGCGCCCTTGGCCGTCGCCGCGGGCTACATGGTGCGCGAAATGGCGACGGGGCGGAAGCTGCCGCAGGCCGCGAACCATGTGCTCGACCTCTGGCGCGGTTTCCTTGAGGATCAGGCGGGCGAAGACTTTCAGGGCATCGAGGCGGCGCTTTCCGATCAGGCCGAATTTGCCCGCCTTGCGCGCAAGGTGATTGCCGATCTGGGCTATGGCGATCAGCTGGGCGACGATCCCGACGCGCAGCAAAACGACGAGGCCGATCAGGAGAGCGAGGAAGACCCCGAAGCCGATCAGGACAACCGCTCGGATCAGGACCAGCAGGACGACGACGGCGAGGCGAGCCCCGAGCAAAGTCAGGACCAGCAGCAGGATCAGCGCCAGACCACCGTCAGCCAGGACGATCTGGCCGAGGACGAGACCGGCGAAGAGCTGGACATGCCGCAGGCCGACGCGCCGCAAGAGCCGCCGCCGCCCGCGCCGCATTCGAATGCCGATCCGAATTACACCGTCTTTACAACGGAATTCGACGAGGAAATCCGCGCCGAGGATCTGGCGGAAACGGCCGAACTGGAACGGCTGCGCGCCTATCTGGACACGCAGCTGGAACCGCTGAAAGGCGCGGTGGCGCGGCTGGCGAACAAGCTGCAGCGCCGCCTGCAGGCGCAGCAGAACCGTTCTTGGGAATTCGACCGCGAAGAAGGCACACTCGATGCCGGGCGGCTCGCCCGCGTCGTGGCGAACCCGACGACGCCCTTGTCCTTCAAGGTCGAAAAGGACACCGAATTCCGCGACACCTGCGTGACGCTTCTGCTCGACAACTCGGGCTCGATGCGGGGGCGGCCGATTTCCATCGCCGCGATCTGCGCCGATGTTCTGGCCCGCACGCTCGAACGCTGCTCGGTCAAGGTCGAGATTCTGGGCTTCACCACCCGGGCCTGGAAGGGCGGCCAATCGCGCGAGAAATGGCTGGCCGAGGGGCGCCCGCAGGGGCCGGGGCGGCTCAATGACCTGCGCCACATCATCTACAAATCCGCCGATGCGCCGTGGCGGCGGGTGCGCGCGAACCTGGGCCTGATGATGAAGGAAGGCCTGCTCAAGGAAAACATCGACGGCGAGGCGCTGGAATGGGCGTGGAAGCGGTCGATGGCGCGGCCCGAGGCGCGGAAAATCCTGATGGTGATTTCCGATGGCGCCCCGGTCGATGATTCCACGCTTTCGGTCAACCCCGCGATTTATCTGGAAAAACACCTGCGCGACGTGATCGCGATGGTGGAACGCCGCCGCGCGGTGGAGCTTCTGGCCATCGGCATCGGCCATGACGTGACGCGCTATTATTCGCGCGCCGTCACCATCACCGATGTCGAGCAGCTGGCGGGCGCGATGACCGAACAGCTGGCGGCGCTGTTCGACAGCGATCCGCGGGCGCGGGCCCGGGTGCTGGGGATGAAGAAAACGGGGTAAGCGGGCATGTTTCAGGATTTCACCACCCGCTCGACCCGCGCGAACGGCCCGGCGCGGCTGGCAGCGCTGCGGCAGGCGATCCGCGGCGCCGGGCTGACCGGCTTCCTGATCCCGCGCGCCGACGTGCATCAGGGCGAATATGTCGCCGAGAGCGACGCGCGGCTGGGCTGGCTGACCGGCTTCACCGGCTCGGCCGGGTTCTGCCTCGTTCTGCCCGAGATCGCCGGGGTCTTCATCGACGGCCGCTACCGGGTGCAGGTGAAATCCGAGGTCGACCTGACCGCCTTCACCCCCGTCCCCTGGCCCGAGGTGAAGGCCGGTCCCTGGCTGCTGGAGCACCTGCCCGAAGGCGGGCGGATCGGCTTCGACCCCTGGCTGCATACCCGCAAGGAGGTGGAGGATCTGCGCAAGGCGCTCGATGGCTCGGGCGTGGAGCTGGTCGAGACGGCGAACCTGATCGACGCGATCTGGACCGACCGCCCGGCCCCGCCCTGCGCGCCCGCCCGCGTGCATCCGCTGGACGTCGCCGGAGAGAGCAGCGCGGAAAAGCGTGCCCGTCTGGCGGCGGCGCTGGCAAAACAGGGCGCACAGGCGGCGGT
This sequence comes from Rhodobacter capsulatus, assembly GCF_052363185.1. Taxonomy (GTDB): domain Bacteria; phylum Pseudomonadota; class Alphaproteobacteria; order Rhodobacterales; family Rhodobacteraceae; genus Rhodobacter; species Rhodobacter capsulatus_E. The sequence continues at coordinate 1,090,205 of NZ_CP198955.1, read as the reverse complement.
GCTGACGCTGCCCGATTCCATCGCCTGGGCGCTGAACATCCGCGGCGCCGACATTCCGCGCAACCCGGTGGTGCAGGCCTTTGCGGTGCTGCAGGCCAATGGCCATCTGACGCTTTACGCCGAAGCCGCGAAATTCCCGCCCGAGGTCCGCGCCCATCTGGGCAACGAGGTGACGTTGCGCCCGGTCCCGGCCTTTGACGCCGCGCTGCGCAGCCTGCCCGGGCCGGTTCTGGTCGATCCCGCCTCGGCGCCGCATCAGGTCGGCCGCGAGCTGGAAGAGGCCGGCACAGCCGTTCTTTGGGCCGAAGACCCCTGCATCGCGCCCAAGGCCCGCAAGACCGCCGCCGAGGTGGCCGGGATGCGCGTCGCCCATCTGCGCGACGGCGCGGCGGTGGTCGAGTTCCTGTGCTGGCTCGACACCGAGGCGCCGAAGGGCAAGCTGACCGAAATCGACGTGGTCACGCGGCTGGAACAGCACCGCCGCGCCACGGGGCAGCTTCTGGACATCAGCTTCGACACGATCTGCGGCGCCGGGCCGAATGGCGCCATCGTGCATTACCGCGTGACCGAGGCGACGAACCGCCGCGTCAGCCCCGGGGAACTCTTGCTGATCGACTCCGGCGCGCAATACCCCGACGGCACCACCGACATCACCCGCACCCTCGCCGTGGGCCCCGTGCCCGAGGGCGCGGCCGAGGCCTTTACCCGCGTGCTGCAAGGCATGATCGCGATTTCCCGCGCCCGTTTCCCGCGCGGTCTGGCCGGGCGCGACCTGGACGCGCTGGCGCGGGTGGCGCTCTGGCAGGCGGGGATGGATTACGACCACGGCACGGGCCACGGCGTCGGCGCGGCGCTTTGCGTGCACGAAGGCCCGGCGCGGATCTCGCGCATCTCCGACGTGGCCCTTGCGCCGGGCATGATCCTGTCGAACGAACCCGGCCATTACCGCGAAGGCCAGTGGGGGATCCGGATCGAGAACCTGATCCTGGTGACCGAGGCCCCGAAGATCGGCGACGGCCGCGATCATCTGGCGTTCGAGACCCTGACCTGGGTGCCGATCGACCGCCGCCTGATCGTCGTGGAGCTGCTGTCGCGGCCCGAACGCGCCTGGATCGACAGCTATCATGCGGGCGTTCTGGACCGGATCGGCCCGCTTGTGGGCCCGGCCGCGCGGGACTGGCTGAGCACGGCCTGCGCCCCGCTCTAAGGGCGAAAAGGGGGGCTCTGCCCCCCGTCCCTGCGGGACTCCCCCCGGGATATTTGCCCCAAGGTGAAAACAGCCCTTGGTTTTCCTTGGCAAAATACGCCGCGGGGGTGAATTGCCGCAGGCAAGAGGGGGCGCGCAGCCCCCCTTCTTCGGGGGTCCGGGGGCAGCGCCCCCGGCCCGGTTCAGATATGCAGCGCGTCCTTGGCCGCGCGCGCGATGACGATTTCCTCGTTCGTCGGGATCACCCGCACCGCCACCCGCCCGGTCGAGATTTCGCGCGCATGCGCAAGGTTCGCCGCCTCGTCGATCACGATCCCGGCCCAGTCGAGCCCCTCGCAGACCGCCGCGCGCACATGCGAGGAATTCTCGCCCACGCCGCCGCAGAAGACCAGCGCATCCATCCCGCCCATCGCCGCCGCGAGCGAGGCGATCTCGCGCTTCACCCGGTGGCAGAAATAGTCGATCGCCTCCTTGGCATGCGGGTTCTTCGAGGCTTCCAGCGTGCGCATGTCATTCGACACCCCCGACATGCCGATCAGCCCCGAGCGCTTGAACAAAAGCTCGGTGATGTCCTCGGCATTCATCTTTTCCTGATCCATCAGGTAAAGCACCACGCCCGCGTCCAGTTCCCCGGCACGCGTGCCCATCGGCAGGCCCGAGAGCGTCGAAAAGCCCATCGTGCAGGCGATCGACTGGCCGTTGTGCATGGCGCAGATCGAGGCGCCCGAGCCCAGATGCGCCACCACAACCCGGCCCGCGCGCAAGTCGGGCTCCTCGGCCGCCAACACCCCGTCGATATAGGTGTAGCTCAGCCCGTGGAAGCCGTAACGCCGCACGCCCTTTTCGTAATAGTGCCGCGGCAGCGCATAGGTGTCATCGACAAAGGGATGGCCGCGGTGAAAGGCGGTGTCGAAACAGGCGACGTTCGGCACGCCCGGAAAGGCCTCGATCGCGGCGCGCACGCCCGCGAGGTTGTGCGGCTGGTGCAGCGGCGCAAAGGGGTTCAGCCGCTCCAGATGGTCCATCAGCACATCCGTCACCTTTTCGGGCTCGGCATGCGCGGTGCCGCCATGCACGATCCGATGCCCGATCGCCACGATCTCCAGCCCCGGCAGGTCGGTGCGAAACGCCCCCAAGGCCGAGCGCAGGGCCAGCGTGTGGGTGGCGAAATCATCGGGCCCCAGATGCGGCACGGGCATGGCATTGCCCTCCGCATCCTTCAGCTTGAGCGAGCCCTCGGGCGCGCCCAGCCGGTCGACATGGGCCGTGGCCAAGGGCGCCAGCGACTCGTCGAAGAGCCCGAGCTTGAGCGAGGAAGAGCCCGCGTTCAGCGTCAGAATGGCACGTGTCATCAGGCATTCCCCCCGCCGATCCGGTTCCAGTGGATCGAGGCGACGGCGGCCGACGCCAGCCGCGCCATCGCGCTGTCCGAGCGCGAGTTGAGGATCACCGGCACCCGCGCGCCCAGCACGACGCCCGCGGCTTCGGCATGGGAAATATAGGCCAGCTGCTTGGCGAGCATGTTGCCCGCGTCGATCCCCGGCACCACCAGCACATCGGCATGACCGGCCACCGGGCCGCGCAGCCCCTTGGTGCGCGCAGCGCCGATATCGACCGCATTGTCCATGGCGAGCGGCCCATCGACCACGCCGCCCTTGATCTGCCCGCGCTCGGCCATCTTCGACAAAAGCGCCGCGTCGATCGAAGAGGGCATCGCCGGGTTCACCGTTTCCACCGCGCTCAGCACGCCCACCTTCGGCGTCTCCATGCCCAGCGAAATCGCCAGATCAATGGCGTTTTGCACGATATCGACCTTGGTCGCCAGATCGGGGGCAATGTTGATCGCCGCGTCGGTGACCAGAAGCGGATGGCTGACACCGGGCACATCCATCACGAAGATATGGGTGAAGCGCCGCCCGATCCGCAGCCCCTTTTCCTTGTCGAGCATCGGGCGCAGCAGGTCATCGGTGTGCAGATGCCCCTTCATGATCGCCTGCGCCCGGCCCGCGCGCACCAGATCGACGGCCGACCGCGCGGCCTCGCGGTGGCTCAGCATCTCGACGATTTCGAAGCCAGAAAGCGATTTCGACAGCGCCTTCGCCGCCGCCTCGATCTTCGCCGGATTGCCGATCAGAATGGGCTTGATCAGCCCGCGCTCGGCCGCGATCAGGGCGCCTTCCAGCGCCGATTGCTCCTCGGGGCAGACAACCGCCGTCGCCAGTTCCGGCAGCGCCTCGGCCTTTTCCAAAAGCGCCTCGAAATGGCGGTGACGCTGCACGATCAGCCCCGGCGCGTCGATTTCCTCGTAGCGGATATAGGTTTTCGGCGCCAGAACCCGCGCCATGCCCGAACAGATCAGCGCGCCGCCCTCGACCCGCCGCACTTCGGTTTCCAGCACGATCACGCCCTCGGGCTCCTTGCCCGTCACCGTGACCTTGGCGACCAGTTCCTCGCCCGCGGTGACATAATCATGGAAGGTCAGCTGCTGGTCGCGGTAGCGCGTGCCCGGCCCGGGCAGGATCGAGCCCAGAAGCGAGGAGATCAGCGCGGCCACGAACAGCCCCGGCGCCAGCGGCTTTTCCTTTTGCCCGTCTTCGTCAACATGCTCGAGGTGCATCGGGTTGTGGTTCCCCGAGGCAGCGACGAAGGCATAGATATCATCGGCGGTGCAGAGCCGGCGCAGCTCGGCGCTCATCCCCGGCTCGATTTCGTGATACATGCGGCTTTCGAAAATCATCGCGGACTCCTTCCTTCGCCGCGACTCTGCGGCGTTCTCCTGTCCGAGCGAAGTGGTGCATCCGCCAGAGACATTGTTCAACGCCTGCCGACTGCGATTTTTCGCCCCTTTCGGGACGGCGCCGATGCGCTTAAGACGGGGCGACACCGGGAGGGGCAGATGGCAGACGCGACATTCTGGCAAGAGGCGCAGGTAATTTTCGGCAATCGGATCAGCAAAAAAAGGACAGATTGCGAAAGCCATGGCCGATCTGAGACCTGGTTCCCCCTGACCCCGCCCGGGGCGGTGGTCTTCCCCGAGACGACCGAAGAGGTCGCGGCCCTCACGAAGATTTGCGCGGCCCATCGGGTGCCGCTGGTGGGCTGGGGGGCGGGAACCTCGCTTGAAGGGCATGCCCTGGCGGTTGCGGGCGGGATCGTGGTCGATTTCAGCCGCATGACCCGGGTGCTGGAAATCCGCCCCGAAGACCGTCTGGTGCGGGTCGAACCGGGCATCACCCGCGAGGCGCTGAATGCCGATCTGCGCGCGACGGGGCTCTTTTTTCCCGTCGATCCGGGGGCGAATGCCAGCCTTGGCGGGATGGCGGCAACCCGGGCCTCTGGCACGACGACGGTGCGCTATGGCTCGATGCGGGACAATGTGGCGGGGCTGACCGTGGTTCTGGCCGACGGGCGGGTGATCCGCACCGGCTCGGGCGCGGCGAAATCCGCCAGTGGATACGATCTGACGGCGCTGATGCTGGGCTCCGAAGGCACGCTGGGCCTGATCACCGAACTGACCTTGCGCCTGCATGGCCAGCCCGAGGCGGTTTCCTCGGCGGTCTGCGCCTTTGACCGGTTTGATGCGGCGGTGGAAACCGTGCAGCATGTGATTCAGCTCGGCATCGAGGTCGCGCGGATCGAATTCGTCGATGAGGACATCGCCCGCATCTTCAACAAGATGAACGGCACCGCCCTGCCCGAGACGCCGCATCTGATGGTGGAGTTCCACGGCTCCGAGGCGGGCGTGGCCGAGGCCTCGGAGCGTTTCGGCGAGGTGGTGGCCGAGATGGGCGGCGCCGATTTCCAGTGGGCGACGACGACCGAGGAGCGCAACCGGCTCTGGAAGATGCGGCACGGCGCCTATTCGGCCTGCATCGCCTCGCGGCCGGGCTGCATGGGGCTGGTGACCGACGTCTGCGTGCCGATCTCGCGGCTGGCCGAGGCGGTGGCGCGGGCGCGGGCGCTGATTGCCGCGGCGGGGCTGACCGGGCCGATCCTGGGCCATGTCGGCGACGGCAATTTCCACGCCATCCTGCTTCTGGACCGGGACAACCCGGCGGAACTGGCGACGGCGAAACAGGTCGCGCATGATCTCGCCGCGATGGCGCTGGCGATGGGCGGCACGATCACCGGCGAACATGGCATCGGCCTTGGCAAGCGCGCGATGATGGCGGAAGAACACGGGCCAGCCTGGGCGGTGATGGGGGCGATCAAGGCGGCGCTGGATCCGCTGAACATCCTCAACCCCGGCAAGCTGGTGCCGCAGCCCGGAGAGCTGTCGTGACGCTCTCGCAACCGGCCGAGCTGCCGCGGACCTTTGCCGTTTTGTGGGGCGCGCGCGACGCGCTCGGGATGGCGCAGCTTTTCGCCGAGGATGGCGAACTCCTCAGCCTGACCGGCGGGGCGGCACAGGGTCGGGCGGCGATCGCCGAACTGATGGCGGGCGAATTCGCCGGGGCCTTTCAGCGCGCCCGGCTGGTGACCGGCCGCACAAGGCTGCGCCCGATCGGCACCGAGGTGACGGTGCTCATGCAGCGCTTCGTGCTCTCGGGTCTGGTGGACGAGGCCGGGCAGGATGCGGGCCGGATCGGCGCGGTCCTCTGTGCCACGCTCGAACGCGCGGGCGGGCAGGGCTGGCAGATCGTCACCGCGCAATTCGTGGTGGAATCGTAAGGAAGACGGGGGGGCGCTGCCCCCCTCTTTGCGCTGGCGCGCAAATTCACCCCCCGGGATATTTCAACCAAGGTGAAATGCAGGCGGCCCCCCCCTCCCCTTTCACCTTGGGGCAAATATCCCGGGGGGAGTCCGCTTGCGGACGGGGGGCAGCGCCCCCCCCTGCCTCAGCCGTGCAGCAGCGATTGCGCCGCGGCCCGGGCGGCGTCGGTGACTTCGGCGCCCGAGATCATCCGGGCGATTTCATCGACGCGCTCGGGCGGCGGCAAGGCTTCGACGCGCGAGGTGGTCATGCCGTCGGCCACCGATTTCGCGACGCGGAAATGATGCGATCCGCGCGCGGCAACCTGCGGGCTGTGGGTGACAACCAGAACCTGCGCGGTTTCCGAAAGCTGCGCCAGCCGCCGCCCGACTGCATCGGCCGTGGCGCCGCCGACACCGCGGTCGATCTCGTCGAAGATCAGCACCAGCGCATCGGCGCCCTTCGCCAGCACCACTTTCAGCGCCAGAAGGAAGCGCGACAGCTCCCCGCCCGAGGCGATCTTGTCAAGCGGCCCCGCAGGCGCCCCCGGGTTCGTCGCCACGGTGAAGGCGACCGTATCCCAGCCCTCGGGCCCGGGCTCGCCGCGGCGGATCTTCGTGGCAAAGACCGCGCGTTCGAGCTTCAGCGGCGCGAGTTCCGCCGCCATCGCCGCATCCAGCTGCCCCGCCGCCGCGGCGCGCGCGCCCGAGAGCCGCTCGGCCGCCAGCGCGAAAGCCGTCTCGGCCGTGGCGACATCGGCTTCAAGCCGGGAAATCCCCTCTTCGCCCGCGTCAAGCGCCGCCAGCCGCGCCGAGAGCTTGCCGGTCAGATCGGCCAGATCGTCGGGCTGCACGCCATGTTTGCGCGCCGCCGCCCGCAGCGCGAAAAGCCGCTCTTCGCAGGCTTCCAGCGCGCGCGGATCGAAGGCCATCGCCTCCAGCGCCGCCTCGACCCCGGAACAGGCTTCCCCCAATTCGATCAGCGCCCGTTCCAGCGCCGCCAGGGCGCCGTCGAGCAGGCCCTCGGCCTTGTCGGCCGCGCCCGAAAGCCAGCGGTCGGCATCGCGCAGCGCCCCCTCGGCGCCCTCGGGGCCAAGGATCTGATGCGCGCGCAGGACATCGGTGCGGATGCGCTCGGCCGCCTGCATCAGACGGCGGCGGGTGTCGAGATCGGCCTCCTCGCCCGGGGCGGGCGCGAGTTTTTCCAGCTCGGCCACGGCATGGCGCAGGAAATCCTCCTCGCCCTTCACCGCGGCCAGCGCCGTGCGCGCCTCGGCCAGCCGCTTCGCCGCCGCAGACCGCGCCGCCCAGGCGCTGCGAACCGCCGTCACCAGATCGTCGTGACCGGCAAAGGCGTCCAGCGCCGCCCGGTGGCCACGCGCGTTCAAAAGCCCGCCATCGTCCTGTTGCCCGTGCAGCTCGACCAAAGTGTTGGAGACCGCCCGCAGCACCTCGCCCGAGGCCCGGCGGTCGTTGATGAAGGCGGTCTTGCGGCCATCGAGCGCATTCACCCGGCGCAGGATCAGCTCGTCTTCGGAGGGAATCCCCGCCTCCTCCAGCACCGCGCGCGCCGGATGGCCCGGGGGCAGATCGAAGACCGCCACCACCTCGCCCTGCGCCGCGCCCTGCCGCACCAGCTCCGCCCGGCCGCGCCAGCCCAGCACGAATCCCAGACAATCGAGCAGGATCGACTTGCCCGCCCCGGTCTCGCCGGTCAGCACATTCAGCCCGGCGCCGAAGTCCAGCTGCAGCCGGTCGATCAGCAGCATGTCACGAATATCAAGCGTGCGCAGCATCTCAGCCCCCTGCCCCGGTCCCGTGCGGGATCAGAGCCATTCGCCCTTGATGACCTGCCGATAGATCGCCGAAAGCCAGCTCGACCCCTTGGCCTCGGGTTCAAGTCCCAGCTTCTTCAGACGCTTGTAGGCGTCGTCATAGAAGGGCGAGGCCTGGAAGTTGTGGCCAAGGATCGCCCCCGCCGTCTGCGCCTCGTCGGTCAGACCCAGCGAGAGATAGCATTCGACGAGCCGCATCAGCGCCTCGGGGGTGTGGGTGGTGGTCTGATATTGCTCGACCACGACGCGGAAACGGTTGATCGCGGCGGTATAATGACCCTTTTTCAGGTAGAACCGGCCGATTTCCATTTCCTTCGACGCCAGATGGTCGAAAGCCAGATCGAATTTCAGCGCCGCCGACCGGGCGTAATCGCTGTCGGGATATTCCTCGATCACCGCGCGCAAGGCCTGCAGCGCCTGGAAGGTCAGGCCCTGATCGCGGCCGACCTCGTCGATCTGGTCATAATAGCTCAGCGCCAGCAGATATTTCGCATAGGCCGCGTCTTCAGAGCCCGGATAGGTGTCCAGATAGCGCTGCGCCGAAGACCGGGCGTCTTCGTATTTCTTGGCCTTGTGGCTTGCATAGGCCTCCATGATCAAGGCGCGCTTGGCATATTCGGAATAGGGGTAAAGCCGCTCCACTTCCGAGAAATAGCGCAAGGCCTCGGCGGGGCGGCGGGGGTTGCCGACCTCGAGTTCGTATTCGCCGCGCTTGTAGATTTCCTCGGCGGTGAAATTTTCCAGCGGCGGTTCCTTTTGCGTCGGACCGCAGGCCACCAAAGCCGCAAGCAGCGCAAGACTGCCGACCCGTCGCGCCGCCGTTCTGCCCGTTGCCATCCCTGCCTCTTCCGTTCGTCACCGGAACTGCGTCCGGTCTGCCGCCTTTGACCCCCGCGGGGGCCGCTGTCGCGTCCGTCCTAGCACAGAAAAAACGGCGGCGCAAAACGCCTTTCGCGGCGCCGGGCGGGGAGTGTCGCAGCCGTGATGATCAGCGCGCCGCCATCGCCCCGCGCAGCACGCCCGCGCCGGGCAGGCGATGCGCCTGTTCGGGCGAGCAGGTTTCCCAGATCCAGGCTTCGGGCGTGGCAAAAAGCGCGCGCAGAAGCTTGTTGGTCAGCGCATGACCGGCGCGATTGCCGACGTAACGCGCCAGAAGCGGCGCCCCGGCCAGCGCCAGATCGCCCATCGCATCCAGCATCTTGTGGCGCACGGCCTCGTCGGAATGGCGCAGCCCGCCGGGCGACAGCACCGCATCGCCATCGACGACGACGGCGTTTTCATAGGTGCCGCCCAAGGCCAGACCATTCGCGCGCATGAAATCCACATCGGCCTGACGGCAGAAGGTGCGGCTGTCCATCAGCTCGCGCACGAAGGCGCCATTGGCCATCTTCAGGCTTTTCGCCTGCTTTCCGATCGCGGCATCGGCAAAGTCGATGGCAAAGTCGATCTCCAGCGTCGCGGCCGGTTCCAACCGCGCGACGGCCTCGCCCTCGCGCACTTCGACCGGGGAGAGCACCCGGATCGCGCGCAGATCGGCGTCCAGACGGCGCAGCCCGACGCGGCGGATCGCCTTCACGAAAGGCGCCGCGGAACCGTCGAGAATCGGCACTTCCGGCCCGTCGATCTCGATCAGCGCATTGCCGATCCCGAGACCGGCCAGCGCCGCCATGATATGCTCGATCGTCGAGACCGAAACGCCATCGGCATTCACGATCAGCGTGCAGAGTTTCGAGGGCGTGACATGATCCCAGGCCGCCGGGATGCGCGGATCGACGCCCGCCACATCGGTGCGGCGAAAGACGATGCCGTGATCGGCGGGCGCGGGATGCGCGATCATCCGCACCGGCTTGCCCGAATGCAGGCCGATTCCGGTGAAGGTGACAGATGCGCCAAGCGTGGTTTGCACGATCGTGCTTGCCTTTCTTTTCCCCTTGCCGACCCTGGCGGGGAGTTCCGAGGATCAGTTAAGAACCGTTGACCAAACACACAACTCACCTTTTGCAACAAACTGAAACAGAAGCGCGGCGGTTGGGCAAAACCCCGCCGAACAGACCTCAAACCATTGACAGGAAAGCAAAAAGGGCCGGAATGCACCGGCCCTTCTGCGACAGTTTGTGATGCGTCAATTCGCCTGACGACGCAGGAAAGCCGGGATTTCGATGCGGTCTTGCTCGGGGTCCTGCTCGTCGTCGTAGGGCTGATGCTGCGGCGCAGCAGGCATGTGACGCTGAGTCGGCGCCGCGGCGGTGGCCTCGGCATGGCCGGTCATCCGGTTGATCAGCGAATTGATGCCGAAGCGCGGTTTTTCCGCACCCCCCTGCGGCGCCGGGGCGCGGGCGGCGCTGCCGACCGGTTGCGCCATCGGGCGGTGATAGCCCGCGGCAGGCGCTTGCGTCCCCGCCGGAACCTTGCTCACCGCGGCCTGCAGCCGGGCCAGCGCCTCGGGCGAGGGCTGACCGGGGGCGCGCGGACGCGGCGCGACGAAGCTGGCCTCGTCGTCCATCATCATCGGCTCGCGCGCGGCCGGGGCGGCGGCGCGGGGCTGATAGGCGGGCGGCGGCAGTTCGTCGCTGAGCGGTTGCGGCGCGGTCTGGGCGACCGGTTGCGGCGCCGGGGCGGCGGCCACCGGGGCCTCGAACAGGGTGCGGTCATAGACCGGTTGCGCGGCGGGTTGCGGCGCCGCCACCGGCTGCGGCGCGGGCTGCGCGGCGACGGGCTGGGGCGCCGGTTGCGCCATTGTCACCGGCTGCGCCGAGGTCACGGCCAGCGCCGGGCGGGCCGGGGCGGGCTCGACATGGGCGGTTTTCAGCGGCTCGGCCATCGAGCGGCGCGGCACCGGGATTTCCTGCGTCACCACGGCGTCGATGCCGGTGGCCACGACCGAAACCCGCATCATCCCCTCCATCGACGGATCGAGCGTCGAGCCGACGATGATGTTGGCATCCGGGTCCACTTCCTCGCGGATGCGGTTCGCGGCCTCGTCCAGTTCGAACAGCGTCAGATCGTAGCCGCCGGTGATGTTGATCAGCACACCCTTGGCGCCACGCAGGCTGATTTCATCGAGCAGCGGGTTCGAGATCGCCTTTTCGGCGGCCTGAACGGCGCGGTCATCGCCCGCGGCCTCGCCCGTACCCATCATCGCCTTGCCCATCTCGTCCATCACCGCGCGGACGTCGGCAAAGTCGAGGTTGATCAGGCCGGGCCGCACCATCAGATCAGTCACACCCTTGACGCCCTGGTAAAGCACGTCATCGGCCAGCGCGAAGGCTTCGGTGAAGGTGGTCTTTTCGTTCGCCAGACGGAACAGGTTCTGGTTCGGAATGATGATCAGCGTATCGACAACCTTTTGCAGGGCTTCGATCCCGGCCTCGGCCTGACGCATGCGCTTGGGCCCTTCGAACTGGAAGGGTTTCGTCACGACGCCCACGGTCAGCACGCCCAGTTCGCGGGCGGCCTGCGCGATGATCGGGGCCGCGCCGGTGCCGGTGCCGCCGCCCATCCCCGCGGTGATGAAACACATATGCGCACCGACCAGATGATCGACGATCGCCTCGATGCTTTCTTCGGCCGCCGCCGCACCGACCGAGGGACGGGCCCCGGCGCCGAGACCCTCGGTCACCTTCACGCCCATCTGGATGCGATCGCGCGAACGCGACTGCTGCAGCGCCTGCGCATCGGTATTGGCCACGACGAACTCGACGCCTTCCAGCGCCTTGTCGATCATGTTGTTGACCGCGTTGCCACCCGCCCCGCCGACACCGAAGACGGTGATCCGCGGCTTGAGGTCTTCGTGCTCTGACATGCTCAGATTCAAGGTCATTGGAGTCCGCCTGTGTTTCCCGCGGCCTTCGTCGGCCGACTGTCCCCGAAATTACCGCCAAGTGTATCCAGCTTTGAGAGGTCCGTCACTCAAAAAACACAAAGAATCCACAAAATGTGGAGGCCAGACTGCCGCATCAAGCGGTATTTCGCGCATGGATCATCATCTGGGGGAAGCGAATCGCCTCTCCCCTCTGGATTGAATCACCAATTGTCCCGAAACCAGCGGATCGCCCGCTTGAACGAGCGTCCGCCCATCCGGTCCAGGGGGATCTCGAAGTCCCACCATTCGTCCTGCGGGCAGGCCGCAAACAGCGCCAGACCGACCATCGCGGCAAAGCCCGGGCCACGCATCGCCTCGGGCATGCCCTGCACCCGCATCGGTCGGCCCAGACGCACGTTCTGGCCCAGGATCTTCGCCGCCAGCATGTCAAGCCCGGGGATCTGGCTCGCCCCCCCTGTCAGCACGATCTGCTTGCTGGGCAGATGATCGAAACCCGCCACATCAAGGCTCGCCCGGACCTCCTCCAGGATTTCCTCGACCCGCGGGCGCATGATGCCGATCAGCTCGGTGCGGCTGATCTGGCGGCGATCCTTTTCCCAGTCGCCGGAATTCGATGACAGCTCGATCATCTCGCGGTCGTCCATGCTGGTCGCATGCACGCCGCCATGAAAGGTCTTGATCCGTTCGGCAAGCGCCATCGGCACCTGCAGCCCGGCGGCGATGTCGCGGGTCACGGTCTCGCCGCCCATCCGCACCGTATTGGCATGGATCATGTGCTTCTTCAGGAAGATCGAGACACCGGTGGCGCCGCCGCCCATGTCGATGCAGGCCGCGCCCAGTTCCTGTTCGTCCTCGACCAGCGCCGAAAGCCCCGCCACATAGGCCGAAGACGCAATCCCCGCCAGTTCCAGATCGCAGCGCCGGATGCAGGTGATGATATTCTGCACCGAGGCGGCATCGACCGTCAGCATATGCATGTCGGTGGCCAGTTTCGCGCCGACATGGCCGCGCGGATCGGACAGCCCCGAGCGGTGATCCAGCGCGAAATTCACCGGATGGGCATGCAGCACCTCGCGGCCCCAGCCGATGTCGGGCATGTCGCAGGCGGCCAGCACCCGCGCCACATCCTGCTCCTCGACATGGCTGCCCGCCACATCGACCTCGCCGGCCAGACCGTAGCTGCGCGGATCGCCACCAGCAAAACAGGCGATGACGTGATCGACGCGGGTGTTCGCCATCTTCTGCGCCGCCTGCACCGCGGTGCGGATCGCCCGTTCGGTTTCCGCCATCGCGTCGATCTCGCCGTAGCGGACACCTTGCGAGGCGATGGTCTTCGCCCCGATCACCCGCATCGCGGATTGCCGGAACAGCGGCGTCACCATGTCATTGGCGGCTTCGGGGGTCTCGAAGCGCAGCACAAGGCAGGACACTTTCGAAGTGCCGATATCCAGCAACGCGATCACCCCACGCGCCATCGCGGTGGTGCGCATCGTCCGCATGGCACGCTGAGTCTTGTGGAACTCGGTCATGGCGAGGCCTCTGCTCTGGGTTGCGCGGCCGTTTGCTGAAACGTCACGAGCGCAGGCGCGCTGAGACGGATCGTCGGCCGGGTTGCATTGCGCAGGTCGAGCCGGGTGAAATCGCGGCTCAGAAGATCTTCGGCGGCATTGAGCGCAAGCGCCCGGTCGATCGCCTGCACCGGGTCTTTTTCGGGCAGCAGAATGCGCCGGTCATTGTCCAGAACGATGTCCCAGCGCCGCTCGCCGATGCGGATCAGCCCGCGCGCCCGCGGCAGGATCGGCTTCGCCGCCGCCAGGATCGCCAGCGCCTCGGGCACGGCGCGGTCCGCCCCCTCGCCCGCAATCAGCGGCAGATCGGGGCGGGCGTCGCGCCGGGTCAGCGAGGCGGTGCGATGCCCGCTTTCATCGAGCATCTGCAGCCCCAGCGCCGTGCGCCACAAGATCACCGGCTCGCGCTCGGTCACCCGCACCGACAGCGTGCCGCCCGGCTGCACCACCAAGGCCACCGTCTTCACCGCATCCAGCCGCAAGATCGCGGCGCGGTAGCCATCCAGATCCAGCGCGAAGCGCGAGGCGGGCAGCCGCACCGGCAACAGCGCATGGACCGCGCCTTCGACCTCGGGCGAGGCACCCTCGATCGACAGGGTCGACAGCTGGAATTCCGGGCGGTTCTCGATCTGGGTGCGCAGATCCTGATAGCGCTCGACCAGATCGGCGCGGCGGTCGGCATCGCCCAGCCAGAGCCCCAGCCCCAGCGTGACGCAAAAGACCGGCACGCCAACGCGGGTGACAAGCCGCACGAAGGGGGTCAGCCAGAGCCGTTCCAGCCGGAAGGCCAGCCGGGTCGGCGCGACGGTGCGGCGCGGGGTCTTTTGCGGCTTCGCCACCGCGGCGGGTTTCGGCGCGCCGAATTTCTGCGGGCCGGATTTTTGCGAGGCGGCCTGTTGCGGATAGCGCGGCTCGGCGATCAACGGTCGCATGAGGCATCCTCCACCATCCAGCGGCACAGATCGGCAAAGGACATCCCCGCCGCCGCCGCCTGTTCGGGCGCGAGCGAGGTCGGCGTCATGCCGGGCTGCGTGTTGGTTTCCAGAAGGATCAGCCCGGCGGCGCCGCGGCTTTCATCCCAGCGAAAATCGGTGCGGCTCACCCCGCGGCACCCCAGCGCCGCATGGGCGCGCAGGGCGTAATCGCGGATCGTTTCGGCAATCTCGGCGGGCAGATCGGCCGGGCAAACATGGCGCGAGCCCCCCGCGGTATATTTCGCCGCGTAGTCATACCAGCCGGTGGTCAGGATCTCGGTCACGCACAGCGCCCGGTCCCCCATCACCGTGCAGGTCAACTCGCGCCCCGGGGCATAGGTTTCCACCATCACCACCTCGGGCATCTCGTCCGAAAGCTGCGGCGGCTGGTTGGCGCCATCAAGCACCAGATAGACCCCGACCGAGGAGCCTTCGTTGTTGGGTTTCACGACATAGGGCGCAGGCAGGACGTGATGCGCCCTCACCTCGGCCTTGCAGGCCAGACGGCTTTCGACCACCGGCAGCGCCGCGGCCTTGTAGGCGGCCTTGGCGCGGGTCTTGTCCATCGCCAGCGCCGAGGCCAGAACGCCCGAATGGGTATAGGGCAGGCGCAGCCATTCCAGGATGCCCTGCACGCAGCCATCCTCGCCCCAGCGGCCATGCAGCGCGTTGAAGACGACATCAGGCTTGAGCGCCCGAAGACGCTCCGCAAGGTCCGCCCCCGCGTCGATTTCAGCTACGTCGTATCCCGCCGCCCGCAGGGCTGTGGCGCATTCGCGCCCGGAGGACAAGGACACCTCGCGCTCGGCCGAGGGTCCGCCCATGAGTACCGCCACGAGGGGGACCGTCCTGCTCGACATGCCCGCCACTTTCGCATTTGCCGGGGTTCTCCCCCGGACTGTTCTGCCGCATCTTGTTATGGATTGCGCGACGACCTCAATATTCGCCCACGCGCATGATTTCCCATTCTAACGAAATTCCCTGCGTCTGCAAAACCTTTTTGCGCACCTCCTCGCCCAAAGTTTCCAGATCGCGCGCCGTCGCCCCCCCCGCATTGATCAGGAAATTCGAGTGCATCGGGCTGATCTGCGCGCCGCCCAGCCTTGCCCCGCGCATCCCCGCGTCGTCGATCACCTTCCAGGCCTTCAACTCCTGGCTGTCATCAGCGCGCCCGGTCGAGGACGCCCCCGAGGGGTTGCGAAAGGTCGATCCGGCCGAACGTTCCCGCGTCGGCTGGCTGGCATCGCGTTTGGCGATCTGCTCCTCCATCCGCGCGGCCAAAGCCGCAGGATCGCCCGGCGCGGCGCGGAAGCTCGCCGAAACGATCACCGCCTGATCGGGCAGGGTGGAGCTGCGATAGGCCAGATGCAGGTCTTTTGCCTCCATTTCAATCACTTCGCCCGAACGCAACACGACCCGGGCAGAGATCAGAGCATCGGCGACATAAGCGCCATAGCAGCCCGCATTCATCCGCACCGCGCCGCCGATCGCGCCCGGGATGGTGCGCAGAAAGGTCAGATCGCGCCCAGCCTCGGCCGCCCTGCGCGCGACATGGGCATCGAGCGCCGCCGCCCCCGCCGTGACGGTGTCGCCCTCGACCGTGATGGCGTTGAAACCGCGACCCAGCCGGATCACCACGGCGCGCAGCCCGCCATCCCGCACGATCAGGTTCGAGCCGACCCCCATCGGAAAGACCGTCACATCGGCGGGCAGCGCCGCCAGAAAGGCGCACAGATCCGCCTCGTCGGCGGGCTGAAACAGCCAGTCGGCCGGGCCGCCGACGCGCAGCCAGGTCAGATCGGCCAGGGGGTAATTCGGCGTCAGCGCGCCGCGCGGGGTGTAGCTCAGCTTGTCCATGACCCTGCCATAGCGAGAGCAACCCAATGGGGCAAGGGGGGGCGCTGCCCCCCTCGGCTGCGCCTCACCCCCCGGGATATTTCGACCAAGGTGAAAGGGAACCCGGGATCTGCTTTCACCTTGGTGCAAATATCCCGGGGGGTGAATTGGCCGAGAGGCCAAGAGGGGGGCAGCGCCCCCCTGCCCCGCTCTCAGTCGCGCCGATGCATCGCGGCGAAAAGCCGCCGCACCGGCCAGCGCAGCACGCTCAGCCCGCCCGCCAGCACCGCAAGCCCCCAGACCGGGCCGTTTTCATAGGTGACCCAGCCCAGGATCGGCACCCCCGCCGCGATCAGCGCCCAGGCGGCGGGCCAGTGAAACCGACGCGGACCAAGCGCGATGAGGGAGGCGATCACCGCCCAGAGACAAGCGGTGGCAAGCGAAAGCGTCATGGCTGTCCTCCGATGGTGCTGGCGTTATCCGAGTTTGGCGGGCAATCCGTTCGCCCAGGTCGAGATCGTCCCCGCCCCCAGACAAACCACGATATCGCCGGGCCGCGCCTGTTCCCTGACGAGCCGGGCCAGGTCTTCGTCGTTCAGAAGCGCGCGGGCGTGGCGGTGGCCGTGGCGGATCAGACCCGAGACCAGATCATCGCGCGACGCACCCGGGATCGGTTCTTCGCCCGCCGCATAGACATCGGCGATGGCGACGACATCGGCCTCGTTGAAACAGGTGCAGAAATCATCGAACAGGTTCTGCAGCCGGGTGTAGCGGTGCGGCTGATGCGCCGCGATCACCCGCGCGCCGGGCGTGGCGGAAACCGCCTGCCGCGCCGCTTTCAGAACGGCCGCGATTTCAACCGGATGGTGGCCGTAATCGTCGATCACGGTGACGCCGCCCAGCACCTCGCCCACCTTGGTGAAGCGCCGGTTCACGCCCGCGAAATTCGCCAGCGCCTCGCGGATCTCGTCTTTCTTCATGCCCAGATGGCGGGCGACGGCGACGGCGGCGAGCGCGTTCGAGACGTTGTGATTGCCCGGCATCGGCAGGGTGCAGCCCTCGATCACCGCGCCTTCGGCCTGCAGCTGGATGTCAAAGCAGTTGCGGCCATTTTCAAAGCGCAGGTTCACCGCCCGCACATCGGCCTGGGCGTTGAAGCCGAAAGTCACGACGCGGCGGTCAGTGATCTTGCCCACCAGCGCCTGCACCTCGGGGTGGTCGGTGCAGCACACGGCCAGACCGTAGAACGGGATGCCGGAGACGAAATCGTAAAAGCCCCGGCGCAGATTTTCGATCGTGCCCCAGTGTTCCATGTGCTCGGGGTCGATATTGGTCACGATGGCGATCGTCGCGGGCAGCCGGTTGAAGGAGCCGTCGCTTTCATCCGCCTCGACCACCATCCATTCGCCCGCCCCCGCCCGCGCGTTCGAGCCGTAGGCATGGATGATGCCGCCGTTGATCACGGTCGGATCAAAGCCGCCCTTGTCGAGCAACGTCGCCACCATCGTCGTCGTGGTGGTTTTCCCATGCGTGCCCGCCACGGCGATGTTCGAGCGCAGCCGCATCAGTTCGGCCAGCATCTCGGCGCGGCGCACGACGGGCAGATGCCGACGGCGGGCTTCTTCAAGCTCGGGGTTGCCCGACTTGATCGCCGAGGAAATCACCACCACGGCCGCCTCGCCGATGTTCGACGCGCGCTGACCTTCGAAAAAGGTCGCGCCCAGCTCCACCAGCCGGTCGGTGATCTTGCTGGCCTTCGCATCCGAGCCCTGCACCGAAAAGCCCTGCGTCATCAGCACTTCGGCAATGCCCGACATGCCGATGCCGCCGATGCCGATAAAATGGATGGGGCCCAGCTCTCCGGGCAATTTGGTCGCGTTCATGGGCGGGGTCCTGCAAGCTTTTCGACGATGGTCACGAGCCGCGCCGTGGCATCGGGGATGCCTTCGGCCAGCGCTGCCCGCGCCATTTGCACCGCGCCTTCGGGATTGTCCAGAACAAGCGCGATCTGGCTGGAGAGCGTGGCGACCGAGGCGGCGGTCTCAGGGATCAGGATGGCGGCGCCCGCATCGGTCAGGCCGCGGGCATTGGCGGTCTGGTGATCGCCCGTGGCGGCGGCATAGGGCACAAGGATCGCGGGCCGCCCGATCACCGAAATGTCGGCGACGGATGAGGCCCCCGAACGCGAGATCACCAGCTGGCATTCCGCCAGACGGCGGGGGACATCGGCGAAGAAGGGCGCGATCTCGGCGTCGATCCCCGCGCGTTCATAGGCTTCGGTGACGCGGGCGGCATCTTCGGGGCGGGCCTGATGGGCGATGCGCAGATGGCGGCGCAGGGGCTCGGGCAGCGCGGCAAAGGCGGCGGGGACAAGGTCCGAGAGGATCCGCGCCCCCTGCGAGCCGCCGATCACCAGAACCGACATCGGATAATCGCCCGGCGGAATATAGGGGGCACCGGCGCGTTCGACGACGGCGGCGCGGACCGGGTTGCCGGTATGGGTGCCCTGCACGCCGGGCGGCAGATCGGTGGGCCAAGTGCCGCAGGCAAAGGCCTGGACGCGGCGGGCAAAGACGCGGTTGACCTTGCCCATCACGCCGTTTTGTTCGTGGATCGCGCGCGGCACGCCCAGAAGCAGCGCCGAGGCGAGCGCGGGGATCGTCGGATAGCCGCCAAAGCCGATCACCACGGCGGGCCGGTCGCGCAGATTGCGCGCGATCGCGCTGAGCATGCCGCCCGCAAGCCGGAACGGCACGGCGAGTTTCGCCAAGACGCCGCCACGGGCAAAGGTGGCCGAGGCCACCTGTTCCACCGGCACCTGCGCCGGAAAGGCGCCCGCGTAACGGGCGCCGCGGGCATCGGTCGAAAGCTTCACCCGCCAGCCGCGGCGGACCATCGCCTCGGCCAAGGCCTGGGCCGGGAACATATGCCCCCCGGTCCCCCCGGCAGCGATCAGAAGCAGAGGCGGTTTTGCGTGATCCATGTCACCCTCCCTCAGGCGGCGGGACGATTGCCGAGAATCCGGGCGATCTCGTTTTGCGGCCGGGTGCGGGTGAGCGCGAGCAGGAAGCCAAGCGCGATACCGCTGGCGATCACCGAGGAGCCGCCATAGCTGACAAAGGGCAGCGTCATGCCCTTGGCGGGCAAAAGCCGCACCGCAACCCCCATGTTGATCAACGCCTGCACGCCGAAGGCGAAGGCAAGGCCCGTGCCCGCGATCCGCGCGAAGGGGTCGCGTTCGGCCATCATCCGGATGAGCGAGCGCAGCACGACGACGGCATAAAGCGCGATGATGCCCAGAACCAGAACAAGGCCGTATTCCTCGGCCGCGACGGCGACGATGAAATCGGTATGTGCGTCGGGCAGCGACCATTTCACCGAGCCCTCGCCGACGCCGACGCCGAAGAAGCCGCCCTCCTGGATCGCGTTGGTGGCATAGCCGATCTGGGTGCGCGGATCGACCTCGGCCGAGAGGAACCCGTTGATCCGGCGCGCGACGTGTTCGGACATGTTATAGGCCAGAAAGCCGCCCGCCGCGGAGAGCCCGCCCGCCGCGACCAGCGGCAGGATCGGCGCCCCGGAGACGAAATACATCACCATCCAGGAGAAGAGGATCAGCGAGGCCTGGCCGAAATCGGGCTGCAGCGCCAGCGTGACGACGATCAGCGCGGTGAGGATGAAGGAATATAGCCGCCCGGGCGGGCCCGCCACTTCCAGCGCGGCGGCCATGAACCAGGCCGAGACGATGACGAAGCCGGGCTTGAGGAATTCCGAAGGCTGCAGCGAGGCGAAGCCAAGCGAGATCCAGCGCACCGCCCCCTTGCCGAAATCGGTGCCGATGACGGGCAGCGCCATCAGGGTAAGAAAGGCCATCGCGAAGCCCACGACGCCGATGCGGCGGACCTGCTGCGGGCTCATCATCGACAGCGCGATCATCACGGCAAGCCCGACGCCGCCGAACAGCGCCTGGCGCTTGACGTAATAGAAGGGTTCAAGCCCGTTCTTTTCGGCCAGCGGCACCGAGGCCGCAAGACCCAGAAGCATGCCGACACCAAAGAGCGCGAAGACCGCGGTCAGCGCCCATTTGTCGATCGTGCGCCACCAGCGTGGAAGCACGGGATCCGTCGCCCGCAAGGGGACGGTGCCGAAAACCATTTCCGTCATCGCGAAAGCCGCTCGTTTGCCTGGATCTGCCGAAACGCCCGATTGCCGGGTCTTGGCGCCGACTCTAGCCCAAGTTGCCCCTTCTGACCAGAGCTTTTGCCGGGCCGGAGGGGCGGGGGCTTTCGCCCCGGCAGGGCCGGGGCGACCCGCGGGGGCTCCGCCCCCGCACCCCCCGGGCGTATTTGCGCCAAGGAAAACCGGGGCGGCGGAAACGGGGTTGCGCGGGGGCGCGGGCGTGCCATGGTAGCGCCATCACAAAACGGGAGTCGGGCGATGAAGGTCGGAATCGTGGGCGCGGGCATGGTCGGCTCGGCGGCGGGATTTGCCATTGCGATGCGCGGCGGCGCGTCCGAGGTGGTGTTTGTCGATCGCAATGCGGCGCTTGCGCAGGCGCAGGCCGAGGATATCGGCCATGCCGTGCCCTTTGCGCATCCGGTGAAGCTGGGCGCGGGCGATTACGAGGTGCTGGCGGGGGCGGGCATCGTGATTCTGGCGGCAGGCGTGGCGCAAAAGCCGGGCGAGAGCCGATTGAGCCTTTTGTCCCGCAATGCCGAAGTGTTTTCCGAGGTCATCGCGAAGGTGCGCGCGCAGGCGCCCGGGGCTTTGCTGATCGTCGCCTCGAACCCCGTCGACATCATGACCGAGGTGGCGCAGCGGGCCTCTGGCCTGCCGGCCGAGCGGGTGATCGGCACCGGCACACTGCTTGATTCGGCGCGGTTTCGCGCGCTTCTGGCCGGGCATCTGGGGGTGGCCGCGCATTCGGTGCATGGCTTCGTTCTGGGCGAGCATGGCGACAGCGAGGTGCTGGCCTGGTCCAGCGCCCGCGTCGGCGCCGAGCCTTTGGACCGGATTGCATCGCAGCTGGGCGTGGCGATCACCGAAGAGGTGCGGGCAAGGATCGACGCAGGCGTGCGGCAGGCCGCTTATCGGATCATCGCGGGCAAGGGCGCGACCTGGTATGGCATCGGCGCGGGGCTGGCGCGGCTGGTGCAGGCGATCCGCGACGATCAGCGCGCGGTGATGTCGGTCTCGATCCGCTCGCCCGAGGTGGCGGGAATTGCCGATGTGGCGCTGTCTTTGCCGCGGGTGATCGGCGCGGCCGGGGTGGTCTCGACGCTGATCCCCT
The DNA here is from genome assembly GCF_052363185.1 of Rhodobacter capsulatus. Taxonomy (GTDB): domain Bacteria; phylum Pseudomonadota; class Alphaproteobacteria; order Rhodobacterales; family Rhodobacteraceae; genus Rhodobacter; species Rhodobacter capsulatus_E. The sequence continues at coordinate 1,068,980 of NZ_CP198955.1, read as the reverse complement.
CGCTTGACGCGGGTGAATGGGCGGCGCTGCACCGTTCGGCCCAGGTGCTGAAGGAAAGCGCCGAGGGGCTGTGGTAGCCCCTAGCGCGGATGAAAGACAAAGGAGCGCATCGAGATCGAGCCGAGATCAATGGTGTCGGTGAGGAAGGTCAGATCGTCCCCCGCATCCGAGGCGCCCGCGATGGTCAGCGTCGGCAGGTAGTGATCGAGGCTGGGATGGGCCTGCTGCAGCAGCGGCCCCAGCCCGGCGCGGTCGGCAAGGGCAGCGAAATCGCGACCTTGCAGGCGATCAGTGAAGAGCGCATCGAAGTCCTGTGCGAAATCAAGGGGTTTCGCGTCATCACCCCATGTCACCGCGCGCAGGTTGTGCACCACATTGCCCGAGCCGAGGATCAGCACGCCGCGGTTGCGCAGCTCGGAGAGCGTCCGGCCGATCTCCAGCTGATGGGCCAGATCGCGGCCCATGTCGACCGAGACCTGAAACACCGGCACATCGGCCTCGGGGTAAAGGTATTTCAGCACCGTCCAGGCGCCGTGATCCAGCCCCCAACTGTCATCGCCCTCGGCGCGGTGGCTGGCCAGAAGCGAGACCACCTCGCGCGCCAGCGCCGGAGCGCCCGGGGCCGGATAGCGCTGATCGAAAAGCGCCTGCGGGAAGCCGTAGAAATCATGGATCGTGCGCGGCAGCGCCGAGACATCGACGAGCGTCGTGCCCCGCGTCATCCAATGCGCCGAGACGACAAGGATCGCCTTTGGCCGCGGCAGGCTGCGGCCAAGCGCGGTCCAGGCGCGGCTGTTGGCCGTATCCTCGATCGCGTTCATCGGGCTGCCGTGGCCCAGAAAGACGAGCGGCATCCGGTCCGAGGGCGCGAAACGGTCCCGCAGGGCCGAGAGGGTTTGAACGGGGGGCATGGCTTTCTCCTTGGCGGACCGCCCGCGGGTTGGCGCCGCGGGCGGTGAGAGGCGGTCAGGCGAAGATGCCAAGGCGGCGTTCCAGCCCCGGCAGGCGCAGCGCAAAGGCCCCGGCCCCCCAGCAGCGCGATCACCAGCTGGATGATCGCCCAGAAGAGCGGGAATTCCCAGCCGCCGCCCGTGCCCGAGAAGAGCCAGCCATTGCCCGCATGCACCCAGGTCGCGCCCAGAAGCACCGGGATCAGCGCCAGCGCCACCGCCCGGGTCGCGACGCCGAGGATCAGCGCCAGCCCGCCGCCAAGTTCGGCGGCGATCGTCAGATAGGCGAAGACGCCCGGCAGGCCGAAGGCTTTCGAAATAGCCCACCGTGCCCGGAATGGTGAAGACGGTCAGCTTGAGCAGCCCATGGGCCAGAAAGGTCACACCCGAGGTGAGGCGCAACAGCGTGGCGGCGTAATCGGCGGCGGGGGTCGTGGTCATCTGGAAAACTCCTGTTCGGGGCCGCCCGACGCGGCCTTGCTGCAGCCGGAATACGCCTTGCGCATCCTCCACAAAATAGCGAACATCCGGAATGACTATCCTTGATCTGTTCCAAATGGGGGCCGGATGGACATCACCGAGGAATTGCGCGCCTTTGTCGCCACGGCGCAGACCGGGTCTTTCACCGCCGCGGCCGACCAGCTGGGGGTGTCGAACCGGCTGACCTCGAAATATGTGGCGGAGCTGGAGGCGCGGCTGGGTGTGCGGCTCTTGCAGCGCACCACAAGGCGCGTCGGGCTGACGCCGGCGGGCGAGGATCTGCTGGCCCGGGCCCCGGCGCTGCTCGATGATCTCGATGATCTTCTGGCCGGGGTGGCCGAGGGCTCGCGCGGGCTTTCGGGGCTGATCCGCCTTTCGGCGCCGGTGACTTTGGGCGAGATCTATCTGGGCGGGATGCTCGCACGCTTTGCCGCCGCCCATCCGGGGCTGAGCTTCGATCTGCGGCTGAGCGACAGTTTTGCCGATCTGGCGCGCGAGGGGATCGACCTGGCCTTTCGCATCGGCCGGTCCGAGATGCTGTCGCTGAAGGCGCGGCGGCTGGGCGAAAGCCGGTCGATCACGGTGGCCAGCCCCGCCTATCTGGCCGCCCATGGCACGCCCGAGCGGCCCGAGGATCTGGCGCAGCACGGCTGCATCGTCGATACCAACCGGCAAAACCCGCGCCGCTGGCTGTTTCACGCCGGAACGGCCGAACATGTCGTGACCGTGCAGGGCCGCTTTCACGTCAATTCGGCGCGGGCGGCCTCGGAACTGGCGGTGGCGGGTCTGGGCATCGCCCATGCGCCCTATTTCGCGCTGAGCGCGGCGCTGGCCAACGGGGCGCTGGTGCCGATCCTGACCGGCTTTGCCAGCGCGCCCAGCCCGGTCAGCGCCGTCTATCTGGAAGGCCGGGTGCTGCCGCGCAAGGTGCGGGCGCTGATCGACTTCGCCGCCGAGGACATCCGACAGGCGGGCGTGCTGCATGCCCCGGGCTGATCAGCCCAAAGTGCCGCCCGCGGTTTCGACAAAGCGGATCAGCTGCGGCAGGCAATGGCTTTCCAGATCGTATTTCGCCACCACCGAGGCCCGGGCGCGTTCGCGCATCTCCTGATAGGCTTCGGGACGGGCCAGCGCATCGGTCAGCGCCGCCGACCAGCCCTTGATGTCGAAGAAATCGACCAGCCGCCCGTTCACGCCATCGGAAATCACCTCGCGCAGGGGCGCGGTATCCGACCCCACCACCATCGCCCCCACCGACATCGCCTCCATCAAGGACCAGCTGAGCACGAAAGGATAGGTCAGATAGGCATGAACCCGGCCGATCTGCATGATCGACACGAAATCGGCATAGGGCACCCGCCCCAGAAAATGCACCCGGCCCAGATCCAGCCGATCCTTGACCTCATCCAGAAACTTCTGCTTCCACGACCCCTCGGGCGGGGCGGCGCCATAGCTTTGCCCCTCTTCGCCGATGATCAGCACCTGCGCCGCGGGCCGCGCCGCCAGCACCTCGGGCAGGGCGCGCATGAAGCTGTGATAGCCGCGATAGGGTTCAAGCGAGCGGTTGATGAAGGTCACCACCTCGTCGCCCGGGCGCAGGGTCAGGCTGGTGCCCGGCACGGTATAGCTGGCCGCGGGGTTGGGCGTCAGCCGCGCCGTGTTCACCCCGTCATGGCAGATGGTGATCTTGGCGCGCAATTCGGGCGGAAAGGTCGAGGCCTGAAATTCCGTGGGCGAGAGCGCCGCATCGGCCTGCACGATCGACTGGATCAGATGCGCCGAGCGTGCGGTGGTGGAAATCCGGCTTTCCAGACCGGGCTTGGCGAATTCCGGGTCGAAATCGGTATCCAGCCCGGTGGTCTTGTACATCAGCTCGGCATAGACGAGCAGCTTCGCCTCGGGCCAGACCTCGCGCAGGAAAAGCGTCTCGCCCCAGCCCGGATGGCCGAAGATCACGTCGGGCACATAGCCGTGCTGGTCGCGCAACTGCCGCGCCGCAAAGGCCGCGCGCATGCCCCGCTCGCAGACATCGGCATACATTTTCGTCAACCGCGGCTCCAGTTTCACCTCGGCGGGCTTGCGGTATTTCACCACTTTCACCGGCGAGGGGCGGTTGTTCGTTTCGGCGGTCAGCGCCAGAACCTCATGGCCGCGGGCCGCCAGCGCGGGGGCCAGATGGGGGAATTGTCCGGGGAAATTCTGATGGACGAAAAGGATTTTCATGCGGGTTTTCCCAAAGCCGCGGCGATCAGCGCGCGGGTATAATCGGTAACGGGGCGTTCGAAAATCTGTGCGGCGGGTCCGGCTTCGACGATATCGCCCGCCTTCATCACCATGATCTTGTGGGCCATCGCCCGCACCACGCGCAGATCGTGGCTGATGAACAGATAGGCGAGCCCGTAGCGGCGCTGCAGATCGCGCAAGAGATCGACGATCTGCACCTGCACCGTCATGTCCAGCGCCGAGGTGGGCTCATCCAGCACCACCACCCGCGGGCGCAGGATCATCGCCCGGGCAATCGCGATGCGCTGGCGCTGCCCGCCGGAAAATTCATGCGGATAGCGCGCCATCGCCGCCGGATCGAGCCCGACTTCGGCCATGATCTCGGCCACCATCTCGCGCCGGTTGCGGCCTGGTTCGACCCCATGCACGGTCAGCCCCTCGGCGATGATCTGTTCGATCGTCATGCGCGGCGACAGGCTGCCGAACGGGTCCTGAAACACGATCTGCATGTCGCGGCGCAGCGGACGCAGCTGTTTCGATTGCCAGCGCGAAATCTCCTGCCCGGCAAAGGTGATCGGGCCCTCGCTTTCAATGAGCCGCATCAGGGCAAGCGCCAGCGTCGTCTTGCCCGAACCGGATTCCCCCACGATGCCAAGGGTTTCCCCCGCCCGCACCGACAGGCTTGCGTCGTTCACCGCCTTCACATGGCCGACGGTGCGGCGCAAGAGCCCGCGCTTGATCGGAAACCAGACCTTCAGCCCCTCGGCCTGCAGCAGCGGTTCGGCCTGCTCGGGCACCGGCTCGGCCCGGCCCACAGGTTCGGCCGCCAGCAGCTTCTTCGTATAGGGGTGCTGCGGATTGGCGAAAATCGCTTCGGTCGGGCCCTGTTCGACGATCTCGCCCTGGCTCATCACGCAGACCTTGTCGGCGATGCGGCGCACGACGCCCAGATCGTGGCTGATGAACAGAAGGCTCATGCCCAGATCGCGTTTCAGTTCCGCCAGAAGCTCCAGGATCTGCGCCTGAATCGTCACATCCAGCGCGGTGGTGGGCTCATCCGCCACCAGGAGCTCCGGCCCGTTCGCCAGCGCCATCGCGATCATCACCCGCTGCCGCTGCCCGCCCGAAAGCTGATGCGGCAGGTCGGCCAGACGGCTTTCGGGGGCCGCAATGCCCACCCGGGTCAGCAATTCGACAATCCGCGCCCGCGCCGGGGCGCCGGTCAGCCCCTGATGCAGCGCCAGACTTTCGCCGATCTGTTTTTCGATCGAATGCAAAGGGTTGAGCGAGGTCATCGGCTCTTGAAAGATGAAGCTGATGTCATTGCCGCGCACGTCGCGCAGGGTGGGCTCATCGGCGCCCACCATCTCGCGGCCCAGATATTTGACCGAGCCCTGAACCCGCGCATTGCCCCCCAGCAGCGCCACCGTGGACAGCGCCGTGACCGACTTGCCCGAACCGGATTCGCCCACCAGCGCCACCGTTTCGCCCTTGGCCACGGTGAAGCTGACGCCCTTGACGGCGGGGATCTCTCGGCCCTCCTGACGGAAGCTCACGCGCAGATTTTCGACGGACAGAACGGCAGTCATTTGAACACCTTGCGCGGGTCAAAGGCGTCGCGCAGGCCCTCGAACACGAAGACCAGCAGCGAGAGCATGGTGGCGAAGGTGACAAAGGCGGTGAAAGCAAGCCAGGGCGCCTGCAGATGCTGTTTCGCCTGCAGCGCCAGTTCCCCAAGCGAGGGCGCGGACGATGGCAGCCCGTAGCCAAGGTAATCCAGCGTGGCGAGGCCCGAGATCGCCCCGGTGATGACGAAAGGCAGCATGGTGATGGTGGCGACCATCGCATTCGGCAGGATGTGGCGGACCATGATGACGCGATCAGAAACCCCCAAGGCCCGGGCGGCGCGGACATATTCGAAATTGCGCGCGCGCAGGAACTCGGCCCGGACAACGCCGGTCAGGGCGGGCCAGCCGAACAGGATCGTGACGCCGACGAGCAGCCAGAAGCTGCGGCCAAGGATCGCAAACAGGATGATGATGACGTAAAGCGACGGGGTGGAGGACCAGATTTCCAGAAGCCGCTGGAAGATCAGATCGACCTTGCCGCCGAAGTAGCCCTGCACCGCCCCCGCCGCGATGCCCAGAACCGAGGAGACCGAGGCGACGATCAGCGCGAAGGCGACCGAGATGCGGAAGCCATAGATCACCCGCGCCGCCACGTCGCGGGCGGTGTCGTCGGTGCCCAGCCAGTGGTTCCGGTCGGGGGCCGAGGGCGCGGTGCCGACATCGTTGATGGTGCGGTAGTGATAGGGAATGACCGGCCAGATCATCCAGCCCTTTTCAATGGCTTCGCCCGCGACGGTGCCGGTGGTCTCGGCTTCCTTGCGCGTCTCCTCGGGGGTATCCCAGCATTCTTGCCGCCCGCCGGTGACGATCAGGCATTGCACGGCGGGGTCGGTGTAGATCGCTTCGGTGCGGAAATCGCCGCCAAAGGCGGTTTCGGGGTAGAACTGATAGACCGGAAAGAAGAATTCGCCGCGGTAGCGCACCATGATCGGGTGATCATTGGCGATCAGTTCCGCAAAAAGCGACAGGATGAACAGCGTCGAAAAGACGATCAGCGACCAGAAGGCGCGGCGATTGGCGCGGAAGTTGCGAAGCCGACGCTGGGCAAGGGGCGACAAAGCCATCAACCGGCCCTCCGCTCGAAGTCGATGCGCGGATCGACAAGGGTATAGGTGATGTCCGAGACGATGCCGATCACCAGCGAAATCAGCCCGAAGGCATAAAGCGATCCGAAAACAACGGGATAGTCGCGCTCGACCGCGGCCTGATAGCCCAGAAGGCCCAGCCCGTCGAGCGAGAACATCGTCTCGATGATCAGCGAGCCGGAGAAGAGGACCGACAGGAAGAGGCCGGGAAACCCGGCGATGACGATCAGCATGGCGTTGCGGAAGACATGGCCGTAAAGCACGCGGGATTCGGTCAGCCCCTTGGCGCGGGCGGTCATCACATATTGCTTGTTGATCTCGTCGAGGAAGGAGTTCTTCGTCAAAAGCGTCAGCGTGACGAAGCTGGAAAGCGTGATCGCAATGGTGGGCAGGCAGATGTGCCAGAGGTAATCGAGCACCTTCCCCCCCATCGAAAGCGTGTCGAAATCATCGGAGGTCAGCCCGCGCAGGGGGAAGATCTTCCAGTAGCTGCCGCCCGCGAAGAGCACCATCAGCAGAACGGAAAACACAAGCGTCGGAATGGCATAGGCGACGATGATCGCGGCCGAGGTCCAGGTGTCGAAGCTGGTGCCGTCCTTCACCGCCTTGCGGATGCCCAGCGGGATCGAGATCAGATAGGCCAGAAGCGTGGACCACAGGCCCAGCGAGATCGAGACCGGCAGTTTTTCGATCACCAGATCGACCACCGACTTGTTCTTGAAGAAACTTTCGCCGAAATCGAAGACGAGGTAATCGCCCATCATCTTGAAAAAGCGCTCATGCGCCGGGATCTTTTCGCGCGTGCAGGCCGGGTCTTTCAAGTTCGGCTCCCCGGTGAAACCCTCGGCGCAGGTGATGCGCGAAAAGCCCATCTGCACTTCAAGCTGCGCCAGCAGGTCGGGGGAAATCCCCCGCGCGCCCTGATAGCCCATGTCCTCGGCCGATTGGCCCTGCCCCGCGTCGGCGCCGCCGGTCAGGTTGCGCGTCGCATCGGACTCGCCCTGCACCCGGGCGATGATGCTTTCGATCGGCCCGCCCGGCACGAATTGCGTCAGCGCGAAATTGATCAGCATGATGCCGAACAGCGTCGGCAAAACCAGCATCAACCGCCGCAGGATATAGGCGCCCATCGTTCCCTTGCCTTGCACTTTTGCAACATTCTGGCGGGCCTGAAGCCTTAAAGTGCCCCTGCCGCTTTCAGTTTTGCAGCCTTCTCGGCGTTATACCACCAGAAGTCCAGCTCGCCCAGCGCATAGGGCGGCAGCGTCTCGGGGTGCTCGTAGATGTCGTAATAAGCGACGGTGTGGCTGTCCTTGAACCATTGCGGCACCCAGAAATGAAGCGCCCGAAGCACCCGATCCAGCGCATGGACGCGGGGGATCAGCTCTTCCCGGCTCGTCGCTTCCTCGACCTTGCGGATCAGCGTGTCGATGGCCGGATTGGCAATGCCCGCCAGGTTGAAGGCATCCCCGGTCGCAGCCGAGCCGAAATATTGCTGCAGATCGGCGCCGGGCAGCAGATCCTGGCCGAAATGGCCGGTGATCAGGTCGAAATCATGCCGGGCCTTGCGTTCCTGATGCTGCGCATCATCGACGCGCAAATGCACCGCATCCACCCCCAGAGCGCGCAGGTTTTCCACATAAGGATTGATCACCCGATCAAAGGTCTGGCTGTCGTTGATGAATTCGACATGCAGAAGATCGCCCTTCGGATTGCGCCGCATCCCGTCCGCGCCCACGACCCAGCCCGCCGCATCCAGCAGCGCCGCCGCCTTGCGCATGTTCGCCCGGTCCAGCTGGCGCTTGCCCGAGACCGGCGCCAGCACCGCCGGTTCGGTCAGCACGCCTTCGGGCAGATCCTTGGCGAGCGGCGAAAGCAGCGCCAGCTCCTCCGCCGAGGGCGGGCCCGAGGCCGCCAGATCCGAGTTTTCCCAAGGCGAATTGATCCGCGCATAAAGCCCGTAAAACAGCGTCTCGTTCGACCAGTCGAAGTTGAACATCAGCCCCAGCGCCTGGCGCACGCGGATGTCCTGAAACTTTTCGCGGCGCAGGTTGATCGCCCAGCCCTGCCCGCTTGCCACGCTGCCATCATGCAGCTGCGCCTTGACCACATGCCCGGCCTTGAGCGCGGGAAAATCATATTGCGTCGACCAGATGATCGAGCTCGCCTCGTTGCGGAAGGTGTAGCTGCCCGCCTTGAACCCCTCGAAGGCGGATTGGTAATCGCCGTAATATTCGACCCGGATGCGGTCGAAATTGTTGCGCCCGACATTGATCGGCAGCTTTTCCCCCCAATAGGCGGGGTTGCGCTTCCAGACCACGGTCTGGCCCATCTTGACGCTGTCCAGCATGTAGGGCCCCGAGCCGATCAGCGCCACCGGCACGGGCTTGGCCAGGTCGATCTTGTCGCGTTCGAACTGCGCCCGGGAAAACACCGGGAACCCGCCCGCCGACTGGATGATGTCGCGACGCAGGTAATCGGGCTTGAAGGTGAATTTGATCCGGCGCGCGTCCAGCACCTCGACCGCGGCGATCTGCTGCGCCACGACCGCGCGGAAGCTCGACAAGCCCTTGTCGCGCATGGTTTCATAGGAAAACAGCACATCCTCGATCGTCATCGGCGTGCCGTCGGAAAAGGTCACCCCCTCGCGCAGGGTGAAGATCACCCAATCGCGCGAGGGCGGGTATTCGAAACTTTCGCACAGCAGACAATAGGCCTCCCCAACCGTGTCCGAGGTGCCGGTCAGCATGCTTTCCTGCGGCGCCGAGGCGAGCGGCGCCGCCCGCCCCTCGATCGTGTAGGGGTTGAAATTGTCAAAGCCGTAGCCGGTCCATTCCGAAATCTCGCCGCCCTTCGGCGCCTCCGGGTTCACATAGTCCAGATGCTTGAAATCGGGCGGATATTTCACCGTGCCAAGGGTGGCGATGGCCGCAGCGGTGATCGTGTCCCCGGCGCGCAACGGCCCCGCCAAACCCGTTGCCAGAAGCATCGCAAGAAGCCCGCCCGCAAGGGCGCGCCCCATCGCCGCTCGCCGATCCCGCACCACCACCTGCACCGCCGCTTTCGCCATGGTTCTCTCCCCTTTTGCCCCACTAAAGGGCGAAGGCCGCGCCGGGGCAAGTTGCAAAGATGTGAGAGCGCAAAATGAAAGGGCCGCGCCCTGCGGCACGGCCCTTCGATGCGGTCTGCAACGCTCAGCGCGGCAGCGAGTTCAGATAGGCGATGACATTGGCGCGGTCGGCAGCTTCGGGCAGACCGGCGAAGGACATCTTGGTGCCGGGCACTTCGGCCTTCGGGCTGACCAGATAGATGTCCAGACGATCCGGCGTCCAGTTGCCGCCATGGTTCTTCATCGCGGTCGAATATTTGAAGCCTTCGACGGTGGCGGTGGCGCGGCCGATCACCCCGTTCAGATGCGGGCCGACGGCGTTCTTGCCATCAATCTTGTGGCAGGCCTTGCAGGTCTTGTTGAACTTTTCTTCGCCGGCTTTCGCGTCGCCGGTGATCATCGCCGGATCGACCTCGACATAGGCGGGGGCGGGCGGCGCCTCGGGCTCGGCCGGGGCGGCGGCTTCGGCCGCGGGGGCCGCCGCGGCGGCGACGGGCGCCTTGGCGGGCATGGCCGCCTCGTCGACCGAGGGCAGCAGCGCCTTCCCGTCCGCACCGACCGCGACGGCGGTGGCCGGCCGCGTCGCAAAGAGCGAGTTGGAAAGCATGTAGATGAACCCGTAGAACAGGGCCACGGCGAAAAGCGTGACCCCAATCTTCGTGATGTGCGTCTTGACGAGCATGGCTCCCCCGGCGGTTGGCATCTGCGGTTGGCGCATCTACGCGCTTCGCCTTGCACATTTCAAGGTTCATTCGCGCGCGAATTTGGGTTTGGGCCGCGATAAAAAGGCGCGGATCAGGGCCTTGACGGCATATCGGCGCTTTTCTTGGCCCGGTCTTTGCGACATCAAGGGGCCGGATCGAACACCGGAGGCGGGAAGATGGCAGGAAACGGCGTGATCGCCTTTCAGGGCGAATTGGGCTCCTATTCGCATGAGGCAGCGAATGTGGCGCGGCCGGGACTGACACCGCTGCCCTGCGCCACCTTCGAGGACGTGATCGAGGCCGTGCGCGAGGGCCGGGCGGAGCTGGCGATGCTGCCGGTGGAAAATTCGACCTATGGCCGCGTCGCCGACATTCACCGTCTGCTGCCGGAATCGGGTCTGCATATCCTGGATGAGCATTTCCTGCGCGTGCGCATCGCGCTGATGAGCCTGCCGGGCACGAAGCTGAGCGAGATCAAACATGTGCGGGCGCATCTGGTGCTGTTGCCGCAATCGGCGCGGTTCCTGCGCGAACACGGCATCGCCGGCCATGCCGCCGCCGACAGCGCGGGGGCCGCGGCCGAACTGGCCCAGTCCCGCACCCCGGGCGAGGGGGTTCTGGCCTCGGAGCTTGCCGCGTCGATCTACGGGCTCGAAGTGCTCGCCCGCGACATCGAGGATCACGGCCACAACACCACCCGCTTTCTGGTCATGGGCCGCGACCCCGACGACCGCCGCCGCGCCGAACGGATGATGACCACCTTCGTCTTTGAAGTGCGCAACATCCCGGCCGCGCTTTACAAGGCGATGGGCGGCTTTGCCACGAATGGCGTGAACATGACGAAGCTGGAAAGCTACATGCTCGACGGCTCTTTCACCGCGACGCAATTCTACGCCGATATCGAGGGCCACCCCGAGGATGAAAACGTCCGGCTTGCGCTGGACGAGCTGCGTTATTTCACCTCGTATCTGCACATTCTGGGCACCTATCCGGCCGATCCGCGCCGTCAGGAATAAGACGGGGCAGGAATAAGACGGGGCAGGACTGAAAAAGGGGGGCCTTGCCCCCCGTCCTTCGGACTCCCCCCGGCGTATTTTCTCCAAGAAAAAACACCACGTTTTCCTTGGCAAAATACGCCGCGGGGGTGAATTGGCCGCAGGCCAAGAGGGGCGCGCAGCCCCCCTGCCCCGCCCGCTCAGGCGTGGCGGTTTTCCAGATCGCGCAGGAAGCTCTTGATCCGCTCGTCATAGCGGCGGTTCAGATTGGCCCGGCCAAGCCGCGCCGATTGCAGCAAAAGCCGCCCGCCCAGCGTGCGCGGCTTGATTTCCAGCACGGTCGCCATCCGGCTGCGGCGCGGCGCAAGCGCGGTGAATTCCAGCACCAGCGTCACCTCGAATCCCGCCGAGGTGCCGCTGTAGTCGATCCGCAGCGGCGCCTCGTAGCGGGTGACATCGACGATCATCTGCCGCGGCTTGCCACGCAGCCGGAAGCCCACGTCCCAGGACATGCCCGCGCCCTTCTGTTCCAGCGAATCGAGCCGGCGCATTTCCACGCCCTTCTTGAACGCGGCGTTTTCCAGCGCGGGAATGTCGGTAAGCCGTTCGAAAAGCTTGTCGGCGGGCACGGCCACGTCGACGCGGTTGCTGAATTTCATGCCTGCCTCCTGTGTCGTGACCGCTGCGGCCACGGCAACTCCCTTCGCCCGAAGGCCGCGCAGATGTCAATCGGCCGGGCCCGCAAGCCAGTCCGACAGCATCCAGCGTGCAACAGTGCCGGGCCGCGGCGGCCGGATCTCGGGATCGGCCCCGGCCAGGATCGCCGCCAGACGGGCCCGGTCGACCCAGAGCGCCGCCTCGATCTCCACCGGATCGAGGGTGATCCTCTCGGTCTCGGCCACCCCCGCGCAGCCCAGCATCAGCGAGGCCGGAAAGGGCCAGGGTTGCGCCGCCAGAAACCGCACCGCGCCGACCCGGATGCCGGTTTCCTCGAACACCTCGCGTCGGACCGCCGCGGCCGGGGTCTCGCCCGGTTCCATGAAGCCCGCCGGGCAGGAATGCAGCCCCTCGGGCCAGCCCGGGCTGCGGGCCAGAAGCACCTGACCCTCGCGGGTGATGCGCATGATCACCACCGGATCGGTGCGCGGGAAATGCACCGCGCCGCAGCCCGGGCAAAGCCGCTGCCAGCCCGCATGGGTGATCCGCGTCGGCTGCCCGCAGGCGGCGCAGAACCCGTGCGTCTGGTGCCAGACAAAAAGCCCGCGCGCGGTGGCGGCCAGTTCCGAGGCGCGCGGATCCAGCCGCGGCAAGAGCGCGCGCAGATCGGCCAGTTCGGCGCCCTCGGGCAAGGTTTCGGGGGCGATCTCGGGCAGATCGAGCGCCAGGATCGGGCGGGCGCCGATCAGCCCCAGAAAGATCGGCGCGCCGGGGGCCGTGGCGCAAAGCGGGTGATCGGGGCCAAGGCTGGCCAGCCCCGCCCCGGTCAGCGGATCGGCGGGGGCCGTCAAAGGGACCGTCGCGGGGGCGCTCAGCACCTGACCGCGCGAAAAGACGATGAACCGGGCGCCGGGATCGGCGGCACAGCGGGCAACATGGTCGGGATCGGCACGCAGCGCCGCCGCCCGGTCAAGGCCGCTGCCATCCTCGGGCCCGATGAAGCCCAGCCCGTCCTGCGATCCGCCCATGTCCGCCCTTTCGCGCTGCCCTCTTGCGCCACCCTGCCGCGGTTCTGGCATGGCGGCACGCCGTTGGCCAGTGCGCCGCCCCCGCTTTTGCCGCCCGCAGATGGCCCGTTCATTGCTGTTGCGCGCAAAAATCAGGCAGGGGGCGGCAAACCGCGGCTGCATTTCGTCCAGTTCCGGTTTCGGCCCCGGATCGCGGCGAAAACCGGTTCCCGTTTCCGCCGCGACGCGGCAAGGTCGAGGAAAGAAAGAAGAAAGTCCGACAGGGGACCCGCACCGCAAAGGTGCAAATCTGAAGACGCACCGCAAGGGTGCAGACCGATCCGGCCGCGCGAGGCGGCCTTGGGGCGGCGTGGCTCTCCTCCTCCCGGCCGCGTCGCCCCGACGAATCGTCCCGGTCAGGGCAAGCGGAGTTCAGCGCCGCGCCGCGAAAAATTCCTTCAGAAGCCGTTCCGAAGGTTCGGCGGCGATGCCGTCATAGATCTCGGGGACATGGTGGCATTGCGGATGGGCGAAAATCCGCGGCCCCTGCGCGACGCCGCCCGATTTCGGATCCCCCGCACCGTAATAAAGCCGCGCGATCCGCGCCGATGCCAGCGCCGCCGCGCACATCGGACAGGGTTCGAGCGTGACATAAAGGTCGTGCCCCACCAGCCGCTCGGTCCCCAAAGCCGCGCAAGCCGCCCGAATCGCAAGGATTTCCGCATGGGCCGTCGGGTCGTTCAGCTCGCGCGTGCGGTTGCCCGCCCGGGCAATCACCCGGCCGTCGGGGGCGACGATCACCGCGCCCACCGGCACCTCGCCGCGGGTGGCGGCGGCCTCGGCCTCGGCCAGGGCGGCCTGCATGTGGCTTTTGAACTGCATCGCCTTTCATCGCCCGCAAACCTTGCCCGATCAAGCCGCTTTCCAAACCGGCGCGACAGGTGTAGGAAGGCCCCTTCGCCCGCGATGGTCGCGCGCCCCCTTCCCCTGAAGGATCGGTCATGAACGAAACGAATGAAACCCCCGCCCGGAGTCTGACTGCCACGACGGCCGAACGCATCGCCAAGGTGATTGCGCGCTCGGGCGTTGCCTCGCGCCGCGATGCGGAAAAGATGATCCTTGCGGGCCGGGTGACGGTGAACGGCAAGAAGGTCGAGAGCCCGGCGCTCGATGTGAAACCCACGGACAAGGTGGTGATCGACGGCAAGCCGATCGACGCGCCGCAGGAAACCCGGCTGTGGCTGTATTACAAGCCGCTTGGCCTGGTGACGACCGAGAAGGACGAACAGGGCCGGCGCACGATTTTTGACGAGATGCCCGAGGAAATGCCGCGGGTGCTGAATGTCGGCCGGCTTGACCTCAATTCCGAAGGCCTGCTGCTGCTGACCAACGACGGCGGGCTGAAGCGGCGGCTTGAGCTGCCGGAAACCGGCTGGCTGCGCAAATATCGCGTGCGGGTGAACGGCCGTCCGACGACCGAGACCTTTGATCCCCTGCGCCGCGGCATCACCATTGACGGCGAGGATTTCCAGCCGATGGAAGTGAGCCTTGACCGGCAGCAGGGCGCGAATGCCTGGCTGACCGTCGGCATCCGCGAGGGCAAGAACCGCGAGATCCGCCGCGCCATGGGCGAGGTCGGTCTGACGGTGAACCGGCTGATCCGGGTCAGCTATGGGCCGTTCCGGCTCAATGACATGGAACCGGGCGCCGTGGTCGAGGTGAAGCGCAAGATGCTGCGCGATCAGCTGGGCGACCGGCTCTTGTCGGGGATCGAGGATGGCAAGCCGCCGCGGTCGGAACGGATGGCGCCGAAGCCCGGCGGGCGCAAACCGCGCCCCGAGGGCGAAGAGCGTGCCCCGCGCGGCGAGGGCAAGGGCTTTGGCCGTCAGCGCGATTTCGCCGGCGCCGAGGGCGACCGCAAGCCGCGCGCCTTCGGGATGAAATCGCATCGCGAGGACGGCGAGAAGAAACCCTTCGCCCGCCGCGAGGATGGCGAGCGCAAGCCCTTTGCCCGCAGGGACGACGGGGATCGCAAGCCTTTCGCGGCGCGTCGCGAAGACGGCGACCGCAAGTCCTTTGGTCCGCGTGATGGCGAGAAGAAGCCCTATGCGCGGCGCGAAGATGGCGACCGCAAGCCCTATGCGCCCCGCGACGGCGAGAAGAAGCCCTATGCCCGGCGCGAAGACGGCGACCGCAAGCCCTACGCCCCGCGCGATGGCGAGAAGAAGCCCTATGCGCGTCGTGAGGATGGCGACCGCAAGCCCTACGCCCGCCGCGAGGATGGCGACCGCAAACCCTATGCGCCCCGCGATGGCGAGAAGAAGCCCTATGCCCGGCGCGAAGATGGCGACCGCAAGCCCTACGCTCCGCGCGATGGCGAGAAGAAGCCCTACGCCCGTCGCGAGGATGGCGACCGCAAGCCCTACGCGCCGCGCGATGGCGAGAAGAAACCCTACGCCCGTCGCGAGGATGGCGACCGCAAGCCCTACGCGCCGCGCGATGGCGAGAAGAAACCCTACGCCCGTCGCGAGGATGGCGACCGCAAACCCTATGCCCCGCGCGATGGCGAGAAGAAGCCCTATGCGCGGCGCGAGGATGGCGACCGCAAGCCCTATGCGCCGCGGAGCGCCGAGGGTGGCAAATCCTTCGGGCCGCGCGGCGGCAAGCCCGGCTTCAAATCCGAGGGCTTCAAAAGCCACGGCGGCGGGAAACCGGGCGGCAAACCGCGCTCGGAAGGGTTCAAGAGCCACTCGGGCGGCGACAAGCGCCCCTTCGGCGGCAAGCCCGGCCCGAAACGCGGCTGATCCCGCGCGCCCTCTTCAAACCCGGCCCGGTTGCGCCTACCTTGAGCGCAACCGGCAACCGGCGGAGGGCCCATGTCGCGCAAGACCATTCAAACCATCGCTTTCGGACTGCTTCTGGCGCTGATCTTCTCGGTCGCGCTGAAAGGCACGGTCTGAGATGGCGCAGCGTTTCGGCGGCAAATATTCGCCCCGGCCGGGGGACCCCGCCAAGGGCTTTCCCGGCGTCGCCCCCGACCGCCTGCCCGAGGCCGCGCCGCGTCACCGCCTTGCGGGCCGCCCGGTCTGGCTGGCCGCGGCGGCTTTCCCCTTTCTGTTCAATGCTTTCGGGGATGGCCCCATCGCTCTGGCCCGCAATCTTGGCGCCTTTGCCACGCTGGGCCTTGCCGCCTTCCTGTTTCGTGAAGGCCTGAAGGCCGAAGCGGCTTGGGAGGCGCGCAAGACCGCCCGCCGCCCCGCCGTGCCGCGCAAGGCTCTGGGCGCGGTCGTTCTGGGCGCGGGGCTGGCCCTTGGCGCGCAGGCGCCAGAGCTTGGCCCGATCGGCGCGGGGCTGGTGGCGGCGGTGGGCGTCGCGCTGGGACTGATCGCCTTTGGCCTCGATCCGATGCGCGACAAGGGCATGGCGGGGATCGACCCGTTTCAGCAAGACCGCGTCGCCAAGGTGGTGGCCGAGGGCGAAAAGCACCTGACCGCCCTGCGCGAGGCCATCGCGCGGATCGACGACGCCCGGCTGACCGCCCGGACCGCGGCCTTTGCCAGCTCTGCCCGCGGCCTGTTCCGCGCCGTCGAGGACGACCCGGCCGATCTGACCGCGGCGCGGCGTTACATGACCATCTATCTGCAGGGCGCCCGCGACGCCGGGGTGAAATTCGCCGATCTCTGGGTGGGCAGCCGCGACGCCGGGGCCCGGGCCGATTTCGAAGCGCTGCTCGACGATCTGGAAGCGCATTTCACCGCCCGCACCCGCGCGCTGCAGGAGGGCGGCCGCGAGGGGCTGGAGATCGAGATCGAGGTGCTGCGCGAGCGGCTCGCCCGCGACGGCGTGAGCGCGCCCCGCGCCGATTAGGCCATCGTTGCCGAAGCGGAAACGGGGCGTTCCGCGACCACCGCCCAATTTCCAAGCGAAAACCGCGGCATGGCCACAAATCGGCCGCATGGCGGAACAAGGTTCGGCACATGAGCCAAAGGTGTCCCATGATCCCGACTGCACCGCCGCCAAGCCTGTTCGTCGCCGCGGCCCTGGGCCTGGCGCCGCCGCTGGCCCTGCCCGCCGAGGCCGCCCTGGCCGCCGCCCCGCCCCCGCCCGAGGCGGTCTGGACGTTGCTGCACGGCGCCGCCGCGGCCTGTCTGACCCCGCTGGCGCTGGCCGCGGTGGTCTTTCACCGCCCGCTGGTCAGCCGTGCCCATGCGCTGGCCGTCGGGCTGTCGATCCGCGCTTCGGCGCTGCGCCCGGCGCCCAAGGCCCCGGACCGGCCGCCAGAGCCGCTTGCCCCGGCCAAGCAGCTGGCGGACGGGGGCGATCTGGCCGAGATGGTGAAGCTGCGGATGACCGAGGTGCACCGGCAGCTGCGCCGTCTTGCCCCCGAGCTGCTGCCGGTCTTCGCCGAATGCCGCGCCGCGCAGCTGCGTCTGCTGCACGATCTGCGAACGCGCCCCGCCGAAACGCGGCGCGACGCCGAAACCGGCCTGATCGGCGCGCTTGTGCAGATCGAGACCGCGACCCGTAAACTTTCGGTTGTCCTTCCCGAGACGACGAAGGAATATGCCTTTGGCAGCTATGCGGATACGCTCGAAAAAATCACGGGCGAGACGCTGGATTGCCTGATTGCGCTGCGGGCCCGGGTCAAGGGCGCAAGGCGTGGGGTGCAGATCGGGGGCGAGGTCGATCCGGCCTGAAACCGCCCCAACGGGGGGAAGCATGACCGAGACCGTCCGCGCCGAGGCCGCCAGAGCGCTTGCCGAGATTGAAACCGTCACCGCGACCGTGCTGGCCGAGCCCGCCCCGCCGCCGGTGCCGCTGGCCGAGGCGGCCCCGCCCCTGGCCGAGGCGATCCGCGCCCGGATGGCGGAAATCGACCTGCGCGACAGCGGCTCGATCACCCAGTTCGGCACCAAGGCGCAGGTGGAATTGCAGGCGATCTCGCAGGAGATGCTGGCCGATGTCCGCGCCAAGGATCTGGGCGCGGCGGGCGACAGTCTTTCGGCGCTGGTGACGACGATCCGCGGCTTTTCCGAGGAGGAACTCGATGTCCGCCGCGAGCGCTCGCTGTGGGACAAGATCACCGGCCGCGCCGCGCCTTTTGCGAAATTCGTCGCCCGCTACGAAGAGGTGCAGGGCCAGATCGACAGCATCACCGATGCGCTTTTGGGCCACGAACAGCGGCTGCTGGTCGATATCAAGGCGCTCGATCGGCTTTACGAGAAGACCCTGAAATTCTACGACGAACTGGCGCTTTACATCGCCGCGGGCGAAGCGAAGATCGCCGAGACCGACCGCACCGACATCCCCGCCAGGGAAGCCGCCCTCGCCGCCGCGCCCGAGGCCGACAAGATGCTGCGCGCGCAGGAGCTGCGCGATCTGCGCGCCGCGCGCGACGATCTGGAACGGCGCGTGCATGATCTGAAGCTGACGCGGCAGGTGACGATGCAGTCGCTGCCCTCGATCCGGCTTGTGCAGGAAAACGACAAGAGCCTGATCACCAAGATCAATTCGACGCTCGTGAACACCGTGCCGCTGTGGGAAACGCAGCTGGCGCAGGCGGTGACGATCCAGCGCTCGGCCGATGCGGCGAAAGCGGTGAAGGAGGCGGCCGATCTGACGAACGAGCTTTTGGCGGCGAATGCCAAGACCCTGCGCGAGGCCAATGCGACGGTGCGCACGGAAATGGAACGCGGGGTCTTTGACATCGCGGCGATCCGCGGCGCCAATGCCGAGTTGATCGCGACGATCGAGGACAGCCTGCGCATCGCCGACGAGGGCAAGCGCCATCGCGCCGAGGCCGAAGCGGAACTGGTCACGCTGGAGGCCACGCTGCGCGAGACCCTGT
Organism: Rhodobacter capsulatus; assembly: GCF_052363185.1. Lineage (GTDB taxonomy): Bacteria > Pseudomonadota > Alphaproteobacteria > Rhodobacterales > Rhodobacteraceae > Rhodobacter > Rhodobacter capsulatus_E. Next base: position 1,050,294 of record NZ_CP198955.1, on the reverse strand, counting down.
CTTCGGCGCGGGCGAAGCCGGTGCAGGGCAAGGAATGACGCAAGGTCAAAGGCTTGCGGGGGTGCTGGCGCTCTGCGCGGCGCTGTCGGGCTGCGTCGATTGGCCGGGCCGCGGTCTGGAAAGCTCGCCCCGGCCCGAACCGGCGCCGCCCGCCCCGGTGTCGGTCAGCCCGCGCAGCCCCGAAAGTCTGGCCGCCGAGACCTATTACCGTCAGGTCGAGGCGACGCTGCGCAGCCGCGGGCTGATGCGCGTCGATGTCGCGCCGCGCGATGCGCCCTTTGCCACGCATCAGCTGATCGACAACTTCATCCACATCGCGCTTTACGATGAATATTCCGCCTTTGCAGGAACTTACATCGCGCAAACCCGGGCCTCGCGGCTGCGCCGCTGGGAGGTTCCGGTGCGGATGTCGGTCAGTTTCGGCGACTCGGTGCCGCTGGCGCAGCGTGCCCATGACCGGGCGCTGATCTCGGCCTATGCCGGGCAACTGGCCAGTGCCAGCCGCCATCCGGTCTCGATGGTGACGGAGGGGGCGAATTTCGACATTCTGGTGGTGAACGAGGACGAACGCCGGGCGCTGGCGCCGCGGCTGATGCAGATGGTGCCCGGCATCGACGCCGCCTCGGTCTCGGCGATCACCAATCTGGCGCCCGCGACCTTCTGCGTCGTCTTCGCCTTTTCCGAGGGCGCCGCCCCCGCCTACAACCATGCCGTGGCGGTGATCCGCGCCGAACACCCCGATCTGCTGCGGCGCTCCTGTGTGCATGAAGAGCTGGCGCAAGGTCTTGGACTTGCGAACGATTATCCGCATGCCCGGCCCTCGGTCTTCAATGACGACGAGGAATTCGCGCTGCTGACCCGGCACGACGAGCTGTTGTTGCGGATGCTTTACGACCCGCGCCTGCGCCCCGGCATGACCGAGGCCGAAGCGCGCCCGATCATCACCGATATCGCCACCGAACTGACCGGCGGCAGCTAGGGGGACCCCATGGGCATTCTCGATTTCCTCACCGGCGAATTCATCGACGTCATCCATTGGGTCGATGACACGCGCGACACGATGGTCTGGCGCTTCGAACGCGAGGGGCATGCGATCAAATACGGCGCGAAACTGACCGTGCGCGAGGGGCAGGCGGCGGTTTTCGTCCACGAAGGCCAGCTGGCCGATGTCTTCGGGCCCGGGCTTTATCAGCTTGAAACCAACAACATGCCGATCCTGACGACGCTGCAGCATTGGGATCACGGCTTCCGCTCGCCCTTCAAATCCGAGATCTATTTTCTCAACACCACCCGCTTCACCGATCTGAAATGGGGCACGAAGAACCCGGTGACCTGCCGCGATCCGGAATTCGGCCCGGTGCGGCTGCGCGCCTTTGGCACCTATGCGATGCGCATCGTCGATCCTGCTGTTTTCATGCGGGAAATCGTCGGCACCGATGGCGAATTCACCGCGGACGAGATCAGCTTCCAGATCCGCAACGTGATCGTGCAGGAGTTTTCCCGCGTTGTCGCGGGGGCAAAGATCCCGGTGCTCGACATGGCGGCGAACACGGCCGACATGGGCAAGCTGGTGGCGGGCGCCATTGATCCGGTGGTTGCGGCCTATGGCCTGTCGATCCCGGAATTCTACATCGAAAACATCAGCTTGCCCGATGAGGTGGAAAAGGTTCTGGATCAGCGCACCTCGATGGGGATCGTGGGTGATCTGAACCGTTACATGCAGTTCAACGCCGCGCAGGCGGTGGCGCAGCCGGGCAGCCCGATGGGCACGGCGATGGGGATGGGCATGGGCGCCGGGATGGGCATGGGCCTGGCCGCCGGGCCCTGGGGGCGCGCCCGCCGCCGCTCCCGCCGCGGTCGCGGTCGCACCGCCCCCTCCCCCGCCGCCGCCCGTCGAAGCCGTCTGGCATGTGGCGGCGAACGGGCAGACCACCGGCCCCTTTGGCCGCGCGCAGCTCGCCGCAATGATCACCGCGGGCGGTTTCACCCGGACAAGCCTTGTGTGGGCCCCGGGTCAGGAGGGCTGGAAGGCGGCCGCCGAGGTGCCGGATCTGGCCGCCCTTTTCGCCACCACCCCGCCGCCCCCGCCGCCCGGGGTGTAAGCCATGGCCCTGCCCAAGGTGTCCCGCGACAAGACCGAGCATCACACCCCCTGCGAGGCCTGCGGCGCCGATCTGCGCTTTGCCCCGGGTCAGGAAAAGCTTGTCTGCGATCATTGCGGCCATGAACAGGCGATCCCGCGCGCCCTGGGACGCGGGCGCTCGGGGCTGGTGGAACTCCCCCTCGAGGTCGGGTTGTCAGCGCGTTTGCCAGCCGAGGCGATGCAGGACAGCCGGACGCTCACATGTTCGAATTGTGCTGCCTTGATCGAGATCACCGGGGCAAATCATGCGGTGCAATGTCCGTTTTGTGCAACTCCGGTGGTGCTCGATACCGGCCTGACACGGCTGATCAAGCCGCAGGGCGTGGTGCCTTTCGCCCTGACCGAAGCGCAGGCCCATGCGGCGCTGAGCAAATGGCTTTCCGGGCTTTGGTTCGCGCCTTCGGGGCTGACGCAATATGCCCGCAAGGGGCGCAAGATGACCGGCGTCTATGCGCCGTTCTGGACCTTCGATGCCGAAACGCGCTCGCGCTACACCGGTGCGCGGGGCGACGCCTATTACGAGACCGAAGAGGTTCAGGTTCAGGTGAACGGCCGCACGGAAACCCGCAGCCAGCAGGTGCGGCATGTACGCTGGACCCCGGTCGCAGGCCGGGTCGCACGCGATTTCGACGATGTGGTGATCTATGCCTCGCGCTCGTTACCGCCTGCCTATATGGCGGCGCTGCAGCCCTGGGATCTGTCGGCGCTGACGCCCTATCGCCCTGATTATCTTGCCGGATTCGAGGCCGAAGGCTATACGGTCGATCTTTCCGACGGCCACGATCAGGCCCGCAGCGAGATGGCGCGGGTGATCGACATGGATGTGCGCCGCGACATCGGCGGCGACGAACAACGCGTGGCCTCGATCGACACCGATTTTGCGGCCGAGACCTTCAAACACATCCTCTTGCCGATCTGGACCGCCGCCTACAAATACCGCGACCGCTCCTATCGCTTCGTCGTCAACGCCCAGACCGGGCAGGTGCGCGGCGACCGGCCCTGGTCGGCCTGGAAGATCGCCTTTGCGGTCGTTCTGGCGGCGATTGCGATCGGCCTGGGGGTCTGGTTCTACAATGCTCAACAATACTGAATTATTGCACCCTGCCCCGCTTGGCGCTATGTCTCGCCAAACGGGGAGGGACGGATGATCCTGAGTTGTGGCGAAGCGCTGATCGACATGTTGCCGCGGCAAAGCACGGCGGGCGAAGCGGCTTTTGCCCCCTATGCGGGCGGGTCGGTCTTCAATACGGCGATCGCGCTGGGGCGTCTGGGGGTGCGGGCCGGGTTTCTCTCGGGGATCTCGACCGATCTGTTCGGCGCGGCGCTGACCGAGACGCTGGCCGCCTCGAACGTCGATGCGCGCCTGGCGATCCGCTCTGACCGGCCGACGACTCTGGCTTTCGTCAAGCTGGTCGATGGTCATGCAAGCTACGCATTTTACGATGAAAACACCGCCGGGCGGATGATCTTGCCCGATGACCTTCCGGTGCTTCCCGCGGCGGTTCAGGCGCTGTTCTTCGGCGGCATCTCGCTGCCCGTCGATCCCTGCGGCGGCACCTACGAGGCGCTGATGGCGCGCGAAGCGGCCAGCCGCGTCACCATGATTGACCCGAACATCCGCCCCGGTTTCATCCGCGACGAAGCCGCCTATCGCGCGCGCCTGGCGCGGATGATCGCGCTGGCCGACATCGTGAAACTCTCGGACGAGGATCTGCGCTGGCTTGAAGGCCCGGGTGAGATCGAGACGTTGGCACGCGGTCTGCTGACCCGCGGACCGAAGCTGATTTTCGTCACCGAAGGCGGCACCGGGGCGCATGCCTTCAGCGCTGGACTTTCTCTTTTCGAACCTGCGCACCGGGTGACGGTGGTGGACACCGTCGGCGCGGGAGATACGTTCAACGCGGGTGTCCTGGCTGCGCTCGACCGGGCGGGACGGCTTTCCAAAGCCGATGTCGCCGCCGCCGATGCGGCGCTGATCTCGGCCTGCCTGAAGCTTGGCAATGCCGCCGCCGCCATCACCGTCAGCCGCGCAGGCGCCAACCCACCCTGGGCGGAGGAGCTGCAATGAGGGCGCTCATCCAGCGCGTTAGCCGCGCGAAAGTCGAGGTTGAGGAACGTGTTACCGGAGAAATCTCACAGGGGCTGCTGATCCTTGTCTGCGCCATGCAGGACGACACCGAAACCGAGGCCGAGAAACTTGCCGCGCGAATCGCCAAGCTGCGCATCTTCAAGGATGACGCGGGCAAGATGAATCGCTCGGTCGTCGATATCGGCGGCGCCTGCCTTGTCGTCAGCCAGTTCACCTTGGCCGCCGATACCACGCGCGGCAATCGCCCCGGCTTCTCGACGGCCGCGCCGCCCGATGAGGGCAACCGGCTCTACTTGCACTTTTCGAACATCTTGCGCGAAATGGGCCTGCCGGTCGCGACTGGCGAATTCGGCGCCGACATGGCGGTCAGCCTGGTCAATGACGGCCCGGTGACGATCTGGATGGACAGCACCGACCGCAACTGAATCGTGAAGATTGCGCGGATTGTCTTGACTTCGGGGGCAGCGGCGCCCATGTGAACGCTGTCCCGCCTTCGCTGCCGCGTGAGCAGCCGCACCCATCCCGTGCACGAGCCGGACAGATTGGCCTCACATTCACGCGGGGGGCCCGGTGCCAGTCGCACCGCCCGCCCGCCGTTCCCCCGCCATCGGGGGATCCATGCCTGCGCGCCCTTTGGCGCCACGAAAGACGAAATCTTTGGAAAACTTTGAAAACCTCGGCCTTGCGCCGATGCTGCTGAAAAACCTTGCGGGCCTTGGCCTGACCAAGCCGACGCCGATCCAGGCGCAGGGCATCCCGCATATCGTGCGCGGCCGCGACCTGCTGGGCCTCGCGCAGACCGGCACCGGCAAGACCGCCGCCTTCGGCCTGCCGATGCTGACGCGCATCCTGTCTTATGGCAAACGCCCGGCGCCGAAAACCGTGCGGGCGCTTGTGCTGGCGCCGACCCGCGAACTGGCGACGCAGATCCATGACAACCTGGCGTCCTATGCCGATGGTGCCCCGGTGCGCATCCAGCGCGTGGTCGGCGGCGCCTCGCTGAACGTGCAGGCGGAAAAACTGTCCAAGGGCTGCGACGTGCTGATCGCCACCCCGGGCCGGCTGATCGACCTGATCGAACGCCGCGCGCTGGTGCTGAGCGAGACGAAATATCTGGTGCTCGACGAGGCCGACCAGATGCTTGACATCGGCTTCATCCACGCGCTGCGCCGGATCGCCAAGCTGATCCCGGCGGAGCGGCAGACCCTGCTGTTCTCGGCGACGATGCCGAAACTGATGGAGGAACTGGCGGCCAGTTACCTGACCGACCCGATCCGGGTCGAGGTCGCCACCCCCGGAAAGGCCGCCGAAAAGATCGACCAGGGCGTGCATTTCACCACCCAGGGCGAAAAGGCCGCGCTGCTGGCCGAATATATCTCGCGCCATCCGGGCGAATTGGCCGTGGTCTTCAACCGCACCAAGCATGGCTCGGACAAGCTGACCAAGCTTTTGGAAAAATGGGGTTTTTCGGTCACCGCGATCCATGGCAACAAAAGCCAGGGGCAGCGGGAACGGGCGCTTTCGGCGTTCCGCGCCAGCGAGGTGCAGGTGCTGGTGGCGACCGATGTGGCCGCGCGCGGGCTTGATATTCCGCAGGTGGCGCATGTCTACAACTACGACCTGCCGAACGTTCCGGAAAACTACGTCCACCGCATCGGCCGCACCGCGCGCGCCGGGCGGGATGGTCGCGCCGTGGCGTTTTGCGGCCCGCTTGAGATGAGCGATCTGCGCGCGATCGAGGCGGCGATGGGGGCGAAGATCCCGGTGATCGGCGGCGAAGCCCATGCCGAGGGCGGCTCGCGTCCCGCGCCGGGGCGCAACAGCCAGCAAAAGCGGCCGCACCGCGGTCAGGGGCCGAAGCCTGCCCGCGACGGCGAAGCGAAAGCCCCGCGCAAGCCCGACGCGAAATCCGCCGCGCCGCGCGGCGGCCGCGCCGAGGGGCATGCCCCCGCGGGCGGTCAGGCCGCACCGAAACGCCCGGCGCGCGCCCAGCGCGGGCACTGACCCTGGCGCGCGGGGGCTGCGGCCCCCGCGGCCCCTTGCGCGGCCGGGCGGGCTGGCGCAAAAGGCGACATGGCCAAGCTTTACTTCCACTATTCGACGATGAACGCCGGCAAAAGCACCGCGCTTTTGCAGGCTTCCTACAATTATATCGAGCGCGGCATGCAGACCCTGCTGGTCACCGCAGGTCTGGACGCCCGCGCCGGGACGGGGCGGATCGCCAGCCGCATCGGCATCTCGGCCGCGGCGCTGAGTTTCACCGAAGAAACCGATATGTTCGATTTGTGCAAGAAACGGCTTGAACAGGGCCCCTGTGCCTGTGTTTTTGTTGATGAAGCACAATTCCTGACCGAGGCGCAGGTATGGCAACTGGCCCGCGCCGTCGATGATCTGGGCCTGCCCGTGATGTGCTACGGGCTGCGTGTCGACTTTCGCGGCCAGCTTTTCCCCGGCTCGGCCACGCTTCTGGCGCTGGCCGATGAAATGCGCGAGGTCCGCACGATCTGCCATTGCGGCAAGAAGGCGACGATGGTGGTGCGGCTTGGGCCCGATGGACGCGCGCTGCACGACGGCGCGCAGGTGCAGATCGGCGGCAACGAAAGCTATGTCTCGCTGTGCCGCCAGCATTGGCGCGCGGCCATGGGCGAGGCTCCGCAGGCTTGAAACCCGCCGCCTCCGGGGCCATATATTCCGCAAGACGAATATGATGGAGGCAAACATGGCGGAAGCATTGCGGCTGACCTGTCTGGCCTGCGGGCAGGCGAACCGGGTGGCCCATGACAGGCTGACGGCCGGGCCGAAATGCGGCATCTGTGGCGCGGCGCTGATGCCGGGCAAGGTGACGGAGGTCGATCCGGCGATTCTGGCCAAGGCGGAACGGGATGATGTGCCGTTGCTGGTCGATTTCTGGGCGCCCTGGTGCGGCCCCTGTCGGCAGATGGCGCCCCAATTCCAGTCGGCGGCGGCGACGCTGGCCGGGCAGGTGCGGCTGGCCAAGATCGACACCGAGGCCCATCCCGTGGCGGCGCAGCGGCACCGGATCCAGGGCATCCCCGCCTTCGTGCTGTTCCGCAACGGCCGCGAGATCGCCCGCGCCGCCGGGGCCCGCCCGGCCGCCGATCTGGTCGCCTTCGTGCGCGGCAAGCTTGCGGCACGTCCCTGAAAGCGGACGAAAAAAAATCGCGCGCAACGCGGGGGAGGCGCTTGACAATGCCCGCGCCTTGGGCGAAACACCCGCCACGGCGAGGGGCTGTAGCTCAGTTGGGAGAGCGCATCGTTCGCAATGATGAGGTCAGGGGTTCGATCCCCCTCAGCTCCACCAAGCCGTTCCCTGCAAGATGTTGTTTTTACAGGGCGGTCTGGCGCCGGGACCGTTCACGGACCACGCCGGTCGCGGGGATGCGGCCGCCGCGTGCACAAGATTGATCCGGCGTTTCGAGCCATCGCGATGCCGCCTTTTCAGGAGAGACCGGCCATGGCCTCGCGCCTCGACCAGCTGTTGAAACATGTGGACCCGACGGCCGCCGGGATCGAGATCGCCCCCTATTTCAACCCTGCCCTGCCGAAGCGGTCGGGCTGCAATGTCAAGGTTTTCGACGTCTTCGACACCGAGACGCTGCGGGCGCGGGCGCGCGAGAACAGCTTCATCCCCGACAGCCGCATCGCCGAGATCGAGCCGGTCGACTTCGTCGGCGATGCCTGCCGGATCGGCGCGGTGCTGGAGGCCGAGGGCCTGCTGGGCCAGTTCGACCACATCGTCTCGTCGCATAATTTCGAACATCTGGCGAACCCGGTCCTGTTCCTGCAGGGCGCGGCGCGGGCGCTGAAACCGGGCGGCGTGCTCAGCATGGCGATTCCGGACGGGCGCGCCTGTTTCGACCATTTCCGCTTCCCGACCCGGCTGGCGGACTGGCTGCTGGCCTTCCATCAAGATCGCGACAAGCCCGATCCGGTGACGCTTTTCGACGGCGCCGCCTATCGCGCCTTCTACTGGCGCGGCGCGGAAAAATCCGAAGCGGGCGGCTTTCTGAGCGAGGACCCGGCGCGTTTCGTGCCCGAACAGGATCTGCAGGCGCAATATCAGGCCTTCGTGGCCCGGCTGCAGGCGCCCTATGACTACACCGACGCGCATTGCAGCGTGCTCTTCCCCGAGCTGTTCGAACTGCATCTGCGCGAGCTGATCCATCTCGGCCTGGTCGATCTCGAGATTCTGGAAATCATGCCGACCCAGGGGCACGAATTCTTCGCGCATCTGCGCAAGCCGCGGGCGCCGGTCGCGCGCGATGATGCGGCGTTTTACCGGCACCGGGCCGCGCTGATGCGCGCGGTCGCGCTGCGGCTGGGCGAGACCCCCTTCATGAGCCGCCCGCGATGGGACATCGTCGCCGAGGAAACCCGGCATCCGCTGCGCAGCCTGCTGTTGAACCCGCGCAAGATGATCGGGCAGCTGCGGCTGTGGAACCGGCAACGGCGCAAGCGGCGGCGCGACCGGCGCGCGCTGCAGGGCTGAGCCGCGGCACCGGGCCCGGTGGCACCCAAGACCGGACGGGATCCAATAAACAATGCGGCATGAGGCGGTTACCGCCTCGTGCCCGCCGGGGGCAGGGCCTCCAGGGGCGATGCCGCGCCAAAGCGGTATCCCTGCCCCTCCAGGCAGCCAAGCCCGCGCAGATAGATGGCGGCCTTTTCGGTTTCCACCCCCTCGGCCACGGTCTCAAGCCCCAGCACCGCGGCCAGATCCAGAACGGCGCGCAGGATCGGCGCGTTGCGGTGATCGGCCGTAAGCCCCAGCACGAAGGATTTGTCGAGCTTGATACGGTCGATCGGCAAATCACGCAGATGCGACAGCGAGGCAAAGCCGGTGCCGAAATCATCCAGCGCAATCCGCATGCCCGCAGCGCGCAGCCGCGCGAAGCCCTGCGCCAGCGTGCCGGTGCGCTGCCCCACAAGCACGGTTTCCACCACCTCAAGCTCGATCAGACCGGGCGAGAGCCCGCGCGCCGCGATCAGCGCCAGGATCTGTTCGGCAAAATCCATGCCCCGCAGCGAGGCTTCGGAGAAATTCACCCCCACCCGGATCAGCCGCGGCGCGGCACGCCGCAGATCGGCCAGAACGGCATCGAGCACATTGCCGTCGATGAGCCGTGCGCAATCGACATCGTCAAGCGCCGCCCCCCAGACCTCGGGGCCGCAGATCCGGCCATCGGGGGCGCGGATGCGCGCCAGCGCCTCGTAACCGGCGATGCGGCGGCTGTCGAGCCGCACCTTGGGCTGATACCAGGCCAGAATCCGCCCCTCGCGCGCGGCGTCCTGCACGAAGGCGATGGCGGCGCGGCGGGCGTCGAACCGGTCGCGCAGCGGCCCGCGCAGAAATGCGGCGGTGCCGGGATGCGCCGCTTTCACCTCGGAGAGCGCCTGCCGGGCGCAGCGCAACAATCCCTCGGCGTCGCGGGCATCGGCGGGACAGGCGGCCAGACCGATGCTGGCCGTCAGCCGCGTCGCGACACTGTCGAAGGGCTGCGCCAGCGCCGCGCGGGCCTGGCTGGCCAGACGTTCGGCGATGACATCGGCCGCGGCCGCGGGCACAAGCAGGGCGAATTCGTCGCCCCCCAGCCGCGCCGCCACCCCGGCCGGACCGACCAGCCCCGCCAGCCGCGCCGCAACATCGCGCAAGAGCGCATCGGCCGCCTCGGCGCCCAGCGAATCGTTCACCGCGTTGAAATCGTCGATGTCGAGCAGCACCAGCGCAAAGGGCCCGCCCGCCAGCGCCGCCTGCAGCTGTTTGTGGAACAGGCGGCGATTGGCCAGCCCGGTCAGCTCGTCGATATTGGCGGCCTGCCACAGCCGCTCTTGATCCTCGTGCAGCCGGGTGATGTCGCTCAGCACGCCCACGATGCGGGTCAGCCGCCCCGCTTCATCCCCCGCCTCCTCGCCCATCGCCTCGCCCGGGGCCGTCTCGCCCTCGGCCTGCAGCCGCACCCGGCGCAGCGCCCCGTCGGGGGTGGCCAGCACGGCTTCCAGATCCAGCGGCGCCCGGGCGCGGGCCAGCCGCGCCAGATCGGCCCGCAGCGCCCGGCGCAGCTTGGCGGACACGAACCGCTCCAGCAGCCGCTCCAGCGTCAAGCCCGCCGCCGGCTCCAGCCCGAGCAGCTGAAAAACGCCGTCCGAGGCCTCGATCGCGCCGGTTTCGGGGTCGAGCGCAAAGGCGCCGACCCCGGCCATCCGTTCGATCTGCGCCAGCCAGCGGGCGCGCAAGGGCCCCTGCCCCGCCGCGCAGGCCTGATCCTGGCGCTTGGCCTCGGGCCCGGAACCGTCACCGGGACAGGAGGCGAAATCCATCATCGCCGCACCCTCCCGCCGCCGCATCGGCACCGCCCCGGCCACGCCCGCCCCGGCCACGCCCACACTGGGCGCCGGGCAGCGCATCGACCGACGGCTTGCGATCTCGTCACCGAAGTCCTCCTGTTGCGGGACCGGCACCGATCCCGCCCCCTGCATATACCCGAGTTGCGACCAAAACCTTGATGCGACCCCGGCTTTGCACGCGCAAGATGTTTTTGCCCGCACGGCCGCGCTGCGGGCATCGGGTCAGAATTGCCTTGCCGGAACCGGCAGAGCGGCGCAGACTTGCCGCGGCACAAGTCGGTGCGCGGGAGGAGGCGGTGACGCGCGAGGTCGCACTCTCGGCCCTGACGGCGGATCAGGGCTTTGTCCTGCGCGACAGCGTGACAGGAACGCAGTTCGGCTGCACTGTCGCCTCGGCCGGGGATCTCAATGGCGACGGCTTTGGCGATCTGCTGATCGGGGCAGAGCGCGACAGCACCGGCGGCAGCGAGGCGGGCGCGGTCTGGGTGATCTTCGGCGCCGCCCCGGGCACGCCGGTCAGCCCGGATCTGGACGCGCGTGCCCCCGGACAGGGCTTCGTGATCCGCGGCACGTCGGCGGGCGACCGTCTCGGCGCCAGCCTCGCGGCGGCGGGCGATGTCAATGGCGACGGTTTCGACGACATCGTGATCGGCGCCCCGCGCAGCGATGCCGGGGCCGAAGACAGCGGCGCGGCCTGGGTGATCTTCGGCGCGGCCGGGATCGGCGCGGGCGGCACGCTCGATCTGGCCAGCGCCACCGCGGCGCAGGCCTTGCGGATCGCGGGCGGCGGCGAGGCCGATCAGGCGGGTGCCAGCGTCGCGGCGGCGGGGGATGTCGACGGCGACGGCCGGGGCGATCTCTTGATCGGCGTTCCGCGCGACGAAAGCGGCGGCACGGGCACCGATACCGGCACGGTCTGGCTGATCCGCGGCGGCCCCGATCTGTCGCATCTGGGCCGCCTGTCGCTGGACAGCCTTCCCGCCGGGGCCGGTTTCGCCATCACCGGCCTTGCGGATTGGGATCTGCTGGGCGGGTCGGTCGCGGGCGCGGGCGATCTGAACGGCGACGGCCTGGGGGATCTGATCCTTGGCGCCCCCGGCCGCGACATTGCCGGGGCGCAACCGACGGGCGAGGATGCGGGGGCGGCCTTCGTGATCTTCGGCCGCGCCGATCCGACCGGCGCGCCGGTCGATCTGGCGGCGCTGACGCCCCAGACCGGCTTTGCGCTTTCGGGTCCGGGCGATGGCGCGGCGGCGGGCTGGGCGGTGGCGCCCTTGGGCGACATCAACGGCGACGGCCTGGACGATCTGGCGATCGGGGCGCCCCTGGCGCAGGGCGGCGCCCCCTGGAGCGGCGCCGTCTGGGTGATTTATGGCCGCGACACCGCGGCCGGGGCCGCGCCTTTCGGCCCGCTTGATCTGGCCGATCTGGACCCGGGCGAGGGCTTTGCCATCCTGGGCGCCCACGCGAACGGGGACCTGGGCCGGTCGGTTGGCGCGGCGGGCGACGTGAACGGCGACGGCATCGGCGATATCGTGATCGGCGCCCCGGGCGAAAGCGCCGCCGCCAGCCGCGGTGGCGGCGCCTGGGTGATCTTCGGGCGCAATGTCGCGGCCGGGGCCGCGCCCTTCGGCACCCTTGATCTGGCCGATCTGGACCCGCTTGACGGGCTGGCGTTGCCGGGCACGACTGCGGGGGCCTCGGTCGGGATGTCGGTCGCGGCGGCGGGCGATCTGAACGGCGACGGCCGGGGCGATCTGATCCTCGGGGCGCCGGGGCTGGCGGGCGATCCGGCCGCGACCGGCGCCGTGGCGGTGATCTTTGGCGGCAGTTTCGCCAGCCGCCTGTCGGGCAGCCGCGGCGATGACACGCTCTCGGGCAGCCAGGGCGATGATGCCTTGCTTGGCTTTGCGGGCAACGACCTGCTTCTGGGCGCTGCGGGGGATGACACGCTGGATGGCGGCACCGGCCGCGACGTGTTGCGCGGCGGGGCGGGCAACGACACCTATCTGGTCGATGATCCGGCCGACCGGGTGATCGAGACGCGCGGCGCCGGCGCCGATGCGGGCGGCCTTGACTCGGTGCGCAGCACGGCCAGTTTCAGCCTCGGCGCGGGTGCGGCCTTTGTCGAGCGGCTGGTGCTGACCGGCACCGCCCCGATCGACGGCACCGGCAATGCGCTTGACAACCGGCTGACCGGCAATGCCGCGGCGAACCGGCTGAATGGCGGGGGCGGCGCCGATACGATGGCAGGCGGGGCGGGCAACGACACCTATATCGTCGACAACCGGGCCGACCGGGTGATCGAGATCACCGCGAACGGCACCGATACCGGCGGGGTGGATCTGCTGCGCGCCACGGTCAGCATCAATCTTCAGGCGACGGCGGGCCTGCGCTTCGTGGAAAACCTGATCCTGACCGGCAGCGCCAATCTGGCGGGCAGCGGCAATGCGCTGGACAATCAGATCACCGGCAATGCGGGGGCCAACCGGCTTGCGGGCGGGCTCGGGGCCGATACGCTGCGCGGCGGCGCGGGGGCGGACAGCTTCATCTTCGACACCGCCCCCGCGGCGGACAATGTCGACCGGCTGATCGACTTCACCCCGGCCGATGACACGATCCGGCTGGAGGACGCGATCTTTGACGCGCTGACGCCGGGGCGGGTGGCGGCGCGGGCCTTTGTGGTGAACACCACGGGTCTGGCCGGGGATGCCGATGACCGGCTGATCTATGAAAGCGACACCGGGCGGCTATTTTACGACGCGAACGGCTCGGCCGCGGGCGGGCGGGTGCTGCTGGCGCGGCTGGCCGCCGATCTGGATCTGACCTCGGCCGATTTCGTGGTCTTCTGAGCGGAAAAGGGCGCCCGCAGGCGCCCTTTCCGGTTGGCTTAGTTCAGCGCCTCGTTGGTGATCTCAAGCGTATAGGCCCCCTCGGGCGCCTTGGTGATCACCGGATCCGAGCCGCCGCCCATCAGCGTCGCCACGGTGCGCTCGTAATCCGCCACATCCAGCGCCCCGTTCGAGCCCGCCGTCAGCTTCGCCACTTCGCTCATCATGCGTTTCTGATGGGTCTCGGTCTGCGCCCCGGTCTCGTCGTTTTCCAAAACGATCATCGCGGCTTCGTCCGGGTTCGCCTCGGCATATTTCCAGCCCTTCATCGCGGCGCGGACGAACTTGACCATCGTCGCCTTGAAGGCCGGATCGGCCAGCCGGTCCTCCATGACGTAAAGCCCGTCTTCCAGCGTCGCGACGCCCTCGTCTTCATATTTGAAGGTCACCAGATCCTCGGGCTTGATCCCCGCATCGATCACCTGCCAATATTCGTTGTAGGTCATCGTCGAGATGCAGGCGGCCTGCTTTTGCAACAGCGGATCGACGTTGAAGCCCTGTTTCAGCACTTCGACGCCCTCGGCCCCGCCCGTCGTCGGAATGCCCAGCTTCGACATCCAGTTCAGGAACGGATATTCATTGCCGAAGAACCACACGCCCAGCGTCTTGCCCTTGAAATCGGCGGTGGTGGCGACGCCCGATTCCTTCAGACAGGTCAGCATCATGCCCGAATGCTTGAAAGGCTGCGCGATGTTGACCAGCTTCAGCCCCTTTTCGCGCGCGGCCAAGGCGGGCGGCATCCAGTCCACGATCACATCGGCACCGCCCCCCGCGATCACCTGTTCGGGGGCAATGTCCGGCCCGCCCGGCAGGATTGTCACCTCAAGCCCCTCTTCCTCGAAATAGCCTTTTTCCGCAGCGACATAATAGCCCGCGAATTGCGCCTGCGTCACCCATTTCAGCTGCAGCTTGACCTCTTCGGCCGAGGCGGCGCCCGCCATCAGCGCCAGTGCCGCCGCCCCCAGCATCATCTTTTTCATCATCGTCTCTCCTGTTGCATCCGGGACTTCTGCCCGGTTGGTTGAACTCATCTTGCGCGCTGCGACGGGTGCCAGAAGGTCGCCGCCTTCTCGATCATCGCGATCAGCCCGAACAGGCCCGATCCCGCCAGCGCCGCCACCGCAATCTCGGCCCAGACCAGCGCCAGATCAAGCTGCCCTACAGAGGTGGAGATGCGAAACCCCATGCCGCGGGTGGGCGAGCCGAAAAACTCGGCAACGATCGCGCCGATCAGCGCCAGCGTGGTGGCGATCTTCAAGCCGTTGAACAGGAACGGCAAGGCCGCGGGCAGGCGCATCTTGATCAGGCTCTGGCTGTAACTGGCCGACCAGGTCGCCATCAGATCGCGGCTCAGCGCATCCGTTGCGGCCAGCCCCGCGACCATGTTCACCAGCACCGGAAAGAACACCATCACCACGACGACGGCGGCCTTCGAGTGCCAGTCAAAGCCGAACCACATCACCAGAATCGGCGCGATGCCGACGATGGGCAGGGCGGCGACGAAATTGCCCACCGGCAAAAGCCCGCGTTGCAGGAAGGGCGAGCGGTCCACCGCAATCGCCACCACCACCGCCGCGCCGCAGCCGATCAGATAGCCCGAAAGCGCGCCCTTGAGGATCGTCTGCACGAAATCCCCCCACAAAAGCGGCAGGTTGCCGGCAATCGCGGCGGCAATGTCGCTCGGCGCGGGCAGGATGACGGGGCTGACATCCAGCCCCCGCACCAGCCCCTGCCACAGCACCAGCAGCGTGACACCGAACAGCGTCGCCACGAAACTGCGGACCGGGCGGGAATTCGGAAACCGCTCCGCCAGATGGAAGTTCAGCGCCATCGCGACGCCCCAGAACAGGATCGCCCCCCAACCGACCGCGCTCATTTCACCATCCCCATGCGCTTGAGAACCCGGCCCTCGATCAGCCCGACGATCATCACCAGCCCCGCGGCCAGGATCGCGGCGGCAAAAAGCGCCGACCAGATCTGGATCGTCTGGCCATAGTAGCTGCCCGAAAGCAGCCGCGCGCCAAGCCCCTGTGACGCCCCCGCAGGCAGTTCGGCCACGATCGTGCCCACCAGCGCGGCGGCGATGCCCACTTTCAGCGAGGCAAACAGATAGGGCATCGAAGACGGCAGCCGCAGCTTCCAGAACGTCTCCGCCCCGCTGGCATTATAGGTGCGCAACAGGTCGAGCTGCATCCCGTCGGGCGCCCGCAGCCCCTTGACCATGCCCACCAGCACCGGGAAGAAGCTCAGGTAAGCGGCAATGATCGCCTTTGGAATCAAGCCCTTGATACCCAAAGATGCCAGCACGACAATGACCATCGGCGCAATCGCCAGGATTGGGATCGTCTGGCTGGCAATTGCCCAGGGCATCACGCTCATATCCATGGCGCGCGAATGCACGATGCCCACGGCCAGCAAGATCCCCGCCGCCGTGCCCAGCGCAAAGCCCGCCATCGTCGCCGAAAAGGTGATCCAGGAATGCAGCACCAGGCTTTTCTTCGAGGTGATCTTTTGCCCCGCAAACCCGTCCCAAAGCCCCTTGGCCACCTGATGCGGCGCGGGCAGGACGGGGCGCTCCTGCGCCATCGTATCGGCCAGCATCTGCGCGGTGGTGACCGTCACCCCGGCGCGCGCGGCCTGATCATAGGTCCATTGCTTGTTCAGCATCACCGCCGCACCATACCACAGCGCGACAATGGCACTCAGAACCGTCAGGATCGGAAGGATCGACCTCATGCCTGCGCCCCCCCTTTATCTTGCCTCAAATATCCTCGGGGGGTGCGGGGGGCAGACAGCCCCCCGTCCGACAGCGGTCCCGATGCGCGGCGCTCAATCATAGGCATGCCCCGCGCGCAGCCCCTCGCGGACGCGATGGGCAATCTTCAGGAATTCCTCGCTGTCGCGGATATCCAGCGGGCGTTCCCGCGGCAGGGTGCTTTCAATCACATCGGTGATCCGTCCCGGACGCGGCGACATCACGACGATCTTGGTTGAAAGGTAAACCGCCTCGGGGATCGAATGGGTGACAAAGCCGATGGTCTTGCCGGTCCGCGCCCAAAGCTTCAAAAGCTCCTCGTTCAGCCGGTCGCGGACGATCTCGTCGAGCGCGCCGAAGGGCTCGTCCATCAAGAGGATATCCGCATCGAAAGCCAGCGCCCGGGCGATGCTGGCGCGCTGCTGCATCCCCCCCGAAAGCTGCCAGGGGAACTTCTTCGCAAAGCCCTGCAGGTCCACCAGAGATAGCACTTTTTCAACACGGGCATCCTGTTCGGCTTTGGTATAGCCCATGATTTCCAGCGGAAGTTTCACATTTCCCGCAATCGTGCGCCAAGGATAGAGCCCCGCCGCCTGAAACACATAGCCATAGCTGCGGGCCTTGCGCGCCTCCTCGGGCGGGATCGAATTCACCGTCAGCGTGCCGCTGGTCGGGTGTTCCAGCGCCGCGATGCAGCGCAGGAAGGTGGTCTTGCCGCAGCCCGAAGGACCGATGAAGCTGACGAAATCGCCCCGCTCGATCGACAGGTTCACGTCTTTCAGCGCCTGAACCGGACCGTCATTCGTCTGAAAGACCAGGTTCAGATCCTTGGCAAATATCACGGGGGCTTTCACGTCTTCGGTCATCCTTGCTTACACGCCGCTGGCCGGAATGCCCGCGCGCACCACCGGGCGGGGGGCGGTCAGGTCCTTCCAGGTGCTCAGCGCCTTGCTCACCGACCCGTTCGGGTCACGCGCCACGAACTGCCCGTGGCCCTCGCGGCTTTGCACCTTTCCGTCTGCAACCGCAACCATCCCGCGGCTCAAAGTGTAGCGCGGCAGGCCCTTCACCTCCTTGCCCTCGAAGACGTTGTAATCAATCGCAGATTGCTGGCTGGTCGCGGAAATTGTCTTTGTCGCCTCGGGGTCCCAGACCACCAGATCGGCATCGGCCCCCACCAGCACCGCGCCCTTCTTCGGATACATCCCCATGATCTTGGCGATATTGGTCGAGGTCACGGCGACGAATTCGTTCATCGTGATCCGCCCCGTGTTCACCCCCGCCGTCCAGAGCATCGGCAGCCGGTCCTCCAGCCCCCCGGTGCCGTTCGGGATCTTGGTGAAATTGCCGACACCGAACCGCTTTTGCTCGGTGGTGAAGGCGCAATGGTCGGTGGCAACGCAAGAGAGCGTCCCCGCCGCCAGCCCGGCCCAAAGACTGTCCTGATGGTGCTTCGCCCGGAACGGGGGCGACATCACACGCCGCGCCGCATGGTCCCAGTCGGGGTGGAAATATTCGCTTTCATCCAGCGTCAGATGCTGGATCAAAGGCTCGCCCCAGACCCTTTTGCCCTGCATCCGCGCCCGCCGGATCGCCTCATGCGCTTCCTCGCAGGAGGTATGCACGACGTACAGCGGCACGCCGGCCATGTCAGCGATCATGATCGCGCGGTTCGTCGCCTCGCCCTCGACCTGGCTCGGTCGGGAATAGGCATGCGCCTCGGGGCCCACATTGCCCTCGGCCAGCAGTTTCGCCGACATTTCGGCAACGATATCGCCGTTTTCCGCATGCACCATCGGGATGGCGCCGATCTCGGCGCAGCGTTTGAAACTGGCGAAAAGCTCGTCGTCATTCACCATCAAGGCGCCCTTGTAGGCGAGGAAATGCTTGAACGAGGTGATGCCGCGTTCAACGACTTTCGGCATCTCGTCAAAGACTTGCTGCCCCCACCAGGTCACCGCCATATGGAAGGAATAGTCGCAATGCGCGCGGGCGGATTTGTTGTCCCATTGCTGCAGCGCATCCATCAGCCCCTGCCCCGGATTGGGCAGCGCGAAGTCGATCACCATCGTCGTGCCGCCCGCCAGCGCCGCGCGGGTGCCGCTGTCGAAATCATCGCTCGAATAGGTGCCCATGAAGGGCATCTCCAGATGCGTATGCGGGTCGATGCCGCCCGGCATCACATAGCAGCCGGTGGCGTCCAGCACGGTGTCGCCCGTCAGCCCCTGCCCGATCGCGATGATCTGCCCGCCCTCGATCGCCACATCGGCCCTGTAGGTCAGATCGGCGGTGACGATGGTTCCGTTCTTGATGACTGTGGTCATGTCCAACTCCCTGAAAGCGCCTGCTTTCACCTTGGCTCAAATATCCTGCGGGGGTCCGGGGGCGCAAAGCCCCCGGCGCGCGGTCAGTCTACGACGACGGCGGTTTCCAGAACCGCATGCAACAGCACATCCGTCCCCGCCGCCGCCCATTCGGGCGAGATCTCCTCGGCCTCGTTATGGCTCAGCCCGTCGACACAGGGGCACATCACCATCGTCGTCGGCGCGACTTTGGCCGCCCAGCAGGCGTCATGCCCGGCGCCCGAAATGATGTTGCGATGCGTGTAACCGAGCTTCTCGGCCGCGGCGCGCACGCGCCCCACCAGTTCGGGCGTGAAGGTGACCGGGTCGAAATGGCCCACGGCCTCGACCGCGCAGCCGACCTTCAGATCCTCGCAGATCGCGGCGGCGCGGCGCTCGATCTCCGCCCGCATCCCGTCCAGTTTCGCCTGATCGGGGCTGCGGATATCCACGGTGAAAATCACCGTCCCGGGCAGAACGTTGCGCGAATTGGGGCTGAATTTCACCTGCCCCACACCGCCCACCGCATCGGGCTGGGCAGCCATCGCGACCTCTTGCACCATTTCCATGATCCGCGCCATCGCAAGGCCCGCATTGACCCGCATCCCCATGGGCGTCGAGCCGGTATGCGCCTCGCGCCCGGTCAGGGTGAATTCAAGCCACCACAGCCCCTGGCAATGCGTCACCACACCGATGGTCTTCGCCTCGGCTTCAAGAATCGGGCCTTGCTCGATGTGCAGCTCGAAATAGGCCTGCATCTTGCGCGCGCCCACCTCTTCGTCACCGAGCCAGCCGATCCGGGCCAGTTCTTCGCCGAAGCTCTTGCCGTCCAGATCCTTGCGCGCATAGGCATAATCCAGGCTGTGGATGCCCGCAAAAACGCCCGAAGCCAGCATGGCGGGCGCGAACCGCGCCCCTTCCTCGTTCGTCCAGTTCGTCACCACGACCGGGTGTTTCGTGCGGATGCCGCGGTCATTCATCGTGCGAATGACCTCGAGCCCGCCCAGAACCCCCAGAACGCCATCGTATTTCCCGCCCGTCGGCTGGGTGTCCAGATGCGAGCCGATATAGACGGGCAAGGCCTCGGGGTCGGTGCCCTCGCGGCGCATGAACATGTTGCCCATCCGGTCAAGGCCCATCGTCAGCCCCGCCGCATCGCACCAGCTTTTGAACAGCGCCCGGCCCTCGGCGTCGGCGTCGGTCACGGTCTGGCGGTTGTTGCCCCCCGCGACGCCCGGCCCGATCTTGGCCATCTGCATGAGGCTGTCCCACAGGCGCGCGGAATTGATACGGAGGTTTTCTCCGGGTGATGGCATCTGGCTGTCTCCCTGTCGTCTGCGGGGCTTTGCCCTCTTGCGACTCGTTTTCTGACCGATTGGTCAGAGGAAAGAGGCCACGCTTCCCCGCCCCGGTCAATGGGGAACCCGTGCCTTGCGGGCCGCTTGGCGCCAAGGACACAGGCGGTTGCCCGAATTTTGGGCGCGGCCAAGCGGCGGCTTGATCGGCGCGGCCGATGGGGCTAGCGTCATCGCACCCAGAAGGCGCCGAAGGCCCCGGGGACCGGTCAAAAGGGAAAATCCCGCGGCCGGAACGGCAGAGCAGTCAAGGACGAGGCAGGCATGGAAGAGATGGAGAGCGACCTCTGGGAGGCGCTCGAACGCAGCGCGGCCTTTTACGAGGGCGGCGCGGCTTTCGAGCCGATCCGGCAGGAGCGCATCAACCCGGTCGAGTTGCGGCGCAAGATGGGTCTGACGCAGGCGCAGATGGCGCCGATGATGGGCATGAGCCTGTCGGGCTATCGCAAATGGGAACAGGGCCAGCGCGCGATCAGCGGCCCGGCCGCCGTGCTGCTGCGGGTGATCGAGACCGCCCCCGAAGCGGTGAAACAGGCGTTGGCGTCGTAAGGACGCAAGCCGCAGCGGTCTTGAAACACATCCCTGACCGAGGCCATCGCCGAGGTCACGCGGAGCATTGATCCGATGACCGCCGGGGCGCCGAAGCGTCCCGGCCAGCGCCCGCCCCGCCCTCGGCGGGCGCTTCTCGCCCGAAGGGCACAGGCGCCGGCCTCTGTCGCGCTTCGCGGATACGGTCCCGGCAAAGCCGTTGCGATACGGGCGGGGAAAGGCCGTGCCTTTCCTGATCCGCCCGAACCAAGGTCAGGTAAAACGCCTCACTTCCCGCTGGTGGTCGCCATCGGGTTGTTCGGATGCCCGGTCCAGTTCAGATAGTCGCTGACCGGCTTGCCCGTCCGCAGATCCAGCTCGCCCTCGGCCAACTCGCGCATCGTGATGCAGTTCGTCGGGCAGACCTCGACGCACAGATTGCAGGCCACGCACTCTTCCTCTTTCACCGTCACCGTGCGGTCGGCCGCCATGGTGATCGCCTGATGCGAGGTATCCTCGCAGACGATGTGGCAGCGGCCGCATTTGATGCAATCCTCCTGCGCGATGCTGGCCTTGGTGGTGTAGTTCAGGTTCAGATACTGCCAGTCGGTCACCTTCGGCACGGCGCGGCCGACGATCTCGCGCGTCTCGGTCAGGCCCTTGCGGTCCATGTAGTCCGACAGGCCCGAGATCATCTCCTCGACGATCTTGAAGCCATAGGTCATCACCGCGGTGCAGACCTGCACGTTCGAGGCGCCCAAGGCCATGAACTCGGCCGCATCGCGCCAGGTGGTGACGCCGCCGATGCCCGAAATCGGCAGGCCGCGCGTCGCCGGGTTGCGGGCGATCTCGGCCACCATGTTCAGCGCGATGGGCCTCACCGCCGGGCCGCAATAGCCGCCATGGGTGCCAAAGCCGTCAATCGTCGGCTCTGGCGCAAACAGATCCAGATCGACCGAGGTGATCGAGTTGATCGTGTTGATCAGGCTGACCGCATCCGCCCCGCCGCGCTTCGCCGCTTCCGCCGGTTTGCGGATGTCCGAGATATTGGGCGTCAGCTTGACGATGCAGGGCATGCGCGAATGTTGCTTCACCCAGCGCGTCACCATTTCGACGTATTCAGGCACCTGCCCCACCGCCGCGCCCATGCCGCGCTCGGCCATGCCATGCGGGCAGCCGAAGTTGAGTTCCACCCCGTCGGCCTCGGTTTCCTCGACCCGGGCGAGGATCGCTTTCCAGCTGTCCTCGTCGCAGGGCACCATCAGCGACACGACCAAGGCCCGGTCCGGGTAATCGCGCTTGACCGATTTGATCTCGCGCAGGTTCACCTCCAAGGGCCGGTCGGTGATCAGCTCGATGTTGTTGAGCCCCAGAAGCGTGCCATCGGGCCCGTGAATCGCGCCATAGCGCGGGCCGGAGACGTTCACCACCGGCGGGCCGTCAAGGCCCAGCGTCTTCCAGACGACACCGCCCCAGCCCGCCTCATAGGCGCGGCGCACGTTCACTTCCTTGTCGGTCGGCGGCGCCGAAGCAAGCCAGAACGGGTTCGGGGATTTGATGCCAAGGAATGTCGAAGTCAGGTTCGCCATCTCAGGCCCCCATCAGAAAAGCGTGGATGTCTTCGGCCGCATCGCGACCCTGCGCAACGGCCGTCACCGTCAGATCTTCGCCGCCAGAGGCGCAATCGCCGCCCGCCCAGACATGCGAAAGCCCGGTGCGCCCCCGCGCGTCGATCTCGATCTTGCCGCCCGAAATCGTCAGGCCTTCAGGCACCGGCCCCAAAGTCTGGCCGATCGCGGTGAAGATCTGATCGGCCTTGATCCGCAAGGTGTCGTCAAGCTGCACCAGCTTGCCATCCCGCGTTTCGGTGCGGGCGAACTCGACCTCGAACCCCTGCTCATCCTTGCGGATCGCCACGGGCGCGGCGTTCGGCACGATCCGCACGCCGTTCTTTTGCGCATGCTCCTGTTCATGGCGCGAAGCGGGCATCTCGGCTTGCGAGCGGCGATAGACGATCGAGGCCGTCTCGGCGCCCAGAAGTTTCGCCTGCACCGCCGCATCGACCGCGGTCATGCCGCCGCCGATCACCACGACGCGCCGACCGACCGGAACCGTTGCCAGATCCTCGGCCTGACGCAGATGCGCGATGAACTCGGTCGCGGGGGTGGCATGTTCGGCGCCGGGGATCGTCAGCGCATTCACCCCCGCAAGACCCATGCCCAGAAACACCGCGTCATGGTCTTCCAGCAGATCCGCCACCGACCCGTTGCGGCCAAGCTTCCAGTTCTCCAGCACCGCGATGCCGCCGATCTGCAGAAGCCAGGCCACCTCTTTCGCCGCAAAACCGCCCGGCGCCTTGTAGGCGGCGATGCCATATTCATTGAGCCCGCCCGGCTTCAGCCGCGCGTCATAAACGGTGACCTCGTGGCCGAGCATCGCCAGCCGATGCGCGCAGGCCAGACCCGCAGGCCCCGCGCCCACGACGGCGACCGACTTTTCCGTGCGCGGCGCGCGGGTGAAGGGATGCTTGCCCGACGCCTGCAGCGTGTCGGTGGCAAAGCGCTGCAGCGCGCCGATCTCGACCGGCTTGCCCTCGGCCGCTTCGCGCACGCAGGCGCCCTCGCACAGGGTTTCGGTCGGACAGACCCGGGCGCACATGCCGCCCAGAATGTTTTGCGACAGGATCGTTTGCGCCGCCGCCTCGGGCGTGCCGGTCAGGATCTGCCGAATGAACAGCGGCACGTCGATATCGGACGGGCAGGCCGTGGTGCAGGGCGCTTCGGCGCAGAAATAGCAGCGCGCGGCGGCCACCTGCGCCTGATGCGCGTTCAAGGGTGGCGCCACATCGGCAAAGGCCTCGCAATAGGCCGCAGGCGAAAGTCGCCCGGGATGCACCCCGGGCCGGTATTGGCTTGTGGTCACTTGGACCTCCCTGGCTTTTGTTCTTGCCCGAAAGGCTGCCACGATCCGAAATTTTATCAATAGGTAAAATAAAGACCCGTCGCAGAAGTTGCGAAGCCACGGGGCATCTGCCCAAGGAATGGGCTTCGAGGGCGCGAAGTGTGGTCAGAGATTCGGCGCAGGCCGCAAAAGACCGCTTTTCGCGCCGGGAGTCGGGGCAGATTCGGCCCGGGAATCGGCCGCAAGCGCGGCGCAACTCTCCAATCGGGCGAGGTGGGAAGCCGGTCGGGGGCTTTCAACCCCTCACGGCCGGTAAAAACGGCGCGACATTTCGACCCGAAAATTTCGGTTGCCTGCGACAGCCCGTCCGACCCCGGAACCGGGGTCCGGACCGGCAAGCTGCGACAGCCTGGCACAGTTCAAGCCCCATTCCGGCGGAAAGCTGGATCCGAACCCCGGTTTCGGCCGCCCCGCCCGCCACCCCGCGCCGCGCCGCCGCAATGCGGAAACCCCCTTTGCAGCATGGCGCTTGCGCCCTGTCGCACCCCCCTGCCGCAGCCCCGGACGGGGGGGCCGAAGCACCCCTGGAATCGCTCAAAGATACGTCTTGGACACCTGTTTTCACTGGGGTTTTGCGCCCCCCGGGGGTGGCCGAATTTGCCGCAGTGTCAGCCCGACTTTACACTTGATCGCCGACACTTGGGCTCCCATAGTGCGTCTCACGAGGTCGGATCACAGACGGTCCGGCAGCGGGGGGGCGCTGAGACGGGGCTCGAACTTAAGTGAGAGAGTTCCTTCAACGTTCCCAATGATCCCAGTTTTGGAGGATTCGGGACAATGACTGACGATAAAGCTGGGCCGAGCGGCCTGACGCTGAAAGAAGCTGAAGAAATCCACAGCTACCTGATCGACGGCACCCGTGTGTTCGGGGCGATGGCGCTTGTTGCGCACATCCTCTCGGCCATCGCCACGCCGTGGCTCGGTTAATCGGGTAGAGGAGAATATACGATGAACAACGCCAAACTCTGGACCGTCGTCAAACCCTCGACCGGTATCCCGCTGATGCTCGGCGCCGTTGCGGTTGCCGCTCTGATCGTGCACGCCGGCCTGCTGACCAACACCACCTGGTTCGCGAACTACTGGAACGGCACCCCGATGACCGCGGTCGTCGCCGTCGCTCAGTGACGCATTGACCTTTGGGCCCACCGGCACCTGTCGGTGGGCCCATTTCTCCGGGGCCGAGCCCCTTGCACTCTCTCTCCGACGGGCGGCTGGACGATGGGCTACCGTGCTTTTGCTCTGAAGAACCTGGCGCGGCACGCTCCGAAGTACCTGCCCTTCGCCGATGTTGCGAGTGAAGAGGTTCCGCTTTCGCGGTTGCTGCGACTCTCGCTCTTTCAGATCACTGTCGGGATGACGATGACGCTGCTCGCGGGCACCCTCAACCGGGTGATGATCGTCGAGCTGGCGGTTCCGGCCTCCCTCGTCTCCGTGATGCTGGCGATGCCGTTGCTGTTCGCACCTTTCCGCACGCTGATCGGCTTCAAGTCCGACACCCACAAGTCGGCTCTGGGGCTGCGTCGCGCGCCCTGGATCTGGAAGGGAACGATTTATCAATTCGGCGGGTTCGCCATCATGCCTTTCGCGCTTCTGGTGCTGTCGGGGTTCGGAGAATCCGTCGACGCGCCGCGCTGGATCGGGATGAGTGCGGCAGCCCTTGCCTTCCTCCTCGTGGGGGCCGGTGTCCACATCGTCCAGACCGCCGGTCTGGCCCTTGCCACCGACCTCGTCGAGGAGGAAGACCAACCGAAGGTTGTCGGCCTCATGTATGTGATGCTGCTCTTCGGCATGGTGGTCAGCGCGCTCACCTATGGGGCGTTGCTGGCGGACTACACCCCGGGCCGCCTGATCCAGGTGATCCAGGGCACTGCGTTGATGAGTGTCGTTTTGAACATGGCTGCGATGTGGAAACAGGAATCCATCAGCCGGGAACGCGCCCGGCAGATGGAGCAGGCGGTGCACCCGACCTTCAAGGAGGCCCTTGGCCTGCTGATGGCCCGGCCGGGGATGCGCGCGCTGCTGACCGTGATCGCGCTGGGCACGTTCGGCTTCGGTATGGCCGATGTGCTGCTGGAACCCTATGGGGGTCAGGCGCTGAACCTGACCGTCGGGGAGACGACGAAACTGACCGCGCTCTTTGCGCTGGGGACGCTTGTCGGGTTCGGCACCGCGTCCCGTGTGCTGGGGAACGGGGCAAGGCCGATGCCTTTGGCGGTGCTGGGTGCACTGGTGGGGGTTCCCGGGTTTGCTGCCATCATTCTGTCCTCGCTGATCAGCCAAGGCGGTATCTGGCTGTTCCTTGGGGGCACCTTTGCCATCGGTCTTGGCATCGGCCTGTTCGGCCATGCCACGCTGACGGCGACCATGCGCGCCGCGCCCGCCGACCGGATCGGCCTGGCGCTGGGGGCCTGGGGTGCGGTGCAGGCGACGGCTGCCGGTGTCGGCGTCGCGCTTGCGGGGGTGGTTCGGGACGGTTTGGTTGCCCTGCCTTGGGCCTTCGGGTCCGGCGTGGCGGGGCCTTACAATACGGTGTTTGCCCTCGAGGCCTTGATCCTGATCGTCGCCATCGCCTTTGCGGTTCCGCTGGCACGGCGCGGGGGACGATGAGACGAGGATCGGACAAGACACCACGACGTGACTGAAGAATGCCCTTGAACCCGAGGAGGACGCATGACGACGGTGATCACACGGCTTTATGCCGATGAAGAAACGGCTTGCGACATCGCAAGACAACTGAAAAGTGAAGGTATCCCGAAACGCGCTCTGAAGGTCGTCGTCGCCGACGGCAAGAAGGGCGCTGCCTTGGCCGAAGCCCTCAAGTCCGCCGGCGTGCATTCCAGCGCGGCTGCGGGCTATGCCGAACGTGTCGCCGGCGGCGCTGCCGCGCTCGTGGCGAAAGTCAACTACAAGCCGCTCGGCGCGGCGAAACTCGTGCGCGCCATCACTGCTCGCGCAGCGGTGGTCGCGGTCGAGAACGCAACCGAAGAGTTCACCTGTGAGGACGCATCTGAAATGACTGACAACATCATGAAAGACCACCGGCACATCTTCCTGCCGCAACCCTGCAAGGCCGACGAAAAGCCCGGCGCCTTCTCGGAGCGCTTTGGCTGGAAACTTCTGCTCGACACCCCGCGCAAGAAGAACGTCTACGAAGGCACCAAGTTCATGTCGCAAGACTTCTGGCCGACGCCGCTGGTGAAAACCACCGCGCCGAAGGTCAAGCTGCTTCCGGCTGACGCTCCGGCGCAATCGGCGAAGTTCTGGAAAGCCCCGCTGCTGAAAGACACGCCGCGTCAATCGAACGTGATCCCGGGCGACTTCCTGCCCTTCTCGAACACCTTCGGCCTGGCGACCATTCAGCGTCGCTGATCACTGACAAGGGGCGGCATTGACCGCCCCTGCACTCCTCGGGTTTGCGCCCGCCTGTCCGCCCTTCTCTGGAAGGTCCGAACAGGCGGGCGTCTTTTATTTCGGCTCCCCTGCCCTGCCCGCGAGTCTTGGCCGCCGGTCTTGGCCGAGGCCATCGCCGAGGTCATGCGGGGACATTGGCCCCGGGACCGCCGGGGCGCCAAAGCGTCCCGGCCAGCGCCCGCCCCGCCCATGGCGGGCGCTTCTCGCCCGCCGGGGCAGGCGCCGGCCTCTGTCACGCTTGCGGATACGGTCGTGCAACGGGCGAGAGCGCTACGGGCGGGGAAAGGCGATGCCTTTCCTTCTCCGCCCGCTCCCACCCTTACGCGGTGATGAAATCGCGCACGAAACTGGTTGCCGGGCGGGCGCGGATGTCCGCGGGGCGGCCGATCTGCTCGATCCGGCCCATCGACATCACCACCACCATATCGGCCAGTTCCATCGCCTCTTCCTGATCATGGGTCACGAAGACCGTGGTCAGGCCGGTGGCGTCGTGAATGTCGCGCAGCCCCTGACGCAGCTCCTTGCGGACCTTGGCATCCAGCGCGCCGAAGGGTTCGTCCAGAAGCAGCATCCGCGGCTCGATCGCCAGCGCCCGGGCCAGGGCCACGCGCTGGCGCTGCCCGCCCGAGAGCTGGCTGGGATAGCGCGCGCCGATCTCGGGCAGCTGGATCAGCTCCAGAAGCCGCGCCACCCGCCGGGCGATCTCCAGCTTCGGCGGCCGCTCCGCCCGCGGCCGGGCGCGCAGCCCGTAGGCGATGTTTTCAAACACCGTCATGTGCCGGAACAAAGCATAGCTTTGAAACACGAAGCCCGCGCGGCGATCCTGCACCCGCAGATTGGTGGCGTCCTGGCCGTCAAACAGCACCCGCCCCGAGGTCGGGAATTCGAGCCCGCCCAGAATGCGCAGAAGCGTCGTCTTGCCCGAGCCCGAGGGGCCGAGCAGCGCCACCAGCGCCCCCGAAGGGATGGTCAGCGACACCGGATGCAGCGCCGCCGTGGTGCCAAAGAGCTTCGAGATGTCCTGAATGTCGATGTCCATCATGTCCCTCAATGGCGGTGGGTGGCGGCGATTTCGTCGGCGTGGCGCAGTTCCAGCACGGTCTTGACCAGCAGCGTGACCAGCGCGAGCGCGGTGAGCAGCCCGGCCAGCGAAAACGCCGCGACCGAGAGATATTCGTTGTAAAGCATCTCGATGGTGATCGGCATCGTCGCGGTCTGGCCGCGGATCTTGCCCGACACCACCGCAACGGCGCCGAATTCCCCCATCGCGCGGGCGTTGCACAAAAGCACGCCATAAAGCAGCGCCCAGCGGATCTTCGGCAGCGTCACCGTGGTGAAGACCCGCCAGCCAGAGGCGCC
Source organism: Rhodobacter capsulatus (assembly GCF_052363185.1). Taxonomy (GTDB): domain Bacteria; phylum Pseudomonadota; class Alphaproteobacteria; order Rhodobacterales; family Rhodobacteraceae; genus Rhodobacter; species Rhodobacter capsulatus_E. The sequence continues at coordinate 1,022,094 of NZ_CP198955.1, read as the reverse complement.
CAGCGTCAGCGCGGCCTCTTCCTCCTGGCAGCCCTGCTCGATCATCACCGGGATCAGCTCGCGCGCGACAAAGGGGAAGGTGACGAACATCGTTGCCAGCACGATCCCGGGCAGGGCAAAGACGATCGGATAGCCCTGCGCCACCAGCCAGCCGCCGATCGCGGAATTGGCCCCGAACATCAAGACGATGCAGAGCCCCGCCACGACCGGAGACACTGAAAACGGCAGGTCGATCAGGGTGATCAGGAAGGCCTTGGCCCGAAACTCGAAGCGGGTGATGAACCAGGCCGCGGCAATGCCGAAGACGGCATTGAGCGGCACCGACAGCGCGGCAATCAGCAGCGTCAGCCGAATGGCCGAGAGCGCATCGGGGTTGCCCAGGCTTTTGAGCGCGGCAAACCAGCCCTTCGCCAGCGCCTCGACAAAGACGGTCAGCAGGGGCGCCGCGACCAGAAGCGCCATCCCGGCCACGGCGGCCAGGATCAGAAGCCCCCGCACCAGCGGCGTTTCATCGGTGGCGGATCGCCAGTTGCGTTCGGCTGCGTCAGACATCGCCAATCCTCCGGCGGCTCCAGATCTGGATCAGGTTGATGGCAAGCAGCATCGCGAAGCTGATCACCAGCATGGCGATGCCGATGGCGGCGGCGCCGTCATAGTTGAATTCTTCGAGCTGAATCACGATCAGAAGCGGCGCGATCTCGGTTTTCAGCGGGATGTTTCCGGCAATGAAGATGACCGAGCCGTATTCGCCCACCGCCCGCGCGAGCGACAGCGCAAAGCCGGTCAGCGCGGCGGGCAGCAGCATCGGCGCGATCACCCGGCGCAGGGTGGTGAACCGGGTGGCGCCCAGCGTTGCCGAGGCTTCCTCGACCTCGCGGTCGATCTCCTCGATCACCGGTTGCACGGTGCGGGTGACGAACGGCAGGCCGACGAAGATCAGCGCCAGAAAGATGCCCCCTTGCGTATAGGCGATTTTCAGCCCGAGTTCTTTCGCCAAGGCGCCAAAGACCCCGTTCGGCGCGTAAAGCGTGGTCAGGGCGATGCCCGCGACGGCGGTGGGCAGGGCAAAGGGCAGATCGACCGCGGCATCGACCAGACGGCGGCCGGGGAAATCATAGCGCACCAGTACCCAGGCCAAGGCGACGCCAAAGACCAGGTTGAACAGCGCCGCGAAGAACGACAGCCGGAACGACAGTTCCAGCGCCGCCCAGACCCGTTCGCGGTTCACCGTGGCCCAAAGGCCGTCCAGCCCGTAGCTCGCCCCTTGTGCGAGCAGTGCGCCGATCGGGGCCAGCACGACGAGCGACAGCATCGTGAGCGTGATCCCCATCGACAGCCTCAGCCCCGGCATCGGCGAGCGGTGGATCAGCGGGCGCGGCATCGGGGCGGTCCTTTCTGTGAGCCATGTCATTTCCAAAATATCTACCGCGGAAGTCGGGATTGAAAGGGATAAATCACGTCATTCTTTGTCGTGAATATAGAATTTTATTCTCTGCCCCGCCGCGACTCGGGCCAAGAAGGACGTGGGTCAAGAAGGACTGGGGCAAAGAAAAAGGCCCCGCCGGGGCAGGGCCTTTGAAAAGATGGGGGAAAAGGATCAGGCCGGGGCGCCGGTGCCGTCGAAGACGCCCTCGAACAGCACCGAGGACAGGTAGCGCTCGCCCGAGTCGGGCAGGATCAGCACGATGGTCTTGCCCGCGTTTTCGGGCCGCGCCGCCAGCCGCAGCGCCGCCGCCGTGGCCGCGCCGCCGGAAATCCCGGCCAGAATGCCTTCCTCGCGCGCCAATCGCAGCGCCACCGCCACCGCCTCCTCGTTCGTTACCTGCTCCACCGCATCGACCAGCGACAGGTCCAGCACCTCGGGCACGAAACCCGCGCCGATGCCCTGAATCTTGTGCGGACCGGGCTTCACCGGCTCGCCCGCCCGGGTCTGGCTGAGCACCGGGCTCGCCGCAGGTTCAACCGCGACCGAGGTGAGCGCATGGCCCAGCGTTTTCTTGAAATAGCGGCTGACGCCGGTGATCGTGCCGCCGGTGCCGACGCCCGCCACGAAAATGTCGATCTTGCCGCCGGTCGCCGCCGCGATCTCGGGGCCGGTGGTGCGTTCGTGAATGGCCGGGTTGGCCGGGTTCCTGAACTGCTGCAGCAGGACATATTTCGGATCGGAGGCCGCGATTTCCTCGGCCTTGGCGATGGCGCCCGCCATGCCCTTGGCCCCCTCGGTCAGCACCAGTTTCGCGCCGTAAGCCAGCAGCAGCTTGCGCCGCTCAAGGCTCATCGTTTCGGGCATGGTCAGCGTGATCGGAATCCCCCGCGCGGCGGCGACAAAGGCCAACGCGATCCCGGTATTGCCCGAGGTCGGCTCGACGATTTCCTTGCCCGGCGTCAGGATGCCGCGTTCCTCGGCGTCCCAAATGAGCGCCGCGCCTATCCGGCATTTGACCGAGCCCGCCGGATTGCGCGCCTCGATCTTGGCCAAGACGGTGGCGCCCAGCCCCTGCCCCAGCCGTCCCAGCTTCACCAGCGGCGTGCCGCCGATCGACAGCGAATTGTCTTCGAAAACCGTGGTCATCTGCCTCTCCCCGAATGTGGTCCCCCTATCGACCACGCCCGAAGGCGGTTGAAAAGGGGCTAAAACCCGCCGTCCTGAAAGCGGCCGAACTTCGGGAGAATGGTGTTTTGCCGCCGCCGCACGAAAGGAAATTATCCCAAGAAAGCGGCGGCAAAACCGCGCAGAACGCGTCAATCCCCGTCACGACCCCCGATTCAAAGAACAAAATCCGCCTGCGAGAGCAGAGTCGCCCCGTCAAGCAGGATCACCAGATTCGCCAGCCCGTCGCCATCGGTATCGGCCTGCAGCCGGATCTGCGACAGGCCGTCGACCGTCGTCACCACATAGCGCAGCTGCCCCGCCACATGGCCAAAGGCGACGGTGCCGATGAAGGCGAAAGCCTGATTGCCCCCAAGCGCGGTATTGGCGTCGATCAGATGCAGGTCGATCCGGTCGATGCCATGGGTGAAATCGGTCAGCGTATCGCGATTGGCGCCGCCGCTTTCGCCGGTCGCGGCATAGACGAAGGTATCGGCGCCAAGATTGCCGGTCAGCAGATCCGCGCCCAGCCCGCCGCGGATCGTATCATCGCCGGTCAGACCGTCGATCGTATCCGCCCCGCCGCGCCCGGACAGGGTATTGGCAGAGACATTGCCGGTGATCTGGTTGTCCAGCCCGTTGCCGGTGCCGACCACCGCGGCGGTGGCGGCCATCACCAGGTTTTCCAGATTGGCGCCCAGCGTGTAATCGACCCGGGCCCGGACGGTGTCGCGCCCGGCCCCCGCCGCCTCGCTGATCAGATCAAGTCCGTCGGTGTGATAGGTGTCATCGCCCTCGCCGCCCTGCAAGGTATCGGCGCCGCCGCCCCCGTCCAGCGTGTCATCGCCCGCCAGCCCGCGCAACCGGTTCGCCCCGCCATTGCCGACGATCCCGTTCGCAAGGCCATTGCCGGTGCCGTTCAGATCGCCGGTGATCGCGGTCAGGCGCAGGTTTTCCAGATGCGCCCCCAGCGTGAACGACACCGTGGACAGCACCAGATCGACGCCGCCGCCCGCCTGTTCGACCAGCCGGTCGGCGCCATCGGTGAAATAGCTGTCGTCATCGGCGCCGCCGATCAGCAGATCGGCCCCGGCACCGCCGTAAAGCGAATCCGCCCCGGTGCCGCCGCGCAGCGTGTCATCGCCGCCATTGCCCCAGATCGAGTCGATATCGCCCAGCCCGCTCAGGTCATTGGCGGCCTCGTTGCCGGTCAGCCCGTTGCGCTGGCTGTTGCCGGTGCCGTCGATCGCCGCCGTGCCGATCAGCTCCAGGTTTTCGAATTGCGCCCCCAGCGTCAGCGTGGCGGTGCTGCGCACCCGGTCGATGCCGCCATTGGCCGCTTCAACAAGCGTGTCGAGCCCGTCGGTGAGGAACACATCATTGCCGACCCCGCCCAGAAGCGTGTCCGCCCCCGCCCCGCCGTCCAGCGTGTCGGAGCCCAGCCCGCCCTCCAGCCGGTTCGCCGCCGCATTGCCGGTCAGCAGGTTGTGCAGATCGTTGCCGGTGCCGTTGATCGCCGCCGTGCCGGTCAGGGTCAGCCGTTCCAGATGGGCCCCCAGCGTCAGCGTGACCGCGCTTTCCACCAGATCGGTGCCGCCCCCTGCCGCCTCTGTCAGCGTATCCAGCGTGTCGATGACGATATAGGTGTCGTCGCCCGTGCCGCCGATCAGCGTATCGGCCCCCTCGTCGCCCGCCAGCGTGTCATTGCCCGGGCCGCCGATCAGGGAATCGTTGCCGCCCATCCCGTGCAGCAGATCATTGCCGGACAGCCCGTCGATCGTGTCATTGCCGGGGCCGCCGGTCAGCGTGTCATCCCCGATCGCGGCGATCACCGGCGGCGGATCGGTGTCGGGGGGCGTGTAGCCCCCGTAAAGGCGCATGCTCGCAATCAACGTGCCGGATGTGCTGGTCATGACGAACCTCGCTGGGCAAGATTGGAAAAGCGCCCGCGGAAGCCATGGCGGGCCCTGCAAAACACCTCAAGTATCCGCCCGGCGCGAAAAGCCGTCAAGCCGGGCGCCCTTGCACTGGCGCACAGCCGCGCGCCGGGGTCGGGCCCCGACGCGCCATTCCGTCACAGATCGCTGCCGAACCCGTAGGTCTGGGTGACATAGTCGATGTCCTTGTCGCCCCGGCCCGACAGGTTGATCAGGATCGACTTGCCCGGATGGGCCGCCGCCTCGCGCATCGCGAAAGCCACGGCATGGGCGCTTTCCAGCGCCGGGATGATCCCCTCGTGCCGCGACAGCGCGTAAAAGGCCTTCAGCGCCTCCTTGTCGTCGGCGGTGGTGTAATGCACCCGGCCGATCTTGTGCAGATGCGCATGTTCGGGGCCGACGCCGGGGTAATCCAGCCCCGAGGCGACCGTATGCACCGGCGCGGGCTCGCCATTGGCATCTTTCAGCACCAGCGTGCGGAAGCCGTGAATGTCGCCATCCTCGCCAAAGGAGATCGTTGCCGCATGCTCGCCCAGCTTCGAGGAGGTGCCGAGCGGTTCGACCCCGTGCAGGCTGACCGAAGCATCGTCGATGAAGCCCGAGAAAATCCCCATCGCATTCGAGCCGCCACCGACGCAAGCCGCCACCATGTCGGGCAATTCCCCCGTCATTTCAAGGAATTGCTCGCGCGCTTCGACGCCCACGACATGCTGGAAATTGCGCACCATCATCGGGAAGGGATGCGGCCCCACCACCGAGCCGATGGCGAAAAGCGCGGTCTCGGCCTGGGAAATGTAGCTCTGGAAGCAGCTGTCCACCGCCTCTTTCAGCGAGCGCCCGCCAAAGGAGACCGGCACCACCGTCGCGCCCAGAAGCTTCATCCGGGTGACGTTCGGCGCCTCCTTGGCGATGTCGATCTCGCCCATGTGGATTTCGCACTCCATCCCGAAATAGGCCGCCGCCGTGGCCAGCGCGACCCCGTGCTGCCCCGCCCCGGTCTCGGCCATGAGCTTGGTCTTGCCCATGAATTTCGCCAAAAGCCCCTCGGCCATGCAATGGTTGAGCTTGTGCGCGCCGGTATGGTTGAGATCCTCGCGCTTGGCATAGATCTGCGCGCCACCGCACAGCGTCGAGAGGTTCTTCAGATAGGAAACGGGCGTCGGCCGGCCCTGGAAATGCTTGCGGATATGGCGCAGCTCGGCGATGAAATCGGCCGATTTCGAGATCTTCGCATAGGCCTCGCGGATCTCCTTGAAATGCGGTTCCAGCGGCGGCGGCAGCATCGCCCCGCCATAGCTGCCAAACCAGCCGTCCTTGTCCGGTGTCGTCTTGAGATAGGATGTCATCCTCGGTCCTCCCAGGGTCTTGCCGGGCGGGATTTGACGCCGAACCGGGACGCAGGGCAAGGCGCGAAAGCGCCACAGCCGGGATCTTGCGAAAAGGGGCCCGGGGGGCGGATCGCCGCAACCGGGGGTCAACCGCTGCGGCGGGCGTCGCGGGCCAGAAAGCGGGCGAAATCGGCGGCATCCATCGGGCTCGACCACAGGAAGCCCTGCCCGACATCGACGCCCAGCTCGACCAGAACCGCCCGCTGCTCCTCGTCCTCCACCCCCTCGGCGACCGAGCGGATGCCCATGCCGCGGGCGATCTCGGCGATGGCGGCGACGATGGCGCGATCCTCGCGGCGGAAGGACAGGCCCGCGATGAAGCTGCGGTCGATCTTCAGCTCCGCCACCGGCACCTTCTTCAGATCGCCCAGCGAGGCATGGCCGGTGCCGAAATCATCGAGCGACAGTTCATAGCCGCGATCGGCCAGCGCATCGAGCAGGCTGATCGCCATGTCGGTGCCGCGGCCGACGAAACAGCCCTCGGTGATTTCAAGCAGCAGGTCGCGGCCGTCGATCCCCCCGGCCTCGAACATGGCGATGGTGTCGAGCAGCAATTCGGGCGATTTGATGTCGTCGGGATGGATGTTGAGCGCGATCTTGCCCGGACAAAGGCCCGCGCCGCGCCAGCCCTGCAGATCGGCCGCCACCGTTTCGGCGATGCGGCGCGACAGATTGGGCAGCAGGCCGCGTTCGGCGGCGATGGTCAGGAAACTGTCGGGGGCAATGGCCGAGCCATCGGGCCTGCGCCAGCGCACCAGCGCTTCGGCGCCCAGCAGGCGGCCATCGGTCAGCGCGATCTTCGGCTGATATTGCACATAAAGCTGCTCGCCTTCCAGCGCCTCGCGCAGGCCCGCTTCGATCCGGTTGCTTTCGATCACCCGGCGACGCAGCTGTTCGTCAAACAGCAGGCACTGGCCGCGCCCGGTCTCCTTGGCGCGGTTCAGCGCCAGATCGGCCTTGAGCAGCAGCTCGACCGGATCGGCGGCGTCGTTGGGGCAGATCACCGCCCCGATCGAGGCCCCCGGATGCACCCGCCGCCCGGCCAGATGGGCGGGCTGATCAAAGGCGGCCAGCAGGCGCCCGGCAATCGGACGGATCTGCGCGGGATCGGCCACCTCGGCGAGGATCACCGCGAATTCGTCGCCGCCCAGCCGCGCGATCACATCCCCCGCGGGCAGGGTGGCCCGCAGCCGCCGGGCGATCTCGGCCAGAAGGTCGTCGCCGACGCCATGGCCGAACAGGTCGTTGACGTTCTTGAACCGGTCAAGATCCATCAGCAGCAGGGAAAAGCCCTGACCGCTGGCACGCTGGCGGGCCACCGCCTCGGCCAGGCGGGCGTTGAAGGCCTTGCGGTTCAGCAAGCCGGTGGTGTCGTCGATATTGGCCAGCAGGTAGTTTTCGTCGCGCGCCTGACGCAGGCTGTGCACCGCCCGCGACAGCGCCGCCAGCGAGTCGTCGCGCTGGCGCGCGGTTTCGCCGATGCGAAAGGCGAAATAGGCCAGGAAGGCACCATAGACGAGCGCATAAAGCGTCACCGTCCAGGCCTGCGCCCAGCCGCCAAGGTGAAAGGACAGGATCACCGCCGCAAGGATCGTCCCCTCGAAGGCGAGGGCGGCGACAAAGGCGCGGTGCAGCATGAAGGCGCCGCCCGCCAGCATTCCGGTGCAGACCAGCAGCACGATCAGCGGCTCGCCCGCGCCATGCAGGCCAAGCACATGCAGCGGCAGCACCGCCCAGGGCGTGGCCAGCAAGACCGAGGTCGCGATCAGCCGCCGCGCCGCCCGCGCCGAGACCCGGGTGACCTTGCGCCCGGCGGCGCGTTTCGACATCCGCCCCAGCGTCAGCCCCAGCGCCATCACCGCGCCGATCCAGATCAGCAAAAAGGCATCGCCCCCCCATTCCAGCGAGCCCAGCGCATAGATCAGCGCGTTGATCACCGTGACGATGACCCCCGCGGGGGTGCCATGCACCACGCTGGCGACGTCTTCGGGGCTGGGGTGCTTGGTCAGCACCGCCCCGATCCGGGCCAGCAGGGAGTGGATCAGACGCAACACGGCAATCTTTCTTTGCAGACAGTCGACCGGATCATGACCGCAAATGGTAACCAGCGGCTGAAGGCGGATCGAAAAATCGTGCCGCGGGGCCGGAAAGCGGTGAAAATCAGCCCCCCGCCGCAGCACAGGTGGCGGCACAGGTCGCTGCACAGGTGGCGGTGCCGCCCGGATAGGCGTCCAGAAACGCGCTGGCAGGCATCGGCTTGCCGAAGAAATACCCCTGCCCGACATCGCAGCCGTGCTGGCGCAGCCAGGCCACCTGTTCGGGCGTGTCGATGCCCTCGGCGACGGTGCGCAGCCCAAGCGCCGCCGCCATCGCCAGCGTCGCGCGCACGATCGCATCCGAGGCGCCATCGTCCAGCGCGATGCGCGAGACGAAACTGCGGTCGATCTTCAGCTCCTTCAGCTGCAGCTTCTGCAGATAGCTGAGCGAGGAATAGCCAGTGCCGAAATCATCGGCCGAAAGCTCGAAGCCCGCCGCCAGCAGCGCCTCGATGCTGTCGCGCGCCTCGGAGTTCAGATCGACGACCGCGCCCTCGGTGATCTCGAACAGCACATCCTCGGGGCCCAGCGCCGCCGCCGCCAGATGCGCCAGCACCGCCTGCCCGAACCGGGCGCGGCGCAGGCTTTCGGGCGAGAGGTTGACCGAGACGCACAGCCGCTGCCCGCGCCCGCGCAGCTCGGCCAGGAAGGCGCCGACAAGGTCGATCATCAACAGGTCGATGTCGCGCACCAGTCCGGTCTTTTCGGCGATCGGCATGAACAGGTCGGGGCCGATGCCCGCCAGCGCCGGATCGGTGCAGCGCACCAGCGCCTCGGCGCCCGAGAGGCTGTCGCCTTCCAGCAGATTGACCTTGGGCTGCAGATACAGCGCAAAGGCGCCGTCACGGATCGCCCGTTGCAGCGATTGCCCGATCGTCGCCTCGCGGGCGAGGCGGTCGCGCAGCTTCGGCGTGAACGGCACCGAGCGGTTGCCGCCCAGCGCCTTGGCCTCATACATCGCCAGATCGGCGTTCAGCCACATTTCCTCGGGGCTTTGCGCATCCATCGGAAACTGGCTCAGCCCCATCGAGGCGGAGAGATAGAGCGGCTGGCCGTCGATGTCGAAAGGTTCGGCAAAGACCGCGCTCAGCATCCGCGTCGCCCCCTCGGGCTCCTCGGCGATGCGGCAGCGGCGCAGGAAGGTGAATTCCTCGGCGCCGACGCGCGCCAGAAGCTGGTCGGGCTCGCGCAGCGCCTCCAGCCGTTCGGCGACCTTGCAGATCACCCGGTCGCCCAGCTGCGGGCCGAAGCGGTCCTTGATCTGCTGGAACTGGTCGATCGACAGGAAGACCTGCTGCAGCAATTCACCTGCCCCGCGCGCCCGCGCCTGTGCCGGGGCCACCTGGGCGCGGAAGGATTCGCGGTTCGGCAGGCCGGTCAGCGCATCATGGGTCGCGGCATGGCTCGCCTCCTCGGCGGCCTCGGCCAGACGCCGTTCGTCCTGCAGCCGCTGCGTGATGTCGGAGACCGAGCAGACCACCTGCACCGGCCCGCCGCGCGCCGCCATCGGCGCCGCATTGACCGAGATCACCCGCTCCGTCCCGTCCGCGCGCGGCAGCGTCAGGCGCAGGTCATGCAGCGTCTCGCCCCCGCGCGCGACGCGCTCGAACGGGAAGCCGCAGCCGGGGCTGCCGTAAAGCCAGCCCAGCGCGCTGTGGTCGCGCCCCACCAGACCCGCCCCCGCGGCATCGAGGATCTGCTCGGCCTCCATGTTGGCGAAGACGATCGCCCCCGAAGGATCGAAGGCGAGGATGCCCGAGACCGAGGTTTCCGTCAGCCGCTGCAGGAAATCGCTTTTCGCGATCAGCTCGGCCTCCAGTTCCTTGCGGCGGGAAATGTCGACATGCACGCCCGACAGCACCTCGGCCTCGCCGGTGGGCGACACCTCGACGGCGCGGCCGCGCGACAGGATCCAGACCCAATGGCCATCGGCATGGCGCATGCGGAATTCTTCGGTGCAGAAATAATCCCGGCTGAGGAATTTGCGCGCCTGCGACCGGGTCATCTGCGCCAGATCTTCGGGATGCACGAGCGCGCGCCAGTCGTCGATGGTCAGCGGCTGCGGCAGGTCCTGCAGCCTGCGCCCCAGCATCGCCGCCCAGCGGTCATTCACCGTCAGCCGGTCGGTGCGGGTGTCGTGCCGCCAGGTTCCGACCTCGCCGCCGGCGATCACATCGGCCAGGCTGTGATGGGCCTGCTGCAGGTCGGTGACGTCCAGCGCGAAACCGAACAGGCTGCCCTCGGGGTCGCGGCGATGGCCATCGACATCGGCGACGATCTTGATCCAGCGATACTGCCCGTCCTCGGCCCGCAGCCGCAGCAGCAGCGGCGGCACCGAGTCGATCTGTCCCAGCATCACCGCCCGCTGCGCCGTGAAATGGGCATCGCAGGCGGCCAGATCCTCCGGATGCACCCGCCCCTGCAGATCGGCCTGGTGCAGCGGCCCCTCGCCCACGAAGCCCAGCGCGCGCGCAAGGCTGCCGCTGGCGCGAAAGACCACCTCGCCCGCTGCGGTCATGCGGGTTTCCCAGGCACAGCCCCCCGCCGCGTCCAGCGCCCCGCGCAGCCGGTCCTCGGCCCGGGTGACGGCGCGCAGCGTGTGTTCAAGGCGGCGAAAGGCAAAGCGCAGCATCAGCCACAGCCCCAGCGAGGTGAGCGCGATGAACCCCCAGCCTTTCAGCGTCTGATAAGATTGATATTGCGGCAGATCCCCGGCCACCAGCGCCAGCAGCCGGTCACTGGTCAGGATGTAGAGCACGCCGACCAGCGCATAGGCGGCGGCGATCCGAAACGCGGTGACATGTTGAACCAGTCTGGCGGGCATGGTGTGCCTTGGGTGTGTTCCGGGTCAGGGAAAGTCGGACACGAACGCGGACGATGTGTCAATCGCCGTGAACGGACCGCCCCGAGACCCTTGGTCAACCTGCACCGGAAGGGATGAAGCAATCCTGACGATTTCCGCGACAATCCCCGAATTTCAAAGGCATTTTAGAAAATTCCGACACGCAGGCCGGGCCGGAAAAGGCGCCGACGGTCGGGGGACCGTCGGCGGCGGGGGTCTGAAGCCGGGTCAGGCGCGGGCGGCGCCCTCGGCCGGGATCGGTTTCTTCAGCGCGATCAGCAGGCCCGTGGTCACCAGCGTGCCGATGACGATCGAGGCGGCGTAAAGGCCCAGATGGGTCACCGCATTCGGAATGGCCAGCACGAAGATCCCGCCATGCGGCGCGACCAGCAGGCAGCCCAGCGCCATCGACAGCGCCCCGGTGATCGCCGAGCCGACGATGATCGCGGGGATCACCCGGGCCGGGTCCTTGGCGGCGAAGGGAATGGCGCCTTCGGTGATGAAGGAGAGCCCCAGCACCGCGGCGGCGCCACCGGCTTCGCGTTCTTCCGCGGTGAAGCGGTTCTTCGCAACCAGCGTCGCCAGCGCCAGACCGAGCGGCGGCGTCATCCCCGCGGCCATCACCGCCGCCATCGGCCCATAGGTCTCCGAGGTCAGAAGGCCCACGGCAAAGGTATAGGCCGCCTTGTTGATCGGGCCCCCCATGTCGACGGCCATCATGCCACCGAGGATCAGGCCAAGAACGACGGCATTGGTGGTGCCCAGCCCCTGCAGGAACGAGGTCATCGCCGCCAGGATCGCCGCCACCGGCTCGCCCACCACATAGACCATCACAAGGCCGGTGATCGCGGTGGACAGAAGCGGCAGGATCAGGACGGGTTTGAGGCCCTCAAGCGTGCGCGGCAGCTGGATCGCGTCACGCAAACAGCGCGCGACATAGCCCGCCAGGAAGCCCGCGACGATCCCGCCCAGGAACCCGGCGTTCAGGTTCACCGCCAGCATGCCGCCGATCAGACCCGGCGTCAGGCCGGGACGGTCGGCGATCGAATAGGCGATGAAGCCCGCCAGAACCGGAACCATCAGCTTGAAGGCCGCGCCGCCACCGATCGCCATCAGCGCCGCGGGCAGCGTGCCCTCGGCCTCGAAGGCCTTGATGCCAAAGACAAAAGACAGCGCGATCAGCAGACCACCGGCGACCACCAAGGGCAGCATGTAGGACACGCCCGTCAGCAGATGCATGTAGGGGCCGGAGCGGTTCGCAGCGCGTTGCGCCTTCAGCGCATCGACGGTATCGGCCAGATTGCTGCCCAGCACCACGCCTTCGGCCAGCGCCGCATCCAGCACCTTGGCCGCGCCCTTCACCGCCGCCCCGACCGAGGTCTTGTAGACCTTTTTCCCGCCGAACCGGCTGTCATCGACATGGGTATCGGCCGCGATCACCACCAGATCGGCGGCCTTGATCTGCGCCTCGGTCAGGGCGTTTTGCGAGCCGACCGAGCCCTGGGTCTCCACCGCGATCTCCCAGCCGCGCGCGGCGGCGGTCTTTTTCAGCGCATCGGCCGCCATGAACGTATGGGCAATGCCGGTCGGACAGGAGGTGATCGCCACCACCTTGAGCGGCCTTTGGCCTGTTTCCTGTGTCATCTGCGGGGTCTCCTCTCCGGTCAGGGCAAGGGCCTCGGCCAGAACCGCCGCCGTCCGGGTGACGGCGCGGCTGGTCGTGGTCCGGTAAACGGGTTTCGTGACGAAGCGGGCCTCCTCGACACGGATATCGGCGGCGATCACCACCACATCGGCGGCGGCGATCTCGGCCGCCTGCAGGGGCGCCTCGACGCCCATGGCAGAGTGGCGCTCGACACGGATGTCATGGCCCATCTGGCGCGCGGTGGCGGCCAGCGCCTCGGCGGCCATATGGGTATGGGCGATGCCTGTGGGACAGGCGGTCACGGCTATGATGTTCGACATGGGTTCCTCCCCTTCGGCTCAGACGGGCGGCAGCGTCTTGACGGTGACGCTGCGGGCCAGCCCGGCGATGCGGTCTTGCGGCGGCAGATGCGGGCCGATCTCGCCCAGCGCGCCCAGCGAAAAGGCGGTGGCGAGCGCGGCGGTGTCGGACAGGCTCAGGCCGCGCGTGGCGCAATGGATCAGCCCCGCCACCATCGCGTCCCCCGCCCCCACGGTGGAGGCGACCCGCGTCGCGGGCGGGATCGCAAGGGCAATCTCGTCGCCCCGCGCCAACACCGCGCCCGCCTCGCCCATCGACACAGCCACCAGCCCGACGCCTTCGGCAATCAGATCGCGGGCGGCGGCCATCACGGCTTCAAGATCGGTCAGGCTGCGGCCCAGATGCGCGCCAAGTTCGGCCGTGTTCGGCTTGACGATATCGGGGCAGGCCGCCAGCGCCAAAGCCAGCGCCGGGCCCGAGGTATCGACGGCGACCTTTGCGCCGCCTTTGCGGGCAATCGCGGTCAGATGGGCATAGGCCTCCGGCCCCAGCCCCTCGGGCAGGCTGCCGCAAAGGGCAACCCAATCAAGGCCTTGCGCCAGCAGATCGGTCAGGCGCGCGGCCACGGCGTCCAGATCCGCAGGCCCGGCCGCAATGCCCGGGAAGTTCAGATCGGTGACCTGATCTTGCAGCGGATCGACGATCTTGACATTCGTCCGCGTCGCGCCGGGCAGGCGCAGGCAGGCATCCACCAGCCCCGCCGCCGCGAAATGGCGCGCAAAAAGCGCCTCGTTTTCAAGGCCCAGCAGGCCGGTCACCGCAACCTCATGGCCGAAATGGGCCAGGAACGAGGCCACATTGACGCCCTTGCCGCCCGCATCGATCCGGGACGCCGCGACCCGGTTCACCGCATCGGCGGTAAAGCCCGGCACGGTCACCGTCTGATCGACGGCGGAATTGAGCGAAACCGTCGCAATCCGGGGGCTCATGTCAGCCCCCGCACTTCAGCGGCGTCGCAGCACGCCAGTGCGCGGCGCGCCAGATCGCGGTTGTCCGCCATCGAGGACCGGCGCAGCTGCGCCTTGATCCCGGCCACCGCGGGGATGGAGACCGACAGTTCCCGCACCCCAAGGCCCGAGAGCACCGCCGCCCCCATCGGATCGCCCGCGATGCCACCACAGGCGCCGACCCAAATCCCCGCCGCATCCGCCGCGCGGACGGTGAAGTCGATCAGCCGCAGCACCGCCGGATGCAGCCCGTCGGCCTGTTTCGCCAGCACCGGATGCATCCGGTCCATGGCAAGGGCATATTGCGTCAGGTCATTCGTCCCGATCGAGAAGAAATCGACCCGTTTCGCCAGTTCCGCCGCCATCATCACGGCGGAGGGGATCTCGATCATGATCCCGATCTCGACCGGTTCGGCGCCAAGCTCGGCCCGGACCTCCTCGGCGATGCGGCGGGCGGTCTCCAGCTCCTCGATCATCGCGATCATCGGGAACATGATGCGCACATGACCCTTGGCGGACGCCCGGTAGATCGCCCGCAACTGGGTGCGGAACAGGTCTTCGTGGCTCAGGCAAAAGCGGATGCCCCGCACGCCCAGAAACGGGTTTTGTTCAACCGGCATGCGCAGATAGGGGATTTCCTTGTCACCGCCCACATCCAGCGTGCGGATGATGATCGGCAGCCCGTTCAGCGCCGTCAGCATGGCGGAATAGATCGCCACCTGTTCGTCTTCGCTGGGCGGGGCCTCGCGGTTCACGAACAGGAATTCGGTGCGCAGAAGGCCCACCCCCTCGGCCCCGGCCTCGACCGAGGCGATGGCCTCGGCCACGTCCGAGATATTGGCAACCACTTCGACCCGCGCGCCATCGACCGTCAGCGCGGGCTTGTAGCGTTCGCGCGCCTCGGCCTCGCGTTGCGCCGTCAGCGCCGCCATCGCGGCCTCGGCGCGTGCCGTATCGGCAGGGGTGGGCGCCACAACGATCACGCCTGCGCCGCCATCGAGCAGAACCGGCGTGCCCGCGGGCAGGTCCAAAAGCCCCGCGCCAAGGCCCACGACGGCCGGAATATCAAGCGCGCGCGCAATGATCGAGGTATGCGAGGTCGGCCCGCCCTGCGCCGTGGCAAGGCCGCGCACCAGCGCCGGATCCAGCCGCGCGGTGTCAGACGGCGTCAGGTCATCGGCCAGAAGGATGCAAGGCGCGGTGGGCAGATGGGTTTCGCCACTCTGCACCCGGCCCAGATGTTGCAACACGCGCTGTCCCGCATCGCGCAGGTCGATGGCGCGGCCCGAGAGCACCGCATCCTTCATCGCCCCCAGCAGGTCGGCGCGCTCGCTGAAGACCCGATGCCAGGCAAACCCGGCCGAGCGGCCCTGCCCGATCAGCGCCTTGGCGGCCTCGACCATTTCGGGGTCGTGCAGGAACTCCTGATGCGCGCGGAAGATCGCGGCGCGGGCGGGGCCGGATTTCTTCCAGACCTCGTCGTGCAGCTCTTCAAGCTCGTGCCAGGCGGTCTGAAGCGCGGCCTCCAGCCGGTCGGTTTCAAAGGCCGCATCCGTGCCGTCGGTGTCAAAGACCACCGCGTCGCGGGCAAAGCGGAAGACGGGGGCGAGCGCGTAACCCGGCGAGGAGGAGATGCCATGAAGGGTGCGCCCCTCGTAGCAGGCCATCGACGCCCCCGCCCCCGTCAGACCGGGCGTTGCGGCTTCGGGGGCCGCCGCACCGGTGTCTTCTTCGTCCTCAAGCCCGGCCTCGAAAGCCGCGGCGATGGCCGCCAAAGCCGCTTGCGCATCCGGGCCCTCGGCGCTGACGCGCAGCGCAGCCCCCTGCGCCGCGCCCAGATTGAGCAGCGAAATCAGGCTTTTGCCATTCGCCACCTTGGCGCCGTTGCGCAGCCGGATCTCGGCCGCAAAACCCTTGGCCAGATCGACAAGCGTGGTCGCGGGCCGTGCATGCAGCCCATGCACGCCCGTCACCACCACGTCAAAGCCCTGCGCGAAATCCGCGGGCACCTCGGTGGCCGCCACGGGCGCC
This sequence comes from Rhodobacter capsulatus, assembly GCF_052363185.1. GTDB lineage: Bacteria > Pseudomonadota > Alphaproteobacteria > Rhodobacterales > Rhodobacteraceae > Rhodobacter > Rhodobacter capsulatus_E. The sequence continues at coordinate 1,006,258 of NZ_CP198955.1, read as the reverse complement.
GCGGCGCCAGTCAGCCGCGCCACGATCACCGCGGCGTCCGTCGTCGTCGCCAGCCGCTCGGCCTCGGCCTCGTCGGCCAGAACGTCGGTCAGATTGCTCAGAACCTGCAGATGCTCATCCGATTTCGCGGCGATCGCCACGACCAGACGCGCCCTGTCGCCCGGCGCCCAGTCCACGCCCGCGGGCAACTGCACCACCGCAATCGCGGTGTCATGGATCAGGTCGCGATCCTGCGGCAGACCATGCGGAATGGCGATGCCATTGCCAAGGAAAGTGTTCGCGACGGCCTCGCGGCCCATCATGCTTTGGCCGTAACGCGGGTCGATCTTGCCCGCGGCGGTCAGCAGGTCCACGGCCTGCGCGATGGCATCGGCCTTGTCGGTGGCCGTCTTGCCGATGGCCACAAGTTCGCTGGTCAGGGGTATCACGGTTCCTCCTCGGCATCGGATGTGCGATGCTCTGGGGGAACGAAGCGCCCGGCAGATGAATGGAGTATGTCGCCCGTGACGGCCCGGCTTGTAACAATTGTCATCTTGGCGCTGAGCCTTGGCCGCGCCGAGGCTTTGGAGGTGCTGACCCGCGACGGCGGCCCGATTGCCGGGCCCGCCATCGCGCATGGGGCGGAGTTTGCGCGGCAAACCGGCGTCGCGGTGCAGGTGACGCCCCGCCCGTTTGATGCGCTTTACGGCGAGGTGATGATGGGCTTCGTCACCGGCCAAACCCCCGCCGATGTGCTGATCCTGCCCGCCGACTGGCTGCCCGATGTGGCGCCTTATCTCATGCCGGTGCCCGAGGCGCTGGTGCAAAGCCCGCTGGTGCAGGGCATCCACCCCGCCTATCGCGACCGGCAGATGCGCTGGCGCGGCAAATGGTTGGCGGTCACGCTGGATGGCGATCTGCACATGGGCGCCTATCGGCGCGACCTGTTCGAGGACCCGGAAACGCAGGCAGCCTATCGGGCGCAGACCGGCCGCGCGCTGGAGCCGCCGCGGACATGGGACGATTACGCCCGTCTTGCGGGATTTTTCCGCGCCCGGGGCGTTGCCGGCACGCTGGAAGCCTCGGCCGAGAATGGCCAGCGGCTCTGGTCGCTTTTCTCCCATGCGGCGGCCTATACCGCCCATCCCGACCATCCGGGGCATTTCTTCTTCGACCCGGACACGATGGCGCCCGAGATCGACAACCCGGCCTGGCGTCGCGCGCTGCAGGATTATCTGGCCGCGCTCGCCACCGCGCCGGGGGCGCCGCTGGCCAGTCACGGCGTGCGCACGGATTTTGCCGCGGGCCGGGGGGCGATGGCGCTCGATTGGTCCGACATCGGCACGGTGGCGACCGATCCCGCCGCGTCGAAAATCCGCGACCGGGTCGGCTTCTTTGCGCTGCCCGGCGCCGATCAGGTCTGGAACCCGGTCGCGAAACGCTGGGACCAGCTGACGGCGCCGCGCCCGGTGCCGTTTCTGGCCTTCGGCGGCTGGATCGCGGTCGTGCCGCGCGGGGCCGCCGATCCGAAGGCCGCCTGGGATTACATCGCCTTCATGGCCGATCCGGCGCGGGCGGCGCGCGATGTGATGTCGGGCGCCTCGGGCTTCAACCCCTATCGGCTGTCGCAACTTGAGGACAGCGCGGGCTGGACGCGACTGATGGGGGCGCAGGCGGCGGGTGACTACCTGTCCGTGCTGCGCGAAAGCCTGTCGGCGCCGCAGACCGCGCCGGATCTGCGCCTGCCAGGCTATCCCGCCTATATGGCCGCGCTCGATGCCCGGATCGGCCGGGTGCTGGCGGGCGAGATCACGCCCGAGGCCGCGCTGGCGGAAGCGGCGGCGGAATGGGACCGGATCACCGACCGGCTCGGCCGCGCCAGCCAGCGCCGCCACTACCGTGAGGCGATGGGGCTGGAGGCATCCAGATGACCCTTTGGCGCGGCATTCAGGGGCGGCTTTTGCTGATCGTCGCGCTGTCGACGCTGGCCATGGCGCTGGCCGGGGTCGCGGCGATCCGGGCGCTCGATCAGATCGGCGAGGCGGCCGAAACGGTGACCGGCCGCGACGTGCCCGCGATGACGGCGGCCTTGCGGCTCGCGCGGATCGGCGACCGGCTGCAAAGCCGCGGGGCGAGCCTGATGGCCGCCAGCACCGATGCCGCCCTGACCGAGGCGCAACGCGCCATCGACGCCGATCTGGCCGCCTTTGCCGAGCAGATGCGCGCCCTGCGGGCCGCCGCGCCCACGGAAAGCCCGGATCGGATCGCGACGCTGTCGGGGGATCTGGCGGCGCGGCTGCGCGATCTGAGCGCCGATCTGGGGCAGCTGCGCGATCTGGCGGCGCGGCGCGCGGGGGAGCGGGCGCAGATGCTGGCGCAACAGGATGCTTTGCGCCAGTTGCTCGGCCCCTCGATCCTGGCGGTCGAGGCGATCACCGCCGGGCAAAGCCTGCCCGAGCCGGAGATCTACCGCACCGCCGTCCGGTCCCAGGCGCCGCTTCTGGCGGCAGAGCGGCTGACCGACCGGGCGATGTCGGAGCTGCTGCTGGCGGGCGATGCCCGCGAGGCGCAGGCGCTTGAAGACGGGCGGGCCGCCTATCTGCGCACGCTGGCGCAGCTTGACGCCACCGGATCGGCGCTGCCCGCGGGGCTGCGCGCCGATTTCGGCGCGGCGCTTGCCGCCTTGCGCGATCAGGCCGGGCCGGGGGGGCTTTTCGATCTGCAGGCCGAGGAGTTGCGCGCCCGCGCCGCGGCCGAGACGGCGCTGGCCGCGGCGGCGGCGCGGGCGGTGGATCTGAAAGCCGCGGTCGAGGAACGGGTTCTGGCCGCCAGCCGCACCACCGCCGAGGTGACCGAAAGCCTGCGCCGCACCATTCTGGAACGCACGACGCATTTCGCGGCGATCGGCCTTGCGGTGATCCTGATCGCGGGCGGGCTGTCCTATGGTCTGGTGATCGGGCCGCTGTCGCGCAATCTGCGCGCGGTGACGGCGGCGATGGTGCGGCTGGCCGCGGGCGAACGCGACGCCACCGTGCCCGGGGCGGATCGCGCCGACGAGATCGGCGATCTGGCCCGCGCCTTCGCCGTCTTTCGCGAAAACTCGGCGCAGGTGGAAAAGCTGGACCGGGAGCTGGCGGAGCGTTCGAACCTGCTGCTGGCGACCTTCGAGACGATGAAGGACGGCTTTTCCGTCTTTGACCACGACCGGCGGCTGGTGGCTTTCAACCCGCAATATCTGGCGTTGCATGATTTCAGCGCCGAAGAGGTCGCCGACACCCCGACGATTGCGCAGATCAACCAAAGGCTGGTGGCGCGCGGGGTGCAGGCCAGCCTGCCGGACGGCACGCCGGTCGATCTCGATGACCTCGTGCCGCGGCGGCTGGCCGGGCCGACGCGGGTCGAGATGCGCTTTCCCTCGGGGCGGGTGCTGGAGCTGCGCTCGAACCCGATCCCGATGGGCGGCTTTGCCACGATCCACATGGATGTGACCGAGCAACGGGCGACACAAAGCCAGCTGCTGCATGCGCAAAAGCTGGAGACGGTGGGCCAGCTGACGGGGGGGATTGCGCATGATTTCAACAACATCCTTGCGGTGATCATCGGCAATCTGAACATTCTGGCGCGCGAACTGGGCCCCAGCCCGGCGCTGAAGGCCCGCGCCGAACGCGGCCTTTCTGCAGCCAACCGCGCCGCCGGGCTGATCAACCGTTTGCTGACCTTTTCCCGCCGCCAGCGCCTTGCGCCCGAAAATGTCGATCTGAACGGCCTCGTGCGCGGGACGCTGGATCTGCTGCACTCAAGCCTGGGATCGGGCGTGCGGATCACCCCCGGTCTCGCCGAAGATCTGCCGCGGGTGCGGGTCGATCCGGGGCAGCTGGAAAACGCGCTGATGAATCTGGCGGTGAATGCCCGCGACGCGATGGAGGGCGTGGGCGAGATCACCGTCACCACCCGGCGCGCCGAGGATGGCTTTGTCGAACTGGCCGTTTCCGACACCGGCGCGGGCATCCCGCCCGAGCTTCTGGATCAGGTGTTCGAGCCCTTCTTCACCACGAAACCCGTGGGCAAGGGCAGCGGGCTGGGGCTCTCCATGGTCTATGGCTTCGTGCGGCAATCGGGCGGCACGGTGACGATCGAAAGCGCCCCGGGCGCGGGCACCTGCGTCCGCCTGCGCCTGCCCGAAAGCACCGCGCCCGATCTGCCGCGCCCGGCGGGGCTGGAGACGGCCGAGGCCTGCATTCTGGCCGTCGATGATGACGCCGACCTGCTGGAGATCACCGCCGATCAGCTGCGTCGGCTGGGCCATGCCGTGGTGACCGCGCCCGACGGGCTGACCGCCTTGGAAATGCTGAAGGAAATTCCCGAAATCGACCTGCTTTACACCGATCTCGCCATGCCCGGTCTGGATGGCCGGGCGCTGGCCGAACGGGCGCGGGCGCTGCGCCCGGATCTGCCGGTGCTCTTTACCTCCGGCGCGCCGGGCAAGGCGGGGGCGGATCTGCCGAACCTGCTTCGAAAACCCGTCCCCGAGGAGGTGCTGGCCGCCGCGATCCGCCTGACGCTGGAAGATCAGAGCCGCCGCACCTCGGCATCGAGCACATAACCCGCGCCGCGCTCGGTCCGGATCAGCTGCGGCGCGCGCGGATTGGGCTCGATCTTGCGCCGCAGCCGCAAGATCAGCACGTCGATGGTGCGATCAAAGACCTCGCCGCCATCCGTCCGGGTGCGTTCCAGAAGCTGATCGCGGCTGAGCACGCAGCGCGGCGCCCGCACGAACGCCTCGAGCAGCAGGAATTCCGCATTGGTCAGCGCCACCGACTGCCCCGCGGGGGTTTCAAGGCTGCGCGCCGTCAGGTCGATCACCCAGCCCGCGAAACTGCGCCGGTCATGTTCGCTCAGCGCGACCGGCACCGCGGCCACGCCCGCCCGGCGCAGCACCGCCTTGATCCGCGCCACCAGTTCGCGCGGGTTGAAGGGTTTCACCACATAATCATCGGCGCCCATTTCAAGGCCGACGATCCGGTCCACATCGCCGCCCAGACCGGTCAGCATGATGATCGGCAGCCGCGAGACCGCGCGCAACCGCGCCGCCAGCACCAGCCCGTCTTCATCGGGCAGGCGCAGATCGAGCAAGATCAGATCGGGCGCCGCCGCGGCCAGCGCCGGCGCCACCTCGGCCGCGGTCGCCGCCTCGGTCACCTCCCAGCCGCGCGTTTCAAGCTCGTAGCGCACAAGCTCGCGCACATCCGGGTCGTCATCGACGATCAGAATCCTCACCATCCGCAGGCCTCCCCCGCCGCAGCATAAGAAGGGATCGCCCGGCCCGCCAGTCTTGCGGCAAGGGCTTTACTGCACCGGGCCCGCGGGGTCTTCGCCCGGGCGCTCCTCTTCCTCGGCGATGTCGCCGGGGATGACGTAGCTGCCGTTCAGCCAGCGCGCCAGATCGACATCGGCGCAGCGTTTGGAACAGAAGGGGCGGTATTTCGGCGCCGTCTCCTTGCCGCAGATCGGGCAGCTCATGTCCGCCCCGCAAGCAGAGACGCCAGCGCCACGCGGTCGCGCTTGCGCACCAGTTCATAAAGCCCCAGCGGCGTCCAGCCCGCAAGGCTGGTTTCCGCCGCCTCGCCCTTGAAAGCGGTGCGCAGCTGCTGTTCCAGCACCAGACGGTCTTTCTTCGGCATCGGCGCGAAATCGACCACGACCTGACCGCCGAGGCCCCGCAGCCGCAACTGCCGCGGCAGATCGCGGGCGGCGGCGATATTGGCTTTCAGCGCCGCGGCGGGCGAGGTGTCGGGGCCGGTGTTCACATCGACCGCCACCAGCGCGCGGGTCGGCTCGATCATCAGGTGACCGCCGCCGGGCAGCGCCACGCGCGGGGTCAAAACCGTGTCGATCGCCTCCAGAACGCCGTGATCTTCAAAGCCCTCCACCACCTCGTCGGGGGCGGGATCGGCCCATTCGCGCCAGGCTTCCTCGTGCGGCGCGGGCGCATCGACCAGCAATTCCGGGGCGCCGTCCAGATCGGCCAGCACCGCCTCGGCCAGCTCGCGCAGGCCTGCGATATCCTCGACGATCTCGCCTTCCTCGGCGCCGTCACAGGCCGAGCGCAGGATCAGGCCCATCTCCGAGCCCTCCATCACCACGCCCGCCAAGGCCTGCAGACCTTCGCGCGTGTCTTCCTCGCGGATGCGGCGCGAGACATTCAGCCCCGGCGCGCCCGGGGTGACGATGCCGTAGCGGCCCTTGAACAAAAGCCGCAGCGTGACCGGGATCGCCTTGCCGGGTTCCGCCCCGCCCGAGACCTGCACCAGCACCGATTGCCCGGGTGACATCCCCTTGGCGTCTTTCAGAAACCCCTTTTCGCCGCCCGGAAGCGTGACGAAAAGACCGCCCTGCCCTTTCATCGGCCGCTCGATCCGGCCGCGGCAGATCGCACCGGGCGCCAAGGCCATCGCGTCCGAGACATCGACGAGCAGGTCTTCCAGTTGGCCATCGACCATCAGCGCGGCGGCCTCAAGCCCGCCGATGGCGCCCAAAACCACGATGCGACCCTTCATGCGCCCTCTCCCACGGCAACGCCCGCCGCGCGCAGAAGCACGGCGGTTTCAGCCAGCGGCAGGCCGACGACGCCGGTGAACGAGCCCTGAATCCACGGAATGAAGGCCCCGGCCAGGCCCTGAATCGCATAGCCGCCCGCCTTGCCCTGCCATTCGCCCGAAGGCCAGATAGCCGTTCACTTCGGTGTTCGAGAGCGGGCGGAATTTCACCACCGTATCCACCAGCCGTTCGCGCAGGCCCGCGGCGCTGCGCACGGCCACGGCGGTCAGCACATGGTGACGGCGACCCGAGAGCAGCCACAGAAACTCGGCCGCTTCCTTTTCATCCGCAGGCTTGCCCAGAATCCGGCGCCCGCGGGTGACGGTGGTATCGGCGGTCAGGATCACCTCGTCCGCCGCGCAATTCAGCACCGCCGCCTTTTCGCGGGCCATGCGCGCGACATAGGCGCGGGCGTCTTCGCCACGCGCGGGGGTCTCGTCGATGTCGGGAATGCGGACCTCGGCGGGGGTCAGGCCCAGCTGACCCAGAAGCTCGCGTCGCCGCGGGCTGGCCGATCCGAGGACAAGCTTCACTTGAAACGGTAGTTGATGCGACCCTTGGACAGGTCATAGGTGTTCATTTCCACCTGCACCCGGTCGCCTGCCAGAACACGGATGCGGTTCTTGCGCATCTTGCCTGCCATATGCGCGATGATCTCATGGCCGTTTTCCAGCTCGACCTTGAACGTCGCATTCGGCAGGAGTTCCTTCACGACGCCGGGGAATTCGAGCATCTCTTCCTTGGCCATGGTCACTCCATTGGGGATACCCGCACGGATGCGGCGGGCGCGCTTTCTTTGCGCCCGCTAAAGGCAGAATTCAAGGGCAATGTCAAGATTTGCGCGGGGATTCGGCCACAGTGCGGATCTGCACCGCCTGCAAGGCTTGCTCGGTCCAATGCTGAAAGAGCAGCACCGCCCCGTCGCGGCGGCTGTGCGCGATCTGGTCCAGATCGACCCTTGCCACCACCCAGCCGGGTTCGTCATAGCCCCCCATCGCCAGCACGCCAGTGTCCGGCCAGCCTGCATCGGGCGGCCCGTAAATCCCTGCTGCGCCGTGGTTTTCATCGACCGCCGGGCACCAGGGCGCAAGGCCGACGATTGGCGCCTGCACCGTCACGCACTGGTTTTCGAGCGCCCGCGCCTGCGCCCCGATCCGCACCCGGTTGTAGCCCGCCGCCGCATCGGTGCAGCTGGGGACCAGCAGGATTTCCGCCCCCGCCTCGCACAGCGCCCGCGACAAAAGCGGAAATTCGCTGTCGTAGCAGATCACGATTCCGATCTTGCCGATGCCGGTGTCGAACAGCGTCAGGCCGCGACCCGGGCCGATGGTCCAATCCTCGCGCTCGAAACGGGTCATGATCGCCTTGTCCTGATGGCCGATCCGCCCCGAGGGCCCGAACAGCACGGCGCGGTTGCGCAGCTCAAGCCCGTCCTGCGCCGGGCCCGAGGGGGCCAGGATGTAAAGGCCGAATTCGATCGCCAAGCCTTCGAAATGACGCTCCATCGCGGCGCGGTGGTGCAGGACTTCGGGCACCGCGCGGGTCAGATCGGCCGCGACCCCGGCCCCGCCAAGGCTGGCCAGTTCCATCGCCGCATATTCGGGAAAGACCAGCAGATCGGCTTTCTTCAGGGCTGCCATCTGCACCCAGGCGCGGGTCTTCGCCTCATAGGCGGCCCAGTCCTCGGCCCAGTCGAGCGGATAGGCCGCGGCGGCGATGGTGACATGTCTCACAGCGGTCTCCCCCAGAATTGCAGCGGTTTTTCAGTCTCGCCCGTCTGGCCGACATCCGTCCAGCGGAAATGCGCGATCACACCGGGCATCGGCGCATAGCCGCGGTTGCGCCAGAACGCATCCAGCGGGCGGTAAGTCTTTGGCTTCAGGGGGTGATCCTCGGGCCGGATCACCGCGCAAAAGGCGCTGAAGCGGCGGCCCAGCGCCCGTGCATGGGCCTCGCGCAAGTCGAAAAAGGCGTGGCCAAGGCCCTGCCCGCGATAGGCGGGCAAAAGCACCGACTCGGCGCAATAAAAGACGCTGTCGAGCGGCAGGCCGGTCGGGGCGAAGGGGGCGGCGAAATCTTCCGCGTGATCTTCCAGCGGCGTGCCGGTGGCGGCGCCGACCAGCCGCGGCCCGTCAAAGGCGCCAACGACGACCGCGCCGGGCGAGCTCCGGTAGCTGTCCAGATAGCGGCGTTCGTAGTCGAGCGAGCCCTCGTAAAGATAGGGCCAGTCGCGGAAGACGGCGATGCGCAGCGCCGCCACATCGTCGAGCGCGGCATCGAGCGCGGGGCCGGTCAGAACCCGGGTCTGCATCAGCGGACCTGACGGATCCAGTCGGCCAGGTTGTAATAGGTGGTGACGCGCTGGATGCGGTTGCCGCGCAGGGTGAAGAAGGTGCCCGCGGGCAGGATGTAGCTTTGGCCGCGCGCTTCGGGCAGGCCGTCATCGGTGGCGATGTAGCTGCCATGCACGACAAATTCCGCCGCCGCGCGGCTGCCCGCATCATTCGCCATCACCACGATGTCGGTCAGCTTTTCGCGGTAACACCGCGACATGTGGGCGTTGAAGGCGCGGAACTTTTCGACGCCATGGCGAATCTGCCCCTCGTTGACGTGATGTTCGAAATCCTCGGTCAACAGCGCCTCCATCGCCGAGGTGTCGCCCCGGTTGAAGGCCTCGTAATAGGCGGAAATCACGGCAAGGGCGGCGGCGCGGGGCATCGGGTCCTCCATCTTTCCACCCATCTGTGACATGGCCTGCCGATCAGGTCAAACCCCGGAACCGGCAGGTCAAGGGGCAAAAGCGGCAGGGCCCTGAGCGGCGCGACCCAAGGGCCCGGGCCGGGTTACCCCCCGGGTTGGCCGAAGCGGGCGAGGATATGATCGCGGATCTGGTCGCGGGTCTGGCGGTAGTAATGCAGCCGGGCCTCGCGCCCCTCGCCCAGCCCGGTCGGGTCCATGATCGCCCAGTGCTCGACCTCGATATGATAAAACCGGGTCAGATCCAGCGCCTGATGGTAAGACGCGGGAGAGAGCGCGATCACCAGATCGAACGCCCCCAGATCGTCGCCCATCTCCTTGAGTTCATGGAAGCTTCTGGCCTGATGCCGTTCCAGGTTCACGCCGATTTCCGCGCAGACGGCAATCGCGAAACCGTCGGTGTCCAGATCGGCCTTGACCCCCACCGACTGCACATAGACCTTGCGGCCGTAGAACTGCTTCATCATCCCCTCTGCCATCGGCGAGCGCGTGGCATTGTGGTCGCAGCAGAACAGGACGGCGTTGGGAAGCTTGCCCATCAACTCACCGGGGTCAGCACGCAAACAAGGGTGAAGAGCCGCCGGGCGGTGTCGATGTCGATCTCGGCCTTGCCGGTCAGGCGTTCCTGCAGCACGCGGGCGCCCTCGTTGTGGATGCCGCGCCGGGCCATGTCGACCGCCTCGATCTGGCTGGGCGGCAGTTTCTTCACCGCCTCGAAATAGCTTTGGCAGATCTGGAAATAATCCTTCACCACCTGCCGGAACGGGCCGAAGGACAGATGAAACTCGGCCACTTTGGCGCCGGTTTCCAGACAGGTGTCGAAGACCAGCCGCCCGTCGCGCACCGAGAGCGTCAGCGCAAAGGGCCCCTCGGGCGCGGGGGCGCCATCGCGGCCGGGGATCACCCAGCTGTTGTCTTCGAGCAGGTCAAAGACCGCCACGCGGCGTTCCTGTTCGATTTCGGGCGTCGGCGCGGGCAGGCCCGAGTCGTCGATCTCAAGGCGGGTGATGCGGCTCATGGCGTCCCCTTTTCGTTCAGCGCATCAAGGCGGGCGCGGACGGAAAGCCCATGCGCCTGCAGGCTTTCCGAAATCGCGAGCGTCTCGGCCGCGGGGCCGATGGCACGCAGGGCCTCGGGCGTCATTTTCGCCAGCGTCGTGCGCTTGAGGAAATCCATCACCGAGAGGCCCGAGGAAAACCGCGCCGAGCGCGCCGTGGGCAGAACATGGTTCGGCCCGCCGACGTAATCGCCGATCGCCTCGGGCGTCCATTGGCCGAGGAAAATCGCCCCGGCATGGGTGATCTGCGCCGAGAGCGCCTCGGGGTCGGCGACGCAAAGCTCCAGATGTTCGGGGGCGACGCGGTTCGACAAGGCGGCGGCTTCGGCCAGATCGCGGGTCACGATCACCGCGCCGAAATCGCGCCAGCTGGCGCCTGCAATCGCGCGCCGTTCGAGCGTCTCAAGGCGCTTTTCCACCGCCGCGGTGACGGCCTTGGCAAAACCGGCGTCGGGGGTCAGGATCAGCGCCTGCGCCGACTGGTCGTGTTCGGCTTGGGAAAGCAGATCCAGCGCCACCCAGTCGGGATTGGCCGTCTCATCCGCAATCACCAGAATTTCCGAGGGCCCGGCGATCATGTCGATGCCGACGCGGCCAAAGACCCGCCGCTTCGCCGCCGCCACAAAGGCATTGCCCGGCCCGGTGATCTTGTCGACCGGCGCGATCGTCGCCGTGCCGTAAGCGAGCGCCGCCACAGCCTGCGCGCCGCCGATGCGATAGACCGTGTCCACCCCGGCGATCTCGGCCGCCAAGAGCACCAGCGGATTGACCGCGCCCCCGGGCGTCGGGCAGACGACCACCAGCCGCTCCACCCCCGCCACCTTGGCCGGGATCGCATTCATCAAAACGGACGAGGGATAGGAGGCGAGCCCCCCCGGCACATAAAGCCCCGCGGCGGACACCGGCGACCAGCGCCAGCCCAGCTCTGCCCCCGTGGCCTCGGTCCAGCGTTCCTCCCGCACCGGCATCTGCCGGGCGTGATAGGCCCGGATGCGCTCCGCCGCGAGTTCCAGCGCCGCGCGCTCGGCCGCGGGCACGCGGGCGATTTCGGCCGCGATCTCGGCTTTCGAAAAGGCGAGCGTCGCGGGCGTCAGGTCGAGCCGGTCGAATTTCGACGTGTAGTCGATCACCGCCGCATCGCCGCGGTCCCGCACCTCGGCGATGATCGCGGCCACCGTCGCATCGACATCGGGGCTGTCCTCGCGCTTCATCCCCAGAAGGGCGGTGAAGCGGGTCTCGAAATCATCGGCATCGGTGGTCAGGAAATGCGGCATCGGGGGCTCCTTCTTGACCAAGGGGATAGAGCGAAGCGGGACGCGGGGCAAGCTTCGCGCGCGGCCCGGCCCTGCGGCATCCACCGCAAAAGGGCGTATTTGGGCCAAGAAAAAGCATGTGGTTTTTTCTTGGTGCAAATACGCATTCTGCCCCCGGGGGCCGGGCGCGCGATTTCAGATCAGGCGCTTGCGCAAAGGATGGCCCAAGAGCCAGCCGCCGCCGCCCGCGCGGTCGTCCATCTGCCAGCCCTGGCTGCGATAAAAGGCCAGCGCCGTGTTGGTCGCGGTCAGCCGCGCTTCCACCCGGCCCAGCGCGCGCAATTCGTCTTCCAGCGCCGTCAGAAGGGCGCGGCCGCAGCCCTTGCCCTGCGCCTCGGGGGCGGCGAAAAGCAGCCGGATCCGGCCCTGCCCGTCGGGCTGAGCGCGCCAGTCGATCCCGCCGACGGCGGCCACATCCTCGGGTGCGGCGACGAACAGCCGCTGCTCGGGATGGTTCAGGATCGAGGCCAGCGTCATCGGGCTGTTCGATGCGACCCAGGGCTTGATCCGGTCAGGGTCTCCATGGTGATCGGCCCGGCACAAGGCGGTGATCGAGGCGCCGATCACCGCCGAGAGCACGGCAAGCTCCTCGGGTCGGGCAGGACGGATCATGATCTTGCGCCCTTTATTCCGGGTGGCTCGGGGCCTGCCCCGAAACCGCCCGATAGGGCCGCGTCACATCGCGCAGATCGACCGACAGGCATTCGACCCCGGCGGCGATCGCCCCATCCCCCGCCAGGGTGATCACCACGCGCCCCGCCCCCTCGGCCGCCGGTTCAAAGGCGATGTCGAGCGCCGAGAGCACCAGATCCGGGTCCTTGCGGTCAAACCCCTGCGAGGCGACCTGGGTCACATCGGACAGCACCAGCAACGATTGCACCCGTTCATAGGGGCGGCCCTCGGCCTCGGCGGCGGCCTTGTCCTCCCAGCGAAAGCGGTTGAGCAGCATCGACAGCCGCCGGGCCTTGGGCTCGTAGCGGATTTCGGTCACCGGCAGCACGGCATCCTGCACAAGGGCCGCGATCACGGCCAGATCCTCGGCGCTTTCGGCGCGCAGGCTCAGCGGCCCTTCGGCCCCGTCGTCAAACCGTGCATCCCGGCTCATTCGCCCTTCACCCGTTCGATATGCGCCCCGACGGCGCGCAGCTTTTCTTCCACCCGTTCGTAGCCGCGATCAAGGTGGTAAACGCGGCTGACCACGGTTTCGCCCTCGGCCGCCAAGCCGGCCAGAATCAGGGAAACCGAGGCCCGCAAATCGGTTGCCATGACCCGCGCCCCTTTCAGACGCGCAACGCCGTGCACTTTTGCAACACCGCCATGCACCTCGATCCGGGCCCCCATCCGCGCCAGTTCCGGCGCATGCATGAAGCGATTCTCGAAAATGCGTTCTTCCAGCACCGAGGTCCCCTCGGCCGTGCAGAGCAAAGCCATCATCTGCGCCTGAAGGTCGGTCGGGAAGCCCGGGAAGGGTTCGGTCACCACATCGACGGCGCGGATGCCGCCGTTCTTGCGCTTGACCTTGATGCCGCGCGCGGTTTCCTCGACCGAGATCCCGGCGGCATCCAGTTTCTCGCAGAAGCTTGCGACCAGATCGATCCGGCCGCCCAGGCATTCCACCTCGCCGCCGCAGATCGCAGGCGCCAGCATGTAGGTGCCCAGCTCGATCCGGTCGGTGACAACGGGATGGGTTGCCCCGTGCAGCCGATCGACGCCCTGAATGGTGATGTCCGAGGTGCCCTCGCCCTCGATCTGCGCGCCCATCGCCCGCAGGCAGCGGGCGAGATCGACGATTTCGGGCTCGCGCGCGGCGTTCTTCAGCACGGAGGTTCCCTTGGCCAGAACGGCGGCCATCAGGAAATTCTCGGTCGCGCCGACCGAGGCAAAGCGCATCTCATGCACCGCGCCCTTCAACCCGCCGCGCGCAGTGGCGTGCAGATAGCCTTCCTTCAGCTCGATCTCGGCGCCAAGGGCTGTCAGCGCGTCGATGTGGATATCCATCGGCCGCGCCCCGATCGCGCAGCCGCCGGGCAGCGACACGACCGCATGGCCCAGCCGCGCCAGAAGCGGGCCGAGCACGAGGTTCGAGGCCCGCATCTTGCGCACGATGTCATAATCGGCGACCGGGTTGATCTCGCCGTGGCACGAGGTGGCGAGCACCTTGCCATCTTGCAGCGCGGTGACCTCGGCGCCGAGGCTGGCCAGAAGCTGGGTCATGGTGCGGATGTCCGAGAGCCGCGGCGCATTGGTCAGCGTCAGCGGTTCTTCGGAAAGCAGGGTGGCGGGCATCAGCGCCAGACAGGCGTTCTTGGCGCCCGCAATCGGGATCTGCCCGGAAAGCGGCCCGTTGCCGCGCACAAGGATGCTGTCCACTCGCTCACTCCTCCGGGCCGGTTTCGGCCGTCTCGTTGTTTTGGTCCCCGGCCGAGCGCGCCCGCACCTGCGCCTTGCGCCGCGTCAGATTGGCGCGCAGGGCGGCGGCCAGACGCTCTTCGCGCGTGGCTTCAGGGGTTGTTTTCCGGCTGGGGGTATCATCGGTCATGGGCCCTCTTTAGCGAGACCGATGAAATGTGTCGAGAGAGGGTGAATATTTGCGCTTGCGCACCCGGCGCGAGTCGTCTAAATCCGCGCCACGGTCGGAAGCGACCAGCGTGAAAGCGCCGGATGCTGCAGTAGCTCAGTGGTAGAGCACTCCCTTGGTAAGGGAGAGGTCGAGAGTTCAATCCTCTCTTGCAGCACCATCCCATCCCATTGATCTTAAAGAAAACCCTTGAATTCAAGGCGCTGGTGCCATTTTTGGTGCCAGAACAGGTGCCAGAATGGGGGTATCGATGGCGGCGAAACGACGGCATTGGAAAGAGAAGGACGGGCGTTACTGGGCGCGCATCTCGATCCCGCTCGAGCTGAAACCGTTCTTCGACAACAAGACGCAGCTGACCGAGCCGCTGGGCGGCGACCTGCGTATCGCGGATGAAAATCACGCCGCGGCTGTCGCCCGACTGAAGGACAAGCTCAAGGCGGCGCGGCGCATGCTTGAAGCCGCCTCCTCCGGTGTAGCTGTCGAACCGGCTCCCGTCGCCGCCGTGACGCCTCGTCGCGCCCTGACCCCGGAAGATGTCGAACAGGCCGTCTGGGCGCATTACACCAACACGCTTGCACAAGACGCGGCGAAACGGGCTGCAATGCCGACCGAGCAGGAGATCGCGGACGAGCTCGAAAAGGCGAACAAGCGCATCGAAGCTGGAGACGCCGATCCGAGAAAGAGCATCTCGGGCTTTTTCAACGTCTACTCGGACTACGAGTTGAAGGCCTCCATGCGCCATTTCGACGAACGCTTGCGCAAGAGCAAACTCAAGGCTCTGCGCGCCGAGATAGCCACCGGCAACACGCGATTGGTGAATGCGACAGTGCAGGAGTTCATTGATCGACACCATATCGCCATCGCCCGCGAGTCTCAGGAATGGCGCGATCTGGCGCAAAAGCTCATGCGTGCGGAGATCGAAGCGCTCGAGCGAACCTGCGAGCTGGATGCCGGCATGTTCGGCGGAACACCGCAGGACCCGATCGTGCGCCCGCCGTCAAAGCCGATCGACGAGGGCGAGCCCGTTTCGCTTTGGGGATTGTTCGAGGCTTACGTCGAGAAGAAGCAAAAGGTCGGCAAACACATGGACGGCGGCGCGAACTGGGCGGTGCCGATCCGTTCGCTCATCGACTTCGTGGGCCACGACGATGCCCGCCGCATCAAGCATGAAGATCTGATCGGATGGCGCGACTCCCTCCTCGTCGCTCGGCATCTGATAGACGCCATCGGAAAAGAATGCATAACCATCAGGGATTGATGAGACCGCGCTGACCGGATCTGCAGCTTCAGCACTGGTCGTGACAGTTGGGACCGCTGGGACCGGCTGCCGATCATCGTTCGCGGCGAGTGTGGATGTTTCGACGCTTTGCGCCGTCACCTCGGCTTCGGCCGCAGGGATCGGCTCGGATTGCACCGGATGAACGAGTTGCAGGGTGGGTTTGGCGGCCTCGACCGCAAACTCGGTTTCGGCTTGCGCTTCAATCGCGTCGGAGATCGAGACGATCTTGTTCATGACGTTCATTTCTTGATCTTTCTCTTCTGAGCCGATCAATCGGCAATGGGGGATCGGTCGCGGCCGGCATGGCCGCGTCGGTTGGGTCAGTTTTTTTCTGAAGCGTTCGCCGGTCCCGGCGGTCCCGCCTGGTCGGTAAGGGCGGGAAGGTGTTGGTCTGTCGGTCACGTCATCAGGTCATGAAAGAAATCTCCGTCGGTTGAAGGCAGGCACAAATGCTTCGGCACCGGAAACGCGATGGTTTTCGATGATCGAGCGATGCAAGGTGCTCTGTCGTGTTGTCAGGATGCGAAAGACCCGCCGAAGCGCGCGGGGTGCATGCTTCGGTCAGGGCGTTAGTTCAGATGTAGCCGGTTGCTGGTGGTCGTGACGCTTCAGCTGATCGCCTGGACCACGAAAGTCTGTTTCGCGAGCCAGTCTTCGAACGTTCCGATGAAAACGTCGGGTTAGGGTTCTGAACCGTAAGCGTCAGCCGGATCAGCTTGGCGCTTTCGGCACTTCGAAGCTCAGCAGGTGCTGCACCGCGCGACCGACGAATTCGGGTTCAGACTGGGCCAGGACGCGGGCGATGGCGCGCAATGCAGGGACATCCGCACTGGCCGACTTGCCTTCGAGGATCGCATCAAGCCAAGTCGCAGGCACCTGCGCAGTTGCAGCAAGCTGGACAGCCGAGAGCGCGCTGATTTCGAGCGCTTGACGCAGGGCGGCGTCGAAACTCAGGTCAGGCAGCGCAAACACCTCGGCGACGGTCATGTCGAGTTTGTCGCCACCTGGCCAGCGGTTCGGAATGAAACCACGCCGCCGCATGAGCCAGGTCAGGGCGTTGTCGAGGTCAAGCACCCCCCCCTTGTCATCGTCACGACGCCCGGACAGGTCGAGCTTGAACCCTTCCTTGCTGAGCGAGGTGCGCACGGCGGGGATGGTCATGTTCGACAAAAGCGCAAGCTCGCGCACGGTGAGACCCGTAGAACCGAGGTCAGTGTCGAAGAGCTTCCAGCGCGCGACGAAGGTTTCGAAAACCCGCCGGAGCGGTTCGTCGCAATCGGATGACAGCGGGGAGGGGTTGCCGTGCATGTCGGTTTGCGGAAAACCCGGCAGCACGGCGCAGCTGATCTCATACTGATCTTCGTGACTGGCGCGTTGATAGCCGTCGAGCTGATAGGCGAAATCATAGGCATTGCGCGCGAGGTTGTAGAGGTGGTGACGCTCGATCACGACGCCGGTGTCGGGCTTCTTGTCGAGACCCTCGTTGAAACCGTCGCTCAACTCGCTCGCCCGGTCGGGGTCGACACCAAGGTAATTCGCGACCACATCTGCAGCGACCGGGCCGAGGCAGGCGAGAATGGAGGCTTGGCAGAAGATCGCAGAGCGCACCTGGGCTTCGATCTCGGACCAGCTGTAGGGGGCGGGGTTGGGCTTGCTCATGATGAACCTCATTGGTGATACGGATCATATATCGCCATCACAAAATTAGATCAATAGTGATTTTGATATGATATCAATATTTCCATCGTTGGAGGCGCCCCAGGAAACTGGCCAGCCAGCTTTCTGACTCGATAGCTGGATAGCTTTCTGGCTTGATAGCTTTCTGGCTTGATAGCTTGATAGCTACCCGCCTGCGTCGCGATCTTGCTCAACCCTCCGGTCATCGATCCCGCTTTGCTGCCATTTGCCGTGACCGGGAAACCATCATCACCCCGATGCCATTGAACCCCCTTGCGACCGCAGCGCGGGTTTCGATACGAGACGCGCATGAGATTGCCGACCGAAGCCCTTCTGCCCTTTGCGAAAAAGCTCGCCGACCCTTTGCGCCTTGAGCATGAGGTTCGGGTGTTGACGAACACCCAGCGTCGTCTTGCAGGACGCGTTGCGCTGGTGCCGAAGGTCGATCTGGACGCGTATCGCTTCCAAGCCGTGTATGACTGGATCGAGGTTCGCGTTCATTTCGCGCGGCCGACGCAGGCGCAGCATGTCCAGCAGGTGCTGAGACAGTTCCTCGACCGGAACAGTCATATCGCGCCGGAGGATCTGGGACCAGGTGGGGTCTTCACCGCTTGCACGATCAAGGTGCAGGAACCGGCCAGCATGGCGCGGATCACCGAGATCCATGCTGCCTTGAAGACCTCTTTCGGAGAAGCAAGCGCAGCGCGCGTGACAGGTCTCGAAATCAGCATCGACGCCTACCCTGTCCAACCAGGTGACAAGGACAGGGCGATGCTTCTGGGTGCGATGCAGCGCACGATCTGGACCGGGCGAGACATCTGGTCGAACAAGAACAGCCGCCCGCGCGCGGTCTTTGCGAAAGTAGAGACAGGGGTTCGAAAGCTCCTGCGTGCTCCAACCATGCGAGAACGGGATCTGTCAGCGGTGAGCCCGGATGCGCACGAGATCCCGCCCATCGATGCAACGATGTATCTTGGTGCGAGCGACGATGACCTGATGATCCGGCTCATGGACAAGGTGATCGACACGCAGCGCATGGATGGGAGTTTCACCGATCTTGCCAATGACCGGAAACGGGTGCGGATCGAAGCGACGCTGAAGGGGGCCGAACTGTCTGCGATCGGCGTGACCGACATCGCTTCCTTGAAAGCACTGAAGGTAAGCAGGCTGCAAAAGCGCACCTTCCAGTTCAAGCTGCCCACGTTTTCGGCCCGGTCACAGATCAGGACCGGGAGCGATGTGCTGAGAGGCGAAAAGCAGCGCTGGCGCGCGAGGACCTGGTTGCGCGCCGGGTTGGTCGGTTTGATGGCGATGGACCGGGAGAGCGAGAGCTTCCTCGAGACGCAGAAGCGCGATGTGGCGAAAGCGGTGCGGAGGGTCAAAGGTCCGCGGCCGCGCGTTTTTGCAGGAAAGCGGCTCGCGGACTCGTTCGTTGCCTGGGAAGAGATGAACAGGAAGGTGAACGTGGCGCTGACAGCGCTGGAGAAGCGTGAAGGAACGGCGTGGAAGAAGCTGAAGGCTTGATGCAGCTGTGTGTGTGGAAGCCTCTGAGTAAGTGCTTATCTACAGTTAAAAGGACCGAAAGCAGGGTCTTTCGCTCGGACTCCTTGCAGAAAAGGCTGCCACAAAGGGGTCACCATCGCGGACAAGGCTGATGACGGTGGAAAAAACCTGCACCGAATGTGGCGATGATGCAGCCAGTGATTGTCAGGACCGGCGTCCTTCGTTGACCGATCCCGCCTTGCAGCCGCTCCCCGCTTGAGGCCGCCCTGCATGGTCGGGACTGCGGTGGCATCGATCAGCAGTCGCATGTTTTCGAGCATTCTGCCGAAGCCACGCTGACATCGGAGCACGCGATCGAGACAATATACGCTACAGCGCATATTGACGATTTATACGCCTTGGCGCATAATCGCGCGATGACCAACCTTGCACGCACACCCAAGCAGATCGGTGCCGTCATTCAGCGCACCCGAAAAAACCTCGGCTGGAGCCAAAGCGACCTCGCCGAACGCGCGGGCTTGCGTCAGGCCACGATCTCGACCATCGAGCGCGGCGAAAGCCCCGCAAGGATAGACACCCTCCTGTCGGTGCTGGGGGCGCTCGATCTTGAGTTCAGGATCGAGACCCGATCGAAATGGACGCAGCAGGAAATCGAGCATCCGGCATGAATCTGCTTCAAAGCGCAGCCAGATTATCGAGGATCAGGCGCATCTCGGTCGGCCGTTCGATGGTGATGCGCACAAGATCGACATTGGCAAGGTCGCGCATCGGTTTCAGCGCGGAATGGCGACCGTAGTTGCGCGCCTTGCCGTCGCTCGACAGCTGGTGCAGCGCGCTTGCCGGATAGTCGCGCAGGGTCAGACCCGCCTCTGACAGCGGCCCCGCGAAACGACGTGCGAACCACAGGTTCGCCGCCGACCGCTCTCCCTTTTCGAACATCATCCCGATCCGGTCACCGCCGCGACTAACCAGCAGATAACGCGCCGAAAGCGAACCCTGATGTCCCGCCGGGTGTTCGATCGCCACCGCATCGAGCATCGTCAGACAGGCTCGCTTCAGATCTGCGCGTGTCATGGCCGCCTCGATCATGCCGACACCCCGCCCAAAAGCGCAAGCAGGCGTCTGCGGATCAGCTTTTCGCGTTCCTGCACGAATTCGGGCAGCCACATCGCATCGCAATAGTCGAGCCGTTCCGGTATCATGTTCAACTCATGGAAATCGCGTCGGCGCCCGGTGATCCACGACCGGAACGGCATGTCGCTCTTTTCGACATTCTCGTCGGCGCGCAGCAGTTGCAGGTTGCCCAGACGGTTCACGTTTTCAAGGATCTCGACGATCCGATGCTCGGGCATGTTGCGCCCGCGCAAGACGTTACGTTGGGCGTCGGCCTGCGGGATGATGTGGTCGATATGCCAACTGGACCCTGCCCAGTCGATGCCCTGATACAGCAGCGACAGCGCGACGAAGGTGCGCGGCTTGCCATATTGCAGCTCGAGCAGTTCCTCGATCGTGCGCTCGTCGACCTGCGACAACCGCCCGCCCTTCGCCATCGCATCGAACAGCTTCTGCACCGGGAAATCGCGTTCCCGTGCGATGCGCAGATGATCGCGGATCGTCGCCCGCGCCGTCGTGATCGTCTGATCCGAATGGCCGACGAAGGCGCTGACAAGCAGGCTGTTGAGCAACCAGCGATGCATCGCGGCCGCGTTCACCCGCTCGAATTCGGTCGAGCCGCGAAAATCGAAATCGGGGGTGTTGTAGAGGTAATAGACGAGCGGCAGCACCGCATTGAGCGAACCGAGCGTGTCGCCGCCCAGTCCATGACGGTTGATCAGCCGGAAAGTGTTCTCGATCGCCCGCTTGATGAACTCCCAGTTCCGCTCGATCTCGCCGATGGCGTCGGCGGTGAAGTTCTTGACGTTGTAGACGACGTCGTAATCGCACACGACCAGACAGGCTTTCAGCACCAGATCCTTGGTCACCTTGTTGGGCGTTCCAAGGCCGCGATTGATGTGATCGACAAAGCCGAAGATGTCCTCGCGCGCTGAGCCGTTCTGCCACTTCGAGGTGATCATCGACATCAGCAGATCGGCCTTTGACAGCTTGGTGCCGCCATCGTTCGCGCGCACGAAGATGTCCAGAACCCGGTCAGCGGATTGGTCGGTCTCGGTGTAGAAGTTGATCGCCTGATCGCGCCAGATCACGCGATGCAGCGTCCGCAGGGTGGTTTCGGCTATCTCGCGCTCATAGGCGCTGACACCCGGATGCAGCTCGGATTTCACCTTGGCGATCAGTGCCTCGAGCCGGGCGTCGCTTTCGTAGTCAAGCATCGCGCCCAATTTGAACCAGTGGCTGCGATGGGTGTTCGACGGCTTGCGGTCGTGGAACGCCAGACCATAGGTGACCCCCATGTCGCTCTCACCGTCTTCGTCCTCCTCGCTCGGGTCCTTCAGCAGATCGAGCCAGAGCGTCTTTGACGACCAGGCGGCGGCATTGGTCTTGCGCGCCCCTTTGGCCTTTTCGGAGAACGTTCCGCGCAGCCCGATGACAAGCGACGTCAGCCGCTGCTGACCGTCCAACACCAAGGTAACCTCCCGCCCCTCGGCGCCGGTTGGTTCGTTCATCTTGTCGGGGTGATAGTTTTCGAGAAAGCGATAGATCCGCACCTCGGCTTTCGTGGCTTCATCGACCGCCCAGAACATGAAGCTGGAGATCGGATAGCCCTTCAGCAGGCTGTCGAAGAGAGCGATGATCTGCGCAGGCGTCCAGACATAGGGACGCTGGATTGCGGGCAGGAAATGGGTGGTATTCACCTCCTGAAGGAGAGTGCCGATCGTCTTGGAAGAATAGCTCATGGGAAACCGTGCAGGCCGAGATTTGCAGATGCGGGGGGAGCGGGCGGATGTAGGTTCGGATCTCTGGGCGACGGCGTCTCGTATACTAACAATTTGAAAGATTTGCGTTTCTCGCGACAAGTTCTGGCGGAAGGTTCTCCGCTTTGAGGCGAGTGTCAAGTGGGACAGCATGCGGCACGACGCATCGGCACGATCCAAGCGGCAGGCAGGAAGCAGGGTGGAGGGCGCCGACGTCCTGCAGAACAAGACAGAATCACGCGCGGCAGACACAACCTCCACTCCTCGATTTGATGTCGGTTCGAAAGACAAGCGCACCTGACCAAGGAGCGTGCGTCAGACCCATTGGGGCGCGCGCTGAGTCGCATCCATCATCACGCATGATGTCGCGGTGCACCCGCGCGAGATCGCAGCCTGTGAGCGCCCCATGCGCATTTTCGATCGAACCGGAGAAACGCCGTCCTGCGCCGCGCTGTCTAGATAGCTGAAGAGCTGTTCAGCTGATGAGCTACAGTCATATGACGAAGCGCGGCGCAGGAAACGAGACCGAAATCACCACCTCCAGATCGAAATCCGCGCCGGTGCGATCGTCGTAGGCCGAGGCGTTGTCATGCCGAGCACCGGGGTTTTCGATCCTGTTTCGATGGATTTCGTTTCCGGATGAGCCGTCCCGGAGGCCGCGCTTTCAGGAGAAAAAAAGTTTTCCGAAAATCTGTCAACCTTGGCAGAGGAAAACCCTTATTTTATTGGGGTTTCGAGGTTGACGAAGTTGACAAACTGGCCTGAAAAGTTGACGAAAACGACGTTTTCAGCGTCGCTTGTCAACCAAAATGTTAGGTTCCGTCAACTTTGGACCTGTCTTTGTCAACCAAAATGTTACGTTGTCAACCATGCTGTCAACCTTCCCGAGCCCTCGCGCCTGAGCCCGACGACCCGCACTTTTGCATCATTGACAGCCTCGGCCTGCCCGGGATCGCACATCAACGATCATTGAAACGACCCGCCGAGCTGCCCATCCCAAACCACGATTTCAACGATCGTTGACGCGGGCTCCAAGGTGGTGCATCCTCAATACTCATTTCAACGATCGTAGATGGCGCGATGACCGACACCCTCACCACCATCTCCACCGTTGCCGAGCTCGGACAGGCGATCCGGGCGCGCAGGCTGGCGCTTGGCTTGCATCAGGCCGAAGCCGCGATGCAAAGCGGGGTCTCGGCGGCGACATTCAGCGCGATCGAGAACGGCAAGGAGACCGCCCGCATCGGTCTTGTCCTGCAGATCTGCCGCGATCTCGGCTTGCAGATCACCTTGAGCGCCTGAGATGCCCCGGCTCGACCTCGACGTCTTCCTTGAAGCCCGCGCGCAGCCGATCGGCCGTCTGACCCGGTTCGACGATGGCGCGCTTGCTTTCGCCTATCTCACCGACACGTTGCCCCATCCGCTGTCGCTGTCGCTGCCTTTGCGCGAAGAACCCTTCGGCGATGCCGTGACACGCGCCTTCTTCTCGAACCTTCTCTTCGAGAATGCGCAGCGCGAGCAGATCCTGCAACGCTACCGGCTCGACTGGACCGACATCGTTGGACAACTCGAGCATCTGGGCGCAGATTGTCCTGGCGCGATCTCCTGCGTGCCGATGGGGGCAGGTCCGGCGAAGACGCCAGGCGATCTTGCGACCGACTATGACGCGCTCGATGCGGACGATCTCACTCGGATCATGGTCTCGCTGCGTGATCGCCGTCGTCTGCCCGACGATACCCGCGATCCGTCTCCGCTTGCGGGCGTTCAAGGCAAGGTCGCGCTGACACAACTGCCGGATGGGCGCTTTGCGCTGCCCAAACGCGGGCTGAACGTGCCGACGACGCATATCCTGAAGGTGCCCCGACCGTCAGAAATGGCGCTGGTGCGACAGGAACATGTGCTGATGAGCCTGATGCGCGGGATGCAGCGCCACCCGGTCGCTGAAACCGAGATGATGGGAGAGGGCGACCTTCAAGGACTTCTCGTCACCCGCTTCGACCGGATGTGCGACGGCGGGGTCGTGCATCGCATCCATCAGGAGGATTTCGCCCAGGCGCTTGGTCTTGGTCCGCATCTGAAATACCAGCGCAACAGCGGTGACAGCCGCCGTTTCGGGGCGCGCTCGGTGGGAGAGCTGCTCGCGCAGACCGCCAACCCCGGTCGCGCGCGTCAAGCGTTCCTTGAGGTGACGCTGGTGAACCTGCTTCTCGGCAACACCGACAACCACGCGAAGAACCATGCGCTGCTTTACACCGGTCCGCGTCCGGTGCTGGCGCCGGTCTATGACGTCGCGCCGGTGCTGATCGACCGCGAAGTGACGCATCAGCTGGCCTTCGACATCGGACGCGCTCAGATGACCGACGAGATCACAGGGGCGGACCTTGATGACTTCATCGGCGCACTTGGCTTTCCGCGCTTCACGCCCGCGCTGCGCAAGCGCCTGATCGAGATCGTGCAGACCGCGGTCGCAGAGATCGCGCCGATGCGGGGACCGGGTCTGAAACCGCTCGGCGATGCAATGGCGGAACAGGCCGGTTGGCTCGCACAGGCGCTTGGGGTGGAAATCGAGATTCCCGAGCGCGATGGGTTGATCATCAATCGACCGTGAAGCGTCGAGGTTGCTGTGGAAGCAGGGCGCCGCTAGAGCCACGGAGCGAGTCACTGGTGAGTCTCACGCGCGTTCAGCACCACCCCTAGATGACGACACCACTGATGCAGCCAGCGACTCGCTGCGCGAGCCTATGAGGCTTTCCAATGCGACCTCAACGATCGCTTATAGAAGCGCCGAAGCAGAGCGTCGGGGGCATTCATTTAAACTATCGTTGACGCCGCTTGTGCAGTCGGGCACGCGAGTCCTGTTTTTTGCTTCACAGTCGTTCAGAATCCACATTCCCGATAATTCGACCGATTTCAGCATCAGGGATGCCTAAAGCAAACTGGTTTAGCAGCCCTATAGGCTTACCAGAAGTCCTAAGCGCCCTCGCATAGGTCTCTGCCAGAGTGGACTGAAGAACTGTCCAGTTTCCAGAAAATTCTTTGTTCGCCTTAGCTTGATCCATTTCGTGAATGACCTGCTCTGCAACTTTCCGATCACCACGTCTTGCCATTAGCTTCCATCTATCGTTACGCAAAAGTAGCCTAGGATCGGCGGCAACAGCCTCGTCCATGTATTTAAGCGCTCCTGCAAAATCCCCCTCGAACTCCGCCTCTTCTGCTCGGATTTCGAAGTGTGCACTACCGACGCCAGGGTCACTGGCTAGATCCCTGAAGGCGTTATTGTAACGTTGTTCAATGTCATTCGGCGCAGTTCTTCCGACACTCTCGCCTCGATATTTCCAGTGCAATTCAACTCGCGCGAGGGACATCAGGCTAAAGATTGTGCGACTCAGCTTAACATAGGCGAGCGCATAACCTTCAGCTTTGCGGAAATCGGGCGACCGCGTTCGAAGAATACATGCGATTAATGGCCGATAGATGTGCTCAAGGCGCCTGCCCTTATCAAAATTGAATTCAAGAGCTTTTTCATACCATTGAATTGCGTCAATATACTCTCGCTTAAACTCATGAATATTACCTCGAAGAAATGCCGCCATCGACTTCGTGCGGTGTTCTCTTTCCAGCAACTGGACGCATTGTTCCGCCTCCGGAAAATTCTCTACTCGGATCGAGCTTAAGCAGTAGTAGCGGATTATCTCAATGCGAGTTGATTGCGCGAATTTAGCTCTATGCTTGAACGCATTGCGTAGCAACCGATACGCGGCATCGATACGTCTCGCGTGGTAGAGGCGAACGCCCGCTTGGAACCAATGCGCTGCGGACACGAAGGGAGTCAAGTCGCTTGGGATATTATCTTCGCCTGAAATTAGGGCAGCTTGGATGCGGCTTTCGATGCGCACAAATTCGTGGTCGGATGTCTCGATTGCCCCCGGATTTCGAACGAATTCAGAAAGTGCATTCCTGAGCCAGTTCAGTAGTTCGAGACGAACCAAGTCGCGCCCAAGGCGCCGCGAAAAAAGTGGCGTCAGTCGATATAGATTGTCCGTCTCTCTCTCGACGAGGCCGAGTTCAAGCAGCTTGCCCATAACCCGTGACATCGGTCGACTCGGCTGGACGACGCGCTCTAAGTCGATGATATCACAGGGTGATACCTCGTTCAGAAATATCAGTGTCCGCTGCTCGTCGATATAACTCGAAAGCTGTGCAAAGGCCCAGCGCGTGTAGATAGTCATCTGATCGACCATTGGGGCACCCTCAGCGGCAATCATAGCTTCGAGCTGATCGAAATCCTCAATGCTTGCTATTGAACGAACCAGCGCAACCAGAAAACCAACAGTCCCGACAGACGCGGAGACCACCTTATCGACCACGTCATCAGTCCAGCGCTCAGGATGGGGATCGAAGTGACCGATGAGCCGATAGCAGTAGTCCTTGAGGGTGTGCTCGTCGATCGTCGGGACTCGCTGAGTTTGTAGCCGCTCGCGACAGCGTATCCGCCGTTCTGCTGGAAGCGGAACCTGCGATATGATGAAGAGTTTGCTGCGAGTTTTAGGCTTCAACGCGTTTACCACGTCGTCTAGCCATTCAGGCAACTCGATCCGTTCCTCAACGATTCTACCGTGGCGAAGAATCAGATAGTTGCCCGATTCAGCGACCTGTTCAATCGCTTTTGCGATGGCTTGCGTCTCGTTCATAGACGCCTCAGCCTGAATTTCCATAAGTCGGCGCTGGTCTGCTCCGAGCCCTTCGCTCGCAATGCGAAGAAGAAGCTGATCAGGCAGTGTTGCTTCGTTCACTTCGATTGTGACGCAATGGCCATTCGGGACGAAATCGCGATTGAACTCGCGGACGATGCTCTCACGGCCAACGCCGTTGAAGCCAGATATCCACACTGCCGGGAAGAATCTGAACCGATCATTCGGCAACTGGAGTGATGTCCGCATTGATTGAAGCAAATCGGGTCGGGGCAGACGAGGGTGATCGGAGACGAGGAGCGGTTCAGAAACCCGCGAGACTAACTGGATAGCGACTTCAATAGGCAGGTTTGCTCGCGACGTTCGATAATCCAGCGCCTTACCCAAGGCAGAAAATACCTCTTTCGTGTTTTCTGGAAAGTCTTCCGTCCAATGCAGGGGGCAGTCGTCTAAACGTAAGACCAATGGGCGCAGAAGTTTTCCGTCTAATAGACTTGCGGCCTGCTTTATCTCTTTAACGCACCCTTGCGCCTCTATATATTTTCGCGACCAAAAAACCACGAGGATTTTCGACCTTGGGAGTTCGCGTCCCGATATCTCATCCCACATGTGCGCCGCTTCCTCACCGGTCTTGGAATATAGGTAAATCCAATCGTCGGGAAACTGCTCCCAGACTTGTTCCGCGAAATTTATGTCGGCGCTGGAAACTGAGAAGAATATTGGAAACGGCTTTTTGGTCATGGAACACCTTTGCTCTCGCGCGTATCTGACTTAAGAGTGCAAATCTCAGCGAAAAAAGCAACCCGCAGCAGTTGAGCGATCGACGATCGGTTGCCTGCATATCCCAACAAGTCCCGAAACGAGCAAGCAACGACCGCACATCACCGCAGTCGTAGATGATCGATCTCAACCGATAGAAACCGATCATAGATGTATCGACCGGGAGTGGAGGTTTAAGACGCCCCCGACTGGCTGGCACCGGCTGCACCCCCATCACCTCGATGCGCTTTTTCTAGGACTTCGGTTGCACCATGTTCGGTTAAGGCGCGCAGGGCGCCACCAGAGCCCCGGAGCGCGTCGCTGGCGCGCTTCATGTGTCTTCAGCTCAGCCCTAGTCGGCGATACAGCGGACGTAGCCAGTGTCTCCCCATGTGAGTCTGAGACGCATGCGTCAACTGAAATGCCCCATCGAGAGTGTAGTTCGTCGCTGATCGCCCATGGGTTGTTTGCATTTTTTGCAAAGAGCTCGCTTCATCCAGTTGGTCCTCGTCGAGAATGTTCTGCCCCCAGGTCGAAGACATCGCGGGTGCAGCCCGTGACCAGCTGCGTGAGTCTGAGCGCACATCTCAGGTCGAAGACACCGGACCGCCATGCACCGCCAGGATCTCCGTCTCGAGGTCAGGGTCCATCGCCATGTCGTGCATGCACTTTCGAAGCCACTCGGGAGCGCGAATGCGCTCGGCCGCCTTGTCGTAAGCCTTGCGCACGGTGTCCCCATAGGCACCCTCGGCGATCACCCAGGCCGCCGCAGGAATTGGCCCCCACCGCGAGATCATCATCGACAGATCGAGGATGTCGCGGCTGAGCACCCCTGCGTCATTCCAACGATCAGCATTCGCCAAAAGCTTTTCGGCAAACATGTGATCGCGGCAAAGGACCGGAACACCGTAGCGCGGATCGATTTCTCCGGTCAGTTCGATCCGGGCTTCGCGGACGATTTCGAACTTGATCGCGACATCACCCACACCGATCAGGGTTCGGATGCCGTATTGATCCATCCGGACATCGCGCACCAGTGTCAGCTCCGCCCCTGGACGCAAGAAGCCCGCAAGGTTCGATCCGCCCCAAAGCGCCTGACGCAGCTTGCGATACCCCTCTTGCGACGCGCAGAGAAAGTCGATGTCCACGCTCTCGCGATATTCATCGAGCTGGAGAACGATCGCCGTTCCACCACCGAAGTAGCATTCGGCGTCGCGCAGCAACTCGCCGTTCAGACAGCGCAGCACATGAAGGATGTCGTTGTGATGACGGCGCGTGAAAAGCTCCGCCCCCTGCGGCGCAGCCATCAAGCGACCATCAGATGCCCGTTGCCATAGTCGGCAACGAGGCGATCCAGAAGCTCCTGTTCACGCGGGGTGAATGCATCCTGATCGACAAACCGCCAGTTGCGCTCATAAAGCGCAAGCGCGGTTTGCCCGTCCAGGACCGCGCCATCGGGCCGGTTCCAGCAAAGCTGGCGCAACTGCGGATAGTCGTTCACATTGATGGTCATGTCATCCTCGGATGGCTCAGGATCATCCGCTCTCTGCCCAATATAAGCCCCGCGCCCCCTGTTTCAAAGTCATTTTGCGCCCCAGACCTTCGCGCTGCGTTAATGCGGCATTCCCTGACCCGGCTCGCTTCGTTTCACCGGGAGTGGAGGGTTCAGCCATCCCCAACCGGCTGGCACCGGCTGCATCCCCATCACCACGACGCGTTTTTTCTAGGACTTCGGTCGTGCATTCATATCCCGGTCATTCGCGCGCAACTCCCACCCGACGCGCGCAGTGCGGTTGGTTACGGTCGTCTCATCAGCAACAACAACGAGACGAATACAACCATGACGACCCCTTTCAAAACCAGCGAAGTCGCCCGGCTCATCTCCGATCGCGTCGATGCGCTCGCCCATCGCAAGACGCAAAACGAAATCGCAGCCGAGGCTGGCTTCGCGAATGCGAACTTCATCTCGATCCTGAAGTCGGGGAAAAGCAAGTTACCACTCGACCGGGTGCCGTCGCTGGCGAAGGCGCTTGAGGTCGATCCGGCCTATCTGATGCGCATCGCGCTGGAACAGGCGGTGGGGGTGACCGCAGCGAAGGCGATCACCGAGATTTTCGGCACGCCCATTACCGCGAACGAGAAGGCGTGGCTCGACGAGCTGCGTGACGCATCTGGCAACAGCGACCCTCGGATCACGGCGCGGGGGCGGAGCACATTGCGTGGGATCTTCGGCAAATGAGCGATGTCTTCATGGTGCCGACGGGACCGCTGGGACCGCGGGACCAGCTGAGCGAGAACGAGAAGGCGTGGATCGAGTTCATCCGCGTGATCAGTGGTGGTCGCGATCCAAAGGTGACACCAGCGCGTGTGCGAGCGTTACGCGAGCTTCTTGACGCGGGATGAGGCGTCGGAACGGTGAAGGTCCGCCGTTCCCCTTTGGGAGGGGCGCAAGCCCCTCTTTCGACCCCACGCATGTGTTGCTGTCGGGATGAAACAGCACTCGACCATCGCTGTTTTTTGTGCGACCGAAAGAGCATTCGCAGCCCGGTTGACGCAACGTCATCAGGTGCCAGAATTGGGGTCAGATCAGGTGCCAGACAGGCAAACATTTCCTTTATTTTCAAAGGACTGAGCAGAGTTCAATCCTCTCTTGCAGCACCATACTTCTCCCAGCAAAATCAAATAAAAACAACAATCTGGCACGAACTTGACGCCTTGACTTCGCTCGTCAGACGGCGATTGCGGGAGCGCTCTTCCGTTCAAATGAACGCGGTCAGGAAAAAATGACATAGCGACGAGCGAAGGGCGCCATCAGGCGCCATCGAGGGGCTGTCGGCTTCGGGCCTCGCGCAGCTGATCCGGGTTCTGGAAGGCGCATGATCGGGCCTGGGAATGGGGTGCGCGTGTTTCTTGCCGTCGGCACGACAGACATGCGCTGCGGGATCGCCGGGCTCTGCGCGCGGGCAAAGAAGGTGTTGGGCGAGGATCCGGCGGGTGGGGCGCTCTTGGTGTTCCGGGGGCGCATGGGCGATCGGCTGAAGATTTTGCACTGGGATGGGCAGGGCTTCTGCCTTTATTACAAGGTGCTCGAGCGCGGCCATTTCCCCTTGCCGAAGGCCGCCGAGGGTAAAGTTGCACTGACCCCGGCGCAGATGGCGATGCTCTGGGATTGAGCGGGCGAACGCCATCGGTTCGAGAGAGCCCGCGAAAATCGATTGGCGCCAGCCGCGCTGGACGAGCGCGCCGACCCGGATGTGAGTCAAAGCGCCGCTTAGCCCTTGTTTTGTTGGGACTACGGGCAGCGGCATGGTATCTTTGGCCATGTTGCACACCGCCTCTTCCCTGCCGGACGACCCCGCCGCCCTGAAGGAGATGATCCTTCAGCTGCAGGCCAGCCTGCGCGCGCATGACCTGCTGGTGCAATCGCTGCGAATGCGGATCGCGCGGCTGCGGCGACAGGCTTTCGGCAAGGGCTCGGAGAAGATTGCCCGCGAGATCGAGCAACTGGAGTTCGCGCTCGAGAGCCTGAAGGTGGCCGAGGCCGAGGTTGCGCCCCCGCCCGAGCCGGACAGCGTCGAGACCGCGCCGATCTGCAGCACGTCAGACGACCAAGGCGACGCCGAAGCCCCGGAGAAGGCGCCACGTCGGCGCCCGCGGGTGTCGCCCGACACGCCGCGCGAGCGCCGCGAGCTTGATCCTGGCGAGAGCTGCCCGGAATGCGGTGGCGCCCTGCGCCTCGTCAGCGAGGACGTGAGTCAGATCCTCGAGATGATCACGGCCCGGCTGAAGCTGATCGAGGTGGCGCGGCCGAAGAAGTCCTGCCGGTGCTGCGAGAAGATGGTGCAATGCCCGGCACCGACCCGGCGTTCGGCGGGCAAACCGTCCACTGGACGGTTTGCTTCTCCGCCTCACCCCGGCAGCCTTGCCGGTCCGAGCCTTTTGGCCTTCATCCTCGTCGCCAAATACGACGACCACCTTCCGCTCTATCGCCTGACCTGATGATCCGGCTCATGGACAAGGTGATCGACACGCAGCGCATGGATGGGAGTTTCACCGACCTTGCCGATGACCGGAAACGGGTGCGGATCGAAGTGACGCTGAAGGGGGCCGAACTGTCTGCGATCGGCGTGACCGACATCGCTTCCTTGAAGGCACTGCAGGCAAGCAAGCTGCAAAAGTGCTACTTCCAGTTCAAGCTGCCAACGTTTTCGGCACGGCCACAGATCAGGACCGGGAGCGATGTGCTGCAGAATGAAAAGCAGCGCTGGCGTTCAAAGACCTGGTTGCGCGCCGGGTTGGTCGGTTTGATGGCGATGGACCGCGCGAGCGAAAATTTCCTCGAGACGCAGAAGCGCGATGTGGCGAAAGCGGTGCGAAGGATCAAAGGTCCGCGGCCGCGCGTTTTTGCAGGAAAGCGGCTCGCGGACTCGTTCGTTGCCTGGGATGAGATGAACAGGAAGGTGAACGTGGCGCTGACAGCCCTGGAGAAGCGTGAAGGAACGGCGTGGAAGAAGCTGAAGCCTTGATGAAGGGGTGTGTGGAAGCCTCTGAGTAAGTGCTTATCTACAGTTAAAAGGACCGAAAGCAGGGTCTTTCGCTCGGACTCCTTACAGAAAAGGCTGCCATAAAGGGGTCACGATCGCGGACAAGGCTGATGACGGTAGAAAAAACCTGCACCGAATGTGGCGGCGATGCAGCCAGTGATTGTCCGGGCTGGTCCTTCGTTGACCGATCCCGCCTTGCAGCCGTTCCCCACTTGAGGCCGCCCTGCACGGTCGAGACTGCGGTGGCATCCATCCGCAGCAGCATGTTTTCGAGCAATCAGCCGAAGTCGCGCTGACATCGGAGCACGCGATCGGGGCACAGGCTCACGATACGCTGCTGCGCATAAAGTCAACTTATACTCCACGGCGAATAAAGCCGATTTATTCGCTGCGGCGAATATTGACGACTTATGCGCTCTATCGTATTCTTCCTTCCATGAGCAACCTTGCACGCACCCCCAAGCAGATCGGCGCCGTCATTCAGCGCACCCGAAAAAGCCACGGCTGGAGTCAGAGTGACCTGGCCGAGCGCGCGGGCCTGCGTCAGGCCACGATCTCGGACATCGAGCGCGGCGAAAGTCCGGCAAAGATCGACACGCTGTTGTCGGTGCTGGGAGCGCTCGATCTCGAGTTCCGGATCGACAGTCGCACGAAATGGCGACAGCAAGAGATCGAGGATCTGGCGTAATGGGTCGCCGTCCCGCCTATCCGCCGCTTCGGGTGCATCTGAACAACCTGCGCGTCGGCACACTGACGCGAGAGGCGAGCGGGGCGATCTCCTTCAGCTATCATGCCGACTGGCTGGCCTCGGATCGGGCGCAACCCGTATCACTGTCGATGCCTTTGCGCGAAACACCCTATCGCGGCGAAACGGTGACAGCGGTTTTCGAGAACCTTTTGCCGGACTCGACCCGCATTCGTCAGCAGGTCGCAGAGCGCGTCGGGGCGCGAGGCTCCGATGCATTCAGCTTGCTGTCGGTGATCGGGCGCGATTGCGTGGGCGCGTTGCAATTCGTCGCGGGAGATGACGTCGCCGAAGACGCCACCGGCGCCATTTCTGGTGAAGTGGTCGACGACGCGGCCATTGAAAAGCTGCTCCTCGGATTGGCAAGGGCACCTTTGGGCTTGCAACGTGACGACGACTTTCGCATCTCGGTGGCCGGAGCGCAGGAAAAGACCGCACTCTTGCGCAACGAAGGCAAATGGCTGCGTCCCCACGGAACCACACCGACGACGCATATCTTCAAGACCCGGATCGGACGGCTTCCGGGCGGCATCGACCTGTCCGACAGCGTCGAGAACGAGTTTTTCTGTCTGAAACTGGTCGGCGCTTTCGGCCTGCCGGTGACCGGTGCGGAAATCATGACATTCGGCGCGACAAAGGCGCTGGTCATCGAACGGTTCGACCGGCGCCGAACCGATGATGGTCGGCCGATCCGGTTGCCCCAGGAGGATTGCTGTCAGGCGCTCTCGGTCCCACCGGGTCTGAAATACCAATCGGACGGCGGTCCAGGCATGCTGGCCGTGCTGGACCTGCTCGCAGGCAGCGACACGCCGCTTGCGGATCGCGAGACTTTTCTGAAAGCTCAGATCGTGTTCTGGCTGATCGGGGCGAATGACGGTCATGCCAAGAACTTCAGCCTGCACCTTGGACGCAGGGGCACTTTCAGTCTGACACCGCTTTACGACATCCTCACCGTGCAGCCGGCGCTGGTCCAGGGCACGATCGAGCGCAAACAGATGAAGATGGCGATGTCTGTGGGCGACAACCGGCACTACCGGTTCGATCAGATCCACGGTCGGCATTTCGTGCAAACCGCATTGCGGGCGGGTCTCTCGAAACAGCGCGCCGAGCGCATTCTCGACGAGATGGCGGAGCGCGCTCCCACGGCTTTCGCAGACACCTGCGCCGCGCTTGACGCCGAAATCCCGCGATCCCTGATCGAGGCCGTGGGTGCCGGGATTGCAGCGAGACGCTCCAGTCTGCGGCTCAAAGGCAACGATTGATCCCTTCGAAGATGTCCGCGACGACATCGGGACCGGAAGGGTCCGGTGATTTTCCGATCGCAAGGAGAACAGGTGCGCCGCGGCTGTCCTCCACCCCTTCGCTTCGCACCTTGTCATGCAGATCGACATCAAGCACCGCAGGTCGACCACGGAGCGTGCGTCAGACCCATTGGGGCGCGCACTGAGTCGCATCCATCATCACGCATGATGTCGCGGTGCACCCGCGCGAGATCGCAGCCTGTGAGCGCCCCAAGCGCATTTTCGATCGAACCGGAGAAACGACGTCCTGCGCCGCGCTGTCTACATAGCTGAATAGCTGTTCAGCTGATGAGCTACAGTCATTTTACGAAGAGCGGCGCAGGAAACACGCTCATGACGGCCACTTTCGCATCGAAATCCACGCCGGAACGATCGTCGTCAGCCAAGCCGTTGTCATGCCGCAGAGCAGGGTTTTCGATCCGATCCTGGTGGATTTCGTTTCAGGATGCCTCGTCCTGAAGTCCGCGCTTTGGTCGGAAAAAAGTTTTCCGAGGTTTTTGTCAACCTTGGGAGCGTCGAAGCCTTATTTTATTGGGGTTTCGAGGTTGACAAGGTTGACAAGCTGACCTGAAAAGTTGACAAAAACGACGTTTTCAGGGTCGCTTGTCAACCAAAATGTTAGGTTCTGTCAACTTTGGACCTGTTTTTGTCAACCAAAATGTTACGTTGTCAACCATGCTGTCAACCTTCCCGAGCCCTCGCGCCTGAGCCCGACGACCTGCACCTTTGATCGTTGACTGCCTCGGCCTGCTCGGGATCGCACATCAACGATCATTGAAACGACCCGCCGAGCTGCCCATCCCAAACCACAATTTCAACGATCGTTGACGCAAGCCTCAAGGTGGTGCATCCTCAATACTCATTTCAACGATCGTCGATGGCGCGATGACCGACACCCTCACCACCATCTCCACCGTCGCTGACCTCGGACAGGCGATCCGCGCACGCAGGCAGGCGCTTGGGTTGCATCAGGCCGAAGCCGCGATGCAAAGCGGGGTCTCGGCGGCAACGTTCAGCGCGATCGAGAACGGTAAGGAGACCGCCCGCATCGGTCTTGTCCTGCAAATCTGCCGCGATCTCGGCTTGCAGATCACGTTGAGCGCCTGAGATGCCCTGGCTCGACCTCGACGTCTTCCTTGAAGCCTGCGCGCAGCCGATCGGTCGTCTGACTCGGTTCGACGACGGCGCGCTTGCTTTCGCCTACCTCACCGACACGCTGCCCCATCCGCTGTCGCTGTCACTGCCCTTGCGCGAGGAGCCCTTTGGCGACGCCGTGACACGCACCTTCTTTTCGAACCTGCTCTTCGAGAATGCGCAACGCGAGCAAATCCTGCAACGCTACCGGCTCGACTGGTCCGACATCGTCGGGCAGCTTGAGCATCTAGGTGCAGATTGTCCTGGCGCGATCTCTTGCGTTCCGATGGGGGCAGGTCCGGCGAAGACACCCGGCGATCTTGCGACCGACTATGACGCGCTCGATGCGGACGATCTCACTCGGATCATGATCTCGCTGCGTGACCGCCGTCGTCTGCCCGAGGACACCCGCGATCCGTCTCCGCTTGCGGGCGTTCAAGGCAAGGTCGCACTGACACAGCTGCCGGATGGTCGCTTTGCGCTGCCCAAACGCGGGCTGAACGTGCCGACAACGCATATCCTGAAGGTGCCCCGACCGTCAGAAATGGCGCTGGTGCGACAGGAACATGTTCTGATGAGCCTGATGCGCGGGATGCAGCGCCACCCGGTCGCTGAAACCGCGATGCTGGGAGAGGGCGATCTGCAAGGGCTGCTCGTCACCCGTTTCGATCGGCTACGCAACGGCACCACCGTGCATCGCATCCATCAGGAGGATTTCGCCCAGGCGCTCGGTCTTGGTCCGCATCTGAAATACCAGCGCAACAGCAGTGACAGCCGCCGCTTCGAGGCGCGCTCGGTGGGCGAGCTGCTCGCGCAGACCGCCAACCCCGGTCGCGCGCGTCAAGCGTTCCTCGAGGTGACGCTGGTGAACCGTATGCGGCGGCCACGGCCCATTGATATTTTTCTTGCGGGTGTCGGAGGAGCGAGCGGACGGGTGCGCGTTGCGGCTTTGTATCGCCCTCAAATGATCTCACTGGGGAATCCCTGATGAGTTCATTTCACGAGATCTGAGGGGGGCCTCATTTTCCGCCCCCCCCGGGCATAGGCCCATGGCATCAGCGCGTCGATGTTGCTGGCCAGGTGGCCATTGGCGAGGCGGGTGAAGAGATCGCGCAGATAGGCGTAAGGCTCGACACCGTTCATCTTGCAGGTGCCGATCAGGCTGGCGAAGCGGGCCCAGTTGCGGCCGCCCTCGTCGTGACCGGCGAAGAGCGCATTGCGGCGGTTCATCGCCGGGCTGCGGATGGCGTTCTCGACCAGGTTCGAGTCCATGTCGACCCGGCCATCGTCGAGGAAACGCCGGAAACCATCCTCGCGCTTGAGCATGTAGATCATCGCCTTGCCGAGGTCGGTTTTGCTCGAGACCCGCTTGGCCTGGGCCGCGAGCCAGAGGAAGAACGCGTCCACCAACGGGCGGGAGAGGTCCTGCCGCATCGCCCGGCGTCGGTCGGGCGCGGCGCCGCGGATGGCATCCTCGATCTTGTAAAGCGCGGCGATGCGCAAAAGCGCCTCGTCGACGATGGGCGAGCCTGTCTTTGGCTTGGCCTTGATCAACTGGCGTCGGCCGTGCGCCCAGCAGAACGCCAGCTGCAAAGGCTTGCCGCCCGCGCGTTTCGGCGTGGCCAGATGGGTATAGGCGCCATAGGCATCGACCTGGATCGTGCCCTCGAAGCCCGCGAGGATTTCGTCGGCATATGTGCCCTTCCGGCCGGGGCGATAGTGGAACACCACCCCCGGAGGCGCCGTCCCGTCCCAGCCGCGATCATCGCGCAGCACCGCCCAGAGATAGCCGGTCTTGGTTTTGCCTTTCCCGGATCCAGCACCGGGGCCGTCGTTTCATCAACGTAAAGACGGGTGCTTTCCGCAATCAGGCGCTTGGCCATGTGCTCGACCACGGGGGCGATCAGCGCGCCGGTGCGGCCCATCCAGTCGGCCAGAACCGAGCGGTCGATCGGCACGCCATGCCGCGCCATCACCACCGCCTGGCGGTTCAGCGGCATGTGCTCGGAATGTTTGGAGACGGCGATTTGCGCCAGCAGCGCCTCGGTCGGCCAACTCCCCTCGAGCAGATGCGCGGGAGCTTTGGCTTGCACCACACCTGTGCGGCCCTTCGGGCAGGCATATCGGGGGCGGATCGTGGCGATCACCTGATAGCGCGCCGGGATGTAATCGAGCCGCTCGGTCTTGTCTTCGCCGATCCGGACCATGTCGCCACAGCCGCAGGGACAGATGATGCTTTCGGGCTCGATCACCCGCTCGACCCGCGGCAGGCTCTCAGGCAGAGCCCGGCCTTGCGCGGGGGCGCGGCGTTTGTTTCTCGGGATCCGGTTCGTTGGCGGCGATCCGGTCTTCGACGGCGGCAATATGGGCCTGCGTTTCGGCAATCGCCGTTTCCAGATCTTCCAGCGCCAATTCCAGCTGCGCCGGATCGAGCTTTTCCGACTTCGGCCCGAACTTCGTGCGCCGGTAATCCTGAACCTGACCTTCCAGCTTGGCGAGCAGCGCCTTCAGCTCGGCGATGAAGGCGTCCTTCTCGGCCCCAACCGACTGCTCATGCTCCCGTGCGGCGCGCTCCACCGAGGCTTCGAACCGGGCCGCTTCCAACGCCGCCTGTTGGGCCGCAAAGGCCTGCACCACCTCGGGCGGCAGGTCCGGAAACTGGCTGAGATCGAAAGGCTGCGACATGCGCCTTTCTACCCGATCCGGGAGGAAAGCCCAATAAAACAAGCCCAAAATCTGCCCGCCGAGTCATCCCGCCGCAGTCGGCGCCTGCACCCGCTGTGCCAGAACCCGGCGCCAGTCGAGGCCCTCGAACAAGGCCTCGAACTGCGCCCGCGAAAGTCGCATCACCCCGTCCTGCACCTTCGGCCAGGCGAAGCTGCCCTGTTCCAAAACCTTGTAGACCAGCACCATCCCGGTTCCGTCCCACACCAGGATCTTCAGCCGGTCGCCGCGCTTCGAACGGAACACCACCGTCACCCCGGAATGCGGGTCGAGCTTCAGCTCGCTCTGCACCATCAGCGCGAGCGCCTGATGCCCGCAGCGGAAGTCCACAGGCTTCGTCGCGATCAGGACAGGCAGACGCTGGCCCGCGACGATCATGCCAGATCCCGCAGGGCTTTGACCAGTTCGGCCACCCGGGCGCCCGGAATGCCGTCGGGAACCCGCAACACGACGCCCTTGCCGATCTCGATGCTCACGCCGTCGGTCGCGGCCGCCGCGTCGCCGTCAACCGCCGGTTCCACCGACAGCGGCACGAAAGCAGCGGCGAAGTCCGCCACCGCCTCCTCCGGCAAGGCCAGACGCCCCGCCCGCGCCTGACGGCGCCAATCCGACAGCTGGTGCGGCAGAACCCCATGACGACGCGCGACATCGCCGACCCGTGCGCCGAGCTGAAAACTCTCCGCCACGATCCGCGCCTTAACTTCATCCGGCCAACGCCGATAACCCCGTGTCCGCGAAATCACATCGATCCGGCCACCAAAACCTTCGCCTCCATCCGCCATCACGGCCTCCTTCTGAAACTTCAGAAGGAAAATCGCCGTTCACGCGACCGGCTGGAACCGACGATTTCAATGGGTCAGAGACGGCGCATACGGTGAACCTGCTTCTCGGCAACACCGACAACCACGCGAAGAACCATGCGCTGCTTTACACCGGAGTGCGTCCGGTTCTGGCGCCGGTCTATGACGTCGCGCCGGTGCTGATCGACCGCGACGTGACGCATCAGCTGGCCTTCGACATCGGACGCGCGCAAATGACCGACGAGATCACCGCGGCGGACCTTGAGGACTTCATCCTTTCGCTTGGCTTTCCGCGCTTCACGCCAGCGCTGCGCAAGCGCCTGATCGAGATCGTGCAGACCGCGGTTGCAGAGAT
The DNA here is from genome assembly GCF_052363185.1 of Rhodobacter capsulatus. Taxonomy (GTDB): domain Bacteria; phylum Pseudomonadota; class Alphaproteobacteria; order Rhodobacterales; family Rhodobacteraceae; genus Rhodobacter; species Rhodobacter capsulatus_E. The sequence goes on along the minus strand of NZ_CP198955.1, from coordinate 967,592 downwards.
CGCACCTATGCGGGGACCGGCTCTGAAACCGCTCGGCGATGCGATGGCGGAGCAGGGTAAGCGCCCGGCCATCGCCCTCGTTGTTTGAGGGGCGATGTCATCCGAGATGACGCCCGTAACAACGGAGGCGTCGATGGATAGCGACATACAAACTTACGTAAGTTCTCACAGTGATGATCCTGGATACGCTGGTCGTATCGACATCGTGACGGGGCCGACCGGTCGCCGTCGCTGGCCCGAGCATGTGAAGGCGGCAATGGTGCTCGAGACGTTTCGGGACGGGGTGACGGTGGCCGATGTGGCCCGGCGTCATGGGGTTTCGGCGCCGCAACTGCATGCCTGGCGCCGGGCCGCGCGCGAGGGGCTTTTGCCGATGCCGGAAGATGATGCCCTCGGGCTCGTGCCGATCGTGGTGAGCGGGGGCGCCGGGCCGGGCGATCAACCCGAGACGAGCCTTCAGCTGGAGATTGTCGGGGTGCGGATCCTCGTGCCGACCGGCTTCGACGCGGCGCATCTTGGGCGGGTGGTTGCGGCATTGCGGGAGACATCGTCGTGATCCTGCCGGGCGGGATCACTCGCGCCTATCTGGCGACGCGGCCGGTGGACTTCCGCAAAGGTCACGCGGGGCTCGCGCTGGTCGTGCAGAACGTGCTCGGCCACGATCCCTACAATGGCGCGGTGTATCTGTTCCGCTCGAAGCGCGGCGATCAGCTGAAGTGCCTGGTCTGGGACCAGACCGGTCTGATCCTGATCTACAAGAAGCTCGAGGGCGGTGCCTTTGCCTGGCCGAAGCCGGCGGATGGGGTCATTAGGCTGTCCCCGGCGCAATTCGCCGCTCTGTTCGAGGGCGTCGATTGGCGGGCTGTCCGGGCCGAGCGCAGGCAGAGGCCGCGGCTGGCAGGGTGAGCCGCGACAGGGTGACTCGGGCCGTGTTTTATGGCGTCCTTGCGGGGTGTTGTGGGGTAGTCTCGGGCCATGGCATCACGCAGCACCAGCACGGCCCGGGTGGCAGATCTTGAACGGCGTCTGGCCGAGGCCGAAGCCGCGCGGGCTGCCGCCGAGACCGCGCGGATCGAGGCGGAAACACGTCTTGCCGCAGTCGAGGAGGCGCGCGCGGCTGGAACGCCTGCTCGCAGATGCGCCGCGATGCTTTCGGCGCGAAGTCCGAGAAGGGCGATCCGGACCAGCATCACCTGCCATTCGAAGATGTCGAGGCTGCGGCCGGGATGCTGGCGGCGGCCAGCGAAGCGGCCGAGAAGGTGATCGGCCCCCGGAAGGCGCCAGCTGCTCCGCCGCAGCGTAACAAGGGCAATCTTCCCGCGCATCTGCCCCGGATCGAGCAGGTCATCGAACCGGAGAGCATCCTTTGCCCCTGCGGCTGCGGCGCGATGCAAAGGGTTGGCGAAAGCCGGACGGAGCGGCTCGATGTGATCCCGGCGCAATTCCGCGTGCTGGTGACGGTGCGCCCGAAATATGTCTGCCGGACCTGCGCGGGCGCGCAGCATGCCCAGGCTCCGGCGCCGGAATGGCTGGTGCCGCGCGGCCTGCCGACCGAGGCGCTGGTGGCGCATTGCATGGTCGCCAAATTCGGCGATTACCTGCCGTTTTACCGTCAGGCCGACATCTATCGCCGCCAGGGGCTCGATCTTGACCGCACGATGCTGGCGGAATGGTCCGGGCGGGCGGCACAGCTTCTGGCGCCGGTGATCGACGCGATGATGACAGAGTTGCGCCGCAGCGACCGGTTGCAGATGGATGAGACCACCGTGCCGGTGCTGGCGCCGGGCACCGGGAGGTGCGCACCGACTGGCTCTGGGTGGTGCTGCGCGATCAGCGTGGCTGGGGTGGCGGCGATCCCCCGATCGTGGTCTTTCATCACGCGCGCAGTCGCGCAGGCAAGGTCGCGCAAGAGATCCTCAAGGGTTCTCCGGCGGCACGCTGCTGGTCGATGGCCACGGCGGCTATGACCAGCTGGCCGATCCGAAAAAGACCGCAAAGCCATGGGACATCGCCTATTGCTGGACGCATTGGCGGCGCCGCTTCGTCAAGTTCGCCAAGGATACGCCGTCGGAAATCTGCGACGAGATGGTCGAGCGCATTGCGCAGCTTTACGCCATCGAAAGGAAATCCGCGGCCGTGACCCGGCCACGCGCGTGAAAATCCGGCAGAGGTTCTCCAGGCCGATCGTCGAGGCCCTGCGGCCCTGGCTCGAGGGCTGCCTGCAGCAGCTCTCCTCGACGAACGAACTCGCGCGGCACATCCGATACGGGCTCAAACGTTGGGCGGGGCTGACCCGGTTCCTTGCGGACGGTCGGCTCGAAATGGACACCAACGGCGTCGAAAACGCGATCCGTCCGATTCCGCTGACGAGGAAAAACGCGCTCTTCGCGGGCTCCGACGACGGGGCGAAAACCTGGGCCCGCATCGCCTCACTGATCGGCACCTGCCGCCTCAATGGCATAAACCCCGAGGCCTATATCGCCGCCACGCTCCGCAAGATCCTCGACCAGCACATGCAAAGCGATATCGCCGCGCTCATGCCCTGGAACTTCCGAGAATAGTCAAGCCGCAAGGCAAAGGGCGATGAGCGGGCGCTTACGGAGCAGGCGAGTTGGCTCGCACAGGCGCTGAAGGCGGAGATCGAGATCCCCGAGCGTGATGGGTTGATCATCAATCGACCGTGAAGCGCTGGGATTGCTTTGGAGCAGGGTGTCACCAGAGCCACGGAGCGAGTCACTGGTGAGCCTCGTGCGCATTCAGCAGCACACCCTAGCTGACGACCCCACGGACGCAGCCAGCGACTCGCTGCGTGAGTCTGAGGCGCCAAGACATCATCACGAGGCTCAGCGTCGTCTCGACGAGCAGAAGCAGACTGTCGCCGCGATCAGCTGGACGATCTCATAGCGCAGGAGCGGTATTCGCAAAACCAGAGATAGCTTTCATCTTAACCTTACGATTTTTGCGGCGGCCTATCACTTGAAGGATCTTCACGCAAATTCTCCATTTCAAAATCATAGTCTGGCTCGGCAAGAGAGTAGTCGATGTAGCCTATATCAATAGAACTTGGAGCCTCTAGAAGCTCGACATTGTCAATGTGGTAAATGATGGAGCTTTCACCTTCCTCGTCATCCGTAAAATGACTGACTTCGATCAGCAGAAAGGCCTCAAACTCAATTTCCCGCTCGACAGTAGTTGACCCCATCGGAACATAATCGTTGTCGATGGAATCGTGAATAGAGAAACTAATCTCAGCATGCACAGTTGCAACGATCCACACCGGGGCACGAAAAGCAAATCTCTGTGCCCCAACGCGAACAATATCGATTTCAGTGCTGTGATTTTCCAAGCCAGGAATCTCAAAGTCGACCAGAGAAAGGCTTGCACCTTCGTCTTCCCCCGGCATAGGCCCATCAAATTCAAGATAGGGGAACTCCGATTCCACAGCCCGCTCTAAAGAAGCCTGAAGGCTTTGTGCCAGGCCTTGCTCATCGGCACCGATTAGATCGAGCACCCTCCTGGCCAAAGGAACCGTTGCCTCTGCCAGCTCGTTCAGCCGCGAAAGCGCTTTCCCAAGATCATCCACGAAATCAATATGCTGACTCTGAGCAGCGAAGGACTGCCAGTCTCCATCGCCACTAACTGCCAGAATTCTTTTTTGATTCTGAATTGCCCACTTTTCTAAGGTCAGGAGTGCTATGGCATCCGGAAACTCGTTCTTCTTTCCTTTACTGGAGAAAGGCGCCTCATTCCTGAAATATCTGTCGAGCATCGGCTTAATGTCCAACGTATCCGCACCAATAATTTCTGCGCCAGTCCGACCTATAAATTCTGACAATTGCCTTTTCGCATGATCCGAAGGTTTCTCCATTGCGTTACGGACGCCTGAAAGTTCAATTTCTTGTTGCGCCGTAAGTTGCCCGTTAGATATCCCGGATTTGATCGCTTTGTTTAGTGCGTCATGCGAGGCCTTGGCTTTTTCCGTGAGAGCCTTGTGGATTTCCCGCACTGTGATTTCTGACAGCAAGAGCTTCACCAAACCACCCTTGAACTGGCTGAGTTGACCGACCAGCCCTGTGTTCAGTTCTAGGTCGTTGGAGTAAACAACTTGAGTGTCAATCGTGAGGGCATCATAAGTCACTGAAAAACCTCGTCCTGTTTTGCTAGCCGTGTCGATCAATGAGAGAACTGCGATTTAGCTCGAATGGCCTAGACTTGCTCTATTGTAACAGTAAACACACTTTCCGGCTTCACTGCAAGCCTGATGCAGCTTTCCGACAGCCCTCACTTACCTCCTGTGAATTCGGCAAGAATTCAAACACCCGCTTCAGTTTGGCCCCAGTTATCTACTGACCTGGCGCGAACGGCAGCAATGGGACGTCATCGCCTTGTCGAAAGGGAGAGGAGGGTTCAGTCGCCCGCGACCGGCTGGCACCGGCTGCATCCCCATCACGACAAAGCTACCTTACTAGGACTTCGGCTGAACCACACGCAGGGCGCCACCAGAGCCACGGAACGAGTCAGCGGTGAGTCTCGCGCGCATTCAGCACCACCCCCAGTCGAATACACCACAAACGCAGCCAGCGACTCGCTGCGTGAGTCTGAGACGCATGCGCCACCTGCAGGCCCATCGCGATGAACAGGTTCGGGCGACAAGCACCGACGGCGCGTGATGTGTGCTCCCCTCACCTTGTGCGCGGCAGCTTTTTCCCTTCGGCTTTCAAGGCCGCTATCTGCGCGTCGGCTTCCTCCTTGCGCTGAAGACGGCGCTGCGCGTCGAAGAGTTCATATTCGGCGCAGGCCTTGTTGCGCGCAGCCTCTGCCGAGATCCGGCCGCCATCGCGAAGAACCGACCGCCCGAGATTTTTGAGTTGATCGTCGAGCAGACGGCGGGCATCCGCCATTGTGACGAGACGCCCGAGATCGAGCTGATCTTCGAAGATCCCAAGCAGGATCTCGGTCAGTCGGTTCAATTCGCGAAGTTCGCCTTCGGCGAGATAGTTCTTCGATGTCGTCACGTCCTGTTTGCGGATCTTGTCCTTGGGCCAGTCCTGCAACCCCATGTTTTCAAGACGATGATCCGCACGATCATAGATCAGCTCGGAGGGGGTCATCGACACGACCGCATGGACCAGCTTGGCCTGCGTGTGTTGGAAGAACTGCCGCGACGCTTCGTCGGAGCCGTCGTAGTCCTGACACATCGAACAGATCTGCCGCAACTCGGCGTAAAGGTTGGCTTCGCTCGCGCGGATGTCACGAATGATCTCGCGAAGCTCGCGCACACGGTCGAGGTTTCCGGGCTCCTTAAGTCGAGGCGCGTCGATCACGAAGCCCTTTCGGGCGTATTGCACCAGGATACCGGTCGCCCAGCGGCGGAACAGCGTCGCCTGCGCCGACGAGACGCGGTAACCAACCGAGATGACCATGTCGAGGTTGTAGGTCGCAACAGGCTTGGTGGAGGAGGCAATATGCACTTTGTGCATAGTGCTCTGCTCATCCAGCTCACCCTCGTCGAGAATGTTGCGGATATGGCGCGAGATAACAGATTGGTCACGACCGAACAGCGCGGCGATCTGCGCCTGCGTCATCCAGAGTGTGTCGCCCTCGAAGCGCAGGTCGATCTGCAAGCCCTTTGCGGTGCTGTAAACAAGGAACCGATCCCCGGTGCTCTCCTCTTCGATCAGATGGATGGGCTCGTCCTGCTCTGTGCTCACGGTTCACCTCGATTCGACGCGCATGAACAATAGCGGAACACGCCTCGCGATGCACGGTGCCGTGTTGAGCGGTTGCGCGTCGCGCGCCCTTTGCGCCTGGATGAAAGCCGGATCGAGCGCCGACGAAGATCTTGCGTCAACACGCCCGGTTTTGCAGGGCACGAGGAGGGTTTGGTGGTCATCAGCCGATCATCAGGCGCCCATTGCCATATTCGGCAGCAAGGTGGTCCAGAAGCTCCTGTTCGCGCGGGGTAATCACATCTCGGTCGACGAACCGCCAGTTGCGCTCATAAAGCGCAAGCGCGGTGTGCCCGTCCACGACTGCATGGCCGGGCCGGTTCCAGCAAAGCTGGCGCAACTGCGGATAGTCGTTCACATTGATGGTCATGTCATCCTCGGATGGCTCAGGATCATCCGCTCTCCGCCCAATATACGCGCCGCGCCCCCTGTTTCAAAGTCATTTTGCGCCCCAGACCTTGGCACTGCGTTAATGTGGCATTCCCTGACCCGGCGCGCTTCGTTTCACCGGGAGTGGAGGGTTCAGACGCCCCCAACCGGCTGGCACCGGCTGCACCCCCATCACCACCAAGCGTTTTTTCTAGGACTTCGGTCGTGCATTCAGATCCCGGTCTTTCGAGCGCAACTCCCACCCGACGCGCGCGGTGCGGTTCGTTACGGTCGTCTCATCAGCAACAACAGCGAGACGAAAACCACCATGACAACCCCTTTCAAAACCAGCGAAGTCGCCCGGCTCATCTCCGATCGCGTCGACGCGCTCGCCCACCGCAAGACGCAAAACGAGATCGCAGCCGAAGCAGGCTTCGCGAATGCGAACTTCATCTCGATCCTGAAGTCGGGGAAAAGCAAGTTGCCACTCGACCGGGGGCCTTCGCTTGCCAAGGCGCTTGAGGTCGACCCGGCATATCTGATGCGCATTGCGCTTGAACAGGCGGTGGGCGTGACGGCGGCGAAGGCGATCACCGAGATCTTCGGCACGCCCATTACCGCGAACGAGAAGGCGTGGCTGGACGAGCTGCGTGACGCATCTGGCAACAGCGACCCTCGGATCACGGCGCGGGGGCGGAGCACGCTGCGCGGGATTTTCGGCAAGTGAGCGATCTCTTCATGGTGCCGACGGGACCACTGGGACCGTGGGATCAGCTGAGCGAGAACGAGAAGGCGTGGATCGAGTTCATCCGCGTGATCAGCGGCGGTCGCGATCCGAAGGTGACGCCCGCGCGGGTGCGAACGCTGCGCGAGCTTCTTGACGCGGGATGAGGCGTCGGAACGGTGGAGGCCCGCCGTTCCCCGGGGAGGGGCGCAAGCCCCTCTTTCGACCCCACGCATGTGTTGCTGTCGGGATGAAACAGCACTCGACCATCGCTGTTTTTTGTGCGACCGAAAGAGCATTCGCAGCCTGGTTGACGCAGCGTCATCTTTTGCCAGAATGCTCGCCTGCCAGCTTGCCAGAACCTCATCTAAGTCATTGATTTTAAATGGACGATCGATAATTCAATCCTCTCTTGCAGCACCATCCCATCCCATCCCATCCCCTTGATCTTAAAGAAAACCCTTGCATTCAAGGTGTTGTTTCCATTTCGGGCGCCATTTTCACGGTGATCATCGCGCCCCCGAGAGCCCCCTCGCCTGCTCCGAAGGCCGCCGCGCGCCTGTGCCATGCCGTTGCCCCGGCGGGGGTTTGCCTTCGCGGCATTGGTCGCTATGGTGCCGCAAGGAGAAACACGCGATGCACCTGGTCTTTCATCTTGGCGCCCATGCCACCGATGACGAACGTCTTGTCCGGACATTGGCAACCAACCCGCAGGTGATGGCCGCGGCCAAGGCGCATGCGCCCGCCCCCGCCGCCTATCGCATGGCGCTGCGCGATGCGCTGATCGCGCTGAAAGGGCGGCCCGCCGATGCCGCGACGCAGGACGCGCTGCGCACCGCCTGCCTGCGCGGCGCCCGCGGCCCGGTCGACCGGCTGGTCTTCAGCTACGAGAATTTCCTCGCCCTGCCCGAACGCGCCATCGGCCCCGCCGGGCTTTACCCAGCCGCCGCCGACAAGCTGGCGCCGCTGGCCAACCTGTTCCCGCAGGACCGGACCGAGTTCCACCTTGGCCTGCTTGATCCGGCGCTGCTGCTGAGCGCGCTGGCCGCCCGCCAGCCCGGCCGCGACCTGAGCGACATGCTCTGCGGACATGCCCCCGAGGATCTGCGCTGGGGGCCGGTGCTTGCGCGCATGGCCGAGGCCGCCGCACAGGTCGGCGCGACGCTGGTGATCTGGTGCAACGAGGATCTGCCGCTGATCTTCCCCGAGGTGCTGCGCCGGATGGGCGGCATCGCGCCAGAGGCGGCGCTGGCGGGCGAATTCGGGCTGGTCGAGGAGATCATGCAGCCCGAAGGCGGCAAGCGGCTGCGCGCCTATATGGCGGACCATCCGCCGCAAACGGCCGAGCAGCGGCGCAAGGTGCTGATGGCCTTTCTGGACAAATTCGCCCGGCCCGAGGCGCTGCTGGCCGATGTGCCGCTGCCCGGTTTCACCGCGGATCTGGTCGCCGAAATCGCCGCCCGCTACGCCGAGGATGTGGCCGCCATCGCCCGCCTGCCGGGCGTGACGCTGATCACGCCCTGAGCCCCGCAGGCACGGCCCCGGCCGCGATCAGGTCATGCCGAGCGCGGCCTTGTAGATATCGAGGATCGCCTCTTCCTCGGCCAGGTCGTTCTTGTCGCGCTTGCGCATGGCGATGATCTTCTTGATCACCTTGGTGTCGTAGCCGCGCGCCTTGGCCTCGGACATGATGTCCTTTTGCTGTTCGGTGATGTCCTTCTTCTCGGCTTCGAGATGTTCGTATTGCTCGATGAACTGGCGCAGTTCATCGGCGGCCACGGTATAGGCGTCGTTCGACATGAAGGCTCTCCGAAAGTCGTTGCGATCGTCACGCGGGATCGAGCCCCTGACTAGCGCAGCCCCGCCCCCCCTTCAAGCCGCAACCCTGGCCCGCCCCCCCTTGCCCATCGCGGCGCTTGCCAAGACCGGGCGCGCGCGGTAGCCCGGGCAAAACGGAGGCGAGGATGGAACTTCTGATCTGGGCAGGGGCGGCGGTGTCGCTGGTGGGGATGGTCGGCATCCTGTATTGCGCGCTGCAGGTGGCCAAGGCGAAAAAGGCCGGGCTGGACGATGCCGCCCTGCGCGCGCGGTTGCGCGGCGTGGTGGCGATGAACCTCGGCGCGCTCTTCGTGTCGGTGATCGGGCTGATGCTGGTCGTGCTGGGCGTGACCTTCAAGTGAAGCGTTCCGCGAGGCTCTGGCCGTCGCGGATCAGCGCATCAAGCAGCGCGGGCGCGGGCGGGGCCCCTTCGGCGGCCAGGGCGCGCAGGCGCTTGCGCAGCGCCAGCAGGCCGGTCCGGTCGGCCTGAAACAGCGGCCCGCCCAGCCGTTCGGGAAAGCCGATCTCGGCCACCGCCATCAGATCAACGTCGCCCGCCCGGAAGGCCGTGCCCGCGCCCAGCGCCGCCACGCCCAGACCCGCCAGTTCGGCCATGATCCGCGCCAGGATCTCGGGCGCGGTCAGGACGGCGGAGGCAGTCTCTGGCGGGTCTGCGCGCAGGATCGGCCCGGGCGCCAGACCGGCAGCGGCCAAGCGGGTTGCGACCGTGGCCCGGCCAAGCCGGTCAAGGCGCGCAAAAGGCCCCTCGGCAAAGCCCCGCCGGATCAGCGCCGCATCCACCGCCGCGGGCGTCGCCCCGGCCAGAACGCAGCGCTCGGCCGCGGCCAGAAAGATCGCCTCAAGCCGCAGCGCCAGCGCCGTGGCATGGATCACCCGGGCGCCGGTGGCGCGCAGTACCGCCGCCAGACGCGGCAGATGCGGCACCAGCGCGGGCGCCCCGGCCCAGATCGCCACCAGCCCGCGGCTGCGGTCGATCCCCAATTCCTGCGGGCCGGGGGCCGTTCCCGACAGCGCCAGCACCGCCCCCGTCGGCAGCGCCTGGCGCAGCCGGTCGCGTTCCGCCAGCGTCTGCGGGCTGGCCAGCAGCAGATCGAGTGGCGCGAAGGCATCGGGACCGGCCACCGGCTCAAGCCGCGCCCAGTCGGCGGCCCGGCGCGCCCCATCAAGCAGACCCGCCGCCTCGGCCGCTTCCTGCGCGCGGGCGACCTCGGTCAACAGGGCAGGCAACCGCGCCGGGTCCGAGGTGCCGACCTGCACCGCCAGCCCACGCCCGAGCAGCGCAAGCACCTGTCCGCGCGCGGGATTCCACAGCCCGACCCGCGACACCGGGGCGATGCCCTCGGCGGGCGCGGCGGCAAGGCTCTGCGCCGCCCGCTGCGCCCGGGCCTGATGGCGCAGCGCCGCTGCCGTCTCGGAGCGGGCCAGATCGTCGAGCGCCACCGCCTCGACATCCAGCGCGGCGGACAAGGGCAAAAGCAGCGCCGCCTCGGCGACCTCGGCGATGCGGGCCGCGGCGGGAAGATCGGCGGAAAGACCGGCCCGCGCCGCAGCCAGCGCGTCGAGCGCGGCGCCGACATCGGCCAAGGCCCCCTCGCGCGGGGAAAACGGCGCCTCCGCCCCCAGCGCGGCAACGCGCAGCGCCTCGGTCAAAGCGGCCGTTTCGATCGTGCCTTCCGAGGCCACGGCATCGCACAGGCCCAGCGCCATCGCCCCCCTCGGGCGCGATCAGCCGACCCGAGAGCAGCACCTCAAGCGCCGCCGCGCCGCCCGCGCGGCGCACCAGCCGCACCGTGCCGCCCGCCGCGGGCAACAGGTTCAGACCGGCCTCGGGGCTGTGAAAACGCGTCGCGGCCAGCGCCAGGCGCAGCCCCGCCGCCTGCGACAGCGCCAGCGCGCCGCCCGAAATCGTGCCCGCCAGCACCGCGACGACGGGCACTCGCGCCTGCGCCAGCCGCGTGCACAGCGCGGCCAATGTCGGCGCCTCGGGGCCGTAATCGGTGAGCGGGTCCTCGGCGCGCGGCCAGCCGCCCGCCCCGGCGCGCAACACGATCGCCTGCAGATCGGGGGTGGCGAAAGCCTCGGTCAGCGCCGCCTCCAGCGCGCGGCGCAAGGGCAGATCGAAGCCCGCGCCTTTCGGCCCCTCCTCGGCGCCCGGAAGCGTCACAAGCGCCACACCGTCCCGCCGCTGCACCCCGACCCTGCCTGTCATGCCCCCTCCGGTTTTTCGGCAAGGTAACGCCGCAAACCGGGTCACGGCAAGCGCAACCCGGCCCCAAGCCCCGGCCCGGACAGGAAAATTTCAGACCCGTTCAGTGCTGCGCCGCGTGATCGCGGCAAAAGGGGGTGGCGGGCAGCAGATCCAGCCGTTCCTCGGCGATCGGTTCGCCACAGGTGACGCAATAGCCGTATTCGCCCTCGTCGAGCCGCGCCAGCGCCGCCTCGATCATCCGCAGCTCGGCCCGCGCCGCCGCGCCCAGATCCTGCAACACCTCGTCGCCCTCGCGCTCGGTCGCCATCTCGGCCCAGTCCTTCGCCTCGTGGGTGTCGAACTCGTCGGAAATCTGCGCCATGCGCGCGGTCAGTTGCGCCTTGCGGGTCACCAGCTCCTCCCGCCGGAGATCGAGGGATTTCATCGCTGCCTCCTGTCGTTCCACGATCAAAACCCGAAACGCATCCGCACACCATGATGCAGGTCAAGCGCGTCTCAGAAGCCGGAGCCGATCTTCAGCGGCGGCAGATCGCCGCCCGGGTCCTCGGCGCCGAATCCGTCCAGCGCCATGCCCAGCGGCGGCAGATCCCCGCCGGCGTCAAAACCGCCCAGCCCTTCCAGACCGCCAAGCCCGCCAAGACCACCCATGTCGGACATGCCGGGCAGCGGATCATAGGCCGGGGAATCGATCCGGTCGAGCGGCGCGCGCGGCCCGCTCGAAACCGGCTTGCCGGCAAAGGGGCTTGCCCCCGCCTCGAAGGGCGGCGGCACGACGCGGCGCACCTTGGGTTCGGGCGCGGCCTGCATCTCCTCGTCTTCCTGTTCGACCAGCCGCACCGCGCGCAGCCCGCGATGCTGACCCAGCCGCGCGGCGGAAAGCTTGCGCCGCCCCACCCCCTCGACCGTCAGATTTTCCAGCGCATCCGAGGGGATCGGAATATCCATCCCGGGGCGCAGCCGCATCACCGCCGCCAGCGGCAGCGTCACCCGATGCAGCACCGCATCCAGCTGCGCCGAAGCGCCCATGACCGAATTTTCCAGCCGATGCGCCCATTCCTCCGCCTCGCGCTCGGGCGTGACCGGGCCCTGTTCGGCCAGCCCGGGCAGGCGGCGCAGCGAATGGCCGCGGCCGTTGACCGGCACCGCCCAGACCAGCTTGCCCTTGCGTTCGAAGCCGGTGCCAAAACCGATTTCCAGCTGCCAGAGCCGGTATCCCATGTCTTCGAGCAAAAGCCCCAGCGGGCGCGGATCATCGAGATAAGAGGCGTAGCGGAAGCCGCCCGCCCAGATCACCGCCTCGGTCTCGACCAGGGTTTCCTCGATCATCGCCAGAATCGCATCCAGGCAATCGACCACCATCGAGGCGTCGATCCGCGTCGGCTTGCGCGGCGGCGGCGGGCCCTTGCCCAGATTGCCGGTGGTCTGCACCTCGATCAGCACCGACAGCGTTTCCGGCGGCAGGGCGATGATGCCCATGCTTTCCTCGGGCCCTTCGATGATGGCGATCAGCGAAAACGGTTCGATCGCCTCGGGCAGATCGGCCAGCGTGCGCCGCCCCTCGGTCACCGAAAGCACTTGCGCGGGCAGCTGGAACATGTCCTGCGCCACCTTGGACACCGCCTGCACGATCGCCCGTTCGGCCGTGACCGGAGAGCCGTCCGCCGCGGGCCTGCCCGCCTCGGCCTTGCGCCGCATCACTGTCTGAAGCCGTTCTTCCGTCATCCCGTCCCGCCGTTTGCCTGTGCGTCGACGGATAAGGATTCGCAGATCAGGGTTTACAAATGGTTGATATCTGCCCCCGGGCTTTACACTTTTTCCGCCTTTCCGGGGGATTGGGCGGCGGTCAGGCGGGGGCGGCCCCCTCGCGGCGGCGCAGCGGCAGCGTGACCCGGAAGGCCGCGCCGCCCTGCCCCGGCAGATAGTCGATCGTCCCGCCCAGATTTTCCATGATCTCGCGGCAGATCGCCAGCCCCAGCCCGGCGCCGCCCGCCTTGGAGGTGTCGGTCAGCCGGGCGAATTTCTCGAAGATCAGCCCCTGCGAGGCCTTGGGAATCCCCGCGCCATTGTCGCAAAAGTCGATCTGCACCAGCTTGCCGCGCTTCTTCACCTCGATGCGCAGCACCGCAGGATCGGCGCCGCAATATTTCCGCGCATTCGAGATCAGGTTGATGAAGACCTGCACCAGCCGGTCGGTATCGGTGAAGACGGGCATGTGTTCGGCGGGAAAATCGCGGTCATAGCGGAAGTCGCGCTCGGGCCGGGTTGACGACGCCGCCTGCACCGCCCGGTCGATCAGGTCATGCAGGTTCGCCACCGAAATATTGAGCTGCACCTTGCGGTTTTCCAGCACCGCAAGATCCAGGAGATCATCCAGAAGCCGGGTCAGGCGGCGGGCCTCTTCGTGAATGATTTCCGCATATTGCGCCCGCATCGGCTCGGGCAGGTCGGGCTCCATCAGGATTTCCGAAAACGCCCGGATCGAGGTCATGGGCGTGCGCAATTCGTGGGAAATCTGGCCAAGGAAGGCATCCTTTTGCACCGAAAGCGCGGTCAGCTTCGCATTCGCTTCCGAAAGCGCGCGGGCGGTGCGGGCCAGCTCGGCCGACTTCGCCTCGATCTGGGCGGAATATTCCTTGATTTCCGCGGCTTCATTGGCCACCGCGATCAGATCCTGCACCGAGACCGCGGCGCCGCCGGTCAGCTGCGAGATCATCGCATGCGCCGTCGCCGCACCGACCGAGCCCGCCAGCTGCCGTTCCAGCGCGGCCAGAAAATCCGGCGTCGGGTCGGGCAGGAAGCCGCGCTTGCCCTGCCCCGCCGCCTGCGCCTGAAAGAAGAGCTGCGCCTCCTCGGCGCCCAGGATGCGCTGCGCCATCGAGAGCAGGTCCTCGGCCTCGGCCTGGGTGCGCGACCAGCCCCGCGCGCCCGGCCGCCCCTCGAAGACATTGACGAAGGCGACGCCCTGCAGCCGCTCGACCGGGCCCGGAAAGGACAGGATCGAAAACACAAGGAAAGCCAGGGTGTTGAACAAAAGGCTCCAGAGCAGCGCATGAAGCAGCGGATCGAGCCCCTCGATCCCGAACAGCGCCTGCGGGCGCAGCCAGCCAAGGCCGAAGGGCCCCTCGGCCATCATCCGCGCCGAGATCAGCCCGCTTTCCCCGACCGAGGGCAGAAAGAGCGCGTAAAGCCAGATCGCGAAACCGGTCAGCAATCCGATCGCCGCGCCCAGATGGGTGGCGCCGCGCCAGTAGATCCCGCCCAGCAATGCGGGCAGCACCTGCGCCGCGCCGACAAAGGCGATCAGGCCGATGGCCGCCAGCGCCTCGGAGCCGCCCGAGAGCTTGTAATAGCCATAGCCCATCGCCAGAACGAGCCCGATCGAGAGGCGGCGCGACATCAGCACAAGGCCGCGCACATCGCCGCGCTCGGCCGGTTCGTCGCGGTAGATCGCCAGCCACAAGGGCGTGACGATATGGTTCGATACCATGGTGGAGAGCGCGATGGCGGCGACGATCACCATCGAGGTGGCCGAGGAAAACCCGCCCAGAAAGGCCAGAAGCGCAAGACTGCCCCGGCCCTCGGAGAGCGGCAGGGTCAGCACGAAAAGGTCGGGGTTCGTCCCCGCGCCCGGATGGCCCAGCCCGACGACGGCGATCGGCACGACGAAAAGGCTCATCAGCATCAGATAGGCGGGAAAGGCCCAGCTGGCGGTGACCAGATGCCGCTCGTCGGTGTTTTCGACGACGAGCACCTGAAACATCCGCGGCAGTGTCAGCACGGCCGCGGCCGAGACAAAGGTCAGCCCGGCGAAGCGGCCGGGCTTCAGACTCCAGTCCGCGATCTCGGACGCGTCGATGCGGGCCAGGATGTCGGCCACACCGCCCGCCACGCCCCAGATGACCCAGATGCCGACCGCAAGCAGCGCCACCAGTTTCACGATGGCTTCCAAAGCGATGGCGGTGACGACGCCGTGATGACGCTCGTTCGCGTCAAGGTTGCGGGTGCCGAACAGGATGGTGAAAAGCGCCAGCCCCGCCGCGATCCAGAGCGCGGTCGAGGATTGGTCGGGCGGCGCCCAGGAGCCGGGCGTCTGCGCCGCAAAGACCCCGACGGACAGGGTCACGGATTGCAGTTGCAACGCGATATAGGGGGTGGCGGCGGCCACCGACATCAGCGTAACGATCACCCCCAGCAGGTTCGACTTGCCGTAGCGGCTGGAGATCAGATCGGCGATCGAGGTGACGCGCTGGGTGCGGCCGATCCGCACCAGCTTGCGCAGCACCCACCACCAGCCGACAAAGACCAGCGTCGGGCCCAGATAGATGGTCAGGAATTCCAGCCCCGAACGCGCCGCATAGCCCACCGCGCCGTAAAAAGGTCCAGGCGGTGCAATAGATCGAGAGCGACAGCGTATAGACCCAGGGGCTGTGCAGAAACCGCAGCCGCCCCCGCGCCGCCCGCCGCTCGGCGATGAAGGCGACCAGAAACAGCACCAGCACATAGACAAGCGAGACGCCCACCAGCACGTTGAAGGGCATGGATCAGCCGTCTCCGATCTCGGGGGGTGCTGCCCTCGGCCTCTTCCTCGGCGTCCAGCGCCGGGGCGAGGCCGCGCGCCAGCGCCGCGGCGGCCAGGATCAGGCCCAGCCAGACCGCGAAAAGATAGATCATGCCGCGCGCGGTATCCGGCACCGGGGTCGCGGCCGGATGCCAGAGCATCGGCAGCAAGATCAGCACCACCCCCGCCAGCGGCAAAAGCCGCGCCGCATCCATCATGCGGCGCCGCCGATAGGAGCGGCGGGCCAGAAACAGCGGCGTGCCAGACCCCGGCATCAGCCCGCCTTGCCCGAACCTGTCACGCCCGAGCCTGTCACGCCCGAACCTGCCAGCACCGGGGCGGCAATCGCTTCCAGCGCGGCCAGCACATCGGCATTGGCGAAGGGCTTGGCCAGAAAGGCCGAGGCGCCCGCCGCCGCGGCAGCCTCACGGTCGCGGCCCTGTCCGCGCGCGGTCAGCATCAGCACCGGTGTCGCGCCCAGATCGGGATCGGCGCGCAATTCCGCCAGGATGTCGAGCCCGGACCGGCCCGGCAGCATCAGATCGAGGATGATCGCGGTCGGGCGCAGATCGGCAATCTGGGCCAGGGCCGCGTTGCCCGAGGCCTCGACGGTGACGCCCCAGCCCGCCCGCGTCAGGATGAACCGGATCGCCTCGGCGATGTTCGGCTCGTCCTCGACCAGTAGCACCTGCTTGTCCGCCATGACCGCCTCCCTCCCCCGGTCAATCTATCCACGCTTGGCGCCATGCTGTCAAACCGCGATCAACGAGGGCTCGCGCCGGCCGGTGCAATCGGCGCGCGGGCAGACCCGGCAGGAGGTGCCGACCGGACGCGCGGTCTCGGCGCGGGTGGTGGCGGGGGTGATCAGCATCATCGCCTCCATCAGCACCGGCGCGTCGAAGGCGGCCACCGCGTCGGGCTGTGGGCGGGGGGCGGCGAAGGACCAGGATTGAAAGCACTGCGGCAGCCTCCCGGCCATGTCGAGCGTCAGGCGCAAAGGCTGCATCGGACGCGCCAGCGCCTCGTAAAGCGGCCAGAGCGGGCAGCCCGCGGCCGAGCGCGGCAGGGCAAAGCCGGGCAGCGGGCGGCGCAAGGTCAGCGTGCCCGAGGCGTCGCAGACCACAAGACCCAGCGGCGGCAGGTTGGCCGCGCCCTCGGGCAGGGTGGCCAGACGGCGGAACACCGCGGCCATCGGCGCGCCGAACCGCGCCGCCAGCCGCCCGGGGTCGAGCCCCGTCTCGGCCAGCGCCGCCAGAAAGGGCTTGAGCGGCAGGGTCCGGCTGTCGGCCAGCGCCCGGGTCAGATAGGCCAGCGCCAGATCGCGCGCGGCCGAGGCGGCCAGTTCGGGGGCCTGGGCGATCAGCTCTTCGGGGGCGGGCGGATCGGGACGCTCGAATTCCGGCAGATGCCAGCCGCGCCCCGACAGCCAGGTTTCCAGCTGGTCCAGCGGCGCGGCCAGCCCCGATTCCGCCGCCTCGATCCCGTCCAGATAGCTCACCAGCCCCTCGGCTGCGGCGCTCAGACGCAGGCTTTCCGAGGCGATCGAGGCCAGAAACCGCGCCTGCCATTCCGGTTCGATATCCGGGGTTTCAACCAGAATCGCCGCGCTCGAGCGCAGCGAGGTCACCGCCGAGAGCACCTCGTGCAATTCGTCCAGCAGGAACGGGTCCTGCCCCATCCGTTCGGAATAGGTCTCGACCACCCGCTCCAGCGCGTCCAGCCGGGCCTGCCGGGCCGCCAGAACCTTGGCCCAGCCGGGAAAACGGCCGACGAATTCCTCGATCCGCTCCAGCTCCGAAGGCTCGATCAGCGCCGCCGTCCCGGCAGTTTCGACCCCTGCCGCCGCTTCGCGCAGCGCCTCGAAGAGCGCGCTTTCGGCGCCCTCGGACAGCGCCACCGGGGCAACCTCAAGCGCCTTTGCAAAGGTTTCGAGCAGGGATTCCGAGACCCGGCGGCGGTTGTGTTCGATCAGGTTGAGATAGGCGGCCGAGATCCCGACCGCGCGCGCCAGATCGGCCTGGCGCAGATGCAGCGCCAGCCGCCGTTCGCGTATCCGCGTGCCCGTCAGGGCAGATCGTGCCATCGCATCCCCGCTTGCGCCCAAGCCCCTTGGCCTGCGCCGAATTTACAGGCAAGCACCCGAATGGCAAAGCGATTTACCGGCCAGAATGCGGATCTGGCCGAACACGGATCTGGCGCGGCCGCGGCGCGAAGCGGCCCGCGGCAAGGGGGGGCACCCCGGCACGCGGGCCTGCCCCTGCGCCGTGACATGTCAGCAGGGGTTTTGCACCGTCACGCTTGACAGCGTCGACAGATCGGACACGCCGCCTTCGCATTTCGCGGGCGGTTGCATGCAGCCCGATACCGCCGTCAGGGCCAAAACGGCCATCAGCGCCAGCGGCATCTTGCGGGTGAATGTGCAGGTCATGTGCGGCCTCCTCCAGAACGCGACCGTCCCCGGATCGGGTCCGGGACGATGTGAACTACATGGTTCAAATCATGCGCCGATGCCCTGATCTGTGTCAAGCGGAGGAAAGATTCAGTCGAAACTGCGGAAATGCGCGCCATAGGTGACCGCGCGCCCGGAACAGAGATCCATCGCATATTGCAGCCAGACCGAGGCCTTGCCGCCCGAGGCCTGCTTGTCGACGGCAAGCTTTCCCCGGCCCTGGGCGATGGCGGGGCCCATCTGCGCGTCGATGTCGCGCAGCCGCTTGACCCAGAACTGCGCCGCCTCCTCGAAATAGCTGCCCGGAGGGGCGCCGCTGGGAACGATCGCCTGCGCCACGCTCAGGCAATAGCCCGCCTCGACCGCCAGGGTGGGGGTGTTGAACAGATACCCGCTTGGCGCGGCGAACTGGGTTTTCCAGACCCCCCAGAACAGGCCCGCCACCAGCACCAGCAGCGCGAATCCCCCGCCCCAGACCAGCAGCGGAGAGAGTTCCTCCTCCGGGTTGACGCGTGGCTTCGATTTCTTGCTGACAGTTGTGGGCATGGCATCCTCCACCCTCAGGATGCCGCAGAAGGGTTAAGAAACCCCGAAGCGGAAAGGGGGCGGCTGCCCGCCCCCCGTCGCGTCACTCGAGCGTGTCGAGCACCGATTTCAGCGTGCCGATCAGCTCGTCGATCTGCGCTTTCGAGATGATCAGCGGCGGGCTCATCGCGATGATGTCGCCGGTGGTGCGGATCAGGATGCCCTTTTCATAGGCTTTCAGGAAGGCGGTGAAGGCCCGTTTCGTCGGTTCCCCGGCGATCGGTTCCAGTTCGATGGCGCCGATCAGGCCTTCGTTGCGGATGTCGATCACATGGCGGGTGCCGCGCAGGCTGTGCAGCGCCTCCTGCCAATAGGGGGCCAGCTCGGCGCAGCGCTCGAAAAGCCCCTCTTCCTTGTAGGTTTCGAGCGTCGCGATCCCCGCCGCGGCGGCGATCGGGTTGCCCGAATAGGTGTAGCCGTGGAACAGCTCGATCATGTGCTCGGGGCCCTGCATGAAGGCATCGTGCACGGCCGCGGTGGTCAAGACCGCGCCCATCGGAATGACGCCGTTCGTCAACCCCTTGGCCGTCGTCATCATGTCGGGCAACACGCCGTAATGCTGCGCCGCAAAGGCCGAGCCCAGGCGCCCGAAGCCGGTGATCACCTCGTCGAAAATCAAAAGGATGCCGTGCTTCTTCGTGATCTCGCGCAGCTTTTGCAGATAGCCCTTGGGCGGCAGCAGAACCCCGGTCGAGCCCGCCATCGGCTCGACGATGACGGCGGCGATGGTTTCCGCACCGTGCAGCGTGACGATGCGTTCCAGCTCGTCGGCCAGATTGGCGCCATGTTCGGGCTGCCCTTTGGTAAAGGCGTTCAGCGCCGGAAGATGGGTGTGCGGCAGGTGATCGACGCCGGTCAGCAGGCTGCCGAAGACCTTGCGGTTGGTGACGATGCCGCCGACCGAGATGCCGCCGAAGTTCACCCCGTGATAGCCGCGCTCGCGCCCGATCAGCCGGGTCCGGGCGCCCTCGCCGCGGGCGCGGTGATAGGCGATGGCGAGCTTCAGCGCGGTCTCGACCGACTCGGACCCCGAGTTGGTGTAGAACACATGTTCCATTCCCTCGGGCGCGATGTCGATGATGCGGTTGGCGAGTTCAAAGGCCGCCGGATGGCCCATCTGGAAGGCGGGCGCATAGTCGAGTTCCGCCGCCTGTTTCGCGATCGCCTCGGAGATTTTCGGCCGGCAATGGCCCGCGTTGCAGCACCACAGCCCCGCCGTGCCATCCAGCACCTGACGGCCATCGGCGGTGGTATAATGCATGTCCTTGGCGCCCACGAACATCCGGGGCGCTTTCTTGAACTGCCGGTTCGCGGTGAACGGCATCCAGAAGGCGTTGAGATCATTGGGCGTCTTGCGGTCGAGCGCCATGGAAGTCTCCCTGAAGGGCCCGGCTTGGGCCAAATTTTGCGCCCGGATCTCGGGCCGGGTCGTTTGACCGAACGGTCAGCATCAGGCTAACATCGGCGCGGGCGGCGTCAAGCTTCCCGCGCCTGTGTAAAAGGACTGTGAGCGCATGCCTTCCGAACCGATGCCCGCCGAACCGATGCAAACCGAGCCTGCCCCGCGCCCGCTGACCCGCATCCAGAAGCGCAACATCGACGCCATCCTTGAAGCGGCGCTCGAGGTGTTTTCGGCGCAGGGCTTCCGCGGCGCAACGCTGGATCAGATCGCCACGGCGGCGGGGCTCTCGAAGCCGAACCTGCTGTATTATTTCCCCTCCAAGGAGGCGATCCATATCGAGCTGCTCAGCTCGCTTCTGGATGTCTGGCTGGCGCCGCTGCGCGAGATGCGCGCGACCGGCGAGCCGCGCGCCGAGATCATGGGCTACATGCGCCGCAAGCTGGAAATGAGCCGGGCGATGCCGCGCGAAAGTCGGCTTTTCGCCAATGAAATCCTGCAGGGCGCGCCGCGGATGGGGGGGACGCTGGCGGTCGATCTGAAGGCGCTGGTCGATGACAAGGCGGCGATCATCCGCGGCTGGGCCGAGGCGGGCAGAATCGCCCCGGTCGATCCGCATCATCTGATCTTCTCGATCTGGGCGCTGACGCAGCATTACGCCGATTTCGAAGTGCAGGTCCGCGCCGTGCTGGGCCCCGGCCACGACCCCTATGCCGAGGCGGAACGGTTCCTTGACACGCTGTTCGAGCGGCTGCTGCGGCCCTGATCGCGCGGCGTTAACCCTTTGATGAAATGATCGCATTCGGTAACGCTTGGGTAACTTGCGGGGCGCATCATTTCAGACAGGGGTAAAACCGCGAGGAGAGTGGGGAAATGGACCGCATATCGGGGCTGATGCCCCAAGTCGGATGGTCACCTTTGCTGAGCATGGTGCCACCAAAGAAAGCGCCGGCGACGACTGTCGAACCGGCATCGACGTCGGCGAACACGAATTCGGGGCTTGGCGCCGAAGTCGGGTCGCAGACGCAGAACGAACGGGTGACGCAGCTGCAGGCCCGCGACCGGGATCTGGCGGTGGAAACCGCGGTTCTGGCGCAAAGCCGGGCGCAGGCGGCGCCCGATCCGGATGCGCCCACCGGGCCGCCGCCGACCTTCGACGTCACGCCGCTCGAGGCCAAGGCCGCCGCGCTGATGGCCGTGCCGCCGCAGGAGGCCGAGACGGCGGCGACGCGCCCTGACACCGGCACGGCCGCTGGCCCCGAAGAGCCTGCGCAACCGCCCGCCGACCCGGCCGTCACGGCTGAGCCGCAGGCACAGGCGACGGCCGAGGCCGCGCGCCGCAGCCGACACCTCAGCCCGCCCCCGACTGGCAGGCCACCTCGGACACAGCCGAACCGAGTCTTGACGTCGTGCGCTGAGCGCGGCCGGGTCCAGACCGCGCTGCGCGCCCCGCATGCCCCGCCCCGCGCGGGGCGGGACGAAGAAACTTGGCCGCACCGCTGCCTCGCTGCCGATCCTTTGCGGTCGTGTCGGCGATGGCGCGGCTTGCGGCCCCGTTTTCATTGCAGAATTTCTTGCCCGCGACGGCGGCAGGGCGTTTCCCCCTGCGTCATCCGTTCACGCTTTCCTCGCCCGCGCGGCTCGCGTATAAGCGGGGCACATGAACGCGCCCCGTCCAAGCCCGGGGGCCCCTGAAGAGTCTTTCGAGGACCGCATGACCAAACAATCGCATGAAAACGACGTCGCCTTCATTCAGGCGCTGGCGGAGTTGCTGAACAAGAACGACCTGACCGAAATCGCGGTCGTGCGGGAATATGGCGAAGACGACAGTCTTGAAGTGCGCGTGGTGAAACAGGCGACCTTGATCGCCGCCCCCGCCCCGGTCTATGCCGCCCCGGCACTGGCCGCCGCCGCGCCCGCCCCGGCCGCTGCCGCCGCGCCCGCCGCCGCCCTGGCCGATGCCGATCCGGCCAACCATCCGGGCGCGGTGACCTCGCCGATGGTCGGCACCGCCTATCTCGCCCCCGAGCCGGGCGCCTCGGCCTTCGTCAAGGTCGGCGATGCGGTCAAGGAAGGCCAGACGCTTCTGATCGTCGAAGCCATGAAGACGATGAACCACATTCCGGCGCCGAAATCGGGCACGGTGAAGCGCATCCTCGTCGACGACGGCTCGCCGGTCGAATACGGCGCGCCCCTGATGATCGTCGAGTGAGGTCGCAATGTTCGACAAGATCCTGATCGCCAACCGGGGCGAGATCGCGCTGCGCGTGATCCGTGCCTGCCGCGAGATGGGGATCGCCTCGGTGGCGGTGCATTCCACCGCCGACGCCGACGCCATGCATGTGCGCATGGCCGATGAAAGCGTCTGCATCGGGCCGAACCCGTCTTCGGAAAGCTACTTGTCCATTCCCGCAATCGTCGCCGCCTGTGAAATCACCGGCGCGCAGGCGATCCACCCGGGCTATGGCTTCCTGTCGGAAAACGCCACCTTCGTGCAGGTGCTCGAAGATCACGGCATCACCTTCATCGGCCCGAAGGCGGAGCATATCCGCATCATGGGCGACAAGATCACCGCCAAGGACACGGCGAAAAAGCTGGGCATTCCGGTGGTTCCGGGCTCGGACGGCGGCGTGCCCGATTTCGAGGCGGCGAAAAAGGCCGCGGCCGAGATGGGCTATCCCGTCATCATCAAGGCCACCGCAGGCGGTGGCGGGCGCGGCATGAAAGTCGCGCAATCGGAAGCGGAACTCGAGATCGCCTTCCGTACCGCGCGCAGCGAAGCCAAGGCCGCCTTCGGCAATGACGAGGTCTATATGGAGAAATATCTCCAAAGGCCGCGTCACATCGAGGTGCAGATCTTCGGCGACGGCCGCGGCCGCGCCGTGCATCTGGGCGAGCGGGATTGTTCGCTGCAGCGCCGCCACCAGAAGGTGTTTGAGGAGGCCCCCGGCCCCTGCATCACCCCCGAACAGCGCGCCCGCATCGGCGGCATCTGCGCCAAGGCGATGGGCGAGTTGGGCTATTCCGGCGCCGGCACGATCGAATTCCTCTATGAAGACGGCGAATTCTACTTCATCGAGATGAACACCCGCCTGCAGGTGGAACATCCGGTGACCGAGGGCATCTTCGGCGTCGATCTGGTCCGCGAACAGATCCGCGTCGCGGCCGGTCTGCCGATGGACTTCACCCAGGAAGAGCTGCAGATCCGCGGCCATGCGATCGAGGTGCGGATCAATGCCGAACGGCTGCCGAACTTCGCCCCCTGCCCCGGCAAGATCACGCAATACCACGCCCCCGGCGGGCTGGGGGTGCGGATCGATTCGGCGCTTTATGACGGCTACAAGATCCCGCCCTATTACGACAGCCTGATCGGCAAGCTGATCGTGCATGGGCGCGACCGCAACGAGGCGCTGGCGCGGCTGAACCGGGCGCTTGGCGAGTTGATCGTCGATGGCGTCGACACCACGATCCCGCTGTTCCGGCAATTGCTGGAAGACCCGGACATCCTGAAGGGCGATTACTCGATCCACTGGCTCGAGAAATGGCTGGCCAAAACCTACGGCTGACCGAAACGCCCCCGCAAGGGGGCGTTTTCATATCTTCGGCCGCAGCACGCAGGTGGCGCGGCGTTTGCCCTTGGGGCGGTAGTAATCGGCCACGAAACGCCGC
Source organism: Rhodobacter capsulatus (assembly GCF_052363185.1). Classification (GTDB taxonomy): domain Bacteria; phylum Pseudomonadota; class Alphaproteobacteria; order Rhodobacterales; family Rhodobacteraceae; genus Rhodobacter; species Rhodobacter capsulatus_E. The sequence goes on along the minus strand of NZ_CP198955.1, from coordinate 944,062 downwards.
TTGTTCGGTCGCACATCGGACCAATCCACCCAGTCGGTCCTGTAGCCCAGCACATCCGCCATCGCTTCCAGCGCGCCAAGGCTCGGAATGCCGATCAGCGCCTTTTCCTGCCCCGCCACCTGCGCCAGCGCGTTCAGATCCTTGCTCGGGTCCTCGCGCACCAGGTCGATCACCTGCCCCGGCCGCTGCGAAAACTCGCTGTCGAGCAGCACCAGCCGCGGCTGGAACCGGGTGACCAGCTGCAGCAGCCGGAAATGATCCATGATGTGGTAAAAGATGCCGAGCACGCCGATCACCTCATAGCGTGCCCCCGCGGCCAGATCGGCTTCCATCCCCTCGAAAATGTCGCCGCAGCGCAGGGTGACCCGGGCGGCGGCTTCGTCTTGCGGGAACTCGGCGAAGCGGTCGATCAGATGCTGTCGGCCCTCGATCCCCACCACCTCGGCCGCCCCCGCCGCGGCGAAGGCATAGGACCAGCGCCCGTCATGCGCCGCCAGATCCAGCACCCGCGCCCCGGCCAGATCGGCGGCAATCGGCGCGATCAGCTTGCGATGGCGTTGATTGAGCCGCCCGATCGCGTAATCATCGCTCTCATAGCGCGCGACAGAGCGCAAAAAATCGAAAAATCCCATGGCATTGCCGCGCTTTCGTGTCAAACTCGGGCAAGTCTAGGGATCGGGGTGATGGTTGGCAACAATGACGGCAGGGCTTAGTCCGGAATTACTGCTTTCGGCCTATGCACAAGGCATTTTCCCGATGGCCGCCGCCCGCGACGCGACCGAACTGCACTGGTTCGAACCGCGGTTGCGCGGGGTGATCCCCTTGCAGAATTTCCACATGTCGCGGTCACTTGCCCGGGTCATCCGCCGCGAGACTTTCACAATTCGAACAAACACCGCCTTTCGCGCCGTGGTCGAGGGCTGCGCCGACCGGCCCGAGACCTGGATCAACGCGGCGCTGTTCCGCCTTTACGACGCGCTGCATGATCTGGGCGCGGCCCATGCGGTCGAGGTCTGGCAGGGCGATCGGCTGGTGGGGGGCATCTTCGGGGTGACGCTGGGGGGGGCTTTCTTTGGCGAAAGCATGTTCTCGCGCGCGCCCGATGCTTCGAAAGTGGCGATGGCCTATACGGTCGACCGGCTGATCCGCGGCGGCTTCAGCCTGTTTGACACGCAATATCTGACGCCGCATCTGCAAAGTCTGGGCGGGGTCGAGATCCCCCGGCTCGACTATCGCAAGCGGCTGCGGGTGGCGCTGGGGCAGGTGGCCGATTTCACCGCCCCGCCGGCCGCCACGGCTCAGTCGATCTTGCAGCGCAGGACCCAGACATCGTAGCGCTGATGATCCAGCGCCGAAAGCGCCGGGTTCTGCGCGATCATCCAGCCGCGAAACACCTCGCGGCCGATCGCGGTGTCGGTGATTTCCAGAAAGGCATAGGCGTTCGAGGCCGGATCATCGGCGGGATAGCGGCAATCGACCAGACGCACGGACAGCGAGCCATAGGCAAGGCTTTCGCCGACCGACAGCGTCAGATCCGTGGCGGCCCCGGCAATCTTGTCGAGCCCGCGCAGAAAGGCCCCCGGGGCCTCGGCCAACCCCTCCGGGGCGCCCTGCGCCGCGGCGGCCCCGGCCGACAGCAAAACCGCGACCAGCGCCGCACGAATCATGGCGCAGACCCGTCAGAGGATTTGTCGCCGTCCTTGGCACCGGCGAATTTCATCATCAGCCCCAGCGCCGAAACCGCGCCCTGGGTGTCGACGATTTCCTCGCCCGGGCCCAGATTGATCGGGCTGCCGCCGGGCAGGATCTCGACGAAGGCGCCGCCCAGCAGCCCCTCGGTCGCGATCAGGATCTGACTGTCGTCGGGAATGTCGATGCCCGATTTCATCGCCACCGTAGTATCGGCGAAAAAGGTCTGCGGGTTCAAGGCGATATCGGTGATCGTGCCGACCTTGACCCCGGCCATCCGCACATCGGTGCCGACCGAGATCCCCTCGACCGAGCGGAACGAGGCCTTCAGCGGATAACCGCTGCTGGCGGTGCCGAAGCTGTGCCCCTGCCCCGCCCAGACGAAAAATCCGACCGCCACCGCCAGAACGGCCGCTCCGGTCAGCACTTCGAGACGATTTTCACTCATGGTTTCCAGCCGGTTGCGCGGTGGGACAGGATCTGGGCCGGATCACTCCGGCTGCCAGGCCTCGTAATCGGTGCGGGCCACGGGATCGGCGCGGCGCAGCGATCCCGGCGGCACGAAGGCCGTGGCCAGACCGGTCTGATTGGGCTGGTGCGGCAATTCCCAGGGCTTGTGATCCAGGGGCGCCTTGGTCGGCGGCTCGTTCCAGGTGAAATGGATCCAGCCGTGCCAATCGGGCGGGATGCGGCTCGCCTGCACTTCGCCGTTGTAGATCACCCAGCGGCGCTTGCCATCCTTGCTTTGATAATAGCAATTGCCCTCGGCATCCTCGCCGACCTTCACCCCGTGACGCGCGGTGAAAATCTGGGTGCCAAGGGTCTGGCTGTTCCACCACGTCAGCAGGCGCAGCAGGAATTTCATATCTCACCTCCGCATCTTTGGCCCCGTTATAGCGGCAGGGCCGTGAAGGTCCAGTGTTTTGCGGACCCGCCCAGCACAAAGGGCGGGTTTCCCCGCCCTTGCACATTCCCAGACCGCGGCTCAGCCGGCGCTCTTCGGTTCCTTCTTGCCGGAACTCTCGGCATAGATCAGCAAGGGCTTGGCGCCATTGGCCATTTCCACGGCCTCGTCGTTCACCACCACCTCGCGCACGCCCTCCATGCCCGGCAGTTCGAACATCGTGTCGAGCAGGATGTCCTCCATGATCGAGCGCAGGCCGCGCGCGCCGGTCTTGCGCTTGATCGCGCGGGCGGCAATTGCCTTCATCGCATCGGGGGTGAAGGTCAGCTTCACGCCCTCGATCTCGAAAAGCCGCTGGTACTGCTTGACCAAGGCGTTCTTCGGCTCGGTCAGGATCGTAACCAGCGCCGCCTCGTCCAGATCTTCCAGCGTCGCGATCACCGGCAGGCGGCCGACGAATTCCGGGATCAGACCGAATTTCAGCAGATCTTCCGGCTCAAGCTCCTTGAACAGCTCGCCCGCGCCCCGCGATTCCGGGTCTTTCACATCGGCGCCAAAGCCGATCGCCGAGCCCTTGCCGCGCTGCGCGATGATTCGGTCGAGCCCCGCGAAAGCGCCACCACAGATGAACAGGATGTTCGTCGTGTCCACCTGCAGGAATTCCTGCTGCGGATGCTTGCGCCCGCCCTGCGGCGGCACCGAGGCCACGGTGCCTTCCATGATCTTCAAAAGCGCCTGCTGCACCCCCTCGCCCGAGACGTCGCGGGTGATCGAGGGATTGTCCGACTTGCGGGTGATCTTGTCGACCTCGTCGATATAGACGATGCCGCGCTGCGCCCGTTCGACGTTGTATTCGCTGGCCTGCAAGAGCTTCAGGATGATGTTTTCCACATCCTCGCCGACGTAACCGGCCTCGGTCAGCGTCGTCGCATCGGCCATGGTGAAGGGCACGTCCAGAATCCGCGCCAGCGTCTGGGCGAGCAGCGTCTTGCCGCAGCCGGTCGGGCCGATCAGCAGGATGTTCGACTTCGCCAGCTCCACATCTTGTTTCGAGCCGTGGTTCAGACGCTTGTAATGGTTGTGCACCGCGACCGAGAGCACGCGTTTCGCATGCATCTGACCGATCACGTAATCATCCAGCACCTTGCAGATGTCGCGCGGCGTCGGCACGCCATCCGTGGCTTTCAGACCCGTGGTCTTGGTCTCCTCGCGGATGATGTCCATGCACAGTTCGACGCATTCATCACAGATGAACACGGTCGGCCCCGCGATCAGCTTGCGCACCTCGTGCTGGCTCTTGCCGCAGAACGAACAGTAAAGGGTGTTCTTGCTGTCGGAGCCGGAATTGTTCGCCATCGTCATCCTCGAATGGCCCGACCCGGGCCTTTGGGGGCTGTCCTGGACCGAAGTCTAGGACAGCACCACGTTCTTCTCAATCGCAAATTCCCCGCTCCGGTTAAGAACGGTCATCGCGGTGTCATTTTCCGCCGTCGAGGCTCGGCCGCGCCGAAAGAATCTCGTCGAGATGGCCCCATTCCAGCGCCTCTTCGGGCGACATGAAGCGGTCGCGCTCCAGCGCCTCGGCCACCTCCTCGATCGTGCGGCCGGTGTGGCGGACATAGATTTCGTAAAGCCGCTGGCGGATCTTTTCGGTCTCGCGGGCGTGGATCATGATATCCGTCGCCTGGCCCTGATAGCCGCCCGAGGGCTGGTGCACCATGATGCGCGAATTCGGCAGCGAGAAGCGCATGCCCTTTTCGCCCGCGCAGGCGATGACCGACCCCATCGATGCGGCCTGCCCGATCACCAGCGTCGAGACCTTCGGGCGGATGTATTGCATGGTGTCGTAGATCGCGAGGCCCGAGGTGACGACACCACCGGGGCTGTTGATATACATGGAAATTTCCTTCGAGGGATTCTCGGCCTCAAGGAACAGCAGCTGCGCGCAGATCAGGCTCGACATGCCGTCGTGGAACGGCCCGGCCAGAAAGATGATCCGTTCCTTGAGCAGGCGCGAATAGATGTCATAGGCCCGCTCGCCGCGCGAGGTCTGCTCGACCACCATCGGCACCAGCGTGTTCATGTAAAGGTCGACCGGGTCTTTCATTCGCTGCCTTTCCTCGTGATGTCCGCCAAGCCTTAGCGCGCGTCTCTTACCCAAGTCTTAGTGTCGCGCGGGTCCCCCTGCAAGGGCAGCGACGGAAAAGAGAGAAGTTGGAACGATTCTTGGGGATTAATCGGGCGGAAAGAGTTCCGCGGTAGCTTGTGCGGCAAATGTTCACGGGGAACATGTCCCGCAACTGGAGCCTGACGATGAAACTTCGCGCCGCAACCCTTGCCCTCGCGCTTTCGGCCTTTCCGGCATATGCCCAGGATTTTTCGGCGCAAGTCACTGAACTTGTTGCGACTGACCTGCGTGCCTGGGCCGCCGATCCGGCCCTGATCGCGGCCGTCATCGCGGCGAACGACGCCCATGCACCGTTGACGCAACCGCAGATCGACTCGCTCGATACCGCCTGGAAGGCCGAGGTCGACTCGGCCACCCGCCCGACCATCGACCCGGTGCTGGCCTCTCCGGTGTCGCAGGCGCTCAAGGCGAAGATCGAAGCCAGCGGCGGCAAGGTGCTGGAAGCTTTCGTCACCGACAACCGCGGCCTCAATGTCGCGCAATCCGGGGTCACCTCGGACTTCTGGCAGGGGGACGAGCCGAAGTTTCAGGAAACTTTCTCCAAGGGCGCCGACGCTGTGCATGTGAGCGCGGTCGAATTCGACGAATCCGCCCAGGGCTATCAGGTGCAGGCCTCCTTCACCGTCACAGATCCCGCCACCGGTGCGCCCATCGGGTCGATGACCCTGGGCCTCAATGCCGAAATGATCCAGTAAGTCAGGTGCCCAGATGAGCGCGAAGACGACTGCCTCCGTCAAATTCTTCCATTCGAGTTTCTTCCGGGCGGCGCTGCTGGTGACGCTTGCATCGTCGATCCTGGTGGCGGCGATGACCGTGCTGACGGTGCGCTCGACCACCGAGATCGCCATGAAACAGCTTCAGGATCAGGCGCATGGCTCCAGCGACATCGTCGCCAAGCAACTTGTGGGTCCGATGCGGTTTTCGGACCGGGTGCAGCTGGAAAAGATCTTCCGCGATCTGGTCGACGAACCCACGAACCCCGCGGACGCGGCCATCGCGATCGGCCCGAAGGGCGATGTGATCGCGACCCATGCCCAACCCGGGGTACAGATCGAGCCGATCAAAGCCCTTGCCGCAGAAAGCCTTGCAAAAGGCGAGGAGATGATTTCCGAAGACGGGCTGACGGTGGCCCATCCGGTGCGCAGCCCCACGGGCGATGCGATTCTGGGCGTCTTCGTGTCGCATTGGTCGGATACGGCGACCCATGCCGCGATCGCCGCCGAAACACGAAACTCCCTGATGATCGCCGGCGCGCTGCTGGTCCTGGCGATGCTGGGCACCTCGCTCGCGTTCCGCGCGATGATTTCCGTCCGGCTGGCGCGGATCAACACCGCCATGTCGGCGATCGCGGGCGGGGCACTGGGCACCGATGTGCCCTACACCGGCAAGAAGGACGAAGTCGGCCATATCGCGCAATCGCTCGAAGCCTTCCGGCAGTCGCTGGAACAGGCCGAAGCGACCAATCGTGTCGCGCTGATGCGCGGCACGGCGCTGGCCTCGGCCTCGACCGCGATCATGCTGACCAATACCGAGCATGAAATCACCTGGGTGAACGAGGCGATGGTGGCGCTGATGCGCCGTCACGCCGCGGCGATCCGGGCGCGCAACCCGGATTTCGACCCCGAAAACATGATCGGCTATCGCGCCGACCGCATCGTCGAGGACGGCACCCAGGTCGCCAGCGAGATGGACGCCGGGGCGCGGACCTCCTTCCGGATCGAGCAGGACCTGTCCTCCGGCACGCTGGTGGTCGACGTGAACCCGGTTCTGACGGCGGCGGGGGCCAAGATCGGCCATGTCGCGGAATGGGATGACGTCACCGAAGCGCGGCGCAACAACGCGATCACCGAGGCGATCGACGCGACCCAGCTGCGGGTGGAATTCACCCCGGACGGCCGCATGAGCGCGGCGAATGTGGCGATGTGCGTGATTTCGCAACGCGACGAGTCGCAGCTGATCGGCATGGATTTCTCGCGGCTGGTGCGGGTTGCGGCAACCGGAGAGATGGCCTTCGAGGTCATTCAGCGCGGCGAAAGCGTGATCGGGCAGATGCTTGTCTCGCTCGACGGGCAGGATCTGCTGCTCAACGGGGCGATGACACCGGTGCGTGACCGCAAGGGCGCCATCCGGCGTGTCGTCGCCATCGGCACGGACATGTCGGAAATCGAGGCCCGCGAGACCCGGGCCCGGGTCGAACGCGAACGCGCCGCGACCGAGCAGCGCCAGGTGGTGGAGCAACTGCGCGATGCGCTGCGCCATCTGGCCGAAGGCAATCTGACGAAAACGATCCGCGACCCCTTCCCGGGCGACTACGAGACGCTGCGCATCGACTACAACGAGGCGACGGCGAGACTGCGCGACGCGATGGTGCTGGTGCTCGAGAATTCAAGCCTGATCCGCACCGAATCGGGCGGCATCTCGCGTGCGGCCGAAGATCTGTCGCGCCGGACCGAACAGCAGGCGGCCACGCTCGAAGAAACCGCCGCGGCGCTGAACCAGCTGACCGCTTCGGTCAAATCGGCCGCCGACCGCACCTTGAAGGCGAATGACATGGTGGCGCTGGCGCGGCGCAACACCGAATCCAGCGGTCAGGTCGTGCGCGAAGCCGTGCAGGCGATGGGCGAGATTTCCGAAAGCTCGAACAAGATCTCCCGCATCACCTCGGTGATCGAGGAAATCTCGTTCCAGACCAACCTTCTGGCTCTGAACGCCGGGGTCGAGGCCGCGCGGGCGGGCGAAGCCGGTCGCGGCTTTGCCGTCGTCGCCTCGGAAGTCCGGGCGCTCGCGCAACGCTCCTCGGAAGCGGCGCGCGAGATTGCCGGTCTGATCTCGGATTCGGCCAGCCAGGTGAAACGCGGGGTGGAACTCGTCGGACAGGCGGGCAGCGCGCTCGACGGCATCCAGAGTTCCGTGGCCGAGATCGTCACCTTCATGTCCGACATCACCGCCTCGACCACCGAACAATCGGCGGGCCTGAGCGAGGTGAACACCGCGATCCTGCAGCTGGATCAGGTCACCCAGCACAATGCCGCGATGTTCGAGGAAACCTCGGCGGCGAGCCAGTCGCTCGCCCGCGAGGCGGACGGGCTGAACGCGACGATGAGCCGCTTCAGCCTCGGCACGCAGGGCAGCACCGCCCCGGTTCCGGCCGCCGTTTCGGCCCCGGCCCCGGCAAGCAGCTTCCGCTCCAGCCGCCCGGCGAGCCCCGCCCCGGTGGCGCCGCCCGCGGCGGAACCGCCGGTGGCCGCCGCGCCGGTCCGCACGCCCCCCCCCGCGCCGCGCAGCAGCGCCCGGGCCTCGAATCTCGCAGTCAAGGCGGCGCCCGCCGAAGACAACTGGGAAGACTTCTGAGCCGCTCAACTGCCGCGGTAGGTCGAATAGCCGAAAGGCGACAGCAGCAGGGGCACATGATAATGTGCCCCTGCGTCATTGATCCCGAAGCGGATCGGAATCTCGTCCAGAAACAGCGGCTCTGTTCCCGCCTGTCCCGTGCGCCGCAGATAGGCGCCGACGTGAAAGACCAGCTCGTACCGGCCCGGAGCGAAATCGGCGGCCGCCAGGATCGGCGCATCGGTGCGGCCCTCGGCATTGGTCAGAACCCGGGCGATCAGACGGGGCGGCTCGCTGTCCAGCGCGTGCAGCGCAATCTCGAGTCCCGCCGCCGGGCAGCCGCGCGCCGTATCAAGCACATGTGTCGTCAGATATCCCGCCATCGCATCCCCCTGCTGCCCCGCCGATCGCGCCTACGGCGCCGAAACGGATGATTTCCTTTTCGAAAAAAACCTGAAACTCTTGTCCGTGCAACACCCATCGGCCGGACCGGAGGCGAAGATGACCCGATATCCCAGAGACATGCGCGGCTATGGCGGTTCTCCGCCCGATGCGCGCTGGCCCGGGGGCGCACGGATCGCGATTTCGCTGGTGCTGAACTACGAAGAGGGCGGCGAAAACTGCATCCTGCATGGCGATGCCGCCTCGGAAGCCTTTTTGAGCGACATTGCCGGGGCCCAGCCATGGCCCGGCCAGCGGCACTGGAACATGGAATCGCTCTATGACTACGGCGCCCGCGCCGGATTCTGGCGGCTGCACCGGCTTTTCACCGGCATGGGCCTGCCGATCACGATCTATGGCGTCGCCACCGCGCTCGCCCGCAGCCCCGAACAGGTCGCGGCGATGAAGGCGGCGGGCTGGGATATCGCCAGCCACGGACTGAAATGGGTCGACCACCGCGACATGCCCGAAGAGGAGGAACGCCGCCAGATCGCCGAGGCGATCCGGCTGCATGCCGAAGTCGTGGGCGAACGGCCGCGCGGCTGGTATACTGGGCGCTGTTCGGCCAACACCCTGCGGCTGGCCGCGGAAGACGGCGGTTTTGACTGGATTTCAGACACTTACGATGACGACCTGCCCTATTGGCGGCGCGTCGGCAACCGCGATCAGCTGATCCTCCCCTATACGCTCGAGGCCAATGACATGCGCTTTGCCACCGCGCCGGGCTATATCGAGGGCGAGCAGTTCTTCACCTATCTGAAGGACAGCTTCGACACGCTTTACGCCGAGGGCGAGGCCGGGGCGGCGAAAATGCTCTCGATCGGCCTGCATTGCCGGTTGATCGGACGGCCGGGCAAGATCGCCGGGCTGAAGCGCTTCCTTGATCACGCCCGCCGCCATGAGGGCGTCTGGTTTGCCACCCGCAGCCAGATCGCCGCGCATTGGGCCGCGACGCATCCGCCGCAAGACTTTGATCGGCCAAGCGAAATGACCCAAGGTGCCTTCGTCGCCGCCTTCGGGTCGATCTACGAACACAGCCCCTGGATCGCCGAAAAGGCGCATGCGCTGGAGCTTGGCCCGGCGCATGACTGCGCCGAAGGCATCGCCAGCGCCTTGGCGCGGGTGTTCCGCTCCGCCTCTGACAGCCAGCGGCTGCGCGTGCTCAAGGCCCATCCCGATCTGGCCGGCAAGCTGGCCCGCGCCCGGCGGCTGACGGCGGAAAGCACGGCCGAACAGGCCTCGGCCGGGCTTGATGCGCTCACCGATGCCGAACGGGTCGCCTTCGAGGAGTTGAACCACGATTACACCGAAAAATTCGGCTTTCCCTTCATCATCGCGGTGAAGGACCACACGAAACCGGCGATCCTTGCGGCCTTCCGCCGCCGGATCGCCCATGACCGCGCCACCGAATTCGCCGAGGCTTGCCGTCAGGTCGAACGCATCGCCTGGCACCGACTGAAGGACCTGCTGCCATGACCGGCTATTACACCCCCACCGGCGGCCTGCCGCCGCAAAGCGCGCTGATGACCGGGCGCGCGATTTTCACCGAAGCCTATGCGGTGATCCCGAAGGGCTGCTTTTCGGACATCGTGACCAGCTTCCTTCCGGGCTGGACCAACACCCGGATGTGGCTGATCGCCCGGCCGATGAGCGGCTTTTCCGAAACCTTCAGCCAATATGTGATGGAGGTCGGCGCCGATGGCGGCTCTGACAGGCCCGATGCCGAGCCGGGCGCCGAACATGTGCTTTTCGTCACCGAAGGCGCGATGTGGCTGTCGCTCGACGGGCAGGAACACGAATTGGCGGCGGGCGGTTATGCTTACATTCCCGCGGGGTGCAACTGGGCGGTGAAGAACGGCGCCGACGATCCCTTGCGTTTCCACTGGATCCGTAAACTGTGGGAGCCGGCGCCGGGGCTGGAAAAACCCGCCGCCTTCGTGACGAATGAGCGCGAGATCAAGCCGGTGGCGATGCCCGAAACCCAGGGCCGCTGGGCCACCACGCGTTTCGTCGATCCGACCGATCTGCGCCATGACATGCATGTCAACATCGTCACCTTCCAGCCCGGCGGGCTGATCCCTTTCGAGGAGACGCATGTGATGGAACACGGGCTTTATGTCCTTGAAGGCAAAGCCGTTTACAAGCTGAACCGGGACTGGGTCGAGGTCGAGGCGGGCGATTTCATGTGGCTGCGCGCCTATTGCCCGCAAGCCTGCTATGCGGCGGGGCCGGGACCGTTCCGCTATCTGCTTTACAAGGACGTCAACCGCCACGCCCGGCTGCGCGGCGTGCTTGGCCGCTAAAGGATCAGGAAAGCCCGGAAATCGTTGACATTGGTCAGCGTCGGTCCGGGCTTCACCTGGGTTCCAAGCGCCGCAAAGAAGCGATGCGCATCATGCCCGGCCAGCGCCGCCGCCGGGTCAAGCCCGAGGGCCCGCGCCTGCGCAAGGCTTTCGGGGCCGATCAGCGCGCCAGCCACCTCGGCCATGCCATCAATGCCATCGGTGTCGGCAGCGAGCGCCCAGATCCCCGGCGCACCATCGAGCGTGCAGAGCGCCGAGAGCAGAAATTCAACATTCGGCCCGCCCAGACCGGGGTTTTCCGGCAGCGAAACAGTACATTCCCCACCTGAGAGCAGAACCAGCGGCGTCTCGCCCGGACGGCGGGCGCTGGCATAGGTCAGGGCCATCCGCGCCAGAGACGCCCCAAGTTCCGCCGCCTCGCCGGTCAGCGCGTCGCCCAGAACCCGCACCGCGCAGCCCTCGGCGCGGGCCAAAGCCGCCGCCGCCTGCAGGGATTGCGCGGGGGCGGCGACGATGACGGTCTCGCAGCGCGCCAGCGCGGGCGCCCCCGGTTCCAGAACGCCCGACCCCGCACGCAGCCGCGCCAGCACCTTCCCGGACAGCGCGATGCCCTGATCTTGCAGGATTTTCAGCGCCTCGGCCGGGGTGCTGGCATCCCCCACCGTCGGCCCCGAGGCGATGAAACCCGGGTCATCCCCCGCCACGTCGGAGATCAGCAGCGCCCGCATCTGCGCCGGAAAGGCCGCCGCCGCCAATTGCCCGCCCTTGGCCGCGCTCAGATGCTTGCGCACCGTGTTGATCTGCTCGATCGGCGCCCCCGAGGCGAGCAGCGCCGCGGTCACCGCCTGCTTGTCGGCCAGATCAAGCCCCTCGGCCGGGGCGCAAAGCAAGGCCGAGCCCCCGCCCGAGATCAGCGCCAGCACAAGATCTTCGGGCCCAAGCCCACGCAGCAGATCCAGCATCCGCCGCGTCGCCGCCACCCCGGCCGCATCGGGCACGGGATGGGCTGCCTCAACAATTTCAACACCTTGACAGGGCCGCGCATGGCCATACCGGGTGATCACCAGCCCTTCGCAGGGGCCCCAGAGGCGCTCGACCGCCTCGGCCATCCGCGCCGAGGCCTTGCCCGCGCCGACCACCACCACCCGTCCGGGCGGACGCGGGCCCAGCATCTGCGGCAGAACCTGCATCGGCTCCGCCGCCGCCACGGCCGTTTCGAAAAGTCTGTGCAACAGGTCAGCTGGGGTCAGGCAAGCCACGTGTCATAATCCGAGACCAGCAGATGCAGCGGGTCCTCGTCCTCTTCGATATCCGCGAAACGACCGATCGGATCGCGGAAGATGTTGTCGGTGCGGTCATCGTTGACCGTGGAAACCTCGCCGATCAATACATCTCCCCCCTCGCCCCAAAAGGCGTGCCAGTTGCCCGGCATCAGGGTCACGCTTTCCCCGGGCGCAAGCCGCAGGATACCGCCCGCAGGCAGGCATGTCGTCACCCCGTCTGAGGCGACGATGACGGGCGCGGCGGGATCAAGCGCCCCCGACGCATCCGAACTGAACATTTCGATCGCCAGCGTGGCTCCGCCGCGATTGATGATATCTTCCGCCTTGACGATGTGGCGATGCATCGGGGAAAGCTGATTTTCCCGCGAAATCATGATCTTCTCGGCATAGCACATGCCGCCACCCCGGGCGAGATCCGTCGCCCGGCCATTGCGGGTGGTGAACAGAAAGAGGCCCAGCCGGGCGAAATCGCCCTGCCCGTAATCGGTGATGTCCCAGCCCAGACGGGCCGAGACGATGCCCTCGATCTGATCGCGCCGGGCCTGCATCTCGCGCGGGGACCACTGGGCGAAGGGGGGCAAGATATAGCCGAAAGAGCGGATGAAAGCCGCGGAGTGCCGCAAGATGCTGTTGACCTCGGATCGCTTCATGGCCACCTCCGGCCGCAGGGTTGCGCAACGCCCGATCACGCGCAAGTGAAAAGCGGGGGGCGGATCCCCCCGCCGTGCAATCATGGCAAATCCGCTACTTCCGGGTGATGCGACCATCCAGAACCGCCGCATAGGGCGCCTGCGCGGTCAGATACTCCGCCGTCACATCGGCCAGATCGGGGCCGAAATCATAGGCATTCATCCCCTCGGCGGCGAACATCTTGTAGCCGTCACCGCCGCCGCGCAGGAAATTGTTCGTCACCACGCCATAGGTTGCGGCCGGGTCCAGCGGCGCCCAACCGACCGAGGTCGCCACCTGCACCTCGCTCACCCGCGACCCGGCGGGCTTGGCCGGATCGAAGGTGTATTTCAGCCCCGCCACCTGCGGAAACCGGCCCTCGCCCTCCTCGACCGCGCTGACACCGTTTTCCAGCGCCGCCAGAATCGTCGTGCCCTTCGCCTCGAAGGTGGAGAGCGTGTTCTGGAACGGCAGCACCGTCAGCACCTCGCCCATCGTCACCGGCCCGGCGTCGATCGAAGCGCGCAAGCCCCCGCCATTCGCGATGGCAATCGCGATCCCCTGATCCTTGACCCGGTCGAGCATCGCCTCAGCCACCAGATTGCCCATGGCGCATTCACGCTGCCGACAGCTGTCGCGCGATCCGTCGATCTCGCCCGCGGTCTCGGCCACGACCTTGTCGCGGATTTCCTGCAAGGGCTTGGCCAGCTCCGCCACCCGCGCCGCCACCGCCGCATCGGGCGTGACCGAGGCATCGAGCAAAATGGGCTCCCCCGTGGCCGATTTCAGATTGCCCGCCTCGTCGAAGGTCAGCACCAGATGGCCCAGGTATTTCGAATAGGCATAGGCCGAGACGACCGGTACATTGCCCACCATCGTCGGATAGGCGGCGCCGTCCTTGCCAAACAGCGTGTGCGAATGCCCGCCCACCACCGCATCCAGCCCCGGAACGGCGGCGGCAATCTCTTGATCCTTGACGAAACCGGTATGCGGGATCGCGATGATCTTCGTCACGCCCTGTTCGGTCAGCGCGGCGACATCGGCCTTCAGGCTTTCGATCTCGTCCTGAAAGATCACATCCGGCCCCGGCGCGGCCGTCTCGACCGTATCGGTGGCCAGGGCCGAGACCAGACCGATCTTCTCGCCGCCGACCTGCAGCACGACGGTATCGGCGATCTTGTCCTTTAGCAACGAACGGCTCAGATCCAGATTGCCCGAGAGCAGCGGAAATTTCACTTTTGCAACAAAAGCCGCCAGCCCCTCAGGGCCGTCGTCGAATTCATGGTTGCCCACCGCCATCGCGTCATAGCCGATCATCGTCATGAACTCGGCCGTGTCCTCGCCCTTGTAGGTGGTGTAGAAAAGCGAGCCCTGAAACTGGTCGCCCGCATCCAGCACGATCACGTTCTGCCCCGCCAGTTCGGTGCGCAGCGCCGCCACCTTGGCCGCGACACGGGCGATGCCGCCAAAGCACTTCGCCTCGGCCGCATCCTTTTCGGAACAGGTGCTGTCGTATTTGTTGATCTCTTCGATGCGGCTGTGCAGATCGTTCGTATGCAGGATGTGCAAGGTGTAATCGGCCTGGGCCATGCCGGCGGTCAGGGCCAGCGCGGCGGTGGAAAGCAGCAGACGGACGGACATTCGATCCTCCTCGGTTGGGGAATGGGGTCAGATTGGCGCGAGCGGACCCGTGCTGTCAAAACCCGATTTGCCTTTTCATCGGCCCTGGCCGTGACGCGCCGATGACGAAAGCCCGCAGCCGGGGATTGACCATTTTCCGGGCAGCGGTCATGACTGGGCCATGCTGATCTACAAGATCTTCCGCCGCCCCGAATGGGATGCGCTTTGCGCCGCGGGTGAGACCGCGGGGGCGCCCGTCGATCTGGCTGATGGCTACATCCATTTTTCCACCGCCGCGCAGGTTGTCGAGACCGCCGCAAGGCATTTCGCCGCCGAAAGCGATCTGGTGCTGGTGGCGGTGGCGGTCGAGACGCTGGGCGCCGATCTGAAATGGGAAGTGTCGCGCGGTGGCGCACTTTTCCCCCATCTTTACCGCCGCTTGCGCCGGGCCGATGTGGTGTGGGACACCGCATTGCCGCTGGGCCTGTGCGGCCATATCTTCCCCGGGGCGCTGTTATGAACATCACCGAACGGCTGGGGCTGCGGCTCCTGCACGGGCTTGACCCGGAAACCGCGCATGGTCTGGCGCTGAAGGCGCTGCAGATGGGTCTGGTGCCCGGCTGCGGTCCGGTGACCGGGGCGCGGCTCGCCACGCGGATCGCCGGGCTCGATCTGCCCAATCCGGTGGGGCTTGCGGCAGGCTTTGACAAGAATGCGGTCGCTTTGGCGGCGCTGATGCGGGTGGGCTTCGGCTTTCTCGAGGTGGGCGCCGCGACGCCACGCCCGCAGGAGGGCAATCCGAAACCGCGGCTGTGGCGGCTGGCCGAAGATCGCGCGGTGATCAACCGCTTCGGCTTCAACAACGAGGGGATGGAGCCGATCGCGGCCCGTCTGGCGGCGCGGCCTGCGGGCGTGCCGGTCGGGCTGAACCTTGGCGCGAACAAGGACAGCGCCGACCGGGCCGCCGATTTCGCCACGGTGCTGAAACGCACGGGCGCGCAGATCGACTTTGCCACGGTGAATGTCTCCTCGCCCAATACCGAAAAGCTGCGCGATCTGCAGGGCAAGGAGGCGCTTTCGGCGCTGTTGCGCGGCGTGCTTGACGCGCGCGCGGGGCTGGCGCGGCCGATCCCGATTTTCCTGAAGATCGCCCCGGATCTGAGCCCCGCCGAACTCGAGGATGTGGCCGAGGTCGCGCGTGCGGTGGGCATCGACGGGATCGTGGCGACAAACACGACGCTCTCGCGCGAAGGTTTGAAAAGTGCAAGTTCCGGGCAGGCTGGCGGGCTTTCGGGCGCGCCCTTGTTCGAAAAGTCCACGCGGGTGCTGGCGCAGCTGTCTAAGCTGACGGATGGCAAACTGCCGCTGATCGGCGTCGGCGGGATCTCCTCGGCCGAGGAAGCTTACGAAAAGATCCGCGCCGGGGCCTCGGCGGTGCAGCTTTACTCGGCGATGGTCTACAAGGGAATTGGCCTCGCGGCCGAGGTCGCGCGCGGCCTGGATGCGCTTTTGGCGCGCGACGGTTTCGCGTCGGTTTCCGAAGCGGTGGGCACCGGTCGCAACCGCTGGCTTTAATCCAACCGTAGCAGCGGGGGTTTCACACCCCCGCACCCCCGTGGGATATTTGCGCCAAGGTGAAAAGGCGTCGTTTCACCTTGGGACAAATATCCTGGGGGGTGAATTGCCGAAGGCAAGAGGGGGGGCAAAGCCCCCCTTCTTCGTTTCACGCCCTGTTCATGCGGTTGTCGATGAGTTCCTGCACGACGCCCGGATCGGCGAGGGTGGAGATGTCGCCCAAGGCGCCGTAGTCGTTCTCGGCGATCTTGCGCAGGATGCGGCGCATGATCTTGCCCGAGCGCGTCTTCGGCAGGCCCGGCGCCCATTGGATGAGATCGGGCGAGGCGATCGGGCCGATCTCGGTGCGCACCCATTTGACCAGATCCTTGCGCAGATCCTCGGAAGGCTCGATCCCGTTCATCAGGGTCACATAGGCGTAGATGCCCTGGCCCTTGATGTCATGCGGGTAACCCACCACCGCGGCCTCGGCCACCTGCGGATGCGCCACCAGCGCCGATTCCACCTCGGCCGTGCCCATCCGGTGGCCCGAGACGTTGATCACGTCATCGACCCGGCCGGTGATCCAGTAATAGCCGTCCTTGTCGCGCCGGCAGCCATCGCCGGTGAAATAGTAGCCGCGATACTGGCCGAAATAGGTCTCCTGGAAGCGGTCGTGATCGCCCCAGACCGTGCGCATCTGACCCGGCCAGCTGTCGGAAATGCACAGCACGCCTTCGCATTCGACCTCGCCGATCCGCACCGCCGTCTGCGGGTCCAGAACCACCGGCTTGACGCCAAAGAACGGGTTCGTCGCCGAGCCCGGCTTGGTCGGCGTCGCCCCCGGCAGCGGCGTGATCATATGCCCGCCGGTCTCGGTCTGCCAGAAGGTGTCCACGATCGGACATTTCCCTTTTCCAACATATTTGTCGTACCAGACCCAGGCCTCGGGGTTGATCGGCTCGCCCACCGAACCGAGCACCCGAAGGCTGGAAAGGTCATATTTCTCAACCCATTCCGGGCCCTGCCCCATCAGCGCGCGGATCGCCGTCGGCGCGGTGTAGAACTGGTTCACCTTGTGCTTTTCGCACACGGCCCAGAACCGGCCCGCATCGGGCCAGGTCGGCACGCCCTCGAACATCAGCGTCGTCGCGCCATTCGCCAAGGGCCCGTAGATGATGTAGCTGTGCCCGGTCACCCAGCCCACGTCGGCGGTGCACCAGAAGACGTCGCCGTCCTTGTAGTCGAAGGTGTATTGATGCGTCATCGCCGCATAGACGAGGTAGCCGCCGGTCGTGTGCACGACCCCCTTCGGCTTGCCGGTCGAGCCCGAGGTGTAAAGGATGAAGAGCGGATCTTCCGCATTCATCGGCCGCGGCGGGCATTCCGGGCTGACGTGTTCCATGAGATACAAAAGGTCGACATCGCGGCCATGCACCCAGCTGATCTGATCGCCGGTATGCTTGACCACAAGGCAGCGCACCTTGTCCGAGCAGTGCAGAAGCGCGGCATCGGTATTGGCCTTCAGCGGCGTGCGGCGGCCGCCACGCGGCGCGGTATCGGCGGTGATGACGAGCTTGGCGCCGCAATCATTGATCCGGTTCGCCAGCGCATCGGGCGAGAAGCCCGCGAAAACAATGGAGTGGATGGCGCCGATGCGGGCGCAGGCGAGCATCGCATAGGCCGCTTCCGGGATCATCGGCAGATAGATCACGACCCGGTCGCCGCGCATGATGCCCTGCGACAGCAGCACGTTCGCCATCCGGTTCACCTTCTCGGAGAGCTCCTTGTAGGTGATGTGCTTGGCCGGCTCCTTCGGATCATCGGGCTCGAAGATGATCGCGGTCTGCAGCGCGCGGTCGCGCAGATGGCGGTCGATGCAATTGACCGAGGCGTTCAAAACGCCATCCTCGAACCATTTGATCGAGACCTTGCCGAAGGTGAAATCGGTGTTCTTGACCTTGGTATAGGGCGTGATCCAGTCCAGCCGCTTGCCTTCGCGGCCCCAGAACGCATCCGGGTTCTCGATCGATTCCCGATACATCTCAAGGTATTTCGCGCCATTCGCATGCGCAGTCTCAAACCCCGCGGGAACATCCCGCATCTCGGGGGCTGCGACCACCTGTTCCTGCTTACCCATCTGTCCCTCCCTCTTTGACGGTTTTCCGGGCC
Source organism: Rhodobacter capsulatus (assembly GCF_052363185.1). GTDB lineage: Bacteria > Pseudomonadota > Alphaproteobacteria > Rhodobacterales > Rhodobacteraceae > Rhodobacter > Rhodobacter capsulatus_E. The sequence continues at coordinate 925,909 of NZ_CP198955.1, read as the reverse complement.
TTGAAAACCTGTCATCGCCCCAAGGCATCATTCCCCTAGGATATTGTAAAGGGATTGTCACACCTAATGTAATTGTCCATTCCGACTGGGTGATTTTGTAAATTCGTTCACAGATCAGCCGTGCATTTCTGTAAATTCCGTGCATTTCCCGTCCTGTTCGTGGCCGGAAAAGCCAGGCGACGGCGCGCGGGAAAACCGGGCGGATCGGCAGAAATCCGCAGCGACGATCCGCCGCAATGGACCTTGCGGCACCAGGGACCGGCGCGCGGCCCGAATCGCAGCTCACGCAGCGTCAAGTTTCGCCAGCGCCGCCTCGGTATCGGGGCAGTAGCACAGCAGCGGTTCAACGAGGCCCTGCGCCCGCATCGCCGCCTCGATCGCGGGGGTGGCGCCCAGCACCATCAGCCGCTCGCCCCGGCGCCCCAGTTTCTGCGCCATCTGCCCGATCATCCGCGCCCCGGTGCTGTCGACGAAGCCGACCTCGGAGACATCGAGCAGGACCGCCCGCGGATGGCTGGCGATCCGGTCCAGCACCGAGCCCAGCCGCGCCACCGCGCCAAAGAACACCGCGCCGCGCAGATGATAGGTGACGACATCGCGCCGCGCGGGCCCGGCGCTGCGGGCATGGGTTGCCCCTTCGTCCAGCGCGGTCATCTCGGACATGTGGCGGATGAAGACCAGCCCGCCCAGCGCGAAGCCGATCACGATCCCCTCGGCCAGATCGCGGAAAACCACGACGACGAAGGTCACGATCAGCACCAGCGCATCGCCCTTGGACGAGCGGATCAGCGCCGCCATCTCGTGCCGTTCGATCATGTTCCAGGCGACGATCCCCAGCAGCCCGGCCAAGGCGGCCAGCGGAATGTAGCCCGCGAGCGGCGCGGCCAGGATCATGAAGCCCAGGATGAAGAGCGCATGAAACATCCCCGCCGCGGGGCCGCTCGCCCCGGCGCGGACATTCGTTGCGGTGCGCGCGATGGTGCCGGTGACGCAAAAGCCGCCAAAGAGCGCCGCGCCCATGTTCGCCACGCCCTGCGCCACCAGTTCGATGTTCGACCGGTGCTGCGTGCCCGACATGCCATCGGCGACCATCGCCGACAAAAGCGACTCGATCGCGCCCAGCAGGGTGAAGCTGAAGGCCCAGGGCAGCGCCGCCCGCACCGCCTCGAGCGAGATCTCGGGCAGGGCCGGGGCAGGCAGAAGCCGCGGCAGGCCGCCAAAGCGCGACTGGATCGTTTCAACCGGCAGATGCAACAGCGTCGCGGCCAGCGTGATCGTGGCGATGCCCAGAAGCAGGCTGGGCAGGCGGGGGGCAAAACGCTTGAGCGCCTCGATCAGCGCGACGGTGGCAAGCGCAACCCCCACCGCAGTCGGGCTGATCGTGTCGCGCGCGGCCCAAAGCGCGGAGAGTTTTTCCAAGATCGGCCCGGGTTCGCCCCCCGTCAGCGTCAGCCCGGCCATATCCTTGATCTGGCTTGCAAAAATGATCACCCCGATGCCCGAGGTAAAGCCCACCGTGACCGGATAGGGCATGTAACGGATCGTCGAGCCCAGCCGCAACAGGCCCAGAAGCGCCAGCATCACCCCCGAGAGGAACGTCGCCAGCACCAGCCCCGCAACCCCGGTCGCCGTCACACAGGCCATCACCAGCACGATGAAGGCCCCGGCCGGACCGCCGATCTGGAACCGCGATCCGCCCAGCGCCGAGATCAGGAAGCCGCCGATGATCGCGGTGAAAAGGCCCCGCTCCGGCCCCACCCCCGAGGCGATGGCAATCGCCATCGACAGCGGCAGCGCCACGATCGCCACCGTCAGCCCGGCCAAAAGATCGGCGCGCAGCCGCGCCAGATCGTAGCCCTCGGCAAAGGCGGTGACGGACATCGGCAAAAGGGGCTCTGCCCCGACCTTTGCAGGCAGGCTTTCGTTGCGCATGACAGCTTCTTCGTTATGGATGTGGGGGCAGCAAACAGCGCCGCCATGGTCGCTGTCAAGCCCGATGCCCTCACCATTCGGAGAGCCGATGTCCGAAACACCGAAAGATCCCGTGCAACCCGCCGACGCCGAGGCCCGCCAGCTGGCGCACAATCTGATGGCGACGGCCCGATTTGCCGCGCTGGGCGTGATCGACCCCGAAACCGGCTTTCCCGCCGTCAGCCGCATCGCCCTTGGCGCCCGGCCCGAGGGCGGGCTTTGCACGCTCGTTTCCGGGCTTTCGGCGCATTCCCGCGCGCTGCGGGCCGATCCGCGGGTGTCGCTGCTGGTCGGCGAGCCCGGGGCAAAGGGCGATCCGCTCGCCCATCCGCGGCTCACGCTTCTGGCCACGGCCAGCCCCCTGCCCCGGACCGAGGCGCTGCAGGCGCGCTGGCAGACCGATCACCCCAAGGCACAGCTTTACATCGACCTGCCGGATTTCTTCTTCGTGGGGTTTTCGCTGCGCAGCGGTTTGCTGAACGGCGGGTTCGGCCGCGCCTTCCGCTTCGGCCCCGACGATCTGAGCTGACAAAGCGCGGGGGCCCGCAAGCCCCCGCCGCCCGCCCATCTCAGTTCGGCCGTCTCAGTTCGGCCCGTCTCAGTTGGGGTTATCCATGCGGATCCGCAGATTGACCTTGCCCTTGGCGGCCTCGGGCCAGGTCAGCGTGACGAGCGTCTTCGAGGCGCCCTGCTCGGTCGTGACATAGGGCATGGCATTGACCCGATTGCCCGCGCCATTGGTGATCGCCCCCACCGCGACCAGACTTTCGACATTCCGCGCCCAGCCGCCAAAGGGCAGATAGGCCGCGGCATCCGCCGTCCAGACCGTCTGCGCGCTCGACTGGCTGACCTGCACCGTCACCGGGTTCACCGTCATCTGGTTGACGGCGTTGAAGATATTGTTCTCGAACACGATGTTGCGCATGCGCGCATAATCGAGATCGGCAAAGCTCGTATCCACCTTTTCGATCCGGTTGATATTGCCATTGAGCGACTTGAAGACGTTGTTCGACACCGTCAGCCCCTGAATGTAATGGCCGCTGCCATAGGGCTTGATAGAGAGCCAGGTCACCCAGGCCGCCACGTCATCCATGATGCAGGTGTTGCCGGTCATCGTCAGGCCGCCAAAGGAATATTGCACCCCCAGATCGGGGTCGGGCGCATATTCGTTCGTCCATTCGATGAAGTTGTTGTCGATGTAATTGCCGGTCACCGTCGATTGCACATTGGGGCTGCAGAACACCAGCCCCGGCACCCGCGGCCCGTTCACCTGCCCGTCGCCCTGAAACCAGTGGTTGCCCACGATCACATGGCCGGTGCCGTCCAGAACCATCGTCGTGCCAAAGCGCACGAAGCGCGAATCCCGGATCTTCGTGTCATTCGCATTGACATTGACACAGACCGAAGTCCGGTCCTCGACATTCACATCCAGCTCGTTCGACAGGAAATCGCAGCGGTCGATGTAAAGGTTCTGGCACCCCCGCCCGATCGAGGTGATGGCGCGGTCCTTCGGCTTCACCATCCAGCAATCGCGCAGCCCGAACGTGTCGCCCTCGCGCGGCAGCAGGATGCCGCTGGCCACCCCGCCCAGCAGGAATTCGACATTGTCGATGGTGAACCGGGACAGATAATCCATCCCCGAAAAATCCAGCGCATATTTGTAGCGGGTGAAGCTGTAGCTGCGCGTGCCCGAGCCGCCGTAAAGCGGCTGCGACAGCGTCAGCTTGGCGGCGCCGGGATCGACCGCCTGCACATAGACCTCGCGGCCGACGCCCGCCCCGCTCACCCGCGCGCCAACCGGGATATTGGCGATATTCGACACATTGCTCAGGATATAGGCCTGCCCCGTGGCATAGGTCGCGGTCGAGCTGACCGTGGTGCTGTTCCAGGCGCTGCCCGCACTGACCGAGATCTGCCCGTTCGCCAGCACCCGCCGGTTCGCCCAGCTCGACGTGTCGGGCACCGCCGCCTTGACGTCAATCGGCGCCGTCAGATCGACGCGCCGCCCGCACAGATCAAAGACATTGCTGTCGGTATAGGACAAAAGCGCCTGCAACCCCTTCTTCAGCGCCAGTTCCTCGTCGCCAAAGGCCTGGGCATAGGTCGGAAAGTCGAAATTCTTCTGCAGCACCAGCCGCGCCGCGGCGGGCATGCTCAGCGTGCCGGTGAAGCGGATCGGGCTGTCGATCGCCAGCGAGGAGGCGATGCGATAGCTGCCCGCCGGCACGATGATCGTGCGCCCGTCGGCGGCGGCATCGGCGGCCAGAAAGGCGGCGCGGTCATCGGTGCTGCCATCGCCCCTGGCGCCATAATCTCGCACATCGACCACATCCATCAGGGTGCGCAGGAAGGCCTCGGTGATATCCTCGATGACGATATCCTCGATCCGCACCACCCCGCCGGTCTGCCCGGTCAGATCCAGCCCGAAATGACCATAGGCGGGCGCCGTGCCCCAGGCCATGTCAACGCCCGCGCGCGTGCCCGAACCGACGATCGCCTGCACCGTCACCACCTTGCCATAGCTGGTCAGCGTCACCGGGGCGGCCTCCTCGACCAGACCGCCGACATGGGCATTTGCGGCATTCATCGCATAGCCCGCGATCCGCACCGCGCAGAAATTGCCCGAGACCGCCTTCACCCTGGCGGTGATGCGCAGATAGACACCGGGAAGGATCGGCGTCTGCCCCATCCAGCGCAGCTTTTGCGTGCTTTGCGTCTTCACCAGTTCCAGACAGGCGCCGAAATCGGCATCCGCAGGCACCAGCGCGGCATTGGAGGCCCCCGCATAGCTGGCCGATCCCGCCGTGCCGTTCCCGCTCGACCATTGGTCCAGCCCCAGTTCGAAAGCAGAGGGGGTCAGGTTCACCCCGTCGGTGATCGCGATGTTCATCCGAGTCTCCTTCGTGTTCGGCCCGCCCCGAGACGCGGCACGCGCAGGCCGGGCGCGGCACAGCGGCACCGCGCGAAAGCCCTTGGCGCTTCGCAGGATCGGGGAATGCACCGGGCCTTGTCGCCCCGGCTTGGCCAGAACTAGCCGCGAAGATTGAAGAAGACCTGACGACAGCGCGCGCTGCCCGGGCCCCGGACAACGCGCGCGAAAGTCTTTTATATCAGGGGGTTCAGCCCTTGATCAGCCCGCCCGCCAGCGCGGCTTCCATCAGCGCGATGGTTTCCGCCACGCCATAAAGCGCGATGAACCCGCCAAAACGCGGCCCTTGGCTTTGGCCCAGCAGCACCTCGTAAAGCGCGGTGAACCAGTCCCGCAGCGGCTCGAACCCATGCGCGGTGCCGACGGCGAAAACGATCGTCTGCAGCCCCTCGGACGGGTCTTCGAACTGCACATGCAGATCGCTCGCGGGCAGCGCCTTGAGCCGCGCCAACAGATCCTCCATCGCCGCGCGTTCCTTGTCCGTGGGCAGCCGGAAGGTCCGGGTCGGCGCGACGAAATCATGGAAATAGCGCACCGCAAAACCCGCCGCCGCATCCAGATCGGGATGGGTCTCGGGCGTGGCTTCCGGCGCATAGCGCTTGATGAAACCCCAAAGCCCGGCCTTGTCGCTCGCCCCCGCCACGCTGGCCAGGTTCAACAGCATCGCGAACGGCACCACCAGATTGGACTCGGGCGGCTGGCCGCCATGGATATGCCAAACCGGGTTGTCGATCTGCTTCTCGACCGGCTGCGTCGGATAGGCGCGCAACTGCTGGTGGTATTCATCCACCGCTTTCGGGATCACATCCCACCACAGCCGCTTCGCCGTCTTCGGCTTTTGATACATGAAATAGGACAGACTTTCCGTCGCCGCATAGCTCAGCCATTCGTCGATGGTCAGCCCGTTGCCCTTCGATTTCGAGATCTTCTGCCCCTGATCGTCAAGGAACAACTCATAGGTGAAATGCTCGGGCTTCTTGCCGCCCAAGACCTCGCAAATGCCGTCATAAATCGGCGTGTTGGTCGAATGGTCCTTGCCATACATCTCGAAATCGACATCCAGCGCCGCCCAGCGCATACCGAAATCGGGCTTCCATTGCAGCTTCACCTTGCCGCCCGTCACCGGCAGCGTCCATTCGCGGCCGTCCTCGTCGTCAAAGGTGATCAGCCCGTTTTTCGCATCGACATGCTTCATCGGCACATAAAGCACGCGGCCGGTTTCCGGGTGGATCGGCAGGAAACAGGAATAGGTCTGCTGGCGCTCTTCGCGCAACGATTTCAACATGATCGCCATGATCGCATCGTAGCGTTCGGCACAGAGCATCAGCATCTCGTCGAACTTGCCGGACTTGTAATAGTCCGTCGCGCTGGCGAATTCATATTCGAACCCGAAGGTGTCCAGAAACCGGCGCAGCATGGCGTTGTTGTGATTGCCGAAGCTGTCGAACTCGCCGAACGGATCGGGCACGGCGGTCAGCGGCTTCTGGATATTCGCATACAGAAGCTCCTGCTGCGGCACGTTTTCGGGCACCTTGCGCATCCCGTCCATATCGTCGGAAAAGCACAAAAGCCGCGTCGGAATGTCCGAGATGATTTCAAACGCGCGGCGGATCATCGTCGTCCGCGCCACCTCGCCAAAAGTGCCGATATGGGGCAGACCACTCGGCCCATAGCCCGTCTCGAACAGCACATGACCCTTTTTCGGCGGCGCCTTTTCGTAGCGTTTGAGCACCCGGCGCGCTTCCTCGAAAGGCCAGGCTTTGGAGTTCATCGCAGCGTCGCGCAGGGTGGTCATGTCAAATCCTCATCCGGGCGCCCCATGCGCCTCGCGCCTGACCTATTGAACGGGGCCTGAAACGTCAATAATTCTTGAGCCGGACCCAGAAAAGGAAACGCCCGTGACCGACACCCTTCCCTCGCTTTCGCCGCAAGATGCGCTCGTCGCCGTGATGGTGGCGGTTTCGGCCTCCGATGCCACGATCCGCACCGCCGAACTGGTCGCCATCGAGCGGATGGTGAACCACATGCCGATCTTCGCCACCTATGACATCGACCGCATCCGCGTCGTGGCGCAGACCGTCTATGCGCTCTTCGAAGAAGAAGAGGGGCTGGCCGCGCTCTTCGGTCTGGTGCGCGAGGCCCTGCCCGAAAAGCTCTTCGAGACCGCCTATGCGCTGGCCTGCGATGTGGCGGCGGCCGATGGCGTGTTGCATCAGCCCGAATTGCGCATGCTGGAAGAAATCCGCGACGAACTGGCCATCGACCGGCTGCATGCCGTGGCCATCGAATGGGGCGCGCGGGTCCGCCACGTCAAGCTGTAACGGCGCCGGTCTTGGTCAAACCGGGCGGGGAAACCCGCCCGCGACCTCAAATCGTGATCCGGCTGAACCCGTCGCGCAAAGCCTCGGACCAGGCCTGCGACATGCGCGCGAATTGCGCATCATCCTTTTCGATCCGCTTGCGCAGCCCGACCTTGCAGGCGTCGCGCTCGATCACCGCGAGATCCAGCGGCATGCCGACGGACAGGTTCGAGCGCAGCGTGGAATCCATCGACAACAGCACCGCCTTTTGCGCGTCCTCAAGCGACGTCCCCGGCCGCACCACCCGATCCAGAATCGGCTTGCCGTATTTGTGCTCGCCGATCTGCAGGAACGGCGTGTCTTCGGTCGCCTCGATGAAATTGCCCTCGGGATAGACCAGGAACATCCGCATCGCCCCGCCCCGGCGTTGCCCCGCCACGATCATCGAGGCGGAGACGGTCACCTTCGACGCATTCATCTTGTGGTCGATGTCCTGCCGCACACTTGCCAGCGTGTTGCCGATGATCTCGGCCACCGCCAGCATCGTCGGCGCCTGCATGATCGAGGTATCGGCGCTGGTTTCGGGATGCTCGATCGCCTCGCGCAGCCGCGCAATCGTCGTTTGCGTGACCGAAAGCGAGCCCGCCGTCAGGATCGTCACCACCCGCTCGCCCGGTTCTTCGAACACGAACATCTTGCGATAGGTCGCAATATTGTCGAGCCCCGCATTGGTGCGGGTGTCGGACAACAGCACCATGCCCTGATCGAGCAGCAGCCCCACGCAATAGGTCATCATTCCCCCGGAAAAGCAGACCGCCACATTATTGTTGCACCGCTTCCAAGGCAACAGCGACATCAAGCCGCTCGCTCCCCTCGCCCTGCGCCACGCCCTTGATCGGCGCCGCCTCGCGCGCGTCAAGGCCAGAGCCGATGCGGATATAGCGTGCATCGGGGCAGCATTCATTGGCCGGGTCAAAGCCGATCCAGCCGATACCTTCGACCCAGATCTCGCCCCAGGCATGGGCGGCCTCGTGCTTTTCGCCATCTTCGCGCGCAAACAGATAGCCCGAGACATAGCGCGCGGGCATCCCCACGGCGCGGGCACAGGCGATCAGCGCCTGGGCGTGATCCTGACAGACCCCCTCGCCCTGCGCCAAAGCCTCGGCCGCGGTCGTATGGGCATGGGTCGTGCCGGGACGATAGGCGATGGCATCGCTGACCGCGCGCGACAGCCTGTGCGCCCGGTCAAGCGGGTCTTTCACGCCCGTCGCCGCCGTCTCGGCCAGATCGCGCAAAGCATGGTCGATCCAGGTCGCCGCGGTCTCGCGCAGATAGGCGAAGGGCGAGACGATCTCGCGATGGCCGCGCAGCACGCCCGCCGTGTCGGTGGTCTCGACCTGCCCCACGGCAGAGATCGTCACCTCGGTCACCGGACCGCGCAGCGACCAGCCCTCGACCTTGTCGCCCGCCCCGTCGCGGAAATTGCCGCCGCGAATGCCGCCCTCGACCGCGACATCCCAGCGGATCGTCCGCTGCCCGTCAAAGCGCGACGGAAAAAGCCGCAGCGACTGCACGGCCCCGCGCATCGGCGCGTCATACTCATAGGTGGTGACGTGATGGACCGTCAGGATCATCGCGCTTCTCCGCTCAAGTAAGCCGCCTGCACCATGTCGGACAATTCGCCGACATCGCGGATGAAGCGGGTCAGGAATTCATGCAGGCCCTCGTCGAAGATCTCCTCGACGCGGGTTTCGGCGATCTCGCCCACAAGCGACCGCGCCCGCATCTGCGCCGCCCCGGATTTCTGATATCCCCTTGCCAAGGCATCCAGATTTTCCATCGCCATGGTGACGGTGGTCACCAGCGACCGGGGCGATTGCGGATTGAGGATCAGGAAATGCGCGATCTTCGCCGCGGTAATCTCGCCGCCGTAAGCCCAGTGGAACGCCCGATGCGCCGAAAGCGCGCGCAGCAGCGTCTGCCATTGGTAATTGTCGAGCCCCGAGCCGATGAAATCGACCGAGGGCAACAGGACGTAATATTTCACGTCGATCAGCCGCGCGGTGTTGTCGGCCCGTTCCAGCGCAAAGCCAAGGTTCAAGAACGCATAGCCATCATTGCGCAACAGCGTCGCGTCGATCGCGCCACGCACCAGCGCCGCTTGTCGCATCACCCATTCGGTAAGCTCGGTCAGCTCCATTTCAGACCGCGGCTTGCGTTCCAGCTGCCGCATCTCCTGAAACGCGCCATTCAGCGCATCCCAGACCTGAGAGGTCAGCGCCGTGCGCACGATCCGCGCGTTTTCCCGCGCCCGTTCGATGCAGGACATCACCGAACTGGGGTTGTCGCGGTCAAAGAACAGATAGCTTTCAATGTTGCGCTGCACCGGGTCGCCATATTTCGCGGCAAAGCCCTCGGCCGTGCCCGAGGCCTGCAACAGGCTCTCCCATTCGCTGCGGTAGCCATGCCCGGCCGAGGGCATCAGCGCGATGCGGGCGCCCACTTCCAGCAGCCGCGCCATGGTTTCCGCGCGTTCGATGTAACGCGCAATCCAGAACAGGTTTTCAGCGGTCCGGCTCAGCATGATGTCACTCCGCCAACACCCAGGTGTCCTTGACCCCGCCACCCTGAGACGAGTTCACGACCAGCGATCCCTCTTTCAACGCGACACGGGTCAGGCCCCCCGGCACCAGTTCGATTTTCTCGCCGACAAGGCAATAGGGCCGCAGATCGACATGGCGCGGCGCGATCCCCTCCTCGACAAAGGTCGGCGTGGCCGACAGCGCCAGCGTCGGCTGGGCGATGTAGTTTTCCGGATGCGCCTCGATCTTGGCGCGGAACATCTCGATCTGCTCGGCAGTCGATTTCGGCCCGACGAGCATCCCGTAGCCGCCCGAGCCATGCACCTCTTTCACCACCAGTTCCCCAAGGTTTTCAAGCACATATTTGCAATCATCGGGCTTGGCGCATTGCCAGGTCGGCACGTTGTTCAAAAGCGGCTCTTCGCCCAGATAGAACCGGATCATCTCCGGCACGAAGGTATAGACCGCCTTGTCATCGGCCACGCCCGCCCCGGGGGCCGAACAGATCGACACGCCGCCCGAACGGTAGACATCCATCAGCCCGGGAATGCCCAGCATGCTGTCCGGCCGGAAGCAGAGCGGGTCAAGGAAAGCGTCGTCGATGCGCCGATAGATCACGTCCAGCTTCTTCGGCCCCTCGGTGGTGCGCATCCACACAAAGCCGCCTTCCACGAACAGATCGGCGCCTTCGACCAGCTCGACGCCCATCAGATCGGCCAGAAAGCTGTGTTCGTAATAGGCGCTGTTGTAATGGCCCGGCGTCAGGATCGCGATCGTCGGCTCGCGGTCGCATTTCGCCGGGGCAACGCTGGCCAAGGTGCGGCGCAGCGCATCGGAATAGCCATCGACCGGCTCGATGCGGTTTTCGCGAAACAGCTGCGGGAACATCCGCATCATGATTTCGCGGTTTTCCAGCATGTAGCTGACGCCCGAGGGCGTGCGGCAGTTGTCCTCGAGCACGAAGAATTCATCCGCCCCGGTGCGCACGATGTCGATCCCGACGATATGGGAATAGATCCCGCGCGGCGGGGTGAAGCCTGCCACGGCGCGCTCAAACGCCTCGTTCTGAAACACCATCCGCGCCGGGATCTTGCCCGCCCGCACGATCTCGGCCCGGCCATAGACATCCAGCAAAAAGGCGTTCAGCGCCCGGGCGCGTTGCTTGATGCCGCGTTCCAGCTTGCGCCATTCGGCTTGCGTGAAAACCCGGGGAAACATGTCGAACGGGATCAGCCGGTCGGGGTCGCCGCCCTCGCCATAGACCGCAAAGGTGATGCCGATGCGGCGGAACAGCGCCTCGGCCTCGGCCTGTTTCATCGCGCGCAATGCGGCGGGCATGGCCTTGGTCCAGTCTTCAAGCCGCGCATAGGGCTCGCGGACCTGGCCGCCCTCGTACATTTCATTGAAATAAGTCGTCATGCGTGATTCCCTCGCCCTGATTGAATCCTAGGCAGGCGGCGGGGGAAGCGGAAGCGCTGCAGCAGGAAACAGGCCAGAAACCGCAAGATCTCCGCCCTATCTCTGTGCGTTTGCCCGAAATTTGGGCACTCAGCCGATCCGCGGGCGGCTTGCACGCCCCCTGCCCTGCCCCTATCTCTGAACGGACACCAAGGAGAACGCCATGAACCGCCGCTTTTGCGCCCCCGTTTCCGCAGCCCTGTTCGATGCCGCCCCCGCGCAAGGGGGGGCTGGCGACTTCGGCGCCCTGCCCGACTGGGACCTGAGCGATCTTTACACCGCCCCCGACGCGCCGGAATTTGCCCGTGACATGGCCTGGCTCGAAACTGAATGCGCCGCTTTCGCCCGCGATTACGAAGGCCAGCTGGCCGGGCTCGATGCCGCGGGCATGGCCGCCTGCATCGCGCGCCACGAAGCGATCGAGACCACGGCCGGGCGGATCATGTCCTATGCGGGCCTGCGCTATTACCAGAACACCACCGACGCCGAGCGCGCCAAGTTCATGTCGGATGCGGGCGACAAGATCACCACCTTCACCACGCCTCTGGTCTTTTTCAGCCTCGAATTCAACCGGATTGACGACGCGCAGTATGAAGCCGTCTTTGCCGATCCGCTTGTGGCGCGGTTCAAGCCGGTCTTTGACCGTATGCGGGCGATGAAACCCTATCAGCTCTCGGACGAACTGGAAAAGTTCCTGCACGATCAATCCGTTGTGGGGGCGGCCGCGTGGAACCGCCTCTTTGACGAAACCACCGCGGCGCTGGAATTCACGGTGGGGGGCGAGACCCTCAGCCTTGAAGCCACAACGACGCTGATGAGCGATCATGACCGCACGAAGCGCGAGGCGGCGGCGCGCGAACTCGCCCGCGTCTTTGGCGAAAACGTCAAGCTTTTCGCCCGCGTGCACAACACGCTCGCCAAGGAAAAGGAGATCGAGGACCGCTGGCGCAAGATGCCCACGCCCCAGATGGGCCGCCACCTGTCGAACCATGTCGAACCCGAAGTGGTCGAGGCTTTGCGCAATGCGGTCGTCGCCGCCTATCCGCGGCTTTCGCATCGCTATTATGCGCTGAAAGCGAAATGGCTGGGGCTCGAAAAGCTGCAGGTCTGGGACCGCAACGCCCCCCTGCCGACCGAGACCCCGCGCAAGATCCTCTGGGACGAGGCGAAGGCCACGGTTCTGGGCGCTTATGGCGCGTTTTCGCCCCGCATGGCCGAGATTGCCGCGCCCTTCTTTGAACGGGGCTGGATCGACGCCGGGGTGAAACCTGGCAAGGCGCCGGGGGCTTTCGCCCATCCGACCGTCACCACCGTGCACCCCTATGTGATGCTGAACTACCTTGGCAAACCGCGCGACGTGATGACGCTCGCGCATGAACTTGGCCATGGCGTGCATCAGGTTCTGGCCGCCAAACAGGGGCCGATGCTCTCGGACACGCCGCTGACGCTGGCCGAAACGGCAAGCGTTTTCGGCGAGATGCTGACCTTCCGCGCGCTGCTGGACGCCGCGAAAACCCCGGCCGAGCGCAAGCAACTGCTGGCGGGCAAGGTCGAGGACATGATCAACACCGTCGTGCGACAGATCGCGTTTTACGATTTCGAATGCAAGCTGCACGCGGCGCGCGCCGAGGGGGAACTCACGCCCGAGGCGATCAACGCGCTCTGGATGTCGGTGCAGGCGGAAAGCCTTGGCCCGGCCTTTGACTTCATGCCGGGCTACGAGACCTTCTGGACCTATATCCCGCATTTCGTGCATTCGCCCTTCTACGTCTATGCCTATGCTTTCGGCGACGGGCTGGTGAATGCGCTTTACGCCACCTACGCGGCGGGCCTGCCGGACTTCCAGACGAAATATTTCGAGATGCTGGAGGCGGGCGGCTCGAAACACCACAAGGATCTGCTGGCGCCCTTCGGCCTTGACGCCTCGGACCCGGCCTTCTGGGACAAGGGTCTGTCGATGATCGCCGGTCTGATCGACGAGCTGGAGGCGATGGAGGCCTGACCTCACGTCGGCGCTTTGCGCCTGCCCCCGGCCCTGCTAGCCTTTCCGAAACAAGGGGGGGCGCATGGGCTGGGGAAAACGCATCGGATGGGGCCTCGGCGGGGCCGTGATCTTGGCGGCGGGGGCGTTTTTCGCCCTTGCCCCGGGCCTCGTCGAAAAGGCGCAAAACCGGGTCGTGCCGCATGATCCCTGGCCGGTCTCGGCGCAGGCGGCGGCGCTGCACAAGACGCTCCTCATCGGCGACTGGCATTCCGACGCGCTTTTGTGGGACCGTGACCTCCTGACCCGCTCCGATCGCGGCCATGTCGATCTGCCACGGCTGCGGGCGGGGAATGTGGCGGTGCAGGTCTTTACCACGGTGACGAAAACCCCCGCCGGGATGAATTACGACCATAACGACGCCGGGGCGCGGGACAACATCACGCTTCTGGTCTTCGGGCAGCTGCGCCCGGTGAAGACCTGGTTCAGCCTTGCCGAACGCGCGCTCGATCAGGCGGCGCGGCTGGCCGCGATGGCCAAGGCGGCGCCCGATCAGCTGGTGGTGGTGCGCACGGCGGGGGATCTCGACCGGGTGCTGATGGCGCGGGCGCAGGGCGCGCAAACAGTCGCCGGAATTCTGGGCGCCGAGGGCGGCCATGTGCTGGAAGGCCGGATCCAAAATCTGGACCGCCTCTACGACGCCGGGTTCCGGCTTCTGGGGCTCACGCATTTCTTCGACAACGAACTGGGCGGCTCGCTGCATGGCGAAGACGACACCGGGCTGACTCCTTTCGGGCGGCAGGTGGTTGAAAAGATGGTGCAAAAGCACATGGTGATCGACCTCGCCCATGCTTCGGAACAGATGGCGCGGGAGGTGCTGGCGATGCCGGGCACGCGCCCGATCGTCAGCCATGGCGGCATTCATGGCGTCTGCCCGGTGAAGCGCAATTTCCCCGATGCGCTGATGAAGCAGATCGCCGCGAAAGGCGGCCTGATCGGCATCGGCGCCTGGGCCGAGGTGACCTGCGACGCGACGCCTGCGGGGGTGGCAAGGTCGATCGTGGCGGCGGTGCGGCTCGTGGGGGAGGATCACGTGTCGCTCGGCTCGGATTTCGATGGCGCGGTCGAGACGGAATTCGACGCCTCGGAACTGGCGGCGCTGACGCAGGCGATGCTGGAGGCCGGGCTGAACGAACGGGTGATCGCGAAGGTCATGGGGGGAAACATGCTGCGCTATCTGCGCGAGACGCTGCCGCAGTAGGCGGAAACAGGATTTCGCCTCGCTTGCGCGCGGCGACCCGCCGGGGGCTTCGCCCCCGGACCCCCAAGATGCGTATTTTGCCAAGGAAAACCCCTTTCGGTTCCGCCCCAACGTGTCGGCAGCCCCGCCCCTGTTTTTCCTTGGCAAAATACGCCGGGGGGGGTGCGGGGGGCGGAGCCCCCCGCGGGTCGCCCCGGCTTGCCGGGGCGAAATCTCCGCTCAGTCCCAGAGGCTTTCAACCTCGAACCGGGTCAAACGCGGATGCGCCAGCTTGCCGAAATCGGACAACCGGGCGATCTGCGGAAACTGCGCCTCGAACAGCGACAGAAGCCGCGGATCGATCAGCCGTTCGATCCCCTCGCCGGGGTGAAAGGCCTCGACCTCGAGCCCGGCCACCCGCAGCGAGCCGTGATGCTCCAGCGCGACGTGATAGACCGTCACCGGCGCCGAAGGCGTGACCTCGATCACGCTGATGCCGTCCAGAAAGGCGCGGGCGGGCACATAGACCGCCTCGGCCCCGGATATCCGGCGCAGCCGCGGATCGCGCAGGCACAGCCGCGCCCGCGGCCCCAGCACCACATCCAGAGCCGGACGCCCGGCCCCGAAGGCCTCGGCGGTGATCCGGGTCAGGCTGACCTGCTCCTCCAGATCGGGGCCCTGCTCCGACCCGGGATAGATCACCATCGAGCCGATCCAGCGGACCGCCTCGACCCGCCCCTCGGCAGTCATAACCCTTTGACCGGGAAGCAGATCCTCGACCGCGACCGGCCCGGTCTCGGTCAGGATCACCGAGCCCCGCGCCAGGGCCGAAAACGCCTCCTCGAAAAGCGGCGTCGCCGGGGCCAGCCGGGAACTGTCGGCGATCGCGCCATCGGGCGCAAGCCAGCAGGCGTCATAGCGGCGGGTCAAAGGCATGGCCCGCAGCGCCCTGGCCACGGCGGGCCGGGCCGATTTGACCGGGGTGCCGGCGGGAGGATCCTTGCGGGCGACGGGCAGGGCAGCCTGCCCGGCCCCGGGCCGGTGGGTGAACGACATGGCGCAGCCTTTCGGTCTGGTCATATCTGCGACGGCCCCCACCGGATGCAGAAAGACACGACAAGATTGCCTTCCCCCGCGTCGCGCGTCAAATTTCATGAAGAATTGCTGAACGACGGAACGCCAATCCGGCATGCCGCAGCGCCACTGCGGGCGGATCCCGCAACAATGCCCAGATTTCGCCGCAATTGGTTCGAATCACCCGCGCCTTCGGCCGGGGGTGGCAGCCCCCGGCCCCTGCGGCGGATGGCTCTGCCCGGGGGGCAGGCCCTGCCCCGAACGGGGCCGTTCCGGTGTCGCAGACCGCGCTCAGCAGGCGGCGACAGCGGGCCGTTTCGGCGCCGTCGGCGCGGGTTTGCGGCGCGCCAGCATCTCGGCCCGGCGGGGGCCGCGCTGCCACGGCATCGCAATCTGAGGGGCCGCGGCGCCCTGCAGGGCGGCCAGCATCCAGCGACGGTCGGATTTCAGGGTCATTCTGCTCTCCTGCTGTTCTTGCGGGGCCGCGGGATGGAACCGGCCCCATCAAGGGTGTTTCCCCCCGCATTGCGGCAGGCATTGGGCACCAAGCGTGCTTTCCTGCGCCGCCAACGGGCGAGATTGTGGCAAGGAGTGTTGCGCGAAACCGCCAAAGAAAGGGTTAATGGGCGTTCGGGCACCGCATTCGCCACAATCCGGGCCAGATCGGCCGGAGCCGCGGCGCGCTCAAAGACGAATCACCGAGATCAGACGGCCGTAATCCGCCTCGCCCGCATGGGTGGTGCGGCGGAAGGAATAGAATCTTTCGGGGTCGGAATAGGTGCAATGGCGCGTCCATTCCGCCTGCCCCACCCCGGCCGCACGCAGCCGCGAAAGCCCGTAGCCCGGCAGGTCGAACAGCGGCTTGCCTGCGGGGCCACCGGCAAAGAACCGCGCCGCCTGCGGATCGTCGCTCAGGAAATTTTCCATGAAATCATGGCCGACCTCATAGGCGCGTTGCGAAATGCAGGGCCCGATCACCGCGGTGATCCGCGCCCTTTTGCGCCCCCAGCCCCTCCATCGCGTCCAGCGTCGCTTCCAGCACGCCGTCGTGACTGCCGCGCCAGCCCGCATGGGCCGCGCCCACCACCCCCGCCTCCCGGTCGGCAAAAAAGCACCGGCTGGCAATCCGCCGTCAGCACGCTGAGCAACAGCCCCGGCCGCACCGTCACCAGCGCATCGGCGCGCATCGGCGTGGCCGGAACCTCCTCCACCACCAGCACATCGGCGGAATGGACCTGGTTGACCCCCACTAGCGCCGCGGGCGCCACCGCCATGGCCGTCGCCACCCGAACCCGGTTCAGCGCCACCGCCTCGGTCTGGTCCGAAGAGCCATGGCCGCAGTTCAGCCCGGAAAAGATCCCCGACGAGGCCCCGCCCTTGCGGGTGAAGAAGCCGTGCTTGACCCCCGAAAGGGCAGGCGATGTCAGGATTTCAAGCGTGGTCGGCATGGCTCAAACATCGAATCCCGGCGGCACCGGGGCGGTTGCGGGGAAAATGGCAAGACTTTGGAACACCTGACCCATTTCTTCGGGGTGGGTCAAGCGTCGATGCGCGGCGACATGGGCGGCCAGCGCCTCCCCGGACAGCTTCGCCGCCAGCGCCTCGGCCCGGGCGGTGATGCCAAGGCGTTCCAGAAGCACGCCCTGCGGGGTCATCGCCGAGGCCCGCGCGCCCGCCGCCCGGGCCGCCTCGGCGAGCGGCTCGAAGGCGACATGGGCGGTCAGATCCGCCGTGCCCGGGGCCGCGAAAGGGTCGCAATAGCCATGCGCCTGCACCGCCTGAAAGGTGTCGCCAAGGCTGCGCCAATGGCCATAGTCGATCACCAGCGCCGCCCCGCCATGCGCCGCGATGCGACGCGCGATTTCGGCCATGATCGGCGCGGCGGCGGGGCAGGTTTCCACCACATCGCCCGGCCGCGTGTCAGCCAGCCGATGTTCCAGCGCCGCAAACCGCGCGGGCGGGGCAAGCCCGGGGACGAGCATTTCGCCACGCAACCCCACCTGTCGCTCTGCCCAGCCCTCGGGCGCCCGGACGAACTGCCGGATCGGCAGGGCATCGAAAAACTCGTTCGCCAGCAGGAAAAGCGGCGCCTCGGGCAGGGTCGCGATGCTGTCGTGCCAGGTGACCTCCTGCCCCTGCAGGGTCTGGCGCTGCACCGCGCGCAGGGTGGGCGAGGCCTCGATCAGATGCAGCCGCGCGGCCTCGGCCATGCCGGGAACCCGGCCGATCACCCGCAGCACGTCGGCCGAAAGCGTCCCCCGCCCCGGCCCGATCTCGGCCAGGGTGAAGGGCGCGGGACGACCCTGATCCAGCCAGGCCTGCGCCAGACACAGGCCCAGCATCTCGCCGAACATCTGCGAAATTTCCGGGGCAGTGATGAAATCGCCCGCCCGGCCAAAGGGATCGCGGGTGGCGTAATAGCCGTGGTCGGGATGCAGCAGGCAATCGGCCATATAGGCATCCAGCCCGATCGGCCCCCCGGCCGCGATGCGCGACGCCAGAAGCCGCGCGAGCGGCGTCACCTCGCCCCCCGCATCCGGGCGTAGAGAACCAGCATCCCCCCCGCCACGATCATCGGCGCCGACAGAATCTGCCCCATGGTGATGCCGATATCGCCCAGGAAATAGGCATAGCCCATCGGATTGGCGGCGCTGGCGAATTGCGCATCGGGCTGGCGGAACAGCTCGACAAAGGCCCGCGCCAGGCCGTAGCCGATCAGGAACACTCCCATCAGCAGGCCCGGGCGGCGCAGCGCCCCCCGCGCAAACAGCGCCCACAGCACGGCGCCCAGAACCAGCCCTTCAAGCCCGGCCTCGTAAAGCTGCGAGGGGTGGCGGGCGCAGGCGTAATCGACCTGCCCGGCCCAGCCGTGGCAGATCTGCGCCGCCTCGACCGGGAAGACCACGCCCCAAGGCGCATCGGTCGGCCGCCCCCAAAGCTCGGGCTTGATGAAATTCGCGATCCGGCCCAGGAAAAGCCCGATCGGCGCGACCAGCGCAAAGGCATCGCCCACCGGCAGGGGCGCGATGCCGCGCCGCCAGCAAAAGGCCAGCCCGGCGATGACGACGCCCGCGAAACCGCCGTGGAAGGACATCCCCCCCTCCCAGACCCGCAGCGCCGCCAGCGGATCGGCCAGATAAGTGCCCGGATCGTAAAACAGCACGAAGCCCAGCCGCCCGCCGATGATCACGCCCAAAATGACCCAGGTCAGCAGATCCTCGACCGCTTCGGGCGCCATCGGCGCGCGCTTGCCCCAAAGCTTCGGGCGTTTCATCAGCGCGACGACGATGCGCCAGCCCGCCAGAAGGCCAGCGATATAGGCCAGCGCATACCAGCGGACCGGCCAATCGAGGATCGGGATTTCGAAGGCGTCGGGGGAGATGTCGGGGAAAGGAAGGGCCATGGCATCCTCGGGGCTTCAGCGGCGCCACTTGGCCCTTGCGCTGCGGCGAAGTCAACCTTGTCTCGGCGGGCCTGACAGCCCATATAGGGCGCAAGCGGGGCCGGTGCGGCGGCCCGCAGACAAAAGGTGAAGACGATGCAAGCTCCGAACAAACTTTTCGACGAGATGTCGAAGCTGATGACCAATGCGATGGGCGTGGCGCAGGGCGCCAAGACCGAGGCGGAAACGGCGATGAAAAGCTGGATGGACCGCTGGATGGCCGACCGCGATTTCGTCACCCGCGAGGAATTCGATGCGGTGAAGGCGATGGCCACCAAGGCGCGCGAGGAAAACGAGGCGCTCAAGGCCCGTCTGGACGCGCTGGAAGCTAAGTAAGCTTTCGGCTTTTTCTTGGGAAAAATACGCCCGCCGGAGGTTCGCGCCTTCGGCGGTTTTGTTTGCGTATTTGGACCAGGAAAAGCGCGGATCACGGATGGCTTTGGCCGCGGCCCGTGACGCGGCCATGCGGGACGTCTGCAGCAGCGACCGCCGGGGCCCAAAGGCACCGGCCAGCGCCCGCCCCGGCGGGCGCTTCTCGCCCGCCGGGGCAGGCGTCGGCCTCTGGCACACATGGGGCGACCGGTCTGGCCGCAACGTGGTCCCCGCGGGCGGGGAAAGGCAGTGCCTTTCCTGTTCCGCCCGAACCGACGCGGCCTCAGTTCAGCGCCACATCCTGTGCCAGGCTGCCATCCACGCGATAAACCAGCACCCGGCCGCTTTCGGTGACAACGACGGTGAACCCCTTGCCGAAGGTCACGGTCTCGGCCTTTTCCCCCGCGGGCAGCGCGATCGCGGCGGGCAGTTCGGGCAGTTTCGTCGCCCCCGGCAGGCGGGTGACAAGCAGGAAGATGATCGTTAGAAGGCCGAAGATCATCACCCCCGCAAGGGTGGTGGTCAGAATCTTCAGAAACCTCACCTCGGGCGGCGGCGCCGGATCGGAAGGCATCATGTCGGACATCGCGGCACACCTCCTGCGCATCGAAATCGGCGAAGACCCCGCCGAGCGGCTTGATAAGGCATTGGCGGCGCTTGTGCCAGAAGAAGCGGCGCTGTCGCGCTCGCGTCTGGCCCGGCTGATTGCCGAAGGCGCGGTGACAAAGGACGGCGTCGCCATCACCGATCAAAAGGCCAAGGTCGCCCCGGGCGAGGTCTATCTGATTGCGGTTGAGCCGCCCCGCGCGGTGGAAACCCTCGCGCAGGACATTCCGCTGACCGTACTTTGGGAAGATGAAGACCTGATCGTGATCGACAAGCCCGCGGGGATGGTGGTGCATCCCGCGCCCGGCTCGGAAGACGGCACGCTGGTCAATGCGCTTTTGCACCATTTCGGCGGCAGGCTTTCCGGCATCGGCGGCGAGGCGCGGCCCGGCATCGTGCACCGGATCGACAAGGAGACCTCGGGCCTGCTGGTCGTGGCGAAATCCGACCGCGCACATCACGGGCTGGCGGCGCAATTCGAAAAACATACGGTGCACCGGCACTATACCGCGCTGGTGCAGGGCGTGCCCTCGGCCGCCGATCCGCGCCTGCGGGGCATCCGCGGCGTCAGCTTCGAACAGGGCGGCATCCTGAAGATCACCTCGCAACTCGCCCGCCATCCGACCGACCGGCAGCGGCAGGCGGTGCTCTTCACCGGCGGCCGCCATGCCGTCACCCGCGCCCGCACGGTCGAGGCCTTTGGCGGCGTCGCGGCGCTGATGGATTGCTGGCTGGAGACCGGCCGCACGCATCAGATCCGCGTGCATATGGCCCATGTGGGGCATGGGCTGGTGGGCGACCCCACCTATGGCGGCAAGCGCAAGCTCTCCGTCCGCGCAGTCGGCGCGGCGGCGGCAGAGGCGGTCGCCAATTTCCCCCGTCAGGCGCTGCATGCGACGACGCTGGGCTTCACCCATCCGGTCAGCGGCGAGGAGCTCAGCTTCACCTCCCCCCTGCCCGAAGATTTCGAGGCGTTGCTGGCCATCCTGCGCGCCGGGCCGCAGATCACCTGATCTCACGCTTGCGTCAACGCCGCTTGCCCTGCGCCGGATTCCGGCCCATCCTGCGTTCATCCCCATGACCGGCGGCCGAACCTCTTGAAAGGGCAGGCCTCCTTCCCCATCTGGGGCCCGAAGGGAGATCGAACCAATGTCGAGCTACGCCAACCTGCCAGCCCCCAGCCCCGAACAGGGGCTGAACCGCTATCTGCAGGAAATCCGCAAGTTTCCGCTTCTGGAACCGGAAGAGGAATACATGCTGGCCAAGGCCTGGGTCGACCATCAGGACCCGAAAGCCGCGCATCGGCTTGTCACGTCACACCTGCGGCTGGCGGCGAAAATCGCCATGGGCTATCGCGGCTACGGCCTGCCGCAGGCCGAGGTGATTTCCGAGGCGAACGTGGGCCTGATGCAGGCGGTGAAGCGCTTCGACCCCGAACGCGGCTTCCGGCTGGCGACCTATGCGATGTGGTGGATCCGCGCCGCGATCCAGGAATATATCCTGCGCTCGTGGTCGCTGGTGAAGCTGGGCACCACCTCGGCGCAAAAGAAGCTCTTCTTCAACCTGCGCAAGGCGAAATCGAAGATCGGCGCCTTCGAGGAGGGCGACCTGCGCCCCGATGCGGTGGCAAAGATCGCCAAGGATCTGAACGTCACCGAAGGCGACGTGATCGAGATGAACCGCCGTCTGGCCGGGGCGGATGCGTCGCTGAACGCGCAAGTGGGCGCCAGCGATGGCGAAAGCGCCACGCAATGGCAGGACTGGCTCGAGGACGAGGACGCCGATCAGGCCGAGGCCTATGCCGAAGCCGACGAATTGCAGGCCCGCCGTGCGATGCTGGTCGCCGCGATGGATGTGCTGAACGAACGCGAACGCGACATCCTGATGGCGCGGCGTCTGCGCGACGAGCCGGTGACGCTCGAGGATCTCTCGACGCAATATGACGTCAGCCGCGAACGCATCCGGCAAATCGAGGTGCGGGCGTTTGAAAAGCTGCAGGGCCGGATGAAGGCGCTGGCCAAGGAAAAGGGCATGAGCCTGCCGGGCTGACATTGCCCGCCCCGGCCCCGCGCGCTAGCTTGGGGCCAAAGGGAGAGGATCATGCAGCCAGTCAATTTCGGAATTCTCGGCGCGTCGGATTTCGCGGCGCGCCGGATGGGGCCCGCGATCCACGCGGCCAAAGGCGCGCGGCTGGCGGCGCTGGCGACCTCCTCCCCCGCCAAGGCCGCGGGTTTCACCGCCTTCGCCCCCGATCTGCACCTGCACGACAGCTACGAGGCGCTGCTGGCCGATCCCGGCATCGAGGTCGTCTATATTCCCCTGCCCAATCACCTGCATGTCGCCTGGGGGATCAAGGCGCTTGAGGCCGGCAAGCATGTGCTGATCGAAAAGCCGCTGGCGCTGCGGGCCGAGGAGATCGACCCGCTGATCGCCGCCCGCGACGCCAGCGGCAAATGCGCGGCCGAGGCCTATATGATCGTGCACCACCCGCAATGGCAGCTGGTGCGGCACTGGCTGGACGCGGGCCGGATCGGGCGGCTGAAACATGCCGATGTGGCCTTCACCTTCGACAATCCCGATCCCGCGAATATCCGCAACCGCGCCGAGACCGGCGGCGGCTCGATCCCCGATATCGGCGTCTATGCCTATTCCTCGATCCGCTTCGCGGCGCGGGCGGAACCGGTGCGGCTTGCCGCGCGCCTCAACCGCGAAAACGGCGTCGATACTTTCGCGCAGGTCTGGGGCGAGATGGCGGGCCCGGGCGGGGATTTCACCTTTGCCGCGATGACCTCGACCCGGCTTTTCCCGCGCCAGGAGGTGACGTTTCAGGGCGAAACCGGCCGGATCACGCTCTCGGCGCCGTTCAACGCCGGGGCCTTCGATCAGGCCGAGGTGACGCTGCACGGCATGGGCAGCGCCGAGACCCACCGCTTCCCCGGTGTGAACCAATATGTGCTGCAGGTCGAAGCCTTTGTCCGCCACATCCGCGACGGCGCGCCCTTCCTGTGGACGCTGGAAGACGCCCGGGGCGGTCAGGCGATGATCGACCTTGTGCGCGCGGGCGAGATCTGAAGGCAAGGCAGGGGGGCGCTGCCCCCCTCTTGGCCTTCGGCCAATTCACCCCCCGGGATATTTGGACCAAGGTGAAAGCAGATCCCGGGGGGAGTCCCGCAGGGACGGGGTGAAGGGGGACCGTGGCGCCAGTGGCGCCGCGTAAGCCCCCTGAACGAGCCCCCTGCCCCGCCCGGGGCCTTGCGCTCAGGCGTGTTTGGCGAGCCGCTCTTCGAGCACGTCAAAGGGCACCCCGGGTTCATCCTTGGCGCAGCGGATCACGAGCGAGGTCTTCACGCTGGCCACATTCTCGGCCGCGGTCAGCTGCCCGGTCAGGAAATTCTGGAAGGTCGAGAGATCGGGCGCCGCGCATTTCAGCACGAAGTCGATCTCGCCGTTCAGCATGTGGCATTCGCGCACCAAGGGCCAGGCCTGACAGCGGCGCTCAAAGGCGCTCAGATCCGTTTCCGCCTGGCTGTGCAGCCGCACCATCGCGAAGACCTGCACCTCGAAGCCCAGCTCGCGCGGGTTCACATCGGCATGATAGCCGCGGATATAGCCCGCCTCCTCCAGCGTGCGGACGCGGCGCAGACAGGGCGGCGCGGAAATGCCGACGCGCTTGGCCAGTTCGACGTTCGTCATCCGGCCATCCGCCTGCAGCTCGGCCAGAATCTTCCGGTCGATCTCGTCGAGCTTGCTCGTGCCCATGCCGAACCTCCTTGGCTGCGCAAACCTTATCTTCCAGCGCCAAGCTGCGCAATATTGTTTCGCCCATCCGTGTGCAAGCGCAATCGCCCGGGAAGGGTCGCGGTGCGACACCGCACGACCGCGCAGGGGTTTTCCCGCGCCGCCACGCTGCTTATATGAGCGGCGTCACAACAGGAGAGCGACGGATGAGCGAGTCGAAGCACACGAAGGTTCTGATCATCGGATCCGGGCCGGCCGGCTATACGGCCGCGGTCTATGCCTCGCGCGCGATGCTGTCGCCCATCCTCGTGCAGGGGATGCAGCCCGGCGGGCAGCTGACGATCACCACCGAGGTGGAAAACTGGCCCGGCCGCACCGAGGTGCAGGGCCCCGAGCTGATGCTGCAGATGGAAGAGCACGCCCGCGCGATGGGCGCCGAGATCATCACCGACATCATCACGAAGCTCGATCTGGGCACCCGACCCTTTGTCGCCACCGGCGATTCGGGCACGGTCTACACGGCGGATGCGGTGATTCTGGCCACCGGTGCGCAGGCGCGCTGGCTGGGCCTGCCGTCCGAGGAGAAATTCCAGGGCTTCGGCGTCTCGGCCTGCGCCACCTGCGACGGCTTCTTCTATCGCGGCAAGGAGGTCGTGGTGGTCGGCGGCGGCAATGCGGCGGTCGAGGAGGCGATGTTCCTGACGAATTTCGCCTCGAAAGTCACCGTCATCCACCGCCGCGACAGCTTCCGCGCCGAAAAGATCCTGATCGAGCGGCTGATGAAGAACCCGAAGATCGAGGTGATCTGGAATGCCACGGTCGAAGAGGTGCTGGGCACCGAAGCACCGCTTGGCGTCACCGGCTGCCGCATCAAGGACGTGCAGACCGGGGCGGAGCGCGAGATCCCCTGCCACGGGTTCTTTGTCGCGATCGGCCATGCGCCTGCGTCCGAGCTGGTCAAGGACCAGCTTGAACTGCATCACGGCGGCTATGTGAAGGTGGAGCCGGGCACGACCCGCACCGGCATTCCCGGCGTCTTTGCGGCGGGCGATCTGACCGATCACACCTATCGGCAGGCGATCACCTCGGCGGGCATGGGCTGCATGGCGGCGCTCGATGCCGAACGCTGGCTGGCCGAACAGGGCTGAGGCCCGCAACGAAAAGGGCCGCCCGAAGGCGGCCCGTTTCAGTATGTGATTGGCTCAGGCCGCGACGGCCTTGGCTTTCAGTTTCGCCTTGGCCTTCTCTTTGGCGCGTTGTTGCGAGCGTTTCACCGACGCCACAATCCCCACGAACATCGAGATCACCAGCGAGGCCGAGAGCGTTTCGGCAAAGCTGGCCGGGCCGTAAAGCTGGAACATCTCCAGCGGCATCGGCGCATAGTTCCACAGCGCGACCAGCGACAGGCCGACCACGAAGATCCAGGAGATGATCCCGGCGGCCAGCACGTTGAAGCGGGACACCAGCATCCGCATCGCCAGCGCGAAGACCAGACACCACGCAGCCCATTTCAGCATGTCGTCGGGATAGGCCATCCCGAGCGCGCTGTAGTAGTCTTCCCACTGGCTTTTCAGCCAGACCTGATTGATGCCGTACTCGCAACCGGAGATCCACACCCAACCGGCAATGATAGGCGTCAGACTTGATTTCAGACCCATGACTTCCCCTCAAAGCAAACTTCGGGGCACGATAGCACCGCTTTGCACCGCAACAAACGGCGTGGATTGACGCAGTTTGCAGAAACTTCGTTCCGCTCCTTGGCACAAAGGCACCAAAACCGCCTTCTTTGCGGAAATCACCCCGCTTTTGCTTGAAAATCGCCGTCTTTGCGGGCAAAGCCGCGCCCAAGCGTTTGTCAGACGCAGCAGTTAGCCCTCGAAAAAGCAGGTCAAGCGATGACTCTTCCCAATCTCGCTCCCATTCCGGAGCTCTATGTTTCCCACGAATCCGCGCAAAAGCTGAAGGTCGAGGCGGGGAACCTGCCGTCCTGGGACCTGACGCCGCGTCAGATCTGCGACCTTGAACTGCTGATGAACGGCGGCTTTTTCCCGCTGAAGGGCTTTCTGGGCGAGGCCGATTACGATGGCGTCGTTGAAAACATGCGTCTGGCCGATGGCACACTTTGGCCGATGCCGATCACGCTCGACGTGAACGAGAAATTCGCCGAAGGCATCGCGCCCGGGCAAGACATCGCGCTGCGCGATCAGGAGGGGGTGATTCTCGCCATCCTCTCGGTCACCGACAAATGGGTGCCGAACAAGGCGCGTGAGGCCGAAAAGGTCTTCGGCGCCGATGATCTGGCCCATCCGGCGGTGAACTACCTGCACAACACCGCGGGCGCGATTTATCTGGGCGGGCCGATCACCGGCATCCAGCAGCCCGTGCACTATGATTTCAAGGCCCGCCGCGACACGCCGAACGAATTGCGCGCCTATTTCCGCAAGCTCGGCTGGCAGAAGATCGTCGCCTTCCAGACCCGCAACCCGCTGCACCGCGCGCATCAGGAACTGACCTTCCGCGCCGCCCGCGAGGCGCAGGCGAACCTGCTGATCCACCCCGTCGTCGGCATGACGAAACCGGGCGACGTCGATCACTTCACCCGCGTGCGCTGCTATGAAGCGGTGCTCGATCAATACCCGCAATCGACCACCACGATGAGCCTGCTGAACCTGGCGATGCGCATGGCGGGCCCGCGCGAGGCGGTCTGGCACGGGCTGATCCGCAAGAACCATGGCGTCACCCATTTCATCGTCGGCCGCGATCACGCCGGCCCCGGCAAGAACTCGGCGGGCCAGGATTTCTACGGCCCCTACGACGCCCAGACCCTGTTCAAGCAATATGAAGAGGAAATCGGCGTCACCATGGTCGATTTCAAACACATGGTCTATGTGCAGGAAAAGGCGCAATATTACCCGGCGAACGAAGTGCCGGAGGGCTGCACCGTGCTCGACATCTCGGGCACCGAGCTGCGTCGCCGCCTGCGCGAAGGGCTTGATATCCCGGAATGGTTCAGCTTCCCGCAGGTGGTGTCGGAACTGCGCCGCACCTCGCCCGCCCGCGCGAAACAGGGCTTCACCGTCTTCTTCACCGGCCTTTCCGGCTCGGGCAAATCGACGATCGCGAATGCGCTGATGGTCAAGCTGATGGAGATGGGCGGCCGCCCGGTGACGCTGCTTGACGGCGATGTGGTGCGCAAGCATCTGTCCTCGGAACTCGGCTTCAGCAAAGAGCACCGCGACATCAACATCAAGCGCATCGGCTATGTGGCCTCGGAAATCACCAAGAACGGCGGCATCGCGATTTGCGCCCCGATCGCGCCCTATACCGCGACCCGCCGCGCCGTGCGCGAGATGATCGAGGCCTATGGCGCCTTTGTCGAAGTCCATGTGGCGACCTCGCTTGAGGAATGCGAAAGCCGCGACCGCAAGGGGCTCTACAAGCTCGCCCGCGAAGGCAAGATCAAGGAATTCACCGGCATTTCCGACCCCTATGAAGTGCCCGCGAACCCGGAACTGGCCGTCGACACCACCGGCGTCGATGTCGATCACTGCGCGCATCAGGTGATCCTGAAGCTGGAATCGATGGGCCTGATCAAGGCGTAAGCCGCAGGACAGAAACAAGAACGCCCCGGGAAATCCCGGGGCGTTTCGCTTTTCGGGCCCGGCGGCGGGCTCAGTGCACGCTGACCGCGGTGATCTCGTTTTGACGCGCCAGCACGAAGGCCATCTCGCGGTCCTTCACCAGCGCCAGCCGCTCGCCATTGACGTTGTGCAGCGCATACATGTGGTCGATGTGGCCCACCCGGTCGCGGATCTCCTCGGGGATTTCGGTCAGCGGGACCGACCGGACATAGACGATGCGCGCCCCCGCGGCGACGTCGAATTCAGCTGCGTGATCCATGATGCCCCCTTATTTTCTGCGGATCGGAATCGTCTGCACGACCGGCTCGGGCTGCGCCCGTTTCAGCTCGACATGCAACAGGCCGTTCTCCAGCGCGGCGCCCGAGACCTCGACGCCATCGGCCAGCACGAAGCTGCGCTGAAAGGCGCGGGCGGCGATGCCGCGGTGCAGAAAGATGCGCTCGGACCCGTCATCGGCCTGACGGCCGCGGATGACAAGGGCGCGATCTTCCATGGTGATCGCCAGATCGGCCTCTGCAAAGCCCGCCACCGCCAGGGTGATGCGGAATTCGTCGGGCCCCGATTGCTCGATATTGTAGGGCGGATAGGCGTCGGAGCCGGATTTTGCGGTCCGTTCGACAAGGCGCTCCAGCTGGTCGAAGCCCAGCAGATAAGGATGTGCGCCGAAGCTCAGTTTCGTCATTGGCAAGCCCTTTGGAAAGCGACGTTGCATGTGGACCCCGCCGTGCGGCAGCCCCATGCGCAGGATATGGGCAGCGCCGCCGCAGGTGCAAGGGGGCGGCGGCTGGTCGCAGTCAGGAAATTTCCCGCAAAGCCGCGGAAATTGATATAGTTGGTCAAATGCAGGGCGAGTCGGGGGGCTTGCCTTCGCGTTCCTGTCTCAGCCCGTGATCGGACACAAGCCATGAATGCCCATATCGACAGCCCGATCGAGATGAATTCGGATGATGTGCTGCGGATCAAGCTGGAGGTCCTGCGCCGCGAACATCGCGACCTCGACGAGGCGATTTCCGCGCTGGTCAACGCCGCCCACCCCGATCAGCTGCGGCTGGTGCGGCTGAAAAAGCAGAAACTGGCGCTGAAAGACCAGATCGCCCGGATCGAAGACCGGCTGACCCCCGACATCATCGCCTGAGGCTTGCCCCCGCAGCCGGTCTGCCTATAGTGCCGCCACAAGATGGGGGGCCGAATGGGCGTGAAAGTGGGAATCATCATGGGGAGCCAGTCCGACTGGGCGACCCTGCGCGAGGCGGCGGCGGTTCTGGATGAACTCTGCGTGGCTTACGAGAAAAAGATCGTCTCGGCGCATCGCACCCCGGATCGGCTTTGGGCCTATGGCAAGACCGCGGTCGAGCGTGGCCTGCAAGTGATCATCGCAGGCGCCGGAGGTGCTGCGCATCTGCCGGGCATGATGGCCTCGAAAACCCGCGTGCCGGTTGTCGGCGTGCCGGTGCAGACCAAGGCGCTGGCGGGCGTCGACAGTCTTTATTCCATCGTGCAGATGCCCAAGGGCTTTCCCGTCGCGACGATGGCGATTGGCGCCGCGGGCGCGGCCAATGCCGGGCTGATGGCCGCGGGCATTCTGGCGCTGCAGGATGCGGATCTGGCCGCGCGGCTTGATGCCTGGCGCGAGGCCCTTTCGGCCTCGATCCCCGACGAGCCCGCCGATGAGTGAGATGCTGAAACCGGGCGCCACGATCGGGATTCTGGGCGGCGGGCAGTTGGGGCGGATGCTGTCCGTCGCGGCGTCGCGGTTGGGGCTGACATGCGCGATCTTCGAGCCGGGCGCGAACCCGCCCGCGGGTCAGGTCGCCGACCGGGTCTTCACCGCGTCTTATGACGACGAAGCCGCCCTGCGGGCCTTTGCCGAAGCGGTCGATGTCATCACCTATGAATTCGAGAACATCCCGACCTCGGCGCTCGATCTGCTCGAAAGCCTGCGCCCCATTCGCCCGGGGCGCAAGGCGCTGGCCAGCTCGCAGGACCGCATCCTCGAAAAATCCTTCCTGAACGGCATCGGCCTTGCCACCGCCCCCTGGGCCGAGGTGCGCGATGCCGCCAGCCTTGACGCCGCGATGGCGCAGATCGGCACCCCCGCGATCCTGAAAACGACGCGGCTGGGCTATGACGGCAAGGGGCAGGCGCGGATCATGACCCCCGCCGACGCGCCCGAGGCGCTGGCCGCAATGGGCGGTGCCACCGCGGTTCTGGAAGGTTTCGTCGAGTTTTCCGCCGAGATTTCGGTGATCGCCGCGCGCGGGCTCGACGGCGCGATTTCCTGCTTCGATCCGGGCGAGAATGTGCACAAGTCGGGCATCCTGCACACCACGACCGTGCCCGCCCGCATCCCCCCTGCCCTGCGCTCGGATGCGGTGCTGATCGCGGCGCGGATCCTCAATGCGCTTGATTACGTCGGCGTGCTGGGGGTCGAGCTCTTCGTGACGCCCGCCGGCCTTCTGGTGAACGAGATCGCGCCGCGGGTGCATAATTCGGGGCACTGGACGCAGGCGGGCTGCACCGTCGATCAGTTCGAACAGCATATCCGCGCCGTCGCGGGCTGGCCGCTGGGCGACGGCGGCCGTTACGCCGATGTCGAGATGCTGAACCTGATCGGCGACGATGTCGACCGCATCCCCGACTTCGCCCGCGCGAAGAACACCCAGATCCATCTTTACGGCAAGGCCGAGGCGAAGCCCGGTCGCAAGATGGGCCATGTGAACCGCATTCTCTGATCCGGGCTCTGACCCGGGCTCTGACCCGGGCGGGGCGGGCGCTCAGCCCGCGAAGCGGTTCTTAGGCATGCGTTCGGCCACGAAGGTCTCGGCGCTGGCGCGGCTCCAGCGATCCAGCCAGACCTGCAATTCGGGATGGTCGGAGCCGGTCAGCAGGAAGCCCTCGGGCAGATCTTCGAAGACCTCGTTGCCGTCCTGGAAGGCATTGTCCCGGGCGCGGAACATGAAGTGATAGGGCAGGAATTCGGACGGATGCGCCAGACCCGCCGCGCCCACCAACTCGCCCAAAGCATGCAGCGTGTTCTTGTGGAACCGCGCGACGCGGGCGCTTTTGTCGGGCACATCCAGCGCCCGCATCCGCCGCGGGTCCTGGGTCGCGATGCCCGCCGGACAGCGGTTGGTGTGGCAGGACTGCGCCTGAATGCAGCCGATGGCGAACATGTAGCCGCGCGCCGAATTGCACCAATCCGCGCCCAGCGCCATCGCCCGGGCGATGTCATAGGCCGAAACGATCTTGCCCGCCGCGCCGATCCGGATCCGCCCGCGCAGCCCGGCGCCGCGCAGGGTGGTGTGGACGAAATGCAGCCCCTCCAGCATCGGCATGCCGACACGGTTGACGAATTCCAGCGGCGCCGCCCCGGTGCCGCCCTCCTTGCCATCGACGACGATGAAATCGGGGGTCACGCCGGTGGCCAGCATCGCCTTGACCAGACACATGAATTCGCGCCGATGCCCGATGCAGAGCTTGAAGCCCACCGGCTTGCCACCCGACAGCGCGCGCAGCTGCGCGATGAAGCCCATGAATTCCCGCGGCGTCGAAAAGGCCGAATGCGCGGCGGGGGAAATGCAGTCGATCCCCATCGGAATCCCCCGCGCCTCGGCGATCTCGGGCGAGATCTTCGAGGCGGGCAGCATCCCGCCATGACCGGGCTTCGCCCCCTGGCTCAGCTTGATTTCGATCATCTTCACCTGCGGATCGCGGGCCTGCACCGCAAACGCCTCGGGCGAGAAGCGGCCATCGGGGCTGCGGCAGCCGAAATAGCCCGAGGCGACCTGATAGATCAGATCGCCGCCGCCCGCGCGGTGATAGCGGCTGATCCCGCCCTCGCCGGTGTCATGGGCAAAGCCGCCCGCCTTGGCGCCCCGGTTCAGCGCCAGGATCGCATTGGCCGAGAGCGCCCCGAAACTCATCGCCGAGATATTGTAGACCGAGGCGTCATAGGGCTGCGCGCAGTCGGGCCCGCCGATGCGGACGCGGAAATCGGTGTCCCGGATCGTCTTCGGCATGATCGAATGGGTCAGCCAGTTGAACCCCGAAGCATAGACGGATTCGACCGTGCCGAAGGGCCGCTTGTCCTCGACCCCCTTGGCGCGCTGATAGACAAGGCCGCGGATTTCCCGGCTGAAGGGCACCTCGTCGCGGTCGGATTCAAAGAAATACTGCCGGAACTCCGGGCCGACGCTTTCGATCATGTAGCGCAGATGGCCGATGATCGGATAATTGCGCAAGATCGCATGCCGGGACTGGCGCAGATCATGCACCCCCACCAGCGCCAGCGCCGCGACGCCCAGGAAGACCGGCAAGATCCACAGCGCCCCGCTGAGCAAAAACGCAAGGCCCAGCACGGGCGTCAGGATCAGCGCCGCCGCAAGCGGGGCATATCGGGCGTTCAGGCGAAGGTTGCGCATGGTCGGTCGCGGGGCTCCCCGGGTCTTCGGCAGGATGGCCGGAAGGCGACGGCCCCCCCGGCCAGAAAGATTAGGGTCGCAAGGGTTTATTTCGGATGAAGCCTTTCCCCCGAAAGACCTTTGTCCTGCCCCCGCCCCTGCGCGACCATAAGGGCGAGAGAGGGCCAAGGCCAAGTGGATTCCCGCCCCTTCGCCCGGTCAATAGACCGGCGGCGCGATGATCCAGATGGCCACGGCGGGCTCTGTCCCCTCGTTGCGCCAGCCGTAATCGGCCCCGGCGAACTGGAAGCTGTCGCCGGGCGCCAGCGCGAACTCCCGCCCGTCGAGGATCAGCGTCAGCCGCCCCGAGATCAGCACCCCGCCATCCTCGCGCGCCCCCGCGGGCCGGCGCGGCGTGCCGCTTGACGCGCCGGGGGCGAAGGTGGATTTCACCATTTCGAACGACCCCGCCAGCGTCGGCGACAGCAATTCCTCGACCAGCCCCGTGGCGCTGCTGCCAATCGGCATGCGGTCGGCGGCGCGCAGGATCAGCCCGCGTTCCTCGGGCGCGCGGCTTGACGAGCGGAAGAAGAAGCTGATCGTCACCCCCAGCCGCTCGGCGATCAAGCCCAGATCGCGGACCGAGGGGGTGGTCTGGCCGCGCTCGACCTGGCTCAGCCAGCCCAGCGACCGGCCAACCGCCGCCGCGAGCTGCTGCAATGTCATCTCGCGCGATTTGCGCAAGTACCGGATGTCTTCGCCGACGTGATGGGTCATCTGGGGCCTTCGAATGCTTGGGGCAAGCTGGCGCAAGCCGGTAAAAAAGGCAACCTCTGCCGCGACAGGGATGAAACAATTTCCGACAACCTTCCCATAAATGAAATTTCATGTTGAAATTTCATTTCGCCGCAGGAATAGTTTCGGCAACTCCCCCCCTTGCCCGGAGGCGTCGATGCCCGCAATTCCCCCAAAGGCCCGCGTCGTCATCATCGGCGGCGGCATTTCCGGCTGTTCGGTCGCCTTCCATCTGGCGAAACTGGGCTGGACCGACATCGTTTTGCTGGAACGCAAGCAGCTGACCTCGGGCACGACCTGGCATGCGGCGGGGCTGATCGGGCAGCTGCGGGCAAGCCAGAACATGACCCGGCTGGCGAAATATTCCGCCGATCTTTACGCAAGGCTGGAAGCGGAAACCGGGCTCGCCACCGGATTTCGTGCCTGCGGCTCGATGACGGTGGCGCTGACCGCCGAGCGGCGCGAGGAGCTTTTGCGGCAGGCGGCGCTGGCCCGGGCCTTCGGCATCGAGGTGAACGAGCTTTCCCCCGCCGAGGTCCGGGACCTTTACCCGCATCTGAACATCGCGGGCGTCACCGCCGGGGTGCATCTGCCCGCCGACGGGCAGGCCGATCCGGGCAATATCGCGCTGGCGCTGGCCAAGGGGGCGCGCAGCCGCGGCGCGCAGATCCTGGAGGGCGTCAAGGTCACGCGGGTGACGCAGGCGGGCGGCCATGTGACCGGCGTCGATTGGCAGATGGGGGCGGAGCGCGGCCATATCGCCTGCGACGCGGTGGTGAATTGCGGCGGCATGTGGGGGCGCGATCTGGCGGCGCAAAATGGTGTCACGCTGCCGCTGCAGGCCTGCGAGCATTTCTACATCGTCACCGAGACCATCCCCGGCCTGACGCAACTGCCGGTGCTGCGGGTGCCCGACGAATGCGCCTATTACAAGGAAGATGCAGGGAAAATCCTGCTTGGCGCCTTTGAACCCCGGGCTAAGCCCTGGGGCATGGCGGGCATTCCCGAGGAGTTCTGCTTCGATCAGCTGCCCGAGGATATCGAGCATTTCGCCCCGATCCTCGAACAGGCGGTGGCGCGGATGCCGATGCTGGAAACCGCGGGCATCCATACCTTTTTCAACGGCCCGGAAAGCTTCACCCCCGATGACCGCTATTATCTGGGCGAGGCCCCCGGTCTGGGCGGCTATTGGGTGGCGGCGGGCTACAATTCGATCGGCATCGTCTCCTCGGGCGGCGCGGGGATGGCGCTGGCGCAATGGATGACCGACGGCGCGCCCCCCTTCGACCTGTGGGAGGTCGATATCCGCCGCGCCCAGCCATTCCAAAGGAACCGCCGCTATCTGCGCGAAAGGGTCAGCGAGACGCTGGGCCTGCTTTACGCCGACCATTTCCCCTGGCGGCAGATGGCGACCAGCCGCGGCATCCGCCGCTCGCCCCTGCACGAGCATCTGAAGGCCCGCGGCGCGGTCTTTGGCGAGATGGCGGGCTGGGAACGGGCGAACTGGTTTGCCAATCCGGGGCAGCCGCCCGAATACCGCTATAGCTGGCAGCGGCAGAACTGGTTCGAAAACCAGCGCGCCGAGCATATGGCGCTGCGCGACGGGATCGGGCTGCTCGACATGACCTCTTTCGGCAAGATCCGGGTCGAGGGGCGCGATGCGGCGCCGTTCCTGCAATCTCTGTGCGGCAATGATATCGACGTGGCCCCCGGGCGCATCGTCTATACCCAGATGCTGAATGCCAAGGGCGGCATCGAATGCGATCTGACGGTGACGCGGCTTTCGGAAACCGCCTTTCTGCTGGTCGTGCCGGGGGCGACGCTGCAGCGCGATCTGTCCTGGCTGCGCCGCCATCTGGGCGCGGCCTTCGTCACCGTCACCGATGTCACCTCGGCCGAGGCGGTGATCGCGGTGATGGGGCCGCGGGCGCGCGATCTGATGGCGCGCGTCTCGCCCGACGATTTTTCGAACGCGGGCCATCCCTTTGGTCTGGCAAAGGACATCGAGATCGGCATGGGCCTTGGCCGGGCGCATCGGATCAGCTATGTGGGCGAACTCGGCTGGGAACTTTACATCCCCACCGATCAGGCCGCGCATGTGTTCGAAACGCTGATCGAGGCGGGCGAACCGCTCGGGCTGAAGCTGTGCGGGCTGCATGCGATGGACAGTTGCCGCATCGAAAAGGCCTATCGCCATTTCGGCCATGACATCACCGACGAGGATCACGTGCTGGAGGCGGGTCTGGGCTTTGCGGTGAAACCGGCCAAGGGCGATTTTCTGGGCCGCGAGGCGGTGCTGCGCAAGCAGGAAACCGGGCTGACCCGGCGGCTGATGCAAGTCCTGCTTGATGACCCGGCGCCGCTGCTGTTTCACAACGAGCCGATCCTGCGCGATGGCCGGATCGTCGGGCAGCTCAGCTCGGGCAATTACGGCCATGCGCTGCGCGGCGCGGTGGGGCTGGGCTATGTCCCCTGCCGGGCCGACGAAAGCCCGGCCGAGATGCTGGCATCCAGCTATGCGATCGACGTGGCCGGGCAGATCGTGACGGCGCGGGCCAGCCTTGCGCCGCTTTACGATCCGACCTCGGGCCGTCTGCGGGGGTAACGACACCGAACCGTCATCGGGGCGTCACGGCACCGTCACGCAATGGCGGGAAGGTCCGCGCGACGCAACCTGACAGGGTGATCCCATGACCTTCCGCAGCCTCTGCCTGACCTCGGCGCTGGCGCTTGCCACCGCCTTCCCGGCCCATGCCGAGCAGGCTTTCAACCGCATTTCGTCTTTCCCGACGCCGCTGAATGCGACCGGCGAGACGGCTGCGAAACCCTCCTCGGCCGAGATCATCACCGCGACCGAGGACGGGCAGCGGCTGATCTATTCCGACAGCCCGCTGGGCGTGCTGGGGCTGATCGACATTGCCGATCCGGCGGCGCCGAAACCGCTGGGCACGGTGGCGATGGGCGGCGAGCCGACGACAACGGTGGTGCTGGGCAATCTGGCCTTTGCCGGGGTGAACACCTCGGAAAGCTATGCCAAGCCCTCGGGCAAGCTGGTGACGGTGGATCTGGGCACGCAGAAAATCGTGGCGGAATGCGACCTTGGCGGGCAGCCCGATTCCGTCGCCAAGGCCCCCGATGGCAGTTTCCTCGCCGTTGCGATCGAAAACGAGCGCGACGAAGAGGTGAACGAGGGCGACCTGCCGCAGATGCCCGCGGGCTATCTGGTCAAGCTGCCGCTGAAGGCGGGCGCGGTTGATTGCGGCGCGCTGCAAAAGATCGACCTGACCGGGCTGGCCGCGGTGGCGGGGGAAGATCCTGAGCCCGAATTCGTCTCGATCAACACCGCGGGCGAAATCGTGGTGACGCTGCAGGAAAACAACGAAATCGCTGTGATCGGCGCCGATGGCGCGGTGGCCACGCATTTTTCGGCGGGCGAGGTCGATCTGACCGGCATCGACACGAAAAAGGACGGCAAGCTCGATTTCACCGGCAAGAAAGACGGTGTCGCACGCGAACCCGATGCGGTGAAATGGATCGACACCGATCATTTCGTCACCGCGAACGAGGGCGACTGGAAGGGCGGCGCGCGCGGCTTCACGATCTGGAAGAAGGACGGCACCGTCGTCTTTGAAGCCGGGGCGAGCCTTGAGCGCGAGATGGCGGCGCTGGGCCATTACCCCGACAAGCGCAACAAGAAGGGCGTCGAGATCGAGTCGGTCGAAGTGGCCGACTTCGACGGCCGCAAGCTTTTGTTCGTCGCGGCCGAGCGGGCCTCGCTCGTGGCGGTCTATGATCTGGCCGATCTGGCGGCGCCGAAACTCTTGCAGATCCTGCCCTCGGGGATCAGCCCCGAAGGTCTGGTGGCGATCCCCGGCCGCGGGCTTCTGGCCACCGCGAACGAGGTCGATCTGCGCGAAGACGGGCTCGCCCCGGCGCATGTGATGCTTTACGCGCTCTCCGACGCTCCGGCCGCCTATCCGACGCTGACCAGTGCGGGCACCGAGCCCCTGATCGGCTGGGCGGCGCTTTCGGCGCTGACCGCCGATCCGGCGAAACCGGGGCATCTTTTCGCCGCCTCGGACAGCTTCCTGTCCGCCGCGCCGACGATCTACAGCCTTGATGCGACGCAAAAACCGGCGCGGATCACCGCGGCGCTGACGGTGACGCGCGGGGGCGATCCGGCGCAGCTGATGGATATCGAGGGGCTGACCACCGATGGCGAGGGCGGCTTCTGGCTGGCGACCGAGGGGCGCACGGACAAGATGATCCCGCATGGCATCGTGCATGTGGATGAGACCGGCGCGATCGACCAGCAGATCGGCCTGCCGCCGGAGCTTGCCGCGGCCGAAACCCGCTTCGGCTTCGAGGGGATCGCGCTCGCGGGCGACCGGCTTTGGCTTGCCGTGCAGCGGCCCTGGAAAGACGATCCGAAGGGGATGGTCAAGCTCGTCTCCTATGATCTTGAGGACGAAACATGGGGCGCGGTGCACTACCCGCTTGAGGCCGCGCCCGAAGGCGGCTGGGTTGGCCTGTCGGAAATCACCCTGCACGGCGATTTCGCCTATCTGATCGAGCGCGACAATCAGCTGGCCGACAAGGCGGCGGTGAAGCGGCTTTACCGCGTCGCGCTGGCCGATCTGAAACCCGCGGATCTGGGCGGGGCGCTGCCGGTCGTGCAAAAGGAGCTGGTCCGCGACCTGCTGCCCGATCTGGCGGCCTCAAAGGGCTATATCCTTGACAAGGTGGAAGGTTTCGCCATCGACGCGGCGGGCGAAGGCTTCGTCGTCACCGACAATGACGGCGTCGATGACAGCTCGGGCGAGACGCTCTTCTGGTCGATCGGCAAGGTCGAATAAAGGTCGATCGCCGCCGCGCATGGCCGGGGGCCTCCGCCCCGGCCATGCCCTCCCTAACAGGCCGCTGAAATAGTCGGCAGACGAGAATGACTTCCCGTTTTCGTACGAGTTCTGGGCTTGAGCGCCCCGCCGGTCCACCGCTCTTCGTCCTCAGGCGGCGAGCAGCCGGGGCAGTCGTGCCAGGTTGTTGGCTGCCATCGTCAGGATGAAACGCGACCGCACCCGGTCAAGGCCGCGATACATCGTTTGCGCCATTCCACCGACCGTCTTGGCCCAACCAAAGGCCTCTTCGATCCGCTTTCGATGTCTCAGCGACATGGCGTGGCCGTCGTGGCGGGTGGTGCGGCGGTCGATGGCGGAATGTCGGGCCTTTTGTGCGACATGGGGCGTGACGCAAGCCTTGCGCAGGTCGCGGACGAAGTCAGCTGCGTCATAGCCTTTGTCCGCCCCCAGCGTCAGGCGCCGGGTCGAGCCGGGGGAATGGCGGTGGATCATGTCGAGCGCGGCCTGCCGTTCGGCATGGCCATCGGCGCGGGTCAGCTCGCCCTGCACGATCAGACCGGAACGGTTCTCCATCAGCGCATGGCCGATGAAGCACAGCATCGCGCCGGTCCCGGGGGATTTCTTGTAAAGCCGCGCCTCGGGGTCGGTGGTCGAGGCATGCGTCGCATTCGAGCGTTTCTCGCCGCGAAAGTCGACCTCGGCATTGCGGTTCTGGCGGGGGCTGCGGGGCATCGGATCGGTCTTTGCTTCGGTCGCGGGCGTCTCGGGGGCGGGGCTTGACGGCGGCGCACCTGGATCCTCGTCATCGGGATCGTCGCCGGGGCCATCCGCCCGGGCGGCGGCGCCTTCGGCTGGAAGCTTTTCATCGACGCCCACGCCTTCACCAGCGTGCCATCGACCGAGAAATGCTCGTCCGAGAGCAGTGGCGCCACCTCGCGATGGGCGAGGATCGCGGCCATGATCTTGCGCGACATCTCGGTGCTCATCAGCCGGTCGCGGTTCTTCGTGAACACCGTCGGCCTTCGGCCCGGGGCTCCGCCTGTTCAGGGCTGAAATCTGTCCACTGGACAGATTTCCGGGCGCCCTTCACCCCAGACCTGATCGTCGATCCCCAGCCCGACGAACCAGCGAAACAGCAGGTTGTAATCCATCTGCTCCATCAGTTGCCGTTCCGAGCGGATGGAAAACAGAATTTGCAGCAGGCTCGCCCGGATCAGCCGTTCCGGCGCGATCGAGGGGCGGCCGAAGCGGATGTAAAGCCCTCGAAATCACCATCGAGGCTGGTGAGGGCTTCGTTCACCACCTGCCGGATCTTGCGCAGCGGATGCCTGGCCGGGATGCGATCCTCGAGGTCGACATAGCTGAAAAGCGACCCGCTCGTCTCGTCCGTGCCCCGCATCGTGATCCCCTTCGCCATGGGAAGGGGTGAATCATGTTTCGTATCCGCGGTCGAGGCCGACTATTTCAGCACCCTGCTAAGGCCGCGGATCTTTGCCGCATTTTAAGATTTCGCGCCTAGGCTGCAGGCGTTTGTGTCGCGGCCCTGCCGGAGGAGCCCCTTATGATTGCACGTATGAACAGGCTGGATCTGTCCAGACGGCTGCCCCTGATGATCACGCTTGTGGCGCTGTTGGCCGGGCTGTGCACCGCGATCCCGGCCTATCTGATCACCCGTCAGACCCTGATCGGCAGTTCGCAGGTCACGCTTGACACTCTGGCCCGCGGCCCCGAACAGGCGCTCGCGCTGCTGTTGGGCGGCACAAGGGCGGATCTGCTGGCGATGGCGCAGGATCGCGCGATCCAGCGGGCGCTTGGCGCCCTGTCGGAAAGCTATGCCGCCCTGCCCGCGGCCGCCGAAACGCTGCAAAAGACCTATATCGACGACAATCCGAACCCGACCGGCGCAAAGGACAAGCTTGTCGCGGCCGGGGATCAAAGCCCCTATGACGCGCTGCATGCAGAGCTGCATCCGGGCCTTGCCACCCGGCTGCACGAGCGCGGTTTTTACGATATCTTCCTGATGGATACGGCCGGAAACGTGGTCTATACCGTGTTCAAGGAACGGGATTTCGCCACCAATCTGCAGACCGGGCCGTGGCGGGATACCGACCTCGCCGCCGTCTTCCGCGAGGCGATGGCGCTGCCCGCTGACGGCACCGCCGCCTTTCGCGATTTCGCGCCCTATGCCCCCAGCGCCGATCTGCCCGCGGCCTTCATCGCCGCCCCGGTGCTGGACGCGGCGGGCCAGCGGCTTGGCGTCGTGGCGATCCAGCTGCCGATCGGCGCGATGAATGCCGCCGTGCAAAGCGTCGGCGAGGGGGGCAGCAGCACCGCCGCCTATCTGGTCGGGCAGGACGGTCTGTTGCGCTCCGACCTGCTGGCGACGGCGCAAGACGACATCCTGACGACGCGGGAAGACAATGCCGCCGTGCGGGCGGCGCTGGCGGGCGAAACCGGGGTGACCCGGCTGCAGGACGCGGCGGGCGACCGCTTCATCGCCTATCGTCCGTTCCGGTTCCTTGGCACGACCTGGGCGCTTTTGACCAGCGAGGCGGCGGATCAGTTGCTGGCCCCGCTCTGGCGCATGGCGATCGCCTTCGTCGCCGTCAGCCTTGTGGTGCTGGCGGCGACGGCGGTGCTGGCGCTGCGGGTCTCCCGCTCGATCAGCCAGCCGCTGACCCGGCTGACCGCCGCGATGGATGCGGTGGGACGGGGCCAGCTGGCCACCGAAGTGCCGCATCGCGACCGCGCGGACGAGGTCGGGCGGATGGCCCGCACGCTGGAAAGCTTCCGCGAGGCGCTGGTTGCGGCGCGCGACACCGATGCGCATCTGGCCGCCGAGCGCGAAGCCAGTGCCGCCCGCGAACGCGACCGGCTGGCAGAGGAGGCCGAGCGCGACCGGCTGGAACAAAGCCGCGAGCGCGCCCATCTGGAGGCCCGGCATGCGGCCGAAGCGGCCCAGCGCGCCGCCATAGATGCCGAACGCGCCCGCGCCGATGCGGCCCTGCAACAGGTGGTGGAGGCGCTCAGCGCCGCGCTGCGGGCCCTGGCCGAGGGGCGGCTCGACGTCTCGATCGACCAGTTCTTCGACGACAGCTACAAGGGGCTGCGGATGGATTTCAACGCCGCCGCCAGCAGCCTGTGCCGGATCGTCACCGAAATTTCGACCGCGGCCCACAGCATCCGCACCGACAGCGACGAGATCGCGAATGCCGCCGTCAACCTGTCGCGGCGCACCGAATCCTCGGCCTCTTCGCTGGATCAGACCGCCGCGGCGATGCACGAGATGCTGACCGCGGTCGGGCAGACCAGCGCGGGCATCAACAGCGTCCGCAGCCTGGCACAGGCGGCCTGCGACCGCGCTGGCCAGTCGCAGGAAACCATGCGCGCCGCGGTCGAGGCGATGCAGCGGATCGAGGCCTCTTCCGAGGCGATCACCCGCATCATCAGCGTGATCGACGACATCGCCTTTCAGACCAATCTGCTGGCGCTGAATGCCGGGGTCGAAGCCGCCCGCGCGGGCGAGGCGGGGCGCGGCTTTGCCGTCGTCGCCTCGGAGGTGCGGGCGCTGGCGCAGCGCGCCGCCGATTCCGCGGCGCAGATCGGCACGCTGATTGCCGACAGCGGCAGCCAGGTGCGCGAGGGGGTGACGCTGGTGCGCGACTGCGGCACGGCGCTGGAAACGATCTCCGGCGCGGTCTCGGACATTTCGCTGCGCGTGACCGAAATCGCCGCCAGCGCCAGCGAGCAGGAACAGGGGATTTCCGAGGTCACCCGGGCGCTGGGCCAGCTGGACACCGCCACGCAGGAAAACGCC
Source organism: Rhodobacter capsulatus (assembly GCF_052363185.1). GTDB lineage: Bacteria > Pseudomonadota > Alphaproteobacteria > Rhodobacterales > Rhodobacteraceae > Rhodobacter > Rhodobacter capsulatus_E. The sequence goes on along the minus strand of NZ_CP198955.1, from coordinate 884,704 downwards.
GCGATGTTCGAGCAGACGACCGCCGCCACCAGTTCGCTTGCGGCGGCCGTCGCCGATCTTGGCACCCTGATCGCGCGTTTCAGCGGCTGGGACAGCCCCCCGCAAGGCACGCAGAAAGTCGCCTGACCGCAGCCCCCCGTTGCGCCGCCCCAGGTGAGTCGCGTTGAATTTGCGCGGGCGGCGCCCTATAGGATGTGGCCATGACCACCCTCCAGACTTCCCGCCCACCGCCGCCGGGCCGACGCGCCCCCGGCCCCCCTGCCGCGCCTTTCCTGCCGATGAGCCGCGCCGAAATGGCCGCGCTGGGCTGGGACGAATGCGACATCGTCCTTGTCACCGGCGATGCCTATGTCGACCACCCGAGTTTCGGCATGGCGATCATCGGCAGGTTGCTGGAATCGCAGGGCTTCCGCGTCGGCATCCTGTCGCAGCCCGATTGGCACTCGGCCGAGCCGTTCAAGGCGCTGGGCAAGCCGCGGCTCTTTTTCGGCGTCACCGGCGGCAACATGGATTCCATGGTGAACCGCTACACCTCGGACCGCAAGCTGCGCCATGACGACGCCTATACGGCCGGGGGCGAGGGTGGCAGGCGCCCCGACCGCTCGACCATCGTTTACACCCAGCGCTGCCGCGAGGCCTTCAAGGACGTGCCGGTGATCCTGGGCGGCATCGAGGCCTCGCTGCGCCGGATTGCGCATTACGATTACTGGTCGGACAAGGTCCGCCGCTCGATCCTGGCCGATGCCAAGGCGGATCTTTTGCTTTACGGCAATGCCGAACGCGCCGTGGTCGAGGTGGCCAACCGGCTGGCTGCGGGGGAAAGCCCGCGCGATCTGGCCGATATCCGCGGCGTCGTCCTGTTCCGCCCGGTGCCCGAGGGCTTCACCGAACTGCCCGCCGATGATCTGGACAGTGCCGACGAGGGCGCCAGCCGCACCGCGGGCAACACCGTGATCCGGCTGCCGTCGTTCGAGCAGGTCGAGACCGACCGCGAGGCCTATGCCCGCGCCTCGCGCGTGCTGCACCGCGAGGCCAATCCGGGCAATGCCCGCCCGCTGGTTCAGCGGCACGGCGACCGGGATCTGTGGCTCAACCCGCCGCCGATCCCGCTGACCTCCGAAGAAATGGATGCGGTCTATGACCTGCCCTATGCCCGGGCGCCGCATCCCTCCTATGGCGGGGCGAAGATCCCCGCCTGGGACATGATCAAGACCTCGGTCACGGTGATGCGCGGCTGCTTTGGCGGCTGCACCTTCTGTTCGATCACCGAACACGAGGGCCGCGTGATCCAGAGCCGCTCCGAAGCCTCGATCCTGCGCGAAATCGAGGCGATCCGCGACAAGACCCCGGGCTTTGCGGGCGTGATTTCCGACATCGGCGGGCCGACCGCGAACATGTACCGGATGGCCTGCAAGGACCCGAAGGTGCAGGCCGCCTGCCGCCTGCCCTCTTGCGTGTTCCCGGACATCTGCCCGAACCTTGATACCTCGCATGACGATCTGATCCGGCTTTATCGCAAGGTGCGCGAGGTCAAGGGGGTCAAGAAGGTGATGGTGGCCTCGGGCGTGCGATATGATCTGGCGGTGAAAAGCCCCGACTATATCAAGGAGTTGGTGACCCATCACGTCGGCGGCTATCTGAAGATCGCCCCCGAACATACCGAGCGGGGCCCGCTGGATGTGATGATGAAGCCCGGCATCGGCACCTATGACCGGTTCAAGGAAATGTTCGACGCCGCGGCGAAACAGGCGGGCAAGAAATACTTCCTGATCCCCTATTTCATCGCCGCCCACCCGGGCACCAGTGACGCGGACATGCTGAACCTCGCGCTCTGGCTGAAGAAGAACCGCTACCGCGCCGATCAGGTGCAGACCTTCCTGCCCTCGCCGATGGCGACGGCGACGGCGATGTATCACACCGGGGTCAACACGCTGAAAGGGGTGCGGCGGGGCGCTTCCGAGCCGGTGGGCACGGTGCGCGGCACACGGCAGCGGCGGCTGCACAAGGCGTTCTTGCGCTATCACGACCCGGACAACTGGCCGCTGCTGCGCGAGGCGCTGAAGGAGATGGGCCGGGCCGATCTGATCGGGACCGGGGTCAACCATCTGGTGCCCGGCCATCAGCCGCCCGGAACCGGCAAGACCGTCGCGGGCAAGGTGGGCGCGGGCAAGGCGGGCGCGGGCAAGGCGGGCGCGGGCAAGGCGGGCGCGGGCAAAGCCGCGCCGAAGCGCGCGTCGTCGCGGCCGGGGCCCGGGGCGAAGACCTTCACCACCAAAGGCGTGCCGTTTCCGAAATTCCCGAAGAAATGATCCGGGCTCAGGCGTCGTCTTCGGGCGGCGCCTCGGCGACGGCGGCGCGCTGCAGCACGGCGGCAAAGAAGCCGTCGGTGTCATGGCGGGCGGGCGTCAGCGACAGATAGTCGGGATGGGCCGAGCCTGTCAGTTGCGGCGCCACCTCGGCCAGCGGCACGGCGGAAAATTCGGGATGGGTGGCCAGGAAAGCCGCCACCTGATCCTCGTTTTCGTCGGCCATCATCGAGCAGGTCGCATAGACCAGCCGCCCGCCCGGCTTCACCAGCCGCGCGGCGCTGGCCAGAATCCGCCCCTGCAGCGCCAGTAGCGCGTCGAGGCCCTTTTCCTCGGGGGTGCGCCAGCGCGCATCGGGGTTGCGCCGCCAAGTGCCGGTGCCCGAACAGGGCACATCGACCAGAACGCGGTCGAAGCTGGCCTTGTGCCGCTTCACCCAGCGGTCGGTTTCGCTGCTCAGCACGCGGGTTTCGGCATTCTGCAGCCCGGCCCGCCGCGCCCGTTCGGCGCAGCGTTTCAGCCGCCCCTCGCTGACATCGCAGGCGATGATCCGGCCCTTGTTCTGCATCTGCGCGGCAATGGCCAGCGTCTTGCCCCCCGGCCCCGCGCAGAAATCGACGACGCGATCGCCGGGCCTCGCCTGCATCAGCAGCGCCACCAGCTGCGAGCCCTCGTCCTGAATTTCGATCTCGCCGGTTTTCAGCCCCGGCAGACGCGCCAGCGACATCCGTTCCGCAATCCGGATGCCAAGGGGCGCCAGGGCCGAGGCCTGCGCGGGCAGCTCCAGCGCCTGCAACTGGCGCAGCACCGCCGCGCGCGTGGTCTTGAGCGAATTGACCCGCAGATCCAGCGGCGGCGGGGTCAGCATCGCCGCCATCTCGGTCGCGAAATCGGTGCCGAAGCGACGCCGGAAGCCCTCGGCCGCCCAGTCCGGGCATTCAAGGCGCACATCTTCGGGCATCGCCGGGTGGTCGACCGGGTTGCCCTGCAGCTTGACCACCAGCGTCTGTTCGGCCTCGGTCAGCGCGGCGGGTCCGTATTTCACACCCGAAAACAGGCGCTTGATCTCTTCGGGCCGGCGGCCTTCGGCCAGCACCAGAAAGGCCAGCAGCCGGTTGCGCGGCGTGTCGGGGCGGCCGTGGCGCGCAAGCCACCAGCCCAGCCGCGCCCTGTGGCTGAGCAGGGCATGGAGCATGTCCAGGATCGGCCCGCGGTCGCAGTCGTCGATCTGGCGCCGGGCGCGGAACCAGGCCGAGATCACGGCATCGGCCGTGCGGGCGGAGGTGCCGATGTCGATCATCAGATCAAGGGCGGCTTGCAGGCGGGCGGCTGGGGTCACGGCGGAACGATCCGGTTGAACGCAGGCAGCGCGGGCGACATCCGGTCCCTGTCGCGCCTGCTGGCCAGTCCCCGGCGGCCTTGCGGCCCTGTGGCGTCTTTAGCGGCAAGCGCGGCGTTTGGAAACCGGCATTGCGGTCAACCGGCCTTTGTCGGCTCTGCCGCCAGAACCCGCACCGCCGCCGGATCCAGCCGCAGCCCGACCCGGGTCAGATCGCGCGGCCGCGGCGCCGAGGGCAGATCCAGCTGCACCGCCGCGCCGCCCTCTTCCAGGGTCAGGAACAGCCGCTCCTGCGCGCCCAGAAACTCCTGCCGGTCGATCCGCGCCGCGGCGCCTTCGGCCGGATCGCACAGGTCCAGCGCCTGCGGCCGGAAGAAGGCCACCGCCGCCTGCCCCTCGGCCAGATCCGGCGCGGCAAAGCGGCCAAGCGGCGTTTGCAGCGCGCCCGCCGTGACCACCCCCGGCAGGGCCGTGCCCGGCCCCAGAAAGCGCGCGGTGTAAAGCGTGGGCGGGGCATGATACAGCTGGCGCGGCGCGGCCAGCGCCTCGATCCGGCCCGCCCGCATCACCGCCAGCCGGTCGGCCACCGCCAGCGCCTCGGCCGGGTCATGGGTGACAAGGATCGCCCCCACCCGCATCTGCCGCAAAAGCGCCAGCGTCTCGGCCCGGACGCTTTCACGCAACCCCTGATCCAGATTGGAAAAGGGCTCGTCCATCAGCAACAGGGCGGGCTGCGGCGCCAAGGCCCGCGCCAGCGCCACCCGCTGGCTTTCGCCCCCCGAAAGCATGTGCGGATAGCGCGCGGCCAGCGCCCCGACACCCGCCACCGCCAGCACCTCGGCCACCCGCGCCTGCACCCGGGCGCGGGGCCAGTCGCGCAGCCCGAAGGCCACGTTCTCGGCCACGCTCAGATGCGGAAACAGCGCGTAATCCTGAAACATGAAGCCGATGCCGCGCGCCTCGGGCTCGACGAAACGGCCCGGCCCCGCCAGCACCTGCCCCGCCAGCGCGATCTCGCCCGTGTCGGGATGCTCGACCCCGGCGATCAGGCGCAAAAGCGTGGACTTGCCACAGCCCGAAGCGCCAAGCAGGCACAGGATTTCCCCGGAGCCAAGGCTGAAAGAGACCTCTGCCAGGCCGGTGACGGCGCCGAAGCGGCGGCTGACACGATCAAGGCGAAGCCAGGAAACGGGCGGGGGAAGGGGCGCATCTGTCATCCCCCCCATCTATGAGATCGCGCCGGAAAATCCAGCGCGACCGCATCGGAAAAGCTGCGCAAAGATGCCCGCGGGATGAAGTGCCGGACCGTCGAAGCGGGGGCAGCGGTTGGAGGCAGCGATTGGGGGGCTGGGGCATCCGGCAGGACGCCCCAGCCTTTGGCGTCAGTTTTCGCCTTCGCCGCCCGGGGCGAAGTAATCGCGCGTCACCTTGACGATGATCGGCGAGAGCAGCAGCAGCGAAATCAGGTTCGGGATCGCCATCAGCGCATTGAGCGTATCCGCCACCAGCCAGGCGAAATCGAGGCTGAGCGTCGCCCCGAAGAAGACCGCGATGGTCCAAAGCACCCGGAACGGGATTTCGCTGACCGTGCCCAGCAGGAATTCCCAGCATTTCTCGGCATAGAAGGCCCAGCCCAGAATGGTGGTAAAGGCGAACAGCGCCAGACAGATCGTCAGCAGGTAGTTGCCATAGCCCGGCATCGCCGCCTCGAACGCCGAGGCGGAGAGCATCGCCCCGGTCTCGCCGCTGGTCCAGACGCCGGTGACCATGATCGCAAGGCCGGTCAGCGTGCAGATGATGATCGTATCGATGAAGGTCCCCATCATCCCGATCACGCCCGAGAAGACCGGGTTCGAGGTCGAGCCCGAGGCCTGCGCGATACCCGCGGTGCCAAGGCCCGCCTCGTTCGAGAAGATGCCGCGGGCCACGCCCTTCTGGATCGCCATGATGATCGTCGCGCCCAGGAAGCCGCCGGCGGCCGCCGTGCCGGTGAAGGCATCGGTGACGATGGTGGCAAAGGCCGCGGGGATGTTTTCGGCAAAGAGCACCAGAACGAAGATGACGCAGACCATGTAGACGATCGCCATGAAGGGCACGATCCGTTCGGCCACCGCGCCGATGCGCCGGATCCCGCCCAGCACGACCAGACCGGTGACGATCGTCAGCACCGCCCCGGTGATCCAGGTCTCGATGCCGAAGGAATTCTGGATCGCGCCCGCGATGCCGTTGGCCTGCACCATGTTGCCGATGCCAAAGCCCGCAAGGCCACCGAAGAAGGCGAAAGCGGTGGCGAGCCAGTGCCAGTGCTTGCCCAGCCCGTTCTTGATCGCGAACATCGGGCCGCCGACATGTTCGCCCTTGTCGTCAACCTCGCGATATTTCACCGCGACGACGACCTCGGCATATTTCGTGGCCATGCCGACGAAGGCGGTGACCCACATCCAGAACAGCGCGCCCGGGCCGCCGACCGCGATGGCGGTGGCGACACCGGCGATGTTGCCGGTCCCGATGGTGGCCGACAGCGCGGTCATCAGCGCCGCATAGGGGGTGATTTCCCCTTCCGAGTCGGCGCCGGGCGTGCGGCTTTTCCAGATCATCCGGAAGCCATAGGCGAGCTTGCGGATCGGCATGAAGCCCAGACGCAGCTGAAGGTAAAAGCCGGTGCCGATGATCAGCACGATCATCGGAACGCCCCAGACGATCCCGTTCAACCAGTTGAAGAAGTTGTGAATCAGTTCCAAACGCCAGTCTCCTCTCTGTCCCTTGTCCCGCGGCCTTCACAGGAAGATGCGCGGATATGCGGCGCCCTCGCGCCGCAGGGATCTTGTGCTGTTGTTCGCGGCCCTCTCCTACGGTCGCCCCGAAGGCAAGATCAACCCGGCGTTTCACCACATCCCCCCGCGCGGGGGGATCGGCGGCACATCGGCGGCAGGAAAGGTCAGCCGCCACGCCCGCAAAAACCTCGAAGCAGGATGTATCTTAACTACGAATCCTATCATTTTAGCGATTTAACAGGTTGTTGACCTGTCGCCCGCAGTCTTGCCGTTCAATGGTGAGGAGTGGCAGATGAGGAAATACCCCAGCTTTCCGCGCGATGTGGCAGACCCGTCCGAGGCCAGCCCGCTCGCCTTCGCGGTCGCCCGTCGCGATCGGGAGACCCTGGCAATGGTGACCCGCGCCGTCGCGCGGGGCGATGTGCTGCTGGCCTTTCAGCCGATCATGCAGACCGCCCGGCCGGACCGCCCGGCCTTTTACGAAGGGCTGCTGCGCGTGCTGGACGAAACGGGCCGGGTGATTCCCTCGCAGGATTTCATCGGCGCCGCCGAAACCACCGAACTCGGTCGAAAGCTGGATTGTCTGGCGCTGGAGATGGGGCTGATGACGCTGGCGGAAAACCCGACCCTGCGGCTGTCGGTGAACATGTCGGCGCGCTCGATCGGCTGGCCGGACTGGACGCGCGTCCTGGCCCGCGGCCTGGCCCGGGACGAGACTTTGGGCGAGCGGCTGATCCTCGAGATCACCGAAGCCTCGGCGATGACGATGCCCGAACTGGTGTCGGTCTTCATGCATGACATGCATCTCAAGGGCATCTGCTTCGCGATCGACGATTTCGGGGCGGGCTACACCTCGTTCCGCTATCTGCGCGAGTTCTACTTCGACATCCTGAAGATTTCCGGCCAGTTCATTTCCGGCATCGCGCAGAACCCCGACAGCCAGGTGCTGACCCGGGCGCTCATGTCGATTGCGGGGCATTTCGACATGTTCACGGTGGCGGAGGGCGTGGAAACGGCGGAAGACGCGGCCTGGCTGGCGGCGCAGGGCGTCGATTGCCTGCAGGGGTATTATTTCGGCGCCCCGACCATCATGCCGTCCTGGAAAACCCCCCGAGGCGCGCTACGCGGGCGTCTGATCGCGCAACGGGTGTCGCCCATCGGGCAGAGGAGAGCGGCCCCCCTCCCATCTGGGGGCAAGATTGCGATGGCGGGGGGGTAGCTCACGTGGCGGGCGATCCCCGGTTCTCGAACCGGCGCGTGTTCAGCGCAACCGAACATGCCGGGCTGCTTGCCGAAATCCCGACGCGGGTCAGCCTGCGCACGATCCGGCGCGAGAGCGGTGCCAGCCGGACCGAATTGGAACGGCTGGCGGCCGAGGGCTGCCTGACCCCGCGTTGCCGGTGCGAGACGGTGCGGCTGCGCTGGAGCCTGACGCAAGCCAAAGACCTCCTGTCCGGCCTGCAATCCCGGGCCACGTCGGTTCCGGCCGAAGATCCAGCTTGGGAAACGCTCCTCTCGGCGAGCGATTGCAACCTCCAGAGCCTCTCGGCGCTTCTTGCGGCGGTCAGGGCGGGTGAGCTGTCGATCGGCACGCTCGGCCCCGGGTTCAGCGATCTGCGTTTGCGTCGGGCCGAGATCGACGCTCTCGTCCCTGCGGCCTCCGCCCCGCAAGAGCCGCTGATCCCCGCCACGGCCTTCGGCATTTCGGTGGGCATCAAGGACAAGGGCTGGTTCCGGGCGCTGATCGAAGCGGGCCAGACCCCGGCAACGCGGTTGCGGCACCAGAAGACCGGCATCAAAAATACCTACATGACCGAGGCTGATATCACGGCGTTTCAACAATCAGATGGGGTTTGGTAGGCATGGAGGGACCGCAATAATCAAGCGCGATCAGTGCCTTAAGCTGTATCAGCGTGGTCTTTCGGGGTTATGAAAATCAAGGACTTACAGGGCAGTTTGTATCACCCGATTCCGCGCGCGGCGGGGCCGCGGCCCGGTCACGCGCCGCTGTCGGATGCCTGGACCAACGCGGCCTAGAACGTGATGATGACCGAGGGCGCGCTGCGCTGCGCCGCGCCCTGATAGACCGCCTCGATGTTGTTTCCATCCGGGTCCAGCACGAAGGCGGCATAATATCCCGGGTGATAGGCCCGGATGCCGGGGGCGCCATTGTCGCGCCCGCCATGCGCCAAGGCCGCGCGGTAGAACGCATCGACCGTTTCGCGATCCTGCCCCTGAAAGGCCAGATGGTGCCGTCCCGTAAGCGCGCCCGAAGCGGCCGGGCTGTCGGCCGAAGACACGACAAGCTCATCGGCGACGAAGTAGCCATTCCCGGTGCTCAGAACCGGGATCCCCAGGACGGACATCACCGCCGTGTAAAAGCTCTCGCTTGCGGGCAGGTCGCGCACGACAAGCTGAATGTGATCGATCAGGCGGCCACGGTGCAGTTGCATTGCTTTGCATCCCTTTCAGTGCAGGCTCGGCGCAAAGCTAGGCACGATTCCGAAGGATCGGTAAGGGCTGGACCGCCCCTTGCGACGTTTCGGCCAAGCGCCAGCTTCGGGGATCCGCGCGCGGCAGGCCGATCGGCGGCAGGAAGCCTTGCCCGGGGTCTCCTCGGGCACTCCTGGCCGCGAACAGGGGCGCGCCCCCTTGCCGAGTGTCCAGAACCGAATCGGAGTAGCGCGACCTCATTTGCGATGCTATCTTGGCGCAAGGAGAGCCGCATGCCCGAGTATGTCGTCGCAGAAAAGCAGCGAAACAAGCGCGCCCACAAGGTCGCAGACGTTGTTGCGCGTTTCAGTCGGCAGAAGAAATTCCTGCCGGAGAAAACCTACGGTCATGTCTATGCCGCGAAGGTGACCGAGCTGGCGGGCGACAACGTCGAACTCGACATGATCGAAGAGGTCCTTGTCGCGCTCAAGCGCCGCAAGATCATCAGCGGCCGCCGCATGGTGAACCTTCTCGGTCAGCACCAGCGCGAGATCCGGGGCTGACCTCTTGGCCTTCGACCCGTTTGGCGACTTCGCGACAAGAGGTTATTTGCGCAACACCCAGGCCCTCAGCGATCCTGAATCGGTCAAGCGCGTCGAGCACTCCTTGTTCCTGGCGAACCTGGAAGATGCTATCGAGATGCTCCAAGCTTGTGAGGTGATCGATTACGGCAGTTTCCTCGAAGTCCACCGTATCCTGTTCGAGGATTTTTACCCTTGGGCCGGGCAGGACCGAGCGGCCACGGCGCCGGATCTCTACATATCCAAGGGCGATGTCCGTTTCGCGCAGGCGTCAGAGATCCGGCGTGCGGTCGACTATGGACTTGATCTGGCTCGCAAGGACCTTCGAGCGAAATGCGGAACCGTCATGGGGCAGTTCGCCTTCGGTCATCCGTTCCTCGACGGGAACGGACGCGCCATCATGCTGGTTTTCGGGGAGTTGTGCCACCGGGCAGGCTTCGGTATCGCTTGGGAGGGCACGACGAAAACCGACTACCTGACAGCTCTCACGCAGGAGTTGGATGATCCAAGGTCGGAGCCGCTCACGACCTATCTTACTCCCTTCATTACAGGCCAAGTTCCGCATGCGGCCTATTCGAAAACGCTCAACGAGCTACCGGGGCTCAGCGGCATGGCGCGCTTCATCGATGAGGGGCGGGATGTCGCCGGCTACACCTCCGATCCAGCCTCAAAGAAGGTCTATGAGGCCTATGCCGCTATCCGTAATGCGGCAATGCGGGGTTTAGGAGGATGACGGCCAAGGCCTGATAACGCTACACGCTCGGCCCTAGGCCGACCATTAGCAGGGTGCTGAAATAGTCGGCCTCGACCGCGGATACGAAACATGATTCACCCCTTCCCATGGCGAAGGGGATCACGATGCGGGGCACGGACGAGACGAGCGGGTCGCTTTTCAGCTATGTCGACCTCGAGGATCGCATCCCGGCCAGGCATCCGCTGCGCAAGATCCGGCAGGTGGTGAACGAAGCCCTCACCAGCCTCGATGGTGATTTCGAGGGGCTTTACATCCGCTTCGGCCGCCCCTCGATCGCGCCGGAACGGCTGATCCGGGCGAGCCTGCTGCAAATTCTGTTTTCCATCCGCTCGGAACGGCAACTGATGGAGCAGATGGATTACAACCTGCTGTTTCGCTGGTTCGTCGGGCTGGGGATCGACGATCAGGTCTGGGTTCCAACCGTGTTCACGAAGAACCGCGACCGGCTGATGAGCACCGAGATGTCGCGCAAGATCATGGCCGCGATCCTCGCCCATCGCGAGGTGGCGCCACTGCTCTCGGACGAGCATTTCTCGGTCGATGGCACGCTGGTGAAGGCCTGGGCCTCGATGAAGAGCTTCCAGCCGAAGGCGCCGCCGCCCGAGGCCAATGGTCCCGATGACGGGCCGGACGACGAGGATCCCGGCGCCCCGCCGCCGCAAAGCCCCGCCCCCGAGACGCCCGCGACCGAAGCAAAGACCGATCCGATGCCCCGCAGCCCCCGCCAGAACCGCAATGCCGAGGTCGACTTTCGCGGCGAGAAACGCTCGAATGCGACGCATGCCTCGACCACCGACCCCGAGGCGCGGCTTTACAAGAAATCCCCCGGGACCGGCGCGATGCTGTGCTTCATCGGCCATGCGCTGATGGAGAACCGTTCCGGTCTGATCGTGCAGGGCGAGCTGACCCGCGCCGATGGCCATGCCGAACGGCAGGCCGCGCTCGACATGATCCACCGCCATTCCCCCCGGCTCGACCCGGCGCCTGACGCTGGGGGCGGACAAAGGCTATGACGCAGCTGACTTCGTCCGCGACCTGCGCAAGGCTTGCGTCACGCCCCATGTCGCACAAAAAGGCCCGACATTCCGCCATCGACCGCCGCACCACCCGTCACGACGGCCACGCCATGTCGCTGAGACATCGAAAGCGGATCGAAGAGGCCTTTGGTTGGGCCAAGACGGTCGGTGGAATGGCGCAAACGATGTATCGCGGCCTTGACCGGGTGCGGTCGCGTTTCATCCTGACGATGGCAGCCAACAACCTGGCACGACTGCCCCGGCTGCTCGCCGCCTGAGGACGAAGAGCGGTGGACCGGCGGGGCGCTCAAGCCCAGAACTCGTACGAAAACGGGAAGTCATTCTCGTCTGCCGACTATTTCAGCGGCCTGCTAAGGCGATGACGGCTTTCTGCCCGGGTGGGTATCCTGCGCCATGCCTCGGGCGGCAAGATCAAGCTCAATGCCGGGCATCTGCAGCGCGCGGTGATGGGGGCCACGGTCGGCAAGGCGCGGCGGCCCGACGAATACGCCGCGCCCGAGGGCTGAGGCTCAGCGGCCCTGCACCAGTTCAAGCCAGACCTGCGCCATCGCTTCAGCATCCGGCCCGGCCCGGTGCGGATGCGGCAGGGTGCCGAGCAAGTGCAGCGCCTGCGGCAAGGCCTCGGCGCCGAAAGTACCGCTGACCGCATCGTCGAAATGCAAAAGCTGCACCGGGCGGCGCAGCAGCATGGCCAGCCATTTGCCGTCGAATTCGGGGCAATCGGAGAGGAGATGCGGCCCAACCGACACACCTTTCAGGGTGCCTTCGCGGATGCGTTCGACAACCGGGGCAGCGTCAGCCGCGCCGCTGAGCCGGATCGAGGCGACAAGCTGCCCGTCTTCCATCCGGTGCCCGGTCACGGTGCCAATCACGTCACGGGCGCTGCCCTGGCGGTGCCCATCAAGAACGGCTAGATGAGATCGACGGGCAAATCGCGGGAACGCTCACCGAGTTGGCCAAGCTGAGATCCCTGAAATCCGGCCTGATGGACGACCTGCTCACCGGACGGGTGCCCGTCACCGCCTTGCTGTAACCGAAGGGTCTGCCCATGGGTCACGAGTATGACGACGTTGAAAAACCCTTCCTCGCGCAATGCGCCGCCATGGGCTGGCAGCTGCAGGAGGGGGGCAAGGACGATCCGGGCCTGACCGGGCGCACGAGCTTTCGGCAGGTCATCAGTGAGGCCACGCTGCGCGCGCGTCTGCGCGCGATCAACCCCGGCCCCGATGGCCAGCCCTGGCTTGACGAGGCGCGCCTCTCCGAGGCCGTGGCCGCGCTGCTCCGCCCCGGCCAGCGCGGGCTGATCGAGGCGAACAAGGCGGTCACCGACCTTTTGCTAAAGGGGCTGACGGTCGAGGGGCTGCCCGGCTGGGACGGCGGGCGCGGCCAGACCATCCGCTACATCGCCTGGGACGACGTGGCGGCCAACAGTTTCGTCGTCGCCAACCAGTTCCGTGTCGATTGCCCCCCCGGTCATGACGTCGGCAAGGGATTCATCATCCCCGATGTGGTGATGCTGGTGAACGGCATCCCCGTCGTGGTGGTCGAGGCGAAAAGCCCCGCCATCCCCGAACCGCTGACGCAGGCGGTCAACCAGCTGCGCCGCTATCACAACGCCCGCAAGGCCGCGCTGGAGGTCGAGGAAAACGAGGGCGCGCCGGCGCTGTTCGCCAGCGTTCAGTTGCTGATCGCCACCAGCTTCGATCAGGCGCGGGTGGGCTGCATCGGCGCGGGGCTCGCGCATTATGGCCGCTGGAAAACGGTGGTCGGCCCGGATGGCTCGGCTCCGAGGACGAGGTGATCGCGGCGCTCGGCAAGAAGGGGCTGTCGGAGCAGGAGCGCCTTGTTGCCGGGATGTTGCGCCCGGCGCATCTTCTGGACATCCTGCGGCACTATCTCTTGTTCATGAACCTGGGCGGTCAGACCATCAAGACCGTTTGCAGGTATCAGCAATACCGCGCCGTGAACCGCGCTCTGGAGCGGCTGCGCAGCGGTAAGACCCGCTCGCAGGATGGCGAATATGACCGGCGGGGCGGGATCGTCTGGCATACGCAGGGGTCGGGAAAAAGCCTGACGATGGTGTTCATGATCCGCAAGATGCGCACGGATCTTGTGCTGCGGAAGTTCAAGGTGATCATGGTCACCGACCGCAAGGACCTGCAGCGGCAGTTGTCCGAGACGGCGACCCTGTCCGGCGACGTGGTCGAGATGGCGACAAGCAACTAATCGCTGAAGAAGCTTGCAAGGCGCAAGGGGCCGGGCCTCGTCTTCGCCACGATCCAGAAGTATCGGACGGATGAGGATGTGGCAGAGGTCACCAAGGGCCCGGCCTTCGAGGTCTTGAACGAAGACGAGACGATCGTCGTCGTCGTGGACGAGGCACATCGGACGCAGGCGGGTGATCTGCATGCGAACCTGATGGCGGCGCTGCCGAACTGCGCGCGCATCGGTTTCACCGGCACACCGATCATCATGGGCGAGAAGAAGCGCACCACGCAGATCTTTGGCGAATTCATCGACAGGTACACGATCAAGGAAGCTGAAGCCGACGGGGCGACCGTGCCCGTCCTTTATGAAGGGCGCACGGCCGAGGGAGCGGTAAAGGATGGCGCAACGCTGGATGGCCTGTTCGAAGACATGTTCCGAGACCGTACGGATGAAGAACTCGAGGCGATCCGCAAGAAATACGCGACAAAGGGCAACATCCTCGAGGCCCCCGCCCTGATCGCGGAGAAGGCGCGCGATATGCTGCGCCATTACGTGACCAACCTGCTGCCGAACGGATACAAGGCCCAGGTGGTGGCCTATAGCCGTACGGCTGTGGTCAGATATCATGCGGCGTTTCTTGCGGCCCGCGATGAGCTGATGGCCGAGGCGGCGGCTCTTTCCGACCGGGAAAAGGCGATGGATGACGAAGTGCTTTGCTCCAAGCCCGCGAAGTTGCAGGCTCTGGTTCAGGCATGGCGCTATCGCGACACCCTGCAGAAGATCGAGTTCGCCGCGATCATGTCGGGCGGCAACAATGATGATGCCTCGTGGAAGCAATGGACGGAAGGGGCGGCGCAGGAAGCGCGGATCAAGCGTTTCAAGAAGCCTTTGGTCCATGCGGACCCCGCCAAATCGGATCCGCTGGCTTTCCTGATCGTCAAGTCGATGCTGCTGACGGGGTTTGACGCTCCGATCGAGGGCGTGATGTATCTTGACCGCTCCACCCGTGAAGCCGAGCTTTTGCAGGCGATCGCCCGGGTTAACAGGACTGGCTTCGGGAAGACATGCGGCATCGTCGTGGATTACTTCGGCGTGGCGCACCACCTGAAGGCCGCATTGGCGGCATATTCTGACGAAGATATAGACGGAGCGCTGATCAGTTTGAATGATCAGATCCCGGTTCTTCATGACCGCCATATCCGAGTGGTGGACATCTTCAGGCGTGCCGGCCTTGATGACCTGTCGAACGACGAGGATTGTCTTCAAGTGCTTTCGACAGAAAAGGCGCGTGCCGAATTCACTGTCAAGCTCAAGGACTTCCTGAATTCGCTGGAGATCATTCTTCCGCGCCCTGAAGGCTTGCCCTTTGTCCGAGACGCGAAACGCCTTGCCTATATCCATGCCCGGGCCCGCAACAGGTATCGGGATGTCATGATGATCGGGGTGGATGTCGGCGCGAAGGTGCGCAAGCTGATCGATGACCACGTCATTTCTCTTGGAATCGACCAAAAGATCCCGCCGGTTCAGCTCACGGACGCGGATTTCGACAACCAAGTAGGTCAGGTCTCAGGAGACAGAGCAAAAGCGTCGGAAATGGAGCACGCAATCCGGTCCCACATTCGGAAACACCTTGAGACTGATCCTGTCCGCTTCAAGAAGATGTCCGAAAGGCTGAACGACATTCTCAGTGGTTTCGGCCAGCAGTGGGAGCGGATAATCGAACAACTTCAAGCCATTATTGATGAACTTCGCGGAGACGCGTGTGCCTCTGAAGATGTTGCCTCCGACATCCCCGAGGTTTATCGCCCCTTCCTTCGTACGGTGCTGGCAGCTTGCTCTGCCGATGAAAATACGTCTGCGGACCAACTTCGCGTGTTGCACAAGATGACCCACGACGTCGTGGATCGGTTGATCGAGGAGGTCGGAGCAAACCGATCGATCTGGAGCAGCTTCAAGATGGCGGATCAGGAGAACCTCAGGTCCGAAATCTTCGAAATCATCTTTGACGCACAGATCGTGGGCTTCGGCGTTCCGGATGCAGAGGCTTTGGCCGACCAGCTGATGCAGCAGGCGAAAGCAAACGATGATAAGTTGAGGGCTGCATGATGCCGAAGCTGCCCCTGAGCCCTGTCCGAACCGGTGGCAAGCCAACGCGGGTGAGCGAACGCCGTCTGAATATCGACGGCCTTTCCTTCGATGTCCACCGCAGTGATCGTCGCAAGACCATGCAGATTACGGTGGAGCGGTCTGGAGAGCTTTCGATTGTGGCTCCCTCGATGGTTGCCACCGAACAATTGATCGGCTTCATTGAGGAGAAGTTGCTTTGGGTTCACACCAAGGTCGAAGAAAAAGCGCGGCTTCAGCAGCGCGCGCCCTTCAAGGAATTCGTTGAGGGCGAGGGATTCTTATACTTGGGAAAGAGTTACCGACTGCGCCTTTCGGACAGTCAGCTCGTTGACCTCACCCTGAAAAATGGACGTTTTTGCCTGCGTCGAAGCTCTATTCATCGAAGCCGAGACATTTTCGTATCCTGGTACACGCGTCGAGCGCAGCAATGGTTCGAGAAGCAAGTGTCGGATTTCGCCAACCGAATGGGCGTTACCGTCGAAGAAGTCAGCGTTCAAGATCTGGGATTCAGGTGGGGTTCCTTTGGGGGTGATGGGCGCGTGTCATTCCACTGGAAGGCAATCCTTTTGCCGCCGAGGATTGCACAATACATCGTGGTGCATGAATTGGCGCACGCGCATTACCCTGACCATTCTGCAAGCTTCTGGATCAAAGTGGAACAGCATCTACCGGATTGGCGCAGTCGCAAGACCTGGCTGGCGGAGAATGGCATACAGGTCGAGGGAATATGATCATTTTACGCGGAAATGTGTGGGCAAACCGCCCAGAACCGTCCTTCACCGCATTGAGATCGGTGCTACAATGCTGTCGCTCGATCGCTCGATCGCTCAGCAGCGACAGGGCGGCCCAACCCATTGGCGTTTGTTGTCCCGGAGCACTGTACAAAGCTTGGCGCCGACGTGAAGGGCGGTTTCCCGACCGTTAGTTTGCGGCATCGCATCCGCAGCAATTGGCGATAGCGGTCATTCGCTTCGCGCCTCGGGAGCGACGCGCTGCGCAGGGAGCGGAGATTCAGGTCTTGGCTCTGGTGGGCATCGACCGGAGTCCTTCCGCCAAGCGCCGAATGGGGCGCCGGGTGACCGTCAAAGCCATATCATCGCTCCTCCCGAACATACTCGACCGAGGTCGCGCGACCGACCATTTCATCATAGGAAATATACCCGTATGCCGGTGGCACTTCCGGCGGACGATAGCTGATCACCGCGATGCGATTGGCCCCGAAAATCGGCAAGGGCTTGCCGCAGGCGAAATACTCCCACCGTCTGGCCTGCAGATCCTGACCGGCCGCCTGCAGCGCCGCGCAGGGGCGGTGCAGCGCTGCGACAATCTTGCCGCGCAGTTCCGGCTGCATCCGATCCGACAGAAAAATCTCGAAACACTGGGGCAGAACATAGAAATGAAGGGCGTTCTGCAGCGCCGAGCAATAGACGTGATGCGACATTCCCGCACCGCGCAGGCTCAGGTAATCCTTGTTGACCGCGTCCAATTCCGGAACGGCGACCGACAGCATCGACATCTGACTTCGCGGGCTGGTTTGATCCGACATCTGGTAATAGAAGAACACCAGCACGCCCGCAAAAAGCAGCGCAAGCGCCGCGACAGCCGCCAGACCGAAAAGCACGGCAGACCTCAGGCTCATGCCCATCTCGCCCCGACGGCCAGATCGGACCCACCCGGCCTAGTGGCTCGCGGCCTCAAACCTTCTTGCATCACCCGCAAGCGCCCCCCGAACGCGCCCCATACCCCCAGCCTTTGCTGGCGAAGGTCACAAAAACTGTACCATCCGCGAGAGAGGCACGAAATGGGCTAACCGCCCCGCGTCGGTCGCTCTGCACGACATCTGCACGCCTTGCGCGCGGCACCTGCACAAGGGCGGAAGCAAGGTCCCGCAAACAGTTTGCGGAGCCAGATCATGACCAAACCCCTTCTCATTCCCGGATTGCCCAGGTCGCTTGCGCGTGACGGCTGGTGGCTCGATGCGCCGGTTGCCGGCCCGCCTGATGCCCCAAAGGGCGAGGCCCGGAGCACCAGAGGCCCGCATTGGGCAGGGCTCGCGAGTTTGGTCGCGCTGGCGGATCTGCTGTTTTGGCATCACGCCCCCGGTCTGTCGCTGGCGCTCTTTGCCCTTGCGATCCTTGGCGTGGCGGCGGCCGGGAGTGGTCGGCTCTCGGCGCGGCCGGTGGTGCTGCTTGCGCTTGCGGCAGCGCCGGTGGTCGAGCATCTGCAGGCGCTCTCGCTCGCCTTTCTGGCCCTTGGGCTGGCAGTGGCGCTGGTCTGGCTGCGTCGCCCCGAGGCCGGGATGGCAGATATTATGGCAGTGACGGCGGCCTGGCTGCGTCGTCTGCCCGGGCATTGGCTGGCACCGCTTGCACCGCGCGCGGGCGTGTTGGCACAGATCGCCCGCCCCTCGAGCGCCGGCCAGAGCGCGCGCAAGGCGCT
Organism: Rhodobacter capsulatus; assembly: GCF_052363185.1. Lineage (GTDB taxonomy): Bacteria > Pseudomonadota > Alphaproteobacteria > Rhodobacterales > Rhodobacteraceae > Rhodobacter > Rhodobacter capsulatus_E. Next base: position 866,706 of record NZ_CP198955.1, on the reverse strand, counting down.
GCGCGACTGGGCCTTTCCGCTGGCCGGAAGCCTCGTGTTTCTGGGATTGCTGATGCAGGCGAACCCGGTGCTGGCGCGAGGTCTGGCGATTGATCTCGACGTCTGGGCGCTGGCTGCGCGGCTCCTGTTCTGGGCGGGCGTGGCGCTTTTGCTTGCACCGTTTCTGGCGTCCGACCTGCCTGAACCGCTGCAGCTTTCCCCTGTCGCGCTGCCCCGGGCAGCCCGCCTCGGCCTCAACCCGCGCTCGGTCCTGCGCGCGCTTGTCCTTTTCAACGCGCTGATCGCGCTGCAATCGGTCACCGACCTGTCGATCCTCGTCTTTGGCGTCGCCCTGCCCGAGGGGATGAGCCTTGCCGAATACGCCCATCGCGGCGCCTATCCGCTTTTGGCCACGGCCCTTCTGGCGGGGGCGTTTGCGCTGGCGGCGCGGCCGTTCCTGCAGGAACACCGCGCGATCCGGCCACTTCTGCTGGTGTGGCTCGCGCAGAACATGGTGCTGTGCGGCGCAGCGATGCTGCGGCTCGAGCATTACATCGAGGCCTTCGGGCTGACCTATTTGCGGCTTTACGCCCTGATCTGGATGGGCCTTGTGGCGATCGGGCTTGGCCTTGTCGCGGTGCAGGTTCTGCGCGGGCGCAGTGCCGCGTGGCTTCTGACGCGCTCTTCGGCGCTTGGCCTTGGCACGCTATATCTCTGCGCCTTTGTCAATTTCGCGCAGATCATCGCGGCGCAGAACCTGGCCCGCCCCGCCCCCGACACCGGCTATATCTGCGCCCTCGGGCCGATGGCACATGGCGCGCTGCTCGATGCCATGCGGGCCAACCCCGGGCTGCGCATCGAAACGCGCCCCTGTGCCCTGTGGTTCCCTCCCGATGCCCCCGGCTGGCGGGAATGGGGGTTTCGTTCCTGGCGCGTCGCCCGCTACAGTGCCGCCATGGAAACACCGGAGCGGGCCGAATGAAGATCCTGATCGTCGATGACGATCCGCGCCTGCGCGATCTGGTGCGGATCGCGCTGGAACGGGCGGGGTTTGCCACGCTAACCGCCGCCGAGGGCGCCTCTGCGCTGGTCCATGCCCGGCGCGAGGCACCCGATCTGATCGTGCTCGACATCGGCCTGCCAGAACTGGACGGGTTCGAGGTCTGCCGCCGCCTGCGCGCCACATCCGAGGTGCCGATCCTGTTCCTGACCGCGCGCGACGACGAGATCGACCGCATCGTCGGGCTGGAACTGGGTGCCGACGACTATGTGACGAAACCGTTTTCGCCGCGCGAGCTGGTGGCGCGGGTGCGCGCGATCCTCAAACGCGCGGGGCGCGGCGCGGCCAGCCCGGACACTCTCGCCCGGGGCAAGATCGCGCTGGATCTGCGGGCGCGGTCCTGCCGGGTGGCGGGGGCGGATCTGGCGCTGACCGCGACGGAATTCGACATACTTGCGCGGCTTTTGGCCGAGCCAGACCGGCTGATCCCGCGGCCCGCACTGATCGCAGCGCTGTGGGGGGCGGCCAGTCAGGTCTCGGACCGCACCTTCGACAGCCACCTGCGCAACCTGCGCCGCAAACTTGCCGAGGCGGGCTGCGAGGGCGCGATCGAGACGGTGCATGGGCAAGGCATGCGGCTTGGGGCCTGCACATGACGCGGCGCTGGCGACCCTCGCTCGCCTTCGTGCTGGGCGGTGCCTTGGCGGGGACGCTGGCGCTTTCCTTCATCGGGCTGGTGGCGCTGCGCTATCTGGGGCCGGTGCTTGGATTCAAGGTCGCGGCAGCGGGTCTGGGGCTGACGATCACCGCCGCGACGGCGGGGCTGGGCTGGCTGCTCTTGCGGCTCTTGTTGCGCCCGATCCGCGCGCTGGAAGCCTATGCGACGGCGCAGGAACGCGGCGCAGATGCCCCCCGGCCGCGCCATTTCGGCACGCGCGAAACCGCGGCGACAGCGGTGCGCGTGATCGCCATGGCCGAGGCGGCGCGTGACCGCGAGGCGACGATCCGCGCCTTTACAGACCATGTAACGCATGAGCTGAAAACCCCCGTCGCGGCGATCCGGGCGGCGGCGGAGCTGATGCAGGACGGCGGCGCCCTGCCCCCCGAAGATGCCCGGCTGCTGGCCGAGATCGACGGCGCGAGGGTACAGCTCGAGGCGCAACTGGCCGCGCTGCGCCGTGCCGCGCAAGCGCGCGAGGTCCGTCATCTGGGGCAATCGCGGCTGGCCGATCTCTTGCCCGCGTTGCAGGCTGATTTCCCGGCGCTGCAGATTACCGCCACGGGCGACACCCTGGCCCTGCCGATCGCGGCCGAGGGCATGGCGATCGTGCTGGCACAGATGCTGCGCAATGCAGCCGAACATGAGGCGGGGCAGGTGCGCCTTGAGGCCGCCCTGACGCCCGAGGGCGTCTCGCTCGACATCATCGACGATGGCTGCGGCATCTCGCTGGGCAACGAAGCGCGGGTGTTCGAGCCGTTTTTCACCACGCGGCGGGCGGCGGGCGGCACCGGCATGGGGCTTGCGGTGGTGCGCAACCTGCTCTCTGCCCATCGCGCCGGGGTCACGCTCTGCACCGGCCAACCTACCCGGTTTCGCATTCTCTTTGGCGTCACCGCGACCGATTGAGTGTGGCTTGCGCCGCGATCAGCGCGGAGCTCCGTGCAGGGCTGCGACCGCCTCTCACTGCGGTTTGCCTGAGTGACCTGTGTGGATGGCTCCTGCATAGCAAGACTTTTCTGAGATTGCTTTTGCACTGGTCAGAAGCAGACGTGTGTCCGGCCTGTTTGCGCGGCGCACGCGGCCGCTGGCCCTGATGGTTTCCGCAAGCCAAGTCCCATACGGCTTCTCGGACAACGAGGTGTCCCTGTCACTCGGCGGGGTGTCGTGGCGGGCGGGCTGACTGTGCTCCATCATCTCAATGGTCTTGCTGTCTCTGTCGTTCTGGTTCTTCGTTTCAGGCCGCGTGTGGGCGGTAGGGCTCGTGCTTGGTCAAGATGGCCCAGATGATCCGGGCTGTCTTGTTTGCCATCGCGACGGTTGCAAGGCGGGCGGGTTTTCGGGCGAGCAAGTCCAGCGTCCACGCGCCGACCCGTTCCGGGTGGGTTTTCATTTGCCGCAAGCGCGCGGTCATTCCTGTAACCAGAAGGCGCCTGATGTAGCGATCTCCCATCTTTGAGATGCGTCCCAGCTTTTCCTTGCCTCCGCTGGATCGGTTGGCTGCCATGCGTCGAACCGAGGTGGTGGAATTCGCGCAGAACATGGGCGTGTCCCTGCGGCGCTTCCTCGACGGCGAGCCGGAGGCGCTGGCGGCTCTGATGATATGGGGTGGGGTGACGCCGGACCAGCTTGCCGAGTTGCAATCCTGGTCCGGTGAGGCGATCGGAGAGGTCCGGACCCGCTTTCGAGGCGAGGTCCTCGTGTCCCGGGCGCTCCGTAATCCGGTCATGCGGGGCTGCCCGATCTGCCTGCGCGAGGACGCCCAGGGCCATAGGGGCCCGGCTGCCGAGGTCTTGGCGATGCGGGGCCACTGGCAATTGCGGGACGTGACCCTGTGCCTGAAGCACCGCCACCTGCTGGTGCCGCTCTGGCGCGCCGACGCCCGCGTCGCGCGGTTCGATTTCGCGGCCCGCTTCGATACGATCTTCGATGATCTTATGGCAGGCCGTTTCGACCGCCCCCTGTGTGAGCCCAGCGATTTCGACCTCTGGCTCGATCACCGGCTTGAGACGGGAGCGGATCCGACGGCTTTGGCCGCGCACGAGCTTTATCCCGCCGCTAGCTTTTGTCGACTGCTCGGGCGGGAACTCCTCCGCAGTCAAGGCCAAGACGGGCGAGTTTAGGCTTTGAACAGACCGGATCGCGTTGCTCGATCAGCCGATCGTGAGCCTATTGTGGCTGATGTCGGGAATGTACGTCACGGTAGAGCTCCAGATTCGTATTGTCGGCACGGGAATGGCAGAGCTGTGGCGGTGAGTCAAATTATCATTCAAAATCATGTAGTTGCGAAAAAATGCTTGTCTCGCGTTTTTCGCATTCCTGATCCGCAAAAGGGGGTTCTTCGAGCTCATCGTTCCGTCCACGTTGCGCTGTGCGCTATCATTCTGCGGCGTCGGGCCGCTCGTTGAAGTCAATATACGCCTGCGCGGCCTGCCCGCATATCCGGGCAGGCCGACGTTTTCGGGGACAGGTCTTCGGTTAAGTCAGCAAGCGGTCAGGGAAAGGGAATGCTCTCGCTGCGAGCAATTCGAAATGCCGGGATGTGCCAGGCGTGATTTCTGGCGGCAGGGACAGCGTCTTCATGCAGACCGCCCGGCGAAGCAGGCCTTCACCCTCGAGTCCCAGATCCGCGGCGATGATCCGCCGCATTCTTGCGGCCGCCTCGTTGTGAATGCCGAGCAGGTGACTCAGGCTCTCGACCGTGATTCCGCCGCTTACGTGGAGGAGTGGCTGCGATCGGATGACGGCCTCGGTTGCGAGCAGCCACATCTGAATGGGAAGCCGTGTTCGATGCAACGCCGTGCCGGATGTCGCGGTGAACTGTTTTCGGCAGGTCCGACAGAGCAAAAGGTCGCGACGTGGAAGGGTGTGGATCGATCGCCCCCTGCATGACGGGCACACGGTCCCTTCAGGCCAGCGCGTGCGAATAAACTGATCTCGGCAGGAGTCAGCGTCTGGCAGGGCATTTCTGATGCCGCCGTCTGGGAGTTGCAGCAGCATCGTCAGATGATGGATGCCCAAGGCCAGATCCGGGCGCAGGGCCGCAGCCGGATGGGGGTGGTTCTCGGGCTCATCGTCGTTTTCCACGCGCGCTCCGCGGCTTGGTTGGATGCATTCCGCATCAATGGCAGCGTTTTTCGCGCAGGTGATCCCCGGTTTTCGAACCGTCGCGTGTTCAGCGCCGCCGAACATGCCGCTCTTCTCGCCGAAATTCCGACGCTGGTCAGCCTGCGGACGATACGGCGCGAGATCGGTGCCAGCCGGACCGAAGTGGAACGGCTGGTGATGGAGGGCTGCCTGACCCCGCGTTGCCGGTGCGAGACCGTGCGGCTGCGCTGGAGCCTGACGCAAGCCAAAGACCTCCTGTCCGGCCTGCAATGCCGGGCTGTGCCAGTCGAGGCCGAAGATCCAGCTTGGGAAACGCTGCTCTCTGCGAGCCATCGCAGCCGCCAGAGCCTTTCGGCGCTTCTTGCGGCGGTCAGGGCGGGGGAGCTGCCGATCGGCACGCTCGGCCCCGGGTTCAGCGATCTGCGCCTGCGAAAGGTCGAGATTGACGCTCGCGTCGCTGCGGCCTCCGCCCCGCAAGAGCCGCTGATCCCCGCCACGGCCTTCGGCATTTCGGTGGGCATCAAGGACAAGGGCCGGTTCCGGGCGCTGATCGAGGCGGGCCAGACCCCGGCAACGCGGTTGCGGCATCCCAAGACCGGCATCGAAAATATCTACATGACCGAGGCTGATATCGCGGCGTTTCATCGCCGTTTCGTCACCATCCCGACTCTCGTGGCGGAAACGGGGCGACCGATTCCAGAATTGCGCGCGGCGCTGAAACGGGCGGGCGTGATGGTTTTCGCGCCTGAGGGCCAGGATTTCGGACGCCTGTTTCTGCGCGACGCGGCCGAAGCCGCGCTGCGCCGCAAGCGAACGCGCAAACCGTAAAACGTGCTGCGCGGCATCGGGGCGGGGCTCTCAGGCGTCTGGCGCCGCGTTTCCCGCTCCGAAAAGCCATTCTTTTACAGGGCTTTGCGCATCAATCCCCAGAAACGGAGAGGGCTTCGAGGAAATCTTCTTGACAGGGGTGAGCACGAAAAGTGCCAAAGTGAGCACGTTTATGCTTCATCGGCAACAGTCAAAGGGTAGTGGTAGGCCCGGAGGATATCGAAAATCCGCCGTAAATCAATCGCTTGCAACGGCGAACCGCGAGTTTTCGCGCGTTGAATTCATTGGCGAAAATCGGGGTAAGGCGAACCTTGCGCCGTCAGATGAAAACGAAAACCCCGGCGCGCTGGCGGGCGCATCCGGGGCAAATGTCAAAGCTGATCAGCTTCATGTGCGAGAATACACCGACGCCCCGAACGCCGCAAGGCGTGTCGATCAGAACGGCAACTGGAACCGCGCCCGCTGGGGATGGCTCAAAGCGATCACGGGTGACTCTGATCTGTCGCCTATGGCCCGGCTTCTTGCCCATGTTCTCGCAACACAGTTTTCGCACCATGAGACGGCGCATTGCGCGCCCGGCACCGACACGCTTGCCGATGCCCTTGCAACGTCTGTCGATACCATCAAGCGCGCCCTGCGCGATCTGGCGGCGGCGGGATGGCTGATCAGGACCGAAGGGCGCGGGCGCGGGAATCGGTCTGAAATCTTCTTTCTGGGCGGCAACAACGTGGTGCCGATGATCTGCCCGAAGGGGCCGGAAGCGTCCGGTCATGACCGCCCGAAAGCGGCACAAGCACCAACCAAAACGCCCGGAAAAGGGGGCAATCCTGCACCCCTTACGGACCACGAAAGGGCAACGAAAAAGGGGGCAGATATGCGTGGAAAAGGGGGCAAATCTGCACCTTCCTATATAAAGGCTGATCCAAAGAATATCCAAAGGGAGCGCGAACGATCTGAAGCGCCTGTTTCGCAGCAAGGTTCGCGTCGGATGGACTTCACGGCTTATGACCGAGCGACCACGGCTGCGAACGCCGCTTTTGATCGGCAGACCGTCCAGATCGACAAGGGTTCCCACAACGAAGAAGGCTGGAACCGATGGCTTGCCGAACATGGTTTCCCCAGCTTGACACAGCTTGATCAGCGCGCGGGTGCAGGATGGGCTGTCCCATTCCGAGTGAAGCCCGCCGAGTGTGACGCAATTGAAAACAGGATTGCTGAGAGATGGGCGAATTGGGCCGTTGGCCGGATGCAGGTGCGGACCAATGCTTGAGGAAGTGAAAGACCGATGGCTTCACGCCGTCATGCGCGACCGTGGCCTGTCCCCGGCTGCGCGGATTCTGGGCGCTGTCCTGATCAGCGACTTCCTTGAAGTTGCCCGCGCCCCAGATATCGACCTGTTCGCCAAGGCGATCTGCGCGTCGCCGCGCGTCACCCGGCGGGCGTTGGACCAACTGGAACAAGCGGGATGGCTGACCATCCCCGACCGCCCCAAGCGGGGCAACCCGCCCTGCATCATCCTGACCGAACGAAGCGCCGTGATGCCCTTCCCAAGCCGCAACCCGATCCATCAAGGAACAACCACATGACCGATCAAGACCGCATTGAAACGAAAGCGGCGGCGGCGGAACAGGCGGCGTCCTGCATCCGCGAGTGCATGGCCCTGATGCGCGAAAGCGGGATGCCTTGGGATAGCATCGTCGCCGGTGCCCATGCCGAGGTTGTCAGCGTCATGGTGATGACCTTCGGCGGGCAGATGGCAGCGCATTGCTGCACCAGCGCCGCCGAACGTGTCTGCACGCTGCCTTCGGCGGCGGATCACGCGCTTGCCAGCGCCAGACCAGCGGGCAGCGCGTGACCTTCGCGGGTCCTTGCCAGCCCTGACCTATACGGGGGGCAGATGCGCGATGCTTGAAGCTATGCACGAATTTACAAGGGGTTAAAAGATGCGGATCATGTCGGAACTGCCGGGGCTGGGGGGCGACAAGCCCGTCCATCGCATTGGCGGTTCCGACCTTTGCGACCTGTTCGGCATCACGCCGGGGATGCTGACCACCCTTGGCAAGCGCGATATCGTGGTTCGTCTTGGCCATGATGCCTATGACCTTGAAGAAAGCACCCGTCGCTACATCGCCAGCCTGCGCGAGACGGCAAGCGGGCGCGGCGGCGAAGAACAGGTGCTGAACCTGACCAGCGAACGGGCGCGGCTGGCACGGGAACAGGCCGACGCGCAGGCCCTGAAGAACGCCGTCCTGCGCGGCGAATACGTCCCGGCAAGCGACGTGGAACGGGCGTGGTCCGATACCCTGCGCGCGCTTCGATCCCGGCTTCTGGCGGTGCCTTCCCGGCTGCGCCAGTCCATGCAGCACCTGACCACCAGCGACGTGACCATGATCGACCGCGAATTGCGCGACGCCTTGCAGGAACTTGGCAATGCCGACGCTTGACCAGATCACGAAGCAGGCGCTGCGCGCCCTGATCCCCCCGCCGCGCCTGCGCCTGTCGGAATGGATCGAACGGGAAATCGTGCTGCCCGACGGCGTGTCCGCCTTGCCCGGCCCGGTGCGACTTTGGCCGTTTCAGCGCGAGATTGCCGACGCCATAGGCGACGCGGAAATCGAACGGGTGACTCTGGTGAAGCCCGTCCGCGTTGGGTTCACCACGCTTCTGACCAGCGCCCTTGCGTCCTTCGTCGCCAATGAACCCGCGCCGATCCTTTGCCTTCTGCCCGCAGAGGCTGATTGCCGCGACTACATGGTATCGGATATCGAACCGATCTTCGGGGCTTCCCCGGCTCTTGCCGCTGCCCTGTCGGATGAACAGGACGAGTCCGGGCGCAACACGCTTCTTTCGCGCCGCTTCCCCGGCGGATCGTTGAAAGTGGTCGCAGCGAAGGCACCGCGCAACCTGCGCCGTCACAACGTCCGGGTTCTGTTCATGGATGAAGCCGACGGCATGGAATCGACCGCCGAAGGTTCGCCGATCCTCTTGGCCGAACGCCGCACCATGTCCTTTCCCGACCGCAAGATCGTTCTGGGCAGCACCCCGGTTCATGACGAAACCAGCCATGTTCTGCGCGCCTATGCCCAATCCGACGCCCGAATCTATGAAGTGCCATGCCCCGAATGTGGGGCCATGAGCGAACTTCTGTGGCCCGATATCGTCTGGGATGCGGGCGCGCCCGAAACTGCCCGCTGGCGGTGCCCGCATTGCGCCGCAGAAGTATCGGAACGACACAAGCCTGAAATGGTCGCGGCTGGCCAGTGGCGCGCCACAAGGCCCGAAGTCCGGGGCCATGCCGGGTTCCGCATGAATGCCCTGATATCGCTGCACTCGAACGCTGCATGGGGCAAGCTGGCGGTGGAATTCGTCCAAGCGAAAGACGATCCGACCACCCTGCAAACCTTTGTGAACACGATCCTTGGCCAAGGCTGGCGCAGCGAAGGCGATGAGCTGGCCGAAGATGAACTGATGGCCCGCGCCGAACCCTTCGGGCTTGCCGCCGTTCCCGCCGAAGTGCTGGCGGTGACGGTTGGGGTGGACGTGCAACACGACCGCCTAGAAGTGACGTTTCTGGGGTGGACCGAAGGCGGCGTGGCGCTTGTGCTGGGGCATCGGGTGATCTGGGGGCAGTATGACGCCGAAGAAACGTGGGTCGAACTGGACGGGCTGATCGGTGCCCGCTTTCCCCATGCGCTTGGCGGTAAGATCGGGGTGGACGCCTGCGCGATAGACGCGGGCGACGGGGTGTCCATGCACCACGTCACCGCCTTTGCCACGCCCCGGACACGGCGCAAGGTTCTGGCGATCAAGGGCGCACCCGGCAACCGCCCGATGATCGAAAGGGCAGGATCGACCACTAAGACGGGTGCGCGTCTGTGGATCATCGGCGTGGATACGGTGAAGGGGCAGTTGTTTGGGCGGCTGGCGCAGGCGGGCAGCTTCCGGTTTTCGGCCGATCTGCCCCCGGTCTGGTTTGAACAGCTTGCGTCCGAACGGTCTGTGGTGCGCTACACCCGTGGCCAGCCGACGCGCAGCTTCGTTCGGATACCGGGGCGGCGGGCAGAGGCGCTTGACTGTGTGGTCTATGCCTTTGCCGCGCGGGCGTTGCTCAATCTGGACTATGACCAGCGCCGCGCCGACCTTTCGACCGAAGCCGCGCCCGCGCCAAAGCGCGCCCCGGTGCTGGCGTCAAGCTGGATGCAGCGTTGACCACAAGAACGGACCTGCGATGATGCCCGCGTGATTTGAAAAGAGGGGTCTTGCCTTGAACGAAAAACCTGATCGGAAGCGGCATGTTATCGACATTGATCGGTTGCCTATGGGCTATCCGACCCTAAAGCATGACCCGGCATTTTGGGAACACCTTGGACGCACCGTCGCCACGTTCGGTTTCTTGGAAGAGGTTCTCGGAAAGGCGATTTTTTCCTTCACCGGCACAAAACCATATGAGGAATCCGAAGTTGAAGCGGCATATGCGGCTTGGCTACCAAAACTGGAACATGCGCTGACCGATGCGCTGGGCAACCTGATCAACAATTTTGCGAAGGCCGTGAGAGAACACCCCGGCGCAACCATCGAAAACCTTGATGATCTGGTATCGGATTTGAAAAAGGCTTCGGAAATTCGGAATGTCCTTTGCCACGGCTCATGGCGGTTGCCAAATGGTCAGGGCGCGGCGGTTCCCTTTTTTGTTAACACCCAAAAAATGATGTTCGACACAGCGGTCGATATCCAGTTTCTGAAGCAAACCCAAAGACATGCTGCGGAACTGGCCTGCGCCGTGGTCAATACGGTGACACATATGGGTTGGCAGTTTCCCGGTTCGTCTGGACCCGGTGAACCGATCTACCGCTAGCGCACGAGGCAAATCGTCATTGATCTGACGAAAAGTCCGCCCTGACTCTTGACTTGCATCCATGATTCGTCACAACACTGACGAAATGGTCAAGAGAGGGGCGCACCGTGCCGGACTTCCAAACCGACTACACCGACGAAGCGGAATTCAGTGCTGGACAGGCTGCGCGCGTGTCGGGACTGAATCCGATCCTGCAACGCCACTATCGCCAGCGCGGGCTTCTGCCCGAACGTGAAGGCGCGAGTCATGCGCGGTTCAAGATTGCCGACGTGATGCGAATGACGATCATGGCGGCGTTCTCGGACAGCAAAATCAGCACCAAGGCGACGGCGGCGTTCTCGCTGAAGGCGTCGGTTGTCGCCACGGCGAAACTGCTGGCGATGGATGGGGCCGTCGATATCGACGCGGAAACGCCCGAAGCTGAAGCCTATGAGCGCGAACGCCTTCAAAGCTATGCGCGCGTGTTCAAGACCCGCTACATCTTCCTACCCTTGCCGCAAAGCGACGACGCACCCGGCACGAATGAAGGCTGGGAACGTGAAACCCTTGCCGATCTGGCGGACCTTGTGGGGCAGGACGGTTCTTTCCATGGCGTTCTGATCGACCTCAACGCGCTGGCGGCGTTGGTTTACAGCCGTGTTACGCTGCCCCTGCAAACCCATGTCGTGACCCTGCGCCGGGCGGATGGCGGCGCGGAATGAGTTTTCTTGCCCGCCTTCTGGACCGGATGACCGGGCCGACGCAAAAGCGCCAGATCGAAGCTGGCGGTGGCGGGCGGCGTTGGCAGGGTTCGCCCATGATGAACGCCCCGCAAGCGTCGATCCTTGCGGCCCGCGCGCCAGCCAAGGCCCGTGCGGCGGCGCTGTCCATGAACAACCCGACGGCGGCGCGGATCGTGGAAACGTGGCTTGCGGCGCTGGCTGGCAAAGGCTGGCAGGCGCTTTCGCAGCACCCGGACCCGGCGACACGGCGGGCGCTGAACAGTGAGTTTGAAGGGCAGATGCTGGCATTGCTGCCCGTCGCGGTGCGCGCCTTGGTGCGCGACGGCGAGTCTTTCATCAGAACATCCGTTGGTGGCGGCGACGCCGACGGATCAAGGCAGGCAGCGTTTTGTTCCTTTCCGCTGCCTGCCGACCAGATCGACCCGTCGTTGACCCGCGATCTGGGCAACGGCGCGCGGATCGTTGCCGGGGTGGAGTTTGACGCAAACGACCGGATCGTCGCCTATCACATTTTGCCCGATGCCCCCGGAACCCCGTTCGGGATGGTCGGGCAAGCGGTGCGGGTTCCGGCGCGCGAAGTGCTGCACGTCTTTGACCAGCTTTTCCCCGGTCAGGTGCGCGGCATTTCTTGGCTTGCGCCGATCCTGCTGAAGCTGGCGGACTTCGACGCCGCGTCCGACGCCATGCTGATGACGCTGAAGGTGCAAAGCCTGATGACGGGCTTTGTCCGCGATGCCGAGGGCGGCACGGCAGGGTTCGAGTCGACCGACGGCAGTTTGAACGTGTCCCTTGAACCGGGCGCTATGCGGGTTCTGCCCTTCGGTGCAGAGGTGGAATTCTCGCAGCCCGGTCAAGGGCTGTCGCAGGCCGTCGAGTTCGTGAAGGGCCAGCAACGCGAAATCGCCGTCGGTGTCGGGCTGACCTATGAACAGGTGACGGGCGATCTGTCGGGCACCAACTATTCAAGCGCCCGTGTCGGATTGCTGGAATTCCGCCGTCGCGCCGAAATGCTGCAACGCACCCTGATCGAAGCGCAGTTGCTGCGCCCGCTTTGGCGGCGCTGGATCGACGCCAAAGCATTGGCGGGTGAAATCGGCGCAAGTGAATCCGAATTGGCCGATTATCGCGCCGTCAAATTCGTTGCCCCCGGCTGGCAATGGGTGGACCCGCTGAAGGAAGCGAACTCCGATATCCGCGCCATTGAGGCGGGCTTGAAATCCCGCGCTGAAGTGGTCGCAGGCCGTGGCCGCGATATCGAAGAACTGGACGAAGAAATCGCGGCGGACACGTTCGCCCGCGCAACCAAACCCACAGGAGTCTGAAATGCGAAATTCCCTCTATTCGGGCAACAACGTCACGCTGCCCGCGCCCTATGCCCTGACTTCGGGGCAGGTGGCGCAAGTCGGTTCGATCATCGGTGTCGCCCAAGGTGCCGCTGCGATCAGTGCCGACGTGGTGCTTGTTCGCCAGGGCGTTTTCACCCTGACCAAGACCGCCGCGCAGGCGTGGACCCTTGGTCAGACCCTGTATTGGGACAACACCACCCGCGCCGTGACCACCACGGTTGGCACGAACAAGATGATCGGTGCCGCCTTCGCCGCTGCCCTTGCGGCGGACACGGTCGGGCAAGTGCTGCTTGACGGCACGATCCGCTGACAACCGGGAACCGAAACCATGACCATTCACCTTCGGGCGGCGAACATGCGTCCCGCCACCTTCAGCGCAGAGGCCCGGACGATTGAAGCAATCGTTTCGACCGGGGCACCCGTTGCGCGTCCCGGTTACACCGAGGTTCTGGACCTGCGCGGCGTCGATCTTGCGCGGCTTGTCGGTGCCCCGGTTCTGGACGGGCACCGCCGCGACACGACCCGCGATCAGTTGGGCGTGATCGAGGCGGCGCGGATGACGCCCGAAGGCTTGCTTGTGGTGATCCGGTTCCGCGAATCCACCCCGGCGCTAGCCGTGATGACCGACGTTGCCAACGGCACCCTGCGCGGGCTGTCGATTGGCTACACCATCGAACAGACCCGCGAAGCCAAAGACGGCACCAAGCGGGTTCGCACCGCGACCAGATGGACGCCGATTGAAGTGTCCATCGTTCCCGTTCCCGCCGATCCCGGCGCACATTTCAGAAATGGAGAAGTCACCATGCCGACCACCGAAGTTGAAGTGCAGGTGCAAACCCGCGCTGAAATGAACACCGAGATTCGCAGCATCGCCGAACTGGCGGGGCTGGACCGGGCTTGGACCGACGCGCAGATCGACGCCGAGGCGACGCCGGAAGCCGCGCGGGAACTGGCCTTCGCTGCGATGGCGCAGCGTCAGGCGCAGACCCGCACCCGCACCACGGCGCAGATCACGTTCGACCACAACGACCCCGCCGTTTTCGCGTCGCGTGTCGGGGAAGCGATCTTCGCCCGGATGCACCCCGAACATGAACTGAGCGCCCCGGCGCGCCAGTATGGCGGTTTGCGGATGCCCGACGTTGTGCGGGAAGTGGCGCGCCGTCACGGCATTTCCACGCAGGGGCTGTCCGACAGTCAGGTGTTCACCCGCGCGGGCAGCATGGTCACGGGCGATCTGGCGGGCATCCTTGGCGACAGTGCCGGGCGCAGCCTTCGCACCGCCTATGAGGCCGCGCCGTCCGGCCTGCGCCCCGCCGCGCGGCAAACGCAGTATCCGAACTTCAAGGTGCAAACCAAGTATATGCTGGGCGATGCCCCGGCGCTGAAGAAGGTGCTGGAAGGCGGCGAATACCCGATGGGTTCTGTTGCCGAGTCGGCCAACACCAACACGCTGGCGACCTTCGGCAGCATCATCCCCTACACCCGGCAAATGTGGATCAACGACGATCTGGGCGCGCTGGCGGACTTTTCCCGCCGCATGGGCATCGCTTCGCGCGAATTCGAGAACGCGCAGCTTGTCACCGCCCTGACCAGCAACCCGGTTCTGGCCGACGGTCTGGCGGTGTTCGTCGCGGGCCACGGCAACCTTGACGCGGCTTCCGCGCCGAGTATCACCAGCTTGAACGCCGGGCGGGTTCGGATGCGGAAACAGACTTCGCCGAACGGGATGCCGATCAATGCCGCGCCGAAGTATCTGATCGTTCCGCCCGAATACGAAACCATCGGGGAACAGTTGCTGACCACGCTGAACGCGACCGCCGTCACCGATGTGAACCCGTTCGCCAAGCTGTCGCTTCTGGTGGAACCGCGCCTGACCAATGCGACGCAATGGTATCTGGCGGCTGACCCGGCGAACATCGACGGTCTGGAATACGCCTATCTTGAAGGCGCACCCGGCCCGCAGATCGAAACCCAAGCGTCGTTCGACGTGGACGCGATCATGATCAAGGTGCGCTTGGACTTCGGCGCGGCGTGGATTGACCATCGCGGTTGGTATCGGAACGGCTGATGGCACTGACAACCACCGAACTGGAAACCATGCGCGACGCCCTGATCAGGGCGCGCGCTTCCGGCGTCCGGGTGACGCAGTTTGACGGCAAGCGGGTGGAGTATGCCAACGATGCGGAAATGGCCAAAGCCATTGCCGATCTGGAAACCCGCATCCGCACCGCCAGCGCCCCCCGGCCCGGCAGCATCACCTTCGCCACGTCGAAGGGCATGTGAGCGGCAAAGAACGGCTGGCGGGCGGGGAACCGACCCCGCCCGCTAGCGGAGCGAAGCCTAGGTGCATGATAAGCAAGCATTATCTGCACTTAAGCAAGCATTGATGGGCAAATGCCCGCTTGTGCAAACATGCGAACCTGCTATCTATTGAGGGACAAACGCCCAAGAAAGTGAGTTGCCGTGAGTCTCAAGACCGAAACCTGTTCTGCCCTTGCGGCTGCGCTTGGTCTTCCGGTGACGGAACCGACCGAACAGGGGCGGCGCTTGGGCGAGCATCGGTTGTTGCCGAAGTTTGTCAAGGGAAGGCCCCAAGCCTTTGAAGACATCCACCTTGCGAACCTGACCGTGGCGAGCATGATGCGTTCGCCGTCGCGGCGGGCACATATCGACGTTCATCACCTTGCCGAAAGCGAACTGACGTCGGAATCGTTCGCCAAGGTCGAAGCGGTCCGCACGAAAATCGTGGACCTTGCTCCCGGTCTTGCGCCCCTGCTTGTAGGGCAACACAGCTTCCTTGAGGCACTCGCCGCGCTTTACGGCATGGCCCGCCGCGCCCCCGAGTTTCTTGAGCAGTGCATGTTCAACACGTCGATTGAGATCGACCATCTGCGCGGCGACGGCGCGATCTACCTTGAGATTGAAGACCCGCAACGCCCCGGCCTTCTGATCTTCTGCGATGCACTCGAATATGCCGCGCCAAAGCCTTTGCACCGGGGTAGTCTGTCCATCGTGTCGCGTCTGCCCGCTCGCGCGCTTCTTCCCGTCGCACTCGCCGCTGATCGGGGGGCCTGACTTTGGCAAACCGTCGCGCCTCATTCGTTCAATCCGATCTGACGAAGGTGCTGAAAGCCTTCAAAGACGCGGGCTTGCCCACGCCTCAGATCGTCATTGAACCAGAGCGCCTGACGGTTTCACCGATGACTGATTTCGCCACCAAGTCCGCCCCGAACCCTTGGGATGAATGATGAAACAGAAGCGCCAGTTTCCCGGAGCATCGCCCTACACCGACCGCCACGGGCAACGCCGCTGGCGGTATCGGAAGGGCGGGTTTTCGCGTGAATTGGGCACCGACCACGGATCGACCGAATTTGTCCAGCGGTATGAATCGGCCTTGCTTGAGCATCGGACGGGCAAGAAGGCCGGGGCAGGCGCTGCAACCACCATCCCCGGTTCGGTCAACGATCTGGTGGCATCGTGGTATCAGTCGCCCGAGTGGAGCGGCTTGGCAGAACTGACGAAGAAGACTTATCGCGGCATTGTCGAACCCTTTCGGCAGAAGCACGGCGACAAGCCCGTGAACCGCCTTGAGCGGCGTCACGTCATGGGGTTCCTTGCCGAGAAGTCCGACACGCCTTCCGCTGCGAACAACCTGCGCAAGCGGCTGGGGCAGTTGCTGGACCACGCCATTGCCTTGGACTGGATCAAGGCGAACCCGGCGCGGCTGACCAAGGCTTACAAGATCACGGGTGAAGGTTTCCACGCTTGGGATGAAGGCGAGATTGCCCGGTTCTTTGAAGTGCATGAACCCGGCACCGTGGCGCATCGCGCCGTGACCCTGATGCTTTACACGGGCGCAGCGCGGGTGGATGCGGTCAAGCTGGGGCCGATGAACATGAAGGGCGGGCGGCTTGAGTATCGCCGTCAGAAAACGGCCAAGACCAATGGCGTTCTTGTCAGCATCCCGGTTCATCCCGATCTGGCGGACGTGCTGGCCAACTGTCCGCCCGATAGGCCCTTCCTTGCCACCGCTTACGGCAAGAGTCGTTCGCCCGATGGCCTTGGCAACCTCATGCGGGAATGGTGCGACAAGGCGGGCTTGTCCGAGTGTTCCGCGCATGGCTTGCGCAAGGCTTGTGCCCGTCGATTGGCAGAGGCTGGCGCGACCGCGCATGAAATCATGGCTGTCACAGGTCACAAAACCTTGGCCGAAGTGCAGCGTTACACCGAAACAGCGATGCGCGAAGGGCTGGCCGATTCCGCCCATGCCAAGCTGCTTTCCCGGCCAAATCGGGAACAAACCGTGGTGAACCTTCCCCAAAGGTTCGCCAATAAATCAACCAAGGCAATGAAAAGAAAGGATAAATAGATGGGGTTTGGTAGGCCCGGAGGGACTCGAACCCCCAACCAAGACGTTATGAGCGCCCGGCTCTAACCATTGAGCTACAGGCCCGTAGCATGGGCAAAGCTCTAGGCGGGACAGGCGGAACGGTCAAGCGTCCGAATAAAACGGAGAGCGACCAATCTCCAATCCCCCCGGGCTCAGCCGAGATGCGCCAGAAACGCGTCGATTTCGGCCTCGGTCGTGGCCCAGCTCGTCACCATCCGCGCGGCCAGCGGCTCGGCATCCGGGCCGTCAAGCGACTGATCAAAGGGCCAGAGGTAATAGGACGCCCCCGCAGCCTGCAGCGCACGATGGCTCGCGCGGGGGAAGGCGGCGAAGACCTCGTTCGCCTGCGTCGGATGGGTCAGCGAGGCACCCGGCATCGCCGCAATCCCGGCCGAGAGCCGCGTGGCCATCGCATTCGCCTGCCGCGCAAGGCGCAGCCACAGATCGCCCTCAAGGTAAGCCGCCATCTGTGCCGCCAGAAAGCGGTGTTTCGAAAACAGATGCCCGCCGCGCTTGCGGCGCAGCTCGAATTCCCAGGCGCGGGCGGGATCGAAGATCACCACCGCCTCGACCCCCATGCAGCCGTTCTTGGTGCCGCCAAAGCTCAGCACATCGACCCCGGCCTTCCAGGTGATCTCGGCGGGGGTGCAGCCCAGGCTGACCAGCGCATTGGCAAACCGCGCCCCGTCCATGTGCACGGGCAGCTTGTAATCCCGCGCCACCGCACTCAGCGCGGCCACCTCGGCGGGGGTGTAGATCGTCCCGGCCTCGGTCGCGTTGGTCAGCGAGACCATGCCGCGCTGCACGTTATGCACCCCCGCCCGCGCGGTATGGGAGATGGCCGCGCGCAGACCGACAGGGTCCATCTTCGCATGCGCGCCCTCGACCAGAACCAGCTTCGCGCCGCCGGTGTAGAATTCGGGGGCGCCGCATTCGTCTTCCTCGATATGGGCATTGCGGTGGCAAAAGATCGCCCCCCAAGGCTGGGTCAGGATCGCGCAAGAAAGCGCATTCGCCGCCGTTCCCGTCGCCACCAGATAGACCGCGGCCTGCGGCGCCTCGAAGATCTCGCGCAGATGCTCGACCACGGCGCCCGTCAGCGGATCGGCGCCGTAAGAGGCCACAGGACCCGCATTCGCCTCCGCCAGAGCCGCCATGATCTCGGGCGCGACGCCCGCGGTATTGTCCGACGCAAACTGCATTCAGAGATCCTCGATGATGTAGTCCTGCCAGTCTTCCTCGGGCACCTCGGCCTCGGAGACGGTCCAGCCGCGCACCGATTGGCCCGCTTCATGCACCGTCTCGGGATCGCCCGAAATCAGATAATGCCAGGGCTCCAGCGGCCTGCCCTCATAACGCAGGCGATAGGCGCAGGTCGTGGGCATCCAATAGGCGCTTTTCTTCAGCGATTTCGGCGTCAGCCGCACGCATTCGGGCACGAATTGATGCCGGATTTCATAATTGCGGCAGCGGCAGCTTTCGCCATCGAGCAGACGACAGGCGACGCGGGTGAATTCCAGCTCGCCGGTGTCTTCGTATTCGAGCTTGTTCAGACAGCATTTGCCGCAGCCATCGCAAAGCGCCTCCCATTCGGCGGGGGTCAGCTTGGCCAGCGGCAGGGTCCAGAACAGGGGGCGCAGATTACTACTCATCGCGCGAAAGGTGACTCGGATTTGGACATTTGAAAAGTCACTTCAGGCAGAGCGCAGGATCTGGCGCGCGGTTTCGCAATCTTGCGTCATCTGTGTCATCAGCGCGGGCAGGCCGTCGAATTTCATCTCGGGCCGCAGATAATCGACGAGCGCGACCGACAGATGCTGGCCGTAAAGATCGCCGTCGAAATCAAAGAGGAAGGTTTCCAGATTGGGGGCGTTTTCGCCAAACATCGGCCGCACGCCAAGGCTCGCCGCGCCCAGGTAAGCCCCCGCCTGCGGCCCGGTCAGCACATCGACCTTGACCGCATAGACGCCAAGCCGGGGCAGATGCAGCCGCGCCACCGACATGTTCGCGGTCGGAAAGCCAAGGTCGCGGCCACGCTTGTCGCCGTGCATCACCGCGCCCTCGATCCGGTGCAGGTGGCCCAGCATCTTGGCCGCGTCGCGCACCCGCCCCTCGGCCAGCGCCTTGCGGATATTGGTCGAGGAAACCTCGATCCCGTCGATGTGCAGAAGCGGCGCCACCGTGACGTCAAAGCCAAGGTCGCGGCCCAGCGCGATCAGCTCCGCCGTGCCCGCGGCGCGGCCCTTGCCAAAGCGGAAATCGCCGCCCACCGTGACATGGGCGACCCCCAGCCCCCGGGCCAGAACGTCGCGGGCGAAGGTTTCCGGGTCCATCCCCGCCAGCTCGGGGCCAAAGGGCAGCTCGTAAAGCCGCGTCACCCCAAGCTTCGCCAGCCGGTGTTCGCGGGCTTCCGCGTTCATCAGCCGGAAGGGCGCGGCGTCGGGGGCAAAGACCTCGCGCGGATGGGGTTCAAAGGTGATGATGCCCAAGGGCTCGCGGCCGCGGGCAAGGTCGATCACCGATTGATGCCCCAGATGCACCCCGTCGAAATTGCCCATCGCCACCGAGGCGCCGCGCGCCTCGGGCGAAAGCCCCGTCCAGTGGGTATAGGTCTGCATCGCCGGTCTTGTCCCCGCCTCCGGCGAGGCCGCCGGTCGTGTCAGCTCTTGCAGGCGGGCGCCAGAACCTGCGCCTCGCCCTCGATCACCACCGTATCGCCCACGCGGCAGCGGGTTTCAAGGGTCACGCGACGCTTCACCGGGTCGATCGCTGCCACCGTGACCTCGGCCGTGACCATATCGCCCGGCCGCACCGGGGCGCGGAATTTCAGCGACTGACCCAGATAGATCGTGCCATGGCCCGGCAGCTGCTCGCCGATCACCGCCGAGATCAGCCCGGCCGAGAGCATCCCATGCGCGATCCGGCCCTTGAACATCGTGCCCTCGGCGAAGGCCTGATCAAGGTGGACCGGGTTGCGGTCGGTCGAGACCTCGGCAAACAGTTCGATGTCGCGGTCGGTGATTTCCTTGGTCAGGCTGCGCATCATGCCGACCTCCAGCTCGTCGATGCAGATCGTGCCGCGTTGGATTTGGTCGGTCATGGGGGCGCTCCGGCTTGGGGTCATGTTGCGCCGCCGCTTAGCACGGCGGCCACCACCATGCAAGCGCAGCGAAACTTATGAACCCAGGACGAAGGTCGAACGCAAGATAGTTGCGGGCGCATTTCAGCGCAGCCGGCCGATCGTGTAGCGCGGGTCCTGCTGGCGGGCGTCAAGCCAGCCCTTGAGCAGGTCGGGGTTCGGCGCCTCGACATTCGGGCCGAACTGCTCGGCGGCAAGCCCGCCCGAAACGAAGAGCACGTCCAGATTTTCGCCCATCGCGCCCGCCACATCGGTGTTGATGCCATCGCCAATCGCCAGCACGCGGCTGTCATCGGCCAGACCGAACTCGGCCATGCGGCGCCGGGCCATGTCATAGATCGGCGGATGCGGCTTGCCGAAATAGAGCGTGCGCCCGCCCATTTCCTCGTAAAGCGCGGCCAGCGCCCCGGCGCAGTAGATCCGGGTTTCGCCCATGTCCACCACCACATCGGGATTGGCGCAAAGCATCGGCAGGCCGCGGGTCTTGGCTTCCAGGAAGCGGGGGCGGTAATCTTCGGGCACTTCGTTCAATTCGTCAAAGGGGCCGGTGCAGACGATGCCCTCGGCCTGATCGAAGGGGACGCGCTCGACATCGGCGCGGCCCGCCCAGTCCTTCGGGATCTCGGTGAAGAAACCGTCGTCCTTTCGCGGCCCAAGATGCCAGATCTTGCGCCCGACCGCGCCCGCGAACATCGCATCCTGCGCCGCATCGCCCGAGGTGACGATGGCATCCCAGGCCTCGCGCGGGACCCCCATCCGGTCGAGCCCTTCCGCGACGAAACGGGCCGGGCGCGGCGCATTGGTGATCAGGATCACCCGGCCGCCCTGCCCGCGGAACCCTTCCAGCGCCGCGATGGCCGCCGGGAAGGGCGCGACGCCATTGTGCACGCAGCCCCAGAGATCGCACAAAAGCACGTCGTAACGGGCGGAGATTTCGGCGAGCGACTGGAGAATGCGGGTCATGGGGCGGCCTTTCGGAACGGTTCGGACATCGATGCGGCCTGCTTATGACATGGGTGCGACAGAATGACAAAGGGGCACGACCTGTTGCGGCGCGCCTGCGCCCCGCCCGCGAAGGGGGGGGGCGCTGCCCCCCTCTGGCTGCGCCATTCACCCCCCGGGATATTTCGGGCAAGATAAAATCATGCCCCTTTATCTTGCCTCAAATATCCCGGGGGAGTCCCGAAGGGACGGGGGCAGCGCCCCCTTCTTGCCCCGGGGGCCCAAGCTGCGGTATCTCTGCATCTCAAGAACACCAATGAAAGCGAGCACCATGTCCGGCGATCTTTTGTCCTCGACCCCGACCGAGACCTATGACGCCTCCTCGATCGAGGTGCTCGAAGGGCTGGAACCGGTGCGCAAGCGGCCCGGCATGTATATCGGCGGCACCGATGAGCGCGCGCTGCATCACATGGTGGCCGAGATCCTCGACAATGCCATGGACGAAGCCGTGGCGGGGCACGCCAACCGGATCGAGGTCGAGGTGAACGCCGATGGCTCGGTCACCGTGCGCGACAATGGCCGCGGCATTCCCGTTGATCCGCATCCGAAATTCCCCGGCAAATCGGCGCTGGAGGTGATCCTGTGCACGCTGCATGCCGGGGGGAAATTCTCGAACAAGGCCTATTCGACCTCGGGCGGGTTGAACGGGGTCGGCTCTTCGGTGGTGAATGCGCTGTCCGATCTGATGGTGGTGCAGGTCGCCCGCAACAAGGAGCTTTACGAGCAGCGCTTTTCGCGCGGGGTGCCGCAGGGGCCGGTGGCGAAGCTGGGCGCGGCGCCCAATCGGCGCGGGACCACCGTGACCTTTCACCCCGACCCGGAGATTTTCGGCGCGCTCACGCTGAAACCGGCGCGGCTCTTCAAGATGACGCGCTCGAAGGCCTATCTGTTTTCGGGCGTGGAAATCCGCTGGAAGACGGCGATTGCGGATGGCGACACGCCGACGGAAGCGACCTTTCATTTCCCGAATGGGCTGGCCGATTATCTGGCCGAAGCCTTGACCGGGGCCTCGACCTATTCCGACAAGCCCTTTGCGGGGCGGGTGAGTTTCGAGGAAAAATACAACATCCCCGGTTCGGTCGAATGGGCGATCAACTGGACCCCGGTGCGCGATGGCTTCATCCACAGCTATTGCAACACCGTGCCCACCCCCGAGGGCGGCACGCACGAAGCCGGGTTCTGGGCGGCGATCCTCAAGGGCATCCGCGCCTATGGCGAGCGGATCAACAACAAGAAGGCGGCGCAGATCACCCGTGAAGACATGCTCACGGGCGGCTGCGCGCTGATCTCGATCTTCATCCGCGAGCCGTCCTTCGTCGGCCAGACCAAGGACCGGCTGAGCACGGAGGAAGCCGCGCGCTGGGTGGAAAATGCGGTGCGCGACTATTTCGACACCTGGCTGACCACCGACACCAAGGCCGCGGGGGCGATCCTCGATTTCCTTGTCCTGCGGGCCGAGGAACGGCTGCGGCGCAAGGCGGAAAAGGAAACCTCGCGCAAGTCGGCGACGAAGAAGCTGCGGCTGCCCGGGAAGCTGGTCGATTGTTCGGCCACGAACCGCGAGGGGACGGAACTGTTCATCGTCGAAGGCGACTCGGCGGGCGGCTCGGCCAAGATGGCGCGGGATCGGACGATGCAGGCGCTGCTGCCGCTGCGGGGGAAGATCCTGAACGTGCTGGGCGCGGCGAGTTCCAAGCTCGGCCAGAACCAGGAGATCAACGATCTGGCGCAGGCCTTGGGGGTGGGGCTGGGCAGCAAGTTCCGCGTCGATGATCTGCGCTATGACAAGATCATCATCATGACCGATGCCGATGTCGACGGCGCGCATATTGCCTCGCTGCTGATGACCTTCTTCTTCACCCAGATGCGGGGGCTGATCGACAAGGGCCATCTTTATCTGGCCTGCCCGCCGCTTTATCGCCTGACGCAGGGGGCGAAGCGGATCTATGTGGCCGACGATGCCGAGAAAGAGCTTTGGCTGGCCAAGGGTCTGGGCGGGCGCGGCAAGATCGACGTGCAGCGCTTCAAGGGTCTGGGCGAGATGGACGCCAAGGATCTGAAGGACACGACGATGAACCCGGCGACGCGCAAGCTGATCCGCGTCACCATCGACGACGAATTCTCGGGCGAGACGGATGATCTGGTGGAGCGGCTGATGGGGAAAAAGCCCGAGTTGCGGTTCCAGTATATCACCGCCAACGCGCGGTTTGTGGAAGAACTGGACGTCTGAGCCTCACCGCCCCTGCCCTGCACCGCCACCCTGCCCGGCAAGCTGGCGCAAGGCCTCGGCCCAGCCCGGCACCGGCGCGAACCTGCCGGTGTCGAGAAAGGCAAGCACCTCGACGATGACGCGGGGGTCATCCATCATCCAGGTGTGGGTCACCGGGAGCACCAGAAAATCCGCCATCCCCGCCTGTTTCGCGCTGGCCACCGAGACCTTGCCGTCATCGGGCCCCGGAATCAGCCAGGAGGTGATCGGATTGAGACTGTCCGATCCCGCGATCACCGCGAATTCGAACTGTGGCACCGGCAGGCGCGCGGGCGCATCGGCGGCGCCGGTGCCAAGGGCAAGCCCCGCCGGGCCGTTCATCCAGCCAAACCAGGCCTGATCGCGAAAGGCGTCGACGATTTCCGACCCGCCATTCGGCGGCGCCAGCATCACCGCCCGGTGGATGCGCGCGGCGTTCCGGCTCCGCCCGGCCCAGATCTGCAGCAAGATCCCCCCCATCGAATGCGTCACCACATCGACCCGCCCCGGCCCGCAGGCCGTTATGGCGGCGTCGATCCGGCCTGCCAGCCGCTCGACCGGCTCTGTCGTCGAGGGATAGTCCAGGTTCACCACCCGGCGCCCACGCGCCTGCAACACCTGGTCCAGCACGAAAAGCGAGTTCGGGCTGCGCGCGAGCCCGTGCAGCAACACCACGCAATCGGCGGCCGCCACCGGCGCGGCCCCCAGAAGAAACAGCAAAAAGGCCCGGATCAGCATGACCCGAGCCTTGTCGAAATCGCGCCGCCTGTCCAGCGGTTACAGCGTCGAATAAAGCCCCTCGTAGATCGGCACCAGCGTGTCGGTCTCAAAGAGCGACGACACCGAAGTGCCCGACCAGGTGTTCAGGATCGCCTGCGCGAACATCGGCGCGGTCGGCACGATGCGGATGTTGCGGGCGTTCTTCACCTCTTCGGTGGCCTCGATCGAATCGGTGATGACCAGCGATTTCATCACCGAATTTTCCACCCGCTCCACCGCCGGACCCGAAAGGACGCCGTGGGTGATGTAGCTGTGCACCTCGGTCGCGCCGGCGGCGATCAGCGTCTCGGCCGCCTTGCACAAAGTCCCCGCCGTGTCGCAGATGTCATCGACGATGATGCATTTCTTGCCGGTGACCTCGCCGATCACCGTCATCCCCGCGACCTCGCCCGCCTTTTCGCGGCGCTTGTCGACGATGGCAAGCGGTGCCCCGATCCGTTTGGCCAGCTCGCGCGCCCGCGCCACCCCGCCCACGTCGGGCGAAATCACCATCAGATCTTCCCGCGCGCCTTTGAAATTGTGCAAGATATCAAGGGCAAAGACCGGCGCGGCGTAAAGGTTGTCCACCGGAATGTCGAAGAAGCCCTGAATCTGCGTCGCGTGCAGATCGAGCGTCAGCACCCGGTCCACCCCGGCCTCGGTCAGCAGGTTCGCCACCAGTTTCGCCGAAATCGGTGTGCGGGCCTTGGCGCGGCGATCCTGGCGCGCATAGCCGAAATAGGGGATCACGGCGGTGATGCGATCGGCCGACGAGCGTTTGAGCGCATCGGTCATGATCAGCAGTTCCATCAGGTTGTCGTTCGCCGGGTTCGAGGTCGGCTGGATGATATACATGTCCTCGCCGCGGACGTTTTCATAGACTTCGACGAAGATTTCCTGATCGTTGAAGCGCTCGACGCGGGCATCGACCAGCCCCACCGACATGCCGCGATGCATCGACATCCGCCGCGCGATCGCCTGCGCCAGAGGCCGGTTCGCATTGCCGGAAATCAGCTTCGGTTCAGTCATCGCAGCCATGGCAGTTCCTTTCTTGCCGCTGCGGCAGCAGCGGATTCGCCGGATTGCGCCTGCCTTAGCACCGGGCTAGCCTGCCCGCAAACCTTGCAAGCCGGGGGAGCGATAACATGGCGCAGATTGATTACTTTTTCTCGGTGTTCAGCCCCTGGACCTATCTGGCCGGCGACCGGCTGGAGCGGATTGCTGCGAAA
Organism: Rhodobacter capsulatus; assembly: GCF_052363185.1. GTDB lineage: Bacteria > Pseudomonadota > Alphaproteobacteria > Rhodobacterales > Rhodobacteraceae > Rhodobacter > Rhodobacter capsulatus_E. Next base: position 841,383 of record NZ_CP198955.1, on the reverse strand, counting down.
CATGGCGCCACCATCAGTTACAAGCCGCTGGACGTGCTGGCGCTGTTCGACCGCACCGGCGGCGTGCGGCCCGCGGCGCGGCATCCCTCGCGGATGGCCTATCGCAATCAGGAACTGGCGCGTTGGGCGCAGCATCTGGGGATGGAGATGAAGCTGAAGCCCACGATCTATCCGCCGAATGCGGCGCCGGGGTCCTATGCCGTGATCGCGGCGCAGGCGGCAGGCGGCGGCGATGTCGGCGCGCTGGTGCGGGCGATCCTGCGCGCCCTTTGGGTCGAGGATCGCAACATCGGCGAAGATGACGTGCTGCGCGAGACGCTCTCCGCGACCGGGTTCGATCCGAACCTTGTCACCACCGGGCTTTTCACCGGGGCGATGGCCTATGAGAAGAACCTTGAAGAGGCGGTTGATCGTGGCGTTTTCGGCGCGCCGTTTTATATCGTGCGCGAGACCGACCAGCGCTTCTGGGGGCAGGATCGGCTCGAGTTCCTTGACGCGCATCTGGGCACGCTTTGATGGCGAGGGACATCCGGCAGGGCCACGAGATCTTCTGGCAAAGCTTTGGCACCGGGCCGCGGCCGATGCTGGCCATTCACTGCACGCTCGGCACGTCCAGCCTTTGGGGGCCGGTGCTGGAACCGCTCGGCGAAACCGTCACCGCGACGAGTTTCGATCAGCCGGGGCATGGGCAATCCGCCGACTGGTCGGCCGAGGGGGCGGAACACGGCGCCTTTCAGCGCCTTGCGACGCAGATCGCGGCGAGCTTCATCGACCGGCCGCTCGATCTGGTCGGCCATAGTTTCGGCGCCTCGGTGGCGCTACGGCTGGCGGTGGCGGCACCGGAAGCGATCCGGTCCCTGACGCTGATCGAACCGGTGCTGTTCAAGGCGGTCGAGGGCAGCGCCGATTGGGTCACGCTGCGCGGCCATCAGGATCATTTCGAGGCGATGATCGCCGCGGGCGATCATGAAGATGCCGCCAAGGGCTTCATGGGCGCCTGGGGCGCGGGCGTGCCGTGGGAGGATCTGCCCGCGCATCACCGCGCCCGCTTTGCCGCGCAGATGCCGATGGTGGGCAATATTTCTTCGGCCAACTTTACCGATCCGGGGCAGATCTGGCGCCCCGACGGGATCGAGGCGATCGACGCGCCGGTGATGATCCTGCATGGCGATCAAAGCCCGGCCATCGTCCCCCCGGTCTGCGAGGCGATTGCGGCGCGGCTTTCCGATGTGGGGGTGGCCTGCATTCCGGGGGGCGGGCACATGCTGCCCGTGACCCATGCGGCGCAGGTGCGCGACCTGATCGCGATGAATCTGGACCGCAGTTGAGCGGCGGGAACCGGAACGCCCGGTTCCCGCCTTTCGACCTCAGCCTTTCGGGCTGATCATGTCTTCCGGACGCACGACGCGGTCGAAGGTCTCGCCATCGACATAGCCCAGCGCAATCGCTTCTTCGCGCAGCGTCGTGCCATTCTTGTGCGCGGTCTTCGCCACCTTGGTCGCGGCGTCATACCCGATGGTCGGGGCCAGCGCCGTCACCAGCATCAGGCTTTCCTTCATCAGCTTGTCGATCCGCGCGGTGTTCGCCTGCGTGCCCACCACCATGTTGTCGGTGAAAGCCGAAGCCGAGTCGCCCAGAAGCTGCATGGATTGCAGCACGTTGTAGCTCATCATCGGGTTGTAGACGTTCAGCTCGAAATGCCCCTGCGAGCCCGCGAAGCCGATGGCGGCATCATTGCCCATGACATGGGCGCAAACCATCGTCAGCGCCTCGGCCTGCGTCGGGTTCACCTTGCCCGGCATGATCGAGCTGCCCGGTTCGTTTTCCGGCAGGATCAGCTCGCCCAGACCCGAACGCGGGCCGGACCCCAGCAGACGCATGTCGTTCGCGATCTTGAAAAGCGACGCCGCCACGGTCTTCAGCGCGCCCGAGAAGAACACCATCGCGTCATGGGCGGCCAGCGCCTCGAACTTGTTCGGCGCGGTGACGAAGGGCAGCCCGGTGATCTCGGCGATCTGCGCGGCGATGCGGGTATCCCAGCCCACGCGGGTGTTCAGCCCGGTGCCGACGGCGGTGCCGCCCTGCGCCAGCTCATAGATATGCGGCAGGGCCAGCTTCACCCGCTCGATGCCGCGGTCCACCTGCGTCGCATAGCCCGAGAATTCCTGACCCAGCGTCAAGGGCGTCGCATCCTGCGTATGGGTGCGGCCGATCTTGATGATATCCTTGAATTCTTCCGACTTCGCCCAAAGCGCCTTCGAGAGTTTTTCCAGCCCGGGGATCAGCACGTCCCGCGCGTGGCAGGCAATCGCCACATGCATCGCGGTCGGGAACGTGTCGTTCGAGCTTTGCCCCATGTTCACATGGTCATTCGGGTGCACGGGCTTTTTCGAGCCCATCACGCCGCCCAGCATTTCAATCGCGCGGTTCGAGATCACCTCGTTCGCGTTCATGTTCGACTGCGTGCCGGACCCGGTCTGCCAGACCACCAGCGGGAAGTTGTCGTCGAACTTGCCCTCGATCACCTCGGTCGCGGCGGCGGCGATGGCATCGGCCAAAGCCGGGTCCAGATCGCCCTGCGCCTTGTTCACCAGCGCGGCGGCCTTCTTGATCACGCCCAGCGCGCGGATGATCGGTTTCGGCTGACGTTCCCAGCCGATCGGGAAATTCAGGATCGAGCGCTGCGTCTGCGCGCCCCAATATTTGTCGGCGGGAACCTCAAGCGGACCGAAGCTGTCGGTCTCGGTGCGGGTCGCGGTCATCGTGGGCCTCCGTGATGCGAAATGTCCCGCGCGTCATAGGACGGCGGGACATGTTTTGCAATCGGCATGCAACCGTATACCGGGTTCAGGCGTCGACGGCCATCCGGTAGACGCGGGCATTGCGGCACAGGGGATGATGCGCCAGAAGCTCGGCCAAAGCGGCCTCGACGATGCGCGGCGAGCGGCAGTGGAAATAAAGCTCCACCGCGGCCGGATAGGTGGCCGTGCCCTGCAGCCGCCCGGCGGAGCTGACGCGTTCCTCGATCGGGCCCATCAGCGTTGCGGCGACCTGCGCGGCACTCTGCCCCGCGGGCAGGACGGCCGGGTCAAGCTCCATCACCACGACCTCGGTGGTGCCGAAACGGCGCAGGTCCTTGCCCTCGGCATCGGTGAACCACGAGCCCTTCGGCGCGCCAAGGCTGTCGAAATGCGCCACCAGCCGGTCCAACAGCCTGGCATCCAGCCCGGTCACGGTGAAGACGACCTGCGAGGCGGTCCCCCGGCCCTCGGCGTTGAGGGTCGTGGTGCCGCTGACGACGGCGCCCAGCCCCTCGGCGGCAAGCATCTTCTGCACCGGGCCGTCATAGCGCAGGACGCGGTCGTCCTTGTGCAGGCAGGTCGGCAGGTGGGCGGTGAGGGTGGTGGTGACTTTCGGCTTGAGGAAGTTGAACATGGCTCGGCTCTTACTTGCGGAATTTGTCGAGACTGACCACTTCGGCTTCGGTGCGGGGCTTTTCCGGCACCTCTTCCGGTTCGTCGTCCTCTTCGTCTTCGTCCTCCTCGCTGTCTTGCGATTCGAAGCGCAGGCCGAATTCGACCGAGGGGTCGACGAAGGTATGCACGGCGTCAAAGGGGATCACCAGCGGCTCGGGCTGGTTGCCGAAGTTCAGCGTGATCGAGAAGCCCTCGTCGGTGACGACAAGGTTTTCGAACCAGTGCTGGATGACGATGGTCATTTCCTCGGGGTAACGGGATTTGAGCCAGTCCGCCATCTCGACCTTGGGCGCGCGGGTGTCGAAGGTGATGAAGAAATGATGCGCCCCGGGCAGGCCGTGTTCGGCCACCTCGGTCAGGACAGTCTGGATCAGGCCGCGCATGGCGCGGTGCATGAGCGTGCCGTAGTCGATCGAACGGGTCATCTGTCCGCCTTTCCTTTGGCCCCAGCATAGGGGATTCGTCGGGCAAGAAAAGGGGGGAGGGAAAGGTGCAGGTTTCTGTTGCCAGGCACCTGCGAGCCCCGCCTTAAGCGGCTAAGCGTAAGGACTTTAGGTTTCGGTACCCGAGCTGCTTACGCAGCCAGAGCCACCGGAGCACGGTTGTCGTTGGCAACTGTACATTTGAGCAGATAACGGCTGCGTCCAACCGAGATGCAAGTACCCATTCAACCGTTCGTCGACCCTAATTCACCCCCGCAGTCCCGTTAGCCCGGGAAGATTGGTGGAGGTGGGGGGATTCGCACCCCCGTCCGATCCAGCCTAGTTGGCCCGTCTACACCCATAGTCCCTTGCGGAACGATCCCAATGTAGGTTTTCACCCGCGCAAGCGCAAGGCCCATGACTCAACTGGCTGACTCAACGGGCCCCCGCAACCACGCCCGGACCGCCCGCCCGTCCTGCCGCCCTGCCCCGCAGCCGTCCGCCGGTGCCCCCTTGCGGGCGCCCGCGCAACCGCTGCGCGAAAACCACAAAATTTTATTCGTTTTTCCGATTGGCCCGCCCGGCGCAACAATCATCTTAACCTTAATTTTGGGACATGGTTGGAAAGCTGTCCACATCAGGAGTGTTGCGCGATGCGATCCTATCTCATACTGGCCGGAATTGTCATCCTCACCATCGTCGGGGATTACGCGCTCAAATGCGCCGCGCTGCGCGGCTGGCCGCAAGCGGCGGTCTGGCTGGCGGGCGGGGCGGCGCTTTATGCCGCCACCGCGGTCGGCTGGATGTGGCTGATGCAAAGCCACAACCTGGCGCAGATCGCCGTTCTCTACAGCACCGCCACCATCCTTCTGCTGACCGGGCTGGGCGTCGTCGTCTTCGGGGAAACGCTCTCGATGCGCCAGATCGCCGGGCTGGGCGCGGCGATTCTCGCCGTCGTCCTGATGCAGACAGAGGCCTGAGTTCAAACCAAGACCCCAAACAAGAGATTTTCCATGTTTCTCGTAAAGCACTATGTCTCCCGCAGCCAGATTCACGGCCTTGGCGTGTTCACCCGGGTGCCGATCCGCGCCGGCGAAACCGTCTGGCGCCATGACCCGATGTTTGATGTGGACATCCCGGCGGCCATGCTGGCAAAATTCCCCGAAGATCTGGCGCAGACTGTCCTTCACCACGCCGAATATATCCCGCATCTCGGGATCTTTCGGCTCGGAAATGATGGAGACATGTTCATGAACCACAGCCCGACGCCCAGCCTGATCGACCGGGGCGAGGAGATGATCGCCGCCCGCGACCTTGCGCCCGGAAGCGAACTGACCTGCGATTACGCTCAGGTCTGCGTGCTCGGGTTCGAAAACGGCCTGCCGCGCCTGCAAGAAGTCGCCGCCTGATGAGCGGCAACACCCTGCCGCGGCAGATCGTGGTCCTGGTGACCGCGGTGCTGCTTGCGGTGATGGCGATCCTGTGGCTGTCGCTGCTTTCGGTGCGCACCACCATGGACGAAAGCGCCGCCGAGGAATCCGCCCGCCGCGTGGCCGGGCGCCTGCGCAACATGCAAGAACAGGTGGCGCTGCTCGCCAGCGACTATCACAACTGGACCGATCTCTATCTGGATGCCCGCGATCGGGAACTGGACCGGCTCGCGTCGAATTACGGCATTTCCGCCCATCGCGGCGAGGTCTTCCAATATGCCGAGATCTTCGACGGCCCCTTTGCGGCGCCGCTGTCCTGGCGCGCGGGGGCGGGGCTGGCGCCGCAATCGGGCTTGCTGTCCGAGCCGACACGGGCGGCCCTGCGCAAGATCGCGCCCGGTCTCGACCCGAAGCGGCGCCAGAGCCATGATTTCTTCGAGTTGCGCGACGGTCAGCCGGTGATGTTCAGCGGCTCCTATCTTCTGCCCGAAGACCCCGATCTGCTGGCCGGGGTCGTTCCCGGCAGCGCCCCGATCGCCGCGATCGGCAAGATCCTGCAGCCGGAGCGTCTGCAGGACATGGAACGGGAATTCGCCATCGCCGGGCTGGCGGTGACCACGGTCGCGCCGCAAACCGACATCCGCGCGGCCCTGCCCGGCGTCGATGGCACGCCGGTGGCCTGGCTGCGCTGGACGCCGCCGCAGCCCGGAACCCAGCTGTTCTGGAAGATGTTCCCGATCATGGCGGGGATCAGCGGGCTGTTCGTGGTGATTTCCTGGTCCGCCGCGATGCTTCTGCGCTCCAAGGCGGCGGGTCTGATCGAGCGCGAGGCGATCTCTTTCGACCGCGCCCGCATCGACGCGCTGACGGGCCTGCCGAACCGCTTTGCGATGCGCGAACATCTGGGGCGACTGCGCACCAGGCCCGATGTCGATTGCGCGGTTCTGGTCATTGATCTGGTGCGCTTCAAGCTGATCAACGACACCGTCGGCCATCTGGGCGGCGATGCCTTTCTGGTGGAATTCGGCGCCCGGTTGCGGACGATTGCCGACGACACCGCCTTCGTGGCGCGCTACGGCGGCGACGAATTCTTCGTGGTCTTCTCCGCCAGCGCCGATCTGGACCGGATCGTCGAGGAAAAATGCCGTCAGATCAGCGCCCTGTCCGAGGTGCCGATCCAGTGCGGCGGGGTCAGCTTCGATGTTCTGTCCTCCAAGGGCCTTGTCTTCGAGGATCATCGCGGCATGGACCATGACGAGCTTTTGCGCCGCGCCGACCGGGCGATGTATTCCGCCAAGCTGCGCGAGACGCTCGAGGTGGTGCGCTACGACAAGCGGATGGAAACCGAGGATATCGACCACAAGCGGGTCGAGCGGGAATTGCGCCGCGCCCTTGCCGCGGGCGAGGGCTTCGCGATCCATTATCAGCCGATCGTTCCGGTCATCCCCGGCGCGCGGCCGGTGCGCTATGAGGCGCTGGCTCGCTGGACCTCGCCCGAACTGGGGCCGGTCGCCCCCGACCGCTTCATCAAGGTCGCCGAGGCCAGCGGGCTGATCATGCCGCTGGGCTGGCTCTTGCTCGATCTGATCTGTGCCGACATGCGCCAGCTGCAGGGGGTCGGGGTCGGCATCAACGTCTCGCCCGCGCAGCTGATGAGCCGCGGCTTTGCGAAACGGTTCCATCAGGTCGTGGTGTCGCACGGGATCGCGCCCGAACGGATCGTGGTGGAGGTGACCGAACAGGTCGTCATGCGCGACGACGTGACGATCGCCCAGGAGCTGATCGCGCTCAGCGACAGCGGCTTCCGGCTGGCGCTGGACGATTTCGGCACCGGTTTCGCCTCGATCGGCTATCTGACGCGGATGCCCTTTGACGAGCTGAAGATCGACCGTTCCTTCGTGCGCTCGATCGAGGAGGGGCAACAGGGCATGCGGATGGTGAAGTCGATCATCGGGCTGGCCCGGGCGATGGAACTCGACATCGTCGCCGAGGGCATCGAGACCGAGACCGATGCCGTGCTGCTGCGGCGCAGCGGCGCCGATTTCCTGCAGGGCTACCATTTCGGCCGCCCCGCGCCGGTCACCGCCTGGATCGGGACGGGCGATCCGGGCCGCGATCCGAAAGGGGTCTGACGGCGGGCGGCGCGGTTTCGGGCAGCCTGCCCCGCTTTTGATCAAATATCCGCGGGCGGACCGGGGCAGAGGTCGCCCCCCCTTGCCCGGGCCGGGCGGCGGGGCTAGGCTTGGCCATCCAATCACGAGACACCCATGCGTATCGGCATCCTGCAAACAGGCCAGTCCCCCGACATTCTGCGGGGGGAAGCGGGCGATTATCCCGACATGTTCGTGGCGCTTCTGGCGGATCACGGGCTGACGTTTCAGACCTTCAATGTCGAGGCGATGGCGTTTCCCGCCGACGTGCGGGCCTGCGCGGGCTGGCTGATCACCGGCTCGCGGCATGGCGCCTATGAAAGCCATGCCTTCATTCCGCCGCTGGAAGAGTTCATCCGCAAGGCAATTGTCGAAAGGGTGCCGCTGGTCGGCATCTGTTTTGGCCATCAGATCATCGCCCAGGCGATGGGCGGCAAGGTCGAGCGTTTCCCCGGCGGCTGGGCGGTGGGGCCGCAAACCTATGATTTCGGCGGCGATCCCGTGGTGCTGAACGCCTGGCACCGCGATCAGGTGACGGTGCGGCCCGACACGGCCAAGGTCATCGCCTGCAACGACTTTTGCGAAAACGCGGCGCTTGTTTATGGCGACACCGCGCTGACGATTCAGGCCCATCCCGAATTCCGCGATGCCTTTGTCGAGGGGCTGATGGCAACGCGCGGCCCGGGTCTTGTCCCCGATCCGCTGATGACCGAGGCGCGGGCAAGGATGGCCACGGGGCGCGGCACCGATGCCGCCCGCGTGGCGGATCAGATCGCCGATTTCTTCCTGAAGCGGGGCTGATCATGGCCCCCGCGCCGATGCCCTGCGTCTCCCCCTTCACCGCGCCCGCGGCGATGGAAGGGCGGCGCGCGGCGGCGGCGCATCGCAAGCCGATCCTGACCGGCTGTGCCGATCCTGAATTCTTTTCCGAAGGCGTGCCGCTGGCCCGCCTGATGCCCGACCCTGCCGCGTGACTGTCCGACTTCCCTCAACCCATTGGAAAGCGAAAGACATGTCACGCAAATCTCCGGACTGGACCGCCCTTATTCCCAAAGCCGCCCGCGACTACATCGCCGGGCACCGCCTTGACGAGGTGGAATGCATCGTTGCCGACATCGCGGGCGTCGCCCGCGGCAAGGCCATGCCCGCCTCGAAATTCGCCTATCAGGACCGCTTCTACCTGCCGAATTCGATCTTTCTGCAGACGATCACCGGCGAATGGGCCGACAACCCGATGGGCGCCTTTACCGAGCCCGACATGGTGCTGACGCCCGACTGGTCCACCACCTCGGCCGCGCCCTGGACCGCCGACATCACGCTTCAGGTGATCCACGACGTCTTCGACCAGCAGGGCAATCCGATGCCGGTGGCGCCCAGAAACGTTCTCAAGCGCGTCGTCGCGCTTTACGAGGCCGAGGGCTGGAAGCCGATCGTCGCCCCGGAAATGGAATTCTTTCTGGTGGCGCGCAACCTTGACCCGAACCAGCCGATCATCCCGCCGATGGGGCGCTCGGGGCGGCGGGCGGCGGCGAAACAGGCCTATTCGATGTCGGCGGTCGATGAATATGGCAAGGTGATCGACGACATTTACGACTTCGCCGAGGCGCAGGGCTTCGAGATCGACGGCATCTTGCAAGAGGGCGGCGCGGGGCAAGTCGAGATCAACCTGGCGCATGGCGATCCGGTCGCGCTTGCCGATCAGATCTTTTATTTCAAGCGGCTGATCCGCGAGGCGGCGTTGCGCCACGATTGCTTCGCCACCTTCATGGCGAAACCGATCGAGGGCGAACCCGGGTCTGCCATGCACATCCACCAGTCGGTGATCGACGCCAAGACCGGGCGGAACATCTTTTCGAACCCCGATGGCGGCGAAAGCGAGCAGTTTTTGCATTTCATCGCCGGCATGCAGACGCATCTTCCCGCGGTGGTGGCGCTGCTGGCACCCTATGTGAACAGCTATCGCCGCTATGTCCCGGATTTCGCGGCGCCGATCAACATCGAATGGGGCCGCGACAACCGCACGACGGGGCTGCGCGTGCCGATCTCGGACCCGTCCGGGCGGCGGCTGGAAAACCGGCTCGCGGGGATGGATTGCAACCCCTATCTCGGCCTCGCGGCCTCGATGGTCTGCGGCTATCTGGGGCTGAAAGAGAAAAAGATGCCGCGCGCGGAATGTCAGGGCGACGCCTATATGGGCGAGACCGACCTGCCGTTCAATCTGGGCGATGCGCTGGATCTGTTTGCCGACAGCGGCCCGGTGCGCGAGGCGCTCGGGGTCGAGTTCTGCACGGTATACGAGGCGGTCAAGCGCAACGAATACAAGGAATTCCTGCAGGTCATCAGCCCGTGGGAGCGCGAACACCTTCTGTTGAACGTGTGACGCATGGATCTGTTGCATGTGAATGACCGGGCGGGGGAATACCCCGCCAGCTTCTACGCATCCACCCGTGACCCTTCCCCCGACCGGCCCGCATTGCGGGGCGAGATGCGCGCCGATGTCTGCGTCGTGGGCGGCGGCTATACCGGGCTTTCCGCTGCGCTCCATCTGGCGCGGGCGGGCCGCAAGGTCGTCGTGCTGGAAGCGCATCGGGCGGGCTTTGGCGCCTCGGGCCGCAATGGCGGGCAGATCGGCTCAGGGCAGCGGCTCGATGTCGGCACGCTGGAAAAGCTGGTGGGCAAGGAAACGACGCGCAGGCTGTGGGACATGGCCGAGGAGGCGAAGGCCCTGACCTATGCCTTGGCCGATCAGGCGGGCGTGCCCACGCGGCGCGGCATTGCGCATCTGGGCCGCAAGCGCGCGGAAGTGGCTTGGCTGCAGGACGAAGCCGAACATCTGGCCAGCCATTACGGCTATGACCAGATCGAGACGCTCGACAAGGCCGCGGCGCAGGCGCTTGTGCCCTCGCCCGTCTATACGGGCGGCGATCTGGATCACGGAGCGGGCCATGTGCATCCCCTGAACCTGTGTCTGGGTCTGGCGCGATTGGCCGAGGCGGCGGGCGCGGTGATCTTTGAACGCTCGGCGGTGACGCGGATCAGCCACGGCGAAGCGGCGGGGGCGAAAAGCCGGATCGAGACCGACGCGGGCGCTGTGATCGCGGATCATCTGGTGCTGGGGGCGAACGGCTACCTTGACCGGCTGGAACCGCAAATCGCCGCGCGGGTGATGCCGATCAACAATTACATCGTCGCGACCGAACCCCTTGGGGACCGCGTGCGCGAGGTGCTGACGCGCGACATCGCCGCCCATGATCTGAAATTCGTGGTCAATTACTGGCGCCTGCACGAAGATCGGCTGATCTTCGGCGGCGGCGAGACGGTCAGTTACCGCTTCCCCGCCGACATTGCCGCGAAGGTGCGCAAACCGCTGGAAGAGGTCTATCCGCAGTTGAAAGGCGTGCGCTTCACCCATGCCTGGGGCGGCACGCTGGCGATTACCGTGAACCGGATGCCCTGTTTCCGCCGCCCCGCGCCGAATTGCCTCTCGGCCTCGGGCTATTCCGGCCATGGGGTGGCGCTGGCGATCCATGCGGGCAAACTGATGGCCGAGGCGATCACGGCGACGGACGATGGTTTCGACGTGATGGCCAGCCTGCCGCAACCGGCTTTTCCGGGCGGGGTGGCGCTGCGGTTTCCGCTGCTTCTGGCGGGGATGACGTGGTTTTCGCTGCGCGATCGGCTGGGGCTCTAGGCGGCGCTTGGCCGCGTCGCGAAACTTTCACTTGGCGGGCGCGGGGCACGGGTCTAAAGCGTTTCTGAATGTCACATTCAGGAAAGCTGAACATGCCCCGCGACGGTCAGACCCCTCCGAATTGCTACGATGCCGAACCGATCCCCGAGGCCGCCCGCGCCGAGATCGAACGGCTGCTCGCCACCGGGGATCTGTTCCGCTACACCTCCGAGAATGCGCCGGTGGCGCAGCTCGAAGCCGAATTCGCCGAATTGATGGGGGTGCGCTACGCGGTCTGTGTCGCCTCCTGTTCCGCCGCGCTCTTCCTGTCGCTGAAGGCGCTTGATCTGCCGCGCGGCGCGCGCGTGCTGGTGCCTGCCTTCACCTTCGCCGCCGTGCCCTCGGCGATTGTCCATGCCGATTGCGAACCGGTGCTGGTCGAGGTCGGCGCAAACTTCCGCATTGATCTGGAGGATTTCCGCGCCAAATTCGACGACACGATCGCGGCGGTGATGATCAGCCACATGCGCGGCCATACCTCGGACATGGATGCGATCATGGAACTGGCCGAGGCCCGGGGCGTGCCGGTGATCGAGGATGCGGCGCATTCGCTTGGCACGCTCTGGCACGGGCGCAAGATCGGCACGATCGGCAAGATCGGCTGCTTCAGCTTCCAGAGCTACAAGATGGTGAACGCGGGCGAAGGCGGCGTGCTGGTGACGGACGATCCGGAACTGGCGGCGCGGGCGATCATCATGTCGGGCGCCTATGAACAGAACTGGAAGAAACACCCGGGCCTGCAGAACAGCTTCGTGCATTGGCAAAACAAGCTGCCGCTTTACAACACGCGGATGCAGAACCTGTCGGCCGCGGTGATCCGCCCGCAACTGCCCGAGCTGGATCGGCGCGTCTCTGCCGGGCTGGCGAACCATGACCATGTCGCGGAAAAGCTGAACGAAAGCCCCTGGCTTGACGTACCGCCGCCGCTTGCCCCGGAAACCCGCGCGCCGGACAGCCTGCAGTTCAATCTGGTGGGCGACTGGACCGATGCCGAGGCGATCCGGCTGCAGGACGAGGCGAAAGCCCGCGGTGTCGGCGTGCAGGTCTTCGGCCTTTCCCCCGACAATGCCCGCGCCTTCTGGAACTGGCAATTCCTGGGCGAACAGCCCGATCTGCCGAAAACCCGGGCGATGCTGATGCGCGCCTGCGACACCCGCCTGCCCGCGCGGCTCACCCGCCCCGAGCTTGATTTCATCGCCTCCGCCATCGTCGAAGCCGCCGCGGCGGTGAAAGGCTGAGGCAAGAAGGGGGGGGCGCTGCCCCCCTCTGCTGCGCATTCACCCCCCGGGATATTTGAGCCAAGGTGAAACGAAACGCGGGCGCGGCTTTCACCTTGGTGCAAATATCCCGGGGGTGAATTTGCGCGTCAGCGCAAAGAGGGGGCAGCGCCCCCCCTTCTACAGCCCCAGACGCGCGATCTCGAGTTTCGGGCAGCGGTCCATCACCACCAGCTTGCCCGCGGCCCGGGCCCGCGCCGCCGCCTCGGGGTGGATCACGCCAAGTTGCAGCCAGAGCACCCGCGCCTCGGGGCGATGGGTCAGCATCTGTTCGACGATCCCGGGCACGGCCGCAGGGGCGCGGAAGACATCGACCATGTCGAGGACGATGTCCCGCGGGATCGCCGCCAGATCAGGATAGACCGTTTCGCCCAGCATCACCTGCCCGGCGAGCCCCGGATTGACCGGAATCACCCGGTGGCCGCGCGCCTGCAGAAAGGCCGCCACCTCGTGCGAGGGGCGGTCGGGACTGGCGGAAAAACCCGGAAGGGCGATCGTGCGGGGGGTGGCAAGGATCTCCCGCAGCTCTGCATCCGTCATCGGTGCCTCCGGTCAGGAAAAAACGCCCGGACCACAGGGGGCACCGGGCGCGAAAGTGTGGAACGAGGGACAGTGACAGTCGACGCGGAAGTTCCAGGCCCGCGCCTCACCACTGAGACATAGGGATGTGAAAGCCGCGTTAAAGGGTCGCAGAGAAAGATTCCCGAAAAATCGCCCTTTCGTGATCTCGGCCGCCCCATCTCAGCCGACGCCGTCAGCCATCCCCGCGGGCGCTGGTCGCGGCATAAAGCGCCACCGCCGCCGCGTTCGACACATTGAGCGAGCCGAAGGCCCCGGCAAAGGGCACGCGCACCAGATGATCGCAGGTGGCCCGGGTCTTTTCGCGCAGCCCCGGCCCCTCGGCGCCCAGCACCAGCGCCACCGGCCGCGACCCGGCCCGCGCCAGCCCCTCGGCGAGCGTCAGCCCGGCCTCGCCCGCCAGACCGATCAGCACGTAGCCCATGTCGCGCAGGGTCTCCATCGCCTCGGCCAGATTGGTGACGCGCAGATAGGGCTGGCGTTCCAGCGCCCCCGAGGCGGTCTTGGCCAGAGCCCCGGTTTCGGGCGCGGAATGGCGCGCGGGCGCCACCACGGCGCGGGCGCCAAAGACCTCGGCCGAGCGCAGGATCGCGCCGACGTTATGCGGATCGGTAACGCGATCGAGCAGCACGACCAGCGGCAGCCCCGCCCCCGTCAGCGCCACATCGGCGAGCTTGCCCCAGTCGAGCGGCTTCACCTCCAAAGCCGCGCCCTGATGCACCTGATCGGGGCCGAGCGGCACATGGGCATCGAACTTGCGCGGATCGACGATCTCGGGCGCCAGACCGCCCGCCGCGATCGCTTCGCCCAGCTTGTCGGCGGCATTCTTCGTCAGGACCAGCCGCAGCTTGACCCGATCGGGGTTCACCAGCGCGTCGCGCACCGCATGCAGACCGAACAGCCACAGCGTTTCCGACGCCGCCGCCCGCTTGGCGCGTTCCTTCTCGATCACCCACTCCGGTTTCTTCATCTTGCACCTCTCATGTGGTCTCTGTGCGCTGCGGGGCCCGCTTTGGCAAGGGGGCGCAAAAATGCTGCTTGACGCCCCCTGCCCCCTTCGCTACATCGCCCCCGTCGGGTGACGAGCTGCAAGGTGCGGCAGCGGACTGTAACTCCGCCGGGGAGACCCACGCCTGGTTCGATTCCAGGGTCACCCACCACTTCCCCCGGGAAGGGTGGCACAAACGGGGCGGAAACGCCCCGTTTTGCATTTCGCTCAGGGCATCAGGATTTGCGCGCGCTCGAAGCGCGCCTCCTCGGTCATGCCGTCATCATAGATCAGCAGCACCCGGATCGAGCGGACCGACCCCAGCGGCGCGCGCAGATAGACCATATCGCCGGTCACCGCATTCGGGGCGGCGCTGTCCTCGTGGCAGGGCTCCATCGGAAAGACGATCTCGGGCGGGGCATCGTTCAGCCCGTACCGGATCTGCGTCAGCCCGCAGCGCCAGCTGAGCAACTGGCTGAAATAGACCAGATCCTGCCCGTCGTATTCGCGCACGGCCAGCCATTGCGCCTGCGTCGCCTGCAAGATCGGCCTGACCTCGGCGGCGGTGGTGAAGGGGCTGGCCGGGGCGGCCGCACCGGTCAGACAAAGCCCCGCGCACAGGGCCGACGAAACGCGCTTTCGCATCTTTCCCTCCTTGCACGGCTTTTCCGCTGCCCCGAAAAGCCCTATGACGTCATCGAACGCGCGGATGCCGCGCCAACAGCCGGATTTCAGTATGACCCAACGATCAGGCACCGGTCCATGCCCCAACGTCTTCTTTGTCGTGCAGGCCGGACGTCTGGAATATGAGGCGCTGATCTTCGTCGCCTCGTTTCGCGCGGCCAATCCCGAGTTCCGCGGCCGCCTGATCGCCGCCGAGCCCTCGGGGGTGAACTGGTCCACGCCCGTCGCGATCTCGGACCCGGTGCGGCGCTTCCTGCTGGATCACGGCGTCGAAATCCTGCGCTTCGACAACAGGCATTTCGGCGAAAGCTACCCGCACGGCAACAAGATCGAGGCGATGGCCGTCCTGCCCGAGGGGCCCTTTGTCTTTTTCGACACCGACACGCTGTTTCTGGGGCCGCTGTCAACGGTGGGGTTCGATTTCAACCGCCCCTCGGCCTCGATGCGGCGCGAGGGCAGCTGGCCCGAGCCGCAGCTTTACGGCGCCGATTACACGACGATCTGGAAAAGCCTTTACGACAAGTTCGGGCTGGATTTCGACAGCTCGCTTGATCACAGCCAGTATGAAAACTACTGGCAGCGCTATCTTTACTTCAACGCGGGCTGGTTCTTTGGCGCCGATGCCCAGGCCTTCGGCAAGCGCTTCCTGCACTATGCCCATGCGATCCGCTGGGATACGCCCGACGCCTTGGCCAGCCAGTCGCTTGACCCCTGGCTGGATCAGGTGGCGCTGCCGCTTGTCATCCACAGTTTCGGCGGCGGGCGGCCGGGGCCCGAACTGGCCGGGCTCGATGGCGATGTGAGCTGCCATTACCGCGCCCTGCCGCTGCTTTACGCGCGTGAAAGCGATGCCGTGGTGGCGCGGCTCGAAGCGATCTGCGCGCCGCAGCAGATCAAGCGCATCCTGCGGCTGCACGAACCCGCGCGCAAGCTGATCTATCAGCGCAAGGGGCTGAAACTGCGCGCGAAAATCGACCGGAATGCGCTGCCGCGGCGGGAATCCATGCTGCGCAACGCGATCCGGCGCGAGAAGCTCTGGCTGCGCTGACCGCCGCGGGCGGTCGCGTGCCAGAGTGTCGCACGGCAGTTTCCCATACTTGCCGAACCGGGCCGCGCGGCAGAAACATGCCCGCGATCACCCTTGCCATTCCGGGAGACATCGTGAGCCGCGACAGGCTGACCGCACGTCCCGCCCCTGCGGCAAGGCGGGCATCGTGCCCCGGCCGACCCTCTCTTGATCCAGACATCAGATGCGCAACCGCCCAGCCGGGCGGGGGCCACTCCAGAACACGGGAATTTTCATGACAGTCACCGTCATCACCACGGACAGAACCTCCCTGACCACCCTCGGCGCCGGGGATCAGGTCTATCTGCTGCAGGGCGTGTCCTGCACCGGCACCGGCGGGTTTCAGGGCCTGCGCATCTCCGTCGGCGATGAGGCTGGCATCATCCGGGACATCGGGTTCCGGATTTTCGGCCAGATCGTGGTGACGAATTTCGGCATCGACCTTTACACGCAGGTGGCGGCGGGACCCAACTGCAACAACAACTCCATCTATCTGGGCAGCACGGCGCTGATCTCGGGGGATTCTTCCGGCATCGTGCTGGAGGCGGGCATCGGCAACCGGATCGTCAACATGGGCGATATCCTGTCAAGCAGCGCCAATTCGGGGCAGGGCAGCGGCATCCGATCCTATGGCGGCGGGCTCAACAGCGTCGTCAATGGCGGCACGATCACCTCGTTGCATGCCAATGCGCTGGATGTGTGGGGGCGCAGCCCGACCAGCGAAGCCAGCTGCATGACGATCACCAATCTGGCCGGGGGCCGGATCATCTCGGCGACCACCTCTGCCGACAGGGGGGCCATCGTCTTCGGCGGAGAGGCCGGGCGCAGCGTGATCGACAACCGCGGCGAGATCTTCAGCCTGGGCGGGTATGGCGTCCTGATGGCCATGGTCACCGCGGGCGCCGAGCCGATCACGATCCTCAACCGCGGCACGATCAGCGGCGGGGCAGGCGCGATCGGGGGCAGCGTAAACGCCGATCTGATCCGCAACAGCGGCATGCTTGCGGGCAATGTGTCGCTTTACGATGGCGCGGACCAGCTGCTCAATGTCGGCGGCACGCTCGAGGGCGACCTGGCGCTGGGGACGGGCAATGACTTTTACCATGGCCGGTCCGGCGCCGTGCTGGGCACCGTCTTCGGGGACGAGGGCGACGACCGCTTCATCGGCAATGCCGCGCGGGTCGATGTCTTCGACGGCGGCGCGGGCAGCGACCTGCTCGATTTCCGTTTCGACGGCGCGGTGACCCTGGCGCTTGATGGCAGCTTCGAGGCGGCGGGGGCGGCGCGGGGGGACAGTTACACCGGGTTCGAGCGCGTCACCGGCTCGGCGCAGGATGACATGATCCGCGGCGATGCTTCGGCCAATGCCTTGCTGGGCGGTGACGGGCGCGACAGTCTGGACGGCGCGGCAGAGAATGACGCCCTGACCGGCGGGGCCGGGATCGACCAGCTGACCGGCGGGCTGGGCAATGACAGCTTCCGCTTCCTGTCGCTGGGCGAGTGCGGCGACGTGATCACCGATTTCCACAATCTCACGGGCGACAACGACCGCTTCCAGATCGACGCCGACGCCTTTGGCGGCGGGCTTGCGGCGGGGGCCCTGGCCAGGGCGGATTTCTGCGCCCGGGCCGACAATCTGGCGCAAGATGCCAGCGACCGCTTCATCTTCCGCACCACCGATGCGACGCTGTGGTTCGACGCCGACGGCGCGGGTGCGGGTGCGGCGGTGCTGGTGGCCGATCTGCAGGCGGGGGCGACGCTGACGGCGGCCGATATCGTGCTGATCTGAGCGGTCCACATCGGCGAAGATGAATGTGTTTGAAGGCATCGGGGCGGGCCGTTAGGCTCGCCCCGACCCATGACGGAGACCCCGATGACCGACTTTTCCTTTGACACGCTGCAGATCCACGCCGGGGCCGAGCCCGATCCCGCGACCGGGGCGCGGCAGGTGCCGATCTACCAGACCACGGCTTATGTCTTCAAAGACGCCGATCACGCGGCGCGGCTCTTCAACCTGCAGGAAGTGGGCTACATCTATTCCCGCCTGACCAACCCGACCGTTTCGGCGCTGGCCGCGCGGGTCGCGGCGCTGGAAGGGGGCGCGGGGGCGGTCTGCTGTTCCTCGGGCCATGCTGCGCAGATCATGGCGCTTTTCCCGCTGATGGGGCCGGGGCTGAACATCGTCGCCTCGACCCGGCTTTACGGCGGCACGATCACCCAGTTCAGCCAGACGATCAAACGCTTCGGCTGGTCCTGCACCTTCGTCGATTTCGACGATCTGGCGGCGCTCGAAGCCGCGGTCGATGACAACACCCGGGCGATCTTCTGCGAATCGATCTCGAACCCGGGCGGCTACATCACCGACCTGCCCGCGGTCGCGGCCGTGGCGAACAAGGTCGGCCTGCCGCTGATTGTCGACAACACGCTGGCCTCGCCCTATCTGTGCCGCCCGATCGAACATGGCGCGACGCTGGTGGTGCATTCCGCCACGAAATACCTGACCGGCAACGGCACGGTGACCGGCGGCGTGATCGTCGATTCGGGCAAGTTCGACTGGTCGGCCAGCGGCAAGTTCCCCAGCCTTTCGGCGCCCGAACCCGCCTATCACGGGCTGAAGTTCCACGAGGCGCTGGGCCCGATGGCCTTCACCTTCCATTCGATCGCCATCGGCCTGCGCGATCTGGGCATGACGATGAACCCGCAGGGCGCGCATTACACGCTGATGGGGATCGAGACGCTCAGCCTGCGCATGGAAAAGCATGTCGCCAATGCCAAGGCGGTGGCGGAATGGCTGGCGGCCGATCCGCGCATCGACTTCGTCACCTGGGCCGGGCTGCCCTCCTCGCCCTGGCACGAACGCGCCAACCGGCTTTACCCGCGGGGGGCGGGGGCGCTCTTTACCGTCGCGGTCAAGGGCGGCTATGAGGCCTGCGTGAAATTGGTCAACAATCTCAAGCTCTTCAGCCATGTGGCGAACCTGGGCGATGCGCGCTCGCTGATCATTCATTCGGCCTCGACCACGCATCGGCAACTGACCGAAGAGCAACAGGTGAAGGCGGGCGCGGCGCCGAATGTGGTGCGGCTCTCGATCGGGATCGAGAATGCCGCCGATCTGATCGCCGATCTCGATCAGGCTCTGGCCGCCGCCACCGCCTGAGCGGGTGCAGCGAAAAGCCGCCCTCACATTCCGGTGGGCGGCTTTTCATGCGCGGTTTTCTGCTTTACCTAGATTTCAGTGCTGCGGTGCCGGTATCGGCGCCCCTATCCCTGTGTTAATGCTGCGGCGCCGTGACGGGCGCCCCGCCCCTGTGTTGAAGCCAAGGCATGAAACCGAACTTCGCCCTCAATCTCTCGCATGACGGTATCGGACTGCTTCACCGCACCAAAGGCGGCTGGGAGCGGGTGGGAGAGGTGGCGCTGGACGCCCCCGATTTCGGCGAGCGGCTGACGGCGCTGCGCCGGGCGGCGAAATCGCGCGCGCCCGAGGGGGTGACCACGAAGATCGTCGTTCCCGCCTCGCAGATCCTTTACACCGAGATCGAGGCACCGGGCCCGCAATCCGCCGTGCGGCGTCGGCAGATCGCCGATGCGCTGGAGGGTATGACGCCCTATGCGGTCTCCGATCTGGTCTTTGACTGGTCGGGCACGGGCGCTGTGGTGCAGGTCGCCGTCGTCGCGCGCGAGACCCTGACCGAGGCCGAGGCCTTTGCCGAGGATTGCGGCTTCTGCCCGGTCTCCTTCGTCGCCGCGCCCGATCCGGGGCAATTCGCGGGCGAGCCCTGGTTCGGCATCACCACCATCGCCCCGGCGCATCTGCCGCAGGGGGCGCGGATCGAACGCGATCAGGACGCGCTGCCGGCCGGGCTGCTGCAAACGCCCGCCCCGGTCGCCGCGCCGGAGCCGGAGACTGAGCTGGAGACGGTGGCAGAGGCCATGCCGGAACTGGAGCCCGTGGCAGAGCCCGCCCCGATTGCAGAGAGCGCCGAGGTGCCCGAGGAAGCGCCGCCGCTGGACGACCTCGTGCCGCCGCCCGCCGTCGAAGCCGAAGCGGTCGCAGCGCCCGAACCGGAAGCCGCGCCGCCCGTCGCCGCGGAACCCGAACTGGAACCGCAGCCGGAACCCGAACCAGAACCGTTGCCGGAACCGGAACCGGAACCGGAACGGTTGCCGGAACCGGCGGCGCGCGAAAGCTTGGATGTGCTGGCCTCGCTCGACGATGTCCGGCTGACCGGCTTTGACGATATCGCGCCGCTGAAGATCGAGATGCCCGAGGCCGAACCGAAGGCTGACGCCGCAAAGGCCGAGACCGAGACAGATACCGAAACCGGGGCGGCGACGGTCGCCGAGGCCGAGGCGCCCGTGCGGCCCGGCGCGGCGGCCCGCAAACCGCTGCCGGGCGCGGCCCGCCCCGGGGGACCGGGCAAGGCCCGCGCGGGCGGCCCGAACGGCCCCCGTGCCGCGGGCGGTCAGGGCGGCGGTCAGGGACCGCGTGCGGGTGCGGGTGCGGGTGGGCCACGTCCGGGTCCGGGCGGTCCGCGGCCGGGTCAGCGCAAGCCGCTGATCGCGGGCGCCGAACGGCCGACCCCGGCCGATCCCGGGCGCGAGGCCGCCCGGTCCGCAATTCCCCCCGAACCGATGCTCACGGCCAGGGACAGCGCGCAACCGGAGGCGCCCGGCGCGGCCGAACGGCTGCGCCAGGTCGCCGAGGATGGCCGCAGGCTGGCGGCTCTGGGCACGGCGGCGCTGGGTGCGACCGCGGGCAAGGCGATGGCCAAGGCGCGCGACCTGCGCCCGAAAGCCGGGATCGCGCCCGTCAGCCCCGAGACCGCGGCCTCTGACGCCCAGCCCGCGACGGCGCAGGGCAAGACCGTCTTCGGCGCCCGCAAGGCCGACAGGATCGGCGGCAAACCGAAATACATGGGCGTGACGCTTCTGGCCGGGCTGGTCGCCTTCCTTGTGATCGCCGCGCTCTGGTCAAGCTTCCTGATCGGGCCGGAAGACCCGGCTCCGGCCTCCGACAGCCTCGCCCCCGCCGCCAGCACCGCCCCGCCGCCGCTTGCGGCGCTGCAAGACAGCCCCGCGATGAGCCTGGCCGAGGCCGAGGCGAAGGCACAGGCCGAGACGAAGCCACAGGCCGAGACGGGCGCCCCCGCGACGCCTGCCCCGGCGGCACCGGATCCAACCGCGCCCGCGGCAACGCCCACCCCTGCGCCGGAAGCGACGGTCTCGTCCTCGCAGCTGGTGTTGCCCGCCTTGCCGACGCTGCCGCCGCAGCCGCCCAGCCTCCCGGCGGCGGCTCCGACAGCGGCACCGGCGCAGCAGGCCAGCCCGCCGCAACCGGCCGCGCCGGTGCCGCCGGTCGCGGCGCCCGTTGTCACGCCGACCCCGGGCGGCACGCTGGCACCGGGCGGCTTCACCTTGTTCTCGGGCAAGCCGCCCGCAACCTCGAAACCGCGCCCGGCCTCGGTCAGCCGCGCCGCCGAGAAAGCCGCCGCCGAAGCGGCCGCCGCGGCCGAAGCCGCGCAAAATCCGGCCGTCGATCCGGCGCTGGCAAAGGCCCGCCCGAAGGCCCGGCCCGCATCGGTCGTCGAAGCCGCCGCGAAAGCCGCCGCCGCCCCGCCGGTTCCGGCCGCCCCCGCCGAAACGGCCCCCGCAGCCGGCCCGGCCGCAAACCCGGACGATGGCGCGCTGCTGGCTCCGGGTCTCTCGCCCGATCTGGCCGCGGTGTTGAGCCGGGCGCAACCGAAAGCGCGCCCGGGCTCGGTCGAAAAGGACGCTGCCGCCGCCCTGGCCGCGGCGCAGGCCGCCGAAGCCGAAGCCCAAGCCGAGGCCGAACGGCTCGCTGCCGCCGCCGTCCCCGAGCCGGGCCTTGTCGCCTCGCGCCGTCCGATGGCGCGGCCGCGCAATTTCGACGCCGCGGTGCAATCGGCGCTGGCCGCCGCCATCGCCGCCGAACCGGCTCCGCCCGCCCGCGTGGCCGCCGCCGCGGCGCCGCAGCCGGTGGCCGCCCCTGCCCCGCCCAAACCGGTCCGCGCCAAACCCTCGCCGCCGCCCGAACCGACCGTGGTCTCCAGCCCCGATGTCGAGACCGGCGAGGTCGAATCCGCCCCGGTGACGACGCGCGGCCCCACCGCCGCCTCGGTCGCGCGCGAAGCGACGCAGAAGAATGCGCTTGATCTCAGCAAGATCTCGCTGATCGGGCTTTATGGCACGCCCAGCAGCCGCCGCGCCCTGGTGCGGATGCCGAACGGGCGCTTCTTCAAGCTGCAGGTCGGCGACCGGATCGACGGCGGCCAGGTCACCGCGATCGGCGAAAGCCAGATGACCTATCAAAAGGGCAACCGGCCGATCACGCTCAAGCTGCTCAAGGGCGGCTGAGCCGTTCACATCCGGTAACAGGGCTGAAACCTCGGGCTTTTGCGCTTGGCGCAAAAGCCCTTTGTCGTTAGGTTTGGCCCATCCCCCGCGCGTGACGCCTGCCGCCGCTGCCCCGCAGCCGGGCGCCCTTGTTTGAACGAGATTTCATGGAAAGCTTCCTGCTGCAGGCCACGCTGTATCTTGTCGCCATGGTCGTGGCGGTGCCGCTGGCGACGCGGGCGGGGCTGGGCTCTGTGCTGGGCTATCTGATCGCCGGGGTCTGCATCGGTCCGGTGCTGGGGCTGGCGCAGGGCGAGGCGCATGACCTGCAGCATTTCGCCGAATTCGGCGTGGTGATGATGCTGTTCCTGATCGGGCTCGAACTCGACCCGCGGGCGCTGTGGTCGATGCGCGACAAGCTGGTGGGCCTTGGCGGTCTGCAGGTGCTGATCACCACCACGGCGGTGGCGCTGGCGGCGCTGGCGGTGGGGCAACCGCCCCGGGCGGCGATTGCGCTGGGGGCGATCCTGTCGCTGTCCTCGACCGCGATCGTGGTGCAGATGCTGACCGAAAAGCGGCTGATGCAGACGGCGGGGGGGCGGTCGGCCTTTGCGGTGCTGCTCACGCAGGATATCGCGGTCATTCCGATGCTGGCGCTTCTGCCGCTGCTGGCCCTGCCCGGGGCGCGGGAACTGGCCCGGGCCGAGGCCTCGGGCCATGGCGCGGCGGCCTTTCTGGATGTGCTGCCCGCCTGGGGGATGACCCTCGTCACCCTGGCCGCGGTGGTGCTGGTGGTCGGCATCGGGCATTTTCTGGTGCATCCGCTGTTTCGCTTCGTGCAGGGCTCGAAGCTGCGCGAGATCCATACGGCCGTGGCGCTGATGCTGGTCGTCGGCATCGCCTCGCTGATGAATCTGGTCGGGCTGTCCCCGGCGCTGGGGACCTTTCTGGCGGGCGTGGTGCTGGCCGATTCCGAATTCAAGCATGAGCTGGAAAGCAGCCTTGAGCCGTTCAAGGGCCTGTTGATGGGGCTGTTCTTCATCGCCGTGGGCGCGGGCATCGACCTCGACGTGCTGTACGCCGGGCCGCTGAAGATCGCCGCGCTGGTGCTGGCGCTGGTGGCGCTGAAGGCGGCGGTGCTTTACGGGCTGGCGCGGCTGTTCGCGCTGACCGGCACGGATCGCTGGCTCTTCACCTTTGGTCTGGCGCAGGCGGGGGAATTTTCGCTGGTGCTGGTGTCCTTTGCCACGATGCAGCGGATCCTGCCGCCGCCCGTGGCGGAAAAGGCGCTTCTGGTGATCGCGCTGTCCATGCTGCTGTCGCCGATGCTGTTTTTGCTGCATGAGCGGCTGGCCCGACGGACAAAGCCCGCCACCGCCCGCCCCGCCCCCGACCAGATCGACGAGGAACAGCCGATCATCATCGCGGGCGCCGGGCGCTTTGGCCAGGTGGTGAACCGGATGGTGACGATGTCGGGCTTTCGCACCACGGTTCTTGATGCCGATCTGAAGACGGTGCAGACCCTGCGCACCTTTGGCTTCAAGGCCTGGTATGGCGACCCCACGCAGCCGCAACTTCTGGCCGCGGCGGGGCTGAGCCGCGCGCGCGTGCTGGTGGCGGCGCTGGATGACAAGGAGGCGACGAACCGGCTGGTGGCCTATGCCCGCAAGGAGCGGCCCGAACTGCATATCATCGCCCGCGCCCGCGACCGCTATCACGTCTACGATCTTTACGCCGCGGGCGCCGATGACATCGTGCGCGAGATGTTCGACAGCTCCTGCCGGGCGGCGCGCTATGTGCTGGAAAATGTGGGCCTGAGCGACTTCGAGGCGCATGAGCTGGAACGGCTGTTCTGGAAGCTTGACCGCGCCGCGGTGCGCGATCTGGCCGAGGTCTGGAAACCCGGCGTCGAGGCCGAAAAGAACGCCGAATATGTCGAGCGGATCAAGGCGCTGAACACCGAGTTCGAGGCGCAGATGCTCGCCCATTTCACCGAGCGGCGGCGGCAGTCCGATGCGCAGGGCAAGGCGCCGCAGGATCGCGACGTGATCGAGGAGGGCTGAGGCCCCGCCCCCGTCCGCGGAAACGAAAACGGGCCCCGGCGGGGGCCCATTTCCTGTCTGCAAATCCGGCAATCAGGCGGCGCGGCCGACCAGAACCTCGTCGACCTTCTTCGCGGCCCCGGCCTCGTCGGTGCCCGACACGGCTGCGACTTCGCGGGTCAGCCGCTCCAGCGCGGCTTCGTAAAGCTGACGTTCCGAATAGGATTGTTCGCGCTGATCATCGGCGCGGTGCAGGTCGCGCACCACTTCGGCGATCGACAGCAGGTCGCCCGAATTGATCTTCTGTTCGTATTCCTGGGCCCGACGCGACCACATCGCCCGCTTGACCTTGGCCTTGCCCTTCAGGGTTTCCAGCGCCTTGGTCACCACGTCGGGGCTCGAAAGACCGCGCATGCCGATATCCACCGCCTTGTGGGTCGGAACGCGGAGCGTCATCTTGTCCTTCTCGAACGAGATCACGAACAGTTCCAGCCGCAGCCCGGCGATTTCCTGTTCCTCGATCGAGATGATCTTGCCGACGCCATGAGCCGGATACACAACGAAATCGTCCGGACGGAATTCGGTCTTCTTCATTTTGGTCATTCAGTCGCTTCCTTGCACCCGGTGACGGCCCCGTTACAGACCAGAAAACACCCACGGCACGGAAGATGCCGCGTTGTCGGGTTTCTGGCGTAAGAAACCCCGGCAGACGAGCAGTTCTGCGCGGGGGCGGGGCGTTCTCCTTTGTAACAATCTTATAGCACAAAAATCAGCCGATTCATAGGCTCGCGCGGGGGAACATGCGCGTGAGCGACCGAATTTCGCGAAGGAAACGGAGTTTTGCCTTAATGTCGTGAGCCCCGCCGCAGCGACGAATCGGCGCAGGGGCGACCGAAGGCCCGGGACGGGCCCTCGCAAAGGGGCAGAGGCGTCGCGCGGCGACTCAGCGGCGACGCGGGGGACCGGGGACGGCCCGGATCAGTCGCCGGTGCCGGGATTCGGCGAGAAGTATTTCTCGCGCTTGCCGGTCTCGCCGTCGTATTTCTTGTGGTCCGGCATCGGGTCCTTCTTGATCGTGATCACCGGCCATTGGCTCGCATAGGTGCGGTTGAACTCGACCCAGTCCTCCATGCCCGGTTCGGTGTCCGGACGGATCGCATCGGCCGGGCATTCCGGTTCGCAAACCCCGCAATCGATGCATTCATCGGGATGGATCACCAGCGTGTTCTCGCCCTCGTAGAAGCAGTCCACCGGGCAGACTTCCACGCAGTCGGTGTATTTGCAGGCGATGCAGTTGTCGGTGACGACATAGGTCATTCTTGGAACCCCAATCTTTGGCGCAGGGTTTTCCTAGCCCCCCGGGGGCGATCAATCAAGAGCAGGAGATATACAAAAACCGGGTGCGGCGAAGTGCCGGGGGGCCGGGGCGGGTCGGATCGGGCGGAACAGGAAAGGCACGGCCTTTCCCCGCCCGCATCGCGCGGTTGTCGGCAAGGCCGCATCCCCGGGCGTGACAGAGGCCAGCGCCTGCCCCGGCGGGCGAGAAGCGCCCGCCATGGGCGGGGCGGGCGCTGGCCGGGACGCTTTGGCGCCCCGGCGGTCATGGGGCCGATGTCCCGCATGACCTCGGCAATGGCCTCGGTCACGGCAAATCGGTCAGCCTTCCTCCGCCGCCCCGATCAGGTCGTAAAGCGTCGCGGCTTCCGGCGCGGGGCCGCGGCGCGTGCCGCAGGCCAGAATGCGCAGCACCCGCACCTCGGCGCCCAGAACCAGCGTCAGCACGTCGCCCGGACCCACCGCACGGCCGGGCTTTTCAAGCCGCTGCCCGTTCACCCGCACCCGGCCCGCGGTGACCAGATCAACGGCCAAGGCGCGGCTCTTTGCGAACCGCGCCTGCCAAAGCCATTTGTCGATGCGGATGCGATCGCCCTCAGCCAAGGATCAAAGCTTGCCCTTGAGCCCCATCAGCGCCGCGGCAAAGGGGTTGTCGGGGTCGATCGGCTTGTCTTTCTTCGGCGGGTGGGCCTCGAAACCGCGGCCGCGGTCGTCTTGCGGCTTGCCCTTGCCCCAGGGCTTGCCGCCCTTGGGACCGCCCTTGCCACCCTCGCCGCCGAACTTGCGCTCGCCGCGCGGGCCGTCCTCGTCGCGATGACGCGGCTTGCCGCCCTCATGGCGCTTCTCGCCGCCCTTGTGATCGCCACCTTTGTGCGGACGGTCCCCGCCCTTGGCCTCGCCACCGCGATGCTCGCGCGGGCCGCGATGCCCCTCGCCCCCCTCGCGCGGTTCCCGACGCGGGCCGCGCTCGGGGCGCGGACGCGGCGCCCAGGCGAAGGTGTAAAAGGTTTCCATCTCGACCGGCGCCGCCTCGACCACGGCTTCGGCCTCGGCGAGCGGCGAGGCCTCCTCGGGGATCGGATTGTCCGAGCCCGCCTCGGGCGCCTTCACCTCGACCACGGGCTTCGCCTTTTCGCGTTCGCCCTTTTCGGCGCGATAGCCAAGCCCGCCCATCAGATCGGCGAATTGTTCCAGCGTCATCCCGGTGATCGACAGCATGTCGGGCGTGGCCTCAAACCCCGCCTTGCTGTCTTGCGTGCGCAGCATGTCGGCCAGACGCTCCAGCATGTCGATGCGGATCGCCCGCACCCCCGCCGGACGATAGCCCGAGCGCGTATAGGCCGAAACCGGCACTTCCGCGATATAGGGGATCGTCACCAGACCGGGCGGCGGGCTTTCGGGAAACTCGGCGAGCCCCTCCCAAAGCGAGGCCAGCACCAGCCGCAGCCGCGTCGGCGCGGGTTTCAGCAGCAGCTGCTGGAAGATCGTGTATTGGCCAAAGCGCACGCCATGCTTGCGCAGCGCGCCGCGGGCCTCCTGATCCAGCTCCTTGACCTCGGCCGCGACGCCGTCGCGCGGCAGGATGCCCATATGCTCGACCAGACGGAAGGCGAAACCGCGGGCCAGACCCGTCAGCGCCTCGTCCCGGCTCATCGCCAGAAGCGGCTCGAAGAGCGCGGCAATCTTGCGGTCGATGAAATGCTGCAGACGGCGACGCACCTTTTCGGCAACCTCGGGACCGGCTTCCTCGTCCACGAACGCCTCGACCGAGGGTTTCAGCGGATCGGCGCCCTTGACGAGCTTGCCCACCGCCAGCGTGCCCCACATCAGGCCACCTTGCTCGGTGAAATCCATCTCGGTGTCGGGGGCATTGTAGAAGCGGTCGGACCGCAGGCTGAATTCGGGCTTCAGCGCCTCATAGGCGGCCTTCGCCAGCATCTTCGCCTCGTCGGGCGAGGACGTGGTGTCCTGCCGGAAGCGGAAGCCCTCAAGACGGCCGGCGAATTCGCCTTCGACCATCACTTCGCCCTTGTCGTTCACCTCGGCCACGAGGGTCTCCTTCTGCTTGAGCCGCCGCAGCAGAACACTGGTGCGCCGGTCCACAAATCGTTGGGTCAGCGCGCCATGCAGCGCATCCGACAGGCGGTCTTCTACAGCGCGCGTCTCTTCGCGCCAATGGGTTTCGTCATCCACCCAGCCTTTGCGTTGCGCAACATAGGTCCAAGTGCGGATGAAGGCGAGACGTTTCGACAAAGTGTCGATATCGCCCGAGGTCCGGTCGATGCGTTCGATCTGGGATTTCAGCCAGTCCGAAGGCACGCCCTTGCCCGTCTGCAGAAAGCCGAAGATGCGCGCCAGAAGCGTGGCATGTTCGGTCTCGGAAATCGAGCGGAAATCGGGGATGCGGCAGGTGTCCCACAAAAGCCGCACATCCGCGGGCACGCGCACGCGGTCGCGGATCTCGGGCATCTCGGACAGGCTTTTGAGCGCGCGCAGGTCATCGGCCTCGCGCCCGCGGCTGAGCCATTCGTTCTGGGGCGCCTCCTCAAGCGACTGGATCAGCCGCGCGACGGTGCCGAATTCGAGCCGCGGATTGCGCCATTGCAGCCGCTGGATCGGCGCAAAGCGGTGCTCCTCGATCGCTTCGATCACCTCCTCGGGCAGGGGATGCGCCTCGCCGGTGATCCCGAACGTGCCGTCCGTCGTGTGCCGCCCGGCCCGGCCCGCGATCTGGCCCAGCTCATGCGGGAACAGATGCCGCATCCGCCGCCCGTCGAATTTGGCCGTGGCGGAGAAAGCGACATGTTCGATGTCAAGGTTCAGCCCCATCCCGATCGCATCGGTGGCGACCAGATAATCGACATCGCCGTTTTGATACATCGCCACCTGCGCGTTGCGGGTGCGCGGCGAAAGCGCCCCCATCACCACCGCCGCGCCGCCCTTCTGACGGCGGATCAATTCTGCGATCGCATACACATTTTCAACCGAAAAGCCGACAATTGCCGCCCGCGGCTTCATCCGGCTTATCTTTTTCGAACCTGCCCACGAAAGTTTGGACAAACGCTCGCGCCGGGCGAATTGCACTTTTGGAACCAGCGCCGCGATGGCACCCTTCATCGCATCCGAGCCCAGAAACAGCGTCTCGTGCAACCCGCGCATGTAGAGCAGCCGCTCGGTGAAGACATGGCCGCGTTCGGGATCGGCGCAAAGCTGGATCTCGTCGATGGCGACGAAATCGGCGCCCACTTCGGGCATCGCCTCGGTGGTGCAGACCCAGTATTGCGCGCGCTCGGGAACGATCCGCTCTTCGCCCGTGACCAGCGCCACGACCGAGGGGCCCCGCGCCTTGACGATGCGGTCATAGACCTCGCGCGCCAGCAGCCGCAGCGGCAGGCCGATCACCCCGGTGCGATGCGAGAGCATCCGCTCGATCGCATAATGGGTCTTGCCGGTGTTCGTCGGCCCAAGGACCGCGGTGATCCGCCCCGTCATCGCCTGCCCGTCCTCGCATTCCCCCTGCAGGCTCACAAGGTGATGCCCGCAAGCTCCTTTTCCAGCCGCGTGATCGAATCCTTCACATCCTGCTGATGCGGGTTCAAGGCGAAAGAGGCGCGAAAGGCCGAAAGCGCCCGCGCCTTGTCGCCCATGTCGGCCAGGATCATGCCCAGCCCGGCCAGTGCGCCCCAATGACGCGGCTCCAGCCGCAGAACCTGGGCGATATCGGCCATCGCGGGGCCAAGCTGGCCCGCCATGTAATAGGCGCTCGCGCGGGCATTCCAACCTTCGGGAAAATCGGGGGCGTGATCGGTCAGCGCGGTCAGATGCGCGATCGCGGCGGGCAGATCGCCCGCATCCAGCGCCTCTTCGCCCCGTTTGAGAAGCAGATCCATCGCCGCCGAACCCGACCGCGACCAGGCCCGGCGGATGTCCGATTCGGCCACCTCCCAGCCCGGATAGGAAGGATCGGCCAGCTCTGCGAATTGCCGCTCCAGCCCCGCGGTTTCGGCCCCGGCGGAAAAACCGAGGTTGACGAATACGGCAACTGCCGCAACGATACATTTGTCTCTGACCGAAAGCGCCCGCATAAGGCAAGTCTAACCCATACGCCGCAAAAATCGAGGGGGCGGCGTTCACAATCGGAGGTTCCATGAGCAAAGTCATCGAAAAAGCCGTCGAACAGCTGGCAGCCAAACTGCCGAACGGCTTTTCGTCCACCGCGAAATTCGTCATCACCGGCGAAGGCGCGATCATCTGCGACCCCGATGGCGTGCGGGCGGGCGACGATGCGGCCGATGTCACGCTGACCTCGGATGTCGACACCTTCCGCGGCATGCTGGAAGGCACGGTCAACCCGACGATGGCCTTCATGACCGGCAAGCTGAAGATCGACGGCGCGATGGGGCTGGCCATGCAGCTGGGCTCGGCGCTCTCGTGATCGAGGGGGCCCCGCTGTTTCACGATCTGGCCGCGGGACCCGCGGGGGGGCGGGCCTGGTGGCTGCATGCCTCCGACGGGGTTCGGCTGCGGCTGACGCAGTGGGGCGCGGGGGCGAAGGGCACGGTGTTCCTGTTTGCGGGCCGGGCCGAATATGCCGAGAAATATGGTCCCGCGGCAGTCGATCTGGCGGCGCGGGGCTTTGGCACGCTGGTGATCGACTGGCGCGGACAGGGGCTCTCGGACCGGCTGATCGCCGATCCGGTCAAGGGCCATGTCGGCAAGTTCAGCGATTATCAGCGCGATGTCGATGCGATGCTGGCGGCGGCGGCGCGGCTGGATCTGCCGCGGCCCTGGGTGGTGCTGGCGCATTCGATGGGCGGCACGATCGCGCTGCGCCGGCTGATGGGGACGCATCCGTTTGACGCCGTTGCCTTTTCCGCGCCGATGTGGGGCGTGGGCCTGCCCCGGCTGATTGCCCCCTTCGGGCCGCTTCTGTCGCGGATGACCGGATCGAGCCCCTTCGCGCTGGCCTATGCGCCGGGCTGGGGACCGGTCAGCTTCGTGCATCGCGCGGGGTTTCACGACAATTTCCTGACCTCCGATCCCGACATGTGGGGGATGCTGGTGCGGCAGGTGGCCAAGGCGCCCGAACTGGCGATTGCCGGGGCGTCCCTGCATTGGGTGGCGGAAGCGGTGCTGGAATGCAAGGCGCTGGCCGCCCTGCCCGCGCCCGATCTGCCCTGCTATTGCGCGCTTGGCACGCAAGAACGCATCGTGCCGCAAGCGCCGATCCGGGCGCGGATGGCCGGTTGGCCGCGCGGGCAGCTGGCGCTTTTCGACGGCGCCGAGCACGAGGTGATGATGGAAGGCCCGCAGATGCGGGCGCGGTTTTACGACGCCTGCGCGGCGCTGTTCGACGCCGCCCGGACCTGAGGGACCGGCCGCCCCCGCCCAGCGGCCGTCCCGCGCGCGAGGCGGGTCAGCCGTAAAGCGTCGCCCAGCGGGTGATCAGCTGGCTTTGCAAGAGCTTCGAGCGCCCGACCCAGCCGCGCGAGCCCTCGACCTCTTCGGCGTCCCGGCTGCGCGCCCGCCGCGCCAGATCGCCGGTGAAGATCGCAAAGGTCAGTTCGGTGCCGTCGGGCGCGGTGATGTAGCCCGTCAGCGTCGAGACGAAATTCAGCGTCCCGGTCTTGGCATCGACGCGGATCGTCTGGCCCTTGACCTTGCCGCCCGCCTCGTCGCGCAGGTTGAACGGCTTCATCAAGCCCCGCAGCCCGACCCCGGGGCCCAGCAGCGTCACCGCCTTGACCATCTCGATCGGGGCGATCCGGCCCTCGGCGCCCAGGCCCGAATGATCGACCAGCCGCGCCCGCGCGCCGCCCAGCTTCGCCGCCAGCCAGTCGCTCATCGCCGCGCCCGAGGCCCCGCGCGCCGCATTCGCCCCCCGCGCCGCCGAGGCCGTCATCCCCACCGCCTCGGCGGTGATGTTGGTCGAATATTTCATCATCGCCCGCAGGATCTTCGGCAGATCCTCGGAGGCGCGGGCCGCCAGCAGCTGCGCCCCGCCGGGCAGGCCGCGCACCGGCTCGGGGGTGGGCAGGTCGATCCCCTGCGCCCGCGCCAGCGTCTGGAACACATCGCCCGCATAGGCCTCGGGCAGGCGCACCGGCAGCCAGCGGCTGCCCGCCTTGCCCAGCGCCCCCGCCGCCACCGTCCAGTGCTCCTTGCCGCCCGACTGGCGATAGTCGAAGAGCGGCGCCTGACGCGACACCGCCGCCACATCGGCGGTATAGACCCTGGGCACATGGCGTTCGGACCGCGCATCCATGCCCAGCGCATAGCCGTTCTTGCCGCGTTTCCATTCGAAATGGACGCGGTTGTAATTCAGGATCAGCCCGGAAATCGACGGGTTGTAGCCCACATGCACCGGCTGATCGGCGGCGATCACCTCGGCATAGGGCAGCGCGCCGCCCCAGACCAGAAACCGCCCGGTCACGCCGCGGACGCCCTTTTGCGCCAGATCCGCCGCCAGATCGGCCAGCCCGTCGGTGCTCAGCGTCGGATCGCCGCCGCCCGCCAGGATCAGATCGCCCTGCACCCGTCCGCCCGAAACCGGCCCCGTCGCCAGCAGCCGGGTCTGAAAGCGGAACCGCGGCCCAAGCGTATCCAGCGCATAAAGCGTGGTGATCGTCTTGGCGGTCGAGGCGGGCGCCATCGGCTTGCCGCCATCGCGCGATTCGAGCACCAGCCCGGTGCGGGCATCGGCCACGACATAGCCGACATCGCCCCCCAGCCGCGCCGCCGCGATCAGCTCCTCGCCCGAGAGCATCCGCAGCGCCGCCCCCTCGGCGCGCAGCACCGCAGGCGCCGCCAGCACCGCCCCCGCCGCCAGAACCCCGCCCAGAACGCCCCGCCGCGTCACGTCCATTCCCGTCTCCCTTCGGCTGCGCCGCGCCAGCCGCCCCCGGCGCGGATCGCGGAAGAGGACAGGTCCGACATCGGCATCTGCACGAAACACCAGGCAGGCAAGTCGGCGCAAGCCAGAAGCCGCGCCGCATCGGCCCGAAGCCGTGCGCGCGCGAAGATTTGTGCCGCCCGTGCCTGCCGCGTCACCATCCGATGCCCCGGCCGCGCCAGCACCCCCACCGGCACCCGCGCCAGGATCGCGCGCCAATCCTCCCACAGGTGGAACTGCGCCAGATTGTCGGCCCCCATCAGCCAGACGAAGCGCACCCCCGGATAAAGCGCCGTAAGCCGCGCCAGCGTCTGCGCCGTGTAGCGCGTGCCCAGCCCCGCTTCGAGCCCGGTCACCACCACCTTCGGGTCCTGCATCACCCGCCGCGCCTGGGCGATGCGGCGCGCCAGCGGCGCCGGGCCGCGGGTCTTCAGCGGATTGCCCGGGCTGACCAGCCACCAGACCCGGTCGAGCCCGAACCGGCGCAGCGCCTCGCGGGTGATATGGGCGTGACCGGCATGGGCCGGGTCAAAGGACCCGCCCAGAAGGCCGATGACCTGGCCGCGCGTGGCGATCGGAAACCCCTGTCTCATGCCCCTGCCCTATCCGATCGCTCCGGGCTGCGCCACCGGCTTGTGACAGGCCGGTAACGGCGGCCCCCTTCGGGCGGCAGGCTCAGGCCAAAGGCCCCGGACCAAAGCGCAAAGGCGCGATCGTCCAGCGCCCGCGCCCGCTGCGTTTCGACTGGTAAAGCGCGGCATCGGCTTCGGCCAGCAATTCCTCGGCGATGATCGGGCGGCATTCGAGCGCGATCGACACCCCGATCGAGGCCGAGATCCGGCAGCCGACGCCATCCAGGGTGATCGGCTCCTCGATCCGGGCGATCAGCCGCTCGGACAGGGAATCGATCATCGCCCGTTCGACCGGACCGCGCAGCAGGATGATGAATTCATCGCCGCCCAGCCGCGCCACCAGATCGCCGCGCCGGACCTGGTCGCGCAGCACATGCGCCGCCCGCACCAGCACCGCATCGCCCGCGGCATGGCCGAGCGTGTCGTTGACCTGCTTGAAGAAATCCAGATCGAGATGCAAAAGCGCAAAGTTCCGCCGCCCGCTGGCCGCCGATTTGATCGCATGGCCCAGCGCCGTGTCGAAGGCCCGCCGGTTCGCCAGACCGGTCAGCGGGTCAAGCAGCGCCTCGGTCTCGGCCTCGCGCCGGGCGACCTGCAGCCGCCCGGTCAGCGCCGTCAGCTCCCCCAGCACGGCGGCCTTCGCCTCGGCCAGGAACAGGAATTCCATCGCCAGATCCGAGGCGGCGAAATCCGCCTCGGTCAGGCCGAAATAGCGCACCGCCTCGGACAGCTGGATGCCGAAGGACAGGTTGACCAGCACATCGGTCTGATCCCCCGGGCCCAGCGTCACCGCAAGGCCGCGCAGGTTGAACATCGGATAGCGCACCAGCGTCAGATCAAGCCGCCGCCCGGTCAGCGCGGCCTCGCGCCCCTGTTCCATGCCGCGGGCGCGGCGCAAGGTGAAATGGCGCGCGAAACTGCCGCCAAGCGCCGCCGCGCCAACGATCCGCGCCAGCGTCGGCCCCATGCCGCGGATCTGCCCGCGCGCATCCAGCCACAGGAACATCGGCATCAGCCGCCCCAGCATCTCGCTGCTCAGCGCCACGGTCGGCTCGGGCGCCGCGGGCTCGATCGGGTCGATCCGGGTCATTGCACCTCTCCCGGTTCAGGGGGCGCAAGGTCGAACTGGCGCGCGACGTAATAGGTGGTGAAATGCAGCTCGACCTGCACCCGTTCCACCCCGTCGCGCGGGTCGAGCAGGTCGATCAGCACCAGCGCCCCGTAATCATCGGCCATCGCCCGCATCAGCCCCGCCATCACCGCGCCCCAGCCCGGAAACCGGCCGCGCACCAGAAGGGTGAACCGCCCCTGCGCCTCGGTCTGCAGGGTCAGTTCCGGCAGTTCCAGTTCGGGCAGGGCCATTTGCGCCCGGCCCTGCAGATCGTCGAGCGAAAACAGGAATTCCAGATAATCCGGGCCCCCGAACCGCAGCAGCCGGCGCAGCGATTCGGTCTGCGCCACCTCGGCGCCGATATCTTCCAGCAGCGCCTCGCGGGTTTTGCCGGTCAGGCCCTCGGCCAGCGTCAGCAGGGTTTCGGTCATCCCGTCGTCATAGCGCAGCAGCGCCTCGAACCCCTCGGGGCCAAGGCGCAGACGATCAGCCACCTCGCGCCAGACCGGGGCGCCGTGGTGCTTGCACAAAAAAGCCTGAATGGATTTGTTGACGATACCGAGCATGGGGCCTCCGGGCGCAGACGATAGCGCAGGCGCCTTAACAAACCCCGAATCTGCGTTTGTTCTCAGGGTTGCAAGGTGATCTGCCAGGCCCCCGCCTGCAACGCCTGCAAGGTGAGCGGGGCGATCACCGGCGCACCCTGACGCAGCGCCGCGATCAGCTCCGCGCCGCGCACCTGCGCCCCGAAATCGCGTCCCGAATCGCCCGGAGAATCGCCCGCAGAGCCTTCCCCGGCCGCGGCGGGCCCGCCGATCACCAGCGCCCGCCCCGCCCGCCAGGCGCCGGGGCCGTCACGGCGGAACACCGTGACCGGGTCGCGGGCCGGATGCGCGGTCAGCAGCACCGCCTCCGGGCCCGTCGGCTGCGCCAGCAGATCGGCCAGAACCACCACGCAGCCGGGCGCATCGGCGGGCCTGCGCGGCGCGCAATCGCCCAGCTGCGCCGGGCCCAGATCCTGCGCCACCGCCCGGTCGAGCCCCTCGGGCCAGGAGGCCCCGGCGGGCAGCAGCGTCACCTCTGCGCGCAGCCGGTCCAGCGCGCCGGGGGGACAGATCCGCGCCCGCATGGTCGAAATCCCACCGGCTCGCGGCGCCCTCAAGCCGCTGCAGCCGCGCCGCCAGGTCGGGGTCCGCCGCCGCCCGCGCCTGCAGCGCCAACAGCCCCTGCTGCCCCGCCCGGCCCCAGTCGTGCCGCATCTCCCACAGCGGCAATTGTGCCACCGTGCTCTGCCCCGCCGTGAACCGCGCCAGCTGCGCGCGCACCGCGATCGCCTCGGGCGAGACGAGCGGGGTCAGCCACAGCGCCGCCAGCGCGAGGATCGCCAGCGCCATCGCCACATTCACCCGCCGCAGCGTCGCGCGCCAGCGCCGCCCCATGGCCAGCGCCCCCAGATAGCCCAGCGCATAGCCCGCCGTCACCCCCGCCAGCGCCGCCGCCACCCAGCGCCCCGGGGTCCAGCCATATTGCCCCACCCGCAGCGCCAGCGCCCAGATCGCGAGCCCGGTCAGCACCGGCAAAAGCGCCATCAGCCCGCGCGCCGAAAGCGTCAGCACCCGCCCCTGCGCGGCCTCGACATCGTCCTCGTCCGCCACGATCGAGATCAGCGCCACCGCGGCCAGGGCCGTGCCCAGCAGCGCCCCGGCGACCGAGACCTCGCCAAACAGCGCCCCCGGACCGCGCAGCGGCACCGCCGCCACGAAAATCGCCACCACCCCCAGCACCACCGGCGCCAGCAGCCGCAGCAGCCGCAGCAACAGGAAGGGCGAGACCGTGTCGGCCAGATCCGTCACCACCGACAGCCCCAGCCCCAGCGTCGCCCCGGTGATCAGCCACAGCCCCAGATCGTCGCTCAGCACGTCGTGCAGGACCGTCACGCCGACCAGCTGCAAAAGCGCCCCCAGAAGCCACAGCACCAAAAGCGCCAGCGCCACGAACAGCCCCGCCGAGACATAGCGCACGACGATGTTCCAGCTTTCGGTGAACAGCACCCGGTAATCGGTCAGCCCCGCGCGCCCGCCCAGCCCGAAGGCCACGGCAAAGGGAACCGGCATCATCGCCAGCACCGCCACCGCCGCCATCGCATGCCCGCTGCCCAGCATCGCACTGCCAGAGCCGAACTCGTGCAGCTCGAGCGCCGCCAGCGCCGCCGCCACGGTGCCGATCCCCGCCGCAAAGCCGACCGCCCGGCGCATCCCCAGATCCGCCACCATCGCCAGCGCGCCGAAGACGAAGGCCCCCGTCAGCACCAGCGCCGGCACCGCAAGCCGCCACATGTCCAGCCGCTCATAGGCCTCGAACACCCCCCAGAACGCCGCGCCGCCCAGAAGCCCGATCAGGATGAACTGCAGCCGACTGCTCATGGTGCCCTCCGTTTGCACAAGCTTAGTCCGCCCCGCCCCGCTTGGCGAGCGCCCGTCATGACAGCGCGAGCCAGCCCGCCAGATCGTCGATCGTCGGCAAGACCACATCCGCCGCCGGGGCCAGCGTCGCGCGCGGGGCCGGGCCGGTCAGCACCGCCACCGCCCGCATCCCCGCTGCCCGCGCCGCCGCCAGATCGTGCAGGCTGTCGCCCACCATCGCAACCTGCGCGGGTGCGACGCCCAGATGCGCGGCAAAGGCCAGAAGCTGGCCCGGTTCGGGTTTTCCCCCAAAACCACTGTCATAGCCCGCGATGAAGTCGAAAAAGCCGCAAACGCCCTCGCGCTCCAGTTGTGCCCGCGCCGAGGATTCGCTGTCATTCGTCGCCACGCCCAGCCGCAATCCGGTCGCCCGAAGCCCGCCCAGACAGCGCGCCAGATTGACGGCCGCCACCTGCGGGGCGCGACATGCCGCCGCATCCAGATCGCGCACCAGCGCCGCAATCGACTGCCCGGGCAGGTGCGGCGCGATCAGCGCCGCCACCTCTGCCACCGTGCCCGCGATCACCGGCGAATGCTGCCTGAACCGCCCCGCCGCCAGGTCATAGCCGATCGCCTCCGCCAGCCGCCCGGCCAGCGCCGCATCGCCCCCGGCCAGATCGAAAGTCACCCCCCGCGCCCAGGCCCCCCAGGTCGCGTCAAAGTCGAAAAGCGTGCCGTCCTTGTCAAAAAGGATCGCTTCAATATCAGTCACTTGAAGACCTCACGTCCAGTTCCGACCGGCCTGGCCATCCAGCACCGCCGCGGCCATCGCCAGCTCTTCGGGGCGCAGCCCCAGCGCCGCCGCGCAGGACCGCACCCAGTCATCCTCGCGCAGCAGATGCGCCAGAACCGCGCGCTGCATCGCCGGCTGCGCCGCCTCGGCCCGGACCTGCGCCGCATCCGCCCCGCTTGCCCCCAGAAAGGCCAGCCAGACCGCCTCCTCGCCCGCCATCCAGCCCAGCGCCCGGATCGCGAGAATTTGTGCCAAATCCCGCTCCAATCTGTTTCACTCCCGAAATTGAAAGAGTTTGTTAAGCTTTGGGTAGCCATGATAGGCTCCGCGGGCGGCAGGTTAAAGGAGCGGGACGGTTCATGGCAGGGAAAATCCTGATCGTGGACGATGTGGCCACGAATCGGATCGTATTGAAGGTCAAGCTTTCGGGCGCCCGATACGAAACGGTTCAGGCTGGCACGGGACAGGAAGCTCTGCGTCTGGTGACGCTGGAGCTGCCCGATCTTGTCCTGCTGGATGTGCAATTGCCCGATATCAGCGGCATCGAAGTCTGCCGCCGGTTGAAATCAAGCCCGCTGACCCGGAATCTGCCGGTGATCATGGTCACCGCCTTCCCCTCGCCCGAGACCCGGCTGGAGGCGCTGCGGGCGGGCGCCGATGATTTCATCGTCAAACCTTTCGAAGAACTGACGCTGCTGGCCCGGCTGCGCTCGCTGATGCGGATGCGCGAAACCGACGAGGAATTGCGGCTGCGCGAAAACACCTGCCACGAGCTGGGCTTCACCGAACCGCCGATGCCGATGGCCGAGCAACCGGCGGTGATCTGCCTTGTCGCCCCCGACCGCGAAACCTGCGTCGGCTGGAAAAATGCGATGTCGCGCTTCCTGCCGCAGGACACGCTGCGGGTGCTTGACTACAACGAGGCGCTGACCGCCGCCGCCGAGATGCCGCCGCCCGATGCCTATGTGATCTCGGCCGATCTGGCGCGGCCGGGCGAAGGGCTGCGGCTGATGTCGGAACTGCGCTCGCGGGCCGGGTCGCGCCATGCGGTGATCTGCATCGCGGTGCGCGAAGGGGCGCGGGAAACCTCGGCGGTGTCGCTGGATCTGGGCGCCTCGGATCTGACGCCGGCGAAGCTCTCCGATCCCGCCTTTGCCGAGGAAGCGGCGCTGCGTCTGCGCGCCCATATCACCCGCAAGCGCCGCCATGACCGGCAGCGCGAACGTGTCGCCGACGGGCTGCGCCTTGCCCTCGTCGATCCGCTGACCGGGCTTTACAACCGCCGCTATGCGATGCCGCATGTGGCACGGCTGGCCGAACGCTCGCGCCACAGCGGGCGGCATTTCGCGGTGATGGTGCTGGATATCGACCGCTTCAAATCGGTGAACGACACC
The DNA here is from genome assembly GCF_052363185.1 of Rhodobacter capsulatus. Taxonomy (GTDB): domain Bacteria; phylum Pseudomonadota; class Alphaproteobacteria; order Rhodobacterales; family Rhodobacteraceae; genus Rhodobacter; species Rhodobacter capsulatus_E. The sequence continues at coordinate 802,623 of NZ_CP198955.1, read as the reverse complement.
TATGGCCATGCCGCCGGTGACCGCGTTCTGGTCGAGGTGGCGCGGCGGCTGACGACGAACCTGCGCCAGGTCGATCTGGTCGCCCGTGTCGGCGGCGAGGAATTCCTGATCGCCATGCCCGAAACCTCGCTTGATGCCGCGCGCGCCACCGCGGAACGGCTGTGCCGGGTGATGGAAGAAACCCCCTTCGAACTGGCCGAGGGGCATGAATTGCGCATCACCGTCTCGATCGGGCTGGCGCTCGGCGGCGGCCATGCGGCCACCGGCACGGTGGATCAGGTGATCAACCAGGCCGACCATGCGCTGATGGGCTCCAAGGCCGAGGGGCGCAATCAGGTCAAGATCTTCAAGCTGCCCGCCGCCTGAACGCCACCAGCTGCGCAAACCAAAACCCCCGGCGTTTCGGCCGGGGGCGGGGTCCATCCTGATCGGGGTCAGTCTTTTGGCGGCTTGTCGCGCTCGGACCGGCGTTCTTCCAGCCGATGCGCGAAGCGCTCGATCCCGTTGCGCAGCCGCTCGACAAAGCGCTGGCGCTGCTTCGGCGTCATCTTTTCCAGCCGCTCCAGGATCAGCGTCTCGCCGATGTCCATGCGCTTGAGCGTGCGGGCGCGCATGTCGGCCAGCACCGCCCGCACCCCCGCCGCATCGAAGGGCTCGGCGGTCAGCGCCGCTTCGAGCCGGGTGAAATCCGACCGCATCTGCGCCTGCATCGCCGGGAAATTCGCGCCCCGCCCCTCGGCCGCCTGCCGCATCGCCAGCCGGTCCTCGCGGTTGAAAGCGCCGCCAAGCGGCCCGAAGGTCAGCGCATCCGCGCCCCTTTCCAGCGCGGGCGGCGGCGGCGGCTGCAGCCGATGCGCGATCACCCCCCCCGCGACCGTCCCCAGCACCAGAAAATTCAGCGTCACCGAGCCGATGAACGCCCATTTCATCCAGCCCCGCAGCCCGGCCCGCGGCGCGGGATCTTGCGGCGGTGTCGTCGTCTCGTTGGTCATCGCCGTCTCTCCCCCGGTCATTCCGTCACCGCCAGCGCCAGCACATCGGCATCGGGCAGATAGCTGTCCGCCTCGGCCGTGACCGTGCCAAAGGTGCTGCCAAGCCCCACCGCCTGCACCAGCGTCGGCGCCCCGGCCAGACCGATCCAGAGCCCCGCCACCGTCGCCGTCGCCATGCCGCCCGCAAAGCCGCCCAGCGCCGCCCAGCCGCCCAAAGCCGCCGCCAGCGCCGAGACCAGCCCCCCGCCTGCGCGGCCGTGGCGGCGCCGCGACGGCCCGGGCCTGCGCGGCCGCGGCAGCCGCGGTCAGCCGGGTCAGAAATTCCGCCGAAGGTTCGGGCACCGCCGCGCGCGCGGCGGCGCGGAAGAACCGTTCCAGATCCGCAGCCTCGTCGTGATGTCTGTCAGTCATGGCCATACCCCAGTTCCGCCCGCCGCGGCGCCAGTAGCTGCGCCAGCGTCCGTTTTCCCCGCGCCGTCAGGCTTTCCACCGCCTCGACGCCAATTTCCATCGCCGCCGCGATCTCGGGGTTGGTCAGCCCCTCGAGATGGCGCAGCACCACCGCTTGCCGCTGCCGCGCGGGCAGCTGCGCCAGCGCCAGCTCCAGCGCCTGCGCCCGGTCGGTCTCGATCATCCCTTCCAGCGCCGAGGCGGCGCCATCGGGCAGTTCGGGCGCCTCGTCCAGCCCGACCCCGCGGCGGCGGCGCAGCCGGTCCGTCGCCAGATTGGTCACCACCCGGTAAAGCCAGGTCGAGACCTTGGCCTCGCCCGTGCGCCAGTCCGGGGCGATCTTCCAAAGCCGCAACAGCGCTTCCTGCGCCAGATCCTCGGCCTCGGTCCGGTCGCCCAGCATCCGCACCGCCAGCCGATAGGCGAGCGGCCCGAGCCGCTCCACCAGCGCACGCGCCGCCGCCCCGTCGCCGTTGCCGTAAAGCACCAGCAGGGTTTCGTCGGACAGGCTGCGGGTCTCGTCGAATGCCATTTCCATCGGTCCCAGGACTTAGCGCCAAACCGCCCCTGCGGCAACCGCGGCCCCCGCCTTCGGGGGGCCGCCGTCCTCGCCGTCTCAGTTCTGGCCCGGCGCGACCCAGCCCCAACCGTCCTGACCGCGCGGCCCGTGATCCTTCGGGCCATGCCCGCCGCGGCGATCCTGCATCCGCGCCATCTTCGCCTGCATCGCGGCGCGCGCCTTGGTCAGCTCTTCCTCGGTCACCGCGCCGTCATTGTCGGCATCGACCCGGTTGAAGAGCCGCGCCGCACCGGGCGGAACCATCATCTCGGCCGCCGAAAGCTTGCCGTCGCCATCCGCATCCTGCGCCGCGATCCGCGCCGCAACCCGCCCCTCGACGCGGGTCTTTTCCTGCGCCATGTCCGCCGCGATCAGCTCTTCGGCGCTCAGAAGACCGTCGCCATTCGCGTCGATCCCCTTGATCCGATCGGCCCGACCGGCCTGCACCTCGGCCATCGTCACCTTGCCGTCGCCGTCCTTGTCGAAGGCCTTGAAATCGAACTGCGGCCAAACCGGGCCCATCGCGCCCGGCCCCATCATCGGCGCCATGCCCGCCGGCGGCTCGGCGGGAGCCTCCTGCGCCACCACCGGCAGCGCCGAGCCCAGCGCCACGCTCGTCGCCAGAACCGCCATCATCGTCTTTTTCAGGATCGTCGTCATCATCGTCACTCCTTGTTGCGGCCCCGTTCCCTGCCGCCGATGATCACCAAACGCCGCGCGCTGCGGTTTCCGTCGCGGCTCGCGAAGCCGTGAAACCGGCGCGGCGGCGGCAAACCCCTTCCCCCGGCGCGGCGGCTGCGGCTAGACTGGGCAAAACCGCCTGCGAGGCCCGATGATCCCCCCCGACGCCCAACCCGCCAAACCTGCCCCCGACAAGACAGCCCTGCGCGACGCCGCCACCGTGCTCGTGCTGCGCCGCGACCTGCCCGCGGGCCCCGCCGTGCTGATGGGGATGCGCGGCGCGGGGGCGGCTTTCATGCCGTCGAAATATGTCTTTCCGGGCGGCGCGCTGGATGCCGCCGATGCCGCCGTGCCCCTTGCGCAGCCGCTGCCCGCGTCCGATGCCGCACGGCTGGCGCTGGATGCGCCCACGGGGATCGGCCCGGCGCTCGCCGTCGCCGCGATCCGGGAATTGTGGGAGGAAACCGGGCTGATCCTTGGCACCCCGGGCGCCTGGAACGACCCGGTGCCCGAAGACTGGCAGGGCTTTGCCGCCACCGGCCATCGCCCCTCGGCCGCGGGGCTGCGCTTCGTCTTTCGCGCCATCACCCCGCCCGGCCGCCCGCGCCGCTTCGATGCGCGGTTCTTTCTGGTCGATGTGGCGGAAATCGCCTCGGACCCTGACGATTTCTCGCGCGCCTGCGACGAACTCAGCCACCTGCATTGGGTGCCCCTGACCGAGGCGCGGGCGCTGGCGCTGCCCTTCATCACAGAGGTCGTGCTGACCGAGGTGCAGGCAAGGCTTGCCTTCGACACGGCCGAGCCCGCCTCGATCCCGTTTTTCGACAACCGCGGGCCGCGGGCGACCTTTGCCCGGCTCGGCTGATCTCAGCCGCCGATGCGGCTCAGATCATAGCCATTGAAATCAAGCACTTCGCGCGCGGCGGCCAGCAGATCGCCGCGCCCCTTGCCCGGACGCACCAACACGACCGCCCAAGCGCCCGAAGGCGTGCCCAAAGCCGCCACGCGGTAATCCTGATCGACCCACAGCACCCAGACCGGCTCGCGGCCATAGCCCTTGTCGGGCGCCATCCGCCCGCCCGGGCCGGTCAGCACCGCCCGGCCTTGCAGCACCGCGGGCACCGCCCCCGTGCAATCGACCCCCGACAGCGCATAGGCGCCACGCCCGTCCCAGCGCCAGCTTTGCTGCGCGCCGCCACAGCGCGGCGTCGCACTCATCGCCACCTGCCAGTCGCCGCCGAACCGCGCCGGATCGAACAGCGCCGCCGAGGTGATCATCCCCTTCGGATCGCGCAGCGGCGCCGTGGGCGCGGGCGCCTTGCCCCCGCAGGCGGCCAGGGCCAGAAGCCCGGCCAAAATCACTCGACGCATTGGTTCACCTCGATCCCGGCATCATTCAGCACCGCGTTGCAGCCCAGAAGCGGCGTTGCCGGGGCGCAGGTCCGCGACCGCGCCAGGCATTCCCCCGCGCAATCCGATCCCGCGCGGCAGGACTGGCCCGCGTCGCCGGTGCGGGTGATGCAATATTCCATCTTGCCCATGCGCGCCCATTGCCCGCCCTTGCCCTCGCACAGGGTCCGGGCGGCGGCCACGGCCTCGGGCCCGCCGCCCTGCAAATCGGCCGCGCCGCCACCGGGCTTGCAGGCGGCCAGAACCGCCACCAGCACCAGCGCCAGCGCCCTAGAACGGCATCGGATGGCCATGATGCACCCTTTCGATCGCGCCAAGCAGGGTCTTGTCCAGCACCATCCCCGCCGCATCGAGCGACTTTTCCAGCTGCCCCACCGAGGTCGCGCCGATGATCGGCACCACCGGGAAGGGCCGCTGCAGCACCCAGGCAATCGCCATCGTCACCGGATCCAGCCCCGCCTCGCGCGCAAGGCCCACATAAAGATCGGCAATTTCAAAGGCGCGCGGATTGGACCGCCCGCCCAACTCGCGGTTGATCGACCGGCGCGAGCCCGCAGGCACGGCGCCGCCCGAATATTTCCCGCTCAGCATCCCCGTCGCCAGCGCCGAATAGGCCAGCAACGTGATGCCTTCGTGCACGGCCACCTCGGCCAGATCGGTGTCGAACAGCCGGCACATCAGCGAATATTCGTTCTGCAGGCTGGCAACGCGTGGCCCATGCCCCGCCTCGGCCAGCCGCAGCGCCGTCATCACGCCCCAGGCGCTGTCATTCGACAGGCCAAAGTGCCCGATCTTGCCCTCGCCGCGCAGCACGGCGAGCGTCTCCAGACAGGCGCAGAAATCCTCCTCGATCTCGGCCTTGCCCGGCTGTTTCGTCGCGTTGAACTTCCAGTTCTGCCGGAAATGATAATCGCCCCGGTTCGGCCAGTGGAACTGATAAAGCTCGATGTGATCGGTCTGCAGCCGCCGAAGCGAGCCCTCGACCGCGGTGCGGATCGTCGCCGGGGTGATCGGGCCGCCGTCGCGCACCGCCTTCATCGCGTTGCCAGCAACCTTCGTCGCCAGCACGACATCCTTGCGCCGCCCGGTCTTCGCAAACCAGGTCCCGATGATCTCCTCGGTCCGGCCGACGGTTTCGGCGGAAATCGGGTTGACCGGGTAAACCTCTGCGGTGTCGATGAAATTCACGCCGCGGTCGAGCGCCAGATCAATCTGCGCATGACCCTCGGCTTCGGTGTTCTGCGTGCCCCAGGTCATCGAGCCCAGACACAATTCACTGACCATGACGCCGGTGCGCCCCAGTTCCACTTTCCGCATGATGCCCCCTTCGGTTAGCGCTGACCCTGCCACAGCGGGGGGCGATTTGGAATCCCTCTCGACCCGCGCTCAGATCACTTCCGCCGGAACCAGCCCGCGCAAAGCATTGCCCAGAAAGAACCGCCCCTCGGTCAGATCGGACCAGCGCAGAACCGCTTCCCGCGCGCGGCCGGTGGCAATCAGCTTCGCGCGCAACACGCCCGGCAAAGCGCCGCACCCCAGCGGCGGCGTCCACAGAAGATTGTCGCGCCACAGGAAGACATTGGTGATCGTGCCTTCGACCACCTCGTTGCGTTCATTCAGAAAAATCGCCTCGTCCCAGGCCGCGGGCAGCTCTGCCCGGACCCGGTCATACAAATGCCGCTCGGTCGATTTCACCTGCCGCCACGGATCATCCGAGGCCACCCGCCCCGCAGCCAGCCCCGCCCGCCACAACGATTTCGCCTTTGGCAGCGGCGCCGTCGTCAGCTCGGGCACCCCATCCAGCCCCACCGTCAGCCGCAGCCGCAACGGGTCCGAGGCGCTGACGGTTTCGATCATTTGCTCGACCCGCCACAGGTCGCAGTCGATCCCCAGCTTGCGACACCCGGCCTCAAGCCGCGCCATGTGATGCAGGATCAGCGCCACCCCCTCGCGGGGGGCCCAAAGCATGGTCTCGATCAGCCGCACATCGGCGGGGGCGCCGTCACGAAGGCCGCCTTGCTCAGTGCTTCCGCCCATTCCGCCGCCCCCTCGCTGTCATGCACCACCCCGCCGCCGACATTCAGCACCGCCACGCCCTGACGCAAGGTCAGGCTGCGGATGGCCACGTTGAACTCCATACCGCCCGTCGGCGCAAGCCAGCCGATGGAACCACAATAAACGCCGCGTTGACCGGGTTCGAGCTCGCGAATGATCTGCATCGCGCGGATCTTTGGCGCCCCGGTGATCGAGCCACAGGGGAAAAGTGCCTGACAGATCTCATGGAAATCAACGCCTTGCCGGATCTGCGCCGTGACGGTCGAGGTCATCTGATGCACCGTCGCATAGGTCTCGATGTCGTAAAGCGCGGGCACCTTGACCGATCCGATCTCGGAAATCCGGCTCAGATCGTTGCGCAGAAGATCGACGATCATCAGGTTTTCGGCGCGATTCTTTTCCGAGCCTCGCAGCCAGTCCACCGCCTGCGCATCCGCCGCGGGCGTCGCGCCGCGCGCCACCGTCCCCTTCATCGGCCGCACCGTGGCCCGGCCCGCAGCGTCGATGGCGAAAAACAACTCGGGCGAGCGCGAGAGCACCGCAAACTCCTCCGCCTCGACCAGCACGCCATGGCCCACCGGCTGCACCGCCTTCAGCCGGGCGTAAAGCGCCCGCGGATCGGCGACGCAGCGGGCCTGCAGCGGAAAGGTCAGGTTGATCTGATAGACGTCGCCTGCGGCGATATAGTCCTGCACCCGGGCAAAGGCGCTCAGGTAATCAGCCTGCGTGATGGCGGGGGCAAACTGCGGCGCCAGAGCCGCGGGCGGCACTTCCGGCAGCGGTGCTTCGGGCGCGTCATAGACGCCGAAGAGCATCAGCGGCACCGCGCGGTTTTCGGGCAGAATGGGCACGAGCTTCGCCGAAAAGGCATATCCCAGCTCGTAGCTCAGCATCCCCGCCAGCCATTTCCCCGACGCCCGCGCCCGGGCGATGGCGGCAAAGGCCGGGCCGATTTCGGCCGGGGTCTCGGCCCGGATCACCGTGGAAGGCCGCGCAAACCGCGCGGCCCGGCCCTCCGGACCGCGGTCGAATTCGAAACTCAGGCTGGCCACGTTACCCTCGCGCTCACTTCGCCCCAATAAAGCGGGGTTTTGCCGCGCGGCAATGCCTCAACCGACAGAAAAACGCCACGCACCGTCACCCAGCGCCGGGCTGGCCTTGTCCAGCGCCAGATCCGAGCGTGAAAAGACGATCGGCGTGCGCAGCCCCGCCACGCCCTCGGGGGCAATCTTCATCCCCCGCGCGGCGATCTGCGGTTCGGCGAGCGCCTCGGAGACGTCATTGATCGGGCCGCCGGGCACGCCCGCCGCCTCCATCGCCGCGATCAGATCGGCTTTCGGCCGCGCCGAGGTCACCTCGGCAATCCGCGCGCACAGCGCGTCCCGATGCGCGACACGCCCGGCATTCGTCGCATAATCCGGGTTCGCGGCCTCGGCGCTCAGACCCAGCATCGCGCAGAGCGCCTGAAACTGCCGGTCATTGCCGCAAGCGATGATGAAATGCCCGTCAGCCGCCGGAAACACCTGATAAGGAACGATATTCGGATGCGCATTGCCCAGCCGATGCGGCACCATCCCGCCCAGCAGATGGTTCATCGCCTGATTGGCGAGCACCCCCACCCCGCAATCGAGCAGGCTCATGTCCACCTGCTGCCCGCGCCCCGAGCGCGCCCGCTCGGCCAAGGCCGCCTGCACCCCGATGACGCCATAAAGCCCGGTGAAAATGTCGATCCAGGCGACGCCGACCTTTTGCGGCTCGCCGCCCTTCGGCCCGGTCAGGTCCATGATCCCGCACATGCCCTGCACCAGAAAATCATAGCCCGGCTGCGCCGCCCGCGGCCCGGTCTGCCCAAAGCCGGTGACCGAGACATAGACCAGACCGGGGTTTTCCGCGGCCAGGCTCTCATAGTCCAAACCGAACTTTTTCAACCCGCCCAGTTTGAAATTCTCGATCACCACATCGGCCTCGGCGATCAACCGTTTCAGCCGCGCCAGATCGTCGATGTTCGAAAAGTCACATATGACCGAGGTTTTTCCTCGATTTGCGGCCTGAAAATAGGCCGCCACGGTTTCAAAAGTGCCATCCTCCCGCTGCCGTTCGATGAAGGGCGGGCCCCAGCGGCGGGTGTCATCGCCCTCGGGCGATTCCACTTTTACAACTTCGGCGCCCAGATCGGCCAGAACCTGACCGATCCACGGACCGGCGAGTATCCGCGCCAGTTCCACCACCTTGAGCCCCGTAAGCGGCGCATCGGACATCGGACCCTCCCCTGCTGCGATCTTCCTAGCCCGGGGCGGCGGCCAAATCGACCGCCGTTTTCACCCGCGGATATGTCTTTTGCGCATGGATTACCCCGCCAGCAGCGCGGCATTGCCGCCTGCCGCGGTGGTATCGACGCACAGATGACGTTCGTGCGCGACATGGGCCAGATCGGGCCTTGCCGTGATCAGCGGCACCAGCGGCCCGGTCCGGGCCGCCAGCGCGCGGGCATAGGCGCGGCCGGTTTCGGCCTTGCCCCACCACAGCACGCCCGCCAAAGGTGTCAGCGTTTCCAAGGCTTTGGGAGGCACAGCCCCGGTCGCCTGAACCGCCTGCCCGCCCAAAGCCGAGACCGCCGCCGCCTGCGCCGCAGCGGCGTCACGCCCCGGCCCAAGGCAGAGGATCGGGCCCCGCACATGCCGCGTCAGCCGGTTCAGCTCGCCCGTCGGACCGGGCAGGAAGAGCTCGCCCAGCAGCGTTTCGACCGCTTCGGGCAGGACGGGCGTCGCGGCCCGGGTCCAGTCCCCAGCCGCCACCCCCGGGTCCGGCGCGAAGAACCGGGAGAGGTAAAGCGGCCCGCCCGCCTTCGGCCCAGTGCCCGAAAGCCCCTCGCCGCCAAAGGGTTGACTGCCCACCACCGCGCCGATCTGGTTGCGGTTCACATAGATATTGCCCGCCCGGATCGTCTCGGCCACGGTTTCCACGCGGGCGTCGATGCGCGAATGCAGCCCGAAGGTCAGCCCATAGCCGCGCGCATTGATCGCCGCGATCACCGCGGGCAGATCCTCGGCGGCGAAAGTTGCAAGATGCAACACCGGGCCAAAGATTTCGTGCGAAAGATCGGCAATGCCGCTGACCTTCAGCAGCGCGGGGGCCACGAAATGCCCCGCCTCAGGCGCGGCGGTGCGATGCAGGATGCGGCCCGCATGTTGCGCCAGATAGGTCTCGATCCCGGTCTTTGCCTCGGCGTCGATCACCGGCCCGACATCGGTCGAAAGCAGCCGCGGATCGCCCAGAACCAGCTCCTCCATCGCGCCTTTCAGCATTTCGATCAGATGGGGGGCGATGTCGTCCTGCACGTAAAGACAGCGCAGCGCCGAGCAGCGTTGCCCGGCCGAGCGGAAGGCCGAGGCCACCACATCGCGCACCGCCTGTTCGGGCAGCGCGGTGCTGTCAACGACCATCGCATTCAGCCCGCCGGTTTCCGCGATCAGCGGCGTTCCGGGCGCCAGATGGTCGGCCATCGTGCGGGCGATGATCTGCGCGGTCTCGGTCGAGCCGGTAAAAACGACGCATTTGATGCGCGGATCGCGGGTCAGCGCGGCGCCGACGGTGGGGCCGTCGCCGGGCAAAAGCTGCAGCGCCGCGGTGGGAACCCCGGCCTGATGCAGCAGCCGCACCGCCAGCGCCGCGATGATCGGCGTCTGTTCGGCGGGCTTGGCCAGCACCGCATTCCCCGCCATCAGAGCCGCCGCAATCTGCCCGGTGAAGATCGCGAGCGGGAAGTTCCACGGGCTGATCGCCACCACGGGGCCGCGCGGGGCCCGCGTGTCCGTTGCGCCTTCGGCCGCATAATAGCGCAGAAAATCAACGGCCTCGCGCAGCTCCGATACGGCATCGCCGAGCGTCTTGCCCGCTTCCTGCGCAAGCGCCGCAAAGATCGGGCCGAAGTTTTCCTCGTACAGATCGGCGGCGCGCATCAGCACCGCCGCGCGCTCCGCGGCAGGCGCAGCCCAGACCTGCGCCGCGTCCAGCGCTACCGCCACAGTGGCCGCATCGGCCTCGGTCACCTGCGCAACCACCGCCCCGGTCGCCGGGTTCCGCACCGGGCGCGACGGGCCCGAGACCGGCCCCGCCACGATCGGCGCGGCGTCAGGCAGGGTCACATCCCGGGCCGTCTCGATCCGCGCCAGAACCGCGGGATCGCTCAGATCGAAGCCCCGCGAATTGACCCGTCCCGCCCCGAACAAAGCCGCGGGCGCCAGAAGCCCGCGCGGTGCCCGGGCCGTGGTCAGCGCCGCAAAGGGACAGGCCGCGACCTCGGCAGGCGGCACGCTTTCATTGACGATCTGATTGACGAAAGACGAATTCGCACCGTTCTCCAGCAGCCGCCGCACCAGATAGGCGAGCAGGTCGCGATGCGCCCCCACCGGGGCGTAGATCCGGCAGCGTCCGCCGGTTTCGCGCAGCACGATATCATGCAGGCGCGCGCCCATCCCGTGCAGGCGCTGGAATTCATAGGGACGCCCCACGGCCATCTCCAGCACTGCCGCCACGGTATGCGCATTATGCGTCGCAAATTGCGGATAGATGCAATCGTTCAGCCCGAAAAGCTTCGCCGCAAGGCAGATATAGGCGACATCGGTCCCGGTTTTCGAGGTGAAAAGCGGAAAGCCCGGATGGCCCTCGACCTGGGCGCGCTTCATCTCGGCGTCCCAATAGGCGCCCTTCACCAGCCGGATGTTGATCCGCCGCCCGGCCGCCCGCGCCATCGCGGCCAGCGCGTCAATCGCCGCCCCGGCGCGTTTGCCATAGGCCTGCACGACGGCGCCAAAGCCTTGCCAGCCCGCGGTCTCGGGATCGGCGATCACCGCCGCCATCACGCGCAAGGACAGCGCCAGCCGGTCCTGTTCCTCGGCGTCGATGTGCAGCGCGATCCCCGCCGCGGCGGCCGCCCGCGCCAGATCGCGCACGACCGGCACCAGTTCCGCCATCACCCGGGCCTCCTGTGCCACCTCGTAGCGCGGATGCAGCGCGGAAAGCTTGATCGAAATCCCCGGATTGGCCGCGATCGAGCCCCGGGTCGCCGCCGTGCCGATTGCCGCGATCGCCTGCGCATAGGCCAGCCGGTAGCGTTCGGCATCGGCCGCCGTCAGCGCCGCCTCGCCCAGCATGTCATAGCTGAAGGTATAGCCCTCGGCCTCGCGCTTTTGCGCCCGTTCCAAAGCCTTTTCAATGGTTTCGCCCAGAACGAACTGTCGGCCCATCTCGCGCATCGCCTGCCCCACGGCAGCGCGGATGACGGGTTCGCCCAGCCGCCGCACCGCGCCCCGCAGGGTTCCGGCAAGGCCGCCCGCGCCATCATCCAGCACCTTGCCCGTCAGCATCAAGGCCCAGGTCGAGGCATTGACCAGCGAGGAGGCCGCCGTGCCCAGATGCTTGCCCCAGTCGGAAGGGGCGATCTTGTCCTCGATCAGCGCGTCGATCGTGGCCGTGTCGGGCACGCGCAGCATCGCCTCGGCCAGACACATCAGCGCCACGCCCTCGCGCGTCGACAGCCCGTATTGCGCCAGGAAATGCTCCATCAGGCTCGGCTTCGCCTCGGCCCGGATCCGCGCGACCAGATCGGCGCCGCGCGCCGCGATCCGGTCGAGTTGCGGCTGCGAGAACGCCGCCTGCGCGACGAGCGCCTCCAGAACCTTGGCCTCGGGGGCGAATTTGGACTCTGGGCCAAGGGCGGAAAGGTCGGTCATGATCGGGGGCACTCCTTGGGCGTTTCCCCGATCCTATCACCTCGGCTCTGGACGATGTGACCATTCAAGGCCATTATGACAGGCGATCCGACCAAAAACATGGCCAAGAACATGACCGACCTGATCGACGCCACCGACCGGCGCATCCTGCATGAGCTTTGCGCGAATGCCCGGATTCCGGTCACCGAGCTTGCCCGCAAGGTCGGGCTGTCGAAAACCCCGGTCGCGGCGCGCATCCGCGCGATGGAGGAGATGGGCCTGATCACCGGTTACCGGGCGATGCTCTCGCCGATCCGGCTGGGGCTGATCCATGTCACCTATGTCGAGGTGAAGCTGAACGACACGCGCCAAAAGGCGCTGGAACAGTTCAACGCCGCCGTGCGCGAAATCCCCGAGGTCGAGGAATGCTACATGATCGCCGGGGGCTTCGATTACCTGCTGAAGGTGCGCAGCCATGACATTGCGGAATATCGCAAGATCATGGGGGAGAAGCTGTCGGCGCTCCCCCATGTGGCGGCAACCTCCAGCTATGTCGCGATGGAGGCGGTGGTCGAACAGAACGCCCCCAGCCTGTGATCTCAGACGATGCGCAGCCGCGGCGTGGCGCTTTCGTCCAGCACCCGGCCCACCGGGGCGGCATGATCGAAGCCGTGACGGCGGAATGTCGAAAGCACCGCCTCGACCGCGTCCGGCGCGCAGGCGACGAGCAACCCGCCCGAGGTCTGCGGGTCGGTGAGCAACCCGCGGTCGAGATCGCCCAGATCCGCGGGCAGGTCGATCCCCGCGCCGTAGCTGGCCCAGTTGCGCCCCGAAGCGCCGGTCACATGGCCCTCGGCCGCGGCCTCCATCACCCCGGGCAGGCGCGGCACCGCGGCCCAGGAAATCTCGATGTCGCAGCCCGATCCGCGCGCCATTTCAAGACCATGGCCGCCAAGGCCGAAGCCCGTCACATCGGTCATCGCATGCACCGCCGCCATCTCGCCGAGATCGGCGCCGGGCGTGTTCAGCTGCGTGACCGAGGCGATCAGCTCGGCCTCGGCCGAGGGCGGCAGCTGGCCCTTTTTCAGCGCGCCCGAGAGGATGCCGACGCCCAGCCGCTTGCCCAGCACCAGCACATCGCCCGGCCGCGCCCCGGCATTGGTCTTGACCCGGTCGGGATGCACCAGCCCCAGCGCCACCAGCCCATAGATCGGCTCGACGGAATCGATCGTATGCCCGCCCGCCACGGGAATCCCCGCCGCGGCGCAGACCTCGGCCCCGCCCTTCAGGATCGCGCCGATGGTGGCTTCCGACAAAACCTTGATCGGCATCCCCACGATGGCCAGCGCAAGGATCGGCCGCCCGCCCATGGCGTAGACATCGGAGAGCGCATTCGTCGCGGCGATGCGGCCGAAATCGCGCGCATCATCGACAATGGGCATGAAGAAATCGGTCGTCGCCACAAGGGCTTGGCTGTCATTCAACCGCCAGACCGCGGCATCGTCGGCGGTGGCGATGCCGACCATCAATTCCTTGGGCACCAGCGGCACGATGGTGTCGGAAAGGATACGTTCCAGCACCCCGGGCGCGATCTTGCAGCCGCAGCCGCCGCCATGCGAGAGCGAAGTCAGACGCGGCTCGGTCTTCGGGGCGGTATCGGTCATCGCGGGCTCCTTGCGCCAGAACAGCGCGCTTTATAGGCGCAGCCCCGCGCCGGGCCAAGCATGATTGCGCAAAACCTGTCGCAGGACCCCGTCGCAGCTTGGATTTGGCCCGAAAGCCGTGTATCCGGCGGCGCGGCCCACCCGCGCGAGAGTCGCGCCCGCCGCCCTCAGGAGGACAGATGACCGGGAAGATCGTCGCATTCGTCGATGGCTCGATCTACGCCACAAGCGTGTGCGACCATGCGGCCTGGATTTCGAAACGCACCGGCGCGCCGGTGCAGCTGGTCCATGTGCTGCGCCCCGGCGGGGCCCCGGCGCTGGTCGATCCGGCCGATCCGGCGCCTTTGGGCGCGCGCAGCGGCGTGATGGAGGAACTGGCGGCGCTCGATGCGCAGCGGGCGCGGCTGATGGCGGCGCATGGCCGCGCGCTGATCGAGGATGCGCGGGTGCTGCTGGAAAAGGCGGGCGTCGCCGAAATCTCGGCCGAGCTGCGGCAGGGCGATCTTCTGGCCACGGTGCAGGCTTTCGAGGCCGAGGCGCGGGTGATCCTGCTTGGCAAGCGCGGCGAGGATGCCGATCAGGCGATGGATCATCTGGGCGCCAATCTGGAACGGATCGTGCGCTCCTGTGCGCGGCCGGTCTTTGTCGCCTCGCGCGCCTTCAAGCCGATCGAGCGGGTTCTGGTCGCCTATGACGGCGGCGTTTCGGCGATGAAGGCGGTCGATCACCTGTCGCGCAGCACGCTTTTTCCGGGGCTCTCGGTGCAGATCGCCGCGGTGGGGCAGGCCACGCCCGAGGTGAAAAAGGGGCTCGATGCCGCGCAGGCGATGCTGGCCGCGGCGGGGATTGCGGCGGAAACCGTGGTGCTGGCCGGTCAGCCCGAGGCGGCGCTGCGCAAGCTGGCCGAGGAAGAGAAATTCGACCTGCTGGTGATGGGCGCCTATGGCCATTCGCGCATTCGCAGCCTGATCATCGGCTCGACCACCACCGCGACGATGCGCGCCTGCAAGGTGCCGGTGGTGCTGATCCGCTGAGCCGGGCAGCCCCGGCTCAGACCATGTCCAGCCTGTCCAGCCGCAGAGGCGCATGGCAGAAATCGCCCAGCCCCGACGGGTCAAGCTTGCCGCCGATGAACTGCGCCAGATGTTTCACCCTCAGCGCCATCAGCCGATGCGCCTGGGCGGCCTCTTCGGGGTAAAGCCGGGCGATATTGCGCCGGAACAGGATCTCGCGGCAGGTGTCGCGGCAGGCCCCAAGGCCGGGGTTTGCCCGGACGCCCTGACGGTGCAGACCCAAAAGCCAATGCCCCTCGACCACGTCGCTTTCGACCGCTTCCCCCTGTAAAATCAACCAGGTGACCAGCACTTCCTCGGCCATGGCAAGCAGCCGGTCCAGCCCCGGCAGCGGCGCGCGCCCCTCAAGCCCGGCCTCGACATCGGCCAGAAGCTCTGGAAAGACCCCCCTCATCGCGAGCCCCTGCGGCGCGGCGGCGACGCCCCTCCGGCCTGTGTCGCGGTCTGATGCGCTGTCATCGCTGGCCCCTCCCCCGTCTGGCCGTGGTGATCGCGGATCTCTCTTGCCTGCCCGGAGCGACAGGACGGAGGACGTGCCGACCCGGGCGCCGCCCCGAAAGGGAGAGTCGCAGGATCTTCAGTCGCCTTCCGGATGTGGAAATCGTCAGATGGAATGGACGCGATGTCAAAGGGATTCTCCCGCCGCAGCGCAGCGCTGCGGTCGGGTGGTGGCGGCGCTCAGCCCGGGGCGCTGGCCCCGTCCGTCCCCGTCCCGTCTGGCCCCGCCCCATCCGGCCCCGCCTCCGGTCCGGCGCAATCCCGCGCCGGGCCGGGCCTTGGCCCGCGCAGGGGTTGCGGCCCCGCGACCGCGGTCAGGAAATAGCTCGGCCGCACCATCGCATCGGCCAGCGTGTATTTGCCCAGCACGTCAAAAAAGGCCGCCAGCGCCTCGTTGGCGACATTGGGCAGCCGACAGGGCCGCGAAATCCGGCATTCATTGCCGCTCAGATAGCATTCGAACAGGCCGAAATCGGGTTCGGTGGCACTTATCACCTTGGCCAGATTGATCTGTTCGGGTGGCCGCGCCAGGGTGAAACCGCCATGGCGCCCCTTGCTCGAGGCCAGAAATCCCGCCCGCGCCAGCTGCAGCACCACCTTTTTCACATGCGCCCGCGAGATGCCGAACCAGTCCGAGACCTCGTCGATGGTCACCCGCGTCCCGGGTTTGCCCGCCGCATAGATCAACAATCGCAAGGCGTAGTCGGTGAAAGTGGTCAGACGCATTGCGATCCCCGAATATGTCATCCCTGCTTAACGCAGAACCGCGGCGGTTCGAAGTCCCTCAAAAAAGGATATTTCACATGACTTAAATCAAGGTCCGATCCGGAACGCCCGCCTAGGAAGGGATCATGACCCGCAACCCGCCCCTTCTTCGGCGCCTGTCGCCCGTGGCCCGGATGGCCCTGCACCTGAGCCTGTTTCTGGCGCTGGTGCTGGTCGGCGCCTGGAGCGCGGCAAGCTGCGCGGCGCGGACCGGGCTGACCGAGATGGTGATCTGTTCCAGCACCGGCGGCACCGAGGTGGTGCTGCTGGACGGCGCGGGACATGCGGTGCCGACCTCCGACGCCACCGATTGCGAGAGCTGCCCCGTCTGTCTGGCGGCGGCGGGACGGGCGGCCCTGCCCGCCCCGGTCTTCGCCTTTGCCGCCACCGAACGGCTTTCCGACCCGCTCTGGATCACCGCGCGCGCAACCCTGCCCGCCCTGCCCGATCCCGCCCCCGTTGCCCGCGGCCCCCCGGGCGCGGCCCAAGACCGGATGACCGCATGATGCTTTCTCTCTCCTCTCTCTTCTCGTTGTCGCGCGGACTGGTCGTCGCCCTGGCGCTGGGTCTTGCGGGCCCTGCCCTGGCGCAGGGAACGGTGCTGGAAAAGCTGCTGCCGCAGGTCGCGGCGGCGGATCTGGTGCCGGGCGCCGACGGCTTCGGGCCTTTGCGCGACGATCTGGCCGTGGCCCCGCTGATGGCGGGGAACAAGCCGCTTGGCTGGGCCTTCGTCACCACGGATTTCGTCGGCACGACGGGCTATTCGGGCAAGCCGATCCATGTGATCGTGGCGCTTGACCCGGCGGGCAAGGTGATCGGCGCCAGGCTGCTCAAACATTCCGAACCCATTGTTCTGGTTGGCATCCCCGAGGCCAAGGTGCAGGCGCTCGTGGCTTCTTATATCGGGGTCGACCTGCCGAAGGCCGCCGCCGACAAGGATGCGGCGCATGATCTGCAGATCATTTCGGGCGCCACCGTCACGGTGATGGTGATCGACGATTCGATCCTGCGCTCCGGCATCAAGGTGGCGCGGGCGCTGGGTCTGGGCGGGCTCTCGGCCGAGGTCGCGCAGGGCCCGAAAGCCGAAATCAACCTCGCCGCAACCGCCCCCGAGGGCTGGCTTTCGATGCTGGGCGATGGCACGGTGCGGCGGCTGTCACTGGATGTCGGCCAGGTCAACGAGGCTTTTGCGGCGCTTTCCGATCCGCGGGCGGCACAAAGACCGCTGGCCGAGCCGCCGCAAACCGCCTTCGTCGATCTGCACATGGCGCTGGTCTCGGTGCCCGCGATCGGCCGGGCGGTGCTGGGCGAGGCCGAGGCGGCCAACCTGCAAGCCTGGCTCAAGCCCGGCGAATCGGCGGTGGCGATCGCGGCGAACGGGCTTTATTCCTTCAAGGGCTCGGGCTATGTGCGCGGCGGCATCTTCGACCGCATCGTGCTGGTGCAAGACGATGTGACGGTGCGGTTCCATGACCGCGAGCATCGCCGTCTGGTCTCGATCGGCGCCAAGGGCGCCCCCGGCTTCGCCGAAAGCGACCTGTTCAAGATCCCCGCCGATCTGGGCTTCGACCCTGCGAAACCGTTCCGGCTGCAACTGCTGGTGCACCGCCCGGTCGGCGCGACGGAAAAGGTCTTCACCACCTTCGATCTGGGTTATCAGCTGCCCTCGGGCTACCTCAAGCCCGTGGTTGCCCCCGCCCCCGCCGCCGCGCCGGTCGAGGAAACCGCCGCACAGGCCGATCTGTGGCGTTCGATCTGGGCGGGCAAGCGCCTTGAGATCGCCGTCACCGGGGCGATGCTGACCGTGCTGACGCTGGTCTTCTTTTTCCAAAGCGCGGTGACGCGCAATGCCCGCGCGTTCTTCTGGTTCCGCATGAGCTTCCTGACGGTGACGCTGGTCTTCCTTGGCTTTTACGCCAATGCGCAGCTGTCGGTGGTCAATCTGATGGCGCTTTTCGGTGCGCTGACCACATCCTTCAGCTGGCAGGCCTTCCTGCTGGATCCGCTGACCTTCATCCTGTGGTTCGCCGTCGCGGCCGCGCTGCTTTTCTGGGGCCGGGGCGCCTATTGCGGCTGGCTTTGCCCCTTTGGCGCGCTGCAGGAAATCACCAACCGCATCGCCCGGGCGCTTCGCGTCCCGCAATGGACCCTGCCCTGGGGCCTCAATGAACGCCTCTGGCCGATCAAATACATGATCTTCCTGGGGCTTTTCGGGGTCTCGCTGGGCTCGATCGAACACGCGGAACATCTGGCGGAAATCGAGCCCTTCAAGACCGCGATCATCCTGAAATTCGTGCGCGTCTGGCCCTTTGTCGCCTATGCCGCGGCGCTTCTGATGGCCGGGCTTTTTGTGGAGCGGTTCTATTGCCGCTATCTCTGCCCACTCGGCGCGGCGCTCGCCATTCCGGCCCGGCTGCGGATGTTCGACTGGCTCAAGCGCTACCACGATTGCGGCAACCCCTGTCAGGTCTGCGCCCATGACTGCCCGGTGCAGGCGATCCACCCGACCGGCGAGATCAACCCGAACGAATGCGTCACCTGCCTGCATTGCCAGGTGCTTTACCAAAGCCACGCGCGCTGCCCCGTCGTGATCCGGCAGGACAAACGCCGCGCCGCCGTGGCTCCCGCTTCGGCCCCGCGCGATCTGCGCAACCACCCTCATACCCCTCACTGAACGGAAAGAAGGAGTTCGACCATGACCGAGGAATCCAGGCAAGGGATCAGCCGGCGCATGCTCTTGGGCGCAACCGCCGGGGGCGCCGCCCTTGCCGGCACGCTGGGCGGCCGTCTGGCGCTGACCGGCGGCTTTGCGGGCGCGACGCTTGCGGGCAGCGAGGACGCCCGGGCCGAAACCGGCGGCAGCTACGAGGTCGCCCCCGGGCTTCTCGACGAATATTACGGCTTCTGGTCCTCGGGGCAGTGCGGCGAGATGCGGATCCTGGGCATCCCCTCGATGCGCGAATTGATGCGGGTGCCGGTGTTCAACCGCTGCTCGGCCACGGGCTGGGGGCAGACGAATGAATCGATCCGCATCCACCAGCGCTCGATGACCGAGGAGACAAAGACGCTTCTGGCCGCGAATGGCAAGAAGATCCACGACAACGGCGATTTGCACCATGTCCACATGTCCTTCACCGAGGGCAAGTATGACGGCCGCTTCCTGTTCATGAACGACAAGGCCAATACCCGCGTCGCCCGGGTGCGCTGCGACGTGATGAAATGCGATGCGATCCTGGAGATTCCGAACGCCCATGCCATCCACGGGCTGCGGCCGCAGAAATGGCCGCGCTCGAATTACGTCTTCTGCAACGGCGAGGACGAGACGCCGCTGGTGAACGACGGCGCGACGATGGACGACGTGTCGAGCTATGTGAACATCTTCACCGCCGTCGATGCCGACAAATGGGATGTGGCCTGGCAGGTGATCGTTTCGGGCAACCTGGACAATTGCGACGCCGATTACGAAGGCAAATGGGCGTTTTCCACCAGCTACAACAGCGAAATGGGCATGAACACCGCCGACATGACGGCGGCCGACATGGACCATGTGGTGGTGTTCAACATCGCCGAAATCGAAAAGGGCATCGCCGCGGGCGATTATCAGGAGCTGAACGGGGTCAAGGTTCTGGACGGGCGCAAGGGCCAGAACAAGAACTACACCCGCTACATCCCGGTGCCGAACAACCCGCATGGCTGCAACATGGCCCCCGACAAGGTGCACCTGTGCGTCGGCGGCAAGCTGAGCCCCACGGTCACGGTGATCGACGTCACGAAGCTGGATGCGCTGTTCGAAAGCGACATCGACCCGCGCTCGGTCGTGGTGGCCGAACCGGAACTGGGGCTTGGGCCGCTGCACAATGCCTTTGACGGCAAGGGCAATGTCTATACCTCGCTGTTCCTCGACAGCCAGGTGGTGAAATGGAACATCGATCTGGCCAAGCGGCTTTACGCCGGGGAAAAGGTCGATCCGATCCTTGACAAATGCGACGTGCAATATCAGCCGGGCCATCTCAAGACCTCGATGGGCGAGACATTGGAGGCCGATGGCAAGTGGCTGGTCTGCCTGTGCAAATTCTCGAAGGACCGGTTCCTGAACGTCGGCCCCCTGAAGCCCGAAAACGACCAGCTGATCGACATTTCGGGCGACAAGATGAAGGTCATCCACGACGGCCCGAACTTTGCCGAACCGCATGATGCGATTGCCGTGCATGCCTCGAAGATGACCAACATCAAGTCGATCTGGGAGCGCAACGACCCGATGTGGGCCGAAACGCGCAAACAGGCCGAGGCCGACGGGGTCGATCTGGACGACGAACAGACCTTCGTCATCCGCGACAAGGCCGACCCCGGCAAGGTGCGCGTCTACATGTCGGCGATGGCGCCGAACTATGCGATGGAAAGCTTCGAGGTGAACGAGGGCGACGAGGTGACGCTGGTGGTCACCAACCTCGACGACATCGACGACCTGACGCATGGCTTCACCCTGGGCGGGCATGGCGTGGCGATGGAAATCGGACCGCAGGCGACCTCGTCCGTCACCTTCGTCGCCGCCAAGGCCGGGGTCTACTGGTATTACTGCCAGTGGTTCTGCCACGCGCTGCACATGGAAATGCGCGGCCGCATGTTCGTGCGTCCGAAGGCGTAAGCGATGCGGCTGCCTTGTCTCTCTCTCGTCCTGATCCTGTCTGCGGCGCCCCTGCAGGCCGAAACGGTGATGGTCTCTCCGGGCGAGGCGGCCCTGCGCAACGCGATCGCGGCGGCACGCCCGGGCGACGTGTTGCGCCTGACGGCGGGGTCCTATGGCCCCGCCGTCATCGACAAGCCGGTAACCGTCGAGGGTCAGGGCCAGGCGGTGATCGACGGCGGCGGCAAGGGCAGCGTGCTGACCGTCAGCGCCGATGACGTGACCCTGCGCGGGCTGCGGGTGCAGGGCTCGGGCCCCCGCAACGAGGATATCGACGCCGGGATCAAGGTGGTGAAGGGCGTGGCCCGCACGCGGATCGAGCGCAACGTGCTGATCGACAACATGCACGGGATCGACTTTCACGGCGCCATCGACGCGGTGGCGCGCCACAACGACATCACCGGGCGGCGCGATGCCCATATGATCGCCCGCGGCAACGGCTTTTACGTCTGGAACGCGCCCGGCGTGGTGATCGAGGACAACACCGTCCGCTATGGCCGTGACGGGATCTTTTCCAACACCTCGAAACGCGACATCTACCGGCGCAACACCTTTCGCGATCTGCGCTTTGCCATCCACTACATGTATACCAACGACAGCGTGGTCGAGGGGAATATCTCGATCGGCAACCATCTTGGCTTTGCCATGATGTATTCGCGCCGGGTGCAGGTGACGGGGAACATCTCGCTGCATGACCGCGACCATGGCGTGATGCTGAATTCGACCAACGATGCCGACGTGATCGGCAATCTGGTGATCGGGGCGGCGAAATGCACCTTCATGTATGACGCCAACAAGAACCTGATCGCGGGCAACCGCTTTCAGGGCTGCGACATCGGCATCCACTATTCGGCCGGATCGGCGCGCAATGCGGTGACCGGCAACGCCTTCGTCGGCAACCGCAACCAGGTGAAATATGTCGGCACCCGCGCCATCGAATGGAGCCTGGAGGGGCGCGGCAATTACTGGTCGGACCTGGCCGCCTTTGATCTGAACGGCGACGGTTTCGCCGATCAGGCGTTCCGGCCGAATGATCTGATGGACCATATCCTGTGGTCGCAACCCGCGGCCGGGCTGCTGATCGGCGCGCCCGCGGTGCAGCTGATCCGCTGGAGCCAGTCCAGCTTCCCCGCCACCCTGCCCGGCGGCATCCTCGACAGCCACCCGCTGATGCGCCCGATCGACATCGCCCTTCCGCCCGCGCTGGCCGCCGCCGCCGCCGAAGTCGGGGACCGCTGGCAAACAGAGACCGAGAAAGATGCTGAAACTGACCTCTCTCACTAAGCATTATCAGGAGGTGGCGGCGCTGAACGCGGTCAGCTTCGAGGTTGCCCCCGGCGAGCGGGTGGCGCTTTTGGGCCATAACGGCGCGGGGAAATCCACGCTGATGAAGATCGTGCTGGGGCTGATCCCCTTTGACGGCGGGCAGGTCTCGGTGGGGGGGGCGGCGCCGGGCTCGGCCACGGCCCGCGCCGGGGTCGCCTATCTGCCTGAAAACGTGGCCTTTCACCCCGCGCTGACCGGCGAGGAACAGATCCGGCTGTTCCTGTCGCTGCGCGGCGAAGACCCGGCACAGGCGCGCGCCCTGCTCGACCGGGTCGGGCTGCATGGCGCGGCGCGGCGCCGCATCGGCACCTATTCCAAGGGGATGCGCCAGCGCGTCGGGCTGGCGCAGGCGCTGGTGGGCCATCCGAAGCTTCTGATCCTGGACGAGCCGACCTCGGGGCTCGATCCGGTGTCGCGGCGCGATTTCTATGCGCTGCTGGACGATCTGGCGGCCGAGGGCGCGGCGATCCTGCTGTCGTCCCATGCCTTGACCGAGGTCGAGGCCCGCACCGACCGCATCGTGATCCTGTCGGGCGGGCATCTGGTGGCCTCGGGCACGCTGGCGGCGCTGCGCGCGGCGGCGGATCTGCCGGTGACGCTGCAGATCACCCCGGCTTTCGGCCAGGCCGAGACCGTGGCCCGTGCCTTGCCCGAGGCGGTGCTGACCGGTGCGCAGTTTCAGCTGTGCGTCGCGCAGGGGCGGAAACTGGCCTGCCTTGCCCGCGTCTCGGCGCTGGGCGCGGCGGTGACCGATCTCGATCTGATCCCGCCCTCGCTCGAGGACATCTACAGCCATTTCAGTCGGAGGGACGGCCAATGACGGCGATCCTGGCCCTGGCCACAGCCGAATTCCGCATCGCGGCCCGCAACCGCTGGCTGGCCATCGCGGCGGTGCTGATGGTGCTCTTCGCGCTGATCCTGTCGGCGGCGGGCTCCGGCCCGACCGGCGCT
Source organism: Rhodobacter capsulatus (assembly GCF_052363185.1). Lineage (GTDB taxonomy): Bacteria > Pseudomonadota > Alphaproteobacteria > Rhodobacterales > Rhodobacteraceae > Rhodobacter > Rhodobacter capsulatus_E. The sequence goes on along the minus strand of NZ_CP198955.1, from coordinate 779,804 downwards.
TTGGGCGTGGACCGGCTGACGGTCACGGTGGCCAGCCTGACCAGCCTTTCGGTCTATCTGGTGCCGCTGATCGCGCTGCTTCTGTCCTTCGACGCCATCGCGGGCGAGGCCGAGCGCGGCACGCTGGCGCTGATGCTGACCTATCCGGTCGGGCGCGGGCAGATCCTGGCGGGCAAGGCCGCGGCGCATCTGGCGATCCTGACGCTGGCGCTGCTGGCGGGGTACGGCGCGGCGGGGCTGGCGGCTTTCGCGCTTGATCCCGGCGCCGCGCAGGGGCTGGGCGCGCTGGCCCGGCTGATCTGGACCTCGGTCGCGCTCGGCGCCACCTTCCTTGGCCTTGGCTATGCGATCTCGGCCCGGGCGCGGCGGCCCTCGGGGGCGGCGGGGCTGGCGATCGGGCTCTGGCTGCTGGCGGTCGTGCTTTACGATCTGGCGCTGCTCGCCGCGGTGGTGGCCGACAATGGCGGCGCCTTCACCACCCGGGTCTTTCCGCTGACGCTGCTGGCCAACCCGGCCGATGCGTTCCGGCTTTACAATCTGGCCGCCTCGCAGGCCACCGCCGCCGCGGCCGGGGTCTCGGCGGCGGCGCAATCCGTGCCGGTCTGGCAATCGGCGGTCTCTGTCCTTGTCTGGCCCCTCGTGTCGGGGGGGCTTGCCCTGCTCTCGTTCCGAAAGGTCGTGCCATGAAACGCATCCTTCTTGCCCTGTGCCTGCTCACCGCCTGCCGGGAGGAGGCCGCGATCCCGCAACCGGTGGCGCTGAACGCCGAGGCGGTGGGCTATTTCTGCCAGATGAACATCCTGGATCACGGCGGGCCAAAGGCGCAGCTGCATCTGGACAGCCACCCCGGAAATCCGTTGTTCTTCAGTCAGGTGCGCGATGTCGTCAGCTATCTGCGGATGCCCGAAAAGGACGGTCAGGTGCTGGCCACCTATGTCACCGACATGAGCGCGGGCAATTGGGCCGCCCCCGCCACGCTGCCCTGGATCGCCGCCGACAGCGCGATCTATGTCGTCGGTTCCACGCGCCGAGGCGGGATGGATCAGCCGGAATTCGTGCCCTTCGGCAGCGCCGGGGCGGCCAAGGCCTTCATCGCGCAGTTCGGCGGGCAGGCGATGACGCTGGCCGAGATCCCGCAAGGCGCGCTGGCCACGGAGGCGCAGGCCCCGGACACGGAGGCAAGTTCCGCCGCCGAGGCGCGCGATTACAACGCCCGGCTGCACAGCCATGCGCAGGGCCACGGCACGATGGGGGACATGTGATGACCTGGTTGAACCGCCGCCGTTTTCTGGCCATCGCCGCCGGTCTGGCCGCTGCGGGCCCGGTCGGCACCGCCCGGGCCGGGCTGCACGAATGGCAGGGCGTTGCGCTGGGCGCCCGGGCGCGGATCCTGATCGCGCACCCCGAGGCACAGGCGATCTGCACCGCCGCCGCCGCCGAGATCGCGCGGCTGGAGGCGATCTTTTCGCTCCACCGCCCCGACAGCGCGCTGGCGCGGCTGAATGCCCAGGGCGAACTCGCGGCGCCGCCCTTTGAGCTGCTGGCCTGTCTGGCGCTGTGCGACAGCGTCCATGGCGCGACGGCGGGGCTGTTCGATCCGACGGTGCAACCGCTCTGGGCGCTTTACGCGGCCCGTTTCAGCGCCGGGTCGGCCCCGCAGCAGGCGGAAATCTCGGAAGCTTTGCAAAAGGTTGACTGGAAGGCGGTGCAGATCGACAGTGATCGCATCCGGCTTGCCCCCGGGCAGGCGCTGACGCTGAACGGCGTCGCCCAGGGCTTCATCGCCGACCGGGTGGCGGCGCTGTTGCGCGACCGCGGCCTGCGCGACATCCTGATCGACACCGGCGAATTGCGCGCCCTGGGCCCGCAGCCCGACGGCAGGCCCTGGCCGGTGCATCTGGGCGCGGGCGGGCAGGTCGATCTGGTCGGGCGGGGGCTGGCCAGTTCCGCGGCGCTGGGGACCAGCTTCGATGCGGCGGGCCGGGTCGGCCATATCCTTGACCCGCGGACCGGGCATCCCGCCCCGGCACGCTGGCGCCTTGTCACCGTCACCGCGCCCGAGGCCGGTCTGGCCGATGCGCTCTCGACCGCGGCCTGCCTGATGCCGGATGCAGCCGGCATCCGCGCCGCCGTTGCCCGGTTCGCGGGCGCGCGGCTAGACCATCTGGCATAGGCCCCCGCCCGGGCCGGTGCGCGGCGGGTCTCAGCCGTTCGCATCCTTGAGCAGCCGGCCGTGTTTGCGCACCTCGGCCACCACGGCGCCAAAGGTGGTCAGGCCGCGGGACTTGAGCGAGGGCAGCAGCCGCAGGAAGGCATCCGCCGTGGCAACTGTGTCGCCGATCGCGGTATGGCGGGCCTCTTCGGGAATGGTGATGCCCAGCCGATGCGTCAGCGCGTCAAGGCTGTGCACCTCGGATTGGCCGAAGACCACCGCCGAGAGCAGCACCGTATCGAGCACCGGATTGTCGAAATTGAGCCCGATCAGCAATTCCTTGCGACGCAGGAATTCCAGATCGAAGGGGGCGTTATGGGCCACCAGCACCGCCCCTTCGGCGAATTTGTGAAACCGGCGCCCGACCTCGATGATATCGGGGGCATCGGCCACCATCGCATCGGTGATGCCATGCACCGCGGTCGAGACCTCGGGGATGCGCCGCCCCGGATTGACCAGCGTGTCAAAGACCTCGGTTGCCACCCGCCGCCCGTTGACGATCCGCACCGCGGCGATCTGCACGATCTCGTCGCCCTCGGTCGGCAAAAGCCCGGTGGTTTCCGTGTCGAAAACCACGAAAGTCAGTTTTTCCAACGGCGTATTGGCGATTTCGTTTTCCTTTTCGCGCCCCAGAAGGTCGAAATCATAGACCACCTTGCGCGCCACCGGACGCGGGCCGTTGCCGATCCGCCGCGCCTCGCGCAGGGGCAGGCAAAGCCTGTGGCGGCCGTCGTGCAGCCGTTCGGGCCAGATGTCGGCGGCATGGGCTGCCACCACGCGCCGCCCCGTCACATCCGCCATCCCGACATCGAGCGGCGCAGAAAGCCAGGCCTCCAGCTCGGCGATCGCCACCGCCTCGCCCTGCCATTCCAGCGCGATCAGCGCCCCCGCCCCCTCCTCAAGGATTTCCAGCCGCTTGTCGCGGCGATCCGGGCCAAGACGCTGCACCAGCGTCGCGATCAAGGCCACCATCTCGAAACCCTCGACCCGCAGCATCAGGGGCGCCGTCACCGCCAGCAGGTCGCCCGCCCCTTCGGCGGCAACCCGGGCCTTGACCGCCTCGCCGAAATCCGAGGCGCGGATCATCGCCAGCGGCCACCAATCGGCCCGCATCGCCTCGTGGCGCTCGAACAGCGTATGGATCGCATGGGCCAGATTGCCCGCCTCGGATTGCGCGGCGCCGCGCAGCTGGGCGCGGGCCTGCGGCTCGGTCGGGCCATCATCGGCGATCAGCACGCCCATCAGCGATTGCAGCGCGGCGGCAGGGCGACGGATGCGGTCGAAGAGCTCGTCCATCAGCGCCTCGCGCCCGGCATGGGCCAGCATGTCCGCCGAGACGTCGCGCAGCGTCAGCACATAGCCCGCCTTGCGCGTCACCGCGTGATCCTCGCCCTCGGAAATCAGCCGCATCCGCGCTGCCAGCGTCCGGCCATCGGCGGTGGTGGCGCAAAGCAGGTCCGAGGCGGCATCGGGGTCGGAGGCCTGCAAGAGCCGGTCATAGGCATGCAGGATCGGCGCGCGGTTGAGATAGTCGAAGACCCGCCGATCCAGCCCCGGCGCATGCGCGCCCCCCAGCAGATCGACCGCCTGACCGTTGTAAAAGACCAGCTGATGCGTCGCCGAGCACAGCAGCACCCCCACCGGCACGTCGGATAAAAGCGCCTCCAGACGCTCCTTTTCCTGCGCCAGCCGGATCGTCTCGCGCTGCACCGATTCCGCCAGCGCCGAGCGGGTCTCGTTCAGATGCTGGGTGATCGCGGCGGCGGCGGGCGCCAGATCGCCCAGATACCGGCCCGCGGTCTGGTCCAGCTCGGTCTCGATCGCCGTATGGGTGCGGGCGCGGATATGGCCCGCCAGCCGCTCGATCGGCTTGGCGACGTTTTCGTCGAACAGATACCAGACCGAGACGATCAGCCCGGTGATGACGAAGCCCGCCACCACACCGCCGATCACGAAACCATCAAGCGCCTCGGGGCGGCCGAGCTTTTCGAAGCCGAAGACCAGCCCCGCGACAAGGGCGGCCAGATTGCCCAGCGCCAGAGCCGCGAAAAACAGGAAGATGCGCAGACGCAGGCTGAGACGGGTGAGCGACATCACAGCCCCCCGACATCAAGAAGCCGGTGCAATTCGTCGCGCAACTCCTTCAACTCGAACGGTTTGGCAATGAACCCGTCAGCGCCGAGCGCCAGCGCCTTGCGCCGTTCCAGCGCCGAGCCGCGCGCCGTCATCATCACGATCCGCACCGCGGACAGGCTGTGATCGGCCCGCACCTCCTGGCAGATTTCATAGCCCGACACCTCGGGCAGCATCACATCCAGAAGCACCAGATCGGGGCGATCGTCGCGGATGCGTTCGACCGCGCCCAGACCGGTGGCGATGCGCATCCGGTCCAGCCCCTCGCGGCCGAGCAAGTAATCCAGCGCGATGGCGATATTGTCCTCGTCCTCGACGATCAGCACGCGGCGCTTGCGATCCCGCCCGGCGGCAGCCTCGGCCATCTTATCCTCCTGCGCAGGCGGTATTCAGCCCTGCGTCCCCCTCGGGGGCAGCCATCCACACCCCGGATGTCAGCGTGCCATCGGCGTTCACCGCCGCCTCGCCGCCCAGAACCGCCTGCCGGTGCCCGACGCAATCATAGGCCACGGTGACGGGCTGCACCGGCTGCCAGCGCGCCACCAGATAGAGGTTGGTCGCCACCACGCCGGGCGCCGGGCGCAGGCTGTTGGCGCCATCCAGCGCGACAAACCGCGTCGTCACCGGCCAGAGATAGGTCCAGGGCCGCCAGGGTTCGGAGGCGGCATTGGCCGAGACCACCTGCGCGGTGGCGGGCAGCCGGGCGCTCGCATCGGCAAACCAGCGGTATTCGCCCCAGACCGTCGCCAGGATCATCGCCAGCCCCGCCGCCGCCGGGGTCACCCATTTCGGCAAGCTGACGCCCAGAAGCTTTTGCGTCGCATGGCGGGCGGCGTAAAGCACGATGGCGGCAAAAAGACCCGCCGCCAGCATCGTGATCAGATCGTTCGACATCAGCTTACCACCGCCTTGTTATGCCCCACCGCCGATTGCATCGTGCGCACCACCACGAAGGCGTCGCGCAGATGCGAGCGTTCGAAATCGCTCAGATCCGAGGGGGCAAGGAAATTGTCGGGCTTGCGCCCGGATTTGATCAGCGTCACCTGATTGTCAAGCCGCATCGCCGCGATCAGGTCATAGGCCTCGATCAGATCGCGCGCGCCCGAGGGCGAGATCACCCCCGCCTCCTCGGCCGCCTTCAGCCGCGCGCGGGTGTTGACCGCGCCAAGCCGCCCCTGCAGCGCATAGATCCGCGCCAGATCGGCCACCGGCACCACCCCGTTCATCTTCATGTCGATGTGGTTCCTGTGTTCGCCCGAACGGATCGTGGCAAAGCCCCGCAAGAGGCCCAGCGGCGGCGTGTGCTTGAGCGAATTGGCGATCATATGGGCGACGAAAATCGAATTCTTCGCCGTCAGATCCAGCGTTTCGGCCTGCAGCGCCTCGAACATGGCGATGCCGCCGCCGCCGATCGGGCGCAGATCGAACATGACCGAGGCGAGCATCTGCGCCTCGGGGCTGGGTTTGGCGATCCAGCCGGTGAAATAGTCGCGCCAGACCCGGGCGGGCTGGCACCAGCGCTCGGCCGTGGCCATCATGTCGCCCGGGCAATAGACATAGCCGCAGGCGTTGAGACCGTCCGAGACGATCTTCGCCAGAGCGCGGAAATAGGCCATGTCCTCGGCGGTGGCGGCATCCTCGACGATCAGGCAATTGTCCTGATCGGAGACGCCGGTCTGTTCCTGCCGCCCCTGCGAGCCGCAGGCCAGCCACAGATAGGGCACCGGCGGCGGGCCCAGTTCGCGTTCGGCCATCACCAGAAGACGGCGGGTGACCGCATCGGCAATGTCGGTGATCATCCGGGTGATCACGTCATGGGCGTGATGGCCGCCGACAAGCTGCACCAGAAGCTGCGGAATCCGCCCGGTCACCAGGGCAAGATCGGCCACGGTTTCGGCCGAAACCACGTCGCGGATCAAGACCGCCGAGGAGACGGCCTGAAACCGCGTCAGGTCGGTTTGCGTGATCATGCCGACGAAACGGCCCTCTTCGGTGATCGGCAGATGGCCGATCCGGCGTTCCAGCATGATGTTGAGAATGTCAGAGCCCAGCGCATCGGGCGGCAGGCTGACCGGATCGGCGGTCATCACCGCGGCGACCGAGGTGCTGCCCGGCAATTCCCCGGCCAGAACCTTGTTCGACAGATCGCGCTGGGTGACGATACCCAAAAGCCGCTCCGCCTCGGCCACGACACCAAGCGAGGAGACATGCGCGTCGCGCATCATCTTGGCGGCAGCGACGACCGAGGTTTCGGGGCCGCAGGACAGCGGCTTGCGCGCGATCAGATCGGCCACTTTCTGCGTCGCGATCTCGGTCGAGACCTTTTCACCGCGCTTTCTGTTGAAGAAGCGTTCAAAGGCCGGATAGGTCTCGATCAGCCGCTTGAAAGTGGGGGTGGGCAGCACCAGACAGATCGTCTGTTCGGTGGCCTTGGCCTGGGTCGCGGCCAGCCCGTCGCGCATCAGCCCGCGTTCGCCAAAGGAGTTGCGCGGCCCCAGAAGCGAAACCAGCCCGCCATTGCCGTCGGTGATCTCCACCGCGCCCTGCTTGACCAGATAAAGCCCGCCGAGCGGCGTCTGATAGACATAGATCAGCGCCTCGGGGCGGAATTCCATGCGGCGGAAGGAACGGGCCACATCGGCCAGCTCGTCACGCGGCAGGGTATCGTAGGGGTGGACGGTTTCAAGAAAGGCCGTGATCGCCTTTTGGTCGGTTTCCATGTCCTGAGCCCTTTTTGGGGAAACTGCCTCCGCGCGGACGCGGAGGCAGCGGGTTTCGACGCGGGCGAGGCCGGGGCCCCGCCCGATCCGGTCAGTGATGGGTGGCCTTGCCGGCGCCCTTGGGCACACGGATCGATTCGACAAGGTCGATCACCGATTGCGGCGGGGCCTTGGTGACGGCCGACACGATGAAGGCGGTCAGGAAGTTCATCACCGCGCCCACGGTGCCGATCGACAGCGGCGAGATGCCGAACATGTAGTTGGCCGGGGTGTCGGGCAGGTTGTTGGTGCCCGGGATGAAGAACCAGCCCTTGTAGATGAAGATGTAGACGGCCGTGAAGACCAGACCCACCAGCATCCCCGCGATCGCGCCTTCCTTGTTCACGCGCTTGGAGAAGATCCCCATCATCAGCACCGGGAAGATCGTCGCCGCGGCCAGACCGAAGGCCAGCGCCACCACCTGCGCGGCAAAGCCGGGCGGGTTGAGGCCAAGGTAGGTCGCCACCACGATGGCGCCGCCCATGGCGATCCGCGCCGCCAGAAGCTCGCCCTTTTCCGAGATGTTCGGATTGATCGAGCCCTTGATCAGGTCGTGCGAGATCGCCGAGGAGATCGCCAGCAGCAGACCCGCGGCGGTCGAGAGCGCGGCAGCCAGCGCACCGGCGGCCACAAGCGCGATCACCCAGCCCGGAAGGTTGGCGATTTCCGGGTTCGCAAGCACCATGATGTCGTTGTCGACCTTGACGACTTCGTTGCCCTTCAGGCCGAGTTCGGCAAAGGTCTTGCCGGTCTTGGCCAGTTGCTCGGTGGCCAGCAGGCCCTCGCGCTCGGTGGTCAGGGTGGCGATTTTCGCCTCGATATCGGCTTTCGCCGCATCGGCGGCCTTGGCCAGCGCCGCATTGGCTTCACCCAGCGCCTTGGTGTTGGCGGCAAGCTTGGCCGGTTCGTTGACATACTGGATCAGACCGTCGCCGTTCAGATCCTTCATCGACAGAAGGCCGGTCTTTTCCCAGTTCTTCACCCACTCAAGCTCGGGCTTGCTGTCGATGTCGGCACGCGAGACGGCCGGGCCGTCAAAGGCATTGCCGGTCACCGCGGCGGGCCACATCGAGGTGGTCAGGTTCAGACGCGCCATCGAGCCGACGGCCGGGGCCACGGTGTAAAGCAGCGCGATGAAGACCAGCGCCCAACCGGCCGAGGACCGGGCATCGGCCACTTTCGGCACGGTGAAGAAGCGGATGATAACGTGCGGCAGACCGGCGGTGCCGATCATCAGCGACATGGTGAACAGGAACATGTCGAAGTAGTTCGAGCTGTCGGCCGTATAGGCCTTGAAGCCCAGTTCGGTGACGACGGCATCGAGTTTCGCCAGGAAGTCCACATCCCCGCCCGAGGGCGCATAGCCGCCGATCAGGCCAAGCTGCGGGATCGGGTTGCCGGTCAGGTTGAACGAGATGAACAGCGCCGGGATCGTATAGGCGATGATGAGGACGACATATTGCGCCACCTGGGTATAGGTGATGCCCTTCATGCCGCCGAACACCGCATAGGCGAAAACGATCGCCGCGCCGATGTAAAGCCCCATGTCGGTCGAGACTTCGAGGAAGCGCGAGAAGGTCACGCCCACGCCGCGCATCTGCCCGATCACATAGGTCACCGAGATGACGATGAGACAGATCACCGCCAGAAGGCGGGCGCCGCCGGAATAGAACCGGTCGCCGATGAATTCCGGCACGGTGAACTTGCCGAACTTGCGCAGATAGGGGGCCAAGAGCAGCGCCAGCAGCACATAGCCGCCGGTCCAGCCCATGAGGTAAGCGCCGGTGGCATAGCCGCCAAAGGCGATGATCCCGGCCATCGAGATGAAGGAGGCGGCCGACATCCAGTCAGCGCCCGTCGCCATGCCGTTCAGCACCGGGTGAACGCCCTGCCCCGCGGCATAGAATTCCGCGGTCGAGCCCGCCCGGGCCCAGATCGCGATCCCGACGTAGATGGCAAAGGTGATGCCAACCACGATCAGGTTGAGGGTGAATTGATCCATTGTCCCTGCGCTCCCTTATTCTTCCACGCCGTGTTCGCGGTCGAGCTTGTTCATCAACGCCGCGTAGGTGAAGATCAGCCCGAGGAACACGTAGATCGAGCCGTTATGCGCCATCCAGAAGCCCAGATCGGCGCCGCCGATGTGGATCCCCGACAGCGCAGGCCGCAGAATGATGCCCATCCCGAAGGAACAAACAAACCAGATCGCCAAAGAAATCAGGATGATCCGGACGTTCGCTTTCCAGTAGGCATTGGACGAAGAATTGTCCGCCATAAGCGTTACTCCCTGTTGTTGTCTCCAGACGAGGCCCCGTTTCGGGGTCCGCCCCTTCCCTTCAGGCCGATACGCGCGAAACGATCGACCCAAGCTCCTGTGCGACGGTGTCGATGCCTTGCATCGCATCGACCGTCTGCAAGACGCCCAGCGCCCGGTAATGGGCGATGAGCGGTGCCGTCTGCGCGTGATAGGCGGCCAGTCGGGCCTGCGCGGTTTCGGCGGTATCATCGGCGCGACGCTTGAACTCCGTCCCGCCGCATTTGTCGCAGCAGCCCGCCTGCGCAGGCTGCTTGAACGTGTCGTGATAGCCCTCGCCGCAGCGCGCGCAGGTGAACCGCCCGGCCACGCGCGCGATCATCGCCGCGTCATCGACACCAAGGCTGATCGCGGCGGTGACCTTTTGCCCCGCCTCGGCCAGCAATGTGTCCAGCGCCGCCGCCTGCGCCGCGGTGCGCGGAAAGCCGTCCAGGATCACCCCGGCCTTCACGTCGGGCGCGGCCATCCGCTCGCGCAGGATCGCCAGCACGATCTCGTCGCTGACCAGCCCGCCCGCCTCCATCACCGTCTGCGCGGCGAGCCCCGCAGGCGTGCCCGCGGCGACGGCGGCGCGCAGCAGATCGCCGGTCGAGAGCTGGATCAGCCCGAAGCGCTCCTCCAGCCTCCGCGCCTGCGTGCCCTTGCCCGCGCCGGGGGGGCCCAGCAGGATCAGCACGGCCGTTGTGGTGTCGGTGTCCATGCTCAGGCCCTGTTCATGCGGTTGTCGATGAGTTCCTGCACGACGCCCGGATCGGCGAGGGTGGAGATGTCGCCCAAGGCGCCGTAGTCGTTCTCGGCGATCTTGCGCAGGATGCGGCGCATGATCTTGCCCGAACGCGTTTTCGGCAGACCCGGAGCCCATTGAATGAGATCGGGCGACGCGATCGGGCCGATCTCGGTGCGGACCCACTTGACCAGATCCTTGCGCAGATCGTCCGACGGCTCGATCCCGTTCATCAAGGTCACATAGGCATAGATCCCCTGCCCCTTGATATCATGCGGATAGCCCACCACCGCGGCCTCGGCCACCTGCGGATGTGCCACGAGCGCGCTTTCGACCTCGGCCGTGCCCATCCGGTGACCCGAGACGTTGATCACGTCATCAACGCGGCCGGTGATCCAGTAATAGCCGTCCTTGTCGCGCCGGCAGCCATCGCCGGTGAAATAGTAGCCGCGATACTGGCCGAAATAGGTCTCCTGGAAGCGGTCGTGATCGCCCCAGACCGTGCGCATCTGACCGGGCCAGCTGTCCGAGATGCAGAGCACGCCTTCGCATTCGACCTCGCCGATCCGCACCGCCGTCTGCGGGTCCAGAACCACCGGCTTGACGCCAAAGAACGGGTTCGTCGCGGAACCGGGCTTCGTCGGCGTCGCCCCCGGCAGCGGCGTGATCATGTGCCCGCCGGTCTCGGTCTGCCAGAAGGTGTCCACGATCGGACATTTCCCTTTTCCAACATATTTGTCGTACCAGACCCAGGCCTCGGGGTTGATCGGCTCGCCTACCGACCCCAGCACCCGAAGGCTGGAAAGGTCATATTTCTCAACCCATTCCGGGCCCTGACCCATCAGCGCGCGGATCGCCGTCGGCGCGGTGTAGAACTGATTGACCTTGTGCTTTTCGCACACGGCCCAGAACCGGCCCGCATCGGGCCAGGTCGGCACGCCCTCGAACATCAGCGTCGTCGCGCCATTCGCCAAGGGCCCGTAGATGATGTAGCTGTGCCCGGTCACCCAGCCCACATCGGCGGTGCACCAGAAGACGTCGCCGTCCTTGTAGTCGAAGGTGTATTGATGAGTCATCGCGGCATAAACCAGATAGCCGCCGGTGGTGTGCACGACGCCCTTCGGCTTGCCGGTCGAGCCCGAGGTGTAGAGGATGAAGAGCGGATCTTCCGCATTCATCGGCCGCGGCGGGCATTCGGGGCTGACGTGTTCCATCAGGTAAAGCAGGTCGACGTCGCGGCCATGCACCCAGCTGATCTGATCGCCGGTGTGCTTGACGACGAGGCAGCGCACCTTGTCCGAGCAGTGCAGCAGGGCGGCATCGGTGTTGGCTTTCAGCGGCGTGCGACGGCCGCCGCGGGGCGCGGTATCGGCGGTGATGACGAGCTTCGCGCCGCAATCATTGATCCGGTTTGCCAGCGCATCGGGCGAAAATCCCGCGAAAACAATGGAATGGATGGCGCCGATCCGCGCGCAGGCGAGCATCGCATAGGCCGCTTCCGGGATCATCGGCAGATAGATCACGACCCGGTCGCCGCGCATGATGCCTTGCGAAAGCAGCACGTTCGCCATCCGGTTCACCTTTTCGGACAGCTCCTTGTAGGTGATGTGCTTGGCCGGTTCCTTCGGATCATCGGGCTCGAAGATGATCGCGGTCTGCAGCGCGCGGTCGCGCAGGTGGCGGTCGATGCAGTTCACCGAGGCATTCAGAACGCCATCCTCGAACCATTTGATCGAGACCTTGCCGAAGGTGAAATCGGTGTTCTTGACCTTGGTATAGGGCGTGATCCAGTCCAGCCGCTTGCCTTCGCGGCCCCAGAACGCATCCGGGTTCTCGATCGATTCCCGATACATCTCAAGGTATTTCGCGCCATTCGCATGCGCAGTCTCAAACCCCGCGGGAACATCCCGCATCTCGGGGGCAATCGCCGACTGGCCCTGAACGCCCATCCATTCCTCCTGTATCCGCGACTCAAAGCCGCCTCGCGCCACCGGAAAACCCGCGGCACCTCTCCCCGAAGACATTGTAAACAGATTGTGCAGGTTTGTGTAAACCCTTTTATTGGCAAGATAATAATGTAAATTACTTTTCAGGATGGCCGAAAAATATGTAAATTAGTTATCCACCCGCGCGCGGATTGCGCCGCCGCCGCACCCACCCCGCCCCGAAGGTCACGGATCTGTGATCAAGTCACAGATCGGCACAATGGATTCATGTATATGAATTTTCGCTGCGCGAAGCCTGGAGGGGGCTTCGAGAGGGAGGGAAAGATGAGAGTGTTCCCGATGCGGGGCCTGTCACAGGTCTCCGGGCAGATTGCCGTCGTGCTTGGTCTGGCCATGCTGACGGGCACCGCGCCGGTGCTCGGCCTTGTTGTAGGTGCGACCACAGACGTCGTCGGCCAGCATCGCGAAGTAATCCGCGACGATCAGGTCGTTCTCTTGATCTGTCCAGGGCCCGTTCGACATTGCGCCAGGCTAGGGGCGTAAACTGCGTTTGTCATCAGAGACTTCGCGCAAACCTCCCAAGACATACCAACGACTACGCCGCCCGTGTCGCGCCTCTGACTTCATCGAAACAAGCCGGAACCAGCGAAACAGGGGCGCAACGCGATCCCGCCAGTTCCTTGAAATGCATGGGGGTTTTGAGACGGTCTCGCCGCGAACGCGGGGCGGGTGGAAAGAGACGGTGGGCGTTCGGAGACCGATCTCGCGCGGATGGGCCGTCTCCGAAGGGCGGATGGTCCCTGCAAACCCCTTTGGCACATAAAGAAAAAGGCCCCGCGAGGGACCTGTTTTCGGGTTTGCAATGTGTAAGTGGCGGATGGAACGGGACTCCGGTCCAACCTTCTCTGGCGGCGATTCACCATACCTGCAAGGCGGCTGTGAATGTCAGAGCAGACAACACCATGATCTCACTTGGATATCAGGCGAAATCCTCACGGAAGCGGTCCATCTGGTGCATCCGTTCATGCAGGATCGTCACGATGCCGATGTCGCCATTGGGCAGCTTCCGCCAATAGACGAAGTGGTGCTCGTAGCGGAAGAAGAAACCATCGACGCCGAACTCGGCCGGAACAGGTTTCGAGACGACGCCGTGCGAAGCGATCCTGTCGAAGGCGGCGAAGAGTCCGGTGATGTAGCGGTCAGCCTGTTCGGCACCCCAGCGATCCCGCGTATAGCGGTAGGTATCGTCCAAGCGCAACGACGCGCCTGTCTGTATTCGGACCCCGGCCATCCGGTCAGGTCCGGTTGCGAGCGATGACTTCGGCGGCGGTCAGGGGCTGATAGCTGTCCTCGGGTGCCGCAAAGGCATGCGCCAGTTCGGCCTTCAGACGGCTGAAGGCTTCGGCCTCAGCGCGCTCCTTGTCGCGCCGGATCAGATCGCGGATGTATTCGCTGACGTTCTCATACGAGCCTTCGTCGCCGACGTTGGCGGCGACGAAATCGCTCAGGGCTCCGCCGACGCGGACGGTCATAGTCGTGGTGCGGGACATGGCTTGGCCTCCGACTGCTGATTTCGTATTCAATATAACCAAAAACGAACGCACAACAAGGCCGAACAACCGCCTGCTTTGCCGTGTGACACTCCTATCGACCGGGCTGATCGTCTTTCAGACGCCGCACTGCGTCCAGCAACTCCGCGATTGCCCGCTCGGCCGTCTCAAGGTTGATCGCGATCATCAGATCTTCCCTGCCGGCCATCGCCAGAAAAGTGACCAGCACCTCGTCCGAGTGCCGTGCCAAAGCGACAAGGTGTTCTCCGCTAGGACCGTAGGTGCCAGAAAACCAGTTCTTGACGGTCTTTTCGTTGGCACCGGTCCAGGCAGCAACGGTCTTGGCACCCGACCGACTATCGCCAAGCGATCGCTTCAGCGCTGACGCGATTTCGGCAGCAAAGCAGCTGCCCTGCACAGCCTCGCCATGGTCCCTGGTGCCGTTCTCCTTTGGAAAGAACTTGCCCTTTTTCGGAAACGACATTCCACCACCCCTCGTTTTACATGAATGCGAGGGATTCAGCCGTTGAGTCCGACGGTTGTGTTGGAATTGCCTTTAAAGTGTGGAGATGTCCTGGTGGCCGGCCGATGGAAGCCCAGTTCAGATAAAAGCGACATGTCGCCCGATCTGGACATTCCTGCAGTCGCCTATGTCCGGATGTCGACAGATCACCAGAAATACTCGACAGAAAACCAGCTCGACGTGATTCGACACTATGCGACTTCCAGAGGCCTCAGCATCGTCCAGGTCTTTGAGGACTCGGGCAGGTCGGGCTTGGTGCTGGACGGGCGAAAAGCCCTTCAGTCGCTGATGGCGGAGGTGAAGTCTGGCCAGGCAGGCTTCAAGGCGATCCTTGTCTATGACGTCAGCCGCTGGGGGCGGTTTCAGGATGCGGACGAAGGTGCTTATCACGAGCATGTCTGCTCGCGCGCCGGAATCCGGGTCCACTACTGCGGCGAGCAGTTCGAGAATGACGGCAGCATCGGATCGAACCTGCTGAAAACGGTCAAGCGGGTGATGGCAGGCGAATACAGCCGCGAACTCTCCGTGAAGGTCTTCGCCGGGCAATGCCGCCTGGTCGAACTGGGCTTTCGTCAGGGCGGCGCAGCGGGATATGGGCTGCGGCGGGTGCTGATCGACGAACATGGCACTCCGAAGGGCGAGTTGTCGCGCGGGATGCAGAAAAGCCTTCAGACCGACAGGGTCGTTCTGGTGCCCGGGCCCGAGGAGGAGCAAAACGTCGTGCGACGGATGTACCGGATGTTCGCCCTGGACGGCAGCACCGAACGCCAGATCGCCGAAGCCCTGAATGCCGAAGGGCATCTCACCGATCTGCGACGGCCTTGGACGCGGGCCTCCGTCCACCAGATCCTGACCAACGAAAAATACATCGGAAACAACGTCTACAACAAGATTTCATTCAAGCTGAAACGGCAGCGTGTGGTCAACCCGCGCGACATGTGGGTCCGCGCGATCGGTGCCTACCCGCCCATCATTGACCATGCCCTTTTTCTTCGCGCACGCGAAATCGTGGATGCGCGCAGCCGCAATTTCACGGACACCGAGCTTCTTGACGCTCTTCGCGCTGTGCTGCGGGAGAAGGGCGTCCTGTCCGGCGTGATCATCGACGAGCAGGACGGACTGCCATCGGCCAGTGCATTCCAAAGCCGCTTTGGAAGCCTTCTGCGCGCCTATCAACTGATCGGGTATGAGCCGGATCGAGATTATCGCTACATCGAGACGAACCGCGCCTTGCGTCTGGCCCACCCCGGCATCGTGGCCGAGATCATTGCGAGCATTGAGCGTCGTGGCGGTCGCGCGGTGCAGGATCCGACAACTGACCTGATCAGGATCAACGGAGAATTCAACGCGTCCGTCGTGCTGGCCCGCTGCTTTGAAACGGGCGCGGGCTCGCTGCGATGGCGCGTCAGGCTTGATGCGGGGCTGCTGCCGGACATCACCATTGCGGTCCGGATGGATGAATTGAACGAGAAACCGCGTGACTATTACCTGCTTCCCAGCATCGACATGATCATGGGCCAACTGCGGCTTGCCGAACAGAATGGCCTTTCGCTGGATGCCTACCGCTTCGACAGCTTGGATTTCTTCTTTGACATGGCCGGACGGGCCAAAATTCTGGAGGTCGCCTGATGCCCGAAGATGCCTTTGGTTCTGAGCTTGGGCCTGAACCTGAGCCTGACAGCCCCCCGAAACACGTCACCTTGATTGCAACGGATCGCATCCGTATCCTGAATCCAAGAGTGCGCAACAGGCGGACTTTCGAGGAGATGATCGACAGCATCGCCCGGATCGGTCTGAAGCGGCCGATCACCGTGGCCCTGCGCCCGAAGAGCGACCCATTGGAATATGATCTCGTCTGCGGCCAAGGACGGCTGGAAGCCTTCATCGAATTGAAGCAGTCCGAGATACCGGCGATCATCATCAATGCCGATGAAAGCGACTGTCTGGTGATGAGCCTTGTGGAGAATTGCGCGCGAAGGCAACACCGCGCCATCGACCTCATGCGGGAAATCGGCGAACTGCGAAAGCGCGGTTACAATGATCGGCGCATCGCGGACAAGATCGGCGTCAGCGTCGAATATGTGAACATGATCGCCGGTTTGCTTGAACACGGCGAGGAACGTCTTGTCGCCGCAGTCGAGACCGGCATGATGCCGTTGAACCTCGCCATCCAGATATCGCGCACCGATGACGAAGGGGCCCAGCGGGCACTGACAGAAGCCTATACCGAAAAGAAACTGCGGGGCAAAAAACTGACGGCAGTTCGCCGCCTCTTGCAACAACGCCAGCGACGTGGCCCGCAGATCCGCACGAATGCGATGGGGCGAAAGGATGGTGCCAAACGCCCGCTGACCAGCGATGCCCTGGTCCGGGCCTATCGTGAGGAGGCTGACCGACAGAAATTGATGATCAAGAAGGCTGAGTTGACGCAGGGGCGGCTTCTGTTCGTTCTCGAAGCATTCCGGTCGCTGCGCGGCGACGAGAACTTCGTGACCTTGCTGCGCGCCGAGGCACTGGACTCAATGCCAACATACCTTGATCAGCCGCCGGTCAAAGGAGTGCCGGAATGAAACGCGGTGAACGAACCCAGCCCAAGGTCGTCTCTGTCGCGTTCGAGCAAAACTGCGTAACGCTTGAAATTGCTGGGCTTCTGCCCCTCAAAACCCTACCACTAACTCTGAAATCAAGTCAGAAATACAGACAGATCGCGGCATCGATCCGCGAAATCGGCCTGGTCGAACCACCCGTCGTGGCGCGAGATCCAAGCCAGCCAAGCGTATATCTCATCCTCGACGGCCATGTCAGAATTGAAGCTCTGAAAGATCTGGGTGTGACCTGTGTTGAATGTCTGGTCGCGACGGATGATGAGGCATTCACTTACAACAAGCGGATCAGCCGCCTGTCCGCGGTCCAGGAACACAAGATGATCCGGCGCGCCATCGACCGTGGGGTGTCAGAGGAAAAGATCGCCAAGGCCCTGGACATCAACCCTCAAAGCGTGCGGCGGAAAGTCCGCATGCTGAACGGAATCTGCGATGAAACGGTGTCAGTCCTGAAGGACAAGCCATGCCCGTCGGCGGTGTTCGATATTCTGCGGAAAATGAAGTCACTCCGCCAGCTTGAAGCGGCCGAGCTTCTTGTGAATGCCAACAACTATGGGGTTGCCTATGCGTCCGCCATCCTTGCCGGCACGCCGCAGTCGCAACTGGTCGAAGGAGCAAAACCGAAGCGGATCATCGGCGTCACGCCCGAAGCGATGGCGCGTATGGAACGGGAACTTGCGCGCCTGCAGGAAGGGATCACGTCGATCCAGGAGTCCTACGGCAAGGACCATCTGCATCTGACGGTCGTGAAAGGTTATCTGGCTCGGCTGCTCGGCAATGCGCGCGTCGTCCGCTACCTGATGCTGAACCGGCCTGAATTTCTGAAGGAATTTCAGGCTATCGCGGACTTGGACTCCACCCTGCCAACCGAGGCTGCCTGACAATACGACTGTAACCGCACGATTGTGGCCGCCCTTGCGGGTTCGGGCGATATCTGGGGTGCCTGATACGACGTCGTTATTGGCGTCGTTAGCGACGTCACCGAGATCTGCGCCGATCAGGCGGCGATCTTGTTGTCACCGGCAGGCAGGGGCGTCCAATTCCAGGGGAGCAATTCGTAAAGCCGCGGGTTGATGTGGTCGTTGATGCGCGCGAGCACGTCGGCCAGATAGGCTTGGGGGTCGAGGCCGCTCAGTTTCGCGCTCTCGATCAGCGTCATCGCGCGCGCCAGGGTTTCGCCCCCGGCGTCATTGCCCGCAAAAAGCCAGTTCTTCCGCCCGATCCCGATCGGGCGCATGGCGCGTTCGGCCGGATTGTTGTCGATGGCCACGCGCCCATCCTCGAGGAAGAGGCAGAAGGCGTCCCAGCGGTTCAGGGCGTAGCGGAACGCCTTCGCCAGGTCGCTCTTGCCCGAGATATATTCGAGGTTCTCCTCGGCCCATGCCTTGAAGGCCTTGACCTTCGGGCGGCTGTGCGCCTGCCGGACAGCGTGGCGCTCGTCGGCGCTGCGACCGTTGATCTGCGCTTCGATGTCGTAAAGCGCACCGATCCGTTCCAGCGCTTCGCGGGCGATCTCCGAGCCGGTCTCCTTCTCGACGTCGAAGAAAGCCCTGCGCAGATGCGCCCAACAGGCGTTCGTCGGGCGGTCCTTCCACTGGAAGGCTCGCTGATCCTCCTCACCCTGGAACCTGGCCTAGCCATTCCCCTCTGCCAGATAGAGATCCCTGAAGCCCGCGTAAGCATCGGCTTGCAAGATCCCCTTGCTGGCCCCGAGGTGCTTTTGCGGATGCTCGCCCTTGCGATCGGGTGAGAAGTGATAGGCCACGGCCGGTGGCGCGGCTCCCGACCATGGCCGCTGGTCGCGCACATAGGCCCAGATCCGCCCCTCCTTCACGCCCTTGCCAAGCTCGCCCTTCTTCGCGCGGTCAAGCACGCGAATGGGCGTGTCGTCGGCATGCAGCAGGTCCGAGGCCAGAACCTCCTTGCGGATCAGCTCGACCAGCGGCGCCAGCGTCCTCATCGCGCCGCCGCACCAGCCGGCGAGCGTGGTGTCGGGAATGTCGGCGCCCATCCGGGCGAAGATCTCGTTCAGGCGATAAAGCGGAAGGTGGTCGTCGTATTTGGCGACCAGAATGAAGGCCAAAAGGCTCGGACCGGCAAGGCTGCCGGGGATCGGCCGGGTCGGCGCCGGGCATTGCACCATGCGTTCGCAGCACCGGCAGGACTTCTTCGGCCGCGCCACCTCGATCAGCTTCAGCCGGGCCGTGATCATCTCGAGGATCTGGCTCACGTCCTCGCCAACGAGGCGCAGGGCGCCGCCGCATTCCGGGCAGGTCTCGCCAGGATCAAGCTCGCGGCGCTCGCGCGGCGTGTCGGGCGACACCCGCGGGCGCCGACGTGGCGCCTTCTCCGGGGCTTCGGCGTCGCCTTGGTCGTCTGACGTGCTGCAGATCGGCGCGGTCTCGACGCTGTCCGGCTCGGGCGGGGGCGCAACCTCGGCCTCGGCCACCTTCAGGCTCTCGAGCGCGAACTCCAGTTGCTCGATCTCGCGGGCAATCTTCTCCGATCCCTTGCCGAAAGCCTGCCGCCGCAGCCGCGCGATCCGCATCCGCAGCGATTGCACCAGCAGGTCATGCGCGCGCAGGCTGGCCTGCAGCTGAAGGATCATCTCCTTCAGGGCGGCGGGGTCGTCCGGCAGGGAAGAGGCGGTGTGCGACATGGCCAAAGATACCATGCCGCTGCCCGTAATCTCAACAAAACAAGGGCTAAGCGGCGCTTTGACTCACATCCGCGTCGGCGCGCTCGTCCAGCGCGGCTGGCGCCAATCGATCTTCGCGGGCTCTCTCGAACCGATGGCGTTCGCCCGCTCAGTCCCAAAGCATCGCCATCTGCGCCGGGGTCAGCGCAACCTTGCCCTCGGTGGCCTTCGGCCAGGGGAAATAGCCACGCTCAAGCTCCTTGTAATAGAGGCAGAAGCCCTGCCCATCCCAGTGCAAAATCTTCAGCCGATCGCCCATGCGCCCCCGGAACACCAGCAATGCGCCGCCCGCCGGATCCTCGCCCAGCACCTTCTTTGCCCGCGCGCAGAGCCCGGCGATCCCGCAGCGCATGTCTGTCGTGCCGGCGGCCAGAAACACGCGCCCCCCATTCCCCGGCCCGATCATGCGCCTTCCAGAACCCGGATCAGCTGCGCGAGCCCTGAGGCCGACAGCCCCTCGATCCCGCGCAGGCGCCGACCGTTCATCAGCACGATCTCGACCGGCGAGGGTGTGACGGCGGGCAATTGCACCACGGCAGCGGCCGGGGCGCTGGGCAAATTTGTGCTCTATGGCTCGGACGATCTGGGTCGCCCGAGCGCGCTGCTGATCGAAAGCGCGACCGTCGATCTGTCAAGCACCGGCGTCAAGGATGCCGCGCTGGCCGGGGTCAATCTGCGCGCGGGGCGCACCTACTGGCTCGGCTTTCGCTATTTCGGCACCGCGTCGATTTCGAGCTGGCCGATGACCGCGACCCACGACATCAATGGCGGCGCCCCCTCCACCGCCGCGCGCAAGATCCTGCGGCGCACCCGATCTTTCGCCACGGCCGCCGCCGCCAACTGGGCGTGGAACCCGGCCGAAATCACCGCCGCCGCCGCACCCGCAATCTGGCTCAAACTGTAAGAGGGCAACATGAGCGATAATTTTAGCGCCACCGCAACTCGCATCACCGGCCCGGCGCTCTCCGCCTTTGCCATCACCCCATCGGACAGCAACGACCTGCCCGCGCCGGTGCGCGCGGTGACGATCGGCACGTTGCCGGGGACGGTGCGCTACACCCATGCCCGCACCGGGGCGATCTGCCCCACCGGGCCCTTGCCGGTCGGGCAGCACTCGATCTGGGCCAAACGCATCTGGTACACCGGCACGACGGCAACCGGCCTTACCAGGCCGCTGAAATAGTCGGCAGACGAGAATGACTTCCCGTTTTCGTACGAGTTCTGGGCTTGAGCGCCCCGCCGGTCCACCGCTCTTCGTCCTCAGGCGGCGAGCAGCCAGGGCAGTCGTGCCAGGTTGTTGGCTGCCATCGTCAGGATGAAACGCGACCGCACCCGGTCAAGGCCGCGATACATCGTTTGCGCCATTCCACCGACCGTCTTGGCCCAACCAAAGGCCTCTTCGATCCGCTTTCGATGTCTCAGCGACATGGCGTAGCCGTCGTGGCGGGTGGTGCGGCGGTCGATGGCGGAATGTCGGGCCTTTTGTGCGACATGGGGCGTGACGCAAGCCTTGCGCAGGTCGCCGACATGGCTCGCGCAGCCTCTTCGCGAAGGCCCTGCCCGCCGAGAACTTCCTTCAGGTCGGTTGCTGTCTCACCGCCCTGCGAGCTGTGTGCCTCATCTATGATCACCGCACACCGGCGCATCTTCAGCACACCTCCTTCGGCGTCGCCTCGCTCCTCGGCGACCCGACGAAGAAGGCGACCTTCTCACTCGCAAGCATCAGCGCCGGGACCACGCGCAGCTTCACGCTGCCGAACACTTCGTCGGAACTGGCGATCCTAGCCGGGACGCAGACCTTCACCGGCAACAAGACCTTCTCCGGCACGTTGACCGCCTCGGGCACGGTCACTGTCTCGGCAGCTTCCGCCACCATCGGCACGGCGACGACCACCGCCACCTACGGGATTGGCACCGGGGCCACGACGACAGGCGCCACGAAGACAGTGAACGTCGGGACCGGCGGCGCGTCTGGGTCGACCAGGTTCCAAGGCGCGCGCACGCACTACGCCTACTATCCCCAAGGGCACTCTTGCGCTTCGGGAGACGCTTCTGAAGTCGGGCGTCCTTCGCGTTGACGCCAGCACGTTGGTCTTCGCGAGCGATTACAGTTTCACCTCAGCTTCGGCAGCTGCAGCAACGGTGATTGGAGCCAGCGCGAACGGACGCATACTGTGGAAGCTTGCAGACGGGAGGTGCTACGCTGACTGGGAGGCAGAGGGCACGCTGCCTCAAGGCGAGCCTGTGGCGAACGTATGAAGAGGAGTTGGATCCCGGTCCGCTCTGCCATGCGCATGGAATCCGATAACAATTGCCGCAGGGATTGCGCATTAAGCCAACAAAATCAGCGGGTTAACTCGCTGAACCATACGGGCCTAGTTGACAGGTCCGGAGAATATCTGTCGTGAGAGACCGACTTCGGCCCTGCTGGCACTTGGGCCGGTTAACGGCCCCTGCCGCATAACCCTCGAAAACAACGGAAAAATCCGGCCGCAGCCGGATCGGGAGAACGCTTTCGCTTGGGCAAGTGGCGGAGGAAGTGTAACAAATACCTAACTCTCTCCCGTGTCGATGGTTTCGGCACGGGACCGCAGCGAAAATCTGCGCATCAACGAGGGACAGAAACACGTTCTTTAACCAGAAGAGACGCTCGGCCCGCCCTGACCATCATCCGCGGCTAACTGGCGAACGGCCACCAGAAGCTCCTCAATTGCGTGCTCTGCGGCCGCGAGCTTCACAGCCACCATCAGATCCTGCCGTCCCGCCAGCGCAAGAAATGTTCCCAGCACTTCGTCGGAGTGTCGGGCCAGCGAGACCAAGTGGTTACCGCTCGGACCGTACCGTCCGGCAAACCAATTCTTCACTGTCTTCTCGTTCGCCCCGGTCCAGGACGCCACGACCTTCGCCCCCGCCCTACTGTCGCCGAGTGATCTGCGCAGCGCTGCTGCGATTTCGTCGGCGAACCCGTCCTCGGATTGCTGCTGACCGTTTCCACCATACCCGTTTTCTTTCGGAAAGAACTTGCCCTTTTTCGGAAACGACATTCCGGCCTCCCTCGCTTTACATGGACCGGAGGGATTCAGCCCTGGATTCAGGCGGTTCGGATGGATTTGCCAGCAAGACCGAGGAGATGCATGTGTGAGCGGTCGATCTTCGACCATGTCCGGCAAGAGCGACGGTGCGCCAGAGATGGACGTCCCGGCAGTCGCCTATGTGCGGATGTCGACCGATCACCAGAAATACTCGACCGAGAACCAGCTGGATGTCATCCGCAACTACGCTGTCGCCCGCGGCCTGCAGATCCTGCGCGTTTTCGAGGACTCAGGGCGTTCCGGGCTGCGGCTCGATGGCCGGGAGGCGCTGCAGAACCTGATGGCCGAAGTCCAGTCGGGCCAAGCCGATTTCAAGGCAATCCTCGTCTATGACGTCAGCCGCTGGGGCCGATTTCAGGATGCCGACGAAGGCGCCTATCACGAGCATGTCTGTTCCCGCGCCGGGATCCGGGTGCACTACTGCGGCGAGCAGTTCGAGAACGACGGCAGCATCGGTTCGAACCTCCTGAAGACCGTCAAGCGGGTGATGGCCGGGGAATACAGTCGCGAGCTGTCGGTGAAGGTCTTCGCTGGACAATGCCGCCTGGTGGAACTCGGCTATCGCCAGGGCGGCGCGGCCGGATACGGGCTGCGGCGGGTGCTGATCGACGAGCACGGCAACCCCAAGGGCGAACTGTCACGTGGCGAGCAGAAGAGCCTGCAGACCGACCGCGTCATCCTGGTTCCTGGCCCCGAGGAGGAGCAGCGGGTCGTCCAGCGCATGTACGAGATGTTCGTGAACGAGGGGCGTGCCGAGCGCGAGATTGCGGAGCTCCTGAACGCCGAAGGACATCGCACCGAGAGATATCGCCGAAAGTTGGTGATGGCGGGTCAGGCGGCGTTTTGAAGTTGGCGCAGGCCGTCGCGGAATTCAACTCCCTGGATGATCTCGGGCAGGCGGTTCCGGCCGTCGAGCTTGCGCCATTTCCCCTGCGCGGCGATCATCAGTTTGAACGCCATAGCCAAGCCGGTCTGGCGGCTCAGGCACCCCTTCGTGCGTTTGGTGCGATGGCGGACGGTGGCGAAGGTGCTCTCGATCGGGTTTGAGGTCCGGATGTGCTTCCAGTGCTCGGCCGGGTAGTCGTAAAAGGTCAGCAGCGCCGCACGGTCCTTGACCAGCTTGTCGACCGCCTTGTCCCATTTCACGCCGTAGGTTTGGACGAAGAAATCAAAGGCGACCTCGGCTTCGGCGCGGGTCCCGGCCTGCCAGATGTCGTGCAGATGACCTTTCGCCTTGGCCTGCACCGATTGCGGCAACGCGTTGAGGACGTTCATCGTTTTATGGACCCAGCAGCGCTGTTCCCGCGTCGTGGCGAAGACCTCCCGCAGGGCCGTCCAGAAGCCCAGGGCGCCGTCGCCGATGGCCAGTTTCGGATCCTGCGTCAGGCCACGCCGCCTCAGATCCAGCAGCACCTCGCGCCAGCTTTGCGTGCTTTCGCGAAAGCCGTCGGTCATCGCCAGCAACTCCTTGCGGCCATATTCATCGGCCCCCACGATCACCAGAACGCATTGTTTCTCCTCAGCCATGCGCGGCTTGAAGTAGACGCCATCGGCCCAAATGTAGAGGAAACGACGCGCACCAAGGTCGCGTTTCTGCCAGGCCTCGTAGTCGTGCCACCAGTCGGCCTTCAGCCGCGTGATCGTCGTGGCCGACAGCCCCTTTGCGTTCGGCCCCAAGAGCGCCGCCAACGCTTCGGTGAAATCGCCCGTCGACACGCCTTTCAAGTAAAGCCACGGCAGCAGTTCCTCGACCGATTTCACCTTGCGAAGATAGCGCGGCAGGATGCTCGGCGTGAAGCTGATCTTCTCCTCGGCTGGCGTTGCGCTCCTCGTCGCCCGAGGCCAGCTCGACGATCTGGGTACGCCGCTCAGGTCCGCCGCGCGCCCCACGGCTGATGTTGTCCGGGAACCGGACCTCATGGAACGCCATCACATCCCCCTCCGCCCGAGCGAGACGGCCCGGGCGATATCTGCCGCGACTTGCGTGCGGGACTGCCGGAAGCTCTCGGCGTCGCGTGCCATGATGGTGACATTGATCCCGCCGCCCGTGCTGTAGCCCTGCGCCTCGCGCCGGGAGAGCACGCGCTCGCCGCGCTGCAGGATCGCAGGCACCTCGTCGTGGCGAAGGCCGACTGCGCCGCCCGAATGCATCCGGGGCGCGGTGGCGAAGGCCATGGCCGGCACCATGCGCGAGGGACCTGCCGAGCCGACCATGCCGCCCGCGTGCAGGATGTTGGCGAAGATGCCGCCCGCGCCGCCGAGCGCGCCCGAGAGCGCGTTGGCGATGGGTCCGAGGATGAACCGGCGCGCCGCCAGCTTCGCCAGGTCCGCGATGAGCGAGGTCACCAGATCGCGGAAGTTCAGCTTGCCGGTCTTCACGAACTCCCCGACCGCGTCCTCGGCCGACTGGAAGGCGCTGACGAGGCTCTGGCCGATGTCGCCGCCGATCTCCCGGGCCCGGCTGGCGTAGTCCGAGAGCGCCGCCGTCACCGCCTGCCAGCCGGTCAGCGCACGCTCGGCCCCTTCGCCAGCGGCGGTTCCGGCATCGCGGGCAGCACCTCCGGCGCCAACAGCGAGCGGACGCGGATGTATCGCGCCTGCAACCGCTGCCAGCGCTATCGCGCCGAGGGCACGAAATGAGCGACGTCCTCGCAGATGCTGTTCGGGCGTGCCTTGCAATCTATCGCGAGCCCACGGCCGCCGAGGTTTCGCTTTGGGTGCTGGCGCTGCAGCCATTTGAGCCCCTTGAGCACCGTCGCCATGTCGAGCTTTGCGGCGGCCGAGAACAGCACTCCTTCGACGCGGTAATCGCCATACCGGCGCTTGGCATCTTCGACGGGCTTTTCGCCCATGCCCGTCTGGTCCATCCGCACCCGCACCACGCGATAGCGGGCCATCACCTCATCGAGCAGCGCATCTTGTTCGGCAAACGAGATCCGGCGACGGGCGATCACCTCGCGGGTCACCAGCACATCGCCGACGAGCTCCAGCACCCAGATCACGAAGAGGTCGTTGCGGGCCGCGATATCGACGCCGACAAAGCACGGCCCGCCCATGTAAAGCTCGGGGATGCCCGCGCTGTTGCTTTCACACGCCGAGATCAGGTCGTAATCGAGCCAGGCGCTGGCCTCATCGAGCCACTTCAGTTCGTATTCCTGCGCCCAGGCGTCCTCGTCCGCCATCCCGGCGCGCAGCATGTCGATATCGCGATCGAGGCCTTGCCGCACCGCCTCGTAGATATCGACGATGTGGCGCGACCAGACCGAGCCCTCGGCCGTCATCAGCTCGTAGAACTTGTTGCCCTTGCCGTTCGGGGTCGAAATCACCCGCAGCTTCTGCCGCCCCTTCGAGATCACCGGGAAGAGCGCGGCCCAGATCTCGCGCGATTTGGCGTGGAAGGCGAATTCGTCCAGGATCACGTTCGCGGAAAAGCCGCGGGCGGTGTCGGGGTTCGCGGGCAGCGCCGTGATGCGCGAGCCGTTGGGGAACGCCACCTCAAGCGACTTGTAGACCGCGTCCGGTCCCCGCTCCTGGGGCGCGCGAAACTCGCCCTCTTCAAAGCGGGGTTCACCCCCTTTCACAAGGGTATTGTAGACCTCGTAAAAGGCCTTCGTGAACGGCTTGATCACCTCGGTCATCGCCTCGGCCGCCTGCCGCTCGCCGCGCGACAGGATCACCCACCGCGTCTTGAGATCGTCCTTCCAGGCGGTGAAGCAATCATCGACGCACTCGCCGCAGGTCGAGAACGTCTTGCCGGTCTGGCGCGCAAACATGCCGATCTTGAAGCGGCTGTCGTCGGCGATCCATGCCCGCTGATAGGGCAGGAACTGCACGACGGGCGAGATCGGGTTGACGGCGCTCATTGCCCCAAACGCAGCCTTTCCGCCGCGCCTCCGGAAACACCGTGCGAAAGCTCGACCCGCTCCCCGGCCGCGAGCCCCGCGAGCAGCGCCTTGCTGTTGCGGAGCTTCGCGGGGGCAGGTCCCTTCACCGGTGTTCCGCCTGGAAACATCTGATCGCGCGCCGACATGGCGAGGGCGCGCGCCTCCGACGATCTGACACCCGCAAACAGCGCCTCAAGCTTCATCTGCAGGCGCCGCACCATGGCGTGCGTGAAATCCTGGACAGCGCGACGCTTACTGTCGATCGACCGGCGGCGCTTGTAATTCTGCGACCCTTTGTATTCGGCAATCGCACCGTCAATCGCTCGGCCGAGCACGGCGAACAGATAGGCCGCAATTTCCGGTCCGGGTCCGGCACCAACGAATGTCGCTCGTCCGCCCTCATAGATCAGCGCGGTGTTGGTGTTTCGGGCCAGTGTGCCCCAAAGCAGATCGCGGGCGCCATTCCCGTTCGTCTTCGACTTCGCCGAGGCCTTCCCGAACAGGACATCGGCTTCGGTCAGCCCATGTTCCCGCATCAACTGCGCTGCCTTTTCGGCGGCTGCCATCGCTTCGGCTTCGGAGCATCCGCGCCCTTTGGTCATCTCCAGCAGAGCGGCGATCTTGCGTTTGATGTCGTCGGCCATGTCACGCAAACCCCAAGATCCGGCGGGCCTTCTCGGCCGCCTCGGCATCGATGTCACCGGTGGTGACGGCAGCGTCCAACTTGGCCGCCTGCGCCTTCTTCTCTTTCTCTTGCATGGCTTGGACGATGCCCGACGACGACATGACGTCCTTCATCATGCGGGCGAGGAAGTGCAGGTTCTGCGGGCTGATCTCGGCGCCTTCTTTGGACACCTCGGCCTGCATCACCTTGAAGGCCAGCGTGGTCAGCATCTGGAACAGCACGTTCTGGCGCTGCGCCTGGTCTTCCATGCCCATGTCGCCCAGCCATTCCTTGGCCCAGTCGGATGCCTGCTCCTGCAGCCGCACGAACTCCTGATATTCGGTGCCCCAGGCATGGATGGCCGACTTGCGGATCCGCAGGTCAAGCCCGGCCTCTTCCAGCCGGAAGTTCAGCGCCTCGGCCAGTTCCTCGTACTGACCGAAGCCCCGGGCGCGCAGCTCTTCCTGCAGCCAGGCGCGCAGCTCCTGCGGCAACAGATCGATCTTGCGGGGCGGCGGCATGTCAGACCTTCGGGCTGGGCCGCTGGATTTCCGGGTGGGTGGCCAGCCCGCGCGCGATGTCGACGCCGCGCGCCGTCGCCGTCACCACCACGAAATCCGCCGCGGGATCGAACGAGACGAAGCCTTGTTCGCGCAGCCACGCCAGTTCGGTCACGATCTGGTCGCGCGACGAGGTGAGGCCCAGCCCCCGCAGCACGTCCTGCAGGATCGAGGCATTGCCGGTGTATTCCGGAATCGCCTCCAGATGCCGCAGGATCGCCAGCCGCCGGTGCCGCCCGATGGTCTTGAGGTAATCACTCATCGCTTGCCCCCGTCCAAAAGGTGCTGTTCGTGCCGCGCCACGATCTGTTCGAGCCGTTCCATGATCGCGGATTGCCCGGTCATCGCGGCCGTCATGGCGCGGATGTCGCCCTTGAGCTGCTCCATCGCCAATTCGAGCTCGTGCAAATCCTTGTTCGACGGCAGCTGGGATCGGCCTGTCTCAAGGCCGGTGATGCGCAGATTGTGGGCGTCCAGCACCGCCGCCTGCTCGGCAAGGCGCTTGGCATTGGCGCGGCTGCCCGAGGCCATCAGGTTCCAGACCGTCAGGCCAAAGGTCAGCAACTGCGACAGCGCGACAGCCCAGACCACGATGGGCGAGATGTTCAGCACCTCGCCGCTCATGCGCCGCCCCCGACCACCGGCCCGCCAGCGCCCTGATCGAGCACCTCCTTCAGCTTCGCCTCGACGATCCTGGTCAGCACCGCATCATCGGGCCGCAGGGCCTTGAGCGCATCGGGCACGCTGGCCCGCGTGTAGTCCAGCGCGGCCGAGACCACAGCCTCGCGCGGCAGCCGCGCCAGCAGGGCCGCGCGGACCCCGGACATGATTGCGCTGTGCAGCGCTTCCCGGTGACGCCCCTCGATCTCGATGCCCCAGCGCTGTTTCGCGGTGGCGGCGGCCCAGGCGATGATCAGGCCGACGATGGCGGAAAGGAGAGCATGCAAGATCGCAAGACGCGCCTTCCGGCCGGGGATCCGGTGCTGCGCGCGGATCTGCATTCGATCAAGAGCCAGGTCGGCATAACGGGCACGCGGCGGCTGGTGGCGGATGGCGAAAGCGATGGCCATGCGGACCGGTTCTGGGCGGCCGCGCTGGCCTGTTCGGCGGCAGAGATGGGCGAGCAACTCATCGCCTATCAGGGTGTCCCTGGAACGCGCTCGCGCTTTGCACTGCCCGACCATGACGACGAAGACGAAGAGACCGAAGGCCGCTGGGGCAATGAGGGAGGCGCGTGGTGATGAACCTGCTGGATCAGTTTGGGCGCCCGTTGACGCCCACCAAGGAGGCGGAACTCCTGGAGCGCCAGGCGGTGGCCTCGGTCGGATCGGTGCGCCAGATCCAGACGGGTCATCCGGCCGATGGTCTGACGCCGGTCAAACTGGCCACGATCCTGCGTCAGGCGGAACTGGGCGATGCCACAGCCTACCTCGAACTGGCCGAGCAGATGGAGGAGAAGGATCTGCATTACGCCGACGTGCTTGGCGTTCGAAAGCGGGCTATCCGGCGCATGACAATGACCGTGACGCCGGGCGGCGAGGGTGCTGCGGCGATCGAGGCCGCCGACATGGTGCGCGAGGACCTCGGCAGTGCCGCGGTCAGGACATCTCTGATCGACACCATGGATGCGCTCGGCAAGGGGTTCTCGGTCTGCGAGATCATGTGGCAACGCAAGGACGGCAGGCTGCGCATTGCCGGTCTCGACTGGGTTGATCCGCGCTGGTTCGAGTTTGACCAGACGAATGGCAATTACCTTTACCTGCGCGACAATGCCGGTCCGCAACCGCTGCGCCGTGACGGCTATCTGATCCACCTGGCAAAGGCCAAGAGTGGCCTGCCGATCCGTGGCGGGCTCGCGCGTCTCGCTGCCTGGGCCTACATCTTCAAGAACTACACGCTCAAGGACTGGTCGATCTTCATGGAGGCCTATGGCCATCCACTGCGCTTGGGCAAGTACGACGCCACCGCCACAGACAAGGACAAGGCGACGCTGTTGCGCGCCGTGCGCCAGATCGGTGTCGATATGGCGGCGATCGTCTCCAAGAACATGGATATCGAGGTCATCGCCGGGAATATCACCGGCTCGGACAAGATGTACGAGGCCTCGGCACGGTATTGGGACGAACAAGTCTCGAAGGGCGTGCTCGGCCAGGTTGGCACCACGGATGCGATGTCGGGCGGATATGCTCTGGGCAAGGTCCACGACTCGGTGCGCGACGATATCCGCGACGCTGATGGCGAGCAGCTGGGGGCGAGCCTGACACGCGACATCGCCGGGGCGATGGTGCGGCTCAACTTTGATCCGCGCCACAATGTGCCGGTGCCGATCGTCACGCTGGAGCCGCCGGAGGTGATCGATCAGAAGATGTGGCTCGACCTGATGGAACGTGGGCCGCGGGCTGGCTTGCAAATTCCGGTGGCGCAGGTGCGCGAGGTGTTCGGTGTACGTGCCCCGGAAGAGGATGAGGATGTTCTTGCGCCAGCCCCGCCCGCGTCCCCTCCGGCGCCGGAGCCCCAACCGGCTGCAGAGCGGCAGGCGGCGTCGCGCAAAACCGATGTGCCCGTCGATGCGATCGACCAGATGGTCGATGAACTGATGGGGGATATGGCACCGAAGGCGCTGCAGGCAGATCTTGGCGCCCTCCTTGAGGCGCTGGCAGGTGCCGAGGATATGAACCAGGTGCGCGACATCCTGGACGCCTTTGCGCAGACCAGCCCGAGCACCACGATCGAGCTTTTGTCGCGCAGCACCTATGCCGCAAGGCTGGCGGGCGAAGTCGGTGCCGAGATCAAGGGCTGATCATGCAAACCGTGCTTGAACCGCTACCGCATCGCGAGGCCATTGCCTATTTCCGGTCCAAGGGGTTTGCGCCGCAGTTGCAGCGGTTTTCCTATCTCGACCATTGGCGCGAGGAGCACGCTCGCAACTTCGTGGTCGCCAAGGCGATGCAGGACGATGTGTTGGCTCTGATCCGCGGCGAACTCGACCGCGCGCTGGCAGAGGGACGAACGCTCAAGCAGTTCCAGGACGATCTGCGACCCGCGTTGGAGAAGGCCGGGTGGTGGGGAAAGGCCACGATGGTCGATCCGCTCACCGGCGAACTGAGCGAAGTGCAACTCGGCTCGTTGCGGCGGCTGCGTGTGATCTACGAGACCAACATGCGCACCGCACATGCCGCGGGCCACTGGGCGCGGATCGAGCGCACGAAAACGGCTTTCCCCTATCTGCACTACATTCAGATCGAGCGGCCAAGCAAACGCCACGATCACGCCCGCTTTCACGACAAGATCTGGCGCGTGGACGATCCGATCTGGCGGAAGATTTATCCGCCGAATGGCTACTTTTGCGGCTGCACCGTGATCCAGCGCACCGAAGGCTGGATGCGCAGGAACAATCGACAAGTGTCGCCGGACCTCGATCTTGAGGAGGTCGAATGGACGAACAGACGCACTGGCGAAACGAGCTTGCTGCCAAAGGGTGTGACGCCGGGATTTGATACCAACCCGGGCGCCACCTGGCTCGATATGCGCGCGGCTTGGGCCAAGATCGCCGAGGATCTGCCAGACGAGCAGCGCGCCGCTGACCTTGGCGTTCTGCAGGGTCTCAGGTTGCGTCGCACAGGTGATGCGCGCGATGGCTTGGCGGTAATGACCGAGGGGATGGATCCTGTCATCGTGACCTTTGGGGAGGCTGATGCTGCCGCGAGCGAACTGCTTGGCGATTTTGAGACCCCGCTGGGAGCACGAATCATCCGCACGACCGAAACCGATGCGCCGATATCGGACGGCGATCTTGAATTGCTTGCGGCGGCAAGGGGCGCTTCGATGACGCGGGTTACCTCCGGCGGGACAATCTGGCGCGCGATCGTCCGGCGGGGAGAGCAGCTGTCTCGTCTGCTCATGCAGTTCGAGGCGCGGCGGCAACGATTTTCCGCGGAGCTCGATCAGAGCGGGCATGGCCCTGAGATCCATGCTCATGCGCGCCTGCTCTGGCTTGAGAAACTCGGGGCCATCTCCTACAGTTGGCGCATGTCCGGAAACGTGCGTCAGATCATGGACGCCCATGCGGACCTTGTGCGCAGGCTCGTCGATGCAGATCCTTGAAGTCCTCCCTGATCACGGCATCAACGCCCCGGGCGCCGCGCAAAAGCGCACCCCCCGAAAAATGCCTCAGGAAGCGTTCTTGCGCCTTTGCTGCCCCGATGCCGCTGGAAAACGTCCTTGGTGGTTTTTGAACGCGCTGCGGGCGATTTGAACGCTATCTGAGCGCACCCCGGCGGGGGCAACCCAAACGACATCAGGTCAGCGTCCCCCGGAAGTGCTTGGGGGGGCCATTTCCGCGGCCCATGTGGCACCCAGCGGATATGAGCAAACTGACCCGTCATATCTGCGCCCTTGCCGCCTTGCCCGCTGAGGTCACCGCCAGGATCGAACTGATCCCGCTTGGCGAATTTCGACTGGGTGACAAGCGCGGCCAAAAGCCGATGCGCCTGACCGATGCGCCCGCGGTGATCGCCGCGAGCTTTGCGGCGGCCCCCGGCCACGTGCTCCCGATCGATTTTGATCATCGATCATTCGGCGCGCAGGGCGCTGCCGATAGCCGCGCTGCGGGCTGGATTACCGCGATGGACGTGCAGGGCGATCGTGTCTGGGCGTCCGTCGAATGGACACCGGACGGGATCAAGGCGCTTTCCGATCGGACTTATCGCTTTGTGAGCCCGGTTTTCAAAACGCGCGCCGATGGGTCGGTCGCGCTGATCGAGGGCGCGGGTCTGGTGAACAACCCCGCGCTCCCCCAACTCCGTCAACTTGCATCCAGGGATGACAACATGGACCCGATCGAAGAGATCGCGGGCCTGCTCGGTCTGCCGACCGACAAGCCCGAAGACATTGTGGGGCGCGTCGGCGCGCTTCTCGGAGCCGAGACGCAACTTGCCTCGATTATGGCGGTGGCGGGCATCAAGGGCGATGACGCTGGCACGCAGATCTGCGCCCGTCTCCAGCAGGGGGCCGTGGTCGATCCCGCCAAGTATGTGCCGCTCAGCGCCTTCACCGAGCTCCAGACCCAGTTCGCGTCGCTGCAAGCTTCGGTCCACGGCGACAAGGCGGCTGCCGCGCTCGACCGCGCGCGCGCCGATGGCAAGCTGGTCCCGGCGATGGAGACGTGGGCGACCGAGCTCGCCTCGAAAGATCTGGCTCAGTTCGAGGCCTGGGCTGCCGCGGCGCCTGTGATGGTCACCCCCGGGCAACGCCAGCTGGCGGGGCGTGTGCCGCCGGTGAAAACCGATGCGCTCGACGACATCGAGCGTCAGGTCGCGTCGATGATGGGGGTGTCCGAAGATGCCTTCCTCGCCGCGCGCAACGCTGCCGTGAAGGAGGTCTGACATGACGGCTCTCGCGAAAAACGCGCCCCGTACCCGTGTCGGCGAAGGTCGGCGCTTCGTCGATCCGGTCGCCGCCTCCACGCTGATTTACGCTGGTGCGATGGTGGCGCTCAATGCTGCCGGAAATGCGATCCCCGCGATCCCCACGGCGGCGCGGATGCGCGGCGTCGCGCTCGCGGAGGCGGACAACTCCAGCGGAGCGATCGGCGACGAGAACGTGATCATCGAACGCGGCTCGTTCCTTGTCGACAGCAACGGCACCGTGAACCGCACGCATATCGGCGGGAACGTCTATGTCGTCGATGACAACACCGTTGGCGCGGCGGGCACGCTGATCGCTGGCAAGTGCCTCGATGTCACGGCGCAAGGCGTCGTGGTCGAAATCCTCTGAGGAGATCCCTGACATGGACGTCACCAAAGCCGCCCTTGCCGCTCTGAACACGGCATTCAATACGGCCTTCAATGCCCGGCTGACCGGCGTTGAAACCACCTTTGGCCGCATCGCGATGACGGTCAAATCGACGACGAAGAACCAGGCCTATCCGAAGCTCTCCGAGATCGGCCCGATGCGCGAGTGGATTGGCGAGCGCTTCATCGAGCGGCTCGATTCGAACGCCTTCGTGATCAGTAACCGCAAGTTCGAAAAGACGGTTTCCGTCCCGGTGGACGACATCGCCGATGACCAGATCGGCATGTATGCGCGGCGGTGCAAACGGTTGCGTCGATGCAGGTGAACGCCGCCACGGTGATGATCGGTGGTGCCGGGGTGACGCAGGCTTTGGCGGCATCAAGCGCGGGGTTTTCGGGCGCATTGCCGGGCAAGGCGGATGTGCAGCAGCAGGTCTGGGCGTATTTCTCGGGCAAGGGGCTTGCGCCGCATCAGGTCGCGGCGATCATGGGCAATATCGCAGGCGAAAGTGGTTTCGACCCGCGTGCGCCCGGAGACGTCAAGGATGGCGTTCCGACCAGCTTCGGGCTGTTCCAGCATCACGGCGCGCGCGCGGATGGTCTGCTTGCCGCGCTCGGAGGCCAGCAGAACCTCGGCAATGTGCAGGGGCAACTCGACTATGCCTGGCACGAGCTGAACACCACACATGCCGGAGCATTGAAAGCGCTTCGGGCCGCGCCGGATGTGTCGAGCGCGACCGATGCTTGGATGCGTCAGTTCGAGCGCCCGTCCGATGAGGCGATGCAACAGAGCTGGAAAAACCGGCTGGGCGCCGCCGAACAGGCGATGGCGAAATTCGGGTCCACCACGACGCTGGCCACCGGGCAACTCGGCACGATGGGCACGGGGTTCGACAAGTTCGGCCAAGCGTTGGGCAGTGCCGTGCAGGGCGGCGGGGGCGGTGGGTTCTGGGGTACGCTGTTTTCGGGGATCATGAGCGGGCTTGGCATCCCGGGATTTGCGGGTGGCGGCAACCACACTGGCGGGCTGCGCATCGTCGGCGAAAACGGCCCCGAACTCGAATATACCGGGCCGAGCACGATCCTGCCTGCCGACCTGACGCGGCGCATCCTGAGTGGCGGGGCTCCGGCGAACTCGGCGCAGGCCCCGGTCGTCATGCTGCAGCCGCAGATCATCAACAACACCGGCCGCCAAATGAATATCGAGGTGCAGGAAGCCACCGATGGCCGAGGCCAGCGGCAGGCACGCTACATCTTTTCAGATCTCGTCGGAGACGGACTGACGACGCCCGGCGGGCGCGGGCGGCGGGCAATGCGCGACTTCTACAACGTCAATCCGGCGGGGATCTCGCGATGAGCTATCCCGTCTGGCCCTCTGATCTGCCGCGGCCCGAGCGCGACAGCTATCAGCTGCAGCCGCAGGATGCCCGCCGCAAGCGCAGCGTCGAGAGCGGGCCGCCCGGCTATCGGCGCCGTTTTTCTTCGGTGGCGCAGATGGTCAGCCTGTCGTTGATCCTGACGGCGCATCAGCGCGCGCTGTTCGACTTCTTCTACAGCGACGACTGCGCCCAAGGCGCCTCGCTCTTCTGGATGCCAGATCCTACGCGGGACGGATGGCCGTTGCTTGCGACCGACGGCACGCCGCTCCTTGGGCCCGGAGGGGTGCCGCTCCTTACATCGGCACGCTGGCTTTGCGCCTGGGGCGATGCGCCGCCGATCGAGACATCTGTCGAGCAGGTCAAGTGGCGCAAGCAGTTTCAAGTGGTGGTGATGCCATGAGCCGTCGTCTCTCCCTCAACGCGCGCCAGGCGCTGATCGACCCGGTCTCGGCCGAGATCGATGTGGTGCTGATCGAGATCACCCACCCGGATCTCGATGCGCCGATCCGGCTGAGCACCGACAATACGGAGCGCGTCTCGGACGATCCCCTGATCTATGGCACGCGGTCCACCTGGCGCGGGGCTGACCCTGCCAATGATCCTTATCTCTGGATCATCGCCTCGGCGGTGCTGCCGGATGATGCCGAGGACGCCCCGGCACAGGCGCAGATCGTTCTGGAAGCCCTCGACTCGCGGATGATCGAGGTGCTGCGGTCCTACACGGACATGGCGACGGTGGCGATCGCCGTGGTCGAAGCCGCCACGCCGAACCTGATCGAATCCGAATGGCACGGGATGCTGCTCAGCACCGCCGAGGGGACCTCGGCCGAGATCACGATCAGCCTGTCGCGCGACGAGATCGAGCTGGAGCATTTCCCGGCCGGGCGGATGACCCGTCAGAAATTTCCCGGGCTCTGGAGGTAAGGAGGATGGAATGCGCTATCATGAAGTTCGCGGTGCCGACCGATATCAGCGTGTCGAATTGCGGCTCTCCGAAGGCGAGATCAGTTGTTCAAGCGATGGGGTGGAACCGATCGTTCCGCTTCGCGCAGAAGCTGATGAGCAAGATCGGTCATAGCCTGCTTCGGCATCAAGAAGGCCTTTGGGCCGGAAAGCGTCTGAAAAATGACCGCTCCGTCTTCTGTTCCAGGCACTGTGGCGACGCTCACTGTTTCCGGTTTGACGGCTGTCATGCGCATTGCGTCACCAGCCTGGCCCGCGGTCGGATCAATTTGCCTGCGTCTGGCTTCCATTTGCGCCGAGAGATCTCCGAGACGTCCAATGAGAAGCTGTACCAACTCCTGTCCCAAGGCGAAGCGGATCACCTCAGGCCCGAGCTCAAATTCCAAAACAGCATGGTCGATGCCGTCGGCAAGGAAGAACCGCACGTTGTCGATGAAGGGCGTCGGCTTGTCCGTCATTTCCGTCTCCTGAAATTGCGATTCGAATTTATTTGCCAAGTGATCGTCGCACGGGTTGCCGCCATCGGCAAAGACGGGTGTTTCGCATGACCTGGTCAAACCGCTATATCGGCATCCCCAACCTCGATCACGGCCGCACCTCCGAGGGTGCGGACTGCTGGGGCCTCGTTTGCGTGATTTACCGCGAGGAACTGGGCATCAACCTGCCCGAGTATCTCGGCTATGGCTCGGTCGAGGAGCATGGCGAGATCGCCGCGCTGATCGATGGCGCCAAAACGTCGCCGTTCTGGGTGCCGGTCACCGGCCCGGCGCTCGCCTTTGATCTGGCGGTCTTCCGGCGCGGCCGCCTGTCCACCCACCTCGGCATCGTGATCCGGCACGGGCTGATGATCCACATCGGCCAGACCCATGCGGTGCTGGAGGACTATCGCCGTGGCCCTTGGGCGCACCGGTTCACCGGCCATTGGCGCCACCATTCAAGGGCTGTTGAAATGCCCGTGCAGATCATCTCGGAGGCCGCGCGATGAGTGATCTGCGCCCCATCCATGTGCTGGCCGCGCCGCAGTTCGACCCCGGCCGCGGGCGGATCACGCTGGATGTGCCGCATGGCCTGACGGTGGCCGAGATCGTCGCCCGGGCACTGCCCCTAGCCACCGAGGCCGATCTGTGCCGCACCCGCGTTGCGCTGGTGACCGATGCTGGCAGCCAGATCGTGCCGCGCGATCTATGGCATCTGGCCCGGCCGCGCCCGGGTGTGCGGGTGGTGATCCGGGTCACGCCCGGCAAGGGCGCGCTGCGCTCGATCCTGTCGATTGTCGTCTCGATCGCGGCCGTGGCGCTGACGGGCTGGCTGTTCCCGGGGTTCGCAGTCGGCAGCTGGCAATGGGGGCTGGCGGTGGCTGGGTTCAGCATCGTCGGACAGCTGCTGGTCAATGCGCTAATCCCGCCGGTCAAACCCGACAGCGAGGCCAAGAACACCTACAGCATCACCGGCTGGCGCAATCGGCTGGAGCCGGGCGCGGCGGTGCCGGTGGTGCTGGGCACGATGCGCTATGCCCCGCCCTTTGCCGCCACGCCCTACACCGAGATCGTCGGCGATCAGCAATATGTGCGCGCGGTCTTTTGCCTGGGCGAGGGCGAGGTGGCGATCGACGGCATGCGACTCGGCGAGACCTCGCTCTCCGAATATGACGAGGTCGAGACCGAGATCCGCTATGGCGTGGCCGGCGAATTGCCGCTGAGCCTCTATCCGCGCCAAGTGGTCGAGGAGCAGATCGGGGTGGAGCTGACCCGGCCCTATCCGCGAGACGATGCTGGCAACATCTTGCAGGTCGAGGAGGAATACGAGGCGCGGCGGCGGGTCTGGGCGGGTGAAGACGGCTGGACCTGGGAGACCTACACGGACATCCGCATGGTCAACGCACCCACCACGGCCACGCCTGTCGTGCGCACCACCGGCCCGGATGCCTCGGGAGCCAGCATCGTGCTGGCCTGGCCGGGCGGGCTGTTCAAATATGACGACGACGGCAAACGGCAGCCGCATGCGGTGGCGATCCAGATCGAGCAGCGCCTGATCGAGGCGGAGGAGTGGCAGCCGGTCATCCGTCTGGACGTGATCACCACCAAGGCCGAGTCGTTTTTCCGTCAGCATTCGTGGTCTTTTCCGAGCCGCGGCCGCTGGCAGGTGCGCCTGACGATGCTGCAGGACGAGGCCACCGACAGCAAGATCAGCCAGCGCACCACCTGGGCCGCGCTGCAGACGATCCGCCCCGAATATCCGCTGGCCTATCCGCGGCCGCTGGCGCTGGTGGCGCTGCGGATCAAGGCGACGCATCAGATCAGCGGCTCGATCGACAATTTCAACTGCCTCGTTTCGCGCATCACCCGCGACTGGGATGCGGCGACGGGCAGCTGGGTGCGGCGCGTCTCGGAAAACCCGGCCGCGGCGCTGATCGAGGTGCTGTCGCATCCCTCCAACCCCAAGGCGGTGGCCGATTCCGGCCTCGATCTCGATCTGCTGGCCGACTGGGCCGAGTGGTGCGCGGCCGAGGGGCTGACCTATAACGCTGTCCTTGAGGATCAGGGCACCACGCTGCGCGATGTGCTGACCGAGATCGCGGCCGCGGGGCGAGCGACGCCGCGCCACGATGGCATCCGCTGGGGCGTCGTCATCGACCGGCCGCTGGTCAACACGCTGATCGTCGATCACATCAACCCGCGCAATTCGTGGGGGTTCAAGTGGAGCCGGGCCTATCGCAATCCGCCGCACGCCTTCGTCGTCAAGTTCAAGGACGCGGGCAACGACTACAAGGAGACCGAGCGCGTCGTCCGCTGGCCCGGCTATGATGGCGAGATCACGCTCACCGAGCAGCTGAGCCTGCCGGGCAAGGTGCATGCGGCCGAGGTCTGGCGTGAGGCCCGCCGCCGCCAGCTGGAGACGATCTATCGGCCCGACACCTACGAGGTCACCCAAGATGGCGCCGTGCGCACCGCCACCAGGGGCGATGCCATCGCGCTCAGCCATGATGTGCTGAGCCGCGTGCAGGTCGCGGCCCGGGTTAAATCGGTGCAGGGCGCGCTGGTCGAGATCGATGACGTCGTCTCGATGACCGCTGGCGAGACCTATGCCTGCCGGTTCAGGGTCTTCGAGACGGCCGAGGACACGGTGGGCGTCTCGGTCGTCCGTACCGTCAGGACCGCGCCGGGCGAGACGCAAATCCTGACGCTGACCGGGGTCGGCCCGATGCCGCTGGTGGGCGATCTGGTGCATTTCGGTCCCGCGGCGGTCGAGAGCTACACGCAGATCGTGACGCGGATCGAGGCGACGCAGGACATGTGCGCGATCGTCCGCACCGTCGATGCCGCGCCGCAGATCGACACCATCCTGGCCGCGACCGAGATCCCCGCCTGGTCGCCCCGGGTCGGTGCCGAGATCGATGACAATCTGCTGCAGCCCTCGGCGCCGCGGTTTGTCTCGGTCACCTCTGGCCTCGCCGCGACAGGTGTTGCCAACCGGGTCGCCTATGCGATCGAGCCCGGCTCTGGCGTCGTGCCGACCGCCAGTTTCGTGATCGCGCATCGCCTCATTGGCGCTGCGACATGGACCGAGGTCGCGATCCCCGCGGCCAATGGCGGGGGCAATCTCGATAGCTATGCCGTCGGCCAGCACGTCGAGATCAGGGCTTGGGGCATCAGCGCGACGGGCATCGCCGGGCCGTGGTCGGCCACCATCGCGATCATCGTCGGCGCGGGCGATGCGGATCTGCCCGCGGCGCTCGATGATGCGTCGATCTCGATCACCTCCCTGCTCGGGGGCGCGCTGATCCAGTTCGCGACCGGCGAGGATGCGGCCACGGCCCGGGTGCAGGTCTATCGCTCGACGACCAATCTGCTGGATCGCGAGACCGATGCCGTCGGCGCCCCGATCGTCGTCGTGCCGCAGCAGAGCTATGCGACGACGCTCGGCGACACCACGCGTACCAACCTGATCAGCGGCGGGGCGATGAGCAGCGCAGCCGCCTGGACGCCGGGCCCGGGCTGGGCGATTGCGGCCGGTGCCGCAACCCACACGGCGGGCGATGCCGGAGATCTGTCGCAGCCGATGTCGGCAGCGTCCGGCAAGTACTACCGGATCGGCTACCAGGTCAGCGGCCGGTCTGCCGGATCTGTCCAGGCGCGGCTGCTGGGCGGGTCTGACCGCCCCGGCACGGCGGTCAGCGCAAACGGTCCGGCCCGCGACCGCATCCAGGCCGCCACCGGCAACGACACGTTCGCGCTGCGCGCCAGCGCCGATTTCGACGGCGCGATCGACGACGTGGCCGTCTACCTCGAAACCACCGCCTGCCTGTCGGCGGGCACCCATCACGTCTGGATCGAGCCGCAGACCGCCGACGGCGTGCCCGGCCCGATCAGCGGCCCCTACACACTGGAGATTGTCTGATGACCGGTTACACCACCAGCGACCTGCCCAACGCGCCCCTCGCCGACGAGGTGATCGTCAACCGCAACGGCAGCACCGGGCGCCAGCGCGTTGCGGATCTGTCCACGCAACTGGCAGGATCTGGGCCGTTGGCGGAGCAGATCGCAGCGTTGCCGACTGCGGCGGAGCTGCAGACGGTCGAGCAGATTGCCCTGTCGGCGCGGGATATCGCCGTCCTTAACTCGGCGACCTACCCCGACGAGGCTACCGGCCGCGCTGCAGTGGCCGATGGTGCTTATTTCAAGGTGGCGGGCTCGGGAGACGTGGCTTTTCGCGAGTATCGCCGGACGAACGCCACGACATCCGTGCTGGTCGCAGCCTATCCGAGCAAGGACTATATCGATTCCGGCAAGCTGACTGCTGGCGTTGCAATGACCGCCAGCGGCGCGGGGTACGAGACGATCAACCCTGATGCGGCCGGTTACGGCATCGTCACCGCGCAGACCGACCGTGTGACAATCACCAAAGGCCAGGTCGGATATCCGATCACGATCTCCAAGGTGACCGCCGCTACGGGCACTCTGACTTGGTTCGGCGTCCACCTCAAGATCCCCTATGCGGCGCTGTCAGATCTCAACAAGGTGCTGACCCTTGATGCGGTGACGGTGGCCGGGGTGGCACCGAACTATGCGACTGTTGTCAAAGAGGTCACGGACTGGAACCCGATCAACGACCCTGTTGGCCTGGATTTGGCTGCGCTGATGTCCGGGGGCGCTGGCGTGAACCTGTATAGCGTGATTGCGGCATCGTCGAAAGCCTCGATCTATCAGGCGCGCACCTATCTGTACGTCCTCCTCGCGTATCAAAATCCGACGCCTGCAACAGTGAATGCGGCAACGGCGACCTGGACCATTCAGCCCCGGTTTTCGTCGATGCTTGATGTCATCGCGAACAAGCTGACCCCGGCGCTGCGGACGGAACTGGCGTCCGTCAATCCGAATGTGAGCACCGCGGTCGCGCTGGTGCTGGCGCCCAAAACCGCGCTGTTGAGCGCCGGTCTGAATAAACAAAACGCCGCATCGACGGCAACTCTCGATCATACCTACACGCGGTCCGATGCCGGTCAGACCGTGAACATCGGCTACGATTTCACGATGCTGAGCGCGAGCGGCTTTGCCTATTTTTGGACCAAGATTTTCGACAGCTACGCGGCGAACGCATCCAAGAAGTTCCGCGTTTTCCTGAAATCGAACGGAAAGACTGCCACGGTGCGCGTGCGGTTCACGAATGCCAGCGCGTGGGGTTCATCGGACGGCTCGATTGGCATGATGCAGGATACAGGCGTCACGCTGTCAGCCGCGAACAACTACCAAGCCACCGTCGACATCGACTATTCGGCCATGGCGGCTTTCTACGCTGCGGCAGGCAGGCTGCAGGCGGGGTTTTTCATCATCGCCTATGATGCGGCGACCGCCGAAGCCGTTCAGTTTTCGACCTATTGCTGCGATATTTCGGATGTCGGGAGCATGGAAGGCGACATGACGTCGGGCGGCATCTCTCGCCTGGCCTCGATCGCCGAACTCGAAGCAGCTGTCGAGGCTTTGCAGAACGACGCGCAGGCCGCAGCCTATATCACCTGCTGGGGCGACAGTCTCACCGCTGGTGGAGGCTGGACCACCACGCTCGCAGCCCTGACCGGCCTGCCTGTCTACAACGGCGGCACCGGGGGTGAGACCTCGCGGACGATCATGGCCCGGCAAGGCGGCGATGCCATGGTGGTCAACAACATCACGATCCCCGCGACGACCACGCCTGTCCTGATTGCCAGCCGGGCGACGGACGGCGGGATCAAGACCGCTCTCGGGGCTACCGTGACGCCTCTCCTGCAAGGCGGGGCGCACGTCAACCCGTGCAAGATCGGCGATGTCGTCGGCACTTTGGCTTGGACCGGGTCGAGCTATGCCGACATGACCGGCACCTGGACATTCACGCGCGCCTCGGCGGGGGCCGAGGTGCAGATCACTCGGCCCACCGCGATCCGCACCGATTTCGACATCAACAAGCGCGGCGGCATTCAGATCATCTTCATGGGCCAGAACGGTGGCTACACCAATGTCGATGATCTGATCTGGCAGCACCGCATGATGATCGCGCACTCGAAAGCCAAGCATACGATCATCCTCGGGCTCTCCTCTGGGTCTGCGGCGGCGCGGGCCGATTACGAGGCCGCGATGCGGCTGGCCTTCGGGCGATATTTCATTCCCCTGCGCGAGTATCTGGCCACCCCGATCTATACGAACGGCGTCATCACCTCGTGCTACGGGCTGGCAGATGCGGGCCTGACGCCCACGCAGGCCGATCTGGACGCAATCGCCACCGGCACGGTGCCGCCCCAGTGCTTCACGGACGGGATCCACTACACCGCCGCCACCAAGACGGTCCTCGGCAACATGATCTATGCGCGTATGCGCGATTTGAACGTGGTCTAGTGGGGATGTGGCGCCGTTGGCAGATGCTCGGATGGCCGACTGAGCCTAGCGCCCACCGCAAGGCTATGCGGTGGGCGCTGATCCAGACCAGACGATTCTGATGTCCGTGTGCCCCTTCGCTCCGCACATCGAGCAGCGCGCAGCGTCTGCGAGTTCGCGCACGGTGCGATCAGGGGCTCGCTCGGCGAACTCGCGCAGCACGATCCCCGCGTCGTGGCCACAGCGACGACAGGTGATGTAGAGGACGTGTCTGGCGATCGCTGATAGCTTTGTCATAGGTATCGAATCATCTGGAAGGTCAGTAATAATGTTGCAATCTGATCAAAAGATGAGATTTAAAAATGCTGAATCTTCCTCCGCAGACCATCCATGCAATGGGCTTTATTTCTGCCTGTCGTGCTGAATGGAAGCTGTGGTCGCAGCTTCTTCAGAACGCCAACAAAATTCCGATTGCTCCTCTGCATATCGACTACCAGACCTGTGCGTTGTTCCTACACCATTGCGAAGTATTGGAGGGGGCAGCAAAACTCCTACGATTGAAGGCCAGCGAGTCCGCCGCACGCCGGGCTTTCGATGAGGGAATGACGTTACTTTCTCAGCCGATCGGATACGACGCGCACCGTCTTTCTAGAGTTGTGAATCTTGCTGAGCAGCTGATTCAGGTTTTCGGGGATGAAATACGGGGAGGGCCGCTGCTTACACTCGATAGCCGCCATGCTGCGTTCTTTGACATGTCGGAACCCTTTGGCAAGTCGGTTGCGGATTCCTTTCCATCGGCAGAGTTCGACATATCAGAGGCTGCTAAGTGCCGTGCGGTCGGCCGGTGGACGGCATGCGTAATGCATATGATGCGGGCGCTAGAGGTCGGCTTGGCGGCTCTCGCGCGCCACTATGACGTTGAGGTGGACAACAACTGGAACAAGACCCTCAATGAGATAGAGGCTAAAACCCGCGAAATTGGGAAGCGTAGCCATGGTGCTGGGGCTGAGCAGTGGGCGGCTGAAGCTGCAACCCACCTCCGGTTTGTAAAGAACGCTTGGAGGAACCAGGCTATGCACCCACGCCAGACCTATGACGAAGAACGCGCGGTCGTTATCTTCGACAATGCCCGCTCTTTCATGCAGCACCTGTCAGAGAGGCTCAGCGAGGACGATGCCGTCATCTGAAAGGTGCCTTTGAACCGGGCGTAAAATCGCCTTTGGGGCCGACGCCCATCAAACTGCTCTGCTGCAACTTTGTGTGTCACGCACTGCAAAATTTTGTGGCGCGCTACACTGGTGCTTGAACTCGACCGATCCCTCGGACCGATCGTTCAACATCGGCAGAAGCCCGCGCCGGTGCTCGGCCTTGTTGTAGGGACGACCAGAGACGTCGTCGGCCAGCATCGCGAAGTAATCCGCGACGATCAGGTCGTTCTCTTGATCAGTCCAGGCCCCATTTGACATTGCGCCAGGCTAGGGCCGGAAACTGCGTTTGTTATCAGAGACTCCGCGCAAAACTCCCAAGACATACCAACGACCACG
Organism: Rhodobacter capsulatus; assembly: GCF_052363185.1. GTDB lineage: Bacteria > Pseudomonadota > Alphaproteobacteria > Rhodobacterales > Rhodobacteraceae > Rhodobacter > Rhodobacter capsulatus_E. Next base: position 735,619 of record NZ_CP198955.1, on the reverse strand, counting down.
CCGCCCGTGTCGCGTCGCCATCTGTTTTGAGACAAGCCGAACCCAGCGAAACAGGGGCGCAGCGCGACCTCGTCAGATTACTGAAATATATGGGGATTTTGAATCCGTCTCGCCGGGAGCGAAGGGCGGGTGGAAAGAGACGCTGGGCGTTCGGAGACCGGTCTCGCGCGGCTGGCCAGTCTCCGAAGGGCGGATGGTCTCTGCAAACCCCTTTGGCACATAAAGAAAAAGGCCCCGCGAGGGACCTGTTTTCGGGTTTGCAATGTGCAAGTGGCGGAGCGGAAGGGATTCGAACCCTCGAGACGGTTCCCCGCCTGCACCCTTAGCAGGGGTGTGCCTTCGACCACTCGGCCACCGCTCCGCCTGCCCGTATATGCGGCAAGCACAGCAACGACAAGAGCAATTTTCCGGCTCACGTCCTTCAAGCTGAGGTGGTCCCCAGAAACCGGACAGTTTGCTAAGCTTGCCTGTTGATCATGCCGCCGCCTTCAGGTCTTGGCCCTGATGGGCCTCACCCGCCGTGCCCGCCTCAAGTTCGATGTCGAGCTGGTGGGATCGGGCGCGGCCAGCCCCCCCCCCGCCTGGGGCAAGTTTCTCCGCGGCTGCGGCTTTGCCGAGACGATCGTGGCGGGCAACCGGGTCGAGTACACGCCGGTCAATGACAAGATCTCCGAGTCGGCCACGAAGGCGGCACAGTCGAGCCTTTACGACTGGATCCGCAGCGCCAAGGGCGGCAAGGACGCGATCAGCGATTTCGGGCAGCATGTGCTGGACACCTTTGCCCGCATCGCGTCGCAGCGCATCGCCGATGCCGTTTTCAACCCGATCATCGACAGCCTGGTGGGGGCGGTCTTCGGTCCGACGACCGTGGCGGCAAACGCCAAGGGCGGCGTCTATTCCGGTCCCGGCATCGCCGCCTACAGTGGCACGATCGTCGATCGGCCGACGCTCTTCGCCTTTGCCAGGGGGGCGGGGCTGATGGGCGAGGCCGGGCCAGAGGCGATCCTGCCGCTTGATCGCGATTCGACCGGCAAGCTCGGGGTGCGGGCCTCGGCGGCGCGGGCGGGCCGGTGACGGTCAACGTCTACAACAATGCCGCTGGCACCAAGGCGACGACGACCGAGCGGCAGGATGGCGGCGCCCGGATCATCGACGTGATGATCGACCAGGTCCGCGGCATGATCGCCGAGGATATCGCCATGGGCCGCGGTCCGGTGCCCGGCGTCCTGGCCGGGACCTATGGTCTTAACCGGGTGGGGAGGTGACGATGCGCCGCTGGCCCGATGTGCTGCCCACCCCCAGCTTTCCCGGCTTCGGCCTGACGCCCTACTGGCGCCATCCGGCGCTGGGAGGCCGCGCATGAGGGCCGTCTGCGTCATCGTCCGCAATCCGCTTGATCCGCTGCGCTCGCGTGAGTTCGCGGTCCTGCGCCGCCGGGTGCGTATCCGAGCGCTGGCGCCGCGGGACGTGCCGGTGGTGGCGATCCTCAACGGGCGTCCGGTGCTGCCCGCCTGGGGTGCGCAGGCCGAAGCGCTGGCTTGGGAGGCGCCACACCGGCGCTTGACGCTGTCGGAGCCGATGACCTTCGCGGCCGAGGGCACCCATTATCTCGGCCTGCGGCGGCCGGACGGCTCGCTCTGCGGTCCGATCCTCGTGACGGCCGGGCCACTGCCCGAGCAGATCGTGCTGGCCGAGGCGCCGGATTTCGAGATCGTGACCGGATCCGAGATGGAGCGCACGCAGGTGTCGTTCGGCGCTGGCACCACCTGGGCAGTGCTGGCCAAGGTCGCCGACATCAAGGCAAAATCGCTTGTTGAATACACCCTTCAAGCGGTCGTTGAAGACCCCTCCGGCCGACGCCGCAGATCGACAGCTTCCGCAGCCGGGGTGGCGAACGGCGCGACGAGAAGGGTCTGGACCGCATGGCGCGGGACTGGCCGACGCCGATGGCGAACGACGGCTGCAAGCCGAACGTAAGCGCCCGGCCATCGCCCTCGTTGTTTGAGGGGCGATGTCATCCGAGATGACGCCCGTAACAACGGAGGCGTCGATGGATAGCGACATACAAACTTACGTAAGTTCTCACAGTGATGATCCTGGATACGCTGGTCGTATCGACATCGTGACGGGGCCGACCGGTCGCCGTCGCTGGCCCGAGCATGTGAAGGCGGCAATGGTGCTCGAGACGTTTCGGGACGGGGTGACGGTGGCCGATGTGGCCCGGCGTCATGGGGTTTCGGCGCCGCAACTGCATGCCTGGCGCCGGGCCGCGCGCGAGGGCTTTGCCGATGCCGGAAGATGATGCCCTCGGGCTCGTGCCGATCGTGGTGAGCGGGGGCGCCGGGCCGGGCGATCAACCCGAGACGAGCCTTCAGCTGGAGATCGTCGGGGTGCGGATCCTCGTGCCGACCGGCTTCGACGCGGCGCATCTTGGGCGGGTGGTTGCGGCATTGCGGGAGACATCGTCGTGATCCTGCCGGGCGGGATCACTCGCGCCTATCTGGCGACGCGGCCGGTGGACTTCCGCAAAGGTCACGCGGGGCTCGCGCTGGTCGTGCAGAACGTGCTCGGCCACGATCCCTACAATGGCGCGGTGTATCTGTTCCGCTCGAAGCGCGGCGATCAGCTGAAGTGCCTGGTCTGGGACCAGACCGGTCTGATCCTGATCTACAAGAAGCTCGAGGGCGGTGCCTTTGCCTGGCCGAAGCCGGCGGATGGGGTCATTAGGCTGTCCCCGGCGCAATTCGCCGCTCTGTTCGAGGGCGTCGATTGGCGGGCTGTCCGGGCCGAGCGCAGGCAGAGGCCGCGGCTGGCAGGGTGAGCCGCGACAGGGTGACTCGGGCCGTGTTTTATGGCGTCCTTGCGGGGTGTTGTGGGGTAGTCTCGGGCCATGGCATCACGCAGCACCAGCACGGCCCGGGTGGCAGATCTTGAACGGCGTCTGGCCGGGCCGAAGCCGCGCGGGCTGCCGCCGAGACCGCGCGGATCGAGGCGGAAACACGTCTTGCCGCAGTCGAGGAGGCGCGCGCGGCTGGAACGCCTGCTCTCGCAGATGCGCCGCGATGCTTTCGGCGCGAAGTCCGAGAAGGGCGATCCGGACCAGCATCACCTGCCATTCGAAGATGTCGAGGCTGCGGCCGGGATGCTGGCGGCGGCCAGCGAAGCGGCCGAGAAGGTGATCGGCCCCCGGAAGGCGCCAGCTGCTCCGCCGCAGCGTAACAAGGGCAATCTTCCCGCGCATCTGCCCCGGATCGAGCAGGTCATCGAACCGGAGAGCATCCTTTGCCCCTGCGGCTGCGGCGCGATGCAAAGGGTTGGCGAAAGCCGGACGGAGCGGCTCGATGTGATCCCGGCGCAATTCCGCGTGCTGGTGACGGTGCGCCCGAAATATGTCTGCCGGACCTGCGCGGGCGCGCAGCATGCCCAGGCTCCGGCGCCGGAATGGCTGGTGCCGCGCGGCCTGCCGACCGAGGCGCTGGTGGCGCATTGCATGGTCGCCAAATTCGGCGATTACCTGCCGTTTTACCGTCAGGCCGACATCTATCGCCGCCAGGGGCTCGATCTTGACCGCACGATGCTGGCGGAATGGTCCGGGCGGGCGGCACAGCTTCTGGCGCCGGTGATCGACGCGATGATGACAGAGTTGCGCCGCAGCGACCGGTTGCAGATGGATGAGACCACCGTGCCGGTGCTGGCGCCGGGCACCGGGAGGTGCGCACCGACTGGCTCTGGGTGGTGCTGCGCGATCAGCGTGGCTGGGGTGGCGGCGATCCCCCGATCGTGGTCTTTCATCACGCGCGCAGTCGCGCAGGCAAGGTCGCGCAAGAGATCCTCAAGGGTTCTCCGGCGGCACGCTGCTGGTCGATGGCCACGGCGGCTATGACCAGCTGGCCGATCCGAAAAAGACCGCAAAGCCATGGGACATCGCCTATTGCTGGACGCATTGGCGGCGCCGCTTCGTCAAGTTCGCCAAGGATACGCCGTCGGAAATCTGCGACGAGATGGTCGAGCGCATTGCGCAGCTTTACGCCATCGAAAGGAAATCCGCGGCCGTGACCCGGCCACGCGCGTGAAAATCCGGCAGAGGTTCTCCAGGCCGATCGTCGAGGCCCTGCGGCCCTGGCTCGAGGGCTGCCTGCAGCAGCTCTCCTCGACGAACGAACTCGCGCGGCACATCCGATACGGGCTCAAACGTTGGGCGGGGCTGACCCGGTTCCTTGCGGACGGTCGGCTCGAAATGGACACCAACGGCGTCGAAAACGCGATCCGTCCGATTCCGCTGACGAGGAAAAACGCGCTCTTCGCGGGCTCCGACGACGGGGCGAAAACCTGGGCCCGCATCGCCTCACTGATCGGCACCTGCCGCCTCAATGGCATAAACCCCGAGGCCTATATCGCCGCCACGCTCCGCAAGATCCTCGACCAGCACATGCAAAGCGATATCGCCGCGCTCATGCCCTGGAACTTCCGAGAATAGTCAAGCCGCAAGGCAAAGGGCGATGAGCGGGCGCTTACAGCCGAACGCTGGCAACCGCAAGACATCTTCAGGTTCTGCGCCAGTGTCGTGTGCAGCCCGAAGACCGGGAAGATCAGGATCAGGGTGACCACGGCAACGCCGTAGCCGACGACGACGTTCGCGACGGCTTCGACCTGCGACATGGCGCGCGACTGCTTCATGCCGCCACCTCATCCATCGGCCAGCAATTCAGCCGCCAGAGTTCGCAGCGCATGCGCCGCAACCAGGGGGACCACGCCGTTGCCACAGAGGCGAAGCCGGTCCACCCGGTGGGCCAGCCCATCAGCGCCTCGACGAACAGCGGGTTCAAGGTCCGGCGCGGCTCGCAGGTATCGCTCCCAGCCGCCTTCATCACCAGGACCTGGCGGCCAAGCAGGCCGTTCACCGGCGTGTTCGCCAATGTCGTCGCGCCATCCTTGTGATCGCGGGCTGTAGGCGTCATCCACATCCCCGCCGCATGGGTCAGATCGGCTGGGCGCGCTGTTCACAGGAATCAGCATCATCAGATCCTTCGCATTGCGGCGGCTGTTCGAACGTATCAGGGTTGCCAATCGCTCCGGCGACCGTGGCGGACATGGAGAACCTTAACCGCCCCGTCGATGACAGCATAGTAGATGCGCCAGCGTGTCGCCTTGCCGTAAAGCGCAAGGCGGATCGGCAGGTCGAATTCACGCGACTCCGGGGCAATCGGATGAGCATCGGGCATTGCCCCGAGGGCCATGATGGTGTCGCGGATGCCCGCCAGCCATTCGTCTGCAGCTCTCGGGTTGCGATCCCGCAGGTAGGTCCATGACGCTGTCAGATCATCCGCCGCATTCGGCGTGATGATCACGGGCAAGGGCGTTGTCATTTCGTTTGGGCGAGGCCGTCGAAGAACGTGCCTGCGTCGCTGCCTTCACCGGCACGGGCCTGCGTCAGACCCTTGCGGATCCCCGCAACAGTCTCGGCATAGTCGAGCTGGTCCTGCATCTCCTGCCACGCGGCAGCATCCATCACGACGACGGAAGGCTTGCCGTTCACCGTCAGGATCTGCGGCCGACCGGTCTCCTTGATCTGCGCGATGAGACGCGCCGAATCCCGCTTGAACTCGGTCAGCGGGCTGATGTCCTTGGTGATGTTCATGGCTGATCTCCCGACGCGCACCGAATTAGGTGCGAATGTAGCGCCTTTTCCGATGCGCGTCGAGGTCTGCTGTGTCTACTTCAGGGCGTAGACGCGCCTGCGCCCTTCGACTTTCTCGGAGGTCCCCGCCCAACTCGCCGCGCTGATACTGCCGTCGCCATTGGTAAAGCCCCGACAATGCAATGCCATACCGGCGCGCCGTCGCCCGCGCGAGCTTCGGCCCGGAAAGGCTTTCTTCGACTATTCGGATCTTCTCCGCGAGGCTGAACCGACGGCGACGCCCCGTATTCGTCACGTCCAGAATTTCCAGCATGTCATGCACCGTCCATAAAGAGCTCAATATAGACGGTCCACTAACCCCGCACCCGCGTCACTCAAAGACGGCCCTCGCCGCAGGCTTACGGACTTCGGCCCCTCTTGCTTCCACAGTGCTTCCACGGGCGGCTCAAACGCAAACGCCGCCCGGGAGGGCGGCGTGCAAGCGTTTGATAATGCGAGTATTTTTGGTTGCGGGGGCAGGATTTGAACCTGCGGCCTTCAGGTTATGAGCCTGACGAGCTACCGGGCTGCTCCACCCCGCGTTATGTCCCGAGGGCTTTGTTTGCGATCGGGGAGTATTGTTATCGTCATGAGAGAACTGGCTTCTTACTAGGTTTGGCGGTGACCTACTCTCCCACGTCTTGAGACGCAGTACCATCGGCGTGTTGGCCCTTAACGGCCGAGTTCGGGATGGGATCGGGTGTTTAGCCAACGCTATGACCACCAAACCGAGGAAGAAGCCACGTCCAAGTCAAGGAACTGAGAAGCGCTCCTGCCGCGGATGCGGCCTCCGGCATTGCGCCGGCGCGGAGCGTTCTTCTTACTAACCAGTGTATACTTGCTTTTGATCATGAGCCTTGCTGCTACTGGATCAAATCAAGCCAATCGGGCAATTAGTACCGGTCAACTGAATGCATTGCTGCACTTACATCTCCGGCCTATCGACGTGGTGGTCTTCCACGGCCCTCAAGGGATACCTGGTTTTGAGGGGGGCTTCACGCTTAGATGCCTTCAGCGTTTATCCTGTCCGTTCATAGCTACCCAGCACTACCGTTGGCACGATAACTGGTCCACCAGTGGAACGTTCACCCCGGTCCTCTCGTACTAGGGGCAACTCCTCTCAAGTATCCTACACCCACGGCAGATAGGGACCGAACTGTCTCACGACGTTCTAAACCCAGCTCACGTACCTCTTTAAATGGCGAACAGCCATACCCTTGGGACCTGCTCCAGCCCCAGGATGAGATGAGCCGACATCGAGGTGCCAAACGATGCCGTCGATATGGACTCTTGGGCATCATCAGCCTGTTATCCCCAGAGTACCTTTTATCCGTTGAGCGATGGCCCTCCCACTTGGGACCACCGGATCACTATGACCGACTTTCGTCTCTGCTCGACTTGTCAGTCTTGCAGTCAGGCAGGCTTTTGCCATTGCACTCAACGACCGATTTCCGACCGGTCTGAGCCTACCTTCGCGCGCCTCCGTTACGATTTGGGAGGCGACCGCCCCAGTCAAACTCCCCACCATGCAGGGTCCCGGATCCGGATGACGGACCGCGGTTAGACATCAAGAGTGCGAAGGGTGGTATCTCAAGGAGCCTCCACCGAAACTGGCGTCTCGGTTTCAAAGGCTACCACCTATCCTGCACATCACAATCCTGATGCCAGTGCAAAGCTGGAGTAAAGGTTCATGGGGTCTTTCCGTCTAACCGCGGGTAGTGTGCATCTTGACACACAGTTCAATTTCGCTGAGTCCACGTTTGAGACAGCGGGGAGATCGTTACGCCATTCGTGCAGGTCGGAACTTACCCGACAAGGAATTTCGCTACCTTAGGACCGTTATAGTTACGGCCGCCGTTTACTGGGGCTTCAATTCGGAGCTTGCACCTCCTTTTAACCTTCCAGCACCGGGCAGGCGTCAGACCCTATACGTCGCCTTACGGCTTCGCAGAGCCCTGTGTTTTAAGTAAACAGTCGCCACCCCCTAGTTTGTGCCCCCCACCCACACTTGCGTGCGAATGGGGCCTCCTTCTCGCGAACTTACGGAGGCATTTTGCCGAGTTCCTTAAACGTGGTTCTCTCAAGCGCCTTGGTATACTCTACCTGTCCACCTGTGTCGGTTTAGGGTACGGTCATATGGAGGGCTATTTCGGGGACACCGCAGCTGCCCGACCAATCCGATAAGGTCGAACAACAGTGAGCATCCGTCACATCCTCCTGGCCCACGAATATTAACGTGGTTCCCATCGACTACGCCTTTCGGCCTCGCCTTAGGGGCCGGCTTACCCTGCTCAGATTAGCTTTAAGCAGGAACCCTTGGACTTTCGGCGAGAGGGTCTCTCACCCTCTTTGTCGCTACTCATGTCAACATTCTCGCTTCTGATCACTCCACCGGATCCCTCACAGGCCGGCTTCACAGTCAGCACCGCTCCGACCAAGGCT
>NZ_CP198955.1:635000-722500 GCF_052363185.1 Rhodobacter capsulatus | reverse complement strand
TGACCTGGCGCTTGCCCGGTCGGAGGGGAGCTCGCAGCGTTTCTACAGCATGTCCGCGCAGATCAGGACCGAGCGGAACGCCTACTACGACCAGCTTGAGCACACCCAGAAGGGTGGCACGGACGTGACGTCGTGGATCCTGTGGTTCCTCGACTGCCTCGGCCGAGCCATCCACGGCGCAGATGGCGTTCTGGCGGCGACGGTCGCGAAGGGACAGTTCTGGGAGCGTGCTACGGCGCTCGCGCTGAACGAACGCCAGATAAAGGTACTGAACCGCCTTCTCGACGGGTTCGAAGGCAAGATGACTTCGTCGAAGTTGGCGGTGATCGCCAAATGCTCGCAGGATACGGCAAACCGTGACATCGCGGCCCTGCTGGACCTCGGGCTACTGCGGAAGGGCGAAGGCGGCGGCCGCAGCACGCATTATGAGCTGGTGCTGTGAAGCTATTGGCGAGGATTATCCGCACCCGCGATGGGGGGCTCGTAAAACGTTGACCAGGTGTTGACAAGAATTTGGAACGACCAAAGCTGAGCGTTATGCTCGGCCTTGAAGTATCTGATATTTTTGGATTTTTTGGTTGCGGGGGCGAGCAACCGTCGTCGGTTGCCGACACCCACTTGCCTCGTGTGAACGGAGAGCCGGTCTATCTGTCGGATGGCGTATACTTGGGATATGATGGGCGGTTCCTCGAATGACGAGCAGCAAGAACCGGCCCCGGCTTGCGATCGCCGCAGTAGAGGTCGTTGTCGCCAGCATACCCTCACCCGACTGCCCGATCCATCGGGCTTCACTCCCGATGCGCTGACCGAGGTGATCAGCTATTCGATCCAAGCGGAGGTATCGACCAGAACCATCACACCCGATCCACGCGATCACGAAACTCCGTGGCCGAGGCCCCGCGCGCAAGCCCCTTGAGGCTGTCACGCTTGGGCACCGGCACCAGCAGCACCCCCGTGCCCTTGGGGATGAAGGCGAAGGTGAGCCCGGCATCCCAGTTCTGCGCCGCCCGGATCGCCTTTGGGATCGAGATCTGGAACTTCGAGGAAAGGATCGCGGTCTCGGACATGATCATACCTCAAGCTGATCGATGGCGAAAACGTAAGACAGCCCCACCCGAAATTCAAGTAGCCTCACGATGGCAGAGAAGGTGGGGTGGATGCCGCGTCGCGGTGATCGTCAACGACATGTCCGAGGTGAACATCGACGCCGACCTGATCCGTGAGGACGGTGGATGGAGCAGAGAGCCAGGTTGGAGCAGCGCGGTGATCGTGGTATCGTCTTCCATGGCGCGTCGTTCCTTTTGGAAGTTCTGTCAGGCCTGGACACCCGCCACGATACGCCGCCTTCTCAGGCCCCATCACCCATTTTCGGCCATATCTCCGGCGCACAATCGGTCATGCGGTCTCCCGCCCGCGCATCCGGGCTTGTTCACCGACGTCTTCAGACCCCGTGCCCACCCTTGGGCGTCCCGTTCGCAACAAACACTGCGGCATCCCTGCCTGCATGAAAAAATACACAAGAGGGGCGGCTTGGCGTCACGTCCGCCACGACCGCCTCTGGACCGCTGAGCGGGTTGTGTCCGCTGGTCCCGGTTCCGTCCCACGCCGAGCCCGCGCAAGACACTGTCAGTCGCAGGCCGGGCGCAGCAGGCCCTTTTGCCCCAGATAGGCCTCTTCCTCGGGGGTCAGGTCGATCTGGTCATAGCCGTTCAGCATCGGCTGCACATGGCGTCCAAACCCGTGGCCGAGCGTCAGCAGGTAAAGATGCGCCAGCACGAAGGAGCCGATGGCGAAGGCCGCCAGCACATGCAGGTTCGCCACCACGGTCAGCCACAGCCCCGCCTGATCGGAACCGCCCCATAGCTCATAGCCCAGATAGATCAGCCCGGTGACCCAGATGGCCGGGAAAAGCGCCATCTTGAGCGCGAAATAGGCAAGCGCCTGCAAGGGGTTGTGCCGCCGCTCCAGGGTTTTCGCATAGGGGTGTTCCTCGCCCTTGAACACGCCCGAGGCATAGTAGCGCGCGACCCGGAACAACCCGGTCAGCCGGGGGATGAACTGCCGCCAGCCATGGGTGGTGAACAGCCAGAAGGTGGCAAAGACCCACAAAACGAGCAGCGCCACCGCGACGAGCGAATGCACCGTCACCGCCAGCCCGAACGAGCCGATCTGATGCAGCCCCAAAATCCGCGCCCCGGTGAAGAACAGCGCCAGGATCGAGGCCGCCTGCGACCAGTGCCAGAGCCGGTTGAACCGGCTGTAAACCTTGACGCAGCGCTCAACCATGATGTCCTCCCTTCGGTTTGCGGCCGAAAAGCCGCAGCACGCCATGACCCAGCACCCCGAAAGCCGCCAAGGCCATCATCACCATGCCCAGTTTCGCCCCGATCGGCAGCCCGCCACCGGGCAGATAAACCCCCGCCACAGCCGCCATCCGGCCATTTTCCGAATGGCAGGCGGCACAATCAAGCGCGGCCTCCTTTGGCGCCACCTGATGCGCGATCGGCCAATACATCCGGGTCTCGACGAAGTCATATTTGCCCGAGAAGTCGAGCCCGACATAATCCATCGCCGCCGTCAGCGATTTCGACCAGTCGAAATAGGACCAGAGCGCCGAGCCGTCCCCCGGGCCATAGACGTGGTTGAAAAGCAGAACATTGCGCACCGTGTCATAGGCCTGCTTGCCCTGCATCCGCTTGAAGGGGGCGATCCGGGCATCGGCCGCGCCGGGCGTGCCCTCGATGCGGTTGATCTCCACCCCCTGCGCCGGATCGATCTGTTCCTCGGGAAGGGTGTAGCGCATCGCACCGTTCGACCAAGCGTAATGCGGCACGACATTCTCGGCCCATTCGAAACTGCCCTTGGTCGAGAGATAGCTGTGCAGCGCCTTGCCGTTCGACTGGATGAACCCTTCTTCCTGATAGGGTTTGCCGTCCTTCAGCCGCCCGGCCGTGGACCAGTCCCAAGACGTCTTCGTCGCCACGCCGCCACGAGCGAATTCGGGGATGTGACAGGTCTGACAGGCCAGCCGGTCGGTGTGGTCGTTCAATTTGATCGACAGAACCGGGTTCGGCCCCTTGTGCGGCTTCTCGCCATGGCAGGAGGAACAGGCGGCCGTGTCCCGCGCCTCGCCCGGTTTGCGCGCGGCGGCATGCGGGTCGGTCACATCTGTTTCATAGCGCGATCCCGCCAGCACATGGCTTTGCGACACATGGCAGGCCTCACAGGTCATGTTGGCGCCGTCCTTGGACATATGCACATCGACATCGCGGGGCGGGTCGAACAGCACCGAGGACAAATCGCCATGTTTGACGTTATCGCCGCCGCCGCCGTAGAAATGACAGCCACCGCAATTCTCGCGCTGCGGCGTCCCCACCGAGAGCGCCGCCTTCACCAGATCGACGGCCGTCGCATCCGCCCCGGTGATCGTCTTTGACCCGGGCTTGACCGGATCGAGCGGCGGATTGCCCGCCAGATTGTCCTGTTTCGCGTATTGCCCCGAGGTGTCGTGGCAGACCAGGCAATCGACCTTGGTCGGATCGTCGGGCATGGGTGCGCGCACATCGGTCCAGCCGTAGCCCGCATGGCACGAGGTGCAGCGCGTCTCGTTCGAGGCGACATTGCCACAAAACGAATTCAACTCATGCGCCTTGCCCAGTTTCTGCCCGGTGGCGGTGTTGTCGTAACTCCAGGTCCAATGGACCGAATGCATCACCTGATTGGACGCCTCGGTGTGGCACGAAAGACAGGCCGCCGTGACCTCGGAGCCCGAGGCGAAAGGCCCCTTCAGCACCGCGAATTTCGTGTGATCGGCGGTGACCGGCGTGACTGGATCGTCCCCATGAGCCGCGCCAGCGGCGAGACCTGCCGGATCGGGGCGCGACATCGCCCCCATCGGCGGCGCAGCAACTTCGGCCCCCGCCGGGCCGATACCCAATACCCCTGCCCAAAGGACGGCAACGGCCCGCATGACGGTCATTTTCATGGCGTTTCCCTCCCGAAGCCTCCTCCCGGCCTCGAAACTCCGACATATTCCGATACCTGAATCCGCTCCGCCTGTCTGTGACTTGATCACGGAGCCGTGAAGCGTCGTCGGGGGGCGGTCACATCATAAGAGCCCGCATCGCCCCCATCGAAACCCGCAGCCAGCCCGCCCCGACCACGCGCTTACGCGACATCCTTCGCCTGCGCGCAGCCGGTGGCCAGCCCCTCGGGCACCGCAAGCAGCGCCGCAAGGCCACAGTTTCCGCGCGTCAGATCCTGCAAGGTCACCATGTCAAGCTCGTGATAAAACGCCTCGACCGCGCGGGCGATGAAGCTGCGCAACCGGCAATCGGCAAGGAGCGGGCAGGTGTTGGCGGCGGGATCGAAACATTCGGCAAAAGGATGGCTCGCCTCGAAGATCCGGAACACCGCCCCCATCGAGATCTGCTCGGGCGGCCGCGCCAGCCGCACCCCGCCGCCCCGGCCGCGCAGGGTTTCCACAAAGCCATGCGCCTGCAAGCCGTTGACCACCTGCAACGCATGGTGAAGCGAGGCATTGGCGACCTGCGCAATCTCGACCGTGCGCAGGGTCTTTCCCTCGTTGGCGGCGCAGGCCATCAGCACACGGCCGGCCAGATTGGTTTTTGTCGTGAGGCGCATGAAACCCCTGTCAGCGGCACTTGCGTCACCATAGGGCCTTGGGCGCGGCTGTATTTGATGCAGATCACAGAATCGGCCGCGCCCCGGCCCTGAACTCGCAAAGCAAAAACAAGTTATTCGGGCTGATCTTGGAAGCCTTCGCGCCGTCCAGCGGCGATATCCGGCATTTCATCCCTGCCAAAATCCATTAAAACACAAGTATTTATATAATCTTGCGCGGCTTCGGCGCCATCCGGCCCGGCTCCGATCCCGGGCAAAATAACTTGCAGCAGAAATGTGACTTCTTGATCTGGGTCAACGCAGGATGTCGCCCTGCCTGCGCAACATTGTCACATCGGAATATGTATCGGGCAGGATCTCTGCCCGACGACGGGAGAGCAACGCATGGACTTCGGCATCGTCGAGCTGTCACGGCTGCAATTTGCCATGACGGCGATGTATCACTTCCTCTTCGTGCCGCTGACGCTGGGTCTGTCGATCCTCGTGGCGATCATGGAGACGGTCTATGTCATGACCAACCGCCCCGTCTGGCGGCAAATGACGAAGTTCTGGGCCACGCTGTTCGGGATCAACTTCGTGCTGGGCGTGGCGACCGGGATCACTATGGAGTTCCAGTTCGGCATGAACTGGAGCTACTACAGCCATTACGTGGGCGACATCTTCGGCGCGCCGCTGGCGATCGAAGGGCTGATGGCGTTTTTCCTCGAGGCCACCTTCGTCGGGCTGATGTTCTTTGGCTGGGACCGGATGTCCAAGACCGCCCATGCCATCGTGACATGGCTTGTCGCGATCGGCTCGAACTTCTCGGCGCTCTGGATCCTGATCGCCAACGGCTGGATGCAGAACCCGGTCGGCGCCGAGTTCAACCCGCAGACGATGCGGATGGAGATGACCGATTTCTTCGCCGTCCTCTTCAACGAGGTGGCGCAGGCGAAATTCGTTCATACCGTCAGCGCGGGCTATGTGACCGCCTCGGTCTTCGTGATCGGCGTTTCGGCTTGGTATCTGCTCAAGGGGCGGCACACCGAGCTGGCCCGCCGCTCGATCACCGTGGCGGCGGCTTTCGGGCTGGCCTCGGCCTTTTCGGTGGTGATCCTCGGCGATGAAAGCGGCTATTCCGCCACCCACAGCCAAAAGATGAAACTGGCCGCGATAGAGGCGATGTGGGAGACCCACGAGCCGCCCGCCGCCTTCAACCTGACCGGCTTTCCCGATCAGGAAGCCCGCGAAACCCATTATGCCATCGAGGTTCCGTGGCTGATGGGGCTGATCGGCACCCGCTCGTTGAACACCGAAATCCCCGGGATCAACGATCTGGTGGCGCAGGCGCAAGATCGCATCCGCTCGGGGCTGATCGCCTATGATGCGCTGATGCATATCCGCGAAGCCCGCGATGCCGCCGATCCGGCGATCATGGCCAAGTTCGAGCAGCATTCCGGCGATCTGGGCTTTGCCTTCCTGTTGCGCAAATATGTCGAAGACCCGCGCACCGCGACCGAGGCGCAGATCGTGGCGGCCGCCAACGATACCGTGCCGCAGGTCTGGCCGCTGTTCTGGGCCTTCCGCATCATGGTGGCGCTTGGGCTCGGCTTCATCGCCACCATGGCCTATTTCTTCTGGCGGGCCTCGTTTCGGCAGATGCGCTACCCCGATTGGGCGCTGCGCCTTGCGGTGGTGATGATCCCGACACCGTGGATTGCCGCCGAAATGGGCTGGTTCGTGGCGGAATTCGGCCGTCAGCCCTGGACAGTGGACGGGATCCTGCCCACGGCGATGTCGGTTTCGGCGCTCTCGATCACCGAGGTCGGCCTGACGCTGGCGGGGTTCATCACCTTCTACACCGTGCTGTTCATCATCGAGATGGGGCTGATGCGCAAATACATCCTCAAGGGCCCATTCCTTGATGTTGCGGAAACCGAAGCCTGGGCACGAAGCCATGCCGCCCGCCTGAGTGGACAGCACAGCACCGATGCCCTTACCACCCCTGCGGAGTGACCCCCATGATCTTGCATGACCTTCTGAGCTATGACCTGTTGCGCGTGATCTGGTGGGGGCTGCTTGGCGTGTTGTTGATCGGCTTTGCGCTGACCGACGGGTTCGACATGGGGGTGGGGGCGCTTATTCCCTTTGTCGGGCAGACCGATGTCGAACGGCGCGTGGCGATCAACACGGTAGGCCCGGTCTGGGAGGGCAACCAGGTGTGGTTCATCCTCGGCGGCGGGGCGATCTTTGCGGCATGGCCGCCGCTTTACGCGGTCAGCTTCTCGGGCTTTTACCTGGCGATGTTCGTCGTTCTGGCGGCGTTCATCGTCCGGCCCGTGGCGTTCAAATACCGCTCCAAACGCGAGGACCGGCGCTGGCGCACGGCGTGGGACTGGGCGCTTTTTGCCAGCGGCGCCGTGCCTGCGCTGCTCTTTGGCGTGGCGGTGGGCAATGTCATTCAGGGCGTGCCCTTCCACTTCACCGATGACCTGCAGCCGATCTACGAAGGCGCGTGGCACACCAAGTTCATCGGCCTTCTGGACCCGTTCTCGCTCCTTGCGGGGGTGGTGTCGCTTGCGATGCTGGTGATGCATGGGGGGGCCTGGCTGACGCTCAAGGCCGAGGGCGGGGTGCAGGCCCGCGCCCGTGCCATCGGGTCTGTGGCGGCGCTGGTGGCGGTGGCTGCCTATGCGCTGGCGGGGGTCTGGATGGCTTATGGCATCGAGGGCTACCGGATCGCGGGCGATTACGTCACCGATGGCCCCTCGAACCCGCTGCATTTCGAGGTCGAGCGCACCGCCTCGTGGCTTGGCGCCTATGCCGACCGGCCGTGGATCGCCATTGCCCCGGCAATGGGGATTGTGGGCGGTATGTTGACCTTTCTTGGCCTGCGGGCCGGGCGCGAGGTCTCGACGCTGCTGTTTTCGAAACTGGCGATCCTTGGCGTGATCTCTTCGGTCGGGCTGACGATGTTTCCGTTCATCATGCCGTCGTCCAGCGATCCGCAATCGTCGCTGACGGTGTGGAACTCCTCCTCGTCGCATCTGACGCTGTTCATCATGCTGATCTGCGCGCTGATCTTCATGCCGATGATCCTTGCCTATACGGCCTGGGTCTACAAGGTGCTCTGGGGCAAGGTGACCGCCGCCGATGTCACCGAAAACTCCCACTCCGTTTACTGAAAGGCGGACACGATGTGGTATTTTGCCTGGCTTTTGGGTCTGCCGCTGGCGGCGATCTTTGCGGTGATGAACGCGATGTGGCTGGAACTGAAGGAAGATGAGAAACTGATCGACCGCGACGGGCCCACACCGGCGCGTCCCGAGCGGGGCTGATCCCCGCCTGTCGAGCGGGCAGGGCCACCCGTCCCGTGGCCCTGCCCGTTCGACATCCCCATCCCGGCCCCCGCGCCCTCAGCGCGGATCGAAGCCGGAAATCAGATGGTGCAGCCCGACCAGCGCCCCGGCGACGATCGCGGCCAAGGTCACCGGTCCCGACCAGGCCAGCGCCGCCACCCCGGCGACGCCCTGGCCTACGGAACAGCCCATCGCGATCACCCCGCCGATGCCCATCAGCGCCGCCCCGCCCACCAACCGGCCCAACTCGCGCGGATCTTCGCAGGCCTCCCAGCGAAACAGGCCCCGGATCCCCGAGCCGATCGCCGCACCCGCCATCACCCCCGCCACCGAACCGACCGAAAAGCCGATCCCGCCTGCGGTGGAGGTCATCAGATAGAGCAGTGTCCGGCCGATCGGCGCGGTGAAGGAGGGCCCCTCGACGGCCACCGCGCCCAGGGACCGGTCAGCCAGGAGGCTGGTGCCGAAAAAGCACCAGGCCACCGCCAGACCCGCCGCGCCCCCCCAGCCGATCATCCGCGGGCTTTGCCGCAGGGCCGGATGGATCAGCCCAAGGCCGATGCAGGACAGCCCCAGACCCAGGACCAGCGCCCAGTCGGGCAGACCGAGCCCCGCCAGATCGTGCAGGATGCCCTGCGGGCCCGAAGCCTCGGGCTGCGGAAAGAGCCATTGCCGCAGGGGCGCAAGCGGTCCCGAGAGCGCCATGAAACCGAAAATCCCCATCACCACCACAACGACCATCGCCCGCAGATCGCCGCCGCCAAAGCGCACCAGCGCGCCAAAGCCGCAATTGCCCGCCAAAGCCATGCCATAGCCGAACATCAGCCCGCCGATCACCGAGGCAAAGGGGTTCCAGGCCAGCGCATGATAGATCGTCGCGCCAAGGTCGATGCCCCCCGCAGCCGCGCCAAACTGCGTGGCCAGGATCGCCACCCCGAGAACGATCCCCCACAGCCGCAACCGCCGCTGATCGCCGCCCCAGGCCGCGCTTTCCAGTGCACCCAGCGTGCAGAAATCCCCCAGCCGGGCCGCAAGCCCCAGCACCAGCCCGCCAAGCCCGCCCACAAGGGCCGCCAGCATCCCCGCCGAAACGCTCTCCATCCTCCCGCCCCTTCCCGCTGAACCGCCCCCTTCCCGGGGCGGCCGACCCTAGGCCTCCGCTTCGGGAGGGCCGTAAAGCCGACAGAGCAATCGGATCATCTGTTCGACCTTCGGGTCAAGCAGGGAATAGTAAATCGCCTGCCCCTCGCGCCGGGCCGAGACCAGACCCTCCAGCCGCAGCCGCGCCAATTGCTGGCTGACCACGGCCTGCCGCATCGAGAGCAGGTTTTCCAGTTCGGTGACGCTGCGCGGACCGGTGAGCAGGTGACACAGGATCGTCAGCCGCCCGTCATGGCCCATCGCCTTGAGCAGCCCCGCCGCCGTCTCGGCCTGCGCCACAAGCGCGTCAAGACCCTCGGGCGGGGGGGTATCGCTGGCCATGTCCTTGCGGGTGTCCTTCACGATCCTGACCCCGGTTGCGTTGCCCTTTCTTGATCTGTTGCGCGCCCAAGGGCAATCGCAAAAGCGACCTTTTCCGCCTTTGGGTGCGGCTCAGGGCCGGTCCGCGGCGGCGATCAGCCCCGAGAGCAGCGGCCAGAAAAAATCCTCGCCCGGATAGCCCTCGATCCGGCCGGTTTCGGTGCCGTCGCGCAGCAGAACGAAGGTGGGGGTAAAGACCGGCGGCGCGGAAAGCTTGATGCCCTCGGGCAGGGCGGCGTGCAGGGGCACCCGGCGCAACGGCGCGGCCTTGCCTTCCTCGGTCAGCGGATATTCCGGCCCCACCTCCTCGGTCCAGCGGGCGCAATACTGGCAACCCGGCTGCTCGACCATGAGGAGTTCCAGCGCCCCCGCCGCAACGGGCAGCGGAAGCGCCAGGGCCAGAGATACAACCGCAGCGCGCAGGATCATGTTGACAGCCTCATAGGGACATAGAAATATGCTAATGAATTGTTGTCATCTCGACAAGGGGTCGTCGAGGCACCGCCTTCGGGGAGGAGGAGCGATGCTGGATATCACCTTCGGGGGCGCGGCTCTGGCCGGGCTGCTGTCGTTTCTGTCGCCGTGCATCCTGCCGATGGTGCCGTTTTACCTGTCCTACATGGCCGGGCTTTCGGTGCGCGAATTGCGCGCGGGCGGGGCCATCGCCCCGGGGGCACAGGCGCGGCTGGTGGGGCAGGCGATGCTGTTTGCGCTGGGCGTGACCACGATCTTCGTGCTTCTGGGCCTTGGCGCCACCGCGCTGGGACAGGCTTTCGCGCAGTGGAAGGACAAGCTGTCGTGGCTGGCGGCGGCCGTGCTGATCCTGTTCGGGTTGCATTTTCTGGGCGTCCTGCGGATCGGGCTGTTCTACCGCGAGGCACGGGTGCAGGCCGACACGAAACCCACGACGATCCTCGGCGCCTATCTGATGGGGCTGGCCTTCGGCTTTGGCTGGACGCCCTGCGTCGGCCCGGCGTTGGCGGCGATTCTGATGGTCGCCTCCGGCATGGGCGATCTGTGGCGGGGCGGGACGCTGCTGCTCGTCTATGGCCTGTCGATGACGCTGCCCTTTGTCGTCGCCGCGCTGTTTGCCGGTCCGTTTCTGGCTTGGATGGGGCGGCACCGCGCGCTGATGGGCCATGTCGAAAAGGCGATGGGGGGGATGCTGATCGTCTTTGGCCTGCTCATTGCCACGCAATCCGTCAACCGCATTTCCGACTGGATGATCCGTGCCATCGACTGGAGTTCGATGCTTCGATAGGGAGGACCCGCATGACCCGACTGATGTCCCTTGCCGCCGCGCTGCTGCTGACGGCCCTGCCCGCCCTTGCCACCGATCTGGGCGATGACGGGCTGCACAAACCCGCCTGGCTGCGCGAAACCTTCAAGGATCTGCGCGAGGATCTGGCCGAGGCCAATGCCGAGGGCAAGCGTCTGCTGATCACCTTTGAACAGCGCGGCTGCATCTATTGCACGAAGATGCACGAGGAGGTGTTCACCGATCCGGCGATCGAAACGCTGATCCGCGATCATTATTTCGTCGTGCAGATGAACCTTTTCGGCGATGTCGAGGTGACCGATTTCGACGGCACCGTGGTCCGCGAAAAGGA
The DNA here is from genome assembly GCF_052363185.1 of Rhodobacter capsulatus. Taxonomy (GTDB): domain Bacteria; phylum Pseudomonadota; class Alphaproteobacteria; order Rhodobacterales; family Rhodobacteraceae; genus Rhodobacter; species Rhodobacter capsulatus_E. The sequence continues at coordinate 711,387 of NZ_CP198955.1, read as the reverse complement.
CATGGCGATGCGCTGGGGGGTGATGTTCACGCCGACGCTGATCTTTCTGCCCGAGACCGTGCCCGAGGGCAAGACCACGCCGCAGGCCGCCGTGGCGATGATGCCCGGGGCCTTTGGCAAGGGCACGACCGAGGCGTTGCTGATCTGGGTGCGCGATCACGGATACGAGAGCGGCGAGAACTTCCAGAAGTTCGTGGCCAGCCGGATGACCGCCGAAAACTGACCGGAAGCGCGGAAAAATCCCGTCCTAACAATGACATATATGTATATTCGCTAAAGCATATATTTTTCTTGCCAGAAGTGCAGCGCCCCGCTTAACCTTTCGTTCAGGGAGAAATCAGGGAGGAGAGAATGACCCGTCAGCCTTGGCTGGCGGCCGTGGTGGCGCTGTGCGCCGCGACGCCCGCCATCAGCGAAGTCCTGCCAGCGGATCTGTCTTTCACCGAGGGGGCGATCGCCACATCGCTGACCGGTGTGGCGGGCAATCCCGAGGAGGGCGTGAAGGTGATGACCACCAATGCGCTTGGAAACTGCGTCGCCTGCCACACCGTCGCCGCGCTGCCCAAGGTGCAGTTTCCCGGCAATATCGGCCCCGCGCTCGATGGCGTGGCCAACCGCTATTCCGAGGCGAAACTGCGCGGCATCATCGCCAATGCGAAGATGACCTTCGAGGGCAGCTTCATGCCGGCGTTTTACAAGACCGGCGGCTTCAACCGTCCGGGCGACGGCTACACCGGCAAGGCGCCCAAGGGCGACCTGCCGCCGATCCTGACCGCGCAGCAGATCGAGGACGTGCTGTCCTATCTGGTCACGCTGAAACAATAACGGCCAAAGGCGAGGGAGAAAGAGATGAAATTCACACGACGCAACGCGCTTTGGCTGGGGCTGGGCGGCCTTGCCGGGACGCTGCCGGGGGCGGGCTTTGCCGCAACGCTCGAGGAGCTGACCACGGGCTTCACCGGCGGGGCCGAACCGGGGGCCGAGGGCATCACGCTGACGGCCCCCGAGATTGCCGAGAACGGCAACACCGTTCCGGTCGAGGTGAGCGCGCCCGGCGCGGTGGCGGTGATGATCCTCGCCTCGGGCAACCCGGAACCGGCGGTGGCGACCTTTGCCTTTGGCCCCGCCGCGGGCAGCCAGCGCGCCGCCACCCGGATCCGTCTGGCCAAGACGCAAGAGGTGATCGCGCTGGCGAAGATGGCCGATGGCTCGATCCGCCGCGCGCAGGCCACCGTCAAGGTCACCATCGGCGGCTGCGGCGGCTGAGAGAGGGAGGGAACACCATGGCAGAAGATGCAAAACCGCGCGTGAAAGTGCCGAAATCGGCGGCGGCGGGCGAGGTGGTGACGATCAAGGCGCTGATCAGCCACAAGATGGAATCGGGCCAGCGCAAGGATGCCGAAGGCAAGCTGATCCCGCGCTCGATCATCAACCGCTTCAGCTGCGATCTGAACGGGGCGAATGTGATCGACGTGACGATCGACCCGGCGGTCTCCACCAACCCCTATTTCGAATTCGACGCGCGGGTCGATGCGGCGGGGGAATTCAAGTTCACCTGGTTCGATGATGACGGTGCGGTCTACACCGACACCAAATCCATCGACCTGGCCTGAGCGGGCATGGCAAGGGGAGGAACAGCCATGCACCACACAGCCAAATTCTGCGCCGCCCTGGCGCTTGGGCTGTCCCTTGCGGGGGCAGCCGGGGCCGATCCGGTCGAGGACACGCTGAGCATCGACACCGACGAGGGCCCGATCACCCTTGTCACCAAAGCCCCCGGCCCCGATCACCTGAAAGGGGTGATGGAGACGGTCTATTCCGGCTGGCTTTACCGCGAGGCGGAAACCCGCGATCTGCAACGCGACGATTTCGACAACCCGGCCATGGTCTTTGTCGATCGCGGTCTGGATCGCTGGAATGCCGCGTTGGGCACCAAGGGCGAAAGCTGCGCAGGCTGCCATCAGGGACCGGAAACCATGGCGGGGCTGCGCGCGGTGACGCCGCGGGTCGATGCGAAAACCGGCAAGCTGATGACGGTGGAAAACTACATCGACGCCTGCGTGACCGAGCGGATGGGGCTGGAGCCGTGGAAATGGACCGGCGACGAGATGAAGGATCTGCTGGCGCTGATTTCCATGCAGTCGCGCGGCATGGCCGTGAATGTCGCCATCGACGGCGCGGCCGAACCCTTCTGGCAAAGGGGCAAGGAAATCTACTACACCAAGTTCGGGCAGCTCGAAATGGCCTGCGCCTCGTGCCATGAGCAGTATCAGGGCCACATGATCCGCGCCGACCACCTGAGCCAAGGCCAGATCAACGGCTTTCCGACCTACCGGCTGAAGGATGCCGCCGTGCTGAGCGCGCAACAGCGCTTTGTCGGCTGCGTCCGCGACACCCGCGCCGAGACCTTCAAGCCCGACAGCGACGAATTCAAGGCGCTGGAACTTTACGTCGCCTCGCGCGGCAACGGGCTCTCGGTCGAGGGGGTCTCGGTTCGGCACTGATCCTTTGCGCGGCCGCCCCGGTGGCCGCGTCCTTTCACGACAGGGCAGCGGTCCGACGCGTTTGCGCGACGGCCCCCGGCTGTCCGCAAGGCAAGGAGAAGGGGATGATTTCCCGACGCGAATTCCTGCAAGCGACGCTCGCCGCCTCGGCGCTGATCGGGGCGTCGGGCTTTGGCCAATGGTCGCGGCTGGCGGCGCAGCAGGCGCTGACGCAAGACCAGCTGTTGCAGTTCGACGATTTCGGCACGGTCACGCTGATCCATATCACCGATCTGCATGCGCAACTGCGCCCGGTGTGGTTTCGCGAACCGGACTGGAACATCGGCGTCGGCCCGGCCAAGGGACAGGTGCCGCATGTGGTCGGCCGCGCCTTCCAGGACATGTTCGGCCTCGCGCCGCAAAGCCCAGAGGCCTATGCGCTGACACACGAGGATTTCGCGGCGCTCGGCCGGGCTTACGGCAGGATGGGCGGGCTGGACCGGGTGGCGACGGTGGTCAAGGCGATCCGCGCCGCCCGGCCCGAGGCGATCTTGCTCGATGGCGGCGACACCTGGCACGGCTCGATGACCAGCCTGCGCACCAAGGGGCAGGACATGGTCAACGCGATGAACCTGCTCGGCGTTCAGGCGATGACCTCGCATTGGGAATGGACCTATGGCACGGAGCGGGTGAAGGAGATCGTCGAAGCCCTGCCCTTTCCCTTTCTGGGCGCAAATATCTTCGACGCGGAATGGGACGAACCGGCCTTCGAGCCCTACACGATCTTCGAGCGCGGCGGCGTGCAGGTGGCGGTGATCGGTCAGGCCTTCCCCTACATGCCGATTGCGAACCCGAAATGGATGTTTCCCGAATACAGTTTCGGCATCCGCGAGGACCGGATGCAGGCGCTGGTCGAGGAGGTCCGCGCCAAGGGGGCGGGGCTGGTGGTCTGCCTGTCCCACAACGGTTTCGACGTCGATCGCAAGATGGCCGGGCGGGTCAAGGGCATCGACGTGATCCTGTCGGGCCACACCCATGATGCCGTGCCCGAACCGGTGGTGATCGGGGAAACCATCCTGATCGCCTCCGGCTCGAACGGCAAATTCGTCTCGCGCGTCGATCTGCAGGTGCAGGGCGGCAAGATGACCGGCTTCCGCCACAAGCTCATTCCGATCTTTGCCGATGTCATCACCCCCGATCCCGAAATGGCCGCACTGATCGCGGCCGAACGCGCGCCCTTCAAGGCGGAGCTGGAGGAGGTGATCGGCACCACCGAAAGCCTGCTTTACCGGCGCGGCAATTTTCAGGGCAGCTGGGACGATCTGATCTGCGACGCGGTGCGATCCGAACGCGATGCGCAGATTGCGCTTTCGCCCGGGGTGCGCTGGGGGCCCTCGCTCCTGCCGGGCGATCCGATCACCCGCGAAGACATCCACGCTGTCACCTCGATGACCTACGGGCAGGTTTACCGCACGGAAATGACGGGGGAAACCCTGCACGCCATCCTTGAGGACGTGGCCGACAACATCTTCAACACCGACCCCTATTACCAGCAGGGCGGCGACATGGTGCGGGTGGGCGGCATCGGCTTTGCCTGCGATGTCAGCAAGCCGATGGGCCAGCGGATCTCGCAGATGGTGCTGACCGATACCGGCGCCGCGCTCGAGGCGGCGACATCCTACACCGTCGCCGGCTGGGCTAGCGTCAACGAAGGCACCGAGGGGCCGCAGATCTGGGACGTGCTGGAGTCCCATATCCGCAAGCTCGGCACCGTCACCCTTGCCCCCGAAACCTCGGTTCAGGTGAGGGGCCTCTGATGTCCAAGGAGCCCGAAATGACCGAAGATGATGCCAAGGACCCCGGCCCCTCGCGCCGCGATTTCCTGCGCAATTCCATGCTCGCAGGCGCGGGGCTGGTGGCCGGGGCGGGCAGCGCCGCCGCCCAGACCCCCGATCCGCTGATCACCGAAGTGCAGCCCTTCGCCTCGGCCTTCGGCGATCCGGTCGATGCCACGCCCTACGGGATGCCGATCCATTACGAAGACCATGTGGTGCGCCGCAATGTCGAATGGCTGACCGAAAGCACGGCCTCGTCGATCAACTTCACGCCGATTCATGCGCTGGAAGGCACGATCACCCCGCAGGGCTGCGCCTTTGAACGCCATCATTCCGGCGCCATCGAGATGTCGAAGGGCGAATATCGGCTGATGATCAACGGGCTGGTGGACCGCCCGCTGGTCTTCACCTTCGACGATCTGCTGCGCTTTCCGCGCCATGTGCTGACCGCCTTTTGCGAATGCGCGGCCAATGGCGGCATGGAATGGGGCGGCGCGCAGCTGGAGGGCTGCCAGTTCACCCAGGGCATGATCCACAACATGGAATATACCGGCATCCTGCTGCGCGATCTTCTGGCCGAGGCCGGGGTGAAGCCCGAGGCGAAATGGATCTTTGCCGAAGGCGCGGATGCGTCCTCGAACGGTCGCTCGATGCCGCTGGAAAAGGCGATGGACGACGTGATGGTGGCGTTTTTCGCCAATGGCGAGGCGTTGCGCAAGGAACATGGCTACCCCGCCCGTCTGGTCGTGCCCGGCTTCGAGGGCAACATGTGGATCAAATGGCTGCGCCGGATCGGGGTTTACGATCAGCCGGTGGAAAGCCGCGAGGAGACCTCGAAATACACCGATCTGATGCCCGATGGCCGGGCGCGGAAATGGACCTGGATCATGGATGCGAAATCGGTGATCACCGCGCCCTCGCCCCAGGTGCCCATTCGCCACGGGCCGGGGCCTTTGGTGCTGACCGGCCTTGCCTGGAGCGGGCGCGGCAAGGTCAAGGCGGTCGATGTTTCGACCGACGGCGGCAAGACCTGGGCCCCGGCGCGGCTTTCAGGCGATGTGAAGCCCAAGGCGCTGACGCGGTTTCATTTCGACATGGTCTGGGACGGGTCCGAGATGTTCCTGATGTCGCGCTGCACCGACGAGACCGGCTACGTCCAGCCCTTCAAGGACGAACTGCGCGCGATCCGGGGGCTGAACAACGTCTATCACAACAACGCCGTGCAGACCTGGTGGGTCAAGCCCGACGGGGAGGTCGAAAATGTCGAGATCGGCTGAGGTTCTGGCGGCGCTCCTGATCTGCGCCGCCCTGCCCGGGCAGGCCGAGCCGCTCGGCCTTGGCCGCCCTGCCCTGCCCGCGGAAATCGCCGCCTGGGACGTGACGGTGCTGCCCGATGGCACCGGCCTGCCCGAAGGCTCGGGCGATGTGGCGACGGGCGAGGAAGTCTTTGCGGAAAAATGCGCCACCTGCCACGGCGAATTCGCCGAGGGGCTCGACAGCTGGCCGGTGCTGGCGGGGGGGGTGGGCACGCTCACCGACCGCCGCCCGGTCAAGACGATCGGCAGCTACTGGCCCTATCTCTCCACCGTTTACGACTACATCCACCGCTCGATGCCCTTTGGCAACGCGCAGACGGTGAGCACCGACGAAGCCTATGCGATCGTCGCGTTTCTTTTGTATTCCAATGGCTTGGTGGAAGATGACTTCACCCTCTCGAAGGCGAATTTCACCTCGGTCACGCTGCCCAACGCGCAGGGCTTCTACCCCGATGACCGCGACGTGACCGAGCTGCCGCTCTTTACCCACCCGCCCTGCATGGAAAACTGTCGCGCGACGCCGCCCAAGGTGACGAAACGCGCGGCCGAGCTGAACGTCACCCCCGAAGACCCCGATGGCCGCCCGGCGGGCAGCCTGCCGCCCCCGCCCAAGGAAAACTGAGGATGCGGGCGGGGGTTTTCGTTCTGGCTCTGTGGCTCGCCAGCCCCTTGGGCGCGGCCGAGATCGGCGATGCGGACCGCGGCGCGACGCTTTTTGCCCGCAACTGCACCGCCTGCCATCAGATCGGCGAGGGGGCGAAAAACCGCGTCGGTCCCCGGCTGAACGGCGTCTTCGGGCGCCGCGCGGGCAGTGTGCCCGATTTCGCCTATTCCAAAGCGATGGCGCGGATGGGGGCGGACGGGCTGGTCTGGACGCTGGAGACGCTCGACCCCTATATCGACAACCCCAAGGCGCTGGTTTCGGGAACGCGCATGGCTTTCAAGGGCTTGCACGATGCCAAGGCACGGGCCGACCTGCTCGCCTTCCTGCGCGAATGGTCCGACAAGCCGCGCGACATCCCCGAGGCCGAACCGACCGCGCGCAAGACCAATCCCGATCTGGCGCCAGAGGTGCTGGCGATCAAGGGCGACCGCGACTGGGGCGAATATCTGTCCTCGGAATGCCAGACCTGCCATCAGCGCGACGGCTCGGACCGGGGCATTCCCTCGATCACGCACTGGCCGGAACCGGATTTCGTGCTGGCCCTGCATGCCTACAAGCAGAAGCTGCGGCCCCATCCGGTGATGCAGATGATGGCCGGGCGGCTGAACGACGAGGAAATCGCGGCGCTCGCCGCCTATTTCGCCACGCTTGAATAGCTAAGGGGCGCGGAGCCAACCGCGCCGGACCCAACCCGGAGGAGACCTGCATGAGACTGAACAGACGTCATTTCATCGGCACCGGCCTGGCCGCCGGAACGCTTCTGGCCGCCCCCGCCGTCTGGGGGCAGACGAAACCGCGCGTGGTGGTGATCGGCGCGGGCGCGGGCGGCGCCACCTGTGCGCGCTATCTGGCCAAGGATGCGGCCGGGGCGCTGGACATCACCCTGATCGACGCCAATCCGATCTACACCACCTGCTTTTTCTCCAACCTCTACATCGGCGGCTTCCGCGACTTCGAGAGCCTGCAGCACGGCTATGAAAAGCTCTCGGCGGCGGGGATCACGGTGCTGACGGATCTGGCCACCGGGGTGGACCGGGCCGCGAAAACCGTGACGCTGAAAAGCGGTGCGGTCTTGCCGTGGGACCGGCTGGTGCTCTCGCCCGGGATCGATTTCAAGGAGGGCTCGGTGCCGGGCTGGTCGCTGGAAAGTCACGCCGAGATCATGCCGCATGCCTACAAGGCCGGGCCGCAGACGCAGCTTCTGAAAAAGATGGTCGAAGAGCTGCCCGAGGGTGGCACTTTCGCCATGGTGGCGCCGCCCAACCCCTATCGCTGCCCGCCCGGCCCCTATGAGCGGATCTCGATGGTGGCCCATGTGCTGAAGCAGAAAAACCCCAAGGCCAAGATCCTGATCTTTGATCCGAAAGAGAAATATTCAAAACAGCCGCTCTTCGAGGAAGGCTGGGCCAGGCATTACGACGGCATGATCGACTGGATCGGCCCGGACTTCGGCGGCGGCGCGGTCGAGGTGCGGCCCGAGACGATGGAACTGGTGATCGACGGCGAGGTGCAAAAGGTCGATGCCTGCAACGTCATTCCGGGGCAGATCGCGGGCAAGATCGCGGCGCTTGCGGGGGTGACCGACGACAAGGGCTGGGCGCCGGTCGATCCGTTCTCGATGCGCTCGAAGACGGATGCGAACGTCTGGGTGCTGGGCGATGCCAGCGCGCAGGGCGACATGCCGAAATCGGCCTTTTCCGCCAATTCCCAGGCCAAGGTGGCGGCGATGGCGATCCGCGGCGAGTTGCTGGGCAGCCGGGTGTTTCCGGCGAAATACACCAACACCTGCTGGTCGCTGATCGAGACCGACGACGGCGTGAAGGTGGGGGCAAGCTACGAGCCCACGGCGGAAAAGATCGCCTCGGTCGAGAGCTTCATTTCCGCCACCGGCGAGGATGCGGCGCTGCGCAAGGCCACGTTCGAGGAATCGCTCGGCTGGTATGCGGGCATCACCGCCGACATCTTCGGCTGATCTGCCTGCGGGCGCCAGACCGGTGCCCGCAGCCTGTTTCGGGGGATTTTCCATGCTGACCCGTCGCCGCATCATGACCCTTGCCGCTGCCGCTCTGGCCGGGCCGCTGGTGCCGCAGCGGATCTGGGCCGCTACGACGATGACCCTTGGGCCGCGGCGCATCGACACGCTGTCCGACGGGTCGCTGGTCTTGCCGGGGGATTTCATCCTGGGGGGCATGCCGCAGGCGGAACTTTCCAAGATCGTTGAGGAATTTCACCTTTCCACCGACCGGCTGACGCCGCCCTGCAATGTCACGCTGTTGCGCGACGGCACCCATACGGTGCTTTTCGATGTGGGCGCGGGGCCGGATTTCCAGCCCACGGCGGGCAAGCTTTCCGAGGCGCTGGCGGCGCTGGATCTGACCCCTGATGACATCACCCATGTGCTGTTCACCCATGCCCATCCCGATCACCTCTGGGGGGTGCTGGATGATTTCGACGAGCCGGTCTTTGCCAAGGCCACCCACATGATCGGCCGGGCCGAATTCGACTACTGGACCGATCCCGACACCGTGGCCAGCATCGGGGCTGCCCGCACCACCTTTGCCGTTGGCGCGGCGCGCAGGCTGGGCGCGCTGGCCGAGCGGCTGGTGCTGCTCGACGACGGCGCCGAGGCGCTGCCGGGCATCGTGGCGCATCTGACGCCCGGCCACACGCCCGGGCATCTGGCCTTTGAAATCGGGGGCGCCGATCCGGTGATGGTGCTGGGCGATTGCATCGGCAATCATCACGTCGGCTTTGCGCGGCCGGGCTGGGCCTCGGGCTCGGATCAGGACCCCGAACAGGCGGCGCAAACCCGCAGCGCGCTGCTGGACCGTCTGGCCGCCGAGCGGGTCACCGTGATCGGCTATCACCTGCCCGAAGGCGGCATTGGCCGGGCCGAGCGCGCGGGCGAAGGCTATCGCTTCGTTCCCGGGGCCTGAGAGCCAGCGTCCGAGGCTCAGCCGGGCAGCCGCCCCCCCTCGCGCGGTTGATCGACCAGCCGGTCGGTCACGCCCGCGCCGATCCACATGCACAACAGCGCCACCCAGGCCGTGCCCGCGAAGATCGCCCCCCCGGTCACCCCGGCGCCGATCGCACAGCCCCCGGCCAGCATCGCGCCAAAGCCCATCAGCACCGCGCCGAACATCGAGCGGCGCATCTGCCCCTCGCCCTCGAAGCCCTGAAACCGCAATTCGCGCCGCAGCGCCGCCGCGACGAAGGCGCCCAGAAACACGCCGGGCACCAGACCGATGTCGAAATCAAGCCCCGGGGCCTCGGTCAGGAAGAACATCAGCATATTGGCCGAGGGGCCGGAAAAGGTGGCCGAGGTGACGCTGACCGGCTCGAAGGCGATCTGGCTGAGGTGATAGGTCGAGACCCAGCCCAGAGCCACGGCAAAACCCACGCCCGAAGCGAAGACGACCTTCGGCCAGCCGATGCGGTTGCGCCGCACCAGCCAGAAGGCGGGCAGCATGAAGAGCCCGCCCACCACAAGCCCCGTGCCCTCTGGCAGCGACAGGGCCGTCAGCAGGTCGAGGTTGCGTCCCCCCGGCGTCACCCAAAGCCCCGCCAGCGCCTGCCGCAAGGGCGCCAGCCAGCCGTGCAGCGACATCTGCGCCACCACCGCAAAGATCAGCCCTGACACCACCGAGCGCAGATTGCCCGTGGCCGCCAGCACCAGAAGCCGCCCCGAACAGCCCCGCGCCAGCACCATGCCCGCGCCGAACATCAACCCGCCAAGGATCGCCCCCGACCACGACCCGGTCACCGCCATCATCCGCGCCTCGGCCGCATCGAACAGGCCCAGCATCTGCGCCCCCTGCACCCAGACCACCGCCGTCGAAAAGGTCAGGAACCAGACCGCGATCCGCGGCCCAAGCGCGCCGCGGGCAAATTCCACCGTCGCCGCGCGCAGACAGAACGACGCCCGCTGCGCCGCAAAGCCGAAAACCGCGCCGGTCAGAAGACCCAGAAGCGCGGCCAGTTCGTCCTCGTCGAGGATGTCGAGCAGGCTCAGCAAGGTCATCGGCATCCCTCCCGGAGGGCCCAACCGGCCCGAACCCCGATCTTGCGGCGCCCCCCCCGCGCTGACAAGCCCTTTGCGGGGCGTCTGCGCGCTTGGACGACGATCCCCTCGGCTATGCTCGCCCTCGAGGAAAGTCATGTCGCTGATTTCGCGAAGGCAGGCGCGGAAATGGTCCAGCGTCCCGACGTGGCCCCAGTTCACAGGCTCGGGGCTGTCGCCGAAGTGGTCGGCGCGTGCGCCGCCACCCGCCCCGCCTCGATCCCGACCTGCCTCGGCCCGAACGAAGGGCCCGAACATGTGCATTGAGCTCCGCTTCCCTCAGGCAAACCGCCGGGATGGTTGCCAGGGCGCCCAACCCGGGTGGCATGTGATCGGCGCCGATGATGCCACGTTGACGATCGGAACGGGCGGCGTCGGTCCTGATCAACGGCTGCGATTGCGCGGGGTGCTTTGCCAGAGGAACTTCGTTTCGGACCATCTTGCCCCTCCATCGCCGGAGGCCATCGCTGCAAGGCACTCTTGATCCGCAGCTAGGCGCCGATGAGTGGTGACGGTGACTCGGCTTGAAGCTGAAAAGAGAGGGGGCCTAACGGCCCCTTTTCGCTTTGGGGCAGCCCGCGTCAGCGGGTGTGTTTGGGGAACATCTTGGGGTGTTTTGGGTAGCAAAAGGCCCCCGTGAGGGGGCCTAAGTGCTTGATTTTATTCAAGATGATTCTGGTGGGCGATAACGGATTTGAACCGCTGACATCTTCGATGTGAACGAAGCGCTCTACCGCTGAGCTAATCGCCCGGTGGAGCGGTGTTTAGCCTCAGTCCTCGGCCTCCGCAAGGGGGTCTGCGGCAAAATCTTCGTTCTTTTTCGCCGCTTCGCCCGAAGACATGCGCCGCAGCTTGACCTGCAGCACCTCGCCGCCCGCCTTGTCGATTCGGCGCGACACCGCAATCTTGCCCAAAGGCGGCAGGATCAGGCTTTCGCCTTTCGACAGGGCCTCGCCCAGCGTGGCCAGCACCGCTTCGGTCAGATCGCGCGCCACCGGCTTCTTGGCACCGCTGCGCAGCGCCACCCGCTCGACGAAATCCTTTTTCTTCACCTGCAGGCTGACCGCCGCCCCGGTGTCATCCGCCCCCGTGCCGTCGTTCGCTTCGGCCTCGGGGGTCGCCCCCGCCAGCGCCGCCGACTTGCCCGCAACTGCGGTCTTCTTCGTGGTCTTGCTCATGTTGGCCCCATCGGTTCGAGTCGCCCGCAGGTTACGGCGCCGGGGCGCCGCGCGCCATCCGTTTGCGCCCCCGGACCCAAGAAAAAAGGACGCGCCCCAAGGGGGCGCGCCACAAGATCGGATCAGTGGGGCGGATCAATGCGCGGTGGCGCCTGCCGCTTCGGCCCGGGCCTTCGCCGCCGCCGCCGCCGCGGCTTCCTCGGCCGCCTCGTCCCATTCGACGGGCTCGGGCGCGCGCACCAGGGCGCGCGCCAGAACCTCGCGCACATGGGTGACGGGGATGATTTCCAGACCGTCCTTCACGTTTTGCGGGATCTCGGCCAGATCCTTTTCGTTTTCCTCGGGGATCAGCACGGTCTTGATGCCGCCGCGCAGCGCCGCCAGCAGTTTTTCCTTGAGGCCCCCGATCGGCATGGCATTGCCGCGAAGCGACACTTCCCCGGTCATCGCGATATCCTTGCGCACCGGAATGCCGGTCAGCACCGAAACGATCGAGGTCACCATGGCGAGCCCGGCCGAGGGGCCGTCCTTTGGCGTCGCGCCATCGGGGACGTGAACGTGAATGTCGAGCGTTTCGAATTTCGGCGGCTTCACCCCGATTTCCGGCGCAATCGAGCGGACATAGCTCGACGCCGCCTCGATCGATTCCTTCATCACGTCGCCCAGTTTCCCGGTCGTCTTCATCCGCCCCTTGCCGGGCAGTTTCAGCGCCTCGATATGCAGCAGATCGCCGCCGACCGAGGTCCAGGCGAGACCGGTGACCACGCCCACCTGATCCTCGGCCTCGGCCAGACCGTAGCGGTGCCGCTTCACGCCGAGATAATCGCCCAGCTTCGCTTCGTCGACCGTGACCGATTTCACCGCGCCCTTGGCCTTGATGATCTCGGTCACCGCCTTGCGGGCGGTTTTCGCGATCTCGCGTTCCAGGTTCCGCACCCCGGCTTCGCGGGTGTAGTAACGCACGATGTCCGAAAGCGCGCCGTCGGTCAGGGTGAATTCGCCCTTCTTCAGCCCATGCGCCTTGACCTGTTTCGGGATCAGGTGCTGGCGGGCGATCTCGGATTTTTCGTCCTCGGTGTAACCGGCCAGCGAAATGATCTCCATCCGGTCCAGAAGCGGCCCGGGCATGTTGTAGCTGTTCGCCGTGGTCAGGAACATCACGTTCGACAGGTCATATTCGACCTCAAGGTAGTGATCGACGAAAGTCGAATTCTGTTCCGGGTCCAGCACCTCCAAGAGCGCCGAGGCCGGATCGCCGCGGAAATCATGCCCCATCTTGTCGATTTCATCGAGCAGGATCAGCGGGTTCGTCGTCTTCGCCTTTTTCAGCGCCTGAATGATCTTGCCCGGCATCGAGCCGATATAGGTGCGCCGATGGCCCCGGATTTCCGATTCATCGCGCACGCCGCCAAGGCTGATGCGGATGAATTCCCGCCCCGTCGCCCGCGCGACCGACCGGCCCAGCGAGGTCTTGCCGACACCCGGCGGGCCGACAAGGCACAGGATCGGCCCCTTCAGCTTGTCCGAACGCGCCTGCACGGCCAGATATTCGACGATGCGTTCCTTGACCTTTTCGAGCCCATAGTGATCGGCGTCGAGCACCTTTTCGGCGCCGAGCAGATCCTTTTTCACCCGGCTCTTCACGCCCCAGGGAAGGTTCAGAAGCCAGTCCAGATAGTTGCGCACCACCGTCGCTTCCGCCGACATCGGGCTCATCGAGCGCAGCTTTTTCAGCTCGCCCTCGGCCTTGTCCTTGGCTTCCTTCGACAGTTTCGTGCGGGCGATCTTTTCCTCAAGCTCGTTGAGCTCGTTCTGACCGTCCTCGCCATCGCCCAGCTCGCGCTGAATGGCCTTCATCTGTTCGTTCAGGTAATATTCGCGCTGCGTCTTTTCCATCTGGGATTTGACGCGCGACTTGATCTTTTTCTCGACCTGCAGGACGGACACTTCGCCCTGCATCAGCCCGTAAACCTTCTCCAGCCGCTCGGACACATCAAGCGTTTCGAGCAGCTCCTGCTTGAGCTTGACCTCAAGCCCCAGATGGCCCGAGACGAGATCGGCGAGCTTGTCGGCCTCGCGGGTTTCGGACACCGCGGCCATCGCCTCTTCGGGGATGTTCTTCTTGATCTTGGCGTAGCGTTCGAATTCCTCGGCGACCGAGCGCAGAAGCGCCTTGATCGTGTCGCGGTCGCCCTCGACCTCGTCCAGCGTCTCGGCCTGCGCTTCGAAGAAACGGTCGTTTTGCACGAATTCGGTGATCCGCACCCGGGTCTTGCCCTCGACCAGAACCTTGACCGTGCCATCGGGCAGTTTCAGCAGCTGCAGCACATTGGCCAGCACGCCGACGCGGAAGATGCCCTCATGCGTGGGCTCGTCGATCGAGGGGTCGATCTGGCTGGCCAGCAAAATCTGCCGGTCGTCGGCCATCACCTCCTCGAGCGCGCGCACGGATTTTTCCCGGCCGACGAAAAGCGGCACGATCATGTGCGGGAACACCACGATGTCACGCAGCGGCAGGACCGGATGGGTGGAGGGGAGTGCGGTCATTCTTTGTCCTTGTTTGCGGCGAAAGGCACCGGCCCCGCGATTGGCAACCCGTCCCTTCCCATGACCCATATCTAGGGGGGGGCGGGACACAGTTCAACTGCACCGAAGCGACAGCCCGCCCCTTCGTCATCGAAGCTTCACACTGCGGCAGATCGCCCCGCGCTGCAAGCAAAGCTTGGTTCGAATGCGCAAGACCCTGCGGCACGGTCCCGGCCCGCGCCAGCGCCCCGGGGAACCTGCCCGGGGAACGGGTTCCAAAAGATATGTTCGAAAGGATTTATTAATAAATCGGGCGCAAACTCGGCGCATGCCGGGCGAACATGCCGCGCGACGCGGTGAAACGGGGAGCGGTTTCGAAATGACCACAGCCGACATGAGCCTTGATCTGAGCCGGGGGATCGCCGCCGAGGCGCCGATGGCCGATCAACAGGCCGACACGCCCTCGGGCTGGTGGATCGTGCCGCTCACCCTGTCCGGCGCCGGGGTCTGGATCGGCCTGTTCCTGCTGATCTTCTGAGCCCGCCCCGGGTCAGAGCGGCAACAGCAGTTCCGCCGCAAGCCCGCCCATCCGGGCACTTTCCGTCAGCGTCAGGCTGCCGCCATGGCCGCGGGCGATGTCGGCGGCAATCGCCAGACCCAGTCCGACCCCCTGCCCCCGGTCCTGATTGCGCGCCGGATCAAGCCGGGTAAAGGGTCGCATCGCCTCTTCGCGCCGCTCGGCCGGAATGCCGGGGCCGTCATCCTCGATCAGAATGCGCAGGCTGCGCGGGCGCACCGTCACCGAAACCTCGGCCCGGAGGCCATAGCGCACCGCATTGCCGATCAGGTTTTCCAGCGCCCGGCGCAACGCATCGGGGCGCACCACCGCCGTCACCGGCGCCGCGGGGCAGCCAACGAGCCGCACCGGCTGCCCGGCGCGGACCGCATCTTCGACCACCTGCCCGACAAAGGCGCAGATCTCGATCCGCTCGGCCTCGCCCGCCACGG
The DNA here is from genome assembly GCF_052363185.1 of Rhodobacter capsulatus. Taxonomy (GTDB): domain Bacteria; phylum Pseudomonadota; class Alphaproteobacteria; order Rhodobacterales; family Rhodobacteraceae; genus Rhodobacter; species Rhodobacter capsulatus_E. The sequence goes on along the minus strand of NZ_CP198955.1, from coordinate 696,317 downwards.
CCTCTTCGCGCGCGACATTGAGGAAAGCGTCGATCATCTTGCCCATCTCGGTCACGTCGCGCGCCATCGCGGCGATCTCGGCCTCGGTCTCGGGCTCTTCGGGCAGCATCGACAGGCCCAGCCGGAGCCGCGTCAAGGGCGTGCGCAGATCGTGGCTGATCCCCGACAGCATCAGCCGGCGGCTTTCCGTCTGCCGCTCGATCCGGTCGCGCATTTCCAGAAAGGCCTTGCCCGCCGCCCGCACCTCCAGCGCGCCGGTCGGGCGATAGGGCAGCACCTGCCCCTTGCCGAAGGCCTCGGCGGCACGGGCCAGGCGCTGGATCGGCCGCAGCTGGTTGCGCAGGAACAGATAGGCGATCAGCGTCATCAGCACCGACACGAAGACCATCAGCACCAGCAGCTGATGCGGATTGGAGGCAGAGACCCAACCGCGCGGAAAGGCGATGTAAAGCGGGCCATGGCGGCTTTCGACCCAAAGCCGGACCCGGCCGTTTGCGGTCAGATCCAGCGCGATCAGCCCCGGCAGCCCGTCGCGCAGCGTCGATTGCACGGTGAGCCCGGTGAAATCGGTGATGTCGCGGGCATCGGCGGCGGGCGAGGCGGTCGGCGCGGGCAGCTGCAGATCCAGATCCAGCGCCTCTGCCAGATCGGCAATCCGCCCCTGCGCCTGCGCCGCGGTGGCGGCGGTTTCGGCCCGTTCGACCACCAGCACGATCTCGCGCAGCATCGAGGAGGTCATCTGCTCGGTGACGCGCTCGAAATGGCGCTGGATGAACACCACCGAGACGACGATCTGGATGGTGACGACGGGCAGGATCAGGATCAGCGCAGCGCGCCCGTAAAGCCCGCGCGGCAGGAAGTGTTTGAGCCAGGCGAAATCCATGTCACACCGTAGCCGGTGCAACGGCGAAGGGAAAGAGCGATGGAAGAGCTGGAACCGGGCGTGCGGCGGCTTGTGGCGCCCAATCCTTCGGCGCTGACCCATCTGGGCACCTGTTCCTATGTGCTGGGCCGGGGGTCGGTGGCGGTGCTTGACCCCGGCCCGGCCGATTCGGCGCATCTGCGGGGGCTGCTGGCGGGGCTCGCCCCGGACGAGACGGTGGCGGCGATTCTGGTCAGCCATGCGCATCTGGATCACTCGGAGGGCGCGCGGGCGCTGGCACAGGCGACGGGCGCACCGGTCTTCGCCTTTGGCGGGCCCGCGGCGGGGCGCTCTGCGGCGATGGAACGTCTGGCGGCCGAGGGGCTGGCGGGCGGCGGCGAAGGCGTGGATGCGGGCTTTGTTCCCGATGCGCTGCTGGCCGATGGCGAGACGTTGGCCTTTGGCGCGGAAACGCTGACGGCGCTGCACACGCCGGGGCATTTCGGCAACCATCTGAGCTTCGCGATGGGGGATCGGGTGTTCACCGGGGATGTGGTGATGGGCTGGTCGACGACGCTGATTTCGCCGCCCGACGGCGATCTGGACGCCTATCTTGCCACGCTGGACCGGCTGGCGGGGCTGCAGGCGCGGGTGTTCTATCCGGGCCATGGCGATGCGGTGACGGCGCCCGCGGCGCGGCTGGCAGAGTTGGCGGGGCATCGGGCGGCGCGCACGGCACAGATTCTCGCGGCGCTGGCGGCGGGCCCGGCGGATCTGGCCCGGCTGACGGGGCAGGTTTACGCGGACACGCCGCGGGCGCTGCACGGGGCGGCGTCGCGCAATCTCTTTGCGCATCTTGTTTCGCTGGCGTTTCAGGGCCGGGTCGCGGCACATCCCCGACTTTCGGCGGCGGCGGTTTTCGCGATGGAATAAGGTGAGAAAAAATCCGCTTGCCCCCCTTGCACCCCCGAAACACCGCCGCTATACACCCCCTCGTGTTCCGGCGTAGCTCAGCGGTAGAGCAGTTGACTGTTAATCAATTGGTCGTAGGTTCGATCCCTACCGCCGGAGCCAAAAATCCCTAGGATTTCAGATACTTATAGAACCCCCTCACGGGGGTTTTTGTAGTTATGCAGGCTGCGTAAGTTGGGCGTAAGAGCGCGCTTACGCCAGCGATAGCGCGTAAGTTCCCGATTCCGCTGAGTGATTAGCAAAGCGCCCCACACCGAAGGGTGCAGGGCGCGCGGCGTCAGGCCAGCAGGATTAGGGACCAGCCCCGCCGCTGCGGTCGTTGGATTTACGAGGGACGAACCGCCATACCTCGTCGCGGCTGGCATCAACCGCGCACCTCTCGCGCCCTACTCGCTGAGAGACTTTTCAAAAGCCCCTCGAAATCACCATCGAGGCTGGTGAGGGCTTCGTTCACCACCTGCCGGATCTTGCGCAGCGGATGCCTGGCCGGGATGCGATCCTCGAGGTCGACATAGCTGAAAAGCGACCCGCTCGTCTCGTCCGTGCCCCGCATCGTGATCCCCTTCGCCATGGGAAGGGGTGAATCATGTTTTGTATCCGCGGTCGAGGCCGACTATTTCAGCACCCTGTTAAGCCAAAGGATCAAGACGTTGGAAAACAGGCCCTTGGCGATGTAGTTTTTTCAAGCCATGTGCAAGATTACGAAACGGTTCGTCTTGGAAAAGAGATTAGGCCACGCGGTGAAAAAATTCCCTCGGGTCAGGCCCTGCTACAGGCAGCGCGCATTGCGCGAGATGAAACCGACAGAAGTAATTTCAGAATCGATGAAGGTCTATTCCTGTCGGGTCAGAAACTTGTAGATTACAAAGATTTTGTGTGCGATCTCAGAACTCATTTTCCAGAGGCTCTCGCGGGCGAAATGGAGGGGAATGCCGTTGCAGTCGCCTGCCATAATGCAGGTGTGCAGTGGATTGTAGTCAAAGCGATTTGTGACTGGGGCATGGATAAGGAAGACGGCTGGCATGAGATTGCAGCCGCCCGCGCGTGTCGTCTGGCCTTGGATACAGCGATCATCATTCTGTCTAGCGAGTAGTCCAAGTGCGAGTGATACCGCGCCTACGATGTATTACATGGACTGGCCAGCGAGATACCAGACCGAATGACAACCCGAATGCACGACACGGTTGTTCGAAAGAATGACCCGAATTATGAGGTGTCGCTTTCTGAGCGGGCCGCGAGTGGCCGCTATCGCCGGTTGCTGCGCCAGCAATGCCGCGAATTCACAGACCGCTCGGGTCGCTCTCTTCGAGCACCGAGTCCAGCATCAACTTGTTTCCGGCGCGCTGCATGGCCTGCACCTTCCCGGTGGGCGCGGGAAGCTGCGGCAACCCTTCGAACTGCGCCCGCTTTTGATCTCCGAAGGCGAGGGCGGCGAACGCGGCAAGTTGCTGCGCCCGCAAGGCGGGGTCGGACTCTTCCTCAATGTCCTCCAGAACATCGGGGGTGCGCTTCCACATGTCGCCAAGCACACTTTCCAGTGTGCCCGCGTCAGCGGGCATTGCATCGGGGTAAGATGCGCCGCCGTTCTCCGGGTCGCCCTGATCCGCCCGCCCATCCGGCGCGCCCTTGGCTTTCAGTTCAGCCATGCGGGCAGCAGACCGCGCTAACGCGCGCTCCAGCCGCATGGCTTGCCCTGCACCGGGGTCGGCCCGCAAGGTCGTTATAAGCGCGTCGTGCTCTTGCTCGAATGCCCGCGCCTTTTGGCGGGCCGTGATCTTGTCGCGGCCAAGTGAATGCCGCCGCATTTTCTTTCCGATTACCGTTTGAAGATCGGTTGGGACGCGTCGAATATAGCGCCAATATCCGTCGTTTTCGCGGTGCAGGTAGTCGCGTGGCTGCCTTGTGTCGTGCATGTGGATGGCCTCAGGAATCCCAATTTGTTACCCAAAACGCCCCAAAATGTTACCCAAAACAAGCCACTTGCGCCGCGCACCGCCAATAAATACAGTGATTTAAGGGTTTTTGGCGAAAGTCCGTGATATAAATCCGTTATCGCCCACCATCATTCCCGGAAAGCGCTGGAAATTTTCCAGCGCTTTCTGCGTTTTGGCCCTGCGGTGCCGCCGCCCCTCACGCCTTCGCCCCTCACTCCTCCATCGGCGCGGCGTCGGAGGGGGCGGCGGTTTCGGCCAGCGCCGATCCGGGCAGCCAGCCCCGCAGCCCCGAGCCCGCCAGCTGCAGCGCACACCAGCGCATGCCCATGTTCAGATGACAGCCGTCATTGCGCCCGACCGCGCCGCCCTCGGCCACGCCCACCGGGGCGAAGCGCTCCGCCGGGCCCGCGCGCAGCGTCAGCGCCTGCGAGCCGGTGACCTGCCACCAGTCCGGCCCGCCCGCCAGCGCCTCGGCGACACCGGCCGGGCTCAGCCCCACCGCCAGATCGTAGTCGACGGGGGCGTTCTGCCGGGCAAGGGCGGGGGTCAGGAACACCTCGATCACGTAATCGCCCGGCTCGGGCAGCGCCAGATCGGTCAGCGGCGCGGCCGCCTCGGTGGACAGGAACAGGATCTCGGATTTCGCCGCCTCGCGGATCAGGAAATCGGGCAGCGCGCCCGGGCCGCCCAGATCGACCGAGAGCACCTGCCCCTGTGCGCCCGACAGGGTGTAATGCGGCGTGTCATCGACCGAGAGGCTGCCCGACACCAGAATGCCCGGCACCAGACTTTCCGAGGGCAGGGGGATGGCGGCGGCCTCCTCGGCGTGCAGGGGTGCGGGCGCCAGCAGCGCGACAGCGGCCAGAAGCAGCGGGCGGAGGGGCGTGAAACGGGTCATCTCGGCTCCTTGCGAAGAATGGCGCGAAACGGCGCGGGGCGCAGGGAAGGGCAGGGCCGACCCGGGCCGCGCAAGCCGCCCCGATCCCCGGCCCGCGCTATTCCTTCGGCGGGGTCTCGGGCAGGCGGACGCCGTGCTTTTCCATATAGGGGCGGAAATAGTCGCGGAAGGCCTCGAAGCTTTCGGCCAGCATCAGGAATTCGGCGCGGTTCATCACCAGCACCTTGGTATCCTCGATCGCATGGACCGAGGTCTTGCGCCGCGTCGCGCCCAGAATCAGCCGCTCGCCGAAATGGCCGCCGGGGCCGATCACCCGCGTCGTCAGCTCGCCGGTGTCGGGATCGGTGCGCACCATCTGCACCGCGCCCGAAATCACCGTGTAAAACCCGTCCGAGCGGTCCCCCGCCTGATAGATCCGGTCGCCGGCGCGGAAATAGACATGCCGCATCGGCGGTTTCTTGTAGGTGCGCAGCTGCACCAGACTGCGCGCCCCCAGCAGATCCAGCGACCAGTTGATCATCACCCGGATGCGGGTGCCGATGCCGGGCAAAAGCGCCAGGTAGTAAGACCGCCAGATGAACCAGGCCGGAAAGCCGGTGATGTTGCGCCCGAAAATATCGGCGACGCCGCGTTTCGCGCCAAGGGACGCCAGCGCGCCGCGCGAGCTGTAGGCAAAGGGCCCGGGCGCGCGGCCCTTCAGCACGGCGGTGATGTTGGCGGCGACGCGTTTCGCCTCGCGCACGGCGAATTGCGCGGTGGGCGGGGCGAAATCATGGCGCTCCGTGGCATCGTCCTTGAGCGGGATCAGCGCGCAATCGCCCAGCGCCCAGACATCGGTCCGGCCCTTGACGCGCAGGCTGCGATCGACGGCAACGCGCCCCTTTTCCAAAGGCAGCCCCATGCGCAGGATCACCGGCAAGGGCGCATTGCCGATCGTGGCGACGATGGTGCGGGTGTCGATCACCTCGCCCTCGGTCGTGACCAGTTGCCGATGCGTGGCCGAGCGCACGCCGGTGCCCAGCTTCAGCTCGATACCATGGTCGAGCAGATGCTTCGTCGCGTAATCGGCCAGTTCCTTCGGCATCTCGTTCAGGATCCGCGGCGCATATTCGACGAGCAGCACGCGGACCTCGGAGGGGTCGATGTTGGAATAGAAGGGCAGCGAGCGGTCGAGCAGTTCTTTCATCTCGCCCACGGTTTCGACACCGGAAAAGCCGCCGCCGACGACGGTGAAGGTCAGCGCGCCGCGCTTGGTGTCGGGCAGGGCGGTGACCTGCGCATGTTCAAGCTGTTCGATCACATGTTCGCGCAGACGCCGGGCATCTTCCAGCGTCTTCATCTTCAGCGCATGTTCCTCAAGCCCCGGCATGCGCGAAAAATCGGTGCCTTGCCCCAGCGCGATCACCAGATGATCATAGGGCACCTCGGTCGGGCGGCGCTGGATGCCCTGAAAGACGATCACCACCTTGCGGTCGAAATCGACGCTGTCGACCACGGCCTTGCGCACCAGCACGTCCTTGAGCAGGAAGCGCAGCGGCGAAACCGCATGGGCGGGCATGATCGAGCCCGCGCCGACCTCGGGCAGAAGCGGTTGAAAGACGAAGTAATTCTCGGCGTTGATCAGCTCGATCTCCGCCTTGCGGCCCAGCCTGCGTTTGAGGGCGCGGGCCGTATACATGCCGCCAAAACCGCCGCCCAGAACTACGATGCGCGTGGTCATCACACCCTCCATCTTGCGGGGCAGAGCATAGCCGAACGGCGCCGATCCGCCAGAGCCTATTCGCCGAAGCCGGGGGCGAAAATGCCGGGCCGTGGCGGGCTGACCGAAGCGGGACGGGGGCTGTGCACAGGGCAATGGGGGCGAAGGGTGTAGCAGGCCGCTGAAATAGTCGGCAGACGAGAATGACTTCCCGTTTTCGTACGAGTTCTGGGCTTGAGCGCCCCGCCGGTCCACCGCTCTTCGTCCTCAGGCGGCGAGCAGCCGGGGCAGTCGTGCCAGGTTGTTGGCTGCCATCGTCAGGATGAAACGCGACCGCACCCGGTCAAGGCCGCGATACATCGTTTGCGCCATTCCACCGACCGTCTTGGCCCAACCAAAGGCCTCTTCGATCCGCTTTCGATGTCTCAGCGACATGGCGTAGCCGTCGTGGCGGGTGGTGCGGCGGTCGATGGCGGAATGTCGGGCCTTTTGTGCGACATGGGGCGTGACGCAAGCCTTGCGCAGGTCGCGGACGAAGTCAGCTGCGTCATAGCCTTTGTCCGCCCCCAGCGTCAGGCGCCGGGTCGAGCCGGGGGAATGGCGGTGGATCATGTCGAGCGCGGCCTGCCGTTCGGCATGGCCATCGGCGCGGGTCGTCGAAGAGCTTTTCCAGCCGTCGGCCGGTGCCAGAATAATAGCCAAAGACCAGATCGGGGAAGAGATCGGCCTTGCTGTCCTGAAACCGGATCATGGGCATCGGCTCGCCGTCAACCAGCACCTTGGTTGATCCGTCGCGATTGCTCGCACGCACTTTGCGGCTCTTGATGATGTAGTCGATTTCGAACGTGAACCGCAGCTTGCCGCCGTGCTTGCTGGTGGGTGGATCAAGGTGGCGGAAAATCTCGACGATCGCCTCGATCAGGTTCGATTTGCCCGCGCCGTTCTGGCCGATGATGACCGTTGTCAGGCAGCCTTCGTCAAAGTCGGCTTCGACGTCCTTCAGGTTACGGAACCCATCCGATCAAGCCAAACCTCGATCGACAGCGCACAAACGGATTGCATCGCCGGGATCTTCTTCAAGTCCCGCCCCGCCTCCATCGCCGCCGCGACGGCAACGAAGGCCTCGGCGTCATCCGCCCCGGCCGCGCGCAACAGATGCGCGTTGCGCGCGATGATCCGCGCCCAGTGGTCCCGCCGCGCCTCGAGCACCTTTCCCATCGCGCGGTTCAGCCCGGCGCGGGATTTGGCACCGGCGAGAGCGGCGGCCGTCTCGTCGCCATCCTCGAACCAACTGGCCAGCATCGGATAGTCTTCGTCCCAGAATTCGCTCGAGGTGATCAGCCGGCCGCGCGCCTGCACCGAAAGCCCCGCGACATGGCCCTCGGGATCGGCGAGTTCAAGGATCGACACGACGCTGGCGGGGATCGGCCGCAGCCCTGACAGGCCGCAGACCTGCACCACCTCGACAAGCCCCGGCACCGGGGACAAACCGCGCTCGAGCCCCTCGGAGATCGCCAGACCAATCGCCTCGGCCAAGTAAGCGCGCGCCACCTCGCGGGCTTCGATCTCATGGGTGATCCGGTCAAGGAGGCCGCGCTGCTCGGTGGCGCTGTCGCAGCGCACCACATAGGCATCTTTGACGCCGAACCCCTGCTTGAGCAGCGCCACGGCCACAAGGCGCGCGCCGCCGACCTGCACCGCCGCCGCGAGGCTTTGCGCCCCCGACCCATCGACGAAGCTCGCGACGATCCGGTGCAGCTTCGGCTCCGGGTCCGGCTTCGGTGTCGATGCGCCGATCTCCTTGCGCATCGCCGCGCGGATCAGATCGTCGAGCCCGTCGCGCAGGGCGGCATCGGCAAGCCAGCTGCGCAAAAGGGTCAAACGTGCCAAGGCCGCACCCGAAAGCCGCCCCGCCGCCAACCGGTCCGAAAGCCCCGCCAGCGCCCCTCGGCGCAATGCTTCCCCTGCATCGAGCAGCCAGGCACAGCCCAGGTCGGCGAAAACCTCGGGCGGCCGGCCCACGGCAATCCGCACCAGCATCTCGCGCGCCTCGACAGGCACCGTGGGCAACATCTCGGCGAACATCGCATGCATCGCCGAAACCGAGCCGCCGCTTTCCGAGATCACGCTGCCCAGAAGGCCTTCCAGAATGGCCTCGATATCGCCAGGATCGCCCGCAAGGGTCACATCGGCGTCACCCCCCTTGCCCCACGCCAGACAGTCGGGCGGCGCAAGCCCGGCACGCACCCAGGTGCCTGACAAAACGAGGCTGCCGGTCAGGCCCGGAGCTTTCGTGAAAATCTTCTCGAGCTGCGCTTCGAGCCCTGCGATGAAGTCGGCCCCCCTGCCCTGCCCATTCTCGCGCGCCATCCGGGCATCATCAAGCGCCGCGGCAAGCAGGCGGCTCATGTGCTCAGCCTCGGTCCCGGCGATTTCGACCCGCACAAGCGCCTCAAGCAGAGCCGCGGCGTCCTTCGGTGCCGCGAACAACTTGCGCCCGAAACGCGCAATGTGTTCGCCCTGCACGGAGGCATCGCGGGCCGCGGCAATGACGGCGAGCATGTTCGTGACGGTTTCAGAGCGCATCGGAGATCCCGGGTTGGAAGACGCTGAGCGAGACCCTGCTATGGCAGGAGATCAAGCGCAAGCCGTTGGCTCGAGGCCGCGAACATCTGCGCACCAAGCTCGCCAGCGGCCAGCGGGCCGACGACAGAGCGCCGCGCACAGAAACGGTCACTTATTCCTCGAAGCAAGACGCGTCTGCGCCCCATTCCGGACCCTTGTGGGAGGCGCATCGCGGATCCTAGGCCCCGATGATCAGATCGTCGAAGCCGTCCCCGTTCACGTCCCCCGCTGAGGCAACAGACCATCCGGAATAGTCGCCCGCCGTCTCACCGATGATCTGAAAGCCGTTGCTTCCGTTCAGGCCGGAAAGGTCCAAGTTCGCGGCAAAGCCACTGGCCATGCCGAAAACTACATAGGATGCGCCGGAGTTGGTGCCGTTTGGACCGGCCCAAGGAGCTCCTATGATCAGATCGTCGAACCCATCGCCGTTCACGTCCCCCGCCGAGGCGACAGAAAGGCCGGAATGGTCGCGCTCCGTCGCGCCGTTGATCTGAAAGCCGGTGCTGCCGTTCAGGTTGGAAAGGTCCAAGTTTGCGGGAAAGCCACCGGCCATGCCGAACACCACATAGGATGCGCCGGCGGAGTAGTAACCGTTCGGACTGGCCCAAGGAGCCCCAATGATCAGATCGTCGAACCCATCGCCGTTCACGTCCCCCGCTAAGGCAAGAGAACGGCCGAACTGGTCATGCCTCGCTTCACCGTTGATCTGAAAGCCGGTGCTGCCGTTTAGGTTGGAAAGGTCCAAGTTCGCGAAAAAGCCGCTGGCCCTGCCGAACACCACATAGGATGCGCCGGAGTTGGTGCCGTTCAGATCGACCCCACGAGCCCCGATGAGCAGATCTTCGAAGCCGTCCCCATTCACGTCCCCCGCCGAGGCGACTGAGCAGCCGGCCCAATCCCGCGCCGTCTCGCCGTTGATCTGAAAGCCGTTGCTGCCATTAAGGTCGGAGAGGTCCAAGTTCGCGGAAAAGCCACCGGCCCTGCCGAACACCACATAAGATGCGCCGGCGGAGTAGGAGCCGTTCGGACTAGCGTCATATGCCCCGATGATCAGGTCGTCGAACCCGTCCCCGTTCACGTCCCCTGCCGAGGCGACAGGAAAGCCGGAAAAGTCGCCCGCCGCCTCCCCGTTGATCTGAAAGCCGTTGCTGCCGTTCAGGTTGGACAGTTCGAAGTCCGCCATAACTTCTCCTAACACCTGATCAAAAAGAAAATTGGCGTGTCTTGCCGATCGGAAATTTGATCGATAAAGGTCGCACCGTTCGCCGATTTATTTCATGGTACGATCCCCCCCCGGACAGCGGTTTGTCAACCGAGTCGGCAAAAGACGGCGGAGGATTGGTTTGTGTCGTCCCTCCGACTAAAACCGTTTACGCTACGCGGTTATATGCGCTATTCACGAACAGCAGCTTGTTCTTTTGGAATTGCGCCTATGGTTGACCCCAAACCCTTGGCTTTTGCGCTGACGACCTCACGCGGGTTCGGCTCTTGGTTGTTCAGCGTTGGTGCGTCGCTAGCCTTTACTACCTATCAGGCGGGCAAGATCATCTTCCTCGGCCTCAAACCCGATGGCAGCCTGTCCATCTTTGAACGCAGTTTTCAGAGAGCTATGGGTCTTGGCGCATCGGAAGATGGCCAGACGCTGTTATTGGCCACCCAGATGCAACTGTTCCGCTTTGATAACGTTCTAGGAAAGGACGAACGGCAAGACGCTTACGATGCGGTTTATGCGCCGCATGCTTGCTGGATCACCGGAGATCTGGATATCCATGATATCGGCATGGATGGCAAGGGGCGGCCGGTGTTCGCCAACACCCTGTTCAATTGCCTGTCAGCAGCGTCTGACGGCCACAGTTTTCGTCCGATCTGGCGTCCGCCGTTCATTAGCCGCCTTGCGGCCGAAGATCGTTGTCATCTGAACGGCTTGGCTATGGAAGGCGGACAACCACGTTATGTGACCTGCGCGTCGCAGTCTGACGTTGTGGATGGCTGGCGTGACCGAAGGGCCGCAGGTGGAATGGTGGTTGACGTCCAAAGCGGAGCAACCGTAGCGCAGGGTCTGTCGATGCCGCATTCACCTCGGCTTTACCGGGCGCGATTGTGGCTATTGAACTCCGGGAGCGGCGAGTTTGGTTGGGTAGATGTTGGGACTGGCAGATTCCATCCCGTCTGTTTTTGCCCTGGTTTTGCTCGCGGGTTGGCGTTTGTCGGGAAATATGCTGTTATCGGGTTGTCGCTGCCGCGAGAAAACCGGACGTTTCAGGGCTTGAAGCTTGATCAGACGCTGACCGTGAAGGATTGTGCCGGACGATGTGGCTTGTTGGTGGTCGATATCGAAAGTGGCGATGCCATTGAATGGGTACGGATCGAAGGCGTTGTGCGGGAGTTGTTCGATGTTGCCGTGTTGCCTGGGGTGAGTTGCCCTTCTGCAATCGGTATGCGTGGGAACGAAGTGCTGCGTGTGTTGTCAATCGAAGACACATTGGATTGATTTTAAGTGCATTTTTCTTGGGCGCATTCGAGGCAGCGTCTGCGTGATCGCCGCGGTCAAACTCCCTTGGGACAGTTGGAGACAGAATGTTACCTCGATAACTATATTAAATCTGTCGCCCACCTTGCCGGTTAGCCGTATGCGCCGTCTCTGACCCATTGAAATCGTCGGTTCCAGCCGGTCGCGTGAACGGCGATTTTCCTTCTGAAGTTTCAGAAGGAGGCCGTGATGGCGGATGGAGGCGAAGGTTTTGGTGGCCGGATCGATGTGATTTCGCGGACACGGGGTTATCGGCGTTGGCCGGATGAAGTTAAGGCGCGGATCGTGGCGGAGAGTTTTCAGCTCGGCGCACGGGTCGGCGATGTCGCGCGTCGTCATGGGGTTCTGCCGCACCAGCTGTCGGATTGGCGCCGTCAGGCGCGGGCGGGGCGTCTGGCCTTGCCGGAGGAGGCGGTGGCGGACTTCGCCGCTGCTTTCGTGCCGCTGTCGGTGGAACCGGCGGTTGACGGCGACGCGGCGGCCGCGACCGACGGCGTGAGCATCGAGATCGGCAAGGGCGTCGTGTTGCGGGTTCCCGACGGCATTCCGGGCGCCCGGGTGGCCGAACTGGTCAAAGCCCTGCGGGATCTGGCATGATCGTCGCGGGCCAGCGTCTGCCTGTCCTGATCGCGACGAAGCCTGTGGACTTCCGCTGCGGGCATCAGGCGCTCGCGCTGATGGTGCAGAGCGAGCTGAAGCTCGACCCGCATTCCGGGGTGACGGTGGTGTTCCGTTCGAAGCGCGGCGACCGGCTGAAGATCCTGGTGTGGGACGGAACCGGGATGGTGCTGGTCTACAAGGTTTTGGAACAGGGCAGCTTCGCCTGGCCGAAGGTGCAGGACGGGGTGATGCGACTTTCGCGGGCGCAGTTCGAGGCCTTGTTCGAGGGCCTCGACTGGCGCCGGGTTCTGGCACAGCGGGTGCAGGCGCCGACTGCGGCGGGATGACTCGGCGGGCAGATTTTGGGCTTGTTTTATTGGGCTTTCCCTCCCGGATCGGGTAGAAAGGCGCATGTCGCAGCCTTTCGATCTCAGCCAGTTTCCGGACCTGCCGCCCGAGGTGGTGCAGGCCTTTGCGGCCCAACAGGCGGCGTTGGAAGCGGCCCGGTTCGAAGCCTCGGTGGAGCGCGCCGCACGGGAGCATGAGCAGTCGGTTGGGGCCGAGAAGGACGCCTTCATCGCCGAGCTGAAGGCGCTGCTCGCCAAGCTGGAAGGTCAGGTTCAGGATTACCGGCGCACGAAGTTCGGGCCGAAGTCGGAAAAGCTCGATCCGGCGCAGCTGGAATTGGCGCTGGAAGATCTGGAAACGGCGATTGCCGAAACGCAGGCCCATATTGCCGCCGTCGAAGACCGGATCGCCGCCAACGAACCGGATCCCGAGAAACAAACGCCGCGCCCCCCGCGCAAGGCCCGGGCTCTGCCCGAGAGCCTGCCGCGGGTCGAGCGGGTGATCGAGCCCGAAAGCATCATCTGTCCCTGCGGCTGTGGCGACATGGTCCGGATCGGCGAAGACAAGACCGAGCGGCTCGATTACATCCCGGCGCGCTATCAGGTGATCGCCACGATCCGCCCCCGATATGCCTGCCCGAAGGGCCGCACAGGTGTGGTGCAAGCCAAAGCTCCCGCGCATCTGCTCGAGGGGAGTTGGCCGACCGAGGCGCTGCTGGCGCAAATCGCCGTCTCCAAACATTCCGAGCACATGCCGCTGAACCGCCAGGCGGTGGTGATGGCGCGGCATGGCGTGCCGATCGACCGCTCGGTTCTGGCCGACTGGATGGGCCGCACCGGCGCGCTGATCGCCCCCGTGGTCGAGCACATGGCCAAGCGCCTGATTGCGGAAAGCACCCGTCTTTACGTTGATGAAACGACGGCCCCGGTGCTGGATCCGGGGAAAGGCAAAACCAAGACCGGCTATCTCTGGGCGGTGCTGCGCGATGATCGCGGCTGGGACGGGACGGCGCCTCCGGGGGTGGTGTTCCACTATCGCCCCGGCCGGAAGGGCACATATGCCGACGAAATCCTCGCGGGCTTCGAGGGCACGATCCAGGTCGATGCCTATGGCGCCTATACCCATCTGGCCACGCCGAAACGCGCGGGCGGCAAGCCTTTGCAGCTGGCGTTCTGCTGGGCGCACGGCCGACGCCAGTTGATCAAGGCCAAGCCAAAGACAGGCTCGCCCATCGTCGACGAGGCGCTTTTGCGCATCGCCGCGCTTTACAAGATCGAGGATGCCATCCGCGGCGCCGCGCCCGACCGACGCCGGGCGATGCGGCAGGACCTCTCCCGCCCGTTGGTGGACGCGTTCTTCCTCTGGCTCGCGGCCCAGGCCAAGCGGGTCTCGAGCAAAACCGACCTCGGCAAGGCGATGATCTACATGCTCAAGCGCGAGGATGGTTTCCGGCGTTTCCTCGACGATGGCCGGGTCGACATGGACTCGAACCTGGTCGAGAACGCCATCCGCAGCCCGGCGATGAACCGCCGCAATGCGCTCTTCGCCGGTCACGACGAGGGCGGCCGCAACTGGGCCCGCTTCGCCAGCCTGATCGGCACCTGCAAGATGAACGGTGTCGAGCCTTACGCCTATCTGCGCGATCTCTTCACCCGCCTCGCCAATGGCCACCTGGCCAGCAACATCGACGCGCTGATGCCATGGGCCTATGCCCGGGGGGGCGGAAAATGAGGCCCCCTCAGATCTCGTGAAATGAACTCATCAGGGGATTCCCCAGTGAGATCATTTGAGGGCGATACAAAGCCGCAACGCGCACCCGTCCGCTCGCTCCTCCGACACCCGCAAGAAAAATATCAATGGGCCGTGGCCGCCGCATACGGTTAGCCTCACTGGCCGAGAGCTAACGATGGCGCTCGCCGATGCCAGCAAAGGCAAAGCCGTGTCCGCGCAAGACTTTACTCCGAACCCCGCACGAAGGTCGACTCAGGGCTGGCTTGCACCTTCGCTGCGCCGTGCCCGAACGGCCGCTTCCAGAAAAAGCGCGTCGAGCCGCGACCGGCGGCTTTGGGCCGACGTTACTCTGTCAGATCATCCAGACTCACGCCAAGCGCATCGGCCAAGGCGCGCAATGTTGCGACCGAGCCCTGCTTTCGGCCGGTCTCGATCTCGGCCACGGTGACCCGCTTCACGCCCGATTTTTCGGCCAGCGCAGCCTGGGTCAGCCCGCGCAGATCACGGTAGACGCGCAGGGCGCTTTCGCCATTCAGAAGGCGGTTCGCATACTCTGCCGGGATCAATTCGTCCTCTCCCGCCGCGAGCCGCGCCCTGGCGCGGTCATAGCTTTGCAGGTCGGCCAGATCCTCCGCGGCAGCCCGCAGGCGGTCATATTCTTCGCGCGGGATCGTCACCATCTCGTTCATGTCAAACCCTTTCAGTCGTAGGCCAGAGATATTCGCTGCCGATCATCTCGGGATCCTTGATCCACCGCTCAGCCGCGCGCGCGCCTCCTCGACTGCGGCAAGACGTGTTTCCGCCTCGATCCGCGCGGTCTCGGCGGCAGCCCGCGCGGCTTCGGCCTCGGCCAGACGCCGTTCAAGATCTGCCACCCGGGCCGTGCTGGTGCTGCGTGATGCCATGGCCCGAGACTACCCCACAACACCCCGCAAGGACGCCATAAAACACGGCCCGAGTCACCCTGTCGCGGCTCACCCTGCCAGCCGCGGCCTCTGCCTGCGCTCGGCCCGGACAGCCCGCCAATCGACGCCCTCGAACAGAGCGGCGAATTGCGCCGGGGACAGCCTAATGACCCCATCCGCCGGCTTCGGCCAGGCAAAGGCACCGCCCTCGAGCTTCTTGTAGATCAGGATCAGACCGGTCTGGTCCCAGACCAGGCACTTCAGCTGATCGCCGCGCTTCGAGCGGAACAGATACACCGCGCCATTGTAGGGATCGTGGCCGAGCACGTTCTGCACGACCAGCGCGAGCCCCGCGTGACCTTTGCGGAAGTCCACCGGCCGCGTCGCCAGATAGGCGCGAGTGATCCCGCCCGGCAGGATCACGACGATGTCTCCCGCAATGCCGCAACCACCCGCCCAAGATGCGCCGCGTCGAAGCCGGTCGGCACGAGGATCCGCACCCCGACAATCTCCAGCTGAAGGCTCGTCTCGGGTTGATCGCCCGGCCCGGCGCCCCCGCTCACCACGATCGGCACGAGCCCGAGGGCATCATCTTCCGGCATCGGCAAAAGCCCCTCGCGCGCGGCCCGGCGCCAGGCATGCAGTTGCGGCGCCGAAACCCCATGACGCCGGGCCACATCGGCCACCGTCACCCCGTCCCGAAACGTCTCGAGCACCATTGCCGCCTTCACATGCTCGGGCCAGCGACGGCGACCGGTCGGCCCCGTCACGATGTCGATACGACCAGCGTATCCAGGATCATCACTGTGAGAACTTACGTAAGTTTGTATGTCGCTATCCATCGACGCCTCCGTTGTTACGGGCGTCATCTCGGATGACATCGCCCCTCAAACAACGAGGGCGATGGCCGGGCGCTTACGCTCTATCGCGTGCTTCTTGATGACATCCTCGCCCGTGCCCGATCGAAAGCCTATCCGCATGGCGCGAAATACCTGCAGATCCTTGACCGCCTTGGTCCGGCCAGCGATGCCGACCCCGCGCGGCCGCAGGATATGGAGGTGCATGCGACTTACCGCGCGGGGCTGAAGGCAAACCATGACCGGAAATCCGGGTTCTGGGGCTTGGTCGAGGGACGCGTCACCCGCGAACCAGAGGTGACATTCGCCGGCCGCCGCCCGTTGTGGCGCGAGAGTTGAGGGGGCGGCGAGGTCAAGCCAGGCAGGCCAATTGGAGAAAACGGCCACTCGCAACGTGCGCAGGGAGCAGACGCCGCAGTCGGGCCGTCGCGCCTTGGCGTGAGTTTTTGGAAGCGGCCGTTCGGGAACGGCGTAGCTACGGAGTACCGATACGTGCAGTTGAGGCCTATTGGATGTTCAATTTTCTGCAAAATGCCTTGACGCATTCCGCCGCCACCCAAGGATCTTTCTTAACCAAAGCTTGGTTCAGCGTGACGCGCGCTGCGAACTCGCGACTCCCAGTGAATGCGAATGAGGTTCGCGAAGGATCAGCCTTCTGAAAAAACTCCGGAAAGCTGGATTTAAGTTGATTCAAAATTTTGTCTGCTCGCCCATTGTCAACATTCCCCGGCTTAAGGTAGTTGAAGTTAATATCGAACGCGGCATCGAGAAAGTCATGAGCGAAAGTGACTGTAAGGCCGCTTGAGGTGTTGAAGGTGAAAAGCTTTCTCCTACTGTCCACCTGATAATTGGAAGGGGTCGATAGGGAGCAAACCATTTCCGCCAAGAAATCCATAGAGCAACTGCCTGTATCGCCGCTTAACCAATTCATAGCATCTTCCAACCGATCATGCATCTCAGACACAGAGATCCGGGTCGCAACATTCTCCCGCATTGAATCAACTACAATCGCGGATAAAAAGATGGATAACTCTGGATTGTCGCGAAATCGCCTCGTGGTATGGTCTAGAACTTTCTTCTCCCAATGCAAATCCTTCTCGAATCCCAACTCTGGATTGGTTCTCGTGATGCAAAAGTATAGTGTTGCCCCAAGGCCAAAACTATCAATTAGCGTAGTTCGACGTTGAGCACTGTTGCCACCCTTTATCTGCTCGGGCGCTTGGAATCCTAGAGAATCACGATCGCTGCGAATGAAATCCTCACCGAGAGCGCCAACATGCCACGCGAGATCGAAGTCGATTACTTTGACTCCTTTAAATGTTCCATCGCCCCAATCAAATGCCTCCAAAAGGATATTGCTCGGCCTAATGTCCCGATGAAGAACGATCTCCGGAAGAAGATGTGCCTTTAGAACCGTCTCCGATGCCGATCGAATGACATGAAGACAGTCTCTTGCAGAAAAATTCGCGGACGATACAGCGTCTTCTAGCGAAGCACAGTTGATGTAATCCATAACAATCGTCGGTGGCAGCTCATAGGCATCTCTGACATTCACTGTTCCATCGACGCCTCGCTCAGCGAGAATTTTTAGTGCCTTGATGCCCCGCCTGAAAGCTGACAAATAGAGCTCATCAGAATATCGACGTTGATCAAGTATTTTGACCGCAACTGGATGACCAGAAGAATCCAAAGCCGGAACAATTCTACCCATCGTCTTTCCGCCAAGGGCCTGCCCAGTAATTTTGTATCCGAACCATTTCTCACCCCCAACGCCGGATGGCATCATGTAGCACGAATGGATTGCCCGAGCGTACTCTTTGCATATGCTCGAGTATTTGTCATATGAGATCTCACCTGACACTGTATGCTCTTTAATAATGGAGTTCAGTGTAAGCCTTATCTCATCGATATCGTCCAGCTTGAATAAATCTGCGGGTGAAATTTTTCCCGTGATCCGATCCGAGCCTAAAAAGCCAGTAACGGGAGCTGTGATCGGCACATCAACCGAAATGTGCGACTTAACGGCTTCAAATATCGCAGAGAGACATAACTCGTGACCCAATGCGGAAGGGTAGAGGATTTGTTGAATCCCATTTTCCTCAGCCCAATCTCGCTTTTCGATATGGGCCGTTGTAGTTATCCAAAAGTGCGACTGAGGCCGGAGACCCTTTTCGTTTAATTTCGCCAAACGAAGTGATGCGCCAACATCGTCAGCAGTAATGCCAATAAAAATTACGGTGTCACGCAGGAATACGGAAGATAGGAACTCATCATGGAGCGGCGACAGGCACAGTTCTTCAAAATCTTCCTCAGTGAAAACCCAGCTCTTCTCGGAAGTTATTGAGCCATGCGGTTGGTAAAGGAAGGGCTTAGATCGAGTTAACTCCTGCAGGCGTTCACGACCATCCTTGCCATACACGGGATGGGCAGGATCATGCAATGACGAACGGATTGAACCGCTCAGGAAATTATCGATGTTGAGCGAGACGAATCCAGAGATATCCATTCTGCACATAAGTTCATATGCCCTCGGGATCGGCTTGCCGTCTGTAGACAAAAGCATCTTGACGGATGCCGGAAATGACGTGTCGCCAAGAATTTCTTTAATTAGGCTGAACTTTCTCCATAGGTTGCTTTCTGCGATCATCTTCGCGTAAAGAGGGCCAAGATTTGCCTGACTAATCTTATTAATCTCTACCAGTTTTCGACATTCTTCTGTTAGTATTTCTGCCAGCGATTTCCAGTCTGGGAGACCTGCCGGACGGCTGAGACCCGATCCGACAAAGAACACTATGCCCCTGCCGGTTTTTTTCTCGGCATATGCCGTCTTGAGGCGCTGTAAGGTCGGCTGAGACAACACATCATCGAGATTATTCATGGCATGCTCCCTACTCTTCACATTCGCTGCTAGATCAGCAGACCAAGGTGGCACGTTCAAGCTTGTTCTGTGCTTGGAGAGCCCCTTTCTTCAGATTCCACTTAACTTCGGACTTCTTGTCACCGTGGAGGCCCGGAACTCCATCCGGCCGCGCTGAGATGGCTGGCGTGAGGACTGCCTTCTAAGCTGGGTGAGCTACCCATGCGTTAAAGTCTAGAATCCGAAAGCTGCGCAATGCGCCGCCCTATGAGGGAGTTGCGAATGGCTGCTTTCGCGGAGTGCCGCAGTTTTGATGCCCCAGCCTTAAGGGCCGCTCCCCGCCCGTCACGTCGGCGCCTTGCGTCACGGAGCGCAATACACGAATGGCAGAAAGGGGCATGAGCCCCTCGCTGCGGCGCGCTCGAAACGTATCTTTTGAGGGCGAGTCAGGGTTTTTGACGAGCGGATAATGGGGTGGATTCGTAGATTAAACCTTCGTCGTCACAGCAGCTGAGATAAGGGCCCCGTTGAGCCGAGGCACCCGCTCTACGGTTATGGGCAAACGCATCGGCCGCAACCGTCTTTCAAAAGGCTAAATCGTCAGAAATGCCGGTACACGGTCATTGCCCATCCGCCTCAAGGTACTTTGCAACAATTCGTCGGATTAGCTCCTGCCTCGTTGGTAGCCCATCTTCCCGCTTACGCAGCTCATCAAGCTGCGCAAGCATATCGAGCGGCAGGCGCAGCATTATGTTCTCACCATCGACCTTCGGCCGACCAGTTCGAGCCATTACGATTCTCCTCTTGACAAGGATTGTATATTTATATATTTAAGTCGGGCAGGCAAGAGCTGGAACCTCTCGCCCGCCCACCACAACTGATCTTACGAGGAGATCACTCATGGCTACCCATTGCACTACCACGGCGCGCGCCGTGATGAAACCCGCAGCTGATCCGTCGCCGATCGCGCGGATGTTCCCCCGCTTCATCGTCTCCCTCGCGGCTTACATCGAGGCGGAGCGCGACGCCGAAAGCGATTGGGCCACTGACCCCGCCTGCCTGGAATGGCTGCGAGATGCAGAACGGGCGCGCAGCACCGTTCTGTGCCAGATCCAGAGTATCACGGATCAGACCCTGCGTGACCACGGGGATTTTGCGCTCAAGGCGATGGTCATGCTGGCGGGCATCCTGATCCGGGCCTCGTCCACCGCGGAATTTTTGCAGGCGTACGCACTGCTTGGCTCTCATCCCGGCGCGTTTGCGGCGCCGACGGGCAGTTCGGCACGGGTGCAACAGATGCTGCAAACCGCCCGCGAGAGGCTCACCGATCTGGCAACGCTTTCCGCTTGCGTCGATCCCTATGAAGCTGAGTTCGAGGCGGAGATCGCTACGGCGAACTGAGCGCCAACCCTGAACACATCTCTTCCCGTCTTCGGTTTTCCCGCCGTCGCCCTGACGTGATGGCGCAGCGCGCGACCTGCGCGGCCGACAGCGCATGTTTCACCGGCCTTTGGCCGGGGCCCATCCCATATTGCTGAGGTGACCCATGTCCCAGCTTGTCCTTCCCGGGCTTCTGCCCCCCGTCGAACCGCCGCCGCTGCGCACCGTCAGCGCGCCGACGGAGATGATCCATTATCCCGACATTCCGGGAACGATCCGCGCTACCCACGCCAAAAGGATTGGCGCCGCCGGGGAGCGGCTCACCGACTCCCTCCTGCTCCGCTGGGGATTTCATCCGCTCGAGGCGCCCGAGTCCGAGCCATATGATCGCCTGCTGTTCGTGGGGGATGACCCGATCAAGGTTCAGGTCAAGACCGTCACGCACCCGCGCGGCGGCTACTTCACCTTCTCCCTGGAACAGGGCTATCGGCGCAGCCCGGGAGGCCGACACAAGTATCGGCACGGGGCCTATGACATCGCGGCCTTGGTCGTCCTGGCGGAGAACGTGATCTTTTTCAGCGCCGACCTCCGCCGTGTCCAGCGCGTGGCAACCACAGAGATCGCTTATCTCCGGCGAAAACCGCAGGCCAGTTTTCTCGACGCGATAGCGGCCCATCGGGAACGCCGCACCCTCGGCGCCTGACTTCCCGCCCCCAGTTCGCACAGCCATTCCCCGACCACCGCGGTCGGGGCCTGTTTCCACATGCCTTGAGGTTCGCCATGACCACCCACCAGAACCAAGCAATCCCGCCCGTCGCCGCTGACAAGATTACGGAATTTTTGACCGCTTATCTGTCTCTGGATTATCCGTCGGAGGACGATCTGCCCGAGTTTCAGCCCGCCGAGAGCGATTATTCGGATTTTCCGGGCTCGCAAGGGCTGACAAATCCGGATATCTCGCCCGATCCGTTGCTCGAGCTGATGCGCCAGGGCATTGCCGAAGCGGAAGCCGAGATTGCCCGCCGAGAGGCGGCAGAAGCTGGGACGCGACGGCGCCGCCCGAGCCGATCGGAGGCGGTCACACTCCTGTCTCTCACCGCGTTCGCCACCGCCCTGCCCGCGAATGCGGCGCTGGAGCGCCTCTATTGGCCGGGCACCGTGACCGTTCTGCAGACGCCGCCCGGTTATGAAACCGCCGTTGAGCAGGCCCTGTCAAAGCCGGTGTTGCGTCATTTGCGTTCCTTGACTGCTGTCCGCCCCGATCGGGTCGATCCGAAATTGCGGGTTTTCACGTCAGGGGCCAGCGCCTCCAGAGATCGCACGGCGGATCAGCGCAATTTCCGCGCGAAGCTGGAGCCGACTCTTGAGAAAGGCGCGTCGATCCTGCTCGTGACCGCAGACCGTGACGTGATCGACAGCGAGCTTGCCGAGGTGACGGTGCTGACTCTGGTGTTGCCGCGCCCCACGTCCGAGGCCGTGCTTGCCGTGTTGCGACTGACGCACCCCGAGGATTTTGACGCAGCCGACATCGCCCCACTGCTGCCGTCGCCCGCCGATCTGGCGCGACTCGCCACCCGGTCGATCGGCGCGGCGTTCCATGCCGACACCGCCGCCGAAGTCGCGCGTCGTCTGACGGATCTCGCGCGATCGTCCGCCGCGGCGACTGGCGTCACCCTCGATGAAGTGTACGGGCAGCCCGAGGCCGTGCGAACCCTGCGCCTGCTGGCAACTGATCTTTCGCGCTGGGAGCGGGGCAGTCTCGATTGGTCACAGGTGACGGCCTCGGCATTGCTGTTCGGGCCTCCGGGCACCGGCAAATCGATGATGGCACAAGCACTTGCGGGCACGGCGGGCATCCCGCTGATCAGCACGTCGTATGCCGATTGCCAGCGCCACGGCCATCAGGGAGATATGCTCGCGGCACTGAGCGCGAAGGTCAGTGAGGCGATCCCCACAATTGTTTCCGCGCGTGCGCGCGCGCGTCGAGGCTGCGGAGGTACGGGCCCTTGAGACGCTGCGGCCCCATGTCGGAGCGGTTCGGGCTCTTGCCGCACGCCTCGTCGTGGAGCGGGAGTTGACGGGCGAAGAGCTTCGGCAGGCCCTGTTGTTGCCGACGGCCCCACAAAAAGGCGCGACGATCGCCTCCACTTGCGAGGAGGCCGCATCATGCCCATAACCGATCTGATCGCCGCGCTCGACGGGGCGTTGCGCGATGTCAGCCTCGGTATCGACCCCGAACAGCTTTACAGGTTACCGATCCTGGAGGACTGGATCTGCTTGAGAGATGGCCAGGTTCCCCGGGTCTGGGGCCGCTCGAACGAGACCGCGCCGACTGGCTTTCTGACCGGCGCGGTGGTCCATATCGCTTGGGATTCGAGCACAATTCGAGCGGTAGAGGGCTGGTATCGGCTCGGAAGGCAGGACGACGGCCCCATCCGGCCAACTCCACCCTCTGCGCCACGCGCAATCCTCTCCGGGCCGACGTTTCGCGATAGCGTACGGGCGTTTGCGCAAAAGGTCGAATTGCTCATACACGGCCCAGACTGACGTCGGGACACAGGCCCTGCTTCCCTTTTCCTCTTTTCATCTCCTTTTCGAGGTGTGCCGCGATGCCCCTTCTTTCCTCTTCCCTTTCTCTTCTTCCTTCGCACCCCGCTTTCGTTCCTTTCTCCTCTTTTCTTTTTCCTGAGCGATTTGCGCCTCGCCTGCGGCGGCTGTGTTTTCCGGCTTATTTCTTTTCTCTTTCTCTATCGGCGCTTTATCGGCCGCATCTGCCACAAGGCGGGCAGATTTTCGGTTCTGGTCGTCGCCCGTCGTCTGGGCCGAGACATTTGGCAAAGACGTTTCGTTCCCGCGTCAGTTTCACGATCACCCACAACACTTTGCCGAAGCGCGCGGGAATGACACCATTCTTTGCCTCTGTTTTTGCCATGTCTGACAGCGATGTTGCTCTCAAGCCCGCTGCATTGGCGGAACCGAGATCAACCATCATTGACGCATCGGGCGTTGGCCCGGTGCGGGGAGCACCTCGCGATGTCGCGGGCACGGATCAGTTTGGCGAAGAGCGGCGATGCCGGTCCTCCGGCGGGGGGCGCCACGCGACATGCCGTCGTGAAGCAGGCGCCCCCTGCCCCCGCGCTGCTCGCGCTGGCGCGGCTTTTGGCGAGACAAGCTGCGCGCGAAGCGCGCGCGTGCGATATTGATGGCAGCTGATGGAGGTGAGCATGACGACTCGGACGGCGGCGCCGCGCGCGGCGATCTACGCGCGCTATTCTTCCGACCTGCAGTCAGCCGCGTCGATACCCGATCAGGTTCGGCTTTGCAGGCGACTGTGCGAAGAGCGGGGCTGGACGGTTGTCGAGGTTTTCGCTGACGAGGCGATGAGCGGAGCGTCTCACCTGCGCCCGGATTTTCAACGCATGCAGCAGACGGCGATGGCCGGGCAGTTCGATGTGCTGGTGGCCGAGGCGCTCGACCGGCTGTCGCGCGATCAGGAACACATCGCCGGGCTGCACAAGCGGATGCGGTTTCTCGGTGTGGAGATTTTCACGAAGGCGGAGGGCGCGATCAGCGAGATGCACATCGGGCTTGGCGGCACGATGTCGGCGCTCTTCCTGCGCAACCTGGCCGAGAAGACCCATCGTGGTCTGGAAGGTCGTGTGAAGGCGGGCAAGTCGGCCGGGGGTATCAGCTATGGTTACCGGCTCGACCGTCAGCCCTTGCCGGATTGCACCTATACCACCGGAGACCGGGTGATCGATCCGGTCGAGGCCGCGATCATTCGGCGGATTTTCACGGAATATGACCGGGGGCGCAGCGCACGGGCGATCGCGATCGGCCTGAACCGGGATGGCATCCCTGCCCCGCGCTCGGGCGGCAAGGGCAAGGGAAGCTGGTCGTTCTCGACGATTTCGGGGAACTGGAAGCGCGGAACCGGAATCCTCAACAACGAACTCTATATCGGTCGCCTCGTGTGGAACCGTCAGCGCTTCGTCAAAGACCCCGATACTGGCAAACGTCAGGCACGGCCGAACCCGCCCGGGGACTGGATCACCGAGGAAGTGCCGTATCTGCGGATCATCAGCGACGACCAATGGACCCGGGTCAAACAGCGCCAAGGCGCGATCCGCGAAGATATCCTGACCGAACGGGTAGCCAATCCCAACGGCCCCAAGATCGAACGCGGCCATCGCCCCCGCTATCTGCTGTCGGGGCTTCTGACCTGCGGCTGCTGCGGGTCGGGCTATATCATGATCAGCGATAGCCGCTTGGGCTGTGCTGCGGCACGGAACTCCGGGACCTGCCTGAACCGCAAGACGATCAAGCGGAGCGACGTTGAGGCGCGGGTGCTGGGGGGCCTCAAACACCACCTGATGCATCCTGACCTTGTGGCCGAGTTCATCGCGGAGTTTCATCGGGAGATGGAGAAGGATCGGCGCGAAGGCGAGGCGGGGCGGGTCGAGGCGGAACGCGCCTTGGCCAAGATCACGAAGGAGATCGAGAACATCGTGACGGCGATCACGGAGGGCATGTTCCATCCGAGCATGAAGGCGAAGATGGACGCGCTCGAGACGCAGAAGGCGGCACTTGAGGCAAAGCTCGCCGCCCTGCCCGCACCGAGCCCGGTGATCCTGCATCCGGGCATCGCGGATGTTTATGCGGCGAAGGTTTCGGATCTGGCGGCGGCGCTGAACGATGCGGAGAGCCGGCCCGAGGCGGTGGAGATCCTGCGCGGGCTGATCGAGAAGATCGTGCTGAGGCCCGATGCGGATGCGGCGAACGGGCATGTTGTGGAGCTATTCGGGGAGCTGGGCTCGATTTTGTCGTTGTGCGGCAATGAGATGGGTCAAAACACAAAAGCCCGCAGCGGTGCTACGGGCTTGAGGCAAAAGACGATGGTTGCGGGGGCAGGATTTGAACCTGCGGCCTTCAGGTTATGAGCCGAAATCGCAGCGATTCCAATAACTTAGAAAAACCAAGACGTTGCGTCGCAAGCGTTTGTTTTGGCGCAATTTTCATCTGCGCACACATCAACGTTCACACGGATTCACAAGCAAAAGCAGCGTCATGCGCGCAGTCGCAGGTTGATGTGGTGTTGAGGTAGCCCACGCGCCCTCTCCCGCAGATCATCATCGCAGACCGTCTTGTCGGCCTTCATTTCCGATGATCCTGGAGCCCGAGCTCAACCCACATCCAGCCAAAATCGTACTCGGCGATGGGCCCCTCGCCATGCCCGGCGCTGCGGTTTTCCAGAATCTTCAGCCAGTCGATCACCTTCTCGCGCCCCGCAGTCGTCCGGACAGCCTGACGTGGTGACTTGCCGCCCAGCGCCGGGATCGGCGCATCCAGCGTTTCGCGGTAATGCTTGTCGAGATGATCCCGCATCAGTTGGCGCGCGATCTCTGGTGGGATTTCGTCGGCCGCTTCGCGCGACCCGCCACGCCGTTGGTCGGCCTGCATCTGTTCCACTGTCCGGATCGTGGTCAACGGTGCCCTCAGCAGATCCCCGGCGGCCGCGCCGATCAACGTCTGGACATCGGCCGCCCGCTCGGCCGAGTTGACGGTCACGAGCAGCGTCTTTCCCTTTAGTTCCACGGAGCCCAGAACCGTGGCCCCCTCCATCTGCGTGTCCAGCATGATGCCGCCGCCTGCCTTGCCAACGCGCCCTTTCCGCGCAGCCAGCCAGTTCCAGAACTTCGGTCCCTCAGGCAGGAAGCCCTTCACCCGGTCAAGCCGCTCGGCCACCGCCTTCTGCGTGACGCCGCTGGCAAGCGGGTAGCGCAGGTCGTGGAACAGCACATCATCGCCGTCCGAATTGGTGAACTGCGGTTGCGCCGGGGTGAGGGCGCGGTCGATCTCGATGAACAGCCAGGCGGAGGTAAAGATGGGTGCGCAACCCAGAAGCTGGTCGCGGGTGAGCCGCAGCGCATCTCGCTTCTTCAGCTTCAAGGCATCCCGCAGCCCGGCAAACAGGAAATCCACCGCTTCGGTGCGGAAGGGCAGCAACGCGCCGGAGATGACATGGTGATCGTGCTCGGGCACCACCCGCACAGCGATCCGGTCCCATTGTTTCAGCGTACGCGTGGCGGATTTCTCGCGCACCGTGACCGGGGCGGCATCCGACAGCAGGTCACGCAGCACCATCGATGTACCGGGCTGGACATCGCTGACCTCGTACAGGCTGACCGGCGCATCCCGCAGCGCGCTGAAGTAGGCCCGGTTCAAGGCCGTTTCCTTCCAACCGCGCCGCTTCAGATAGAGATCGACGATGTTGCCGTCCTCATAGTGCTGGCCAAGGAAATCCTCGAACCCGCACCCCCAGAGGACGCCCGACCACTGGTCGCCCAGCAGATCAGCCAAGCCGTCCTGGTCGATCTCGAATTCCTCCAGCGCGGGCATCAGGTGTTCGGCGACCACATCCTGCAGTCGGTCGCGCCAGCCCCCTTCCCGGCTGACGAAGGCCAAAAGGCCGGAAATATCGTTGCGTTCGGCCATTGCCCTTCACTCACCTGATCGCCTGGAACTAAGCCGCGGGACTCTGCCTAAGTCGGGAATCCCGCAGCTTGGCGTCCATTTCTAGGAAATACACCGCTGGAGCGCCACACGGTAACTGTAGGGTGCCACTTCCTCGACTGTCACCATATCCCCGGCGCGAACACCATGCCGCTCGAAGAACTCCCGGATCCAGCTACGCTTGCGGAAGAACCGCTTGGCGCCGTCGAGGTCGGTCATGACCACAGTGCCACCGCCCCAATCGACGGCAATTTCGCGCTGGGCGGCCGAAGCACGGTTTGATCCACCGATTGCGTCCGCCGGGAACTTTTCGAAGAAGTTCCTGAGGTAGATGTGGTTGTTGTCGATGTTGCCCTGCGTGATTTCGGTCGTGCCGATGAGGCGCGCAGCATGCTGCCGCGGAACGGCGTTTGACGGCATTGGTGCGGCCACGGGTTCGCGGACGACCATCACGGTTTCATTTCCGTCCTCGATCAGATCGAATTCCTCGTCGTCTGCAATCGTGCTCTGGCCCGTCTGAACTGAAGGCCCCGTGCGAACAGGCTGAACGCCTTCGGCGCGCAGGACCACCTCTGCCGCTGCGCGGGCATCCTCGCCTGCGTCATGATGCTCGAACACGAGACCAAGGTGCTGCTTGAGGCTTGCGAGGCCATGGCCACCGTTGCCCCGCAACTCGGGCCAGGCAGCGCGGGCAACATGGACGCTGTCGCGCCAGTCCCACTGAGGGATCGGCAGGCCGCAGTTGCCACAGGCGGCGGCAACGGCGCTGCGGTCAAAGCCGGAGTGCTGATAGACCGTCGCCCCATTCAGCGCACCCCGCAAGACCGGCAGCACCTCGGCAAAGGTCGGGGCGCCCTGCACCGTACGGGCACTGATCCCATGGAGGTAGGTGAACACCCAGCGCTCCACCTGCGGATCGACGTAAGTTACCCAAGTCTCGATGGAATTGTCGGGGCGCACGCAGGCAACACCGATCTGGCAAATACTGCCACGGTCGTTGTTCGCCGTCTCGACGTCCAAAGCAAAGAAGCGGAACGGCCCCTCAGGAAAGGGCGTGACACGCGTCTGCCGGATGGTCGCGGGCTTCGGCGCTGGCGCCGCGGCGGGGCCAACCATCGAGGAAAGAAAACGCAGGCGTTGCCGCTCGATTGCCGCCAATTCCCGCGTCCCCCAGCCAAGGCGGCGCAGCGTAGCCTCGACCAGATCGACCGGCTCGTCATAGACCTGCATCCTGCGCCGGTTCCAGGCGATGGCGTGGTCGGGCGCGAGGGAGATGACCTCGGCCTCCAGCCGGGCGATGTCCTCCGTGTCGGGCAAGGGAAGCCAGACCGCGCGGCAGTGATCGACCACGAATTCGTTACGCAGCGCCTTGGCGATATCACCATCCGCCTTGGTCAGCGCATCCTTCCTGTCGCGCCACATCCGCCCGGTGTTGTACATCTGCGAGAAGTAGTGGCTCGCGTTCTCGGATCCGGTACGATGACGCTGGTGGATCCGTTCATACAGGGTCTGATCCTTCGAACTGGTCGAGCCAATGTAGCGAAGATCACCATGGTGATCGACAAGGCCGTAAAGGCCACGTGCATCGCGCGGCGCCTGAACGGTCGGGCGGGGCGCTGCTTCGAGCAGGGCAGAAAGCAGGTCATTGGCGGAGAAACGCATCATCAAACTCCCGCTCACATAGACATCAACTGGCGGCGCTCGATGCGCTTCCAGTCCCGCCCAGAGACAATACCCCAGTTACCTGCCTCGTTCGGGCGACGCCAGCGCGGGGTCGCCATCTTGTGCAAGGCGATCAGCGCCTCGTCAAAGGAGGCATACTGCACCTCTTCGCCCTTCGCACCGATCATGAACTTGCCGCCGCGCGCGAGGCCGGGATGGAAATGACTTCCATCTGCGGCAACCGGCACGAAAACGACATTATCTGCAAAATCCAGGCACGGCGCCTCGGGCGGCGCTTCGTCGGGCTGCTGCCAGATTGAGGCAAAGAACTCCTTCCGCCCCTTGAGCCACGCTGCCGCACTGGCGGCAGTTACACGCGAACCGGCCTTCTCCAGTCCACCATCGACGCTCGAGAGGATGTTCCGGATCCGACCTTCGGTGACGCCGCCGAAAAGAGCGAGCGACTGAAGATCCACTTCACCAACACCGGTGTCGATGGCGCGCCGCGACAATGCGAGATTGATGATCCGCGCGATCACCCCCTGCGGCTCGGGCTGTGCAAGCTGCCGGAACTGTTCCAGATGCCTGGCAAGTTCCGCGAGCCACCCGTCACGCTCGTCGAACATAACCTCCTTCGGCGTCACACCGTAGAGACCATAAATTCCCGCATTATCGATAAGCTTGGTGCCGGTCCAATGGGGTGAAAGGACGGGGTCATAAGTCTCGAAAGCTTCGCGCCAGTTCCCACCTTCAACATCAGGACCATTAAGCAAGGCAAACAGATGCGGTGCAACTTCGTCTGCGCCGAGGATCAACTCGATCACGCGAAAGCGCGCGGCAAGCAGCTCAAGCAACTCATGTCCATAGTCCCAGTTTGCGGTGTAGTCGCTGTTGGCCGCCAGCGCATAGCCAATCAGTTCGCGCTGAAACCATGCCTCCCGACGCTCGTCGGCAGTCATCGTTTCCGGGGTAAGGTTGGTCATATTCATGATCGTGTCCTTCAAGCGTGCAAGCGGCGGATCATGGCGCGGAGGTTATGGCGCGCACGGTGATCGGAGGGCGTGGAAGCCGCGATGAGGAACCCTCTTTCAAAGTGGAGGGCGTAGTGACAGCCGCGCGGCTCGATATTGAGAAGCTCGACACCTTCAGCACGGCATAGCTGCTGATACTCTCTGACGACTTTCCGCATTGAGGCAAATCCCGTGAATTATACTTTACCCTATCACTCATATCGCCCCAATGATGTGATGTAAATAGTGTGACTTCACCTTTCACCTATTTTGCCTCCGCCAACGGCATCATGCAGCAGCGCGTCGCAAGTGTTTGTTTTTATAACAATTATAGGGCGAAGGGGCATCCAGGGAAGCAAGGACACATCGTGATCAGGAAGCTTGTCCCTGCGCCACGCGTTATCCACAGCTTCCTTTGTGCCCCCCCTCTTGCGCCGAATCGGAAGTCCATGCAGCTTGCCCGTCCGAGGTGAGCAGCCCTCAGCCAAAAGCAAAAGAAACCATCGATACGGCATTCATGACACACAACCCAGCAGGGGCACGATCGGCTTGATTCCGCCGTATTGGTGACCCTCTCGCCCAGAACGAAGGTTGCCAGACGGTTTGGAGCTGATCCCCTCCCTTGATCTGATCGAGGATGGTGCATCATGGCCTTGCCGCCGCGTGTCTATTTTACCCTGCACGAAGTTTCAGCCCGCTGGGGCTGCAACATCGCGGACATTGCAGGCTGGGCGGACGCAGGCCGGTTCCGGATTCTGACAGGCATCTTCCCGGTGCGCTGCGGTCAGGAGGTCATCGCGGGCAAGGTCGCGCTGTCGCCCATGGACCTGCTCCCCTTGTTCCGCCGTTGCGGGACCGGGCCGACCGAGGGCATTGTCCGGCGCATTCTGCCCCTCGAAAAGAGCGATTGGCTGCTGATCACCGATCCCGCCGGTGGCATCCCGGTCGCGATAGCCGACATGATGATCCTCGCCGAGGAGGTGCACGCCTTCGAGGAAGAAAACGACATGGTGCGGCGCGTCGCAACAACTGCGGGCGCCTCGACCAATTACGACTGGGAGGGCATGACGATCGCCCTGATCGTGCGCATCCATGATCGCGGCCTGCCCGCCACGCAAGCCGAGTTGGTCGCCGAGATGCAGGACTGGTTCGCGGATCGGTCGGACGGCAAGAAGATGCCCGATGAGCGCAGCATTCGTCGAAAGGTTACGCCGATCTGGCGGGCGCTGCGGCGGGAGGAGGCCTGAACCCGTTGCGCGCGGGGAGGTGTCAGGCCGATTTCAATTCGGCCTGATCTTCGGCATCATGAACCAGCCGGGGCTTCGGCCGGAAGGCGCTGGCCACGGCATCGACCCCGGCGCGCAGCGGCGAGTCCATCAGGTGGGCATAGCGCAAGGTCGTCTGCATCTGGCTGTGGCCCAAGAGCTTGCCGATCATTTCGAGCGAGGCGCCGCCGCTGACCAGAAGCGAGGCGAAGGTGTGTCGCAGGTCGTGGATGCGGACATCCTGCAACCCGCATTGCTTCTGCACCCGCGCCCAGAACCGGCGCACCTCCTGCACGGGCTGGCCCGGCGTGTCGCCCGGGAACAGCCACGGCGAGCCCTTCGACACCAGAAGTAGCCGCTGGCGCACGATCGCGGCAGTCTCGTCCGAAATCGGCATGCGGTGGGCACGGCGCTGTTTCGTCATGGTGGGCGGCTTTGACCAGCTCAGGTGTTCGAGGTTGAACTGTTCGAACCGGGCCTGACGCACCTCGCCCAGCCGGGCGCCGGTCAACATGCACATCCGGATGATATCGGCGGCGCGCCGATCCTCGGCGGCGTCCAGCGCCGCGGCGAGGCTCGCAATTTCTTCCTTCGACAGAAAACGTTCGCGCGGGGTCTCGGTGCGGCGGTAGAAGCGCTGGGCAGGATTGTCCTCGCACCAGCCCCACTGGACCGCCAGCGTGAACATCTTGCGCAGCATCTCGCCGACCCGGTTGGCGCGCACCGGGGTGGGCTTGGCGCCCTGCAACTTGCGCGCCCGGTTGTTTGGCTTTTCCTTGTGCGGCCGCGCTCGGCCTTCGGCAATTTGCGCCAGCAGCTTGTCGACGTCGCTCGGCGTGATTTCGGTTACAAGCTTGCGCGCCCAGACCGGTGCCACCAGCTTGGTCAGCGACGACCGCTGATCCGCCGCATTGTGCGCCGAGAGTTTCGGCAGATGCTCGGCGCAGTAGCGCTCGATCAGATCGGCCACGCGCGGGGCTTCGCGCTTTGCCACGCGCTGGCCCAAGGGATCGCCCCCGGCGTTGATCTCGCGCCGCAGTTCCTTGGCACGCTCCCGGGCGGCGGCCACCGACCATTCCGGCCAGCGTCCAAAGGTCATACGTCGTTGCCGCCCGGCATGGCGGTAGTCGATGGTGAAGGCCCGCCCCCCACCACGGTAGATGCAGACGGCAAAACCGCGCAGGTCGGTGTCGAAGATCTGGTAATCACGGCCGGGCGTGGGCTCGGCTTCTCGAAGGACTTTTTCCGTGAGCTTGATGCGTTGCGGCATGCGTCTCGTCCTGGTTGCCACCGACATGAGGCGTGGTTTCGCCTGAATTGCAAGCCAAGCATGCGGGCCGGGGCGGCGCATAGGCGCTGACCGGCGTAGACATCGCCAGATGCGTGCCACCCCTTGTTTTGTTGGCATTTTCGTGCGGCGCGCCACCCAGCGCGGATAACCTCCAGCGCCTGATGCTCCCGATTTCCACGGGAATGACCGAGGCGACCTGAAATAACGCCGTTTCCCACGGCCGCAATTCTGTAAATCCCCAAAGAAATCAGAGGGTGGCAAGGGGCTCATGCCGGGTGCCACCCCCTCTTTGCCCGCCAATGCCGGTAAATCACCTGTAAATCCGACTGTTCGCAGCCGGATGCCGTTTCGACACCGTTCGGCCCCTTGCGCGTCTCTACGCCGGTCTCCGCCGCTTCTTCGGCAAAATCCCGTTTCCGCCAATAAAACAAGGGGTGGCACGCGCGCGGCGGCTTCAACGCCGGTCAGCGCCTATGCGCCACCCTTCCGGCTCTGCCCTGATGGTTCTCGCAATCGGCTCCCACCCCGGGAGCCAGAAATGGGAGAGCCCGATGTCGCACCTCGGATCGATGCCAGACCCGAAGGAAAAGCCCCGCACGCTGCTGGTCGGCTGGATCAGCCGCCTCGACCTCGCGCTGGAACTCGGCCTTTCGGTCGATACCCTGCGCCGCTGGGAGGCGATGCGCACGGGGCCGCCCTGTGTCCGCGCCGGGCGCAAAGTCTATTACCGCCGCGCCGCCGTCGAGGAATGGCTGGAGGAGCAGGAACAGGCCGCCCCGCGCCGCCGTCGCACCGGGGGGCGCCGGTGATGACCGCCCTCCCACGCAATTCCGCCTGGCCAGCCGATCGCGTGGCCGAGGCCCGCGCCATCATCGCCGATGCCGCGCATCACAGCGACCAGCTGCTCCGCCTCGCCTGCACGGTCCTTGCCACCCATGGCGAGAGCGCGGCCGAGCGGGCCGACGCCCGGCGCCTCCAGCTGGTGATCGACGCGCGGCGCCCGATCGCCCGCGCCCAGCGCGAAGACCAAGGGAGGGCCGCGCAATGAAACGCCGTGGCACCCCCGAGGCCGATCTGCAGCGTGCCGTCGTGCAGGCCCTGCGCATCGCCCTGCCCCGCTCGGCCATAATCCACCATTGCGCCAACGAGGTGACGGAGGCCGGGCCGCGCGGTGCGAAGCGCCAGGCGATCCTCGTCGGCATGGGCGTCCATACCGGGTTCGCCGATCTGATGGTCCTGTGCGACGGCCGCATCCTGTTCCTCGAACTGAAGGCACCGAAGGGGCGGCTGCGGCCGGAGCAAGAGGCGTTCCGCAATGCGGTGCAGGCGCAGGGGTTTGGCTGGGCGCTGGTGCGCAGCCTCGACGACGCGCTGGGCGCGCTGGCCGATCACGGCTTCACCACGCGCATCGCCCCTGCCCCGCGGAGGCCAGCGCCATGAGCCACGAGGCCACCAACTGGGCCATCAAGCAGCGCGGGTTGAAGCCGACGACGAAGGTCGTGCTCTGGCACCTTTGCGATCGGTTCAACCCGGACTATGGCTGCTTTCCCTCGCAGGAACGGCTGGCGCATGACTGCGAGATCAGCCGGTCCACGTTAAACGATCACCTTGGTCAGCTCGAAGCGGTGGGTCTGCTGCGGCGGGTGCCGCGGCTCGACCCCGTGACCAAGCGTCAGCTGCCGACCCGCTACATTCTGGCGTTCGAACCGGGCTTCACACCTGTGGATGTGGTGCCGTGTCCGGAAATCGGACACGGTGAGAACGCGGGCGAGGAAAGCCCCGACAGCACAGACGCTTCGACCATGGAGGACTCAGCCGATGCCCTGCCGTGTCCGGATTTCGGACACGGGGATGGCGCGAGGCCCGTGTCCGATTTTCCGGGGAACCCGTGTCCGGAAAACGCCGAAAGCCGTGTCCGAATTTCGGACACTAACCCTGTAAGAGAACCTTTAAGAGAACCAGTAAAGGAGGAGGAGGGCGCGCAGGCGCGCGCGGCGATTTCCGATGAGGTTTTCGGGGACCTGCTCGTGGCGCTGGGCCTCGATCCCGCCGCCCTGCCCGGCTGGTGGCAAGGTTGGCCGCCCCGGCTGCACGTCCAGCGCTGGCGCGACGAGCTCGGGCTGACCGAGGCCGAGATCATCGCCACGGCCGAAGCCTCCCGCCAGGAGCACCCCGAACCGCCCGATGGCCCAAAGGCGCTCGACCGCGCAATGCGGCGCGCCGCCCAGCGCAAAGCCGAGAATGTTGGTCGGCAGCGGGGCAAGCCCAAGGGGCCCCCTGCCCCGCCAGCGCCCCCGATCACCGATCCGGCCGCCTTCTACGCCGATCTGATCAACTCCGACCGCTATCTTCCGATCAGCGCGATCAGCAACACCATGCGCGACGCCATGCTGGCCCGCGGCCTGGTAACGCCCATGCGCCTGCGCGAACGGGGCGTGCGATGAGCCTGCATCGACCGGTCGGCCACACAGGCGGCAAACGCGCGAAACGCGCGCTGGGCGTGCAGGCAGCACTGGAATGGGCGTTCAGGATCGAGAAGGCCCAGTTGGAGCTCCCCCTGCCCGAGGACGTCACCGAGGAGGGCTTTGGCTTTGGCTTCGGCCTCGAATATGTCCTCCTCCAACGCGCCGCGCTGGGCTGCAAGATCGACGGCGGCCAGCATAAGATCGGCGGCCACACCCACGAGGACGCCGAGGTGATCGCCGCCACCGTCGCCGGGATCCCCGATACCCTCGGCGGCAAGCGCATGGCAATCCGCGTCGTCGAACTGGCCCGCGCCGGGCTGACCCCCGACTGGATGCCAGGTGCCGTGCCTCGCTGCGTGCCGGTTGAGGTCAAGCGCAACCAACATGGCGAGCGCGCGACGACCATCGTGGTGGGCAACGAACGTGTCCTGACCCGCGGCAAATGGCGCACGATCGAGGTGCTGGCCTGCCCTGTCACCTTCTCCCCCCACCCGCAACAGATCGCTTCGGCGCGGCAGGCCTATGAGGACTGGCGGCAGGCGCTGGGCTGGGTGCGCGAGGGGTTGATCGTTGGCGGAATGCTGAGGGAGATCGAAGTGACGGGGACGATGCCGAAGGCGATGCCTTGGAACACGGGGGGAAATCGATGTTGAGGGCGCAGTGCAGACGTTCGCTGTGAATGCGTACTGACTTGGGAAATCTCAAAAGCAGCCAAGTGGCAGCGTCGCTCAGCTTGAATCGTTAACTATAAAATAAAGGAATCCTGTGTCGACGGTTTGTTTCCGCCCCCGGAAGCGTGGCAATTTATTGTTTACCGCAACCACACACCTTACCAAAACTTCTCCTTTTGTTCTTGTTTTTTCGTGTCGAATGTAGCAATAATGAGAAAAATATACCCGGAGGCGCCGCGCGAATGCTAGATGAACCCCGTTCCGACTTCGCCCGCCTGCGCGAGCGCACGGGCCTGTCTGTGGAGGCGCTGGCGCCCCTCATGGGCTATTCTCCCGCAACCCTCTACCGCTGGGAGCGGGGCGAAGCCATGCCCCGGCAAGCGGTGCTCGTGGTGCTCGAAGACCTCGTGAACAAGCGCGGCGCGACCGAGCCCGAGAGGCCCGCCTTCCGGTTCATTGACCTGTTCGCAGGGATCGGCGGGATTCGCCGTGGTTTCGAGCCTCTGGGCGGCAAATGCGTTTTCACCTCCGAATGGGACCGCTTCGCCAAGACCACCTACGCAGCAAATTTCCCCCACGACGATCACGAGATTTCGGGGGACATTACGAAGACCAAGGCGAAGGACATTCCCGAGCACGACCTTCTGCTTGCGGGCTTCCCGTGCCAGCCGTTCAGCATCGCCGGAGTGAGCAAGAAGAACGCCCTTGGCCGCGCCCATGGCTTCGCAGACGAGACGCAGGGGACCTTATTCTTCGATGTGGCCCGGATCATTTCCGAGCACCGGCCGAAGGCGTTCCTGCTCGAAAACGTGAAAAACCTCGTCAATCATGACAAGGGGCGCACGTTTGAGGTGATCATGCGCACCCTGCGCGGCCTCGGCTATTACGTTCCCACGCCGCGCGTGATCAATGCCAAAGGCTATGTGCCGCAGCACCGGGAACGCATTCTGATTGCCGGGTTCCGGGATGAGTGCGATTTCTCGTTTGACGATCTGGACGTGCCTTCGCCGCTCAACGGGCCGAAGCTCGGGACGATCCTGCACCCCGAAGACGGCACCGAGAAGGGGCCGGACAAGCATTACACCACCGCAACGGGCCGGGTGAACGACAAATACACCCTGACCGATCACCTGTGGCAGTATCTGCAAGACTACGCGGCCAAGCACCGGGCGGCCGGGAACGGGTTCGGATTCGGCCTCGTGGGTCGGGGAGACGCGGCGCGCACTCTCTCGGCCCGCTATTACAAGGACGGTTCGGAAATCCTGATTGACCGGGGCGAGGGGCAGAACCCGCGCCGCCTCACCCCTCGGGAATGCGCCCGTCTCATGGGGTTCGACAAGCCCGGCGAGTCCAAGTTTCTCATCCCCGTTTCTGATACGCAGGCTTACAAGCAATTCGGGAACTCGGTGGCGGTGCCAGTTATTGAGGCAGTGGCGCGGCACATGCTGCCCTATATCGCGGCCGAGGCGGCGCAGGATCAAGCGGACAAGCAGAGGCGGTTGCAGCCCGTTGGCTGACGTGGTGGATGCCGCGACCCGCTCCCGGATGATGGCGGGAATCCGGGGCAAGGACACGTGGCCCGAAATGGCCCTGCGGCGGGGGCTCCATGCCCGGGGCTTCCGTTACAGGTTGCACGACCGCCGATTGCCGGGCTCGCCCGATTTGGTGTTCCCCGGGCGCCGCGCGGTGATCTTCATTCACGGGTGCTTCTGGCACGGGCACGGCTGCCACCTGTTCCGGCTGCCTGCCACGCGGCGAGAGTTCTGGGAGGCGAAGATAGCTGGGAACCGCGCCCGGGACGAGGCCGCCGAGGCCGCCCTTCTGGCCGATGGGTGGCGGGTGCTGACGATCTGGGAATGTGCCCTCAAGGGGCGCGAGCGGCACCCGGTAGACGAGGTACTTGACCGGGCGGCGGATTGGCTCACCAATGGCCCAATACAATCGACGATTGCGGGAGGTGCAAATGGCAGTTTCTGATTTTACGGATTGGCTCGGGGTTTTCTGTGCGCCCAGGGTGGCTCTTTTCGTGAAGCGCCTTTCCGGCAATGACACTCTCGCCAATGGCGCGCATCAGGCAGGCCCCTATATCCCGAAAGACTTCCTCTTTCGCATCTTCCCGATGATCAACCGGACGGATGAGAAGAACCCCGATCACCGCTTTGTACTGGCCGTCGACTCCCACATGGACGCCCGGGAAGTTCGGGTGATCTATTACAACTCGAAGCGCCACGAGGGGAAACCAAACGGGCGCGACGAAACCCGGCTGACCAATTTCGGGGGCGGTGCTTCGGCGCTCCTGGACCCGGAAAGCACGGGCGCGCTTGCGGTCTTCGCTTTCCCGCTGGATGACAACGGCGCCGCGACAAGCTGCCATGTCTGGGTGTGCCGCCACGAGACCGAGGAGGATATTGCCGAGGAGCGGTTCGGGCCTATTGAGCCCGGGCGTTTCGTCATGTGGACCCCCGAGCAACCTGGGCTGTTCCCGCCCTATGCCGCCGGGCGCGCGAGTTGCTGGCTTGAACCGGCCGAGATTCCGCCCGCATGGCTGGCGCAGTTTCCGACCGGCGCGGAGATCGTGCGCAAGACGGTGGAGCTTCGCCCCGAGCATGGCATCCCGCCCGACAAGCGGCTTCTGCGCCGCAGGGAGTGCGAGTTTGAGATTTTCCGCAGCGTGGAGGAGGCGATAGAGCTTCCCATGATCAAGGCGGGCTTCACCACCTTGGACGATTTCATTTCACGGGCGCAGACAGTCCTGCAACGGCGCAAAGCGCGCTCGGGACGCTCGCTCGAACTGCACACCCGGGAAATCCTGATAGAGGAACGGTTCCGGGAGGGCACGGATTTCGAGCACGGGCCGCAATCGGAACCCGGCAAACGGCCCGACTTCCTGTTTCCTTCGCAGGCAGCCTATCGCGATCCGGACTTCCCGGCTGCCCGGCTTCGGATGTTGGCGACCAAGACCACCTGCCGCGACCGCTGGCGACAGGTTCTGAACGAGGCAGACCGGATTCCGGTAAAGCACCTCCTTACCTTGCAGGAGGGCGTTTCCGAGGCGCAGTTCCGGGAAATGACGCAGGCGAACGTGCAGCTCGTGGTGCCTGAGCCGCTGATTGACAAGTTCCCGGCCATCATCCGGGCGGACATTCAGACACTTGAGAGCTTCATGGGCGATCTGCGCTTGCTCGAAGTCGCTCCTTAGTCGTCGGGACTCATGGTCAAAATTCCAGGTCTCGAAATGTGCCTAGCAAACTCCTGAGTGAGCTTTGACGTCAACTCTTCTCTTAGCCGATACGCCGTCTTCCAGTCTGCTACTTTGGCGCGTGTCGCGCTGAATGTACAATTCAGGAAAACAGATAGCTTTCCAGGAACCAACTTCTCGCCAACGAGTATTGCTGGCGTTTTCCACTCCAGCCCCGACTTAGAACTCTTTCGGGCATGTAGCTTGGCGTTGTTTGTCTTTGAACCATCAATATTGTCGAACGGCCGTAAGCGCCCGCTCATCGCCCTTTGCCTTGCGGCTTGACTATTCTCGGAAGTTCCAGGGCATGAGCGCGGCGATATCGCTTTGCATGTGCTGGTCGAGGATCTTGCGGAGCGTGGCGGCGATATAGGCCTCGGGGTTTATGCCATTGAGGCGGCAGGTGCCGATCAGTGAGGCGATGCGGGCCCAGGTTTTCGCCCCGTCGTCGGAGCCCGCGAAGAGCGCGTTTTTCCTCGTCAGCGGAATCGGACGGATCGCGTTTTCGACGCCGTTGGTGTCCATTTCGAGCCGACCGTCCGCAAGGAACCGGGTCAGCCCCGCCCAACGTTTGAGCCCGTATCGGATGTGCCGCGCGAGTTCGTTCGTCGAGGAGAGCTGCTGCAGGCAGCCCTCGAGCCAGGGCCGCAGGGCCTCGACGATCGGCCTGGAGAACCTCTGCCGGATTTTCACGCGCGTGGCCGGGTCACGGCCGCGGATTTCCTTTTCGATGGCGTAAAGCTGCGCAATGCGCTCGACCATCTCGTCGCAGATTTCCGACGGCGTATCCTTGGCGAACTTGACGAAGCGGCGCCGCCAATGCGTCCAGCAATAGGCGATGTCCCATGGCTTTGCGGTCTTTTTCGGATCGGCCAGCTGGTCATAGCCGCCGTGGCCATCGACCAGCAGCGTGCCGCCGGAGAACCCCTTGAGGATCTCTTGCGCGACCTTGCCTGCGCGACTGCGCGCGTGATGAAAGACCACGATCGGGGGATCGCCGCCACCCCAGCCACGCTGATCGCGCAGCACCACCCAGAGCCAGTCGGTGCGCACCTCCCGGTGCCCGGCGCCAGCACCGGCACGGTGGTCTCATCCATCTGCAACCGGTCGCTGCGGCGCAACTCTGTCATCATCGCGTCGATCACCGGCGCCAGAAGCTGTGCCGCCCGCCCGGACCATTCCGCCAGCATCGTGCGGTCAAGATCGAGCCCCTGGCGGCGATAGATGTCGGCCTGACGGTAAAACGGCAGGTAATCGCCGAATTTGGCGACCATGCAATGCGCCACCAGCGCCCGGTCGGCAGGCCGCGCGGCACCAGCCATTCCGGCGCCGGAGCCTGGGCATGCTGCGCGCCCGCGCAGGTCCGGCAGACATATTTCGGGCGCACCGTCACCAGCACGCGGAATTGCGCCGGGATCACATCGAGCCGCTCCGTCCGGCTTTCGCCAACCCTTTGCATCGCGCCGCAGCCGCAGGGGCAAAGGATGCTCTCCGGTTCGATGACCTGCTCGATCCGGGGCAGATGCGCGGGAAGATTGCCCTTGTTACGCTGCGGCGGAGCAGCT
This sequence comes from Rhodobacter capsulatus, assembly GCF_052363185.1. Lineage (GTDB taxonomy): Bacteria > Pseudomonadota > Alphaproteobacteria > Rhodobacterales > Rhodobacteraceae > Rhodobacter > Rhodobacter capsulatus_E. The sequence goes on along the minus strand of NZ_CP198955.1, from coordinate 656,439 downwards.
GGCGCCTTCCGGGGGCCGATCACCTTCTCGGCCGCTTCGCTGGCCGCCGCCAGCATCCCGGCCGCAGCCTCGACATCTTCGAATGGCAGGTGATGCTGGTCCGGATCGCCCTTCTCGGACTTCGCGCCGAAAGCATCGCGGCGCATCTGCGAGAGCAGGCGTTCCAGCCGCGCGCGCTCCTCGACTGCGGCAAGACGTGTTTCCGCCTCGATCCGCGCGGTCTCGGCGGCAGCCCGCGCGGCTTCGGCCTCGGCCAGACGCCGTTCAAGATCTGCCACCCGGGCCGTGCTGGTGCTGCGTGATGCCATGGCCCGAGACTACCCCACAACACCCCGCAAGGACGCCATAAAACACGGCCCGAGTCACCCTGTCGCGGCTCACCCTGCCAGCCGCGGCCTCTGCCTGCGCTCGGCCCGGACAGCCCGCCAATCGACGCCCTCGAACAGAGCGGCGAATTGCGCCGGGGACAGCCTAATGACCCCATCCGCCGGCTTCGGCCAGGCAAAGGCACCGCCCTCGAGCTTCTTGTAGATCAGGATCAGACCGGTCTGGTCCCAGACCAGGCACTTCAGCTGATCGCCGCGCTTCGAGCGGAACAGATACACCGCGCCATTGTAGGGATCGTGGCCGAGCACGTTCTGCACGACCAGCGCGAGCCCCGCGTGACCTTTGCGGAAGTCCACCGGCCGCGTCGCCAGATAGGCGCGAGTGATCCCGCCCGGCAGGATCACGACGATGTCTCCCGCAATGCCGCAACCACCCGCCCAAGATGCGCCGCGTCGAAGCCGGTCGGCACGAGGATCCGCACCCCGACAATCTCCAGCTGAAGGCTCGTCTCGGGTTGATCGCCCGGCCCGGCGCCCCCGCTCACCACGATCGGCACGAGCCCGAGGGCATCATCTTCCGGCATCGGCAAAAGCCCCTCGCGCGCGGCCCGGCGCCAGGCATGCAGTTGCGGCGCCGAAACCCCATGACGCCGGGCCACATCGGCCACCGTCACCCCGTCCCGAAACGTCTCGAGCACCATTGCCGCCTTCACATGCTCGGGCCAGCGACGGCGACCGGTCGGCCCCGTCACGATGTCGATACGACCAGCGTATCCAGGATCATCACTGTGAGAACTTACGTAAGTTTGTATGTCGCTATCCATCGACGCCTCCGTTGTTACGGGCGTCATCTCGGATGACATCGCCCCTCAAACAACGAGGGCGATGGCCGGGCGCTTACGAACGGCCATTCGAGACCTAGAAGATAAAGGAGCGGCCCATCTTTGGGTTGAGCCTGGTCGCAAGACGCTCCAATCTGTATCAGTCTAAGAGAGCATTTCGACCAATCCTCGTTGTGCATCCCAAACACAGTGTCGAGGCAGAGTTTTTCAACAGTGAGGTCAAATAGGTCGAGTAAGGCTTGAGCTTTATTCTCGAAAGGGAAGGCGACTACCGCACCTAAGTCAGTAGGTAATATTGGCGCGCTGCTAGGAGACGATGCCCGTGAAACATGTATGGCAGTGTTTATTGCGGCTTGAACCGGTACTGACGCGAACTTGTCCTTGTGGGGCACGAGAGCGGATTTCCAAGAGTCTCCCGCGTCGCCCTGCGGATCATGCTCCGTAACTCGGTCCGCAAGGATAGGAACCAGCACATGATTTATCGCCTCTCTCGGGTTCTCTTCGGCACGATCTATCCCTGCACCCGCTTGGGCTAGCCTATAAAGCACATTCCCGAGCTCCGTTCCAAACTCGTCAGTTGAACGCTTTTCGAGCGACACAAGATCAACTATCGAGCGAAGGACGGCACCAGCGGCGACGGCAACATCGGTCTCCCAGCTAAGAATGGCTCTCATTTGCGGGCTTCGCGACATCCGATCTTGAATATCTGCCTGAAGCTTCGCAGGATCTTTTATCGTTCCGTCACTTGTGTCAATGTAGTCACCCTTTTGAAGCGCTGCGAAGAAGACCGGCAGGTAGCGGGCATCCTCTCCGGTGAAGCGTTCAAAAAGGTTGGTTTTCAAAGCACCCAGATCGGGTTCTTCAGCCCAGAGCACTATTCCATATGGACCATTATCTGGGCAAATTAAACGCGTTATCACATCTTGAATTGCTGTGAACGCTACCTTGTTGTCCGCCGTCCCAAACGTGGCTCCAGTCACTAGATTCTGATCAAGAAATAGAATTCGCGTCCCAGGCAAAGGCTGCCAATCACCAACAGTCTCGTCATCGTAGAGCTTCGAATGACAGTCTAGTCGAAGAGCGTCCAGCGTCTGTTTTATCCCTTTTAAATGGTGTTCTTTGTCATCTACGACAACAAATCTTGAATGCAAAAACATCGTTTAGACCTTCAATTCAGAAAACTGAAGCGCGATCACCGCACCTTCAAAATCATCTGGAACATCAACCTGTGAATGATCCGGAAACAAGAGGGCGCCGTCATTTAGCTCCATCACCATATTCGCGTAGTATAGGCCCATGCCCATCCCTTCCGGTCTTCTAGTATAGAAAGGACGAACAAGCTCAGACGGTGCGTCGCGGAAGCCCGGACCGGTATCGGCGATTATGATGGTTGGGCCCCCGTCAAAGTCTTCGTCAATCCCAATGTATATTGCCCGACCAGAATCCTCCTCATTGGGCCACTTGGCTCGCATCCAATAGATCGCATTGTCGATAATATTTGTTATCGCACCCAGCGTCAGTCCGAAGGAACAGGACACAGTGACTTCAGGCGCATCATCTTCCGCCGCAGGACAGAACAATTTCACATTGTGATGCCTGAAACGTATCCGATTTAAGTCCCGCGCTCTTTTGATGAGTTTTCGAAGATCGACAGGTTTGCGATCTTTCTTCCGCAGGAGGTCAGAAAACCCATCTAGGAGTTTCATCATCTCTTCAACCTGAGATGCGACAGCTTCCAACTCCGGATGGCCCTCCATATTCTTGTAGAGTGACCTAACCCCCTGCTCAATTTCGTGAAAAACGACAGCAAGACTTGTGCCTGATATTCCCGTCGCGAGAAGCCGATTTTTCATTTCGACATACTCGTGTTCGATCCGGTCTAGAAGTGGATCAATTTTCCCCGAAAGGTTGTTCTTGCTCGCGATAACTCGGATCTTCGAGACCGGCTCCATGATGCTCTGGACTTCCGGGTCCTGAACTTCTCCGAGGAGTTCCCTGATAGCTTTCCGGTCGACTTCACGCTCTCGCTGGAGTGGGTCAATTGCGCCCAACACGAGTTGGCGGAATCTTTCGTAGGCCTCATTCTCAATAAAGCCTTCCCGGTTTGATTTCTCGACCAATCCGGGGCTGCTATCCTGATCAAGAGATACATGGCCAACAACGATGTTGCGACTCAATCCCCGCGTCGGATTGTTGACGCGCTTCAGGTCTAGCCCAAGCCAATCGTTACTCCGCTCTCCGTAGTCGTAGACCCGGATGCCATCTCGATAGACGCGAATACCGCCGTTCTCATCAAGGAAGTCTTTAATGAGCTTCGTCTCGCCCATTTGCCTTGCGATCCTCGGCGTCAGGTCAAAGACATAGAATTCCCCGGAAATCGGACCTATACCCTCGATCGACTGCAAGTCCGCAATGACCTTTCGCATTGTCGACGGCTGAGATTTCCCGCTGAAGAGCGGGTCGTCGTCATCAGCCTCCAACGGCGGCACCAAGAGCGAAACCTCGTCTTCTTCAAGGTCTCTGGCCTTTCGTTGAATTCCGGGAATGCCACGGAAACTGTAGTGATAACTGAAGTTTTCCCCGTCAAAATCAAACGTATATTTCCAAGGCGCCCGTTTCAGAAGCTCTGAAGGGTCAGGCAGTCGTTCGATCCACTGCGGCACATCAGGGACTTGAAGGGTTGCTTGGAAGTCGTCACGCTCAACTTGGCCGAACGGCGAAGAAATTGATGTAATCTGACGAAATAACCGGCGCACTTCTCCGCGGGTCCACCGTTTCTCACGCAGTTCTGAGATTTGCAGCAGAGTTCCCGTTTTCTTCCCGGTGAAAACTTCAGGGGGCCGCACTTCGATGTCGACTTCGGCGTCCGACAGGAACTCATGCGCTATCATCTTGTTCCAGTCAATATCGACAACAACCTCTTGCGAATTTTCCGCCCTCGTCACCATGCGAATTTTGTTTCCAAGCTTATGGACAGATAGCCGACCCAGCCCTTTAGACCCAAGTGGCAAGCGTCCTTTTGCAGTTCTCTTTTTCTTCTCCAACTGCCGCTCTTTGTGGTCGTGGGCAATCACGAGCCAAATGTCTCTCACAGTTTCAAGCGACATGCCGGTCCCGTCGTCCGTCACGTGGATCGTGGGGGTTTTGGTTCCAATACCGGCTATTTCCACATCAACCTTTGAAGCATCTGCGTCGTAGGCGTTCTTAACAAGTTCGAATACGGCAAGCCTCGGGGTGCCGATTAACTGATCACCCAGATGCTGAAGTAGTCGTGCTCGTGGTCGAAATCGCCTGTCTATATCTGCTTGCATCGAGTTCTCAGGTTTAACGCCTTTGTGGGGCTTGTGTGTCTGTCGTTTGGCGCACTAATGCCTCATTTGCCTCTCAAGGTAGCTTTATGCTCAAGATTTGAAGGATCACCTCAGAGAGCCAAGTGACGCAAAACTCATTGCACCCATGAATCAGGACGCAGCTTCAAGATATCGGTAATCACTTGAACGCGCTAGCCCGAGCGCCGTGGCAACCGTCGTAGGGGGCATGTCCTGCTCCCGCATGGCGTTCAGCCACGAACACAATGCGTGGACGGCGGCTCTGTCCGCGTTGCAGACCTCTGCTTAACAGATCATGCTGCACGATGTCATGGATGACCGGTTCGGGAAGCTGCACCGCAGCAATAGCCAGCCCGGCGAACGTCCGGAGAGGGCCGACTGTGTCGGCCAAGGGCCTTACTCGCGCCCCCTCCTCTGGTTCCTCCCCGGCCTAGAACGTATGCGGGGGGGCGCAGCGCGGCAGTTCGCTAGCGTGAGGCGTTTTCACCGGGGAAGCCAGGCGGAAGCCACCTTGCGCGCTGATGCCTGAATTCCTGAGTCAGATCAGCGGCTTGCGGAATCACGATCTGGCCGGGGTGGATTCCCGGCGGGAAGCCAGGGAAGCCACCTCCGGGGAAGCCAGGCGGCGGGAAGCCACCCCTGGAAACCAATTCGTCAGAAGCTGTTGAATCCGCTTCACTTTTCCGGTTGACAGACCTGCCCCCATTGACCTACCACTTGATCATCGAAGAATTGCGCCCGGAGGAACCCCCTCGCGGGCGCTTTTCATTTCCCCTCCCGCAAATCCCGAGCCCCACCCCATGGACCTCGTCTTCGCGCCGAGCCAGATCGAAACCTGGCCGATCGCCCGGCTGCGCCCCTACGCCCGCAATGCCAAGATGCATGGCGACGACCAGGTGGCGAAGATCGCGGCCAGCATGGCCAAGTTCGGCTGGACCGTGCCCTGCATGGTGGCCGACGATGGTGAGCTGATCGTGGGCCATGGCCGGGTGCTGGCCGCGACCATGCTCGGGTTGACCGAGGTGCCGGTGATCCGGCTCAGCCATCTCGACGAGGCGGAACGCCGGGCCTACCGGATCGCCGACAACAAACTCACGGAACTGGGCGAATGGGACGAGGCGCTGCTGCGGAATGAGATCGCGGGGTTGCTGGCCGAGGATTTCGACCTGACCCTGCTCGGCATCAGCGACGAGGATCTGGACGCGCTGCTGCGGGATCCCGAATCGCTGGGCGGCGATGGCCCAGTCGAGGGCGAGGACGATATTCCGGAGCTGCCGGTCACGCCAGTTTCGGTGTCGGGCGATCTCTGGCAGCTGGGCGCCCACCGGCTGATCTGCGGCGACAGCACCGCGGCCGATGTGGTCGGGCGGCTGCTCGGGGATGTGCGCCCCTTGTTGATGGTGACCGACCCACCCTATGGCGTGGAGTATGACCCGTCCTGGCGCAACCAGGCGGGCGCGGCAAAGACCAAGCGCACCGGCAAGGTGCTGAACGACGACCGCGCCGACTGGCGCGAGGCTTGGGCGCTGTTCCCCGGCGATGTCGCCTATGTCTGGCATGGCGCACTGCATTCCGCGACCGTGGCGGACAGCCTGGTGGCGGCCGGTTTCGCCATCCGGTCGCAGATCATCTGGGCCAAGGACCGGCTGGTCCTCAGCCGCGGCGATTACCACTGGCAGCACGAACCCTGCTGGTATGCCGTGCGCGCCAAGGGCAAGGGTCACTGGGCCGGGGACCGAAAGCAGACGACGCTGTGGCAGATCGCCAACCGGGATCAGGACGCCGACACGGTCCATGGCACGCAGAAGCCAGTGGAATGCATGCGGCGGCCGATCCTGAACAATTCCAGCCCCGGCCAAGCGGTCTATGAACCTTTCATGGGTTCGGGCACCACGCTGATCGCGGCGGAGACGACCGGCCGGGTCTGCTTCGGGGTCGAACTGAACCCTACCTATGTCGATGTCGCCATCGAGCGATGGCAGGCCTTCACGGGCCAAGAGGCCGTTCTGGCGGAGACCGGCGAGACCTTCACCGCCCTCAATGCGAAGCGGCTCGCGGCATGAACGCGCCCCTCCTGCCCGGCCGGATTGAACACTGGCCGCTGGCCCGCCTTCGGCCCTATGCGCGCAATGCCAAGACCCACGACGTCGCTCAGGTGGCGAAGATCGCCGCCAGCATGGCCGAATTCGGCTGGACCGTTCCCTGCCTAGTCGCGGCCGATGGTGAGTTGATCGCGGGCCATGGCCGCGTCATGGCCGCAGCCCAGCTCGGTCTGGTCGAGGCACCCGTCATCGTGCTGGGCCATCTGACCGAGGCGCAGCGGCGCGCCTATCGGATCGCCGACAACAAGCTGACCGAACTGGGCGGATGGGACGAGGCGCTGCTGCTCGAGGAACTGCGCGGGTTGATGGCCGAGGACTTCGACCTCGGGCTGATCGGCATCCCCGAAGATGAACTGGACGCGCTCCTGCACGATGCCGACGACCGCACGCTCATCGACGATGACACCGCCGACACCATCCCCGAGGCCCCAGCCGAGCCGATCACGCGACCCGGCGACATCTGGGCACTGGGCGATCACCGGCTGATCTGCGGCGATGCGACCGACCCGGCCGTGGTGGCGCGTCTGATGGACGGGGCGCAGGCGGCGCTCATGTTCACCTCCCCGCCCTACGCCCAGCAGCGCGACTATGGCGCGGCGAAGGAGAAGGTTGGCGATTGGGATGCGCTGATGCAGGGCGTCTTTGCCGCGGCACCCGTCACCGCCGATGCCCAACTGCTGGTCAACCTTGGCCTCGTCCATCGCGATGGTGAGTGGATCCCGTATTGGGAGGATTGGGCCCTCTGGATGCGTGCGCAGGGCTGGCGGCGGTTCGGCTGGTATGTCTGGGACCAGGGGCCCGGCCTGCCCGGCGACTGGAACGGCCGCCTGGCGCCCTCGCACGAGTTTATCTTCCACTTCAACCGCCAGCCCCGGAAACCGAACAAGACGGTCGAGAGCAAGCATGCGGGCGAAACGCTCGGTGGTGGGGGCCTGCGCGGGGCCGACGGCACCGTCCACCGCAAGACCGGCTTCGGCAACGCGATCCAGAGCCACCGCATCCCGGACAGCGTCTTTCGGATCATGCGCCACAAGGGCGGGCTGGGCGCGGCCGGATCGCACCCAGCCGTGTTCCCTGTGGCGCTGGTCGAGGCTGTGCTGCAGGCCTTCACCGACCCCGGCGACCTGGTGTTCGAACCCTTCTGCGGATCAGGAACCCAGCTGATCGCCGCGGAACGCACCGGGCGGCGCTGCTGCGCGGTGGAACTGGACCCGGCCTATTGCGACGTTGCCGTGCGGCGGTGGGAGATGGCGACGGGGAGGAAGGCAGTGCAGCGAGGAGCCTGAAAGATGACAGATCCTGATCACCGTCGCTGCGCTAGAAGCTTCCTGAGCTCCTTTACCGTTAGCCACGGTCGCATAGTGTGAATGGCCCGGTGACAGGTAGGGCAAACCATCCGCAGATCCGAGACCTTGGTCGCACCCTCATGCTTGTCGTCTGAAAGCGGAACATCGTGATGCGCTTCGATGATCCGATTACGCATCTTGGACGACCCGAAGTGCTTTTCCGGATCCAATCCACATGCCTCGCAGCATAGCCGCCCGTTCTTCTCGATGAAAAGCTTCTTCGCGAGTTCGACGACGCGGCGGCTGCGCTCACGAGACCTGTGCAGCTTTTCGACTAGGAGCCCTTCAGGGAAGCTCGTATCTTCATCCTGATCAACTGAGGCCGCAGTATCGTTCGAGAGCACTCGCTCTTTGATCGCGGCAAACTGGACTGCTGTCATGGGAAGCGCGCGGTAACCTGGATGCGCGACCTTGTAGATATCGGTCGGCATAGGAACAGGCTGCGCGAGAATATGCAGATCCTGCGGGGCAACAGAGACCCGATAATCGTCAGCCTCCCGCTTCAGACGTGCTGCAATTTGATCAACGCTTAACCGGGCATATATCGATCCGAGGCTACCGTCCTCGTTGAGCGCAAAGACCTCCTGAGCGCGCCTAAGCAAAACTTGCTCCGGCAACTTCGAAACGCCATAGGTTGTGTTCTCAACAAATCCCACAACCATCGGAGATGGGCTCGCATGGGCCCCAAGCACAAAATTGAATTGGCCCTTGTCGAAACCAGCCGGTGTCGACCGAAGGTACAGATGGTAGCGACCGTCATTCCAGACATCCTTGGCAAAATTCCAATCCTCATGCCCAAGGCCCTGAGTACCTAAGTAGTCGTCACCACCCCTCCGGCCGCCATGCGGGCGCCTCCAGCCTTGATCGTTACCAGCCATCCGAATGTATCTGAAATTTGTCATACCATGCACCTGCGTTGCTTTATGCAGCTGGCGCGGCTGTTGTGGTCCAGTCAATGATCTTCGGAGGCAATGAACATTGAGGGTTAGACGATTTCGGCATTAGCCGATCCGATATACGGTCCCCCTGCCCTCGACCTTCTCCGCGGCGATGGGCAGACCCAGCTTCTTCTTCAGCGCCCCCGAGATCGAGCCCCGAACCGTGTGCGCCAGCCATCCGGTGGCCTCGACCACTTCGGCGACCGTCGCGCCCTCGGGGCGCTGGAGCATGGCGATGATCTGCGCCTGCTTGGTGCCAGCGCGGATGGCGACGGGTTTCGCGGTGTCGGTCTCGTCGGGCATTTGAACCGGTTCCGGCTTCGGCTTCGCCTTCCGCGCGCTGGCGACGGCGCTGGCCACCAGAGGCTCGATCCCGATGGCTTCCAGCCCGGCCTCGGTCGCGATCAGCGTGGTGCCATGGCCGTCGCCGGTTTCGCGCCACAGCGGCTCGCCGCGCCGCAGGTTGGCCTCGACCTCTTCAAGCCAGCCGCGGGCGATCATCTTGCCGACCACCATCTTGGCGGCGGCACCGACCAGCCCATCGGGCAGCGGCACGGCGAGGTTCCCCGGTCGGGTCGCGGCGCGGGACAGGATCAGGGATTGGGTGTCGGACGGGGTGGTCATCGGGGCCTCCGTGGCTTTGGGCGTGCGCAGTGCACACCTTCTACGGGGGCAAGCCTCGTCCACGGACGGGGCGGGCGTCGCGCGGTGTGGGCGCGTCAGGCGGCGTGTTCGCCTTCCTTGAAGGCGATGTCGGTGATCTGGCGCAGCAGGCCCGCGTAGTGCTTCAGCGTCCCGACATGCCCCCAGTGAACCTCGTCGGGGTGGGTTTCGAAGTGGTCGTCGCTGAGGGCCTTCAGGCGATCCAGCATGGTGTCGATCTCGGCCTTGGCGGTGATGAAGGCGTCGAGGGCTTTGTCGTTCAGCTGGGCGGCGCGGTGGGTCATGGCGGGGTTCCTCGGGTGAGTTGCATCGTTTCCTTGCGATCAGACTCGCTCTGCCGCGCCCTCTAATCAACTGAATACCAAGCGATATCATTGGCTTGATCGGATTTTCGGCGCCATGAAGGGGATGAGCGAACGCGAGTACGCGGCCCATTCCGGCCTGTCTCGCGGCGGGGTGCAGAAGGCGCGCAAAAACGGGCGGCTGGTGGTCCATGACGACGGGTCGATCAACGCCGCGGCCTCGGATGTGCGGCGGGCGGAGATGTCCGCCGCAACTTCCCCTTCGCCGGGATCCTGTTCGAGGAATACTCCGGCACCGTCACCCTCTCGACCAAGGCCACCGAACGGCTGGTCCCGGCGAACGAGGGGATCGCTTTCCCGCTCGGCACGATGGACACCTTCACCACCTATGGCGGCCCCGCGAACCTGCTGGAAACCGCCAACACCATCGGCCTGCCCCTCTACGCCCGACAGCATCTCGACGAGAAGGGCCGCTGGATCGACGTCATGACCGAGGCCTCGATCCTGCCGGTGAACAAGCGGCCGCGGCTGGCCGTCCGGATCCACAGCTCGAACTGACGGACAACAGCGATGTCCGTCTTCGCCGCCGTCATGGACCGCATCTTCACCCATGCCTCCATGGCGGCCCCGGCCCTCTGGATCTCGGCTACCACCTCCGAGGAACGTCCGATCCGCATCATCCGCCGCGCGCCCGACCGCGTCACCGACTTCGGAGCTGGGCGGTTCGTCAGCGACACAACGGTGGTGGATGTACGCGTGGCCGACCTGCCCGTCCCGCGCCCGGGCGACGTGATCGTCATCGGCGCGGACAGCCATGTGATCCAGGGCGAGCCGCTGCGCGACCGCGAACGGTTGATCTGGACCCTCGATCTGCGCCCTGCGTGACCCGCGATGAAGCTGAAGCTAACCATCGATCCCGACCTCGCCGCACTCATGCAGGCGGAAATCCGTGCAGGCGAGAAGGCCGTCACCACCGCCATGCGCGAGGCGGGCGCGGGCCTGAAATCCGCCTGGCGCGGCCAGATCACCGGCGCGGGCCTCGGCACCCGGCTCGGCAACTCGATCCGGCTGGCCACCTATCCCAAGGGCAGCGAAAGTCTGAACGCGGCAGCGCTGGTCTGGTCCAACGCCCCGGTGATCGTCGGCGCGCATGACGCAGGGCCACTGATCCGGTCGCGCGACGGGTTCTGGCTGGCAATCCCCACTGCCGCCGCAGGCAAATCCACCCGCGGCGGCCGCATCACCCCCGGCGAATGGGAACGCCGCACCGGCCTGCGGCTGCGCTTCATCTATCGGCGCCGGGGGCCAAGCCTGCTGGTGGCCGAGGGGCGGCTGAACAGCAAAGGACGCGCGGTGGCGTCCCGCGCGAAAACCGGCCGCGGGCTGACCACGGTGCCGATCTTCCTCCTCGTGCCGCAGGTCAAGCTGCGGAAGCGACTGGATCTGGTGCGCGATGCCGAGCGTGCCATCGATGGCATGCCGGGGCGGATCGTCGCGGGTTGGGATCAAAATTCGTTTGAGTCGTAAGCAAGAGCCTTGACGGTCACTTCGACCGCCGAGGTAATTTTCATTAACTTCTTTTAAGGCTCTTTCTGTCCCAAGTCCCCTGGTGGGCAAAACCCAGAAGGTTCCTAAGCGAGCCAGCGATCAATTCCGTTCCAAAGGTAATTAAGTTCTGTTCCCATAGCCGCGGTCGCACTTGGGTCATCAGGCCACAACGAGCCTTGTGCGGCCCGCATCGCGTCATAGCCACCAAGTTGAGAGAGCTCCATTCCAGATTTCTGAATGGCGCGATACATCGGATCATCCAGGTCTCTGGTGAGTTCACTAAATGATCTGCCTGATTTCTTATAACTTTCGATAGCATCTTTAAACCGGGCCATCGCAGCAAACACTTCTTGCCATTCATTCATTGGTTTTGTGTACTTCATCACGCTACTCCATGGATACCCAGCAAGATCAATTAAGTGGCCAAACCGCAGCCTTCGATTCACTGGGCGTCAGAACCCTGTTCTGGGACGAAACCGCCTACTCGTCTAGTACAGAAAGCAACAGTCGTTCTCTTGCCCAAAATGCAACACGAGCCCGTGTAAACGCCTGATTAATACCATTATGCCCACCACCCGCGAAACCGTCCTCGCCGCGCTGCATGCGCGGCTGCAGCCGCTTGCCGCCCTGACCCTGCGTGACGAGGTCCTGCCCGAGCGGATCCCGGTTGCAGGGCTGATCATCCTGCGCGATGGCCAGCCCGGCGAGCCGGAGGTGACGCTGTCGCCCCTGCGCTACCACTACCAGCACCGGGCCGAGCTGGAGGTCGTCGTCCAGGCGGGCTCCGGCCGGGCAAGCGCCTTCGATGACCTGATCGCCGCCATCGGCACGGCGCTGGAAGCCGACCGGACGCTCGGCGGCCTCTGTGACTGGGTCGAACCGGAGGCACCGGCCTCGGTCGATCTGCCCGTCGAAGGCGCTGCAGCCCTGAAGGCGGCGGTGATCACCGTCGTCCTGCACTACACCACCACCGGCCCTCTGGCCTGAATTCCCCCACATAGGAGTCCCCCATGGCACGCGCACACGGCGCGCGGGCGCAAATGGCGCTTGCGTTCGAAACCGTCTACGGCACCCCACCCGCCAGCGGCTATCGGCTGATGCCCTTCGCCCGCACCACACTCGGCGCGGAACAGCCGCTGTTGAACAGCGAACTGCTTGGCTACGGCCGCGATCCCCTGGCGCCCATCAAGGACGCCGTCACGGCCGATGGTGAGGTGGTGGTACCGATCGATGTGGAGGCGTTCGGCTTCTGGCTGAAGGCCGCTTTCGGCGCCCCGACCACGACGGGGACCACGCCCAAGACCCACACCTTCCAGTCAGGGAACTGGACGCTGCCCTCGATGGCCATCGAGGTGGCCATGCCCGAGGTGCCCCGGTTCGCGATGTATGCGGGCTGCGTGATGGACCAACTGTCCTGGCAGATGAGCCGGTCGGGCCTGCTGACCGCCACGGCCCGGCTGATCGCGCAGGGCGAGGCCATCGCAGCCGCCACCGCCGCGGGCACCCCCACCGCGCTGGGCCTGCAGCGCTTTGGGCATTTCAACGGCGTGGTGAAGCGCAACGGCACGGCCTTGGGCAATGTCGTCTCGGCCGAGATCACCTATGCCAACGGCCTCGACCGGATCGAAACCATCCGCAACGACGGCAAGATCGAGGGGGCCGATCCCGGCATGGCGGCGCTGACGGGGCGGATCGAGGTGCGGTTCGCCGATAGCGCCCTCGTCACGCAAGCCATCGACGGCACGCCCTGCGAGCTCGAATTCGCCTACAGCCTCGGCGCGAATGCCAGCTTCACCTTCACGGCCCACGCCGTCTACCTGCCCGTCCCGCGGATCGAGATCCCCGGACCACAGGGCATCCAGGCCACATTTGACTGGCAGGCCGCGAAAGCCACCAGTCCCGCCCGCATGTGCACCACGGTCATGTCTCGAAGGTGGTGGAAATTGCCAGCGCGCGGCCTCCGAGCGTTTCAAGGTTCGCTTTCTCAAGCAGCGAGGTCAAGGGGCATCGGCTCGAGGGGCTGTGACAGGGTTTCCCAACCATCGACCTTGCGCATCTGGATCTGTCCCGCCGCGAGCATGGCCCAGAGCAGCATCGGCACGGTTTGCGCGCAGGGCAGCACGGTCTGGGTCTTGATGCGGCGGCGGAATTCCTCGTTCAAGCGTTCGATCGCATTGGTGGTGCGTGCCGATTTCCATTGCGACGGGTCGAGCCGGGTGAAGGTGAACAGGCGTTCGCCCGCTTCTTCGAGGCTCTCGGCCACCGCCCGGCATTTGAGCCGCCATTTCCGCACGAACGACTTCCGGCGCGTTTCGATCTCGGCGGCGCTGTCGGCGTAGACCATGTCGCGATAATCCTCGGTCAACTCGTCGTGGAGGTGCTTGGGGGCATGAGCCAACAGGTTGCGATGTTTGTGGACCGTGCAACGCTGGATGGCGAGCTCCTCGCCCCACAGCGCCACGAGGGCGGCTTCAAGCCCCGGTGCGCCATCGACGATGACGAATTCGGGCCGCTTCAGGCCCCGTGCATCGAGATCGGCGAGGAACTGGCCCCAGGCTGCGGTGCTTTCGCCGCCCGTTCAGCGGGAAAACGCCCCACTGGGGCGTTTTCTGAACCGCTTCACTCTGAATTGCGAGCAGCACCTTTTGCCCGTCGCGGCGCACCCCGAGGGCCGCCAGCACCGAGATATTCGTCGCCTTCTTGTCCAGGCGCGTCCGAACCACGGTGCCGTCGAGGATCAACCGCACGATGTCCTCATCGGCCAGGCTGCGCGCCGACCACGCCTCCCAATCCACCTTCACCTTTCGCCAGGTGCGGCTGACCACGTCCTTGCTCACGGCGCCCTCGAACAGGCTGACCAGCGCCCGCTTCACCCGACGGGTGTTGGTGCCCGCAAGGTAGACCGCCGCGATCAGAGCTTCTGCCTTCTTCGTCAGTCGACGGTAGCGCGGCAACGCCTTCGACCGCCATTCCGTGACCTTGCCGTCTTCGGCCTCGATCCGCGCGCGCGGCACCCGCAAGGTTTCGGTGCCGAAAGTTCCGGTCAGCTGGCGGTCGCGGTGCCCGTGACGATAGCCTTTCGCGGCGCCTTCCGATCGACCATAGCGCATGCGGCCGAGAAATTCGGCTAACTCTTCTTCGAACATCGTCTCAATCGTGGCCCGAACGCTCGCTCGAAGGCGATCCTCGATCGGGTCGTAGCCCGCAGCGTCAGACAGTAGCGAAAGCGTGGGGTTCTGGGTAACCTCGGTCATGGCGTGATCTCCCTGGCGGTTGGCGCCGCCGGCTGGGTGGTTGCAGTTCACCCGGAGATTACGCCGCCTTCAAATTTCCACCAATTCCGAGACACAACCTGCACCACCGTCCTCGTCAACACCGTCACGGGATACTGATCATGATCCGACTGAACCTGTCGAACCGGCCCGAATGGCTGGACCTGCTGCCCGGACTGCGCATCCTGGTGGCCCCCTTGACCACCGCGCTGATGGTCTCAGCCCGCGCCGATCCGACCATCGACGACCTTTCGGAAACCTCCAGCCAAGAGGACATGGCCCTCGCGATGGCCAAAGCCGTCGCCCGCCGCGCGGTGCTGGAATGGGAAGGGGTCGGTGACGATGACGGTAACCTCGTCCCCGTCAGCCCCGCCGGGATCGACGCCCTTCTGGACATCTGGCCGGTCTTCGAGGCCTTCCAGGCGCAATATGTCGCCCGTGGCCTGATGCTGGATCAGGAAAAAAACGCCTCCGCGCCCTCGCCGACTGGTCCTTCGGCGGGGGCGACGGCTACTGCGCGGCCTGCACGGGCCCCTGCCCCGACTGCCCCGCAAGACTGAACCGGCCGCTGACGGTCGAGGGCTGGCAGGTCTGGGACCTGACCCAGCGCCTCGGCGGCCAACTGCGCATCGCGCCGGGGGCGGTCATCGGATGGGACATGGGCGCGGCGCTGTCATTGGCGAGCGCCTTGGGCATCAACGCCCTGATCACCGCCGAACTGCTGCCTGAGATCGAGGCGGTGATGGTGCGCAAACTCAACGAGCAGATGGAAGGACGCCGGAATGGCTGAGAAGAAGGTCTCCGTCCGCCTCGTGGCGGAGGGCGGACGCCGCGTGCGCGCCGAGTTGGAGGGGATGGCCGCTGGATGGGAGGGGCTGAAGGCGGCGGGGCTATCGGCCTTGGAAGGCACAATCGCGGGCGTCGTCAGCTTCGGCGATCGGACGGCGGCGATCTTCCAGGGAGCCTATGATGCGGCCGTGGCAATCTGGGGCAGTCTGCCCGGCGCCATCGGCGATTTCGCGTTCCAGGCTGCGAACGGGCTGATCTCTGGCGTCGAGGCGATGCTGAATGGCGTTGTCACCCGTATCAACAGTTTCATCGAGACCCTGAACGCGGCGCTGGCGCTCCTCCCGGATTGGGCGACCGGCGAAGGTGGCGTGCGGATCGGCATCCTCGATCCGGTGGAACTCGGTCGCATCGGTAATCCCTTCGAGGGCGCTGCAACCGCTGCCGGTGCCGCCGCCGCGGATGCCTTCTCGGCCGCGCTGTCGCGGACCTACCTCGAGCCGCCTGACCTCGGCCTCGGGGCCATGGCCGAAGATGCCCGCGCACGGGCCGACGGTTATCGCGAAGCGGCCGGGATGCTGGCCGATGCCGCCGGTCGGCCCCTGGCCAGCTGGCAGGCGCTAAAGGATGCCGTGACCGGTACCGGAACGGAGGCTGAGACCGCCCTGGCCGATGCGGCCGCCTCGGCCGATTCCCTGACAACAGGACTGAACGACACCACCACCGCCGCCGATAGCGCGGGCGGCGCTGCACGTGACGCGGGGGCCGCTGCGGCGGAAGGCGCGGACACCGCGCTGACCGGCTGGCAGGCCGTCACCGCCGCGCTCGCCGATTACGCAGCCAAGGCGCGCGACATCGGCGGGAATATCGGCCAGGCGCTGGTCGGGGCCTTCACCTCGGCCGAGAACGCCATCGGCGACTTCGTGAAGACCGGCAAGCTCGACTTCCGCGACCTGGTCACATCCATGATCGCCGATCTTGCCAAGCTCGCGGCCCGGCGCTTCATCCTCGGCCCCATTGCCAATGCGCTCTCCGGCGCGCTGGGCGGCGCAGGCGGCATCTTCGCCAACATCCTGCATGCGGGCGGCATGGTCGGCGCCCCTGGTCCCGGACGCATGGTCCCGGCCCTAGCCTTTGCGGGTGCGCCCCGGATGCACAGCGGCGGCTGGGCCGGGCTGCGGCCGGATGAGGTGCCCGCGATCTTGCAGCGCGGGGAGCGGGTGCTCTCGCGCCGTGAGGCGGCAGGCTACGGCCAGGCAGGCGCCTCCACCGTCAACGTCACGATCAACGCCCGCGACGCCGAGAGCTTCCGCCAGTCCAAGACGCAGGTCGCCAGCGACATCGCCCGCGCCGTGTCGCTCGGTCGAAGGGGGATGTGATGGCATTTCACGAAGTCCGGTTTCCGGACAACATCAGCCGTGGCGCGCGCGGCGGTCCTGAACGGCGCACGCAGATCGTCGAACTGGCCTCGGGCGCCGAGGAACGCAACGCGAGCTGGGCCAACAGCCGCCGCCGCTATGACGTCGCTTATGGCATCCGACGTGCCGATGATCTGGCGGCGGTCGTCGCCTTCTTCGAGGCTCGCAACGGCCGACTGCATGGCTTTCGCTTCAAGGACTGGGCCGACTTCAAATCCTGCCCACCGTCCCAGACGCCAGGTCCGACCGATCAGCCCATCGGCACCGGCAACGGGGCGGCCACCCTGTTTCAGCTCACCAAGCGCTACACCTCCGGTTCGCAGTCCTGGACGCGCGCGATCACCAAGCCCGTCGCCGGGACCGTCACCATCGCGCTGAACGGCGCGCCGCAGGCCTCCGGCTGGTCGGTTTCCACGACCACCGGCCTCATCACCTTCACCACTGCGCCAGCCGCGGGCGTGGGCATCACCGCGGGTTTCGAATTCGACGTGCCCGTCCGCTTCGACACCGACGCCCTCGACGTCACCCTCGACCTCGAACGCCTCGGGTCCATCACTTCGATCCCCCTCGTGGAAATCCGCACATGAAGTCTCTGAACCCTGCGCTTCAGGCGCATCTCGACGAAGGCACCACCACTCTGTCCTGGTGCTGGCGGATCACGCGCGCCGATGGCGTGACCTTCGGCTTCACCGACCACGACCGGACCCTCACCTTCGGCGGGACCGAGTTCGAACCGGAAAGCGGGCTGACGGCCTCCGAAGTGCGGTCAGGATCGGACCTGTCGGTCGACGCGCAGGACGCGCAAGGTGTGCTGTCCTCCGACCGGATCACCGAGACCGACAAGCGGATCGCCACTTGCGGGGCGAAGTTCGCCAATGTCGCCAACTTCCGGGGCTTCCCGCACATCCCGGGCCAGGATGCGGTCCTTCGCTACGCGACGAAGGATGGCGGGCATGAAGGGGCGGTGCTGTGAAGGCCGCCGATCCTGCCCGCGTCATCGCCGTTGCGCGAACTTGGCTCGGCACGCCCTATTGGCATGCCGACGGTGTCGGGGCTATCGGGGATCCTCGAATGTTCACATTGTGGGGCCGATCACCATCATTGCCCGAAATGCTCGGATGGCTGGCTTGTGGAGAAACACGGGCGCTACGGAGACTTTTTCAGCTGCGTCCGCTACCCGGACTGCACAGGAAAGGCATCAGTGGCGGAAATCAGAGCGCGCGAGATAGGACAAGTTGGCAGTGCGGACGAACTCAGGCTCGCCGCCTCCAGGCCTGGAGCCAGAAAACAATGACATTGGTGTGCCATAAAACGGGTCGCCGCGATGCCCCATGCTCCGTGGATCAAAATGACTGATGCTCGGTGTCGAGCGAACAAGAACTTTCAAAGGAAGGAAAATCAGTGTTTGGCCTTTTCAGGAAGGAAACGCAGAGCAAGCTTCGCGTCATGGGACATGATTTAGAAGTCGTTTCGATAACTCGAGGTGGAAGGATACTTTTCACAGGAGAGGCCGCCCGAAGATTCCCTAAGGATCACTTTGAGGGCACGATCATGGAAGTTGCTTTCGCATGCAAATCCGGCAGCCCATACTTTGCCTATTACACCTGTCCGGATTATTATTTCGCCGTTGCGGCACCTGGTAGCTCCGGATCCTTTGGGGGCCCCTTCGAGACCGAGAAATTCAGATCAGCTGTCTCGCAAGCCATCGGGGCCTTTCTGGTCAAATGTTTGAGGGACACACTAAAGGTTGATGCTAGCCGGGAAATTGTCTCCTTCAGCCATAACCGCGCCCACACAAACGTACTCGCCTATATTTCTTCGATTGGTAGCTGGGCCCCGATCCAGCACAATGATGCGGAAGGTGACGATGCCTCCGAGAGAAAGGCGGCCGCCGTCGATAGTGGACGAGTGAAACTTTCTGACGTCATCGCCGTGAATGAGCTATCTCCTTCTTCCTAGCCGAGAAGTAAGAATTGGCGGCCGCGACCTTGTGTTTGCCGCCGCACATGCCGGAACGGAGCTACAAGAAGGCAAAAGAGTTAGGAGGGCGCCATGAGCTTCCCACGCTGTCTCAACCGAGCAGTTACCCCCGCCCCTACCCGCGACTGCCTGCTTATGCGTGCTGGTGCGGTTTTTCCGTGGCGGTGTTGATGTCGCGTTGATGTAGGGGCGCGAATGCAAAAAGCGCCCCGTAGGGCGCTGCGCATGTCTTTGATATGTAACAAGATATTGGTTGCGGGGGCAGGATTTGAACCTGCGGCCTTCAGGTTATGAGCCTGACGAGCTACCGGGCTGCTCCACCCCGCGTTATGTCCCGAGGGCTTTGTTTGCGATCGGGGAGTATTGTTATCGTCATGAGAGAACTGGCTTCTTACTAGGTTTGGCGGTGACCTACTCTCCCACGTCTTGAGACGCAGTACCATCGGCGTGTTGGCCCTTAACGGCCGAGTTCGGGATGGGATCGGGTGTTTAGCCAACGCTATGACCACCAAACCGAGGAAGAAGCCACGTCCAAGTCAAGGAACTGAGAAGCGCTCCTGCCGCGGATGCGGCCTCCGGCATTGCGCCGGCGCGGAGCGTTCTTCTTACTAACCAGTGTATACTTGCTTTTGATCATGAGCCTTGCTGCTACTGGATCAAATCAAGCCAATCGGGCAATTAGTACCGGTCAACTGAATGCATTGCTGCACTTACATCTCCGGCCTATCGACGTGGTGGTCTTCCACGGCCCTCAAGGGATACCTGGTTTTGAGGGGCTTCACGCTTAGATGCCTTCAGCGTTTATCCTGTCCGTTCATAGCTACCCAGCACTACCGTTGGCACGATAACTGGTCCACCAGTGGAACGTTCACCCCGGTCCTCTCGTACTAGGGGCAACTCCTCTCAAGTATCCTACACCCACGGCAGATAGGGACCGAACTGTCTCACGACGTTCTAAACCCAGCTCACGTACCTCTTTAAATGGCGAACAGCCATACCCTTGGGACCTGCTCCAGCCCCAGGATGAGATGAGCCGACATCGAGGTGCCAAACGATGCCGTCGATATGGACTCTGGGCATCATCAGCCTGTTATCCCCAGAGTACCTTTTATCCGTTGAGCGATGGCCCTCCCACTTGGGACCACCGGATCACTATGACCGACTTTCGTCTCTGCTCGACTTGTCAGTCTTGCAGTCAGGCAGGCTTTTGCCATTGCACTCAACGACCGATTTCCGACCGGTCTGAGCCTACCTTCGCGCGCCTCCGTTACGATTTGGGAGGCGACCGCCCCAGTCAAACTCCCCACCATGCAGGGTCCCGGATCCGGATGACGGACCGCGGTTAGACATCAAGAGTGCGAAGGGTGGTATCTCAGGGAGCCTCCACCGAAACTGGCGTCTCGGTTTCAAAGGCTACCACCTATCCTGCACATCACAATCCTGATGCCAGTGCAAAGCTGGAGTAAAGGTTCATGGGGTCTTTCCGTCTAACCGCGGGTAGTGTGCATCTTGACACACAGTTCAATTTCGCTGAGTCCACGTTTGAGACAGCGGGGAGATCGTTACGCCATTCGTGCAGGTCGGAACTTACCCGACAAGGAATTTCGCTACCTTAGGACCGTTATAGTTACGGCCGCCGTTTACTGGGGCTTCAATTCGGAGCTTGCACCTCCTTTTAACCTTCCAGCACCGGGCAGGCGTCAGACCCTATACGTCGCCTTACGGCTTCGCAGAGCCCTGTGTTTTAAGTAAACAGTCGCCACCCCCTAGTTTGTGCCCCCCACCCACACTTGCGTGCGAATGGGGCCTCCTTCTCGCGAACTTACGGAGGCATTTTGCCGAGTTCCTTAAACGTGGTTCTCTCAAGCGCCTTGGTATACTCTACCTGTCCACCTGTGTCGGTTTAGGGTACGGTCATATGGAGGGCTATTTCCAGGGACACCGCAGCTGCCCGACCAATCCGATAAGGTCGAACAACAGTGAGCATCCGTCACATCCTCCTGGCCCACGAATATTAACGTGGTTCCCATCGACTACGCCTTTCGGCCTCGCCTTAGGGGCCGGCTTACCCTGCTCAGATTAGCTTTAAGCAGGAACCCTTGACTTTCGGCGAGAGGGTCTCTCACCCTCTTTGTCGCTACTCATGTCAACATTCTCGCTTCTGATCACTCCACCGGATCCCTCACAGGCCGGCTTCACAGTCAGCACCGCTCCGACCAAGGCTTTCCCGAAGGAGAGCTAAAGTCGGAAGGTGCTATATCACAGAACGCTCCGCTACCACGTGCATTTCTGCACATCCAAAGCTTCGGCTCGTGGCTTGAGCCCCGTTACATCTTCGCCGCAGGATCTCTTGACTAGACCAGTGAGCTGTTACGCTATCTTTAAAGGATGGCTGCTTCTAAGCCAACCTCCTGGTTGTTTTGGAAATCCCACATGCTTTCCCACTTAGCCACGAATTGGGGGCCTTAGCTGTTGGTCAGGGTTGTTTCCTCTTCACGACGGACGTTAGCACCCGCCGTGTGTCTCCCGGATAGTACTCTGCGGTATTCGGAGTTTACTTAGACTCAGTAAGGCTGTGGGCCCCCAT
>NZ_CP198955.1:257500-630000 GCF_052363185.1 Rhodobacter capsulatus | reverse complement strand
GTGCCGCGCGCGGCATCGTTCCAATGCGGCGCCCCAAGGCCCGCCAGCGCCGGCACAAAGGTCACGCCCCCCGCATCGGGAACGGTCTGCGCCAGATCGGAGAGCGCCCGGGCATCCGCGAGCCCCAAAAGCTTCGCCATGAAGGCCGCGGCCTGCGCGGAAACGGTGATATTGCCTTCCAGCGCATAGGCCGTGCCCTGCCGATCCGTCCAGCCGATGGTGCCGGAAAGCCCGTGGCGCGAGGTGACGCGCGCAGGCGTCAGCGTCATCAGCGACGACCCCGTGCCATAGGTCGCCTTCACCGCGCCGGGGCTGCGCACGCCATGGCCGTAAAGCGCGGCATGGCTGTCGCCCATCATCGCGTGAATGGGCACGCCCGCGGGCAGCGCCGTCACCCCCGCGGCGGTCACGCCAAACAGGCTGTCCGAGGGCAAGGGCTGCGGCAGGCAGGCCATCGGCACGGCAAAGATCGCCGCCAGCTCGGGCGAGAAGCGCAGGGTCCGGGTATCGAACAAAAGCGTGCGCGAGGCGTTCGAATGATCGGTCGCATGCACCGCGCCGCCGGTCAGGTTCCACAAAAGCCAGGCATCGACCGTCCCCGCCCGCAGCCGCCCCTGCGCCTGCGCCGCCGCCACGGCGGGGATGTTGCGCAACGCCCAGGCCAGTTTCGTCGCCGGAAAGAGCGGGTTCAGCCCAAGCCCCGTCGCCGCCGCGACCACCGGGCCGATGCCCGTCGCCGCCAGCGTGGCGCAATCTTCGGCCGTGCGGCGGCATTGCCAGATCATCGCCGGGCACAGCGGCTGATGGGTCAGCGCATCCCACAGCACCAGCGTCTCGCGCTGGTTCGCGATCGCGATGGCGTCGATCGGGCCCGGGGCCGCGGCCAAAGCCGTTGCGATCGCGCCCTGAACCGAGGCCCAGAGCGCCTCGGCCGATTGCTCCGCCCAGCCGGATTGCGGGTAATGCGTCACCAGCGGGGCCGCGGCGCGGGCCAGCACCGATCCGTCGCCCGCGACCACCAGAACCTTGGTGTTCGTCGTGCCCTGATCAATGGCCAGAACCCGCAGCGCGCTCATTTTGTCACCCGCGCCAGAACCTTGCGCACCGCGGCCGAGATGCCCGCGACGGAAAGCCCGTATTCCTCGAATAGCCATTCGGTCGAGCCGGTGGGCACGAAGCCCGGAAAGCCCAGCCGCTCGACCGGCACCGGGCAGTCGCCCGCGGTGATCTCCGCCACGGCACCGCCCAGGCCCCCGCGGACCGAGGCTTCCTCGACCGTGACGATGGCGCCGGTTTCGCGGGCCGCGGCCAGAATGGCCTCGACGTCGATGGGATTGATCGTGGCCATGTTCAGAACCCTTACCGAAAGGCCCTTGTCCGAGAGCTTGTCCGCCGCTTCCGCCGCCAGATGCACCGTCGTGCCGCAGGCGATCACCGTGACATCCGAGCCCTTGCGCACCACTTCGGCCTTGCCGGGGGTGAACTTGCGGCCCGGAAGATCCAGATCCGGCACCGGCATGCGCGAGAGCCGCAGATAGACCGGACCTTCATGCTCCGCCGCCCATTTCACCGCCTGCGCCGTTTCCCAGGCATCGGCCGGGGCGATGGTGGTGATCGGCGTCAGCACTCGCAGCCAGGCGAAATCCTCGATCGAATGGTGCGTCGCGCCCAATTCGCCGTAAGCCACGCCCGAGGATTGGCCCACCAGCTTCACGTTGAACCCGGCATAGGCCACATCGGCCTTGACCTGTTCCAGCGACCGGCCGGTCAGGAAGCACGAGGCCGCCGAGACAAAGGGGATGCGCCCCCCATTCGCCAGCCCGGCGGCCACGCCCACCATCAACTGTTCGGCAATGCCGACATTGATCAGCCGATCGGGGAATTTCTTCTGAAACCCGTTCAGCTTCGACGAGCCGACCGAGTCATTCACCACGGCAACGATGCGCTCATCCTCGGCCGCCAAGGCTTCGAGCGTCTCCACCCAGGCATTGCGGCAATCGGCGAGACCCGCCTTGATCGGTGCAGAATGCGACATCACACCAGCTCCTTCATCGCTTGCGCGAATTGCGCGTCATCGGGCACCGCATGGTGCCATTTCGCCTGATTTTCCATGAAGGACACGCCCTTACCCTTGACCGTATTGGCGATCACGCACAAGGGCTTGCCCCGCCCCTTCGGCGAAGCCGAAAGCACATCCAAAAGCGCGCCCAGATCGTGGCCATCGACCACCGCCACCTCAAAGCCGAAGGCGCGGTATCTCTCGTCCAGCGGTTCCATCCCCGAGGTCTCCTCGGTCGATTGCCCCTGCTGCAGCCGGTTGCGGTCGATGATCAGCGTCAGGTTTTCAAGCTTGCGGAAGCCTGCCGTCATCGCCGCTTCCCAGTTCGAGCCTTCCTGCTGTTCGCCGTCGCCGGTCAGAACGAAGGTGCGATACTCCGCCCCGGTCAGCTGCCCCGCAATCGCAATGCCGGTGGCCACCGGGAAACCGTGGCCAAGCGGCCCGGTGTTGGTCTCGATCCCCGGCAGATAGTTGCGGTTCGGGTGCCCGTTCAGCTTCGACCGCGGCTGCATGTAGGTCTGCAACCAGTCTTCGGGGAAATAGCCCGCCGCACAAAGCGCGGTGTAAAGCGCGCCCGTCGCATGGCCTTTGGACATGATGAACCGGTCCCGGTCGGCCCAGTCGGGGCGGGTCGCGTCATGGCGCATCACCCCGAAATAAAGCGTCGCCAGAATGTCGATGGCAGAGAAATCGCCGCCAAGATGGCCAAGCTGCGCCTTGTGCACCATGGCAAACGCGGTCCGGCGCATCCAGAGCGCCTTCGCGCGAATGCGGTCCAGGGTTTCGGGTTTCGGGGTCATGGCGTCCTCTGTCAGAAACGGTGGGGGGTGAAGAGCTGCGGCTCGGGTTCGCCCCCGTGGTGGTAGATCGGCCAGCCAAGGTAGCGGACCACGGCCTCGTTCAGCACATCGGCCACATGGCCGCGCACCATTGCAACGTGGTGTTCAAAGCCGTTGTGGCTGACGAATTTCATCAGCTTGCGCAGATGGGGCACATGGGCGACGGCGATGCCGCCATCCATCCCGAACGGGTCATCGGTGAAATCCCCCTGCCCCAGATAGCATTTCATCGTGCCGTTGCGGTCATCGGTCGAGAGCCGGAAATAGGTCATCGGACCGGCCTTCACCTTGCCCTTGACCGCACCGAAGCATTTCGACCGCCCGATGGTCTCGCCCAGAACGTCAAGCTCGCCGATTTCCGGCACATCCCCGATGAAGCTCTTCGGATAGTTGCCGCAATGGGTGCAGACGCATTTGTCGGGCTCGCCGCCGTAGTTGTTGTTCCAATCGAGCAGCGCCGAAGGCTGGCCCGAAGCCAAGGCAAGGGCATACATCGAGACCGCGCCGATCACGTCCACCTCGCAGGCCGAGGGCATCAGCTCCTCGCCCATCATCGACATCGTCACACAGGTGGCGCAGCCGAAATTGTCCTGCAAAGACCGCCAGCATTGAATGGCCGAGGCATCGCAGCCGTTCTCTTCAATCCAGCGATTGACCGCGAGGGTCCATTTCGCCTGCTTCAGGATCTGCCCGGGCTGGATATGCGCCGGGATCTTGCCATAGGCCTTCAGCTTGACCATCTTCGCCGCCAGATCCGGGTCTGCGTCGTCAATCGCGCCCGCCTGTTGCAAAAGCTCCGACAGATCGGCGGTGACCACGGTCATGCCGCTCGCCTGCAAGAGCTTTTCGGAAAAGCGCATGGTCTGGAACGGGCTTGTCCGCGCGCCGATGGCGCCGATGCGGGCGTTGCGCAGCCCCCGCACGGTGCGGCAGATGCGGGCGAAGCGCTCAAGGTCAGCGCCGAATTCCTCGCCCCAGGTGTCGCAAGTATGCGTGGTGGTTTCGGTGAAGGGCACACCGTATTGCCAGAAATTGTTGGCGACCGAGAACTTGCCGCAAAAGGCGTCGCGGCGCGAATGCACATCGACCTTGCCAATCTCGTCGTTCGACGCCTGCAGCAGGATCGGCACATTCAGCTTCGCGCGGTTGACCAGTTCGGCGATGGCGATTTCATCGCCGAAATTCGGCAGGCAGATCACCAGACCGTCGATCTCGTCGCGATGCGCCTTGAAATGTTTCGCATAAAGCTCGGCATCGGCAATCGACTGCACCGCGCCATTCGCCGTCGCCTCATAGGGCAGGATCACCGCGTTGACGCCCAGCCGGGCCAGCTGCGCCAGCACCTCGTCGCGCGCATCCTTGCAGGGCGCGGGGCTGAAAAAGGCGCGGCTGCCGATCACCACGCCCAGCGTGACCTTGCGGTGGATATGCTGGCTCATGTCTCTCCTCCCGACATTCGCTGCCCCGCTGCGCCCGACCTGCACGCCCCGCGGGTTGCTTTCGATTACTTTCGATTGCTTCGTTTTAATACGAGTCGCCGCTTTGACGCAATCCCCGGGATGCGCCAAAGAGAAACATTCCAACCCGCTGAGTTTCTTGTGCATTTGCAGAAAACCGCGCCGCGATGCCGCAATGGTCGCAAACATTCAGGGCCAAGAATGTGATTGGAACGCAGGCAAACGAAATAATCGAAAGCGAAACGAAAATACTTGACGGCAATCGAAGCCCGGGCGCAGGATCACAGCCGGGGAGTCGCCCCCGGTCGGGGGGCGCGCGACAACGGAGGATACCCATGAACGTGAAGAGACGCCTTCTGGTGTCGGTTTTTGCCGTCGCCATGTCCGGGATGATGCCCGCCTTTGCGGCCGCGGCGGATACGATCGCCATCATCACGCCCAGCCACGACAACCCGTTCTTCAAGGCCGAAGCCGACGGGGCGGCGGCCAAGGCCAAGGAACTGGGCTATGACACCATGGTTCTGGTGCATGACGACGACGCCAACAAGCAATCGGAACTCTTTGACAGCGCCATCGCCGCGGGCGTCAAGGCGATCATCCTCGACAATGCCGGTGCCGATGCGACCGTTGCCGCGGTGCAAAAGGCCAAGGATGCGGGCATCCCCTCGTTCCTGATCGACCGCGAAATCACCGCCTCGGGGATCGCGGTCAGCCAGATCGTGTCGAACAACTATCAGGGCGCGCAGCTGGGCGGCGAGGAATTCGTCAAGCTGATGGGCGAAAAGGGCGAATATGCCGAGCTTCTGGGCAAGGAATCCGACACCAATGCGGGGATCCGCTCGCAGGGCTATCACGACATCATCGACCAGTATCCGGACCTGAAACTGGTGGCGAGCCAGACCGCGAACTGGTCGCAGACCGAAGCCTACACCGTGATGGAATCGATGCTGCAGGCGCATCCGGAAATCAAGGGCGTGATCTCGGGCAACGACACGATGGCGATGGGCGCCTGGGCCGCGCTGGAAGCCGCGGGGCGGACCGATGTGGTCGTGGTCGGCTTTGACGGGTCGAACGACGTGCGCGACTCGATCCTCAAGGGCGGGATCAAGGCCACGGTGCTGCAACCGGCCTATGCGCAGGCGCAGATGGCGGTCGAACAGGCCGACAAATATCTGAAAACCGGCTCGACCGGCGTTGACGAAAAGCAGCTGATGGATTGCGAACTGATCAACGCCGACAATGCGGCGAAGCTTGAAACCTTCGCGCTGTCGAACTGACCGCATCACCTTCCCGGCGCGCCGATATCCCTCGGCGCGCCGGAGTCTCAGGGATCCACGGCGATGAAATCCTTTATGTTGACGGCCCTGTGCCTGGCTTCGGCCCTGGCGCTTTCGGGCTGCAAGATCGTGCCGAAAACGGCCGAGACCGACGCCGCCCCCGCGGCCGATGCCAGCGGCGACGATGCGCGCATCGCCAACCTTCTGGCCGAAAGCTATGACAGCCAGCTGTTGCCGCAGATCGCGGCGCAGGCGCAGACCGTGGCCGATCTGCGCGCCCGGCTGACCGCCGGGCTGGATGCCGCCGGTGCCGCCCATGGCGCACGCGGCGCGGGCACCGGCTCGCCCTGGAATTTTGCGCTGCGCGATCAGGGCAAGGTGATCAAGGCCGAGCTGGCCTCGCGGGCGCGGCTGCTTGAACTCGATACCGATGGCGACGGCGCGGCCGATCTGACGTTGCAGCTGGGCCCGGTGATCAAGGGCAATGCCCTGCGCGATGTGGCGCCGAAGATTTATGATTTCACCGCCTTCCGCGACCAGATGGAATTCGGCAAGCTGGGCCGGGCGCTGAACGACCGCGCCGCGGCGGGGCTGACCGTGCCCGCCGAAGACCCGACCGGCAAGACCGTCGCCTTTACCGGCGTCTTGTCCTTGCGCACCGCCACCGACAAATGGCTGGTCACCCCCACCGCGCTGACGGTGCTGCCATGACGGAACAGCATCCGATCGGACTGAAGATGCGCGGCGGCGTCAAGGTTTACCCCGGCACCCGCGCGCTCAAGGGCGTGGATTTCGATCTGCGCATGGGCGCGGTGAATGTGCTGGTGGGCGAAAACGGCGCCGGCAAATCGACGCTGATGAAGCTGATCGCCGGGGTCGAGGACATGACCGAAGGCACGATCACCATGGACGGGCGCGAGATGCGCTTTCGCACCAAAGCCGATGCGGTGGCGGCGGGGATCGGCATCGTGTTTCAGGAGCTGAACCTGTTTCCGAACCTGACAGTGGCGGAAAACATCTTCATCGGCCATGAAACCACCCGCGGCGGGATCGACATCGACGTGGAGGCGCATCGGCGCGCGACGCGGGTGCTGATGGAGCGGCTTGAACAGAACATCCACCCCGAGACGCCCTTGGGCAACCTGCGCATCGGGCAACAGCAGATCGTGGAAATCGCCAAGGCGCTGGCACAGAACGCCCGCATCCTGATCCTCGACGAACCCACCTCGGCGCTGTCGGCGGCCGAGGTCGAGGTGCTGTTCCGCGTCATCGCCGAACTGAAGGCGCAGGGCGTCGGCATCGTCTATATCTCCCACCGGCTCGAAGAGCTGATCCGCGTCGGCGATTACATCACCGTCCTGCGCGATGGCACCATCACCGGCGCGCGCAGCATGGAAGGCGTCGACATTCCGTGGATCGTGCAGGCGATGATCGGGTCGAGTTCCAAGGAATACGGCCGTTCCGAAGTCGCCAGTTTCGGCCCCGAGATCTTTCGCGCCGAAAACATCACCCTGCCCCGCATGGGCGGTGGCTTCACCGTCGATCACGTCTCGCTGTCCATTCGCGCGGGCGAGATCGTCGGGCTTTACGGGCTGATGGGCGCGGGCCGGTCGGAATTTCTGGAATGCGTGATGGCGCAGCACCCGCATTCGGGCGGCAAGTTCTGGGTCGAGGGCAAGCCGCTCACCGAGCGCGACGTGCCCGGCCGGATCGCCCGCGGCATCGCGCTGATCCCCGAAGACCGCAAGCGCGACGGGCTGATCCAGATCATGGCGATCCGGGAAAACCTGACGCTGTCGTCGCTGCCCAGCTTCACCCGGCTCTTCGATCTGGACCTGAAACGCGAGGCGCAGACCGCGCTTGAGTTCATCAAGCGGCTCACGATCAAGGTGGCGAGCCCGGAAAACCCGGTCTCGTCGCTCTCGGGCGGCAACCAGCAAAAGGTGGTGATCGGCAAGGCGCTGATGACCGGGCCGAAGGTGCTGCTGATGGACGAGCCCAGTCGCGGGATCGACATCGGCGCCAAGGCCGAGGTCTTCCGCACCATGCGCCGTCTGGCCGCCGAGGGTCTGGGCATTCTCTTCGTGACCTCGGATCTCGACGAGGTCCTGGCCCTTTCCGACCGCATCATCGTCATGGCGCAAGGCCGCGTCACCGGCGAGTTCCCCTCCGGCACCGAAGCCGCGAAGGTGATCTCGGCCACCACGCCCAACGCGCAAAATTCGAAGGACATCGCCGCATGAGTGCCGCCCCCGCCCCCAAGCAAGCGCAAGGATCTTCGCTGCTGCTCACGCTTTTGCAGGCCCGGACCTATCTGGCGCTGATCCTTGTCTTCGGCTTCTTCGCCCTGATGGCGCCGAATTTCCTGTCGGTCGCCAACAGCGTGATCGTGGCGAAACATGCCGCGCTGACCGCCTATCTGGCCATCGGCATGACCTTTGTCATCATCACCGGCGGCATCGACCTCTCGGTGGGCTCGACCGTGGGGCTTTGCGCCATGGTCTCGGGCTGGCTGATCCTTTACGGCATCGACCTTGGTGCCATGGGCACGATGCACTTCAACACCATCGAAATTGCCCTTCTGGTGATGTGCGTCGGGATTTTCGTCGGGTTCATCAACGGGGTGCTGATCACCAAGCTGAACGTCGCCCCCTTCATCGCGACGCTGGGTACGCTCTACATCGCCCGCGGCGCGGCGCTTCTGTCTTCGGGCGGGCGGACCTTCCCGAACCTCTCGGGCAATCCGGACTATGGCTCGGACAGTTTCCCGGCGATCGGCGCGGGCGATTTTCTCGGCCTGCCGGTGCAGATCTGGATGCTGATCGCGGTGGGGCTTGTGGCCGCCTATATCGCCAAGCGCACGCCCTTGGGCCGTCATATCTACGCGGTAGGCGGCAATGAACGCGGGGCGGCGCTCTCGGGCGTCAAGGTCAACCGGGTCAAGCTTTTCGTCTACATGTTCTCGGGCTTTTGCGCCGCCATCGTCGGGCTGATCATCGCCTCGCAACTGCAAGCCGCCCATCCGGCGACGGGCGAGACGTTTGAACTGAACGCCATCGCGGCAGCGGTTCTGGGCGGCACCTCGCTTTCGGGCGGGCGCGGCAAGATCGGCGGCACCATCGTCGGCGCCTTCGTGATCTCGATCCTGTCGGATGGGCTTGTGATGATGAGCGTGTCCTCGTTCTGGCAAACCGTGATCAAGGGTCTGGTGATCGTCGCCGCTGTCGTCATCGACCAGGCGCAAAGTCGGCTGCAGGCCCGTGTGGCGCTGCAGCAGGAGGCGGCGCTGGGCCGGTGACGAATGGGCCGTTGACCGGCCCTGCCCCCGCCCCTAAGGAGGTCCAAGGCATCCCTGACGTTCCCCTGACCCGCAACCGATAGGCGAATCCCGTGTCCACGAAACCCGTTCCGATCCGCGACGACAGCAAGGCCGGTCTTCTGTCCGAACCGCGGCGGCGTCGCATCCTGGAATGGATCGAGGAAGAGGGCTCGGCGCGGGTGCGCGATCTGGCGGTGGCCTTTCAGGTCTCGGAAGCGACGATCCGGCAGGATCTGGAAAAGCTCGAATCCGAGGGCTTCATCACCCGCGAACATGGCGGGGCGTTTCTGAACGCCCCCTCCTCGCGGGCCGAGGGGCTGGTGCTGCATCATCAGGACAACATGGACAAGAAGCGGCGGATCGGGGCCTTGGCCGCCTCGCTCGTCAGCGACGGCGAGACGATCATTCTGGATGCGGGCACGACCACAACCGAGGTGGCGACGCGGCTGGTCACCCGGCGCAACCTGACGGTGATCACCAATGCGCTGAACATCGCGATCATCCTCGGCTCGGTGCCGGGGACGGCGGTGCACATGCCGGGCGGGCAGTTCAAGGCGCCCACCCTGTCGCTCTCGGGCGACAAATCGGTCGATTACTTCCGCAACATCTTTGCCGGAAAGCTGTTTCTGGCCACCGCAGGCGTGGCGCTGGATGCCGGGCTGACTTACCCCAGCTTCGCCGATCTGCAACTGAAGGAAGCGATGATCCGCGCGGCGTCCCGTGTGTATCTGGTCGCCGACAGCACCAAGATCAACAAAAGCTCCTTCACCCGGCTGGGCTCGCTGGCGGTGATCCATGCCTTCATCACCGATGACGGCATTTCCGACAAGGACGCCAAGGAATTCGAGGCCCGCGGCATCGAACTTCTGATCGCGACCTGAGCCCGCCGACCTGAGCTTTCAAGCCGCCGCCAGCAGCGCCTCGGCCACCCGGGTCGAAGTCGCCAGATGCGTGACATAGCCGCCGCGGATCGCCGCAAGGCTGGGCACCACCTTGTCGAGCCCCGGCGTCACCAAAAGCCCCATGTCAAGCCCGACAAGCCGCGGCAGGTCGATGCCGATCATCCGCGCCTCGGTCTCGCCCGGCATCTGCCGCCCCATCGCATCGACAAACCGCCCGCAGATCACCCCCGCCGCGCCGCGCGCGACATGGGCGGCCAGCTCCTCGGGCGTTGCCAGACCGGAACTGACGACATGGCTGTTCTCGCTCACCGTGCCGACGGAAAAGAGAAGCTTGTTCACCCCCTGCAGCGCCTGAAGCTGCGCGCGCAGGATCGGCTCGGCGCGCAATTCCTCGGCCAGCGCCACCCGGCTCAGCACCGCGGGCGCATGCAGGTTCAGACAGCGCGCCCCCAGCCTTTGCGCCAGCCGGGTCGAGCAGGCCTCGGCGGTGAAGCCATAGGGCGTCGCCATCGAGCCCACCAGCTGCAACACTGTCAGATCCGCGATCTCGCGGCTTTCGACCTGCTCGGCCAGATCATAGACGGTGCGGCCCCAGGCCACGCCCAGCCGGTCGCCCGGCGCCAGCAGATCGGGCAGCCACAGCGCCGCGCCGCGCACCACCCGGGCAAAGGCGGCGTCAGCCTCCAGCCCGTCATCGGGCACCACGAAAGCCTCGGCCAGACCGAAGGCCGCGCAAAGTTCCAGCGACAGCCGATGCGCGGTAAAGGCGGGCGCGGCCAAGGTGATGCGAATGAGCCCGGTTTCGCGCGCCTCCTGCAGGTAGTTCACCACCGTCGCGCGCGAAATCCCCAGAGCCTCGGCGATATCCTGCTGGTTGCGGCCATCGTGGTAATACATCCACGCCACCTCGATCACCGCATTCTCGCCGCTGATCCGGCCCAGCGGCCGCCCCAGAGATCGCTTCCGTGTCGTGCCCGCCATCTTGCCCTCCGGGTTTCGCCGTTTGACAAAAATAGGTGACAAAAGTAAGGAAATCCAGCGCCCGTGAGGAAAAGGAGACACCGATGATCCGCAATCTCTGGAGTGACGAGGCCGCCGCGGCGGCGGGCGATGATCTGGGGCTGCGGATTTATTCTTCGCGGCTGATCGGGTCGGACCCGGAGCTGGTGCTGCACGGGGGCGGCAATACCTCCTTGAAGACCGAGGCGGTCGATCTGTTCGGCGAGACGGTTTCGGTCCTGCATGTCAAGGGTTCGGGCCATGATCTGGCGACGATCGACGCGGCCGGCATGCCGGCGGTGCGGCTCGATCCGATGCTGCGGCTGAAGGCCCTCGACGCGGTGGCCGATGAGGTGCTGGTGAAGCTGCAGCGGCTGAACCTGCTCGACCCGTCCGCGCCGAACCCCTCGGTCGAGATGCTGCTGCACGCTTTCCTGCCGCATAAGTTTGTCGATCACACCCATGCGACGCCGTTTCTGGTGCTGGCGAACCTGCCCGAGGCCGAGGCGGCGCTGCGGGAACTGTTCGGCGACAAGATCGCGCTCGTGCCCTTCGTCAAGCCGGGCTTCGGTCTGGCCAAGGCGGGGCTGGCCACCTACGAGGCGAACCCGGGCGTCGAGGCGCTGCTGTTGAAGAACCACGGCCATTTCACCTGGGGGCCGGATGCGAAATCCAGCTATTTCAAGGTGATCGAGCATGCGAACACGGTCGAGGCCTGGTTGGCCGACCGTCGCCCCGCGCCGCTGGTTCCGGCGGCTGCGCTGCCCGTGGCCGAGGTCGCCCCGGTGCTGGCGGGCCTGCGCGGCGCGCTCGCCGCGGCGCTGCCCGAGGAAGCCGCGCTTCCGGTCCTTGATCTGCGCGCCGATGACGCGACGCGGGCCTTTGTGTCCCGCCCCGATCTGGAGGATCTGGCGAAAGCCGGGGTGGTGACGCCCGATCACGTCATCCGCACCAAGGGCGAGGTTCTGATGCTGCGCCGCGATGCGCAAACGCCCGAGGGCATGCGCGCGGCGGTGAGCGATTACGTCACCCGCTACCGCGCCTATTTCGACGCCAACAAGGCGCGGTTCGGCGGCCCGGTGGAAATGCTCACGCCGATGCCGGGGCTGATCTGGCTCGAAGGCATCGGCGCGGTCGGTGCGGGCGCCGATGCGAAGGCCGCGCGGATCGCGGCCGATATCGGCAGCCAATCCGCGCGGGTGAAGGCGGATGGTCTGGTGGCGGGCGGGTTCCGCTCGATTTCCGACGCCGACCTCTTCGACATGGAATATTGGCCGCTGGAACTGGCGAAGCTGGGCACGGCAAAGGCGCCTGCGCTTCAGGGCCGGGTGGTCTTGGTGACGGGCGGCGCGGGCGCCATCGGTCTGGCCACGGCCGAGGCTTTCGCGGCCCTTGGCGCCTCGATCTTCATCGTCGATCGTCCCGGCGCGGCGCTGGAAAAGGCCGTGGCCGGGCTTGGCCGCGATCACGCCGGGCATGGCTGCGACATCACCCAACCGGGCGCGGCGGCGGCGGTGGTGGCGGCCTGTGCGGCGCGGTTTGGCGGGCTGGATATCCTTGTCTCGAACGCCGGGGCGGCGATCACCGGCGATATCGCGACGCTCGATGAACAGGTCCTGCGCGGCAGTTTCGAGCTGAACTTCTTCTCGCATCTGGCGTTTTCGCAAGCCGCCATCGCGCTTTACCGGGCGCAGGCGGCGGGGCGCGGCACCCGCGGCGCCGAGCCGGGGCAGATCCTGTTCAACGTGTCGAAACAGGCAGTCAACCCGGGCAAGGGCTTTGCGGCTTACGGTCTGCCGAAAGCCACCAGCTTCTTCCTGTTGCGGCAACTGGCGCTGGAGCTTGGCCCCGAAGGCATCCGGGTCAACGGGATCAATGCCGACCGCATCCGCTCGGGGCTGCTGACGCCCGAGATGATCGCGGCGCGGTCCTCGGCGCGGGGGATCGACGCGGGGACCTATATGGCGGGCAACCTGCTCAAGGCCGAGGTCGAGGCCCGCCATGTGGCCGAGGCCTTCGTGGCGCTGGCCCGGGCCGAGCGCACGACGGCGCATGTGATGACGGTGGACGGCGGCAACATCGAGGCGGCGCTGCGCTGAACGCGCCGCCGCCCGTCACGGGCTGAAAAGCGGGAAGCAGACGCCCAGCACCCAGGCAAGGCACAACCCCAGCCCCAGCCCCGCCACGGTGGCGCCGGAGCGCCGCGCGATCCAGCGGCCCATCAGCCCATGGACCGAGAAAAAGAGCAGCAACAGCGGCAGCGCGATCAAAAGGAACATCAGCCGGTCGAAATCGAGCGCCGCGGCAAGGGCGAACGAGCCGAACAGGAGCCCCCGCCCGACAACGCGGCGCCACAGCCGCGCATGACCGGCCTCGGTCAGCTGCGCATCGGCGATCAGCGCGGGCACGGTGCCAAAGGCCAGAACCGCGATCAGCACCAGACGCTCGGGCGAGGGCCAGTAGCTCGCCGCATACCGATCCAGCGCCAGGCCAAAGGCGCCGAGGCCCCAGATCAGGAAAAGCCCCACCGGCACCGCCGAAAGCCCCGCCCGCAAGCTGCCCCAGCCGCGCAAAAGCGTGATCTGCAAAAGCCCGTAACAGGCCAGATGCACCATCAGGTAATCGGCGACCAGCACCGGCAGGAAGTCGATGCGAAACCGCGTCAGCACCACCGGCACGATCAGCGCGGGCAGGATCGACGCCAGCAGGAACCGCCCGACCGGCACCGGCGCCGGATCTGCGCGCTTGGGCTGCAGCGCCGCCAGCGGATGCACCGCCAGCACAAGGCCCACGAGCAGCACCAGAATCCAGAGCCCCATCGACGAGACCGCGCCCCCCGAAACCCGGGCATAGGTGGCATCCAGCCAATCCCGCGCCGCCACGACCGCGGTCGGGCTGTAAAGCACGCCCACATGTTCGACATGCGGGGCCACGACCGCCATCCGCGCGACCGGCCCGGCGGTGGCCAGCTCGCCCTCGCCCTTTGCCGGATCGACCTGATGCAGGTACTCAAGCGCAAAGCCGCGCAGGCCGCCCTCCCATTCGCCGGAAATCACCAGAAGCCGGGGCGGCTCGGTCGCGGTGACCGCCTGCGAGAACATCGAGATCGCCACCACGGCCTCGACCGCGGCGCCCGCCTCGGCCTCCTGATGGGCGGCGCGCACCAGAATGTCGGTCGCCATCGAGTGCCCCAGAAGCGAGACGCCGGTCACCCCGGGCAGGGCGCGGGCGGCGGCGATCACGCGGCGCACCTCGGCCACCAGAAAGACCGTCGTGCCGTCGATCTTCGTCACGTCGCCCCGCATCGGCTGCGGATTGCGGCCGTGACCCTCGCTGTCGAAGGCCAGCACCCGATAGCCCGCCTGCGCCAGCCGCAACGAATAGGCCTGCATGATCTGCCGCGACCCGGCGAAACCATGCGCGATGACCACGGCGGGGCCGGTGGCGCCGGGCTGTTCGTAAAGCGTCACCGGGGTTGCGCCGACGGTGAAATCGCTGATCCTCAGCCCCGCCCGGTCGCGTTCGAGCATGAAGACCGAGGTCAGGATCAGCACAAGGGCAAGGGCGAAGGTGGCAAGATGGCGGCGGGGATGGCGCAACGGGAACCTCGGAGAAACTGACATGTCTCTATGTGCGGCAAAGCCCGGGCGGATCAAGGCGACGGATGGCCCCGAAAGTGCGATGCCCCGACCGGAGGATCGGGGCATCGCGTTCGCAGTTTGGAGGATTGACGGGGACGTCTTCACTCAGCCGGATGAGCCGGCCCTCTCGCTGTGCCCGTCTTCCACAGCGAGAAAAGGATACCCGCGGCCAGGATGGCAAAGGTGATGCCAAGCGACCAGGCCGGAGGGAATTTTTCCCAATCCATCGCCTCGGCCACGAAGACCTTGGAGCCGATGAACACCAGAAGCACCGAGAGCGCGTATTTCAGATAGGCGAAGCGGGCGAGGATCGCGGAGAGCGCGAAGTAAAGCGCCCGCAGGCCGAGGATCGCGAAGATGTTCGAGGTGTAGACGATGTAGGGATCGGTGGTGATGGTGAAGACCGCAGGCACCGAGTCGACGGCAAAGACGAGATCGGCCAGTTCGATCATCACCAGCGCCAGTAAGAGCGGCGTGGCGCGGCGGACAAGGCGGCCGGTCTTCGTGTCGGGTTCGGTCACGAAGAAGGCATGGCCATGCGGCTTGTCGGTCACGCGCAGATGGCGGCGCAGGAAGCGGATCAGGCCGTTTTCGGTGATCTCATGCTCTTTGTCGGCCGAAAACAGCATCTTGATGCCGGTCAGGATCAGGAATGCCGCAAAGATGTAAAGCACCCAGTGGTATTCGGCGACCAGCGTCGCGCCAAGGCCGATCATCAGCCCGCGCAGCACGATCACGCCCAGGATGCCCCAGAACAGCACCCGGCGCTGATATTGCCGCGGCACGGAAAAGAAGCCGAAGATCAGCGCGATGACGAAGATGTTGTCGATGGACAGCGATTTCTCGACGACGAAGGCGGTCAGATATTGCGCGGTGGCGGTGGCATCCATCTGCCACCAGACAAAGCCCGCAAACCCGAGCCCGAGCGCGATATACATCGCGGAAAGCCGCAGGCTTTCGGCGATGCCGATTTCATGATCGTCCTTGTTCAACACGCCCAGATCAAGCGCGAGAAGGGTCAGGACCAGACTGATGAAAACCAGCCACATCCACAGCGGCTGGCCAAGAAAGGAAAGAATAAGCAGTTCCACGGGGGCGACCTCTTGTCAGATTTCCGCCGTCTGGTCGCCCGGCTGACGACAGACCATCTGCCGGGCGCGACCATCGAGCGGGTGTCGATGCGGTCCGACATCACGTGGAAGCTTGGAGGAACTTCCGACGCCAGAGGGGCCCGGCCCGCTCCCCATATCTTGGTCACGGCAAGAAGAAGTTCAACCCCCCGGGTGCGACATTTTTTCCATTTTCTTGCGGGCCGGTTTTCGGGCGATGTCGGGGCAGGTACGAATCCGGTGGCGGTTCCCGCCGCAGATCGTTAAGAAGCCATGGCCGGAGATCACGTTCCGGTGACCAGAGTCACACCTGCATGACCAAAACCGAATCCGAGATCCCCGAGCCGGGAGATCACACCCACCGCAAGGGCGGGCTTGCTCTCACCTCTCTGGCCGCGATCGGTGTCGTCTATGGCGATATCGGCACCTCGCCGCTTTACGCCTATCGTGAAGCGATGGTGGCGGCGGGCGCGCATGGCGGCGGCGCCGATCCCGAACACATCCTGGGTGTGCTCTCGGTGATCACCTGGGCGCTGATCATCGTCGTCACGATCAAATATGTCATCATCCTGATGCTGGCCGACAATGACGGCGAGGGTGGGACCTTTTCGCTTCTGGCGCTGGTGCAGCGCGCGATGGGGCGGCCGACGCCGATCGTTCTGGCGCTGGGCATGCTGGGGGCGGGGCTGTTTTACGGCGATGCCGCGGTGACGCCCGCGATCTCGGTTCTGTCCGCGATCGAGGGGCTGAAGCTCGTCACCCCGGCCTTCGAGCCCTTCGTGATCCCGCTTGCCGTGATCATCATCCTGTTCCTGTTCCTGTTTCAAAGCCGGGGCACCTCGGCCGTGGCGAAATTCTTCGGCCCGGTGATGATGGTCTGGTTCACCGCGCTGGCGGTGGGCGGGGCCATGAACCTGATCCAGGCGCCGGTGGTGCTCGAGGCGCTCAACCCGATGCGCGCGGCCGAACTGGTGATGTCGAACGGGATGCTGGGCATCGCGATTCTGGGCGCCGCCTTCCTGGCCGTCACCGGGGCCGAGGCGCTTTATGCAGACCTTGGCCATTTCGGCCGCACGCCGATCCGGGTGTCCTGGCTGGCGGTGGTGATGCCGTCCTTGCTGCTGAACTATTACGGTCAGGGCGCGCTTTTGCTGAGCAATCCGGGCGCGATCGAAAGCCCGTTCTTCCGGCTTTACCCCGAATGGGCGGTGCTGCCGATGATCGTGCTGGCCGCGGCCGCCACCGTCATCGCCAGCCAGGCGGTGATTTCGGGCGCCTATTCGCTGACGCAACAGGGGGTGCAGCTGCGGCTCATTCCGCGGCTGCGGATCCGGCAGACTTCGGAAACGCAGCAGGGCCAGATCTACATGCCCGAGGTGAACTTCTGGCTGATGCTGGGTGTTCTGATGCTGATCGTGGTCTTCGGCTCCTCCTCGGCGCTGGCGGCGGCCTATGGGATCTCCGTCACCGGCGAGATGTGCATCACCTCGATCCTGGTGATGGTGGTGGCGCACAAGCTCTGGAAGCTGCCGGTGGTGCTGGCCGTCGGCCTGATGGTGCCTTTCCTCGCGCTGGATCTGGTGTTCTTCGGCGCCAATTCGATGAAGATCTTCTCGGGCGGCTATGTCTCGCTGGCGATTGCCGGGGGAATGATCCTCCTGATGTGGACCTGGCGGCGCGGCGCGGCGATCATCCTCAAGCTCGAGCGCGAAAACGACGTGCCGCTCGACATGATCTTCCGGCAGATGGATTCGAAGTCGATCTCGAACGTGCCGGGAACGGCGATCTACATGACCGGCACGCCCGACATGGTGCCCGCCGCGATGCTGCACAGCCTCAAGCATTTCAAGGCGCTGCACGAGCATATCGTGATCCTGACCATCGTCACCGAGGATGTGCCGCGCGTCGCCCCGGAAGACCGGGTGAACATGGAAGAGCTGAACGAGCGCTTCCGCAAGGTCGAGCTGCGCTTCGGCTATGCCGAGGAACCCGACGTGCCGAAGGCGCTGTTACAATGCCGCAAGCTGGGCTGGAAATTCGACATCATGGCGACCTCGTTCATCCTGTCGCAACGCTCGCTCAAGCTGTCGGGGCAGCGGCGGATGCCGGCCTGGCAAAGCCTGTTCTTCTTCTATCTGGCCCGCAATGCCACCCGGTCGTCGGATTACTTCCGCATTCCGGCCTCGCGCGTGGTGGAACTGGGCACGCTCGTCAACGTGTGATGACCAAGCCCCCCCTGCCCGGCAGATGCCAGGTTGACGGGGGCGGTCAAATCCATTCTAAGGCCCGCGGTCGATGACGCGCGGGCGCGTGCCCCGCGCCATCGCGACCTGCCCGGTGCCCGCCTCTGGAGAGACCCCTTGACCCCGCGTCTTGCGCTTGCCCTGATCACCGTCACTGCGCTGTCGGCCTGCGGGTCGGACGGCTCGTTCCGGCTTTATCCGCTGAGCGGACCGATCGCCGAGCAGAACCCCTCGATCGCGATTCCGATCGCGATCACCGAGGACAGCGAAACCTCGGGGCAGATCCGTTTCAAGCTGCCCAAGCCGAACAAGACCAAATGCACCGGCACCTGGTCGAGCGTGCAACCGCGGGTCCAGACGCAGGAGCGCGGGCTGTCGCTCAAGCTCAAGGACCTGGGCGGCAGCTACAAGAATTCCACCGCCGATGTCGGCGGCGTCAACACCGGCGAGGTCTATGCCGTTTGCAAGGACGGCACCCGGCTGCAGGGCAGCTTCATCATGGGCTCGGGCACGCAAAGCGGCACCGGCACCGTCACCGACACGCTGGGCAACAGTTACAAGCTGCTGTTCTGATCCGGCCGCGGCGGGGCCGACACCGGCGGCGGCGCGACCTTTCCGGCCGCATCCGGCTGCGGCGCAAGGCATTGGCCGATCCCGGAGGGGCGCGGCGCTTCGCACAGCGGGCCGTCGCGCCGCAGCACCTCGGGCCGCAGCCGCTGCACCCAGCCCGTCACCGACCCCGCCGGAACCTCCGGGCTCAGGAGACGGTGACGAAACGGCCCGCTCGCCTGCCCCGGCGCGGCGGCGGCAAGCACCAGCGTCAGCGCCAGACCGGCCCCCAGCATGGAACGGAAGCAGCGCCCGCAAGCGCGCGGGCGGAAGTTCAAGATTGTCATCGAGTCACCCCAGTGGTTTCGCCGGCCCCCGCCAGCGGCTGCCCGAACCCCGGGGCAGCGACCCGACTTCACCCGAAAGGTCTTAACAACCGTTTATCGCCGCCGCGGTGGCGGGGCGGCCAATCCGCGGCATTTGTCTTGAACTTGCGCGGAGGGTCACAGGCAATGGTGCTCGATGTGCCACAAGAGCGCCAGCGCTTCCTCGTCCTCCTCCTCTTCGAAGAAGGTCATCAGCGCATTGACCTGCGCACCGATGAAACGCAGCCGGTCCAGGCCCATCCGCGCATTCTCGGCCAGTTTGGTCTCGAAATAGGCCACCCAGCGCGAGTCGTTGCCCGCCATCCGCGCCGCCAGCATCTCGCACAGCCGGTCGGCATTGGTGTCGCAGGCGATGCCCATGAAAGTCACGTAACGGTCGGGGGTCTGGTCGTTCATGGCGGAAATCCCTGGCTGCTTTCGTCGTTTCATAGGCAGGGCGGCGGGGGATTTCTGTCAGCCGGATGACACTTCGGCCAGCCGCGCCAGATGGCCCGGATCGTGCAGATGCAGAAGCTGCCGCCCCGGCCGCGACAGCACGCCCGCGCGGATCAGCCGGTTGATCAGCGTCGAGAGCGTCTGCCGCGTCGTGCCAAGTGCCGTCGCCAGCGCCTCGGTCGGGCCGATCAGCCGGATCGTGTCGGCCCCCTGCGCCTGCCGCTCGGCCAGAAGATGGCGGGCCAGCCGCGCCTCGACCGGGCGGAAGGCCAGATCCTCGATCAGATCGAGCGCCCCGCGCAGGATCTGCCCCACCTCGCGAAAGGCGGCGACGCCCATGTCGGGATGGCGCGCCACCAGATCGAGCATCTCGGCCACCGGCCAGCTGCGGATCTGCGCGGGCTCGGCCGCCACCACCCAGACCCGCGTATGGGTGACGAAAAGCCCGCCCGGACGCAGCTGCGCCAAGGTCACCTCGCGCCCGGCGCCGGTCAGGCTCAACCGCACCGCGCCGCTTTCGACCAGGATCAGCCGGTCCGAGGGCGCATCGGGCCGCGCGATCGTCTCGCCCGCGGCGTAGCGGCGGCGCAGACCGCCTTCCAGGCGGGAAATCCAGTCGGAGGAAGGGGCGGGCGGGGGCATCGGGCTTTGGCGCAAGGGGAACCGGGCCAAGGCTAAGCCCGGACCCGCCCCCCGGCAAGCCCGCCCGGCGCGCTGGCATGGCCCTTGCTGCGCGGCTTTCGGGACCTTTCCCTCAACGACAGAAAAGAGGACTGCGATGCCGAATATCACCTTCACCTCGCCCATCATGAAGAAAGACAAGACCATCTATGCGGTGGCGGGCAACACCGCGACGATCCTGGCGCTGGCCAAGGAACATGCGATTCCGATCCCGTTCGAATGCGGCGACGGCGATTGCGCCTCGTGCCTGATCGAGGTCACCCATCTCGACAACAAGCCCGCGATGGCGATGATGCTGACCGAGAAGGAAAAGGCGCGCCTGAAAGAGCTGCAGATGATCACCCCCGAGGAGATCGAGGCGGCCGAAGTCAGCGACGTGCCGCCGCGCTTCCGTCTGGCCTGCCAGTTCATCCCGCGCGATGAAGACGTGATGGTGCATTTCACCGGCACCCCCGGCGGCTCGGTCTGAAACGGCCCAAAGACCGGAAAACCCCGCCGCTCTGGCGGGGTTTTTTCATGCCCGACCGACAGGCTGCACCGACAAAACCCCGCCCGACAGCGGAGGCCCTACAATTTGTCGGGCTTGTCCCATTTCGAACAAAATCCGCAATGCCATGTTTCAAAACGATTATTTGCGAAAACTCCGGTTGGCACGATGGATGCTGAAGAGACTGTGAGCCCGGTCAGGAACCGTCTCGATATTCGTGAAGCACCAACCCCCAAGGGAGCCACACATGGGCAAACTCCGTCAGATCGCCTTCTACGGCAAAGGTGGTATCGGCAAGTCGACCACCTCGCAGAACACCCTCGCCGCGCTGGTCGAGATGGGTCAGAAGATCCTCATCGTCGGCTGCGACCCCAAGGCTGACAGCACCCGTCTGATCCTGAACACCAAGCTGCAGGACACCGTGCTGCACCTCGCCGCCGAAGCCGGTTCGGTCGAAGATCTGGAAGTCGAAGACGTCGTGAAGATCGGCTACAAGGGCATCAAATGCACCGAAGCTGGCGGTCCGGAGCCGGGCGTGGGCTGCGCCGGCCGCGGCGTGATCACCGCGATCAACTTCCTGGAAGAAAACGGCGCCTATGACGATGTGGACTATGTGTCCTACGACGTTCTGGGCGACGTGGTCTGCGGCGGCTTCGCCATGCCGATCCGTGAAAACAAGGCGCAGGAAATCT
Organism: Rhodobacter capsulatus; assembly: GCF_052363185.1. Lineage (GTDB taxonomy): Bacteria > Pseudomonadota > Alphaproteobacteria > Rhodobacterales > Rhodobacteraceae > Rhodobacter > Rhodobacter capsulatus_E. The sequence continues at coordinate 608,925 of NZ_CP198955.1, read as the reverse complement.
ACATCGTCATGTCGGGCGAGATGATGGCGCTTTACGCCGCCAACAACATCGCCAAGGGCATCCTGAAATACGCGAACTCGGGCGGCGTGCGTCTGGGCGGGCTGATCTGCAACGAGCGCAAGACCGACCGCGAGCTGGAACTGGCCGAAGCGCTGGCCGCCAAACTCGGCTGCAAGATGATCCACTTCGTGCCGCGCAACAACGTCGTGCAACATGCCGAACTGCGTCGTGAAACCGTGATCCAATACGATCCGAACTGCAGCCAGGCGCAGGAATACCGCGAACTGGCCCGCAAGATCCACGAGAACTCGGGCAAGGGCGTCATCCCGACCCCGATCACGATGGAAGAGCTGGAAGAGATGCTGATGGATTTCGGCATCATGCAATCGGAAGAAGATCGCGAAAAGCAGATCGCCGAGATGGAAGCCGCGATGAAGGCCTGAGGCCTGACAGTTCAGGTGGGCAGCCTGCCCACCTTTTCGAAACCTGAAGTGAGGGAGCCAAAAGAATGGCCAAAGATCACGCGGGCGGCCCGGAAGACCTCGAGAACCTGATTGCGGAAGTTCTCGAAGCCTATCCGGCGAAAGCTCAGAAGAAACGCGCCAAGCACCTGTCGGTGGCCGGTGCGACCAGCGAAGACGCCGACGCCGTCACCGGCATCGCGTCGAAATGCGACACGGTGAAATCGAACATCAAATCCGTCCCGGGCGTGATGACGATCCGCGGCTGCGCCTATGCCGGCTCGAAAGGGGTGGTCTGGGGTCCGATCAAGGACATGGTCCACATCAGCCACGGCCCGGTCGGCTGCGGCCACTATTCGTGGAGCCAGCGCCGCAACTACTACACCGGGAAAACCGGCGTGGACAGCTTCGTGACGATGCAGTTCACCACCGATTTCCAGGAAAAGGACATCGTCTTCGGCGGCGACAAGAAGCTGGAAAAGACGATCGACGAGATCAACGAACTGTTCCCGCTGTCGAAAGGGATCACGATCCAGTCGGAATGCCCGATCGGTCTGATCGGCGACGACATCGAGGCCGTTTCGAAGAAAAAGAACAAGGAAATCAACAAGACCATCGTTCCGGTGCGTTGCGAAGGTTTCCGTGGGGTTTCCCAGTCGCTGGGCCACCACATCGCCAACGACGCCGTGCGCGACTGGATCTTCGAGCAGCCCGAGTCGGAAGCGACCAAGGCCTTCGAGCCCGGCCCCTATGATGTCAACATCATCGGCGACTACAACATCGGTGGCGACGCCTGGGCCTCGCGCATCCTGCTGGAAGAAATCGGTCTGAACGTGATCGGCTGCTGGTCGGGCGATGCGACGCTGGCGGAAATGGAACGGGCGCCGAAGGCGAAGCTGAACCTGATCCACTGCTACCGCTCGATGAACTACATCTGCCGCTACATGGAAGAGAAGTATTCGATCGGCTGGATGGAATACAACTTCTTCGGCCCGACGCAGATCGAAGCCAGCCTGCGCGCCATCGGCGCCAAGTTCGACGAAACGATCCAGGCGAATGTCGAAAAGGTCATCGCCAAATATCGTCCGCTGGTCGATGGCATTCTGGCGAAATACAAGCCGCGGCTCGAAGGCAAGTCGGTGATGCTTTACGTCGGCGGTCTGCGTCCGCGCCACGTCGTCACCGCCTATGACGATCTGGGCATGGTGATCGCCGGGACGGGCTACGAATTCGCCCATAACGACGACTACAAGCGCACCGGCCATTACGTCAAGGAAGGCACGCTGATCTATGATGACGTCACCGGCTACGAGCTGGAGAAGTTCATCGAGAAGATCCGCCCCGATCTTGTCGGCTCGGGCATCAAGGAGAAGTATCCGGTGCAGAAGATGGGCATTCCGTTCCGTCAGATGCACAGCTGGGACTACTCGGGCCCCTATCACGGCTACGACGGCTTCGCGATCTTCGCGCGCGACATGGACATGGCGATCAACAACCCCGTCTGGGGCCTGTTCGACGCGCCCTGGGAAAAAGCCCCCATCGCCGCCGAGTGAGCCAAAGGGGGGCGGTGCTGCCGCCCCCACCCTCCCTTCCCCCCGTCGGTGCGTCCCGGAATGCGGACGGCCTTTGACAAGGAATTGACCCATGCCCCAGTCGGCTGACAAGGTGCTCGACCACTCGAAACTGTTCTTCGAGCCTGAATACAAAGAGATGCTCGCCAACAAGAAGGCGACCTTCGAATGCGGCCATTCCGCCGAAACCCTCGCCCAGATCGGCGACTGGACGGCGTCCTGGGAATACCGCGAAAAGAACCTCGCCCGCGAAGCCCTGACCATCAACCCGGCGAAAGCCTGCCAGCCCGTCGGCGCCGTCTTTGCCGCGCAGGGCTATGAAGGCACCCTGCCCTTCGTGCATGGCTCGCAAGGCTGCGTGGCCTATTACCGCTCGCACCTGTCGCGCCACTTCAAGGAACCCTCGGCGGCGGTCTCGTCCTCGATGACCGAAGATGCGGCGGTGTTCGGCGGTCTGACCAACATGGTCGAGGGCCTGGCCAACGCCTATGCGCTTTACAAGCCGAAGATGATCGCCGTTTCGACCACCTGCATGGCCGAAGTCATCGGCGACGACCTCAGCTCCTTCATCATCAAGGCGAAAGAGGCCGAAAGCGTCCCGGTCGATTTCCCGGTGCCCTTCGCCCACACCCCGGCCTTCGTCGGCTCGCATGTGGATGGCTACGACAACACGCAAAAAGGCATCCTGTCGCTGTTCTGGACCGGCGCCGAGCGCGTGGCGAATGACAGCCTGAACATCATCCCGGGCTTCGACGGTTACGCCGTGGCGAACAACCGCGAAATCAAGCGCCTGCTGGATACGATGGGCGTTGATTTCACCTTCCTGTCGGACGTGTCGGAAGTCTACGACACCCCCTCGGACGGGCATTACCGCATGTATGCGGGCGGCACCAAGCTGGAAGACGCGAAAGCCGCGGTGAACGCCAAGGCGACGCTCTCGATGCAGGAATACTGCTCGCCGAAGACGATGGAATATGTCGCGACCACCGGGCAGGAAACCGCCGTCTTCAACTACCCGATGGGCGTTGGCGCCACCGACAGCTTCCTGATGAAGGTTTCGGAACTGACCGGCAAGGCGATCCCGGACAGCATCAAGCTGGAGCGCGGCCGTCTGGTTGACGCGATCGCCGACAGCCAGGCTTACCTGCACGGCAAGACCTTCTCGATCTTCGGCGACCCGGACTTTGTTCTGGGCATGGCGAAGTTCATCATGGAGATGGGCGGCGAGCCGGTGCATTGCCTTGCCACCAACGGCTCGAAGAAATGGGCCAAGCAGATGGAAGACGTTCTGGCCGCCTCGCCCTTTGGCAAGCAAGGTCAGGTCTGGGCGGGCAAGGATCTGTGGCACATGCGCAGCTTCCTGATGACCGAACCGACCGATTTCCTGATCGGCTCGTCCTACGGCAAATATCTGGAACGCGACACCGGCATCCCGCTGATCCGTCTGACCTTCCCGATCTTCGACCGTCACCACCACCACCGCTTCCCGACCTGGGGCTATCAGGGCGGCCTGACGGTTCTGGTGAAGATCCTCGACGCGATCTTCGTCAAGGCCGACGCCCGCGCCGGTGACTGGGGCAAGACCGACATCAGCTTCGATCTGACCCGCTGAGCAAGACTTTCTCTCGACCTGGGCCGGCAGTTTCGACTGCCGGCTTTTTTCATGTCGGCCCCCCGCGCCCGGCGCAGGACATGGCCACCCGGCCCGGTTTTCCGCCTTTGCAACAATGTCTGTCGCAAATCCCCCAATGTCGGCCTGAAGCTTGCTTGGGGCCCCCGATAGGGTTGGCACGCTTCTTGCTGGATCATTTCTGAAGCCTCAACCGATCAAAAAGGGGGATGCGATGAAGGATCTGCTCGACGAGAGCCTTGCGCTTGAAACCACCGCGGCGCCCACACGCCCCGCCGCGCCACCCGCCGCCGCGGCCCTGGCCGCCCGGCAGGCCGTAGGCGGCAAGGCCCCCGACACTGCCGCGTTCCTCGCGAATTTCGTCAAGATCGGAGAGATCGCCGCCCCGAAAGCCCCGGCGGCGCCGCTCTTTTCGCCCGAGGACGAACCCGCGGTGGTCGCCGAACTGATCGCCGCGATGCGCCCGATGTTCCAGCGCGACGGCGGCGACATCGAGCTGATCGGCATCACCGGCGCCACCGTGCAGGTGCGGCTCTCGGGCAGCTGCGCGGGCTGCATGATGTCGGCACGCACGCTTTCGACGGTGCAGCACCGGCTGATCGAAACCCTGGGCCGCCCGGTCCGGGTCGTCCCCGAGATCCGGCACTGAGATGCGCCCCCGTCGTTCCGCCGAAAAATGCAGCACAGCCCAAGGCGGCGCGACGCGGATTTCGGCAACGCCCCCTTTCTTCACCTGCGGCGCCCTGCCGCCCCACGCAATGACCCGAGTTTGAGATAGGTTGTCCCCATGGAACTCGCGCAGACGCTTTCCCAACGGCAAACGATGCAGATGGCGGGGCAGATGCTCCATTCCCTCGCCATCCTTGGCATGTCGTCGCAGGATTTGTCCGAGCATCTGACCGAACAAGCCACGTCGAACCCCTTTCTGACCTACCGCGCCCCGCCCGCCTTCCTGGCCCGCGGCGGCGAGGATTTCGACGCCGTCGCCGCGGTGGCTGCGCACAAGCCCAGCCTGATGGCCCATGTGATCGACCAGATCGAGATGGCCTTCACCGACACCGCCGACCGGTTGCTGGCGCTGCGCTTCGCCGAGGCGCTGGAACCGAGCGGCTGGCTGGGCCAGAGCGTCGACAGCATTGCGCTGGCCGCGGGGGTCAGCCCCGCCCGCGCCGACATCGTGCTTTCGGTGCTGCAGGGCTTCGAGCCCACCGGCCTCTTCGCCCGCGACCTCTCGGATTGCCTGATCCTGCAGGCGCGCGAAGCCGACATCCTGACCTGGGAAGTCGAAACGCTGATCCGCAACATTCCGCTGATCGCGGAAAACCGGCTCGCCGATCTGGCCGATCTGTGCGATTGCGACATTGCCGACATCCCGGAAATCATCAAGCAGATCCGGCACTTGAACCCGAAGCCGGGGCTTGCTTTCGATCATCAGCCGACGCCGGTCTTTCCGCCCGATCTGATCGCGCTGCGCGGGCCCGAGGGCTGGACGGTGGAACTGAACCGCGCCACCTCGCCCACGATCACCGTGCGCGAGGATCGCCTGGCCGATGGCAGCGCCGATGCGAAGGCGCGGGCGGAACGGCGCAAGGCGCTGGCCGAGGCCCGGGCGCTGGCGCAGGCGCTGGAACGGCGCGGCGACACGCTGTTGCGCACGGCGGCCGTGCTGGTCGCGCGGCAATCGGCTTTCCTCGACAAGGGGCCCGCGCATCTGGTGCCGCTGACGCTGGAAGATGTGGCCTCGGAACTGGGTCTGCATGCGTCAACGATCTCGCGCGCGGTCTCGGGACGGATGATCCAGACCCAGACCCGGGCGCTGCCGCTGCGGGCGTTCTTTTCCCGCGCGGTCTCGACCCAGGGCGGCGGCGAGGCGGTCTCGCGCGACTCTGCGCTTGATTTCGTGCAGCGCACCGTGGGCTCGGAAGACCCGCAGAACCCGCTTTCGGATGATGCGATCGTGACACTGGCCGAACGCGCCGGGCTGCGGATCGCCCGGCGGACGGTAGCGAAATACCGCTCGACGCTGGGGCTTGCCTCGTCTTACGAACGCCGCCGCGCCGCCGCCGCGCGCTGAGTCTGTCGAAACCGACCCTTGCCAGACCGAAAGCGCCATTTTTTGCGGCACTTCGGTCTGCGTCGCTTCAAAGTTGTGCTTAACGGCCGATCAATCACCCTCAAGTCGCGACATATTGGCACCCGGGACTGTTTGCGCCGTGCATCCGGGCGCAGGCTTGACCATGTCTCGACATGTCCGCCACGGCCCCCGACCGCGCCCGAAACGACCCCGCAGCGACGCCTGCGGCACCCCATGGGAGGGGGTGTGGGTCGTTCGCGCCGCCCGGGGCCCGGCCAGCGAGGGAGAAAGTGATGATCGACATCCGGGAATGTCTGGTGCCCAAACCGCAGGAAAAACGCCGCTCGGCGCGGGCCACCGCCGACCGTTTGGCTCTGGACGCGCTTTACGAGATCGCGAAGACCTTTGCGGCGGCGCCCGATCCTGTGGCGGAGGTGCCGCAGATCTTCAACGTGCTGTCCTCCTTCCTTGATCTGCGCCATGGCGTGCTCGCCCTGCTGGCCGAACCGGGCGAGGGGGTTGGGGTGAACCCTTACGTCATCGCCGCGACGGCGTTTCAGCGCAGCCCCGATGCGCCTGCCTCGGATGTGCTGCCCGATGCCGTGGCGCGGATCGTCTTTCGCTCCGGCGTGCCCTTCGTCAGCTTCGATCTGGCGGCCGAATTCGGCGAAGAGGCGGTGCCGAAACGGCTGCGCGACGCGGGCCAGACCCTCATCGCCGTGCCGCTGCGCGACCCCGAACGCAGCCATTTCGTGCTGGGCGTGCTCGCCGCCTATCGCAGCCATGACCACAACCGGTCGGGCTTTTCCGACGCCGATGTGCGGGTGCTGACCATGGTCGCCTCGCTTCTGGAGCAAGCCCTGCGCTTCCGCCGCCGCATCGCGCGCGACCGCGAACGGGCGCTGGAAGACACCCGCCGCATGCTGCAGACGGTGACCGAGCAACGCGGCCCGGCGGCGCCCGTCAGCCTTGACGGCATCGTCGGATCGAGCCCCGCCATCGCCGAGGTGGTGGCGCAGATCAAGCGCGTCGCCTCCACCCGGATGCCGGTTTTGCTGCGCGGCGAAAGCGGCACCGGCAAGGAATTGTTCGCCCGCGCCGTGCATGCCCAAAGCCCCCGCGCGAAGGGGGCCTTCATCCGCGTCAACTGCGCGGCTTTGTCGGAAACCCTTCTGGAATCGGAACTTTTCGGCCACGAGAAAGGCGCCTTCACCGGCGCCACCGCGCTGAAGAAGGGCCGGTTCGAACTGGCCGATGGCGGCACGCTCTTCCTTGACGAGATCGGCGAGATCAGCCCGGCCTTTCAATCGAAACTGCTGCGCGTGCTGCAGGAGGGCGAGTTCGAACGCGTCGGCGGGTCGAAGACGATCAAGGTCGATACCCGCATCGTCGCCGCGACGAACCGCGATCTGGAAGATGCCGTCGCGCGCGGCCAATTCCGCGCCGATCTTTACTTCCGCATCTGTGTCGTGCCGATCGTGCTGCCGCCCTTGCGCAACCGCAAAAGCGACATCAAGCCCCTCGCGCAGCTGTTCCTCGACCGGTTCAACAAGCAAAACGCCACCAATGTCAAATTCGCCGCCGATGCCTTTGACCAGATCTGCCGCTGCCAGTTTCCGGGCAATGTGCGCGAGCTGGAAAACTGCGTGAACCGGGCCGCGGCGCTCTCGGATGGCGAGATCGTTCTGGCCGAGGAGCTGGCCTGTCGGCAGGGCGCCTGCCTTTCGGCGGAACTGTTCCGGCTGCAGGACGGGGCCTCGCCGATCGGCGGGCTGGCGGTGGGGCGGGTGATCACGCCGACGGTCCGGGTGAGCGCGCCGCCGCCCTCTGCTCCCGCGGCGCCCCTGCCCGAGCCGGTGGCCGCGCCGCCCGAGCCGGCCGCGCGCGACGAGGTGCAGCTGCGCACCAAGACCGCGCAGCTGAGCCGCGAAGAGCTGGTGAAGGCGCTGGAAAGCGCGGGCTGGGTGCAGGCCAAGGCGGCGCGACTTCTGGGCATGACGCCGCGCCAGATCGCCTATGCGCTGCAGAAATTCGAGATCGAGCTGCGCAAGATCTGAGGGCGGTTGGCAGACGCGACAGGCCCCGGCTTCGGCCGGGGTCTTTGTTTGCGCCCCCCTCTCGCGCATCCCTGTCGCGCCCGCCTGTCGCATTCCCGACAAAAGCGCAGGTTTTGTGCCAATCGCCCCGCCGTGGGCCTGGCACGGTTCTTGCTTCATCCCTGTTGACCCAAGCGGGACCAGAACGGAGAGCAGCATGTCGGACAATGTCGTGGCCCTTGGCACCCTGGCGATCGGCTCGAAGGAGAGCCTCTCGGCCGCGATGGCCTCTGGCGGCTGTTCCTCGACCGGATCGGCAACCGGCTGTGGCAGCAAGGAAAAACCCGAAGACATGGACCCGGCGACCTGGGCCAAGGTCAAGGATCACCCCTGCTATTCCGAAGAGGCGCATCATTATTTCGCGCGCATGCATGTGTCCGTCGCGCCCGCCTGCAACATCCAGTGCAATTACTGCAACCGCAAATACGATTGTTCGAACGAAAGCCGCCCCGGCGTCGTGTCGGAACGCCTGACGCCCGCGGAGGCCGCGCGCAAGGTGATTGCCGTGGCCAACGAAGTGCCGCAGCTCTCGGTTCTGGGCATCGCGGGGCCGGGCGACAGCGCCTATGACTGGCTGAAAACAAAGGAAACCTTCCGGCTGGTGACGGAACAGATCCCGGATATCAAGCTCTGCCTGTCCTCGAACGGGCTTTCGCTGCCCGATCATCTGGATGAGCTGGTCGAGATGAATGTCGATCACGTCACCATCACCATCAACATGATCGACCCCGAGGTGGGGGCGCAGATCTACCCCTGGATCTTTTACAATCGCAAGCGGATCTATGGCGTGGAGGCGAGCCGCATCCTGCACGAACGGCAGATGGAGGCGCTCGACGGCCTCGTCGCCCGCGGCATTCTGGTCAAGGTGAACTCGGTGCTGATCCCGGGCATCAATGACGCGCATCTCTTGGAGGTGAACCGCGAAGTCAAACGCCGCGGCGCGTTTTTGCACAACATCATGCCGCTGATTTCGGCGCCCGAACATGGCACGCACTTCGGCCTGACCGGGCAGCGGGGGCCCACCGCGGCCGAGCTTCTGGCGGTGCAGGAGGCCTGCGCGGGCGGCGCCAATCTGATGAAGCACTGCCGCCAATGCCGCGCCGATGCGGTGGGGCTTCTGGGCGAAGACCGCGGTCAGGAATTCACCCTGGACCTCGTGCCCGAGGCGCCGGTCTATGACCCCGCCGCGCGGGACACCTATCGCGACTGGGTGGGCGCCGAACGCGAAGACCGCCGCGCCGCCGCCGAAGCGGCACAGGCCGCGACCGAGGCTGCGGTGGCGGCCACGTCGCCGAAACTCCTCGTCGCGGTGACGACGCAGGGCGGCGGCCGGATCAACCAGCATTTCGGCCACGCCAGCGAATTCCAGGTCTTCGAGGTCGACGCGACGGGCGTGCGTTTCGCCTTCCACCGCCGCTGCGACAATTACTGCGTCGATGGCGGCGGCGAGGAAGACCGGCTCGACCGCGTCATTGCGGCGCTTGAAGGGATCGACACGGTTCTGGTGGCGAAGATCGGCGACTGCCCGCGCGAGGGCCTGGCCGCGGCCGGCATCACCGCCCGCGACGACTGGGCCCATGACTACATCGAACCCGCCATCCTTGCGCTTTACCGCGAAAGAATGGCCGAAAAACAAGCCCAAACAGCCTGAGGATCAGGCCGGGCCAATCCAGACGGCGACATCGCGCGGCGGCGCGGTAAAGGGGGCCGAGGTCACCAGAACCTGCGCCCCCGCCGCCGCATAGGCGGCGGCATTCGCCGCGGTGATGCCCCCCGCCGCCGCGATGTGCCCGCGCCAGTCCGGGTCCAGACCGGCGACGACCGCCGCCACCTGCTCGGGCGGGAATTTCTCCAGCTGCAGCACCTCGGCCCCGGCCCGCGCCGCGGCAAGGGCTTCGGCGACATCGGCGACCTCGACCACCACCTTGCGTTCGGGGCAGGTCGCGCGCAGCCGGGAAATCTGCGCCGCCAAGGCATCCTCGCCGCCAAAGACGCGATGCTCGGCGAAGAGCAGCACGCTGTCCGAAAGCCCGGTGCGATGCACCGTCGCCCCGCCCGCCGTCACCGCGCGCAAGGACAGCGCCCGCGTGCCCGGCACCGATTTGCGGGTGCAGGCAACGGTCACCGCCGGATTCACCGCCTGTGCCGCAGCGACGATCGCCGCCGCCGAAGAGGCCAGCCCCGAGGCCCATTCGATCAGGTTTTGCGCCACTTTCCAGCCCGCCAGCAGCGCCTCGACCTGACCGCGGGCGAAAAGCAGCATCTCGCCGCCCTCGACCTGCCGCCCCGAGGCGGTGGCGATCCAGGCCTCGGCGCCCAGAAGCTGCAGGATGCGCACGGCCTCCTCGGAACAGGCGACGGTCATGGCCCCGCGTGCCCGCATCGTCAGCTCGCCCGCCTCGCTGGCCAGCCCCAGACTGCGCGTCGTCAGATCGCCCGCGGGCACGTCTTCGCGAATGAGCGCCATCAGCGCGGTGTCGTCGATCAGGAACATCCCCTACCCTCCGGTTTGCGCAGGCGCGCTCAGCGCCATCGCCTTGAGCCGCGCCACCACCTTTTCCCCGGGCTGAAAGCCCAATCCGTCCCAGGACTTGCGCGACACCCGGGCGAGCAGGCTTGCCCCCTCGCCCGCCGTGCCCAGCGCCAGACGCACGGTGACCTGATAGCCCGCGGCCGCCTCGGCGCCAAGGATCACCGCGGGCAGCGCGTTCAAAATCGTGGTATCGGAGGGCGCATGGCGGCCAAGGCTGACATCGGTCGCAGGCACCCGCAGCCGCCGCCGCGTGCCGATCGGACCCAGCAGCCCCGGAACCACGATCACCCCCCCGGGCACCTGCAATTCGCTGAGCCCATAGCGGGGATCGACGGCGATCACCGCCCCCTCGATCACCGCGGCAAGGTCGGGGCGATGGATGAGCGGCAGGGCCGGATCGGCCTGCATCGTGGCGATCGGCCCCGCCGCGCGCACCCGGCCCGCCTCCATCAAGACCAGCGTATCGGCCAGCCGCTCGACCTCGGCCAGATCGTGGCTGACCAGGATCACCGGCATCTTCAGGCTGGCATGCAGCCGTTCCAGATAGGGGAGGATATCGTCGCGCGAGATCCGGTCGAGCGCCGAAAGCGGCTCGTCCATCAAAAGGAGTTCCGGTTGCGACAGAAGCGCCCGGCCGATGGCGATGCGCTGCCGCTCGCCGCCCGACAGCGTCGCGGTGGGGCGGGTCAGAAGCGGTGCGATGCCGAGAAGCCGGGTGACCTCCGCCTCGGTGATGCGCAGCGAGCCGCGGGCGCGTTTCAGCCCGTAGATCAGGTTTTGATGCACCGAAAGATGGGTGAAAAGGCTGGCTTCCTGAAACACATAGCCCACGGCGCGGCGGTGCGGCGGGGTGATGTGGCGGCCCTCCTGCCAGGTCGCGCCATTCACCCGCAGATGCCCGCCCGGCAGCCGCATCAGCCCCGCCATGCAGCGCAGAACCGTGGTCTTGCCGCAGCCCGAGGGACCGAAGAGCGCCGTGACCCCCTGCCCCGGCACCTCGAAGGCGGCCTCAAGCGCAAAATCGCCCAACTGCCCGCTGAACCGTGCCGAAATCATCGCCGTCCCCCGCTGCCGGTGCCGAAGCGCCGCTCGATCAGCATCATGGCGAGGATCACCACGAAAGACATCGCCAGCATGCCGCCCGCCAGCACATGCGCCTTGTCCCATTCCAGCGTCTCGACATAGTCGAAAATGGTGACCGACAGCACCTTGGTCCGCCCCGGAATGCCGCCGCCGATCATCAGGACGACGCCGAATTCGCCGACGGTATGGGCAAAGCCCAGGATCGCCCCGGTGATCAGCCCCGGGGTCGCCTGCGGCAGGGCCACGGTGAAGAACGCATCGAGCGGCGAGGACCGCAAGGTCGCCGCCACCTCCATCGGGCGCGGCCCCATGGCGGCAAAGGCGTTGCGGATCGGATTGACGACAAAGGGCAGCGAATAGACGACCGAGCCGACGACCAGCCCCGCGAAGGTGAAGGAAAGCTTGAAGCCCAGGAGATCGGTCAAGGGCGAATTCGGCCCCATCGCGATCAGGAGATAAAAGCCCAGCACCGTCGGCGGCAGCACGATCGGCAGCGAGACCAGCGTGGCGACGATTTCCTTCCACAGCCCACCGCCACGCGCCAGCCACCAGGCCAGCGGCGTGCTGATCAGCAACAGCAAGACCGTCGTCACCGCCGCCAGTTTCAGCGTCAGCACCAGCGTTTGCAACATCTCGGGATCGAGCAGGGGGATCTCCGTCATAGGGCCTGTTTCGCAAGTTAGCCGCGTTTCGCGCGGATTTCGAGAGGCCACGACCGGCGCGGCACGGCCCGGGCGGGCAAGACGGCGGGGGGCATGGCGGTCATCAGCCCGCCATCACGGCATCGCCAGAATGACATGGCTGGCCTTGAAAAGCGCGGTGGCGGGTTGCCCCGGGGCCAGCCCCAGCGCATCGGCGCTGGTGTGGGTGATCACGGCGGTGATCGACTTGCAATTGCCCAGATCCAGGATGATTTCGGTGTTCACCGGCCCGTCGGTGCGGGCGGCGACGATGCCGGTCAGCCGGTTGCAGGCGGAAATCCGGCCCGGATCGCCCCCCGCCGCCAGCATCACGAAACTGGCCTTGATCAGCGCAAAGACCTGCACGCCCGGCGCCAACCCCATGTCACTGACCGAGCGTTCGGTGATCACCGCGGTCAGCGCATGGCCATCGGTCAGGGCCAGTTCCACCTCGGCATTCACCGCGCCCGGGGTGACGCGGGTGACGGTGCAGCGCAGCGTGTTGCGGTTCGATGTGCGCATGGTCAGGCTCCAAAGGGTCGTCAGCGCCTGTTCGGGCGCGCTGGCCAGATTGCCCTCGAAGGCCGAAAGCGCCTTTGAAAGCGCGCCTTCCAGATGGTCGAAACCCTCGATCACGGCGCGGCCGGTTTCGGTCACACGGGCATTGCCACCGGTGCGCCCGCCTGGCGCGGCCTCGACCAGGGGGCGCTCGAACAGGTTGTTCAGCGTGCCCACCGCATCCCAGGCGGTCTTGTAGGACAGGCCCACCTCGCGCGCGGCGGCGGCGATGGTGCCGGTGCGGGCGATCGCTTCAAGCAGCCGGATCCGCTCGCTGCCCACCCGCGGGGCGCCGGCACGTTGCAGGCTGAGGGCGGCGGTGAGGGGCTGGTCGGTCATGGCGGCTCCGAAAGGTGTTTCGCTATGTATCCTGACCTAATAGCGGTGCCGCACGGGGAACGGCAGGGGCATCTCTGCCGCAACGGGCCGCGTTATCACCCACGCCCACAGATCCCATGCCAAGCGCCGCCAAATCAGGCGCCACCGCGGCCTTTGCCCAAAAAACGGGCCAAATGCGAAGACTCCGCCCGCGCAGGCAGGCCCGGCCCCGAGTCGCCCCATCGCGACAGTGGCCCTTGCGGCCGGTTTGCGCCACAATGGGGCAAACGGAGGTGGCGATGACGGACGGGCTGCGCGGGGCGCTGGTGCTGGAGCGGACGGGATCACGGATGGGGGCCGAGCGCGTGGCGCTTTTGGCGGCGATCGGGCGCACCGGGTCGATTTCCGCCGCCGCGCGCGAGGTGGGGCTGTCTTACAAGGCGGCCTGGGACGGGGTGCAGGCGATGAACAACCTGTTTTCCGACCCCGTCGTGACCGCGGCGCCGGGCGGCAGGGCGGGCGGCGGCGCGGTGCTGACCGAGACCGGGCAAAAGCTGATCCTGGCCTATGGCGCGATCGAGGAGGGGGTGGCGAAGCTTCTGGCCAGTTTCGAAAAAAGCCTGAAGCTAGACCCGGCCGAGGTGCTGCGGGGGCTGTCCTTGCGGACCTCGGCGCGCAATGCCTGGGCCTGCAAGGTCTGGTCGGTGGCGGCCGATGGCGTCGCCGCGCAGGTGCGGATGCATCTGGGCGAGGGGCAGGATCTGTCGGCGGTGATCACCGCGCGCTCGGCCGCCGAGATGCGTCTGGCGCCGGGCTCCGAGGTGCTGGCGCTGGTGAAATCCAACTTCGTGCTGCTGGCAGGCGATGGCGTGCCCGAGCGGCTGTCGGTGCGCAACCGGCTGAAAGGTCGGGTGATCGAACGGATCGACGCGGCCCTGTCCAGCGAAGTGACGCTGGGTCTGGGCGGCGGCAAGACGATCACCGCAACGATCACCCGTGAAAGCGCCGAGGCGCTGGATCTGCGCGCCGGGGTCGAAACCACGGCGCTGATCAAATCCAGCCACGTCATTCTGGCCCTGCCGTAAGCGCAGGGCCGAAGCTTACGCGACGCGGCGGAAGCGCAGATAGGTCATCAGACCAAAGGGCGGCAGCCGGGTTTCCTCGACCAGTTTCAGCCGCGGCTCGGCCATCACCTGATCGCGCGAGAAATCGGAATGCCAGCCCAGCGCATCGGCCATCGGCGCGGCGAGTTTCGCGGCCACGCCCCAGCCGCCCTTTTCGCGGGCGAAATGGTTGGTGATCAGCACCGTGCCGCCGACACGGCAGACGCGGGCCATTTCCGCCATCACCCGCTGCGGCTCGGGCACCACCGACATGATGTGCAACGCCACGACGTGATCGAAGCTCTCGTCCTCGAAGGCCAGTTCGCGCGCATCCATGATATGCAGCCCGGCCACATTGCGCAGCCCCTGCGCCTCGGCCCGGGCCTGCGCCTTGGCCAGCATCTCGGGCGACAGGTCGATGCCCGTGACGGCCACCTTCGAGGGTTCGTAAAGATCCAGCGCCAGCCCGGTGCCGATCCCCACCTCCAGAACCGCGCCGCCGGTGGCGTTCACTTCTCGCACCGCATGGTGGCGCCCGGCATGGGTGATCTTGCCGAAAGTCCTGTCGTAGATCGGCGCCCAGCGCTTGTAGCTGCGGGCAATCGCTTCCGTATGCATCCCGAGACCTTCCCCCGAACCCCTGAGAATCGAATCACTTTCGCCTGCACGTTGTTGCAGCCGCAGGGAAACATCAAGAAATTTGTCGCTTTCGCTGTTCAAGAAGTCGTTTTTGATCGGCCAATCAATAAAGAACCCGCATCACGTCGGCGCAGCCTGCCCGAGCAGCCCCAGCGTCCGGGCGCAATCCTCGCCGCGCAAGGGTTTGCTCCACAGATAGCCCTGCCCGACCTCGAAGCCGAAATCGCGCATCAGCGCCGCGGTATGTTCGGTCTCCACCCCCTCGACCACGGTGCCAAGCCCCAGCGCCCCGGCCAGCGCCTGCAGCGATTTCAGGATCGCGCGATAGCCGGGCCCGGTGTCGATGCCATCGACGAAGCTCTTGTCGATCTTGAATTTCTGCACCGGATGGCGGGCCAGACAGGTCAGCGACGCATAGCCGGTGCCGAAATCATCCAGCACCAGCACGACCCCGGTGGCGCTGAGCGCGGCGAAAACCTCGGAACTGTGGGTGGCGGGGTCGATCACGATGTTTTCGGTGATCTCGATTTCCAGCCGCTCGGGCGGCAGGCCGCTTTCGGCCAGCGCCCGCAGGATCGAGGCGGGCAGGATATCCCGGTCGAACTGGCGCGGGAAAACGTTCACCGCCACCGTCAGCGGCACTTCGCGATGACGGTTCCACTGCGCGACCTGCGCACAGGCCTCGCGCAACACCCAATCCCCCACCTCCAGCGACAATTCCGACGCGCTGAGCACCTCCATGAAGGCGCCCGGCAGAAGCAGCCCCCATTCCGGATGCCGCCAGCGCAACAGCGCCTCGAGCGCGACGACGCGCCCCGTGCCCAGATCGACCTGCGGCTGGTAATAAAGCTCGAATTCGCGCCGTTCGACCGCCGCGCGCAGATCGCGCAGCAGCCGGTGCCGATGTTCCACGCGGTTGCGCAGGCTTTCGTCATAGCCGGTGGGCCGGTTGAACGCCGCTTTCGACGCCGCCAGCGCCAGCGCCGCATTGGCGATCAGCTCGCCCGCATGGGCGCCATGCTCGGGCGCACAGGCATGGCCGACGCCGAATTCCAGATGCAGCGGCTGCCCGGCCATCTCGAAGGGCGCATCCAGCGCCGCCATCACCCGCGCCAGCTGCGGCCCCGGCACCGCAGGCTCGGCCCGCTGCACCATCAGGAAAACGAACCCGTCCTCGCCCGAGCGGTAAAGCCGCACCGCATCGGTTTCAAGCGCCTCCAGCCGCGCCGCGCAGGCCCGCATCAGCGCATCGTGATGGGCCGGATCGCTGGCGGCGCGGTTGCCCGCGAAAGGGTCGATCTCGACGAACAGCAGACAGACCTGCCCCAGCGCCGGATCGCGCTGCGCCAGCACCGCATCCAGATCGCTGCGCAGCGCCCGCCGGTCGGGCAGGCCGGTCAACGGGTCCTCGCCCGCCTCGCGGCTGTCGGCACGGGCACCGCGCGGACGGTCAAGCGGATGCAGGAAGGCAAAGATCCGGCCGCTGTCGGCATCGCGCTTGAGCATGACATGCAACGCGATTTCGCTGCCATCGCGCCGCCGCCCCCGCACCGAGCGCATCCGCCCGATCGCCAGCGGAATTTTTCCGGCGGCAAAGGCGCGACGCAATTGCGCATGGACATCGGCCTGCGGTTCGGGGATCAGCACTTCAAGCGTCTCGCCCAGAAGCGCCCCCTGGCCGTAGCCGAACAGCGCCGCCGCAGCAGCGTTGACATAATCGATGCGGCCTTGCGCATCGATCGCGACGACGCCATCTTCCGGCGCCCCGCGGCTTGGCCAGGAATAGTCCATTCTGGAGTCCGCTGCATGAGGACGGGGAGGGACCGTCACACGCCTCAGTTGTGCACTGCTTCGTTCAGTTCCGCAAGCACGAGATTGTGTCATCACATAAGACGGACTGTCGCAGCTTTGGCGACGGATGGGCGAAACCCTCTGGCCAGCGCCCGCCCGCCACGCTAAAGGGCTGCAGTTGCGGCAAGCGGGCAAGGGTCATGGCGCGTCATCTCATCACCTCGGCGATTCCCTATATCAACGGCATCAAGCATCTGGGCAACCTTGTGGGCAGCCAGCTGCCGGCCGATCTTTACGCGCGCTATCTGCGCGGGCGCGGCCACGAGGTGATGTTCATCTGTGCGACCGACGAACACGGCACGCCGGCGGAACTGGCGGCGGCCAAGGCGGGCAAGCCCGTCGCCGACTATTGCGCGGAAATGCATGACGTGCAGGCGACGATCGCGGGCGGCTTCCGGCTGAGCTTCGATCACTTCGGCCGGTCTTCCAGCGCGCAGAACCGCGCCCTGACCCAGCATTTCGCGAAGGTGCTGGCCGATCAGGGCCTGATCCGCGAAGTCACCGAAAAGCAGATGTATTCGGTGACCGACGGCCGCTTCCTGCCCGACCGCTACATCGAGGGCACCTGCCCGAACTGCGGTTTTGACAGCGCCCGCGGCGATCAATGCGACAATTGCACGAAGCAGCTTGACCCGGTCGATCTGATCAACCCGCGCTCGGTGATTTCGGGCTCGACCGATCTGGAGATGCGCGAGACGAAGCACCTGTTCCTGCGCCAGTCGGCGATGAAGGACAAGCTGGCCGCCTGGATCGACAGCAAGACCGACTGGCCGGTGCTGTCGACCTCGATCGCGAAGAAATGGCTGTTCGACGGCGAAGGCCTGCAGGACCGCGGCATCACCCGCGACCTGAGCTGGGGCGTTCCGGCGCAATTCGACGGCGCGCCGTGGCAGGGCATGGAGGGCAAGGTCTTCTACGTCTGGTTCGACGCGCCGATCGAATATATCGCGGGCACGCAGGAATGGGCCGAAAAGACCGGCGGCGACTGGGCGCGCTGGTGGCGGCTCGATCAGGGCGCGGGCGACGTGACGTATACCCAGTTCATGGGCAAGGACAACGTGCCCTTCCATACGCTCAGCTTCCCCTCGACCATCCTTGGCTCGGCCGAGCCGTGGAAACTGGTCGATTACATCAAGTCCTTCAACTATCTGAACTATGACGGCGGCCAGTTCTCGACCTCGCGCGGGCGCGGCGTGTTCATGGATCAGGCGCTGGGCATCCTGCCTTCGGATTACTGGCGCTGGTGGCTGCTGTCGCACGCCCCCGAAAGCGCGGATGCCGAATTCACTTGGGAGAATTTCCAGGCCTCGGTGAACAAGGATCTGGCCGACGTTCTGGGCAATCTCGTCAGCCGGGTGACGAAGTTCTGCAATTCGAAATTCGGCCCCGAAATGCCCGCCGCGGTGGCGATGACCGAACGGGAAACCGCGCTGATGGCGCAATTCCGCGAGGGGCTGGCGGCCTATGAAAAGGCGATGGACGAAATTCACGTCCGCCGCGCCGCCGAGGAACTCCGCGGGCTCTGGGTGCTCGGCAACGAATATCTGCAGGCGGCCGCACCCTGGAGCGTGGTGAAGACCGACGAAGCCGCCGCGCGCGGCATCATCGCCTTCGCGCTGCATCTGATCCGGCTTTATGCGGTGCTGTCGCGCCCCTTCATTCCGGATGCGGCGCAGGCGATCATGACGGCGCTGAATTGCGACGACTGGACCTGGCCCGAGGATCTCGACGCCGCGCTGACGGTTCTGCCCGCGGGCCATGCCTTTGCGGTGCCGGAAAACCTCTTCCGCAAGATCACCGACGAAGAGCGCGAAGACTGGGCGAAGCGCTTCGCCGGTCGACGGGAGTAAGGGGGGGCGCTGCCCCCCGTCCGCAAGCGGACTCCCCCCGGGATATTTTTGGCAAGATGAAAGTCATGCCATTTTCACCTTGGCTGAAATATCCTCGGGGGTGAATTCGGGCAAAGCCCGAAGAGGGGGCAGACAGCCCCCTTCCCTTTTGCTGCGAAAGGAACCCGCCATGTCCCAGAAAGTGATCCTGATCGGCGCGCCCGTCGATACCGGACAGAAACGCGCGGGCTGTCTGATGGGCCCGGCCGCCTATCGCGTCGCCGGGCTGGCCGAAGCGATCACCGGATTGGGCCATCAGGTCATCGACCGCGGCGATGTCGCGCCCGTCGCCCATCCGCCGATGGCGCACGAGAACCCCGCCGTGCATCATCTGGCCGAGACCCTGGGCTGGACCGAAGCCCTGGCCGAGGTTGGGCAGGCCGCGGCGGAGGAGGGTTTTCCGATCTTTCTGGGCGGGGATCATTCGCTCTCGCTCGGCTCGGTCGCCGGGATGGCGGCGCATACGGCCCGCCTCGGGCGGCCGCTCTTCCTTTTGTGGCTGGATGCCCACACCGATTTCCACACGCTTGAGACCACGCAATCGGGCAATCTGCACGGCACGCCGGTCGCCTATATCGCCGGGCGGCCCGGCTTTGACGCCTTCCCGCCCTTCCCCGCCCCCCTGCCGCCGCACCGCATCTGCATGCTGGGTATCCGCTCTGTCGATGCGGCCGAGGAAGCCGCGCTGATCCCCGCCGAAATCGAGATTGCCGACATGCGCGTGCTCGATGAACGCGGCATCGGCGCCCCCCTGCGCGAATTTCTGGCGAAAGTGCGGGCGGAAAACGGGCTGCTGCATGTCTCGCTGGATGTCGATTTCCTCGACCCCTCGATCGCGCCTGCCGTGGGCACCACGGTTCCGGGCGGCACGACCTTTCGGGAAGCGCATCTGGTGATGGAGCTTTTGCACGAATCGGGGCTTGTCAGTTCGCTCGATCTGGTCGAGCTGAACCCGTTTCTGGACGAACGCGGCCGCACGGCGGAGCTGATGGTGGATCTGGTCGCCTCGTTGATGGGCCGGAAGGTCTTCGACCGGCCCACCCGGATGTATTGATCAGGCCGCAGACGCGCCCGGAACCGCCCCGATCAGCGCCATTTCGCCACCCGCGCCCGATGCTGTGCCGCACTCAGATGGAAGCGGGGCGAGATGAATTCCTCGGCGCGCAGGATCCAGCCGCCCTTGGTGCCTGCCCGTGTCGTCGCATATTTGCGGCTGGCCGGGCGGCGGTCGGCCAGATCATAGTAGTAGTTCCGCCGCGCGATCCCGTAAGCATCGGCGAAAAGCTGCGGATCGGCGGCCGCAGCGGTCTGCGCGGCGGCGATCGTCTGCGGCCCCAGCACGCCATCGACGGCCACCGGATGCCCCATCCGGCCGAGCAGCTCCTGCAGGATGCGGATCGCATGCGCCCCCGCATTCACCTGCATGTCAAAAACCGAGGCCTGCACCGCCACGGGCAGCTGATCCAGCTTCGGCGCCTTGAAATAATGGGTCACGTAGATCTCTGCCGCCTGATCGGGCGTCAGCAGCTTCACGTCGCGCGCATTCACCACGCCGTCGCGGTTCAGATCCAGCCCCAGCCTGCGCAGCGTGGCCAGCGTCACCCCGTAGTTCGTCGCCCCCCCGGGGTCGGAGGGGTCGTTGACATAGCCACCCTCGCGGGCGACGATTTCCCTGGCAATCTCGTTGACAGATTTCATCACGATCCCCCTTGGCTGAGCGCAAAGGGTGACGAAATCAGGTTAACGATCCGGAATGCGGGCGTTCAGCCCTCGGGCTGGGCCGGGTCGCGGTAGACGCCCTGTTCCTTCAGCGCCTCGGTCACTTCCTTGGGCATGTAGTTTTCGTCGTGCTTGGCCAGGATTTCGCTGGCGACGAAGATGCCATCGACCATCTCGCCGGTGCCGACCATGCCCTTGCCCTCGCCGAAAAGGTCGGGCAGCACGCCGGTGAAGGTGACCGGAACCGAGGCGCCGCCATCGGTGACCTTGAAGGTGATCGCCTCGCCCTGACCGCGCACCAGCGTGCCTTCCTCGACCAGACCGCCAAGGCGGAACACCTCGCCCGCGGCGGGCGGCTCGGCCACAACCTGGGCGGGGGCGCGGAAGAAGTTGATGCCGTCGCGCATGCCGTAGCCGATCAGCGCGGTCGAGAGCATCAGCGACCCGGCCGCCACCAGCAGAATCTGGATGCGCCGCGTTTTCTTCAGGTTTTTCATCGTCCTGCCCCTGCGTTACGGGAAGACCGGGGCCAGCATCAGCCCCAGGGTTTCGGGCAGGCCCAGCATCAGGTTGGCGTTCTGGATCGCCTGCCCCGAGGAGCCCTTGGTGAGGTTATCGAGCGCCACGGTGACGACGGCCCGGCCCGGCAGCCGGTCGCCGATCACGCCCAGATGGACGAAATTCGACCCGGCGATCGAGCGCGTCGACGCCAGCTGACCAAAGGGCAGAACCTCAAGGAAAACCTCGTTTTCGTAACGGCGTGCCAGCGCCGCATGGATGTCTTCGGGGGTGCCGCGGACATAGACGGTGGCCAAGATCCCGCGGTTGAACGGCATCAGATGCGGCGTGAACTGCACCCGCACCGGCCGCCCCGCCACCTTGGAAAATTCCTGATCGAATTCGCCCAGATGCCGGTGCTTGCCCCCCGCCGAATAGGGCATCGTGCCGCCCGCAAGTTCCGCATGCAAAAGGTTTTCCTTCAGCGCGCGCCCGGCCCCCGACACCCCGGCTTTCAGGTCGATGACGATCTCGTCAAGGTCGATCACCCCGGCTTCGATCAGCGGGCGGATCGCATATTGCCCGGCCGCCGCATTGCAGCCGGTGCCCGCACAAAGCCGCGCGGTTTTCAGCTCGTCGCGGTAAAACTCGGTCAGGCCGTAGACCGCCTCGGCCTGCAGATCCATCGCCGCATGCGGCTTGCCATACCATTTTTCATATTCGGCCGCGTCGCGCAGCCGGAAATCGGCCGACAGATCCACCACCTTCAGATCGCGCGGCAATTCGGCGATGACCGCCTGACTTGTCGCATGCGGCAGCGCGCAAAAGGCCAGATCAATGGCGGAAAAGTCGATCTCCTCGATCTTCACCAGATCGGGCAGCCCCATATGGCGCAGATGCGGAAACACCTCGCCCATCTGCATCCCGGCCTTTCGGTCGCCCGACAGCGCCGTGATCTCCATCTCGGGATGGGTGGCGATGATCCGGGCAAGCTCGGCGCCGGTATAGCCCGAAGCCCCGAGGATGGCGATTTTCTGGGTCATTTTCGTCTCCGCAATTGTCCCCCCGTCGTGCCTCAGGCTAAGGTGCCGCGCAAGCAAAGTTTGCGCGAGGGTTTCATGGCGAAGGCGTGGCATTACGCATGGGCGGGCAAGAGCGAGGGCCCGGTAGAGGATCTGGCGATCCGCGATCTGATCCGGGCCGGGCGGATCAAGGCCGACACGCTGGTCTGGGCCGAGGGCATGGCCGATTGGGAACGGGCCGACCGGCATTTCGCCTTTGCGCCACAGCCCCTTGCCGCAATGCCGCCGCTGCCGCCGGGGCCGCCCGCGATGCCGTCCACGGCCCGCTTTGCGGGCGCCAGTTCCCGGGGCGCAGGCGTTTCGGGCGCCGCGCCCGCGCGCAGTTTCGGCGAAGCGGTCAAGGTCTGCTTCCAGAACTACGCCACCTTCCGGGGCCGGGCGAGCCGCTCGGAATACTGGTGGTTCTTCCTGTTCTGCATTCTCCTTGGCTTCGTCGGCGGCTTTCTGGAAGCGGCGATGGGCCGGGATGGCGCGGTGCTGAGCGGGCTGGCCTCGCTGGCGACCTTTCTGCCGTCGCTCTCGGTGACGGTGCGGCGGCTGCATGACACCGGCCGCTCCGGCTGGTGGATCGGCGGCTTCTATCTGGCGCTGCTGCCGGTGGGTCTGGGCATCGGCCTTCTGGCCGCCGCCGCCGAGGCGGCAGGGGGCGCCCCGGACGCCACCGCGTTGGGGCTGCTCGGGCTGGTGTCGTTGCTGATCCTTGGCTACGGGATCGCGATCTTCGTTTTCCTGTGCTCGCGCGGGACGCCCGGGCCGAACCGCTTCGGCTGAGGATCAGGCGGCCTCGAAGCTGATCCGGTGGCGCAGGAATTGCGTCGCATGCATCGAGACCGAGGCCGGATCGCCGGTGGTGATGAATTTCGACACCGTGCCGCGGCCGATGAATTCGGGCTTGCGGGTCAGGTAATCGGCAAGGCTTTCGGCCACCAGATTGGCCTGGCTGTAAACCTTGACCTGCGGCCCCAAAGCCTCCTGAAAGGTCTTTTGCATCAGGGGGTAATGGGTGCAGCCCAGAATCGCCGCCTCGGGGTGGGGCATCCGCCGCTTGAGCGCCTCGACATGGCTCTTCACCAGCGCCTCGGCCAGAATCTCGTCGCCCGCCTCGATCGCATCGACGACGCCGCCGCAGGGCTGCGCCTCGACATCCACCCCGATGGCGCGATAGGCCAGCTCGCGCTGGAACGCGCGCGAGGCCACTGTGGCGGGCGTCGCAAACAGCGCCACATGTTTCACCGCCACTTCGCGCGGCGGGGAATTGTCGCCCCATTGCCGTTCCGTCAGCGCCTCGATCAGCGGCACGAAGACGCCCAGCACCCGCTTGTCCTTCGGAATCCAGTGTTCCTGCATCTTCTTCAGCGCCGCGGCAGAGGCGGTGTTGCAGGCCAGAATCACCAGATCGCAACCCTCGTCCCACAGCCGTTCAACGCCGCGACAGGTCAGGTTGTAGATGTCGTCGGGGGTGCGCACCCCATAGGGCGCATGGGCATTGTCGCCGTAATAGACAAAGGCCACCTCGGGCAGCCGCTTCGAGACCGCCTCATAGACCGTGAGCCCGCCCAGACCACTGTCGAAAACACCAACCGCCATGCCTGCCTCCACCTTGCCCACTGTTAATGCTGTTTCTGTGGTTCTAAGCCTCTCGGCCGCGGAAATAAACGCCTATTGCGCGAGCGCCCCCGCCCGGATCGCCCGCAAGGAGGCACAAAGGCCGCCCTGACGGAAAGTTTATGCGCTAACAGCGATTTTGACCGAAAGCCGTTTGTGAAGACCCGGCGTTTTAGGTATGCAACCGATGCAGAACGGGTATGAACGGGTGGCGTCGTGCAGGGCATGGACTGGGACAAGTTGCGCATCTTCCACGCGGTGGCAGATGCCGGGTCGCTGACCCATGCGGGCGATGCGCTGCATCTGTCGCAATCGGCGGTCAGCCGCCAGATCCGTGCGCTGGAAGAATCGCTGGGCACGACGCTGTTTCACCGCCATGCCCGCGGCCTGATCCTGACCGAACAGGGGGAACTCTTGTTCGACGCCACCTCGACCATGGCGAAGAAGCTCGATTCCGCCGCCGCGCGCATCCGCGACAGCGAGGAAGAGGTCTTCGGCGAGCTGAAGGTCACGACCACGGTCGGTTTCGGCACGATGTGGCTCGCCCCGCGGCTGGTGAAGCTTTACGACCGCTACCCGGATCTGAAGATCGACCTTTTGCTGGAAGAACGGGTGCTCGACCTGCCGATGCGCGAGGCCGATGTGGCGATCCGGATGAAGGAACCGGCGCAGGCCGATCTGATCCGCAAGCGGCTGATCAACATCCGGATGCGGCTTTACGCGACGCCCGAATACATCGCCCGCGCCGGTCGCCCCGAGCGGATCGAGGACATGGCGAAACACCGGCTGATCTGTCAGAACCCGACCACGCCGCAGGTGCAGGCGGGCGCCCAGCTGACCCAGGGCGTGATGGCGCATGGCGTGCCCTCCACCTTGATGGTGAACAATTATTTCGGCGTGCTGCAGGGGGTCTTGAACCATATCGGCATCGGCGTGCTGCCCGATTACCTGACCGCTGATTTCCCCTTGCTCGAACGCGTGCTGCCGGGGGTCGAGTCGGTCGAAGTGCCGGTCTTTCTGGCCTATCCCGAGGAATTGCGCTCCTCGCGCCGGGTCAATGCGTTCCGCGATTTCGTGCAGGAAGAAATCCTTGCCTATCGCCGCGCCCAGACCGGCGAAGCGTCCGCGGACTGACCCCAGCAAGAAAACAACCAAGAGGCGAGAAAAGCCATTCCGCCGTTGCATAGCAGCCATGCTGCACCCGCAGCATGATTCTTCTTGAACCGTTCGCACTCTGCCCATAAATCGAGCGTTGAAGGCGATGGCCTGCGGAAACGCGCATCACCTTCTACCTCCCTGTTGGACTAAGGCCGAGCTTGTCTCGGCCATTTTTTTATCTTCGGATAAAAGCGCCGTTTTCGGGCGGGCGCATGTCGCTTTGCAATGCTCTCGCCCTCTGGCTGTATCGCCTCCCGGCGCGGGCGGCAAAATCCGCCCCGGCCCCGCGCAGGCCCCTTTCCCGACCGGCCCCGATGTTCTAAGGGAAACCAAAGCCGATGCCGGAGGAGCCGATGACCGAGCCGCAGATCACCCCCGACCTGATTGCCGCCCATGGGCTGAAACCGGATGAATATCAACGCATCCTGGACATCATCGGCCGGGAGCCGACCTTCACCGAACTCGGCATCTTCTCGGCGATGTGGAACGAGCATTGCTCTTACAAATCGTCCAAGGTCTGGCTGCGCACCCTGCACACCACCGGCCCGCAGGTGATCTGCGGCCCCGGCGAAAACGCGGGCGTCGTCGATATCGGCGACGGGCAAGCGATCATCTTCAAGATGGAAAGCCACAACCACCCCAGCTACATCGAGCCGCATCAGGGCGCGGCGACCGGCGTGGGCGGCATCCTGCGCGACGTCTTCACCATGGGCGCGCGGCCGATCGCGGCGATGGACAGCCTGTCCTTCGGCGTGCCGAGCCACCCGAAAACGCCCCATCTGGTCAAGGGCGTGGTCGAGGGCGTAGGCGGGTATGGCAACTGCTTTGGCGTGCCGAATGTGGGTGGCGAAGTGCGCTTCCATGCCAGCTACAACGGCAACTGCCTTGTGAACGCCTTTGCCGCGGGTCTCGCGCAGACCGACAACATCTTTTACTGCGCCGCCTCGGGCGTCGGCATGCCGGTGGTTTACCTTGGCGCCAAGACCGGCCGCGATGGCGTCGGCGGGGCCACCATGGCCTCTGCCGAATTTGACGACACGATCGAGGAAAAACGCCCGACCGTGCAAGTCGGCGACCCCTTCACCGAGAAATGCCTGATGGAAGCCTGCATGGAGCTGATGCAGACCGATGCGGTGATCTCGATCCAGGACATGGGCGCCGCGGGCCTGACCTGTTCGGCGGTGGAGATGGGCGACAAGGGCGGCCTGGGCATCAAGCTGAATCTGGATGCCGTGCCGCAGCGCGAAAAGAACATGAACGCCTATGAGATGATGCTGTCCGAGTCTCAGGAACGCATGCTCATGGTGCTCAAGCCCGAGAAAGAGGCCGAGGCCCGGGCGATCTTTGAAAAATGGGATCTGGATTTCGCCATCGTCGGCGAGACGATCGCGGAAGACCGCTTCCTGATCCTGCATGGCAATGAGGTGAAAGCCGATCTGCCGCTGTCGAAACTCTCGTCGGCGGCGCCGGAATACAACCGCCCCTGGGTAGAAACGCCGCCCGCCGAACCGCTGGGGGCCCTGCCCGACATCACCCCCATCGCGGCGCTGAAGGCGCTGATCGGCTCGCCCAACTATGCCGCGAAAAACTGGGTCTTCGAGCAATATGACACGCAGGTGATGGGCGATACCGTGCGCCGTCCGGGCCTTGGCGCCGGGGTGGTGCGGATTCACGGCACCAACAAGGCCGTGGCCTTCACCAGCGATGTGACGCCGCGCTATGTGAAAGCCAACCCGTTCGAGGGCGGCAAGCAGGCGGTGGCGGAAGCCTATCGCAACCTTTCGGCCGTCGGCGCCCTGCCCTTGGCGACGACCGACAACCTGAACTTCGGCAACCCCGAAAAGCCCGAGATCATGGGCCAGTTCGT
Organism: Rhodobacter capsulatus; assembly: GCF_052363185.1. GTDB lineage: Bacteria > Pseudomonadota > Alphaproteobacteria > Rhodobacterales > Rhodobacteraceae > Rhodobacter > Rhodobacter capsulatus_E. The sequence goes on along the minus strand of NZ_CP198955.1, from coordinate 582,510 downwards.
CGGCGCGATCAAAGGCATCGGCGAGGCCTGCAAGGCGCTCGACTTCCCGATCGTCTCGGGCAACGTCTCGCTTTACAACGAAACCGACGGTTCGGGCATTCTGCCCACCCCGACCATCGGCGCCGTGGGCCTGTTGAAATCGCTCGATGATCTGATCGGCGGGCTGCCCGAAGCGGGCGATATCGCGCTGGTGATCGGCGTGACCCATGGCCATCTGGGCCAATCGGCGCTGGCGGCCGAGGCCTTTGGCATCGAAGCGGGCGACGCGCCGCCGGTCGATCTGGCCGATGAACGCAAGCATGGCGAATTCATCCGCGCCAATGGCCGGGTGCTGAAAGCCGCCGCCGATCTGACCGATGGCGGTCTGGCGCTGGCGGCCTTCGAGATGGCCGAGGCCGCCGGGATCGGCGTGCAGCTCGACAGCGGCGACATCGCCCAGCTGTTCGGCGAGGATCAGGCCCGTTACCTTGTTGCCTGCGACGAGGCCGGGGCCGAGGCGCTGGAAGCCGCGGCGCAGGCCGCGGGCGTTCCGCTTGACCGCGTCGGCATCTTCGGGGGCACGACCGTCGCCCTTGGCGCCGATGCCGCACCGCTGGGCGAGCTCAGCACGCTTTACCGCACCGCCTTCGCCGCGGCGGTCGAAGGCTGAGGCGGGCCGCATGGCCCGGCTTGCCTCGATCACGCTGATCACCGGGCCCCCGCAAACCGGGGCACCGATCCTGCAGCGGGCTTTCGTGGCCGCCCGCGAGACGCTCCGGGCCGAGGGTGTGGGGCTGATGACGGGGGCCGAGGCCGGCGACACCTTGCGGGCGGCGCTGCAGCCCGGGGGGCGCCCGGCCGCCGAGGTGACGGCCCTCACCCGGGCCGCGCTGGACCGGCTTTGCCCGGGCGCGCGGCATGTGGTGGTGATCGCGGAAAACACCCTTGGCACGCTGGCACCACCGCAATTCCTGGGCGAGACCGGCCTGCTCTTTCCGTTCGCGGCACGGCGGCTGCGCGATGTGCTGGCGGCTTTTGGCGGCGCCGAGGTCCGGGTGGGTCTGGCGATCCGCCATCCGGCCAGCTTCCTGCCCGCCTGCTGGGCCGAGCAGTTGCGCCAGGCCCCGTGGCAAAGCTTTCAGGATTTCGCCGCCGCCCTGCCGCCCGCGGGGGTGCGCTGGCTCTGGCTGGTGAACCGGATGCTGCCGGTCTGCACGCGGCTGACGCTTTGGGCCGCGGAAGATCTGGGCGCACTCCGCCCGCGGCTCATCGACTGGGCGACCGGCCTGCGCGGCTTTGGCGCCAGCCTTCCCCTGCCCGAGATCCCGCCCGAACCGGCACTTTCAGCGCGCGCGATCCGGCAGCTGCAGGCCCGGATCGCCGCCGATCCCGGCTGCGATTACCGGCTGCTGCTGCGCCGCGCCCGCGCCGCCGCGCGCCTGCACCCCGGACAGCCGCCCTTCGACCCCTGGAGCGCCGCGGCCCGCGCCGCGCTTGACCGTGGCCACGCCGGAGATCTGCGCGATCTGGCGGCCCTGCCCGGCGTGACCCGGCTTGCCCCGCTCTGAGCCCGACTTGGCACGCCGCCCGGCGCTTGGCCCTTGTCGCCTCTCGCCGCGCAGCCTAGATTGACCCCAGAACAAGGAGTTGCCCATGCCGATGGAAGCCAGTGACATCGAAGCCCTGATCCGCGCCGGGTTTCCCGATGCAAAGATCACCATCACCGACCTTGCCGGCGACGGCAACCATTGGGGCGCCGAGGTGATCGACGCCTCGTTCAAGGGGCTCAACCGGGTGCAGCAGCAACGCGCCGTCTTCGCCACGCTGAAAGGCGCGATGGACGGGCCGAACGCGCCGCTTCATGCGCTTGCCCTGACCACCAAGGCCGAATGAGCCGCGGTTCACGTTTCGCAAAATAAGGACCCCTCCCATGACCGCACTCGACCAGATCAAGGCCGATATCGCCGGAAACGACGTCATCCTTTACATGAAGGGCACCAAGGACATGCCGCAATGCGGGTTTTCCAGCCGCGTCGCGGGCGTGCTGAACTACCTGGGCGTGACCTACAAGGATGTGAACGTGCTGGCCGACGCCGATGTGCGTCAGGGCATCAAGGATTATTCCGACTGGCCGACGATCCCGCAGCTTTACGTCAAGGGCGATTTCGTCGGCGGCTGCGATATCGTCACCGAAATGATGCTCTCGGGCGAGCTCGACAAGCTCTTCGACGACAAGGGCATCGCCTATGACAAGGGCCGCGCCGACCAGATCCGCGCCGCTAACGCCTGAGATCTGAGCCTGAGATCTGGGCCTAAGATCTGACCGCTGCGAAAGCTCCGCTCCGGCGGGGCTTTTTCGTTTTCGGAACGTTCAGAGTCTGGCGAAAAACGGGTCGATATCCCAATAGGCCAGAAGATGCTCGGCCCGGTCGCAGTCCATCCCCAGAAGCTGCATCGCATGCACATCCATGCTGACCAGCGCGGCCAGCCGATAGCCCTGCATCGCGGCTTCGCGCGCGGGGCTGCCTTCGGTGAAAGAGCTTTCGATCGCCGAAGCCGCCGAGACCAGCGTGAAACCCAGTTCCAGCGGCGGTTCTTCGGGCCAGCAATCAACCATCTCGCGCACCAGGCTGCGCCAAGAGTCGTCCGTCCGCAACAGACGTTCGATGGCAAACGCCACCCGTTCCTCGATTCGTAACGCCATCATCGTCATGATCACCTCAAATGCCGCAAGAATGCGCAAAAGCCGTCATACTGCAACGGTTTCCGTCCGTTTTGCGGAAATTTCGGAACGTCAGGGTGAACCTGCGCCGGGTTTTGCCGCTTTGCCGGTCATTGAAGCCCGGGGCGGCAACCGGTAGCCTGCGACAAGACAACCGAAGGCGCGCCATGACCGACCCTCATCTTCGCAATCCCGGCACCGCCCTTGAGCCGACCTGGTTCGAGGAGATCGCCATCAACACCCCCGCCGCCGAGGCCCGCGCCGCGCAGCTGATGGCCAGCCGGTCGCTGAAGAAGAACTGGCAGGCGGCCTGGCTGGTGAATGCGATCCGCTGCATGGATCTGACGACGCTTTCGGGCGACGATACCGAGGCCCGCGTGGCCCGGCTTTGCGCCAAGGCGCGGGCGCCGCTGGCCGATCATATCCTGGCCGGGCTGGGGCTTGACGGCCTGACGACCGGCGCCGTCTGTGTCTATCCGACGATGGTGGCCGCGGCCGTCAAGGCCTTGCGGGGAGCCGATATTCCCGTGGCCTCGGTGGCGACGGGCTTTCCGGCCGGGCTGATGCCTTTGCCGCTTCGGCTGGCCGAGATCCGCTATGCCGTCGATCAGGGCGCCGCGGAAATCGACATCGTGATTTCCCGCGCGCTGGCCTTGCGGGGCGACTGGGCGCAGCTGCATGACGAGATCGCGGCCATGCGCGAGGCCTGCGGGGCGGCGCATATGAAAGCGATTCTGGCGACGGGTGATCTGCAGACGCTCTCGAATGTCTACAAGGCCGCGATGGTGGCGATGCAGGCGGGGGCCGATTTCATCAAGACCTCGACCGGGAAAGAGGGGGTGAATGCCACCCTGCCGGTCTCGCTGGTGATGGTGCGGGCGGCGCGCGATTATGGCGCGCGGACCGGCGTGAAGATCGGCTTCAAGCCCGCGGGCGGGATGAAAACCGCCAAGGATGCGCTGGCCTGGCAGATCCTGATGAAGGAGGAACTCGGCACCGACTGGCTCAGGCCGAACCTGTTCCGTCTGGGCGCCTCCTCGATGCTGGGCGATATCGAACGCCAGCTGGAAACCCATGTCACCGGCCGCTATGCCGCCAGCCACCGCCACGCGCTTGCCTGAGGGAAAGATGCCTTCCGTGAAAGAAATCCTCGAAACGATGGACTATGGCCCCGCCCCCGGGGCCGCGGGCGAGGTGCGGGCCTGGCTGCGGGCGCGCGGCCGGTTCGGCCATCTGATCGACGGGGCGATGACCCCGCCCGGTGCGGTGTTCGCGACGCACAACCCCGCCACGGGCGAGACCCTGGCCGAAGTGACGCAGGGCAGCGCGGCCGATGTAGCCGCCGCCGTAGCCGCCGCGCGGGCCGCCGCGCCGGGCTGGGCGGCGCTGCCCGGGCATGCACGGGCGAAATGGCTTTATGCGCTGGCCCGCAACCTGCAGAAACGCGAGGCATTTTTCAGAATTCTGGAAGTTCTGGATACCGGCAAACCAATCCGGGAGACCCGCGACATCGACCTGCCGCTGGCGATCCGGCAGATCTACCATCATGCGGGCTGGGCCGAACTGGGCGGGGAAGACCTCCCCGGCCATGCCCCCCATGGCGTCGTGGCGGCGATCATCCCGTGGAATTTCCCGCTTCTGATGCTGGCCCGCAAAGTCGCCCCGGCGCTGGCTGCGGGCAATACGGTGGTGCTGAAACCGGCCGAGGAAACGCCGCTGACCGCGCTGGCCTTTGCCGAGATCTGCGTCGAAATCGGCCTGCCCGCGGGGGTGCTGAACATCGTCACCGGCGATGCGGAAACCGGGGCCGCCCTTGTCGCCGCCCCGGTCGACAAGATCGCCTTCACCGGCTCGACCGAGGTCGGCCGTGCGATCCGCGGGGCCACGGCCGGTTCGGGCAAGGCCCTGACGCTGGACCTTGGCGGCACCTCGGCGATGATCGTCTGCGCCGATGCCGATCTGGACGCCGCGGTCGAGGGCGTCGTGGCCTCGGTCTGGACCAATCAGGGCCAGATCTGCGCGGCGGGCGCCCGCATCTTCGTTGCCGAGCCGGTGGCAGAGCGCTTCACCGCCCGTCTGGCCGCGCGGATGGAAAAGCTGCGCCTGGGCGATCCGCTCGACAAGGGCACCGATATCGGCGCGGTGATCTCGCCCGCAGAGCGCGACCGCCTCCGGGCGCTTCTGGCGCGGGGGCTGGCCGCCGGGGCCAATCTGGTGACCAGCGCCGCACCGCTGCCCGCCCAGGGCAGCTTCGTGGCGCCCGGTCTGCTTTTGGGTGCGGAACCCGCAAACCCCTGCGCCAACGAAGAAATCCTTGGCCCCATCGCCACGCTTGCCAGTTTCCGCACCCCGGCCGAGGCGATCGAACTGGCCAATGCCAGCCGCTACGGCCTTGCCGCCTCGGTCTGGTCGGAGAACATCACCCTGGCGCAGGATCTGGCGGCGCGGCTGGTGGCGGGCACGGTCTGGATCAATTGCCACTCCGTCTTTGACGCAGCCGCCCCCTTTGGCGGGATGCGCGAAAGCGGCCTTGGCCGCGACGGCGGGCGCGCGGGGATGCGGGCCTGCCTGCGCCCCCCCGCCCCGCCCGCGCAGACCGAGGCGCCAGCCCCCGATTTCAGCGCCGCCCCCTGCCCCGAACCGGCCGCGCCGCAGCCGATCGACCGCACCGCGAAGCTTTACATCGGCGGGGCGCAGAAACGCCCCGATGGCGGGCAAAGCTGGCGCGTGATCCATGCGGGGCGTGAAATCGGCCTTGCCCCCCTTGGCGGGCGCAAGGATATCCGCAATGCGGTCGAGGCGGCGCACAAGGCCGCGGGCTGGTCGAAGCAGACCGGGCACGCCCGCGCGCAGGTGCTGTATTTCCTGGCCGAGAACCTGTCGCTGCGCGCCGCGGAATTCGAGGCGCGTCTGGCCGAGACCGGCCATGATCCCGCCGAGGTCACGCAAACGATCCGGCTGGCCTTCCGCGCCGCCGCGCTGGCCGACAAGATCGAGGGCGCGGTGATCCAGACGAAACCGCAGATGCTGACCCTGACCCGGCCCGAGCCCTGGGGCGTGCTGGGCATCGCCTGCGCCAATGCGCAACCGCTGCTGGGGCTGGCCGCGCTGGTGCTGCCCGCGATCGCGGCGGGCAACCGGGTCGTGGCGATCCCGGCGATGGTGCAGCCGCTTGTGGCGGCCGATTTCGCGCAGGTGCTGGACAGTTCGGATGTGCCGGGGGGGGTGGTGAACCTGATTTCGGGTCCGCGCGACGATCTGGCCATGGTGCTGGCAGGCCACGACGATGTGGCGGCGCTCTGGTATGCGGGCACGCCCGAAGGCGCCGCGCGGATCGAGCGCGAAAGTGCTGGCAATCTGAAAGCGACCTGGTGCCCGACGCTGCGCGACTGGGCGGCGCAGGAGATGCGGGAAACGCTGGAACAGGCGACGCAGACGAAAACCATCTGGGTGCCCTACGGCATGTAAGCGAAAACCGCGCCCCGATCCCGGGCGCGGTTTACTTTATCTTGCCAGAAATATCCCGGGCAGCCCGGGAGCGGCAGCGCCCCCGGCCGGGATCACTTCTTGCCGGTCACATCGTCGAACATGCTGCCGGCGCGGTCGGTCACATCCTCGATCGCATCGGCGACATCGCCCAGAACCGGGTCGATGGAATTGCGCCGGAACTGGATCCAGAGCGCCCGCACCGTCAGGATCGCCATGGTGAGCAGCGTCAGGAAGATGATGTTGAACCACGGGATGATCGTCACATCCGGGCTGTCGACCGGCCGCATCCGCACCGCATTCGGGAAGATCGAGAACAGCTGGCTGCGCCAGCCATAATAGGTCATCACCCCCCATTTCGGCGCCTCGGCGGTCGATTGCAGATCCGCCGCCTGCGTCGACAGATTCGCGGTGTCGAATTTGAAATAGGGCGGCCAGCCCCAGCCGGTGTCCTCGTTGCGATAGACCATCGGCTTGCCCTCGGGCGTCACCGCCGAGATGAACTGCACGTCATAGCTGGTCTGGTTGGTGGTTTTCACATCCGGACCCGACCAGAAGATGCTGGTCCAGCCGCTCAGATCCTGCCGCTCCTGATAGATGTTGACCACGCGCACGATTTCGTGCCGCGGCAGGGTGTAGTGCAGGAAGCTGCCGAAGATCGCCACGACCAGCAGCCAGAAAGCCCATTTGACGTATCCCATCCTCACCTCTCAGTTCACGAAATAGACCATAGCGCCGACGACGGCGAAGGGGATCAGCATGATCAGACGCAACATGCGCAACGGCAGGCTGCTTTCCCATGCGTCCATTCCCGTCCGAACATAGGCATCGAAATCGCGCGCATCACCCGCGCCCGCGTCCCATGCCGCTTCCAGCGCTTCACGTTTGCGCGAGGCAAGCGACAGCCGCAAGATCCAATAGCCCGACACGGCCATCACCGCCAACAATACCAGAAGCCTTCCAAATCCGACCATTTTCCGCCCCGACCGCAGATGACACGACAGGGCCGCAAGATGCGGCAAAACAAGACCCGGACAGCCCGACCCGTCCGGAATGACGCAATGCCTGCGTCCAGTTGCGGACAGACGATCCGCTTCGACCCTTTGATCAGGAAAACTCACAAATTCGGCCGGGGCCAGATGCACCGATGCCGCAGGCAGAAAATCCGCCGATCCGTTGCGCCTGCCACACGGCGGGCCGGGGGGGGGCTACCCGGGCCTGTCTTGATATCCGCGCCCGTGCCGCGGCCCTACTTGCGCCGCTCAATAGTTGCATTTCGCCACAACATTCACTACCTGCTCGACCGGAGTGCTGCTGGGAGATCGGCCATGACATCATACATCACCATTTTCGACTATCTCGGTGTTGCGCTCTTCGCGGCGACCGGGGCACTGACGGCCTCGCGCAGGCAGCTCGACATTCTGGGCTTCGTGTTTCTGGCCACGCTGACGGGCGTGGGCGGCGGCACGGTGCGCGATCTCATCCTGGATGTTCCGGTGTTCTGGGTGCAGCAGCACGCCTATCTGATCGTCTGCATCGTCACCGCGACGGGGGTCTATTTCACCGCGCCGCTGCTTGAGTCGCGCTACAAGGTGCTGTTGTGGCTCGATGCGGTGGCGCTGTCGGTCTATGCCGTGGCCGGGGCGCAAAAGGGGTTTCAGATCACCGGCTCGCCCGTGATCGCGATCCTGACCGGGGCGATGACCGGCACGCTGGGCGGCATCTTGCGCGATGTTCTGGCCGGAGAGGCGAACGCCGTCACCCGCAAGGAAATCTACATCACCGCCACCGTGCTGGGCGCGGCCACCTTCGTCACGCTGCGGATGCTGGGCGTGCCGGTTCTGATCGACGCGCTTCTGGGCGGGTGTGTGGCTTTTGCCGCCCGCGCCGGGGCGATCCTTTTCGGCTGGACGCTGCCCGCCTATCGCGCCCGCGCCGGACGCCCGACCGACCAGCCCTGAGCCGCGCGGCCGGATGCGAAACGCCCGCCCCGAACGATCGGGACGGGCGGCGCGCCGGGAGGGGCGGGACAGCGCCAGTCTCAGCGCAGCGTGGCTTCGGTCAGCGCCACCCAATAGGCGGCACCGATCGGCAGGATCTCGGGGTCGAAGACATATTCGGGGTGATGCACGAATTTCGTGTCGCCATTGCCAAGGAAGCAATAGGTGCCCTTGCGCTTTTGCAGCATGAAGGCGAAATCCTCGGAGCCCAGATAGGTCGGCCCCTTGTCGATCACATGGTCCGGACCAAAGGCGGCGCGGGCGATGGCGACAGCCTTGCGGGTTTCCTCGGGGTCATTGGTCAGCACCGCGCCCGGCTGGCCCTTGCGGATCTCGGCGCTGCAGCCGAGGGACTCGCACTGGCTGGCCACCAGACGGCGGATCCTGTCCAGAACCATGGCCCGATCCTGCGGCGTGGTGGTGCGGATCGACAGCCGCAGCACCGCGCTTTGCGCGATGACATTGCCCGCATGACCGGCCTGAAACGCCCCCACCGTGACAACGGCGCTATGGGCGGGCGCCACATTGCGCGCCACCACGCTTTGCAGCGCCATCACCAGCGACGCCCCCGCCACGACCGGGTCGATCGCCAGTTCGGGAAAGGCGCCATGGCCGCCCTTGCCGGTGATCTCCACCTCCCAATTGTCGACCGCGGCCATCGTGTCGCCCTCGGTGAAGTAAAGCTTGCCCTTTTCGAGCCCGGGCATGTTGTGCATCCCGAAGACCGCATCGACCGGGAACCGCTCGAACAGACCATCGGCGATCATCGCCGGGCCGCCCTGCATCGTCTCCTCGCCGGGCTGGAAGATCATCCGCACGGTGCCGTTGAAATTGCGCGTCTCGGACAGGTATTGCGCCGCGCCCAGCAGCATCGCGGTATGGCCGTCATGGCCGCACAGATGCGCCCGGCCGGGGATCTGCGATTTCCACGGCAGGTCGGTCACCTCCTCGATCGGCAGGGCGTCGAAATCGGCACGCAGCCCGATCGCCTTGTCGCCCTTGCCCGAGGTGATCGAGGCGACGATGCCGTGCCCGCCGATGCCGGTGACAACCTCGACGCCGGGAAAGCTGTGCAGGGTGTCGGCGATGAAGGCGGCGGTGCGCTCTTCCTGCATCGAGAGTTCGGGGGTGCGGTGCAGATGGGCGAACCAGGTTTCCATCAAGGATTTGTCCTGTTCGAGCCGGGTGATGATGGCGTTCATGTCACGCTCCTGTAAGGCGGTTTCGGGGTGCCCCCGCCAGCCGTCCGGCGGGGGCGAAAGCGGTCAGGCGGTGGCCTTGCGGCCCGCGGGGATCGTCCAGAGGATGCTGAGGATGGCGACGACAACGAGCATCAGGTTGAAGCCAAGCGCGACCAGCGCGGCTTCGCGGATGGCGACATTGTCCTGCCGCCCGACGAAGGTGATCACGCCCTGCAGCCACTGCACCGAGGCGTCATTGGCGCTCAGCGCGGTGAAGATCGCCGCCGAGATCGCCACGCCGAACGACCCGCCCAGCGAAGAGGCCATCTTGTAGATGCCGGCCCCGGCCCCGGCCGCGGCCTGATCATCGGGCAGGTTCGAGAGCGCCGCATCGGTCGAGGGGGTGGCGTAGAAGGCCAGCCCAAGGCCCAGCAGGATGTAGGAGATCACGGCCAGGATGCGGTAATGATCCAGCATCAGGTTCGTCGGCAGAAGCAGCGCGATCGACAGACCCGAGATCAGGCAAGCCCAGAGCATCGGCTTGCGCGAGCCAAATCGTTGCAGCAGCTTCTCGCCCACCCGGATGAAGGCGACGATGGTGATCGCATAGCCCAGCGTCAGCATCCCCGCCGCCTGCGCCGTCAGCCCGCCGCCCAGTTGCAGCAGCATCATCGAGACGATGATCATCCCCGCGATGCCGTTGAGCAGGAAGTTGGAGATCGTCGCGCCGGTATAGATGCGGTTGGAGAACAGCTTGAAGTTGACAAATGGCGCGTTCGAGCGGGTCTCAAACAGGAAGAAGATCACGCCAAACACCACCGCGACGACCGCGAGGCCAAGGGTAAGCGGATCGGTCCAGCCGATTTTCGCGCCCTGCGTCGCCACGATCTGCAGCGCGACCATGCTGATCAGGAAGGTCACAAGGCCCTTGAAGTCGAACTTGTAGCTGCCCTTGGCCTCGGCCTTGCACTCGGGGGTGCCGCGCACCATCAGCATGCCGACCAGCGAGACGACGGCCGAGATGATGAAGATCCAGCGCCAGCCGACGTTCGAGGCCATCAGCCCGCCAAAAAGCGCGGCAAAGCCCGACCCGCCCCAGGACCCCATCGACCACAGGCTGATCGCCCGTTGCCGTGCCGCCCCCTCCCAATAGGTTTTCACCAGCGCGAGGCTGGAGGACATGATGAAGGCCGCCGACAGCCCCTGGGCGATGCGGCCGAACATCAGGAAGGTGCTGCCCGAGGCGCCCGCGGGGGCAAAACCCACCAGAAGCGAGCCGAGGATCGACAGCACGAAGCCCCACATCACCATGCGGACGCGGCCGACCCGGTCGGCGATGCCGCCGACGACGACGATGAAGATCCCGGAAAACAGCGCCGTGATCGAGACGGCGATGTTCATCAGGCTTTGTTCGATCTGCAGATCGGCCGCCATCTGCGGCGCGATGTTGAGCGTGGTCTGGGCAAACAGCCAGAAGGCCAGAACGCCCATGATGATCCCGAAAAGGAGCCTGTCGGTCCCCTGATAGGATGGTTTGGATGTGTCAGACATCTCGGTGGTCCTTTGGAAAGCGCGGGGTGCGCATGAACAAGGCGAGGTCTCCGGGCAGGGGGCGGGAGGAGAGACTCGGGTCACCTGCTTGCCTCTGCGCGCACTATACAATAGTTTCTATTTGCAACAAGTGAAAAATGCACGAAGATGTCAGAACCATTGTGATGCGCAACGGTTGCAATTTCCGCCTTGCGCGGCCACCTTGCGGATACAGGCCCGCGCGGCAGGCCCCGAGCGTGAGGCCCCGAATGTGAGACCGCGCCGGAAGCCGTGCGGACGGCGGTGCCGGAAAAGGATCGAAGACCATGGAAAAACCCTTCTCGCGCGAACGTTTGACGTTCCGGCTCGACATGCTGGCCAAGGAGTCGATCGACGCGAACGACGGGATCTTTCAGCGCCAGCTGGGGCTGAGCATCCGCGAGGTCCGGGCGCTGCGGATCATCCACGACCGCGCCGGGCTGACCTTTGTCGATCTGGTGCAGCTGGCGGATCTGGAACGGACGCTGACCTCGCGGATCATCCAGAGCCTGATCAAGCAGGGGCTGGTGCGGCGCGAGAACGACGAAAGCGATGCGCGCAGGTTCCGGCTTTACCCGACCGAGGCGGGCAGCCAAAAACGCGAAGAGGCCGGGCTGCTGTCGGAAGCGCTGGAAAAGCTGCTGGTGGCCCCGTTGAGCGCCGAGGAACTGACGCAACTGGATGATCTGCTGGCCCGGCTCGCCGTCTGGGTCCGCGCCAGGGACTACCACGAACGCCTTGCCGCGTTCGGGGCAGAGGCGCGCTGAGCCCTGCCGGGGCGACAGCCGCTCAGCGCACAGCCAGCGTGGTGACGATCCGGGCGGGATGGTCCTGCGCGGCGGCGGGGCTGCCAAGCTGCGAAAGCCAGTGGCGGCGGAAGTCCCCCGCGCCCTTATGTGGCGAGCGCCAGAAGCGCATCGAGATCAAGGTCTTCTTCGAGCTGATCGGCCAAGGCATCAAGCGTCGCCTCGATCTGCACCGCGTGATCAAGCCCCGAGGCGCGCCCGCCCATCGCCCTGATCCAATGGCTGCGAAAGCCATCCGCGCCAAAGAGCCCGTGCAGATAGCTGCCCATCACCCGGCCATCGGCAGAGACCGCACCCTCGGGACGGCCATCAAGCCGGAACCACGGCCGATCAAGCCCCGGCCCGCTGGTGCGGCCCATGTGCATCTCGTAGCCGCGCAGAACCTGCCCCGAGAGCGTATCGGTCGTCTCAACCTCGGTCAGCAGCTTGTCGCGCGTCATCACGGTTTCCAGATCGAGCAGCCCCAGCCCCTCGGTCTCGCCCGGCGGGCCTTCGATCCCGTCCGGGTCGCGCACGACATGGCCAAGCATCTGAAAACCCGCGCAAATTCCCACCACCCGGCCACCCCGACGCAGATGCGCGCGGATGTCCACATCCCAGCCCTGTGCGCGCAGCGTGGCCAGCGCCTGACGGGTGGTTTTCGAGCCCGGCAGCAGCACCACATCGGCCTCGGCCGGGATCGGCTGGCCCTGACGGACCCAGCGCAGATCGACGCCGGGCTCGGCGCCCAAGGGGTCGAGGTCGTCGAAATTCGCCACGCCATCGAGATGCGGCACGGCGACGATCAGCCCCGCACCCGCGCCCGTGGCCGGGCGTTCGAGCGCGAGCGCATCCTCGGCCGGAAGTTGTGCGGCGCCCTCGAACCAGCGCGCGACGCCAAGGAAAGGCCAGCCGGTCAGTTCGCTCATGGTCCGGCAGGCGGGTTCGTAAAGCGAGAAATAGCCGCGGAACTTGTTGAGTAAGATGCCCTTGATCCGCGCCCGTTCGGCTTCGTCATGCAACATCCAGCTGCCCACGACCGCGGCCAAGGCGCCGCCGCGGTCGTTGTCGGTCAAAAGCACCACCGGCAGATCGGCCTCCTCGGCCAGCCGCATGTTGGTGATGTCGCTCTGCTTGATCCAGGTCTCGGTTGCCGCCCCCGCCCCTTCGACCAGCACCAGATCGGCCTCGGCGGCGACGCGGCGGTAGCTGTCGATCACCGCAGGCAGCAGGAAGGGTTTCAGATGGTGGTAATGCCGCGCGGGCCAGTTGCCCAAGGGCCGGCCGCGCAGCACCACCTGCGCGCCGACAAGGGCTTGTGGCTTCAGAAGCACCGGGTTCATGTGGATCGAGGGCGCCAACCCGGCGGCCCGGGCTTGCAAGGCCTGCGCCCGGCCGATCTCGCCCCGCCGCGGGCCCTCCGGCCCGGGGGGCAGATCGCTGTCCACGGTGACGGCGGCATTGTTCGACATGTTCTGCGCCTTGAAGGGCGCCACTTTCAGCCCGCGCCGGGCATAGGCACGGCACAGACCCGCGACGAGGAGGCTTTTGCCGACGTCGGAACTGGTGCCCTGGATCATCAGCGCCCGGCCGCGACGGGGCGGGGGTGGCGTCAGAAGCGGCACATCAAGGTCCGGCAGCGGCGGCACCGGGTCAGGGTCGGGAAGCGAAAAGGTCATTGCAGGGTCCGTTCAGGCGGCAGTCAAGGGGCTCAGTGCAGGGCCACGGCCCCGGTTGCGATCTCGGTGACGATCTCGGCGGCGACAGGAACATACGCCCCGCTGCCCGAGCCGAGCAGCACCGCCACCGGCACCTCGGGGGCGACATCGCCCCACAGCCTTGTGCCCTCGGCGGTCGCCCGCCAGACCACCGGGCAAAGCCTTGTGCCGCAGCAAAGACTGGCCGAGCCGATCAATTCGAACTCGCCCCCCACCGGGGCAAGGGCGATCGCGGCGTCCAGACGGCTCAGAAAGGCAAGGCCCGGGGCGCAGGGCGCGTTGCAATGACGGCAGGGGCTGCACTGCACGACGCGGGGCAGGCGCAGTTTGGCGGGGGTTCCTCCGTCAGCCATGACGGGCCTGCGGGTCGATTGCAGGGATCGCCCGAACCGGGCCGCCCGCCCTGCGCGGGGCTGCAAGGAAAATCATCTCTTTCGGCTCCATACCGTTTCTGTGGCAGTGGGCCGGAAAGCGGTAAGGGGACAGGCCCCGGACAGACCGGGGCACCCTGCCTCCGGGCCCGCCGCCCGGGATGGTTTCTGGCCTGGCAGGTCTCCTGGCTTGCGGCTCAAGCGCCCCTTGCGCCTTCCCGACCCTTGGGTCAGTGGCCATGCTTGGGGCTTGCCGCTTACAGTTGCGGGGGCAGCGCCGGACTTGCACCGGCTTCCCTCTTCGTCCGCGGGATCAGCCGCGGAACCAAGGCGCGGGCAAGATGCGCGCTTGGCGGGGCACTGTCAATTCCCCGCAGGCTTGCAGATTGACGCGCCCGCGCGGCGCAGCCGCCGGTGGGAGGGCCGGTCGCGCGCTGCGACATGTCACCACAGCCTGACTGCGCCTTGGCGCCAAGACGCACAACCCCTTCGCGCGCGAGGGGGGCGATCCCGCCCGCCCCCCGGAAAATGCCCGCTTGACGGGCGGCCGGATTTCGACTTGGTTACCCCCCGTCCAAGTTCCGGCCTGCGGGTCGGATTGAAAGGGAACACGGAACGGCCGTCTGGCCCAGACCGTGGCTGCCCCCGCAACTGTGAGCGGCGAGCGACGTCGACATGCCACTGGGGTTCCCCGGGAAGGCCGACCAAGCGAAGACCCGTGAGCCAGGAGACCTGCTTGGACATCACCCTTTCCGGGCGCGTGGGGCGCTGCGGAAGCGGCTTGATCCGCAGAGGTGAGCTGTCGCCGTCTGCGGAAAGTCTTGGCTTTTCCGCGACATCTCTCATGCCGGGCCTTCGGGTCCGAACGGAAAAGGTCTGTCCGATGCCGCGTTTTTCGCGTCTTGCCTTTGTCTCTGCCGCCCTCGCCTCGGTCGCCGCCCCCGTGCTGGCGCAGGAAGACGAGGTCATCCCCCTTGATGCAATCACCGTCACCGCCTCGTCGGAGCCGGTCAAGCTGAGCCGCACCGGCGCGACCGTCACCGTCGTCACCGCCGAAGAGATCGAAAAGGCCCCGCTCGCCTTTGCCGATTACCTCTCCACGCTGCCCGGCATCACATTAAGCGCAAACGGCGGGCTGGGCACCCAGACCTCGCTGCGGGTGCGCGGCCTGCCCGCCTATTACCTGGGCACCCGAATTGACGGCATCAACGTCACCGATGCCGCGAACCCGCAGGTCTCCTATTCCTTCGGCGGGCTGACCACCGCGGGCCTGTCGCGCATCGAGGTGCTGCGTGGCGCGCAATCGGCGCTTTACGGCTCGGAGGCGGTGGCGGGCGTGATCGACATCACCAGCTGGCAGCCCGAGACCGAGGGCACCTCGGGGCAGGCCTCGGTGGAGGCGGGGGCGCAGGGCACCCGCAGCGGCAGCGCCTCGGTCGGGCTGAGGACGGACCGGACCGAACTGGCGCTGACCGCCAGCCGCACCGTGACCGATGGCATCTCGGCCTATGCGCAGGGCACCGAGGCCGACGGGTTCAACGGCACCCGGATCAACGCCACCGCCCGCCATGCGCTGACCGAAAGCCTGACGATCGGGGCGGCGGCGCTGCTGCAGGACACGGCTGTCGCCTTCGACAACACTGGCGCCGATGCCGACAACCATGCCGAGGGCCGCCTGCGCGGCGGGCGGGTCTTTGCGCAATTCGACACCGGCGCGGTCTGGCATGAACTGTCCCTTGCCCGCGCCCGCACCGAACGCGATGTCCACGAATACGGCAGCGACACCCATTTCCTTTCAGACCGCGACACCCTTGCCTATGCCGGTCGCTGGGCGGCGCTGGACACACTGTCGCTGAACTGGGGCCTTGAACATGGCGCGGACGATTTCTCGGTTGCCTCGTCCTGGTCCACCACGGCGCATGGCATCCGCACCAGTGCCGCCTTTGCCGAGGCGCTCTGGTCGCCGCGGACCGATCTGGATCTGTCGTTCGCGCTGCGCCACGACGATCACAGCCTTTTTGGCGGCCATGACAGCGGCCGTCTGGCGCTGGCCTGGCGCCCGGATGCCGACTGGGTCCTGCGCGCCGTCGCCGCCACCGGCTTCCGCGCCCCCTCGCCCTATGAACTCTGGAGCAGCTACGGCAAGCCGACCTTCCAGCCCGAAACCAGCCGCAGCTTCGAAATCGGCGCCGAGCGGCTGTTTGAGGGCGGCTCGATCTCGGCGACGCTTTTTGACACCCGGGTCGAGGATCAGATCACCTTCGACAGCAACAGCTTTACCTATGTGCAGCAGGCCGGAACGACGAAAAGCAAGGGGATCGAGCTGGCGGGCACGGCCGCGATCGGGGCGCACTGGTCGCTGTTCGGCGCCTATGCCTATACCGATGTGACGGTGCGGGAGGGCACGGCCGAGCGGCGGGGCGCAAGGGCGCCGCGGCACAACCTGACGCTGGGCGTCGATGGCCGGATCGGCGCGCGGCTCGACGCCCGGTTCAGCGTCACCCATGTGGCCGGTCTGTGGGATGAATACGTGGATTATTCCAGCTTCCCCTATGCGACGATGCAGCAGAAGATGTCCGATTACACGGTGGCGACCCTGTCGATGTCCTATGCGCTGACCGAAAGCGCCGAGGCCACCCTGCGGGTCGAGAACCTGTTCGACGAAAGCTATCAGACCGCGCGGAATTTCGGTCAGCCGGGGCGGTCGCTTTACGTCGGGGTGCGGAGCAAATTCTGACGATGCCGCGCCGGGGGCGGACCCTCCGGCGCCTTCGGAACCGGGAGAAGATGACGGTGCATGCAGGGCCTTTGCCGATCCGGCCGCCCGCGCGGCGGCGCCAGCGCCTTTGGGCCGCGGGGCTGGCGCTGCTGTGCGCGCTGGCGCTGCCCGCTGCGGCGGCGCCTTTGCGCGTCGTGTCGATCAATCTTTGCACCGATCAGCTGGCGATGATGCTGGCCGCCCCGGGGCAGCTTGTCTCGATCACCCATCTGGCGCGGGACCCCGCCGCCTCGGTGATGGCAAAGGCCGCGCAAGCCTGGCCGACCAACCGCGGCCGGGCCGAGGAGGTTTACCTGCTGCATCCAGATCTCGTGCTGGCCGGGCGCTACACCGCGCAGCCCACCGTGGCGATGCTGCGCCGCCTTGGCATCCCGGTCGCGGTCTTCGAGCCCGCCAACAGCTTTGCCGACATGCAAACCGACATCACCCGGATGGGCGCCTTGCTGGGCCGCGAGGCCGAAGCCGCAGCGATGACCCGCGCCTTTGCCGCAAGGCTGGCGCAGATCCGCGCCGAGAACCTGCCCGGGCCGCGTCCGCTCGCCGCCACCTGGTCGGCGCGGGGCTACATGTCGGGACGCCAAAGCCTTGCCGGAGAGATCCTGACCACGGCCGGGTTTGACACGCTTGCCGCCCGGATGGGGCGCGATCAGGGCAGCACCCTGCCGCTCGAGGCGCTGGTGCTGGCCGCGCCCGATCTGGTGGTGACCGGGCGGCTCGGGAAGGGTCATTCCCGCGCCGAGGAACCGCTGACCCATCCGGCCTTCCGGGCCCTGACCGGCCCCCACGCCGCGCTGGAGGACCGCGATTGGATCTGCGGTCTGCCCTCGGTTCTTGATGCCACAGACCGGCTGAGGGCGATGAAATGACGGAAAGACACCTGCATGTCGGCCTTGGTCTGGCGCTGGTCGGGCTGGTCCTCGCCTCGCTCCTGACCGGCGTGGCCGAGGTCGCGCCGCTGACGGCGCTCAAGGCGCTGATCACCGGGGGCGAGGGGCCCTTGGGTCTCGTGATGCGCGAAATCCGCCTGCCGCGGGCGATCCTCGCCGCGATGGTGGGGGCGAGCCTTGGCCTTTCCGGCGCGGCGCTGCAGGGGCTTTTGCGCAACCCGATGGCCGAGCCGGGCGTGATCGGCATTTCCGCCTCGGCAGCCCTTGGCGCGGTGATCGCGCTGCAGACGGGGCTCGCCGCCAGCTTCGCCCTCGCCCTGCCACTGGCAGCCCTTCTGGGCGCGCTTCTGGGCGTGGGCGCGATCCTGTTTCTGGCCGGGCGCGGCGGCGGCACGCTGGCCTTGATCCTTGCCGGGATCGCTTTGTCGGCGCTGGCCTCGGCGCTGACCTCGCTGGTGCTCAACCTCTCGCCCAACCCTTTTGCCGCGCAGGATATCGTGTTCTGGATGATGGGCTCGCTCGCCGATTGCTCCTTCACCCATGTCGCCATCGCCGCGCCCTTCATGGCGCTTGGGGGCTGGCTGCTGGCCCGCTCCGGGCGCGGCCTCGACGCCCTGACCTTGGGCGAGGACGCCGCCGCCTCGATGGGCATCGACCTGATCCGGCTGCGGCTTGCGGTGATCCTGGGCACAGCGGCCTCGGTCGGCGCGGCAACGGCGGTGGCGGGCACGGTGGGGTTCGTCGGCCTTGTCGTGCCGCATCTGTTGCGCCCGCTCGTCGGCGCCAGCCCCGCGCGACTTCTTCCCGCGGCGGCTTTGGGCGGCGCGGTGCTGGTGCTGATCGCCGATATCGCAGTGCGCAAGGTCTTGCCGGGGCAGGATCTGAAACTGGGCGTTCTGATGGCGCTCGTCGGCGCGCCGGTGTTCCTGAACCTGATCTGGCGGATGCGAGGCCAGCCATGACCCTGATGAGCCTTGAACATCTGAGCGTGACGCGGGCCGGCCGTATCACATTGCATCCCGCCAACCTGCGGGTGGAGCCGGGCGAGTTCATCGGCCTGATCGGTCCGAATGGCGCGGGGAAATCGACGCTTCTGCGCGCGGGCCTCGGGCTGATCCCGGCTGCGGGGGTCTCCTCGCTCGCCCGGCTCTCGCCCGTCCCCCGCGCCCGCGCCGCCGCCTGGCTGCCGCAGGCGCGCGAGATCGCCTGGGGGCTGCGCGTCGCGGCGCTGGTCGCGCTGGCACAGAACGGGCGCGAGGACGCCCCGCAGGTCGCGCATGCCCTGGCCCGGATGGATGTGACGGCCCTTGCCGACCGCCCGGCCACCGCACTTTCGGGCGGCGAGCAGGCGCGGGTGCTGATCGCCCGGGCCTTGGCGCAGGACACGCCGCTCATGCTCGCCGACGAGCCGATCGCGGGGCTGGACCCGGCGCATCAGATCGCCTGCATGACGGTTCTGCGCGAGCTTGCGTCCGAGGGCCGCGCCGCCGTCGCCTCGCTCCACGATCTGGGCCTGGCCGCGCGGTTCTGCACCCGCCTTCTGGTGCTGCATCAGGGCCGGATCGTCGCCGACGGCCCGCCCCGCGCCGTCCTCACCCCCGATCTGCTTGAACAGGTCTTTGCCATCCGCTGCCATCTGGCCGAAACCGAGGCCGGGCTGATCGTGCAACCGCTCGAAGGGGTTGCGCCATGACGGGCCTTGCGATCCGTCCCGCACCCAAGGCGCAAGCGGGGCGGACCTGCGCCCCCTGCCCGGACCGCCTCAATCGAGACGAAACACCTTGTCGCGCGCGGTCTCTCCCCGGATCAGGGTCAGCCGGGTCTTCGCCACGCCCAGCGCTTTTGCCAGCAGCTTGACGACCGCCGCATTGGCCTTGCCGCCCTCGGGCACCACCGTCACATAGGCGCGCAACCCGTCCTCGGCCGCCACGATCTCGTTGCGCGAGGCCTTGGGCGTCACCCGCAGCGCGATTTCCGCGCCCGGTTGCGCAAGATGGCTCAGATCCGTCATGCCCCCTTCTACCGCCTCTGCAGCGCCGGGCAAGTCCTGCGCTTGCAATCGCGCCCGCCGCCGCCGATATCTTCCCCAGACAGGAGATGCGCGATGGATATTCCCCCCGGCACCGTCAACCCCGCCTTGCGCGACGAGACGACCCTCACCTTCCTTTCCACCCGGCGCTCGCGGCCGCCGAAGCTGCTCGCTGCCCCGGCGCCCGACCGCGCCGCGCTGCGCGAGATCCTGAGCATCGCCGCGCGCGTGCCCGATCATGGCAAGCTGGAGCCCTGGCGCTTCATCGTGCTGGAAAAACCGGCGCTGGAACGGCTGGCGGATGAAGCCGCGGTCTTTGCCGCCACCCATCTGCTGCCCGAGGAGGTCGCGGCCAAGGGGGTCTCGCAATTCGTGCAAAGCCCGCTTTGCGTCGCGCTGGTCGCCGTGCCGCGGCCGACAGACAAGATCCCGGCGATCGAACAGACCCTGTCGGTCGGCGCCGCGGGGATGCAGCTGGTGAATGCCGCGCTGGCGGCGGGCTGGGGGGCGGCCTGGCTCACCGGCTGGGTGGCGCATGATCTGCGCTTTGCCGCCCCGGCGCTGGGGCTTGCCCCCGGCGAATGGGTCGCGGGGCTGATCCATATCGGCACCGAGACCGCGGTGCCGCCGGAACGGCCCCGCCCCGATCTTGACAGTCTCATCACATGGGTGACCGCATGATCTTCGATATCTTCCTGCGCGGCTGGGCCGATCTGGCCCGTCCCGGCGCGCTGAAAGTGCTGCTCAAGGGCATCGGCCTTGCGATTGTGCTGCTGCTGGTCGTCTGGTTCGGCCTCTTTGAGCTGATCGGCTGGGTCATCCCCGACACGATCACCCTGCCCTTCTTCGGCGAGATCGGCTGGATCGACCCGGCGCTGTCGATCGCCTCGATCGGCGTGATGCTGATCGCCTCGATCTTCCTGATGGTGCCGGTGGCCTCGATCTTCACCGGCTTCTTTCTGGACGAGGTCGCCGATCTGGTCGAGCGCCATCATTACCCCGGCCTGCCGCCGGTGCGCCGGCTGAGCCTGTCGGAGACGCTGGGCGACAGCCTGCGGTTTTTCGGCGTCGTGCTGGGGGCGAACTTTCTGGCGCTGATCGTCTATCTGTTTGTCGGGCCCTTGGCTCCCGTCGTTTTCTTCGCGCTGAACGGCTATCTGCTTGGCCGCGAATATTTCCAGATGGCGGCGGTGCGGCGCATGGGCCGGGCCGAGGCGCGGGCGCTTTATGCCGCCAACAAGGGCACGATCTGGGCCTCGGGTGCGCTGATGGCGCTGCCGCTGACGGTGCCGGTGCTGAACCTGGCCGTGCCGGTGGTGGGCGCTGCCGCCTTCACCCATCTGTTTCACCGGCTGGCGCAGCGGTAACCGCGCCAGCCGAAAGGCTTACACCTGCTCGAGCTCGATCAGGCAGCCATTGAAGTCCTTGGGATGCAGGAAGAGCACGGGCTTGCCATGCGCGCCGATCTTCGGCTCGCCCGTGCCAAGCACCCGCGCACCCTCGGCCTTGAGCTTGTCGCGCGCGGCCAGGATATCTTCGACCTCGAAGCACATGTGATGAATGCCGCCCGAGGGATTCTTGTCCAGAAAGCCCCGGATCGGGCTGTTTTCCCCCAAAGGGTAAAGAAGCTCGATCTTGGTGTTGGGCAGTTCGATGAAGACCACGGTCACGCCGTGGTCCGGCTCGTCCTGCGGCGGATTCACTTTTGCGCCGAGCGTGTTGGCATATTGCGCCGACGCCGCCGCAAGATCCGGCACGGCGATGGCGACATGGTTCAGACGTCCGATCATGGTGGGCCTCCCTTTGCTTTTCTTCGCATAGGGGGGCGAAAACCGCGATGCAAGCACGGCTTTCGCTGTTTGCGTTAACCCGACGTTAGGCAAATGCACCGTTAACTGATGGAACCGCAATTCCTCTGCCAGGGTGGCGCCATGACCGACGATCTGAATTCTTTCCTTGCCTGCCGACCCGCCACCGCGGAACGCCCGCTTCTGGGGCTGACCGTGCTTCTGGTCGAAGACAGCCGCTTCGCCTCCGAAGCGGTGCGGCTTTTGTGCCTGCGTTCGGGGGCGCGGATCCGCCGCGCCGATTGCCTGCGCTCGGCGCATCGGCATCTGGCCACCTATCGGCCGAATGTGGTGGTGGTGGACATGGGCTTGCCCGATGGCTCGGGCGCCGATCTGATCCGCCACATCAAGGCGGGCGGCCCCGGCAGCCCCGCGGTGATCGGGCTTTCGGGCGATCCCGGCATGATGGCCGACGCGATGGTGGCGGGGGCGGATGCCTTCATGGAAAAACCGCTCGATTCGCTTGTCGCCTTTCAGGCTCGGGTGCTCTCGGTCCTGCCGCCCGATGTGCGCCCGGCCGGGGTGCGGCCGATGAATGACGACAAGGTCTCGCCCGATCCGCTGGCCCTGCGCGACGATCTGAACCATGTGGCCGAGGTTCTGGCCGCCGGTCCCGATGGCGCGGCGCTGGGCTATGTGGCGCAATTCCTGGCCGGGGTGGCGCGCTCGGCCCATGACGGCGATCTCGAATCGGCGGCCTCGGCGCTGGGCGGCAAGACTGCGCCGACCCCGGCGGCGATCTCGCGCCTGACCGGCATCGTGCAAGCCCGTCTGGCGGCGGCCTCGGGGTTCTGACACCGCCGCGCGCCCCGGATGGATCGGGACAAGGGCGTATTTGGACCAAGAAGAAACCCGCAGCTTTTTCTTGGCTCAAATACGCAAAGCCTTACTGCCCGGCCAGCACCGGGTCCGACGCCACCCGCACCAGTCGCGTGAGATCCGACAGACGTTCGATCTGGTGCCCCCTGGCATCGAAATTCGAGGGCGACAGCCAGGCCTCATAGGCCTCCTGCAGACCCGGCCAATCCTTGTCGGTGGCGGCAAACCAGGCGGTGTCGCGGTTGCGCCCCTTGACGATCGCCGCTTGCCGGAAGGTGCCCTCGTAGCTCAGCCCCAGCCGTTCGGCCGCCCGGCGCGAGGGAATGTTGAGCGCGTCGCATTTCCATTCAAACCGCCGATAGCCCGCCCGGAAGGCCCAGGACATCATCAGGATCATCGCCTCGGTCGCCGCGGTCGAGCGCGAGAGCCGGCGGGACAGGTTGATGTGACCAAGTTCGATCACCCCCATCTCCGGGGTGATTCGCAGATAGGACATCACCCCCGAGGCGAGCCCCGTCTCCTTTTCGACCACCGCATAGAACAAGGGATCCTGCGAGGCCGCCATGTCGCCCACCCAGCGGATATAGCCCGCCTCGGAGGGGAACGGCCCATAGGGCAGGTAATCCCAGATCGCGTCATCTTCGCTGTTGGCGCGAAACAGCGCATCGGCATGGCGTTCCTCGAGCCGCTCCAACCGGCAGGCCCGGCCCTCGATCACCTGTGCATCGGGAAAACGCGGCGCCTTCCAGCCGCCCACCGCTTCGCCAAATTTCTTCATGCTCACCCTCCCCTTTCGGGGCAGGCTAGCCGTCCCGGGGCGGCGGCGCAATTGCCCCGCAAAGGCACCATTGCTTCCCTGATCCTGCCGCAATCGGCGGCAAGTCTGGCAAGGTTCCCCTGCCAGAGGATCGCCATGAAAGCCCGGACCCTTCGCCTTCTGACCGACCAGCGCCTGATCGACGCCGCGCATTGGACGAGCTTCAGCCTTGGGGCGGCAAGCCTGGCCGTCGCCATCGGTGGCACCGCCTGGACCGCCTTTTTCGCCTGATCAGGCCAGAAAGCGCGGGTCCGCGCCCATGTCGAGCCCCGGGAAGATCGACCGTTCCAGCATCTCGCGCGGCGTGCCGAAGAGCCCCGCCAGCGCCCAGGCGCCATAGGCGCGCAGATCGGCCGTCGGCATCAGATCGCGCCCGGCGTAAAGATCGGCCTCGGCCAGACCGGGCCATGTGCCATAGACCTTGCCCCCCTTCAGCGCGCCGCCCGCCATCACCATCGCGCCCCCGGTGCCGTGATCGGTCCCCGCGGTGCCGTTCTGCCGCGCGGTGCGGCCGAATTCCGTCATCGCCAGCACCAGCGTTTTCCCCCAGACCGGACCCAGATCCGCCTTCAGCGTCGTCAGCATCGCCGCCAGCTGGTTGGCCGGGCGGCGCAGCGCGGCGTCCTGACCGCGGTGCGTGTCCCAACCGTTCAGCGAAAAGGCGGCGATCCGCGCCGCGCCGCGCAGCCGCGCCGCGGCAAAGGCGGCCAGAGGATCGCGCCCGGGCACCTTCGTGACCTCGGGCTTTTTCGGACGGCGCCGGGTCTCGGCCGGATCGTCTTCGGCCATGTCCCCGGTGCCCGCTTCGGCGGCGGTCATCACCAGCGCATCGGCCGCCGCATCGCGAAACAGCGGGTCGTCGTGATAGATCGTTTCCAGCAGCCGCCGCCCCTGCGAGGACAGGCCAAGCCAGGCCTCGGGCGTCCAGGACATCGTCGGCGCCGCGCCCGACAGCAGGCGCAGCTCCTCCTCGCCGACCGAATAGGCGGTCTCGGCCATGGCCCCGGGCAGGGTCTGCAGCAGCCGGTTCAGCCAGCCATCGCGGATCATCGCGCCGGGCACATCCATGCCGGTCCCGGCTTCCAGCATATCCTGGCCGTCGAAATGGCTGCGCTTGTCGCGGTAGGGGGTGGAAACGGCATGGGCAAAGCCCAGCTCGCCCGCCGCCCACATCGGCATCAGCGCGGGCACCAGAAGCGGATGCAGCGCGAAGAACCCGTCCAGATCCGCCGCCCCCGCCTGCGGCCCGATCGCAAAGCCCGGGCGCAGCCCGGCCAGCCGCGGATCGCCATAGGGTTGCACGATGCCAAGCCCGTCCATGCCGCCGCGCAGGATGATCACCACCAGCCGCCGGTCGCCCGGCACCGCGGCAAAGGTGACCGTGTTCATCAAGGGATGTGCCGCCGCCGAACAGCCCGCCACCATCGCGCCTTGCAAAAAGAAACGCCGTGTCAGCATCGGTTCATCTCCTCATGAATTCGACCGAGGCCAGCACCAGCGCCACGGCCTCGGCCCGGGTTTCCGCCCGCGGCACCGCCTGCGCCAGTGCGGGCGACAGACGCGGCCCCAGCGCGACTTTTGCAAAGGCCATCGGGTCTTCGGGTCGGGCGTCCAGCTGCTGCGGCGCCCGCAGCGCCCAGTTGATCCGCGCCGAAAGCTGCTGCGGCGAGATCCAGTCTTCCGCCGCCTCGGGCCAGCCGTCGGGGCCATTCGCCACCAGCCAGCGCTGCCCCATCGCCCGCATCGGCCCGGCCGCGACGGCCCGGATGTCCTTGTCCTTGCGCGCCATCACCGCCGCGCCATCCAGCCCCAAAGCCCGCAGCCCGGTGGCGACATGGTCAAAGGGTTGACGGACCTTGAGAAATTGCGGGCGCAGCGCCGCCGGATGGGTCAGCAGCACCCGATAGACCGGCATCAAGGCGCCCCCCGCCGCGGCATAGGCTTCGGACATCGCGCTCACCAGCGCCGGATCGGGGTCGGGGCCGACGAAATGCACCGCGAGTTTCCGCGCCAGATGCCGCGCCGTGTCGGGATGCAGCGCCAGCGCATCCAGCACCGCATGGATATCTTCCAGCCGGGCCGGGTCGCCGCCATAGCTTTTGCCCAGAACCGTTTCCGCGCCCGGTTCGGCCAGGTTCGGGGCAAAGGCGAAGTCCTCGCCCGAATCCGCCTGCATGCCGGTGAACAGCTCGGCCAGTTGCCGCACATCGGCCTGGGTATAGCTGCCGCCCACGCCCAGAGTGTGCAGCTCCATCACCTCGCGGGCCAGGTTCTCGTTCAGCCCCAGCCCGGGGCGCTTTTGCGCGCGCCGCGAATTCGGCCCGACCGAATAGGTCTGGTCCAGATAGATCAGCATCATCGGATGGGTCACCGCCACCCGCAGCAAGGTCTTGAAATTGCCGGTGATATGGGGGCGCAGCGCGGCGCCGTGCGCGCAGGACAGGCCGACATCCTGACGCCGCTTCGCGATCACGGTGAAATGGTCGCGCCAGAACGCCCAGAGCCTTTCGCGAAAGCCGTCCGGCGCCTCGACCGCCCGGGCCAGCGACAGGCGCAGATCCTCCAGCAAGAGCGCATTCACCCGCTGCTTTTGCGCCGTCAGCGCCGCCTCGGCCGCCGCCTGCCCGGCCTTTTCAGCGTGTTTGGGAGGCTTTCAGCGCCGTGCGATACTCCCCGCGCCGCGGCCAGCGCCTGATCAAGGCTCAGCCCCGGCCAGCGGGCAGCCAGATCATCGGGGCCGGCCAGACGGGCCAGCATCGTTTCGGCATCGGCGGGACCGGGCCTGCCCGGCGCGGGGCCAAAGCCGAACCGCACCTGCGCCAGTTGCGAAAACTCCATCCTGCCCTCCGCCCGAAGAAGATTGCGCAGGATGTTACGCGCAAACGAAAGGATGCCGTCGTCACCTTCGGCATCCTTTCACTCACGCTTTCGTGAGGATCACGCGTCCTTGGGCAGCACCCGCAGCCGCAATTCGCGCAGCTGTTCGTTGGTGGGCTCGCTGGGCGCCCCCATCATCAGGTCTTCGGCGCGCTGGTTCATCGGGAACATGATGACTTCGCGGATGTTCGCCGTATCGGCCAGAAGCATCACGATCCGGTCGATGCCCGCCGCACAGCCGCCGTGGGGGGGGGCGCCGTAACGGAAGGCCTTGACCATGCCGCCGAAGCGTTTCTCGACCTCTTCCTTGGGGTAGCCCGCCAGCTCAAACGCCTTGAACATGATGTCGGGGCGGTGGTTGCGGATGCCGCCCGAGACCAGTTCGTAGCCGTTGCAGGCGAGGTCATATTGATAGGCATAGACCTTGAGCGGATCGCCCATCAGCGCCTCAAGGCCCCCTTGCGGCATCGAGAACGGGTTGTGGCTGAAGTCGATCTTGCCCTCGTCGGTCTTCTCGTACATCGGGAAATCGACGATCCAGGCGAAGCGGAAGGTGTCGGTCTCGGTCAGGCCCAGCTCGCGGCCGATCTCGTTGCGGGCCTTGCCCGCGACGGATTCGAATTGTTCCGCCTTGCCGCCCAGGAAGAAGACGGCATCGCCCTCGTTCAGCGAAAGCTGCGTGCGAATGGCTTCGGTGCGCTCCGGCCCAAGGGCTTTCGCGATCGGACCGGCGGCTTCGGTGATTTCCTTCCGCGCATAGGTTTCATCGGCCAAGGATTGTGCGATCTGAAGGTCCAAACCATCACCAGTACGGATCAGATTGCAGATCTCTTGCAAGGTATCTTTAGCGGAGACGACATCGCCCGACAGCATCGCGTTTAACAGGCCTTCATCAACCTCTTTGCTTTCGATCCAACCGAGAAGCTGCTCGTAAACTTGAGGATCCCAATTAGGGTTCTTGATCTCTCGCCAGAAGATATAGCCCATGCCCGGCAGCCCGTTCGCTTGCGCAAAAGCGTTCATCCGGTCGCAGAATTTGCGCGAGCCGCCGGTGGGGGCCGGGATCGCCCGAACCTCGGTGCCTTCATTTTCCAGAAGTTTCGCAAAAATCGCAAAGCCGGAATCCTTGAAGTGTTCCGACACATCGGCCATCTTGATCGGGTTGCGCAGGTCGGGCTTGTCCGAGCCATACCACAGCAGCGCATCGCGATAGGCGATCAGCGGCCAGTTCGGATCGACCTTTTTGCCTTTTCCGAATTCCTCGAAAAGACCCTGAATGACCGGCTGCACCGCGGCAAACACGTCTTCCTGCTTCACGAAGCTCATCTCGATGTCGAGCTGATAGAAGTCGGTCGGGCTGCGGTCGGCGCGGGGGTCTTCGTCGCGGAAACAGGGCGCGATCTGGAAGTAGCGGTCAAAGCCCGCCACCATGATCAGCTGCTTGAACTGCTGCGGCGCCTGCGGCAGGGCGTAGAACTTGCCCGGATGCAGCCGCGACGGCACGAGGAAATCTCGCGCCCCTTCGGGCGAGGAAGCCGTGATGATCGGCGTCTGAAACTCGGTGAAGCCGCGGTCCCACATCCGGTTGCGCAAGCTGCGCACCACATGCGAACGCAGCATCATGTTCTGATGCAGGCTGTCGCGGCGCAGGTCAAGGAAGCGATAGGTCAGGCGGGTTTCTTCGGGATAGTCCGGCTCGCCGAAGACCTGCACCGGCAGATCGCCCTCGACCGCGCCCAGAACTTCCACATCCTTGACATAGACTTCGATTTCGCCGGTCGGGATCCTGGCATTCACCAGCGAAGCGTCGCGCAGCTTCACCTTGCCGTCGATGCGGATCACCCATTCGGCGCGGACCTTTTCCAGCGCCGCAAAGGCCGGGCTGTCGCCGTCGCACAGGATCTGCGTGATGCCGTAATGGTCGCGCAGGTCGATGAACAGCACGCCGCCGTGATCGCGCACCCGATGCACCCAGCCGGACAGACGAACTTCCTCACCCGCATTCGCGGCGCTGAGGGCGGCGCAGGTATGGCTGCGATAGGCGTGCATCACTCTCCCCTTTCCCGGGCTTGTCGTATCGACGCCCGATCAACCGCGAAGGCCGGGCAAAGTCAAGCCACCCTGCCCGCGGCCGCGGTCAAATCCGCCCGCCGCGCATGGAATGACGCTTGCGCCGCGCCGCCACCCGACTATAACGCCCATCAATTTGCGCACCGGACCCCGTGGCCCGGTGCGCCTTGCCGCGCCATCACATGAAGGGGTTCCCCATGCCGAAGAGAACCGACATCCAGTCCATCCTCATCATCGGCGCCGGTCCCATCATCATCGGGCAGGCCTGCGAATTCGACTATTCCGGCGCGCAAGCCTGCAAGGCGCTGCGGGAAGAAGGCTACCGGGTCATTCTGGTGAACTCGAACCCGGCGACGATCATGACCGACCCGGAAATGGCCGATGCGACCTATATCGAGCCGATCACCCCCGAGGTCGTCGCGAAAATCATCGAAAAGGAACGCCCCGACGCGCTGTTGCCGACGATGGGCGGGCAGACCGGCCTGAACACTTCGCTCGCGCTGGCCGACATGGGCGTGCTGGAGAAATTCGGCGTCGAACTGATCGGCGCCAACCGCGAAGCCATCGAGATGGCCGAAGATCGGAAGCTCTTCCGCGAGGCGATGGACCGGATCGGGCTGGAAAATCCGAAGGCCACGATCATTTCCGCGCCGAAGCTGGAAAACGGCAAATACGACATCTCGGCCGGCGTGCGTCAGGCGCTGATCGACCTTGAGCATATCGGCCTGCCCGCGATCATCCGCCCGGCCTTCACCCTTGGCGGCACCGGCGGCGGCGTCGCTTATAACCGGGACGATTACGAGGCCATCGTGCGCTCGGGGCTTGATGCCTCGCCCGTCGCGCAGGTGCTGATTGATGAATCGCTGCTGGGCTGGAAAGAATACGAGATGGAGGTTGTGCGCGACAAAGCCGACAACGCCATCATCGTCTGCTCGATCGAAAACGTCGATCCGATGGGCGTGCACACGGGCGATTCCATCACCGTTGCCCCGGCGCTGACGCTGACCGACAAGGAATATCAGATCATGCGCAACGGCTCGATTGCCGTTCTGCGCGAGATCGGCGTCGAAACCGGCGGCTCGAACGTGCAATGGGCGATCAACCCGAAAGACGGCCGCATGGTGGTGATCGAGATGAACCCGCGGGTGTCGCGGTCCTCGGCGCTGGCCTCGAAGGCGACGGGCTTCCCGATTGCGAAGATCGCGGCGAAACTGGCCGTCGGCTACACGCTGGACGAACTCGACAACGACATCACCAAGGTCACGCCCGCGTCCTTCGAGCCGACCATCGATTATGTCGTGACGAAGATCCCGCGGTTCGCGTTCGAGAAATTCCCCGGCTCGAAGGCCGAGCTGACCACGGCGATGAAATCGGTGGGCGAGGCGATGGCGATCGGCCGGACCTTCCACGAATCGGTGCAAAAGGCGCTGGCCTCGATGGAAACCGGCCTGACCGGCTTTGACGAGATCGCCATCGAGGGCGCCCCCGACAAGGCCGCGGTGATCAAGGCGATTTCGCGCCAGACCCCGGACCGGATGCGGCTCATCGCGCAGGCGATGCGCCATGGCCTGACCGATGACGAAATCGTCACCGCCACCGCCTTTGACCCGTGGTTCCTGGCCCGCATCCGCGAAATCGTCGAGGCCGAGGCCGCGATCCGCAAGAACGGCCTGCCGCTGGACGAAAAGGGCCTGCGCAAGCTGAAGATGATGGGCTTCACCGATGCCCGTCTGGCGAAACTGACCGGCCGCGACGAGGGGCAGGTCCGCCGTGCCCGCCGCAATCTGGGCGTCACCGCTGTCTTCAAACGCATCGACACCTGCGCCGCCGAATTCGAGGCGCAGACCCCCTACATGTATTCAACCTACGAAGTGCCCGCGATGGGCGATGTCGAATGCGAGGCCCGGCCCTCGGACCGCAAGAAGGTCGTCATTCTGGGCGGCGGCCCGAACCGGATCGGTCAGGGGATCGAATTCGATTACTGCTGCTGCCATGCCTGCTTCGCGCTGACGAAGGCGGGCTATGAAACCATCATGATCAACTGCAACCCGGAAACGGTGTCGACCGACTATGACACCTCGGACCGGCTCTATTTCGAGCCGCTGACGCTGGAACATGTGCTGGAAATCCTGCGCGTCGAACAGGACAACGGCACGCTGCACGGGGTGATCGTGCAATTCGGCGGCCAGACGCCGCTGAAGCTCGCGAATGCGCTGGAAGCCGAAGGGATTCCGATCCTCGGCACAACGCCCGACGCCATCGACTTGGCCGAAGACCGCGAGCGGTTCCAGCAGCTTCTGAACGATCTGGAACTGAAGCAGCCGGTCAACGGCATCGCCTCGACCGAGGCGCAAGCCTTTGAAATCGCGGGCCGTGTCGGCTATCCGCTGGTCATTCGCCCGTCCTATGTTCTGGGCGGCCGCGCGATGGAAATCGTGCGCGACACCGACCATCTGAAACGCTACATCACCACCGCCGTGCATGTCTCGGGCGACAGCCCGGTGCTTCTGGACAGCTACCTGTCCGGCGCGATCGAGGTGGATGTGGATGCGCTCTCGGATGGCAAGACCGTCCATGTCGCGGGCATCATGCAGCATATCGAGGAAGCGGGCGTCCATTCGGGCGACTCGGCCTGCTCGCTCCCGCCCTATTCGCTGAGCGCGGAAACCGTGGCGGAGCTGAAGGCGCAGACGGAGAAAATGGCGCTGGCGCTGGGGGTTGTAGGGCTGATGAACGTGCAGTTCGCGATCAAGGACGGGGTGATCTATGTGCTGGAGGTGAACCCGCGCGCCAGCCGCACCGTGCCCTTCGTTGCCAAGGCGACCGACTCGGCCATTGCCTCCATCGCCGCGCGGCTGATGGCGGGCGAGCCGATGGCGAATTTCCCGCAGCGCGCCGCCTATCCCGAAGATGTGGGCCCGGAAACCCCCCTGCCCTTCGCCGATCCGCTGACGCTCGCCGATCCGAACACGCCCTGGTTCTCGGTCAAGGAGGCGGTGCTGCCCTTCGCCCGCTTCCCGGGTGTCGATACGCTGCTCGGGCCGGAAATGCGCTCGACCGGCGAGGTGATGGGCTGGGACCGCAACTTCCCGCGTGCCTTCCTCAAGGCGCAGATGGGCGCGGGCACGCATCTGCCAGAAAGCGGCCGGGTGTTCCTGTCGATCAAGGATGCCGACAAGTCGGATGATCTGGCGCAGGCCGCCCGCGATCTGATCGCGATGGGCTTCACGCTGGTCGCCACCCGCGGCACCGGCGCCTGGCTGAAGGAAAAGGGCGTCGAGGCCGAGGCGGTGAACAAGGTCTACGAGGGCCGTCCGAACATCGTTGACCGGCTGAAGAACGGCGATATCGCGCTGGTCTTCAACACCACCGACGGCAACCAGTCGGTGTCGGACAGCCGCGAAATCCGCGCCGTAGCACTTTACGACAAGATCCCCTATTTCACCACCGCCGCCGCCAGTATCGCCGCCGTCGCCGCGATGAAGAGCCGCGCCGAGGGCGAAATCTCGGTCCGGCCGCTGCAGGCGTGACCTATCTGTATTTTAACGAGAAGAATAAGGCGCCCCAACGGGCGCCTTATTGATTTGATCGCGATTTGTTCGCAGCAAGGCAAGTTATCCACATGAACAAATGAGAGAATTTCTTGAAATCATGTATAATACCAGTTGATATCCACAACATATTGGCCTAGAACCAACCTACACGCGACTTGGCGCGAAATGCGCCATATATGGTTCCGGCTGGACTTGCTCGTGGATTCCCCCTATCGTTAACAGTGTCGGGCAGCCTGCCTGATTCTGTGATGTCGAAATCGTGGGAGGTTGCCCCCAAGCAGGACCGTGAATCAAAAAGACCGACCACAGGGCCGGCCTTCTCGAAAACCAAAGCGGACGAAGCCGCGATGAGTCTCTGGTTGCGCTTTGATTCTAAGCCTTCGTCCGCTCCAATGCAATCAATTCCTCAAGCTAAGGAGCGAGGAAAATGGCGAGCTATTATCTCAACACGAACCAGCAACCCAACGGCGATTACGAAGTCCACACTGCTGGCTGCGGCTGGCTTCCCAGCCCTGCTAATCGCGAATACTTGGGCGAGTTCACCAACTGCAGCAGCGCTGTCGCCGAAGCAAAGCGCCGTCATCCGACGTGGTATCGCATCAACGGCTGCAAGCATTGCTGCCAAGCGTGCCATTCCACCTGAAAGGCATGACCGTGGCGACCCATCCCCCGAAAGGTGACAATCACCGCATCGGTGCCATCAAGGATCGTTCTCAAACCCAGACTCCCTCGGATCATTGGGTCAAGCGCGACACCGAAACGGGCCGGTTCATGGACGTCAAAACCTCTGACAAGACACCTTTCAAAGGCGTCCGCAAAGAGAAGTGACACCCTGCGGCGCGCCACAAGCGCGCCGCATTTTCTCAAAGGAACGGCACCAGCGGCACGCTGTCGCCGCAGGCCGCCAGAGCCAGCAGAAGTCCAAGCATCCAAACCTGTTTCATCGCGCCCTCCTTGGCTGCGCTCAGCCTACGCCCGCGACAAGCCGCGATGCAATCTCCCTTTTCTTTGCCCGGGCGCCCCACTAACCTGCTGCCATGCAGACCGATTTCCTCATTCTTGGCGGTGGCATCGCGGGGCTTTCCGCGGCCGCCCATCTCGCCCCCCTCGGCACGGTAACCCTGCTCGAGGCAGAGGCCGATCTGGCCTATCACGCCTCCGCCCGCTCGGCCGCGCTGTATGAACCGCGCTATGGCAATCCGGTCGTGGTGGCGCTCTCGCTCGCCTCGCAGGGCTTTTACGAAGGCTCGGGGCTGCTCACCCCGCGCGGGCTGATGGTGGTGGATGACGCCGACCACGAGGCCCGGTTCCGCGACCATCTGGCCCATTTTCAACTGGATACGCTGACAATCCCCGAGGCGCAGGCGCTCTGGCCGATCCTGAACCCCGCGACGGTGGCCTTTGCCGGTTATGCCGACCGGGCGAAGGATATCGACACCGACGCGCTTTTGGCCCGCTACACCCGCGAGGCCCGGGCGGCAGGTGCCACGATCCGCACCCGGTCCCGCGCCAGCCGGATCACCCGCAGCCCCACGGGCTGGGAGGTCGAGGCCGGGGGCGCCGTCTTCACCGCGAAGATCGTGATCAATGCCGCGGGCGCCTGGGCCGATCAGGTCGCCGCGCTGGCCGGGGTGCGGCCCCGTGGCATCACGCCGCTGCGCCGCTCGATGGCGCGGATCCCGGCGCCCGAGGGGATGGATGTGCGGCGCTGGCCGATGGTGATCGGCGGGGGCGAGGACTGGTACATGAAGCCCGACGCCGGGGCGCTGATCGTCTCCCCCGCCGACGAGGACCCGATGGAACCGCAGGACGCCTGGGCCGATGACATGGTTCTGGCCGAGGGTCTGGCGCGCTACGAAGAGGCGGTGACCGCCCCGGTGACCCGGCTTCTGGCGAACTGGGCCGGGCTGCGCAGCTTTGCGCCCGACCGCGCGCCGGTGATCGGCTTTGACGCCGCGGCGCCCGGATTTTTCTGGCTGGCCGGTCAGGGCGGCTATGGCTTCCAGCTGGCGCCTGCGGCGGCGGAACTGGTCGCCGATCTGATCGCGGGCCGCCCGCCCGCGCTGGACCGCGCGCTTCTGTCCGCCCTCGACCCGTCGCGTTTCGATTGACATTCCATGTTTTGAATATATCAAGGTCTCAAATAAGGAGGCCCAGATGAGCTACAAGACCAAGATCGAGACGATGCGCGGCGAATTGCGCGTGATGCGCAAGGTCATCCCCGAGGCGATGCGCGGCTTTGGCGAGATGGAAAAGGCCATCACCGAAAACGGGGTGATGGACAAGCGGCAAAAGGAATGGATCGCGCTGGCCATGGGCATCGCGCAGCGCTGCGAGCCCTGCATCGGCTTTCACATCGGCGCGATGATGCGCGCGGGCGGCACGCGCGAAGAGCTGGCCGATATCTGCGCCGTGGCGATCCAGATGGGCGGCGGCCCGGCGATGATGTATGCGGCCCATGCTTTGGCCTGCTGGGACGAGCTCGCCGCCGAACAACCGGGCACCACCACCGCCTGAACGCAAATCTCCGCCAGCCCGGCCACGCCCCCGTGACAGCGGGGGCGTTTTGCGTCACCCTTGGGCCAAATCAGACCAGCACGGGCAGGGGCAGGCATGCGGATTTCCACGATCCTTTTCACCACGGCGCTTTGCGCGCTGGTTCTTGGCTGCGGCGGCCGACCGGATTCCGGCCCGGTGAAGGGGCGGCTTGAAACCCCCGACCGGCTGGACGCTGCAGATCACCGCGCCCCCGGCCTGCCCGCGGGGTTCGGCGACACCGACCCGCATCCCTGGCAGGGAATCACCCCCGACCATTACGCGGTGCACGGGCTGGATGCCGCGCGCTATCAGGGCGCGATCGACTGGGCCGCGGCGCGGGGGGCCGGGGTGTCCTTCGCCTGGCTCAAGGCGACCGAGGGCGGCGACCGCGTCGATCCGGGCTTCGATCTGAACGCGGCGGCCGCCCGGGCCGCGGGCGTGCCGGTCGGCGGCTATCACTTCTTCTATTTCTGCCGCCCGGCCTCGGAACAGGCGGCCTGGTTCATCCGCAACGTGCCGAAAGTGGCGGGCGATCTGCCGCCGGTGCTCGACATCGAATGGAACCCCGATTCGCCCAGTTGCAAGCTGCGTCCCGAGGCCGCCAAGGTGCGGTCCGAAATGCGCACCTTCCTGAGTCTGCTCGAACGCCATTACGGCACGCAACCCGTTGTCTATACGACGCCCGATTTCTACGCCGACAACGATCTGGGCAGCCTGTCGGGGGTGGATTTCTGGCTGCGCGCGGTGACGGCGCACCCGTCCGAGCGCTACCCGGGCGAGCGCTGGACCTTCTGGCAATATACCGGCACCGGCGTCGTTCCGGGCGTGGGCGGCATCGTCGACATCAACGCCTTTGCCGGATCGCGCGGGGCCTGGGAAAGCTGGCTCGCTGCCCGCGCCCAGCGTTGAACGGAAAAAGGGGGGCGCTGCCCCCCTCTTGGCCTTCGGCCAATTCACCCCCCGGGATATTTGACCCAAGGTGAAACGCAGGGTTTCTTCTTGGCGCAAATACGCCCTTGCGACAGGGGCCAGAAGCGAACGGGCCGAGGTTGCCCCCCGGCCCGCCTGTTTCAGCCATCCTTGCGGATGCGGGCGTTCGTCGGGTCATGCGGGCTGTCTTCGGTGACGACCGCATCCCATTCTTTCAGCTGGATCTTCACCTTCAGCTTCGTGCCGACCTCGGCCAGATCGGGGCGGACATAGCCCATGCCGATCTGCTTGCCGAAGGCCACCGACCAGCCGCCCGAGGTCAGACGGCCGACCTTTTCGCCGTTGTGGATCAGCGCTTCCTTGCCCCAGGGATCGGTGTCCGAGGGCCCGTCAATGAGCAGCGTCACGCATTTCGCGCGGATGCCGGTATCGAGCATCGCCTGCTTGCCGCGGAAGTCCTTGGTGAGGTCGATGAAGCGGTCGAGCCCGGCTTCCATCGGCGTCGCGTCGCGGCCCAGTTCGTTGCCGAAGGCGCGGTAGCTCTTCTCCTGCCGCAGCCAGTTCTGCGCCCGCGCGCCCACCGGCTTCAGCCCGTGTTTCGGCCCGACCGACCAGATCAGATCCCAGAGGTAGCGGCCGAATTCGATCGGATAATGCAGCTCCCAGCCAAGTTCCCCCGTGTAAGCCACGCGGATCGCGCGGACCGGGCACATGCCCAGTTCGATGTTGCGGCAGCTGAGCCACGGGAAGCGCTTGTTGCCAAGCACGGTTTCCGGCGCCGCGTCCTTGACGATCTCGTTCAGGATCGCGCGGGCATTGGGGCCTGCCAGCGCATAGACGCCCCATTGCGTAGTGACATCATGGATGTCGATGTGACCGCCACCGGCCGCCATGAAGTCATCGGCCGATTTCTGCAGGAAATCATAGTCATAGGCGGTCCAGGCCCCGGCCGAGATCAGGTAGTATTCGTTTTCGGCCAGACGGACGATGGTGTATTCCGTCCGCGTCGTGCCGGCCTCGGTCAGCGCATAGGTCAGGTTGATGCGCCCCACGGCGGGCAGCTTGTTGCAGGTGAAATGGTCGAGGAAGGCCGTCGCGCCGGGGCCGCGCACCAGATGCTTGGTGAAGGCCGAGGCGTCGATGATCCCCGCCGTTTCGCGGATCGCTTGCGCTTCCGCGACCGCATGGGGCCACCACGCGCCGCGACGGAAGCTGCGGGAATTGTGGTCGAAATCGGCGGGCGCATCGAGGGGCCCGTAGTAGTTCGGGCGTTCCCAGCCGTTCACCTGCCCCATCTGCGCGCCCATCGCAAGCTGTCGCTCATAGGCGGGCGCCGTGCGCAGCGGGCGGCAGGCTTCGCGTTCTTCGTCCGGGTGGTGCAGGATGAAAACGTGATCGTAGCATTCCTCGTTCTTGCGCGCGGCATATTCGGTGGTCATCCAGTTGCCGTAGCGTTTGGGATCGAGGCTGGCCATGTCGATCTCGGCCTCGCCATTCACCATCAGCTGCGCCAGATAATAACCGGTGCCGCCCGCGGCGGTGATGCCGAAGCTGAAGCCCTCGGCCAGCCACATGTTGCGCAGCCCCGGGGCCGGGCCGACGAGCGGGTTGCCATCCGGCGTGTAGCAGATCGGGCCGTTGAAATCGTCTTTCAGACCCACGGTTTCCGAAGACGGGATCCGGTGGATCATCGACATGTATTCGGCCTCGATGCGTTCGAGATCGAGCGGGAAAAGATCGGCGCGGAAGGTCTCCGGCACGTCATAGAGGAACCGGGCCGGGGCGCCCTTTTCATAGGGCCCAAGGATCCAGCCGCCGCGTTCCTCGCGCACATACCATTTCGCATCGGCATCGCGCAGAACCGGGTGTTCCGGGTTGTTCTTGCGCCATTCCTGCAGCATCGGATCGGGCTCGGTGACGATGAACTGGTGTTCCACCGGAATCGCCGGGATCTTGATGCCCAAAAGCCGCGCGGTGCGCTGCGCGTGGTTGCCCGTCGCCGTCACCACATGCTCGGCATGAACGTCGATCAGCTCGCCCGAGCCGACAAGGTTGCCGCCCTTTTCGACCATCTTTTCCAGCGTCACGATCCATTCGGAGCCGGTCCATTTGTAGCCGTTCACCTGCAGCTTGCGGACAATGTCGACCCCGCGCTGACGGGCGCCCTTGGCCATCGCCTGGGTCACGTCGGCGGGGTTGATGTAGCCATCTTGCGGGTGGAAGAGCGCGCCTTTCAGATCGTCGGTCCGCACCAGCGGCCAGCGCTCCTTGATCTGCGCGGGGGTCAGGAATTCGTGATAAACGCCCGCGGTTTCGGCCACGCTCGAATAGAGCATGTATTCGTCCATCCGGTCCTGCGTCTGCGCCATGCGCAGGTTGCCGCAGACCGAAAAGCCCGCGTTCAGCCCCGTCTCGGCCTCCAGCTGCTTGTAAAGATCGACCGAATATTTGTGGATGTGGGTCGTCGCATAGCTCATGTTGAACAGCGGCAAAAGACCGGCCGCGTGCCAGGTCGAGCCCGAGGTCAGCTCGTCACGCTCGACAAGCATCGTCTCCCAGCCCGCCTTGGCCAGATGATAGGCGATCGAACAGCCGACGGCACCGCCGCCGACGACAAGGGCTTTGACATGGGTCTTCATCGGGCACTCCTGAAGCGTTTCCCCCGTTGTCGCAGGTTGGCCAAGCTTCGGGCAAGCGTTGCCGACATTTGATGGCGAAAAACGACACGAACCGGCCAAGATCCTCCGGGTTTACCATTTGGTGAGCTTTACCATGATCGGCAGCGCCCGCGGGTGTAGACTGGCCGCGTTCGTTGTTGTTCCGAGGCTGCCATGTCGATGATTGCGCCCATCTCTGCCGTCTCTGCCGTGCCTGCGGTCTCCCGGGGGGCCGACCGTGCTTCGACTGACCGGTCCGCCGCCGAGGCGGGCCCGGCAACGCCGCAGACCGCCGCGACCGCAGCCGGGGCCGGAGCGACCGCGGCCAGCCGCCAGATGGGCGAGGTGGTCCGCTCCTCGCTGACCGCCATGCGCGACGTCTCGCGCGAGGCGGCGAAAATGCCCGAAAACTCGGCCGCCGACACGATGAAGCGCGAAATCGCCAGCACCGAAAGCCAGCCCGCCGGGGCGGTCTATTCGGTGAAGAAGATCGCGGCGCAGGCCGAAGCCGAAATGAAGGTCCGCGAACCGACCCCGATCGAGGTGCTGAAGGATCAGCAGGCGGGCGGCAAGCCCGGCGGCAATGTCGAGGAACTGAACGCGCTGATCGAACAGACCTCGCCGCTGGCGCAAAAGACCGATCTGGCGCAGACGCGCGTCGATGTGAGCAAGCAGGACGATGCGCTGCGGCAGATGAGCGAAAAGGCCCTGGCCGAGGGACGCGCCCGGCGCGGCACCAGCCTGACCGACAAGCCCTCGGCGCAAGAACAGATGCAAAGCCAGCTGGCCGCCGCACAGGCGCGCGAGGGCGCCTATTCCACGCTGTCGCTGGCCGCCGTCAGCCCCGAACGCCAGCAGGGACGGGGGCGCACCGTCCGGCTGACGATGTGACCGCGACCGGCGGCGCGTGCTGTGAAAAGGGCGGCCCCGCGGCCGCCCTTTCGCTTACAGCATCCCCGGCACGACCAGATCCGGCGGCCGGTGGCCATCGGCAAAGGTCTTGATGTTCAGGATCACCTTTTCGCCCATCTCGATCCGGCCCTCGCGCGTGGCCGAGCCCATATGCGGCAGCGCCACCACATTGGGCAGCTCGCGCAGCGCCGGGTTGATATTGGCGCCGTGTTCATAGACATCGAGCCCCGCCCCGGCGACCTCGCCCGCCTTCAAGGCCCGCACCAGCGCGTTTTCGTCGATCACCTCCCCGCGCGAGGTGTTCACGATCACGACCGAAGGCTTCATCAGCTTCAGCCGCCGCGCATTGAGCAGATGGAAGGTCGAGGGCGTATGCGGGCAGTTCACCGAAATCACATCCATCCGCGCCACCATCTGATCCAGGCTGTCCCAGAAGGTCGCCTTCAGATCGGCCTCGGTCTCGGGGCGCAATTGCCGCCGGTTGTGATAATGGATCTCCATCCCGAAGGCGGCGGCGCGGCGGGCCACGGCCTGACCGATCCGGCCCATGCCGATGATGCCCAGCCGCTTGCCGCCGATCCGCCCGCCCAGATTCGCCATCGGCGCAAAGCCCTGCCAGTCGCCGCGCGCCATTTCCGCCAGCCCCTCGGGGATGCGCCGGGTGACGCCGAGGATCAGCGACATCACCATGTCGGCGGTATCCTCGGTCACGACGCCGGGGGTATTGGCCACCAGCACATTGCGCGAGCGCGCCGAGGCGACGTCGATATGATCGACCCCGGCGCCGAAATTCGCAATCAGACGCAAGCGGTTGCCCGCCGCCGCCAGCATGTTGGCATCGATGTGATCGGTCAGCGTCGGCACCAGCACGTCGGCCCCCTGCATCGCCGCCACCAGCTCCTCGCGGGTCATCTTTTCATCCGTCTCCCGCAAGGTGACGTCGAAAAGATCCTTCATCCGCGTCTCGACCACTTCGGGCAACCGTCGCGTCACGACAACACTCAGTCGCGGTGCGGGCATGGTTGTCTCTCCTCTCTTCCAAACTTGTGTGCTTGCGTGCAAATTGACCGTCAAAGGGGCAAGTTACAAGGCCCGGAGAGAGCAGAAATGACGATTTTTGGCGTGGCGGCGCAATTTTGTTGCGCGTCCGATTGCGGGCAACACCTGCGCGGCAGGCTGACGGGGCTGATTCTGGCCGCGGCGCTGGGACTGGGCGCGCCGCCTGCCCCCGCGCAGGAGATCGACGACGAGCCGATCCCCAGCGAGGCCGCGGTGGCGCAGGCGCTGGCGGCGCAAAACGGGCGCGGCCCGGTGACCAACCTGCCGCTGCCGCGCTTCGTCTCGCTCAAGGGCTCCGAGGGCAACGCCCGGCGCGGCCCCTCGCTCAGCCATCGCATCGACTGGGTCTTCACCCATCCCGGCATGCCCCTGCGGGTCACTGCGGAATTCGGCCACTGGCGCCGGGTCGAAGACCGCGACGGCGCGGGCGGCTGGGTACATTACGCGCTTTTGTCGGGCGTGCGCACGGTGATCGTCGAGGAGGACATGACCGAGCTTCACGCCCGCGCCGATGCGAAATCGGCGGTGGTGGCGCTGGCCGAGATGGGGGCGGTGGCGCGGCTCGAGGAGTGCACCCCGGACTGGTGCGAGATCAGCGCCGAGGAGGCCGACGGCTGGGTGCCGAAAACGGCGATCTGGGGCGTGGAGGCGGATGAAATCCGTGACTGAGGCCGGCAGATCGGCTAGGGACAGGGCCCGCACCCCAGCCCCGAGTCGCCGATGCCCTATGATGCCCCCTCGCAGAAACTGAACCTTTCGGCGGGCTTTGCCTCGGTCAGCGTCGCCGCGGTGCTGGTCGGGCTGAAGCTCTGGGCGCTTTGGGCGACCGGGGCCTTGTCGATCGCGGCCTCGCTCGCCGATTCGGCGATGGATCTTTTTGTCTCGGCGGCCGGTCTGGCGGCGATCGTCTATGCGGCGCGGCCCGCCGATGACGATCACACCTTCGGGCACAGCGCGATCGAGGATCTGGTCTCGCTCGGTCAGGCGATCTTCGTTGCCGCTTCGGGCGGGCTGATCCTCTGGGCCTCGCTCGAGCGGCTGATGGCGCCGGCGGTGCCGCTTGCGGCCGAGGGCGCGGGGATCGCGGTGATGGCGGTTTCGGCCGGGCTGACGGCGGCGCTGGTGCTGTGGCAACGCCGCGTGGCGCGGCTGACCGGCAACAAGGTCGTGGCGGCCGACATGCTGCATTACGTGGGCGACCTGCTGCCGACGGTCGGCGCCATTCTGGCGCTGTTTCTGTCGGCCCGCTTCGGCTGGGCGCGGGCGGACAGCGTGATCGCGATTTTCGCCGCGGCCTTGATGCTGCGCGGCGCGGCGCTGATCGGTGTCGCCAGC
Organism: Rhodobacter capsulatus; assembly: GCF_052363185.1. Lineage (GTDB taxonomy): Bacteria > Pseudomonadota > Alphaproteobacteria > Rhodobacterales > Rhodobacteraceae > Rhodobacter > Rhodobacter capsulatus_E. The sequence goes on along the minus strand of NZ_CP198955.1, from coordinate 541,589 downwards.
TGGCATGCGCTGATGGACCGCGCCGCCCCCGCCGATGTGGTGCAGGGCATCGCCGAGATCGCCGCGCTCTGGCCCGGCGTGCGCGGCTTTCACGACCTGCGCACCCGCACCGCGGGCGCGCGCATCTTCGTGCAACTGCATATCGAACTGGATGGCGAGCAGACGCTGGACGCCGCCCATGCGATCGCGCGCAGCCTGAAACGCGCCATCCGCGAGGCCTATCCGCAGGCCGATGTGATCATCCACATGGATGTCTGGCAAGGCTAGCCAAGGCGGGGGGCGCTGCCCCCCGGCCTCCTGCGGAGGCTCCCCCCGGGATATTTGCCCCAAGGTGAAAACAAAGCCCGGGCGCCCTTTCACCTTGGCGGAAATATCCCACGGGGGTGTGAAACCCCCGCACCCCCGTGGGATATGGCGGCTCAGGCCTCCACGAGGCCGCGCCCTTTCAGCAGCGCCTCGACCCCCGGGGTCTGGCCGCGGAAGGCCAGCCAGGCTGCATCGGCGGGCACCGATCCGCCAACCGAGAGGATGCAGCGTTCCAACCGCTCCGCCGTGGCCGGGTCGAAAGCGTCGCCGGTCTCTTCGAAGGCGGCAAAGGCGTCTGCATCCATCACCTCGGACCACATGTAGCTGTAATAGCCCGCCGAATAGCCGTCGCCGCTGAAGACATGGCCGAAATGCGGGGTCGCATGGCGCATGCGGATCGCCTTCGGCAGGCCGATCCCGGCCAGAACCTGCGCCTGCAGCGCCATCGGATCGGCGGGCGCCGCGCCCTCGTGGAAGGCCAGATCGACCAAAGCCGAGGCGACGAATTCCACCGTCAGGAAGCCCTGATCATAGGTTGCGGCGGCCAAGAGCTTGTCACGCAGCGCCTTCGGCATCGTTTCGCCCGTTTGCCAATGGCGGGCGTGCCGCTCCAGCACCTCGGGCACCTCCAGCCAATGTTCGTAAAGCTGGCTTGGCAGTTCCACGAAATCGCGCGCGACCGAGGTGCCCGAGACGAATTGATAGGTCACGTCGGAGAGCATCTGATGCAGCGCATGGCCGAATTCGTGAAACAGCGTCCGCGCATCGTCATAGGACAGCAGGCAGGGATCGCCCTTGGCGAAGTTGCACACGTTCACCACGATCGGCCGCGTCTCGCCGCCCAGTTTCTTTTGCGACCGCATCGCCGAGCACCAGGCGCCCGAGCGTTTCGAGGGCCGCGCGAAATAATCGCCCAGAAATACCGCGATGTGGCGGCCCTTGCGGCTGACCTCCCAGCCGCGCACGTCCGGGTGATAGAACGGCCCCTCGATCGGGCGGAAGGTGAGGCCGAAAAGCCGGGTCGCGGTGTCGAACATCGCTGCCAGCATGGCCTCGAGCGAGAGATAGGGTTTCAGCGCCGCCTCGTCGAAATCATGCTCGGCGACGCGGCGCTTTTCGGAATAATAGCGCCAGTCCCAGGCCTCCAGATCGCCATTCACCCCGTCCGCATGCATCATCGCGGTGAGCTTGGCCGCATCGGCCTCGGCCGCGGCTTTGGCGGGCGCCCAGACCCGCATCAAGAGATCGCGGACGTTTTCGGGCGTCTTCGCCATTTCGGGGTCAAGCTTGTAGGCGGCGAAACTGTCATAGCCCAAGAGTTTCGCCCGTTCCTCGCGCAGATTCAGGATTTCCGCCGCAATCACCCGGTTGTCGGTCGGCCCGCCATTCGCGCCGCGCGCGACCCAGGCCTCATAGGCCAATTCGCGCAGATCGCGGCGCGACGAGAATTGCAGGAACGGCACGATCAGCGAGCGGTTCAGCGTCAGCACCGGGCCATCCAGCCCGCGCTCGGCCCCCGCGGCTTTCGCCGCGGCCACGACGAAATCGGGCAGGCCCTCCAGCTCGTCTTCGGCCAGAGGGCGGAACCAGTCGCGTTCATCGGCCAGCAGGTTTTGCGAAAAGGCGGTCGAGAGAACGGCCAGCCGTTCCTTGATTTCCGTCATCCGGTCGGCCTCGGCGCCCGCAAGCGCCGCGCCCGAGCGCACGAACATCTTGTGATAAAGTTCCAGCACCCGGGCCTGTTCCGGGCTCAGATCGAGGTCGTCGCGCCTCGCCCAAAGCGTTTCGATCCGCGCGAAGAGCGGCCGGTTCATCGTCACTTCCGAGGCGAAACCCGCCATCTTCGGCGCCAGATCCCGCATCAGCGCCTCGCGCGCAGGCGTGCTGTCGGCGCCCGAGAGGTTGTAGAACACCCCCGCCACCCGGTCGAGCAGGCCTTCGGCCAGTTCCAGCGCCTCGATCGTATTGGCGAAACTCGGGGGCTCCGGGTTTTCCGCGATGGCGGCGATATTCGCGCGGGCCTCGGTCAGGGCGATGTCAAAAGCGGGGGCGAAATCGGCGTCGGTGATCGCGGCGAAATCGGGCAGCGCGAAGGGGCCGATGCCCTCGGCCAGAAGCGGATTGGTCATGGGGTCACTCCTTTGCGCCAAAGCTAGGCTGCGCGGGCGCAAAGGAAAAGGGGCGATGCCCGAAGCACCGCCCCCTTTCGCGTGATCGCAGGTTCAGGCCGCTTGCGCCGCCGTACCCGCGCCGAAGCGGGCGTAGAAACTGTCGCCCTTGGCCGCGATGTCGCGCAACAGCGCCGGGGCCTCAAACCGCGCGCCGTATTGGGCGGCAAGCCCGTCGCAGATCTCGACCGCCCGGGCCGCACCCAGAATGTCGAGCCAGGCGAAGGGGCCGCCCGACCAGGGCGCGAAACCCCAGCCCAGGATCGCGCCGACGTCACCCTCGCGGATGTCGGTCAGGACGCCCTGTTCAAAGGCGCGCACGGCCTCCAGCACCTGCACCATCAACAGACGATGCTGCACATGGGTCAGTTCAGGCTGATCTGCGGCGCGCGGGTATTGCGCCGCAAGACCCTCCCAGATACCGCCGCGCTTGCCCTCCGGGTAAGCGTAGAAGCCGGCATTGGCCTTTTTCCCAAGCCGCCCCTGCTCGGCCATCCAGAACACGACCTCATCGACCGCGCCATCGGGATAGGCCTCGCCCATCGCGGCCTTGGTCGCCTTGGCGATCTTCACCCCAAGGTCGATCGAGGTTTCATCGACCAGCTGCAGCGGACCGAGCGGCATGCCGACCAGCTTCGCGGCATTCTCGATCAAGACCGGGTTCACCCCCTCGGCCACCATGCGGATGCCCTCGTTGATATAGGGGATGATGCAGCGGTTGGCGTAGAAGAAGCGGGCGTCATTGACGACGATGGGCGTCTTGCGGATCGCGCGAACGAAATCGAGCGCTTTGGCCACCGCGACTTCGCCCGTGTCCTTGCCGCGGATGATCTCGACCAGCATCATCTTGTCGACCGGGCTGAAGAAGTGGATGCCGATGAAGTTTGCCGGGCGTTTGCTGGCCTTGGCCAGACCCGAGATCGGCAGGGTCGAGGTGTTGGTGGCAAAGATCGCCCCCTCGCCGATCACCGCTTCGGCTTTCGCCGTCACCTCGGCCTTGACGGCCGGATCTTCGAAGACGGCCTCGACGACCAGATCACAGCCCGCCAGCGCCGCGTAATCGGTGGTTGCGGTGATGCGATCCAGCACTTCGGCCTTTTTCGCCTCGGTCACCTTGCGGCGTTGAATGCCCTTGTCGAGGATGCCGGTCGAATAGGCCTTGCCGCGCTCGGCCGCGTCTTGCGTGCTGTCGATCAGCACCACCTCGATCCCCGCATTCGCGGCGACATAGGCGATGCCCGCCCCCATCATGCCCGCGCCCAGAACGCCCAGCTTCTGCACCGTCTGATCGGCGACCTTCGGCCGGTTCGCGCCTTTTTCGAGCGCCTCCTTGTTGATGAACAGCGACCGGATCATCGCGCCCGAAGACGGGTTCATCAGAACTTGCGTGAACCAGCGCGCCTCGATCCGCAGGGCCTGATCAAAGGGCACCAGCGCGCCTTCGTAAACCGCCGACAGCAGCGCCTTGGCGGCCGGATAGACCCCCAGCGTCTTCGCCGAAACCATGGCGGAAGCGCCGACATAGGTCATGAAGCCCGCCGGGTGATAGGGGGCGCCGCCCGGCATCTTGTAGCCCTTGGCATCCCAGGGCTTGACCAGATCGGCATCGGTCGCTTTCAGCACCCACTCCCGCGCCGCAGCCATCGGATCGGCGCAAACCTCGTCGATGATCCCCGCGGCCTTGGCGGCCTTGGGGTCGGAGAGCTTGCCTTCCAGAAGGAAGGGCGCCGCCATCATCGCGCCCATCTTGCGCACCAGCCGCGTCGTGCCGCCCGCACCGGGGAAGATGCCGACCATGATTTCGGGCAGGCCGATCTTCGCCTTCGGGTTCTCGGCGGCAAAGATGCGGTGGCACGACAGCGGCAGTTCCAGCCCGATGCCCAGCGCCGTGCCCGGCAGGACGCATGCGATCGGCTTGCCCCCTTTCAGCGTCTTCGGGTCCATCCCCGCGCGCTCGATCTTGCGCAGCGCGGCATGCAGCTGCATCACGCCGTCAAACACCGCCTGCGCGCCGCCCTCGCGCATTTTCGCGATGACATTCAGATCCATGCCCCCGGCGAAATCCTTCTTGCCCGAGGTGAGGATGATCCCCTTGCAAGCCGGATCGGCAAGGCAGCGATCGACATGGGAAACAAGCGTGGCCAGCCCCTCAAGGCTCATCACGTTCATCGACTTGCCGGGCACGTCCCAGGTGAGGGTGGCAACGCCATCGGCGCCAAGGTCACAGGTGAAATCGGTCATGGTTTCCTCCCTCAGACCCGTTCGATGATGGTGGCCGCGCCCATGCCGGACGCGATGCACAGCGTCGCAAGGCCGGTGGACAGATCGCGGCGTTCCAGTTCGTCCAGCAGCGTGCCGATGATGATGGCACCGGTGGCGCCCAGCGGATGGCCCAGCGCCATCGCGCCGCCGTTCACGTTGACCCGGTCCTGACCGACGTCGAACGCCTGCATGAAGCGCAGGACGACGGCGGCAAAGGCCTCGTTCACCTCGAAGAGGTCGATGTCGGAAATGGCCATGCCGCTGTCGCGCAGGATCTTTTCGGTGACAGGCACCGGGCCGGTCAGCATGATCGTCGGATCGGTGCCGATCTTCGCGGTCGCGCGAATGCGGGCGCGCGGCTTCAGCCCATGCGCTTCCCCGAAGTCCTTCGAGCCGATCAGCACGGCCGCCGCGCCATCGACGATTCCGCTGGAGTTGCCCGCATGATGGATATGCTCGATCCGCTCCAGATGCGGATATTTCAGCATCGCCACCTTGTCGAAGCCCGGCATCACCTCGCCCATGTCCTTGAAGGCGGGCTTGAGCTTGGCCAGATCCTCCATCGTCGTGCCCGGGCGCAGATATTCGTCGCGCTCAAGGATCGTCAGGCCGTTCTGATCGCGCACCGGCACGATGGACTTCACGAAGCGGTTCTCGGCCCAGGCCTCGGCGGCGCGGCGCTGGCTTTCGACCGCCAAAGCATCGGCCATCTCGCGGGTGAACCCGTATTCGGTGGCGATGATATCGGCCGAAATCCCCTGCGGCACGAAATTCGTCTTCATCGCCAGGCTGGGGTCCACGGCGATCGCCGCCCCGTCCGAGCCCATGGCGACGCGGCTCATCATCTCGACCCCGCCCGCGATATAGGCCGCGCCCGCCCCCGCCTTGACCTGATTGGCGGCAAGGTTCACCGCCTCCATGCCCGACGCGCAAAACCGGTTGATCGACAGGCCGGGGATCGACTGATCCAGACCCGAAAGCAGCACCGCCGACCGCGCCAGGCAGCCGCCCTGCTCGCCCACCTGGGTGACATTGCCCCAGATCACATCCTCGACCGCGTGACCGGTCAGGCCGTTGCGCGCGGCCACCGCATCCAGAAGCCGCGCCGACAGCGCCACCGAGGTCACTTCATGCAGGCTGCCGTCAGCGCGCCCCTTGCCCCGCGGCGTGCGGCAGGCGTCATAGATATAGGCTTCGGTCATCGCTCCTCCTCTGCCCGGACGAACCGGGCCTGTCCCGTCGCGGGAAATCCCGCGTCGGGACCCATATTGCAACGAATTGACGTGCGCGTAAGTAGCCTGGCGACAAAGTGGCGCAACGTCACGAAAGGCGCATGGAGGAGAGGTCGCAAAGAGGCGTATTTGGACCAAGAAAAAGCAGCAGCCAAGATGCGCCCCGGCTGACGGAGGTCACTCAAGCCTCTCGGGAAGATCATTCCCCGCGCCGGGGCGGCTTTTCCTTGGACGGTCATCGGCTCGCCAGCCTGTACCGTGGCTCCAGCATTGCGCAGCATGGTTAAGGACTCGTTTCGAGCCTGCTTTTTCTTGGTCCAAATACGCCCTTGCCGACCCCGGCCCCCGGCGCGCCCTCAGGCCTTGCGCGCCTCAAGCTCCGCCTTGAACAGCCGCAGCCGCACCGTCAGGTTCTCGGCATGCATGACCGAGTTGAAATGCTCGAAAACGAAGCACAAAGCCTCGTCCGGGCTCAGCCCGGCTTCCGCGGCGAAGCGGTGCAGCACGCGATAGGCGTCATTCGTCATCGAAACCGGAAAGCGGCGCGTCAGGCGCAGGCGTTTGGGCATGGGCGGGTCCTTTTTAGCCCCTCAGCCTAAGCCGAGGCCGCCCCGAAGGCCAGAGCCCCGGGCCCGCCGCCGTGATCTTGTGCCGCAGCCGCCGCGGATTGATCGGCGCGGCACTCTGGCGCTCAATCGCGGCGGGAAACAGGGCCACCGGCCCGGGAGGAAAACATGGTCGTGAAATTCTTTGGCGGCGACACCGTGCCGCTTGAAATGCACAAGGTGCGGGTGGTGCAAAAGCTCACCCTTGCGCCGATCGAGGACCGGCTGAAAGCCATTGCCGAGGCGGGCAACAACACCTTCCTTTTGCAAAACCGCGATGTCTTCATGGACATGCTGACCGACAGCGGCGTGAACGCGATGTCCGACCGGCAGATGGCGGCGATGATGGTCGCCGACGACAGCTATGCGGGCTCGGCCACCTACGAGAAATTCGCGGCGAAGCTGGTCGAGCTATTCGGGATGAACTTCATCCTGCCGACCCACCAGGGCCGGGCTTGCGAAAACATCCTGTCCCAGGTGCTGGTGAAGCCGGGCACGATCGTGCCGATGAACTACCACTTCACCACCACCAAGGCGCATATCGTGCTGAACGGCGGCTCGGTCGAGGAAATCCCCTATGACCGCGGCCTTGAGGTCACCTCGACCCATCCGTTCAAGGGCGACATGGACATATCGAAGCTCGAAGGCCTTGTCGCCACCCATGGCGCCGACAAGATCGCCTTCGTGCGGATGGAGGCGGGGACGAACCTGATCGGCGGGCAGCCGATCTCGATTGCCAACCTGCGCGAGATCCGCGCCACCTGCGACAAGCACGGGATGATCTTCGTTCTGGACGCCTCGCTTCTGGCCGACAACCTGTGGTTCAACAAGACCCGCGAAGACAGCTGCAAGGATCTGAGCATTGCCGAAATCACCCGGCAGATCGCCGATCTGTGCGACGTGATCTATTTCTCGGCCCGCAAGCTGGGCTGCGCCCGCGGTGGGGCGATCTGCATCCGCTCGGAAGAGCTTTACCGCAAGATGCGGGTGCTGGTGCCGCTTTACGAGGGCTTCTTGACCTATGGCGGCATGTCGGTGCGGGAAATCGAGGCGCTGACCGTGGGTCTTGAGGAAACCATGGACGTGGACATGATTTCGCAAGGCCCGCTTTTCATCGAATATATGGTCAACGAACTGGTGAAACGCGGCGTGCCCGTCATCACCCCGCCCGGGGGCCTCGGTTGCCATATCGACGTGATGCGCTTCCTGCCGCATATCCCGCAGTCGCAATATCCGGCAGGCGCGCTGGCCTCGGCGCTGTTTATCGCGTCGGGCATTCGGGGCATGGAACGCGGCTCGCTGTCCGAGCAGCGCAACCCGGACGGCACGGAAGTCTATTCGAACATGGAGCTGTTGCGGCTGGCGATGCCGCGGCGGGTGTTCACGCTCTCTCAGGTCAAATATGCCATCGACCGGATCGACTGGCTTTATCAGAACCGCGATCTGGTGGGCGGGCTGGTTTTTGTCGAGGAACCGGAAATCCTGCGCTTCTTCTACGGGCGGCTCGATCCGGTGGGCGACTGGCAGCAGAAACTGGCGGCGAAGTTCCGCGCCGATTTCGGCGACAGCCTGTAAATCCGAAAGGTCGGGGCCTTCGGGCCCCGATCCTCAGTCGAAGGTGCCGGTGACGCGGCCCAGCAGCATGAAGGCGCAGGCGGTGCGGGTCTCGGCCAGTTCCGCCACTTCCTGATCGCTGGCGTTTTGCTCGAATTCGGTAAAGGTGCGGTCGAACTGGCGCAGGAAATGATGCGCGGCGTCGCGAAAGATCGTGTCGGTGCGCATCCGCCCCGAGGTCAGCGCCAAGGACGAGCGATCCCGCACCCCGCCCAGCGCGGCGATCTCGCGGCCGCGCTCGCCCTTGGCGAAGCGGCGCCACAACTCGGGCCGGGCGCGGTCAGGCTTCAGATCGTCCATGTAGATGCCGTCCTGCGCCAAGAGGTTCAGCACATCCTGCGCCGCGCGCAGCAATTTCGCCATGGTCCGGTCTTCCAGCGCCCGGCGCAGGGCACGGAAGCCCTCCTTGTCCTCGGCATTGTCGGGAAACTGCATGGCGCGGATGAAATCGGCCATCGAAACCGGCGGCTTCATGTCCTCGGCGGGGGTGCCCAGCGCCAGCGTCGGCTGATCGTCGAGCGGCGCGGCGGGCATGGGCGTGGCCAGGGCCGCCTTGCGCTCGGCCGGGGGGGGCACCGACACACCCTCGCGCCGGGTCGAAAACGTCGCCAGCGCCGTTTCCGCCTGCCGCGCGGCAATCGCCACCTCGTCAAGCTTGCGTTCCAGCGCCTGACCGGCGCGGCTCTGGTTCTGGTTGAGCCAGGCCGAGCGCATCGCCTCGAGCGAGACCTTGAGCGCCTGCGCCTCGGCGCGCATCTCCTGCGCGGTGCGCGCGGTGATGGCGGCCACCCAGATCATCACCACCGGCAGCACGACGCCTACGACCGTCACCACCAGCGTGCCGACAGTCATCCCCGTCGCCTCGCCCGCGGGCAAAAACAGCCAAAAGGCGCCGACCAGCGCCAGCCAAAGCACCGTCAGACCGCCCGCCACCCATTCGGTGCGGCGCGGCGGCACGTCCGGTTGCGGCACGGGCGACCATGGCACCGCACCGCCTTCGGGGGTCTTGCGCTCGGACTGGGGCTCGCCCATCTCGCCACCCATGGCCGGGGTCCGCTTACAGGAAACGGACCGACAGGATTTCGTAGCTGCGTTGGCCGCCCGGGGTGCGCACCTCGACACTGTCGCCTTCGTCCTTGCCGATCAGCGCGCGCGCCAGCGGCGATTTGATGTTCAGAAGACCGCGTTCCAGATCGGCCTCGTGTTCGCCGACGATCTGATAGGTGCGCTCTTCCTCGGTGTCTTCATCGACAAGCGTCACCGTGGCCCCGAACTTGATCGAGCCCGACAGCTTCACCGTGTCGATCACCTCGGCGCGGCCCAGAATCGATTCGAGTTCCTTGATCCGGCCTTCGACGAAACTCTGTTTTTCGCGCGCGGCGTGATACTCGGCGTTTTCGGACAGATCGCCATGTTCGCGCGCCTCGGCGATCGCCTTGATCACGGCGGGCCGTTCGACGGACTTCAGCGTCTTCAGTTCCTCGTCGAGCACGTCGTAGCCGGCGCGCGTCATCGGTATCTTTTCCATGGCGGTCTTGACCTGTGCTGGCTGCCAATTCTTCTTCTTAGTCCTGTGAGGTAAATCCGCCAAGCGGGTCCGGTGTCAAGGGTGGCGGGGCGTTTTCCGCCGACCGGGTGCCGCATCCGGGCGGGCGTGACCTTTCTGCAGATGCGAAACATTGTTGCGTCGCGGCGCTGCGTAACAATTGCTTCATGTTCCCATTCGCGTTACCACGACGCCGGAACGCGCTGCTGCTGCCTGAACGAAGGAGCCCCCGAGATGGCCGAGATCGAACGCGAGTCGATGGAATACGATGTGGTGATCGTGGGGGCCGGTCCGTCGGGGCTTTCTGCGGCGATCCGGCTCAAGCAGATCGACCCGGATCTGAACGTGGTCGTGCTGGAAAAGGGCTCGGAAGTCGGTGCGCATATCCTTTCGGGCGCGGTTCTGGACCCGCGCGGCCTCAACAAGCTGATCCCGGACTGGAAGGACAGGGGCGCGCCGATCAAGACCCCGGTCAAGGAAGACAATTTCTTCCTGCTGTCGGCCGCCGGGCAGATCCGCATCCCGAACTGGCCGATGCCGAAGCTGATGTCGAATCACGGCAATTACATCGTCTCGATGGCGAATGTCTGCCGCTGGCTGGCCGAACAGGCCGAGGCGCTGGGGGTGGAGATCTTCCCGGGCATGTCCTGTTCCGAGCTCGTCTGGGACACGGACGCCGCGGGCAACACCCGCGTGGCCGGGGTCGTTGCCGGAGAGATGGGGCTGGCCGCCGATGGCACGCCCGGCCCGAACTACGAACCGGGGATGGAGCTGCGCGGCAAATACGTCTTCCTCGCCGAGGGCGTGCGCGGCTCGCTCTCCAAGCAGCTGATCGAGCGCTACAACCTCTCCGATGGCAAATGCCCGCAGAAATTCGGCATCGGCATGAAGGAAATCTGGGAGATCGACCCGAAGAAGCACCGCGAGGGCACCGTCAGCCACACGATGGGCTGGCCGCTTGACCACAATGCCGGTGGCGGGTCCTTCATCTATCACATCGAGAACAATCAGATTTACATCGGGCTGGTGGTGCACCTGAACTATCAGAACCCCTATCTCTACCCCTATATGGAATTCCAGCGCTTCAAGCATCACCCGATGGTGGCGCAGCTGCTGGAGGGCGGCAAGCGCGTGGCTTACGGCGCCCGGGCGATTTCCGAGGGCGGCTGGCAGTCGATCCCGAAACTGACCGTGCCGGGGGCGGCGCTTCTGGGCTGCTCGGCGGGCTTCGTGAACGTGCCGCGGATCAAGGGCAACCACAATGCCATGCTCTCGGGCATTGCCGCGGCCGAAGCCGCCGCGAAGGCGATCAAGGCCGGGCGCGCGGGCGACGAGCTCGTGGATTACGAGGCCGATGTCCGCTCCGGCGCCATCGCCAAGGATCTGATCCCGGTGCGCAACGTCAAGCCGATGTGGTCCTGGTGGGGGATCTGGGCCTCGATGTTCCTCGGCGGGCTCGACATGTGGACGAATTCGCTGCTGGGCTTTTCCTTCTTCGGCACGCTCAAGCACAAGAAGACCGATGCCGCCCATACCGGGCTGGCCAAGGATTTCGCGCCGATCGACTATCCGAAACCCGATGGCAAGATCAGCTTCGACCGGCTGACCAATGTCAGCTTCGCCTTTACCAACCACGAGGAAAGCCAGCCCTGCCACCTGCGGCTGAAGGATGCCGCGATCCCGCTGACGGTGAACCTGCGCGACTATGCCGAACCGGCGCAGCGCTACTGCCCGGCGGGCGTCTACGAGGTGCTGGGCGAGGGCGATCAGGCGAAGTTCCAGATCAACTTCCAGAACTGCGTTCATTGCAAGACCTGCGACATCAAGGACCCGTCGCAGAACATCACCTGGACCACGCCGCAGGGCGGCGACGGGCCGAACTACCCCAATATGTGAGTCTTGCGCGTCACATCGGCGTGTTGCGGGGGGGGCTTTGGCCTCCCCCGATTGCTTTGCACGATGGGCCCCGCTACCTTTTGCGTCAGCCCGATCAAAAGGACCCATCCGTGCCCTTCGTTTCCAAGCTCTCGCCTGCCCTGTGCCTTGTCGCCGCCCTTGGCCTTGGCGCGGCCCTGCCCGCATCGGCGACCCGGGCCGAGGATGCCGGGGCCTATCTGGCCGCGCAGGCCGCGGCGATGGACAGCAACCATGCCGAGGCGGCGCGCTATTTCGCCCGGCTGCTGGCCGATGATCCCGCCGACATGCGGGTGCAGGAAGGGCTGCTGGTCAGCCTCTTGTCGCTGGGCGAGGCCGAGGCGGCCCGCGATCTGGCGGCGCAGATGATCACCGCGAAGCCTCCGTCGCAGGTGGCGGTTCTGGTGATGCTGGCCGATGCGGCGCGCTCGGGCGATTTCGCCGCCGGGCAGGCGCTTCTGGAGGGCGGCGGCGATGCCGGGCAGCTGGTGGGCGGGCTTTACAAGGCCTGGGCGCTGGCAGGCACGGGCAAGATGTCCGAGGCGATGGTCTCCTTCGATGCGCTGGCCAGGATCGACGGGCTGGAGGGCTTCGCCTCTTATCACCGGGCGCTGGCCTCGGCGCTGGTGGGCGATTACGAAAGCGCGGAAGCGATCTTTTCGGGCAAATATGCCGATTACTTCGACGGCACCCGGCGCGGGGTGCTGGCGCATGTGCAGGTGCTGTCGCAGCTGGAACGCAATGCCGATGCGGTGGCGCTGATCGACCGGGCCTATGGCAATGCCCCCCCGCCCGAGATCGCCGCGGTCCGCAAGCGGCTGGACGCGGGCGAGACCCTGCCCTTTACCCGCATCGGCTCGGCCCGCGATGGCGTGGCCGAGGTGTTCCAGTCGGTGGCGCTGGCGCTGAATGCGGATTCGCTGCCCGGTTTCGCGCTGATCCATGCCCGGCTGGCGCTGTGGCTGAGCCCCGCCGATGTCGATGCGGCCCTGCTCTCGGCCGATATCCTCGAATCGCAGGACCAATACGATCTGGCGATTGCCGCCTATGCCGAAATCGGCCCGGACAATCCCGCCTTTTACGCCGCCGAACTGGGCCGGGCGCAGGCGATGGTGTCGGCCGGGCGGTCGGAAGCGGCGATCGAGGTGCTGGAACAGCTCACCCGCACCCATGCCACGCTGCCCAATGCCTGGTCCTCGCTGGGGGACACGCTGCGCCGCGAAGAACGCTATGCCGAAGCCGCCAAGGCCTATGACAAGGCGATCGCGCTGAGCGGCACGCCGCGTCCGGCGGATTGGAGCCTGTGGTATTCCCGCGCCATCGCGCAGGAACGCTCGGGCCAGTGGGAGGCGGCCGAAAAGGGCTTCCGGATGGCGCTGAAACTCTCGCCCGATCAGCCCATGGTATTGAATTATCTGGGTTATTCCTATGTCGAAAAGCGCCAGAACCTGAAAGAGGCGCTGCAGATGATCGAAAAGGCCGTCGCCGGGCGGCCCGATGACGGCTATATCACCGACAGTCTGGGCTGGGCCTATTACCGGCTGGGCCGGTTCGACGAGGCGGTGGTGCAGATGGAAAAGGCGGTCGAGCTGACCCCGGACGATCCGCTGCTCAACGACCATCTGGGCGATGTCTACTGGTCTGTCGGCCGCCAGCGCGAGGCCGAATTCCAGTGGCGCCGCGCGCTCAATCTGGGTCCGTCGAACGATCTTGATCCGGAGCGGGTGCGCCGCAAGCTCAAGGTCGGGCTGGATGTCGTGCTGAAGGAGGAAGGTGCCGCACCGCTGCACCCTGAACATGCGCAGAATTGACGTTTTCGCCCCGGCCAAGGTGAACCTGGCCCTGCATGTCACCGGCCAGCGCGCCGATGGCTATCATCTGCTCGACAGTCTTGTGGCCTTCTCGCCGGTGGGCGACGGGCTGACGCTCGCCCCGGCCGAGGGGCTTGGGCTGAAGGTCGGCGGCCCCGAAGGCGCGGCGGTGCCCGAGGGCCCGGAAAATCTGGTGCTGAAGGCGGCGGCGCTGTTTGGCGTGGGCGCGGCGGTGGGGCTGGACAAATGCCTGCCCGCGGCTTCGGGAATCGGCGGCGGGTCTTCGGATGCGGCGGCGGCCTTGCGCGGCATGGCGGCGCTGACCGGCCAGCCCCTGCCCGAGGCGGCGGCGGTGCTGAAACTGGGCGCCGATGTGCCGATGTGTCTGGACCCGCGCCCGGCCCGCACCCGCGGCATCGGCGAGGATCTGACCCCGGTCGCCCTGCCCGCCCTGCCCGCGGTTCTGGTCAATCCGCGCGTCGAAGTGCCCACGCCCTCGGTCTTCAAGGCGCTGAGCTGCAAGGACAATCCCCCCCTGCCCGAGATCCCGGCCTTTGCGGATGCGGGTGCCTGCATCGCCTGGCTGGCAGATCAGCGCAACGACCTGCAGGCCCCCGCCGTGGCGCAGGCCCCGGTGATCGCCGAAGTGCTTGCGGTACTGGCCGCCCTGCCCGGCTGCAAGCTGGCGCGGATGTCGGGATCGGGGGCGACCTGTTTCGGCCTTTTCGGCAGCGACGCCGAGGCTGCCGCGGCACAGGCCGTGCTGGCCCGCGCGCATCCGGGCTGGTGGAGCGCCCATGGCGCCTTGGGCGATCAGGCGCAGAAAGCCGCGCCCCAGATCAGGTGATCGCGGCGACGAGCCCGAGATAGCCCAGCAGCGTGCCCACGAGCACAAGGCCAAAGGGGAATTTGCGGTGCCCCCAGCTTTCCCAATCGGGCGTGGCCGCGCGCACGGCGGGAATGGCCCGGGCGATGCGATGCACGGCGAAGGCCAGGATCAGGCAGGCCTGCAACAGCAGGATCGCCAGCATCACCCGCCCCGGATCGGCGGAAAAGAACGGCGCGCTTGCGGCGGCGAATTTCACGTCGCCCATGCCCACGCCCAGCGCGATGTTCAGCAAAAGCCCGATGCCCAGAACCACCGGCAGATGCAACCAGCGCCAGGCCCAGACCTCAAGGGGCAGCACCAGCAGGCCGACGACGGCAAAGACCGCCACCAGCGCCAGCACGGCCGCATTGCGGATCTTCATGTATTTCAGATCGGTATAGCCGACCCAGAGGCAGATCGGCGCCACCGCGACCAGAAATGCCAGCGCCGCTTGCGACACGCTCAACCCCAGCATCTCAGCCCCGCTTGCCGCCGCGATCCAGCGCCTCGAGCGCCCGGGCCGCTTCCTCGAAATAGACGGGCGAGGTGTCCACCGCGTCCTGCAACAGCCCCTTGCCGATCGTCACATCGCCCTGCTTGATCGCCGAAAGCGCGGCGGTGTAAAGCAGCTTGGCGCGCTCGGTCTGGGTCATCTCGACCACCGGCAGGTCGTATTTGTGCTGCGCCGCCCGCGCCATCACCAGATTGTTCTTGGTGGTGAAGGATGTGGCATCATAGCTCAGCGCCTCGGCGAACAGCGCCTCGGCGCCCTTGGCATCGCCCCGCGTCAGCTTGGAAAAGCCCCAGTTGTTCAGCACGCTTGACGGCCGCGTGGTCAGGCCCGACGCCGTCTCATAGAAACTGTCGGCCTTCTTCCAGTTCTTTTCGCTGTCGGCGACCATGGCTTCCAGCTTGTAACGCTCGAAAGTCTCATGCGTCGGCGGGACGGTGTTCAGCGTCGCCTTGGCCGCGTCCCATTTGCCGGCGCGGATCTGCGCATCGGCCAGCGCCACCTTGTCCTCGTTGCCGCCCCCGGGCATGGCGATGACCCGGGTCCAGACGCCGATCGCCGCTTCGGCCTGCCCCGCCCGCACCATCGACTTGGCCAGACCGCGTTGCAGGTCGATCCGGTCCGGGGCTTCGTTCGTGGCGCGGGTGAAATAGCTGACCGCCTCGCGCGGGTCGCCCACCGTCAGCATGATGTCGGACAGGTTGGTGGCATCGACCGCATTGACCGTTTCGATGGCCTTGCTGACCTCGGCCTTGTCGCTGCCCATGCAGCCGCCAAGGCCGAAAGCGCCAGCCGCAAGGGCGGCAAGGAAGATCGGGTGGCGCATGTTGCTGCGTCCTTTTGCTCGTGCCTCACTGCTCGGTCAGCAGAAGGTATTCGCCCACCCCCCGCCGGACCAGCTTGAACGGTCTGTCCGTCGGCGGATCATAGTCCGGTTTCGCCTTCTTTGCGAGAGCCAGACGCAGGTTTTGCCGGATCGAGTCCGATTCGCCACTGTCGAGCCCATAGGCGATCTGGAACACCCGCGCGGCTTCCGCCGCCTTGCCCTGTTCCATCAGCACGACGCCCAGATTGTTCCAGGCGGGCACGAAGCGTTCGTCCTTTTCGGTGGCGCGGCGCAGGATCTGTTCGGCCTGACCGAGCCGCCCCAGCTTCAGATCGGCCGAACCGATGGCCGAAAGCACATCGACCGTCGCCCCCTTGTCGGCCGCGGCGCGGTAATAGGCCTTCAGCGCCAGTTCATATTCCCCCGCCGCCATCAGCCGATGCCCGACGATCAGCCCATCCACCCCGTCGCCCTCGGCCATGCCGGGCGCAAAGGGGCTGGCCTTCGACGCGCCAAGCCCGCCCGGCAGGCAGGCGGCCAGAAGGCACAGCGACAACACCCCGGCAAGCGCGCGAAAGGAAAGGCCCATGGATCACATCTGACTGAAGGATTTGAAGTTTTCCATCATATCATGGACCGAGGGTCCGACAAGGATGATGAGCAGCGGCGGCACGGTGAAGAGCATCGTGCCCAGCGTCATCTTGGTCGGGATCTTGTTCGCCGCTTCCTCGGCGCGCATGATCCGCTTGTCGCGCATATCGGCCGCGTAAAGCCGCAGCGCCTCGGCGATCGAGGTGCCGAATTGCTGGCTCTGGATCATCACGGTGACGAAAGAGGCGACGTCGGGCACGCCCGAGCGGTCGGCAAAGGCGCGCAGCACCGAGGGCTTGTCCAGACCGGCCTTGATCTCATGGGCGACGGTCTCGAATTCCTCGGCCAGCGAGGGGTAGGAGGTGGACAGTTCCTTCGACACCCGGATGATGCCCTGATCGAGCGATTGCCCCGCCTCGACACAGACCAGAAGCATGTCGAGCGCATCGGGAAAGCCGTCCTGAATTTCCTGCGTGCGGGCGGCGACGCGCTGGTTCACCCAGCGGCGCGGCGCGTAATAGCCCAAAACGCCCGGGCCGATGATCGCCAGCACCGCCTTGGTGGAATCGAGCGGCACCTGGTGCCCGGCATTGTAGGACAGCACATAGGCGACGCCCAAAAGCAAAAGCCCGATCGCCAGCGCGAATTGCACGGCATGGAAATGACGCACCGCATGCGGGCCGCGATAGCCCGCCTTTTGCAGCCATTTCCGGCTTTCCGACATTTCTTCCTTGTTTTGCGGCTCCAGAAAGCCTGCGAATTTCTGCAGCTTGTCGGGGCCCGAGCTGTTGCGCAGCTTCTGCGTCTTTTGCGGGGCAGCCCCGTTCTGCCCGCCGCTGGCCGCAAGGCTTCTGCGCAGCTTGTCCAGCGGGTCTTCGCGCTTGCGCAGCATCGCGGGCAGCGCCGCCAGCACCAGCACGATGCCCAGCACCCCCACAACGATCACCGGGCCCAGCGGGCCCAGCGTCTCGGTCAGCATGTCGATGATCACCGTTCCGGACATCCGCGCCCCCTTATACCTTGATCGTCGTCATGATCTTCATGAACAGCACATTCGCCCCCAGCAGCGCAAAGACGATCAGCGCCGCCGGAATGAAGGAGGGCGTGTCCTTGACGCCGTCGTAATAGTTCGGCGAGACGACCTGGATCACCACCAGCACCGCGACTGGAAAGCCCGACAGGAAGACGCCCGACCATTTCGGCTCCGCGGTGATGGCGCGCACGCGGCGAAACAGCCGGAAGCGCGAGCGGATCACCTTGGCCAGACCTTCAAGCACCTCGGCCAGGTTGCCGCCCGAGGTCTGCTGGATCGACACGGCCACGGCCAGAAAGCGCAGATCCTGCATGTCGAGCCGTTCCGCCAGATCGCGCAGGCTGTCGACGACATTGCGGCCATAGGCGGCCTCGTCGGCGATGATGCCGAATTCGGTGCCCAGAGGGTCGGGGATTTCCTTGGCCACCGCCTGAATCGCCGAGGCGAAAGGATGGCCCACGCGCAAGGACCGGACCATCAGCTCGACCGCATCGGGCAGCTGTTCTTCGGCCAGTTTCAGCCGCTTGCTGGCCTTGCCGTGGATCCAGAAATAGACCCCGCCGACGCCCATCCCCACCGCCAGCGCCACCCGCACCGGGGTCGAGGCCTGGGTGCCCAGCGTCAGGCCCAGAAAGGCCACGAAGCTGACCAGCGCCATCACGCCCATCAGCGCCGCGGGCGAAAAGGCGATATTGGCCTTTTGCGCCTTCGACGCCAGCAGCGCATAAAGCGGTATCCCCTGGGCGTTGGAATGCTGCGTCGCCTCCTTGCGCAGCTGGTCCAGCACCTGTTCGCGCCGCTGCCCCTTGTCGAGCATTTCCAGACGGCGGTTGACCTTGTTGTTGAGCGAGATCGACTTGCCGAAGACCAGAAGATAGATGCCCTCGACGAGCAGAAGCACGGCGACGAAGATCAGGCCATAGATGATCGGCGTGGCGGAAATGATCATGGGGCCCCCTGTCAGTCCTGAACCGGTTCGTAGATCGAGGCGGGCAGGTCATAGCCCCATTGCCGGAACCGGTCCGAATAATGGCTGCGCACCCCCGTCGCGGTGAAGCGGCCGATGATCTTGCCATCGGGCGCAAGGCCCAGCCGTTCGTAGCGGAAGATTTCCTGCATCGAGATTACGTCGCCCTCCATCCCGGTGATCTCGGTGATCGAGACCATCCGGCGCGAGCCGTCCTGCAGGCGGCTTGCCTGCACGATCAGGTTGACGGCGCTGGCGATCTGGCTGCGCACCGCCTTCAGCGGCATTTCGATGCCCGCCATGGCGACCATGTTTTCCAGACGCGAGATGCCGTCGCGGGCGTTGTTGGCGTGGATCGTCGTCATCGAGCCGTCGTGGCCGGTGTTCATCGCCTGCAGCATGTCGATGACTTCCTCGCCGCGGGTTTCGCCGACGATGATCCGGTCGGGGCGCATCCGCAACGCGTTGCGCAGACAGTCGCGCTGGGTGACCGCGCCCTTGCCCTCGACGTTCGGCGGGCGGCTTTCCATCCGGCCGACATGGGTCTGTTGCAGTTGAAGTTCGGCCGTGTCCTCGATCGTCAGAATGCGTTCGGAATTGTCGATGAAACTCGACAGCGCATTCAGCGTCGTCGTTTTCCCCGACCCCGTCCCGCCGGACACGATCACGTTCAGCCGCGTGGCCACCGCCGCCTGCAGATAGGCGGCCATTTCCTCGGTGAAGGCGCCAAAGCGGACCAGATCGTCGATCGCAAGCTTGTCCTTCTTGAATTTCCGGATCGAGACCAGCGAGCCATCCACCGCGATCGGCGGCACCATCGCGTTGAACCGCGAGCCATCGGCCAGACGGGCGTCGACATAGGGGTTGCTTTCATCGACACGGCGGCCCACGGCCGACACGATCTTGTCGATGATCCGCAACAGGTGCTTTTCGTCCTTGAAGGTCACATCCGACAGCGCCAGCTTGCCGAAGCGTTCGACGAAGATCTGATTGGGCCCGTTCACCAGAATGTCGGAAACGGTGTCGTCCTTCAGCAGCGGTTCCAGCGGGCCAAGGCCCATCACCTCGTCGTAAAGTTCCTGATGCAGGCTTTGGCGTTCGGCGCTGTTCAGCGCCACCGACATTTCGGTCATCGCCTCGCCCGAAATCGCGGCGATTTCGGCTTTCAGTTCCGCTTCCGTCGCATGTTCCAGCGCGGCCAGGTTCAGGTTTTCCAGAAGACGCTTGTGCAGCTCCACCTTGAGCTCGCCCATCCGTTCCTTGCGCTTGCGTTCCTTGTCGGCTGCCGCCACCTGCGGCGGCACCGGCGCCCCCCGGCATCGCCTTGCGCTGCACCGCCGGTTTCGGCGCCGCAGCCGCGGCCGCGATCGGCAACGGCGGCGGGGCCGGGGGGGCGGCGGGCCGGGGGGGCAAGGGCGGCGGCGGTCGGCGCCCCGGTGGCAGGCTTCTTGTAACGCGAGAACATGGTCTAACTCCGGAGCGCCGCTCAGGCCCTGGCAGCTTCGGCGGCGCGGTTCAGTTCGGCGATGGATTGGGCGAGTTTCTGGATTTCCTTGCGCAGCGGCAGTTTCGCGGCCGACAGCGCCAGCGGCAGGCCGTGGTCATTGGCCTGGGTCACCAGCCGGCCGCAATCGGACAACAGCACCTCGATCCCGATATCCAGGCTTTCGGCCAGCCGCTTCACCCGCGCCTTGCCCGACAGATCGGTGAATTTCGGCGCCCGGTTCAGCACGAAGCGCAGCTTCTCGATCGGCAGGTTCTCTGCCTTCAGCGCGCGGATCATCCGCAAGGTGTTCTGCGCCGAACGCATGTCGAGCTCCATCAGCGCGAAATAAAGATGCGCCTGGCTCAGCACGGTTTCGGTCCAGCTGACGACGGTGGTCGGCATGTCGAGGATCACGAAGTCGAAATTCGACCGCGCCATCTCGAGAATGCGGGAAATATCCTCGGCGGTGACGATGTCGAGCGGCAGCATTTCCGAAGGCGCGGTCAGCACATGCAGCCGGTCATTGAAGCTCAACAGCGCCTGATTGAAGCTTTCGACATCCATATGGGCGGTGTCTTGCAGCAATTCGAACACCAGATCGCGGCGCGGCAGGTCGAGATAGGTCGAGGCGGAGCCGAATTGCAGGTCCAGATCGAGCAGGCAGACCCGGGGCGGCGGCGTGGTGGCTTTCTTCGACGCCTCGGGCGCGGCCAGCTCCCAGGCCAGATTGACGGCAAAGGTCGTCGCCCCCACCCCGCCCGAAAGGCCATGCACCGCCAGCACGACGCCATCGCGCCCGCCCGAGGTCTTGAAGGCGGGCGGGGCGGCGGCGGGCAGTTCGGGCGGCAGATCGGATTGGCCCAGCCGCTCGATCGCCTCGTGCAGGGCGCCTTCGGGCAGCGGATAGGGCACGAAATCATCGGCGCCCAGACGCAGCAGCTGATGCAGGGCGATCGGGCTGACCTCCTCGGCGATCAGGATGACGCGGATGCCCTTTTCCTTGGCGGTGCCGATGATGCCGGAAATCCGCGCCAGGTTGCTTTCGTCTTCGCTGTCCACCGCGATGGCGATGAATTCCAGCATCTCGGCATCGGGCTGGTTGAGAAAGACCACCGCATCGTCGAAGGTCAGATCGCCCCAGCTTTCGCCAAGCTCGGCTTCCATATCCTCGATCAGCAGGTCGAAATTCGACACATCGCGCGAGATCGTGCAGGCCACGATCGGGGCCGGTTCCGGAGAAAGACTTGCTGCTGCACTCATTGCCTCGGTCCTTTGTTACGCATTCCGCGATCCGAACCGGGAAACGGCGCCGGAACAGCCGCGGAAGGGGCACGACTCGGCGGACGTGCCATTTCCAGCTGTCCCAAGGGTCGCGGCCAATCTGGGCGACATTTGGGCCGGATTGTTCCAATTGTGGGGTATTTGGCGACGATCCATGAAACAGGCGGGCCTTGTTGCCAAAGCCCGCCGGAAACTGGGAAGGTCTCAGATCCTATTGGCCGGAGGCGCCGCCACCGCTGTCCTGGCCGGTGGTCATCACCAACAGGCTGCCCGGCGTCGACGAGGCGACATAGTCGCGGAACACCAGCTCCGCATATTGGCCATCGAGATATTGCGGTGCGCGTTTCACCAGCCCCGAAACCTCGGTCACGGTGCGGCGGTTCTGCGCATTCGGGCCCGGATCATAGACCAGCGGCTGGGTCTTGCCATAGGACACCACCGCCTCAAGCCGCGACCGGGAAATCCCCTGCCCGGTCAGGAAGGCCACCACCGCCTTGGCGCGGCGCAGGCCCAGCGCCTTGTTGTAGGCATCCGAGCCGACAAGGTCGGTGTGGCCATAGACGCGGAATTTCACCTCGGGGAATTGCCGGATCCAGTTCGCCTGCTGTGCCAGCGCCGCTTGGGCCGGGCCGTCGAGCACATCGGAATTGAAGGCGAAATTGACGGTATTGGGCACATCCTGGGCGAATTTGCGCGTCAGGCTGACGGCGAAATCGCGTTGCCCGGTCATCATCAGCGTGTTGTTCATCGTGGCATTGCCGAAGCCGCCGGTCTCATACTGGCTGCCCACTTCGGCACCGCTGCACCCGGCCAGCGCCAAAGCGCCCGCGACGATCACCCAATAGCGCATCCCCTGGCCCCCAAGCTGCATCCCGTCACTCCATCACATAGCCGTAGGAGCCGGAAAAGTCCTGCCGGGCCACTTCGCCCGCGGCGCCGCCCTCGGTCTTGCCGCGCAGGAACAGTTCGGATTCGCTGGGCAGCCGGACCCGGTCGGTCGGCAGCACCAGCGCCTCGCCGCGCGTCGGCGTGACCAGATGCGGCGTGATGATGATGACAAGCTCGGATTGCTTGCGCTCGAACGCGGTCGAGCGGAACAGCGCGCCCAGCACCGGCACGTCGCCCAGCCACGGGATCTGGTTGTTCAGATCGTTGAAATCGTCCTGCAACAGCCCGGCAATGGCAAAGCTTTCGCCGTCGCGCATCTCGACCGTGGTCGAGGTCTCGCGGCGTTTGAAGGCGTTCACGGTGGTGCCGTTGTTCGTCATCGTCACCGAAGTGTCGATGGCCGAGACCGCGGCGGCGATTTCCAGATTGATCAGATCGCCATCGACGACGCGGGGGATGAAGGCCATCTCGACGCCGAAGGGCTTGTATTCGATCTTGATCCCGTTGTCGTCCACCACCGGGATCGGATATTCGCCGCCCGCCAGGAACTTGGCCTGCTGACCCGACAGCGCGGTCAGGTTCGGCTCGGCCAGGGTGCGCACCATCCCCTTGCTTTCCAGCGCCTCCAGCAGGACGCCGAATTCCATGTTACCGACGGTGAAGCCAAGGCCCAGCGCGCCCTGGGTCGAGGCCGAAATCGGCATCGTTCCATTGTCGAAAGCATTGCCCACCGCATCGGTGGCGGTGAAATTGCCGGTGCCGGTGACGACGCCGGTCTGGGCATTGCCGCCGCCCACCGTGCCGCGCATCGCCAGCGACGAGGCGAGGTTCTTCGACACCGACCGCTGCATCTCGGCGAAGCGCACCTTCAGCATCACCTGCTGGGTGCCGCCGACATTCATCAGGTTCGACACCCGCTCGCCCGCGTAGCGCCGGGCCAGATCCAGCGCGCGGTCAAGCTTCGTCGCCGAGGACACCGTGCCCGACAGCACGATGCCGTCATTGGCGGTGCGCACCTCGATATTCTCGCCGGGCAGGATCTGCCGCAGCCGTTCCTTGAACTCGGCGATGTCGGGGGTGACCTGCACCTCGACATTGGACAGAAGCGTCCCGTCGGCGCCAAGGATCGTCATCGTCGTGCGGCCGGGAACCTTGCCCAGAACATAGATCGTCTTGTCGGAGAGCGTGGTGACATCGGCGATCCCGGGATTGGCGATCGACAGTTCCGAGAACGGCTGGTCGCTTTCCACCACCACGGCGCGGTTCATCGGCACGGCAAGCGGCGTGCTGCCGGTGCCCGAAACGATGCGCAGCGTCTCCGCAAACAGCGGCAGCGACATGCCGGACGACAGCGCAACACCGAGCGCGACAGCCCCGAAGAAAGTTTTCATCTTCATTGTGATCCTGCCTCTCCGATCACGCTGCTCCACCCGGATCTGACGCCCGGTATCTTGGTGATTTTCACCCGCATGGCGCCGACAATGCCCGAGCCTTTGCTTTTTTGCAAGAATCAACCGTTTGCAGGGGCTTTTTCCTGCCGAATGCGCCAAAGCCGGGCCAAGCCGCGGCCCGGTCCGGGACCGCGCTGCCAAGGGCCATGGCGATGGACCGGGCGGATCAGTCCTTGCAGGGGATCGGCATCTCGATCAGTTCGGTGCCCTTGCGCATCTTCACCGTGCAGACCCGTTCGGCCTCGATCTGCACCGCTTCCTGCGCCTTGATCCCCAGAAGCTTGTTGCGGTCGATCTCGATCGCGCCCGGATCGGCGGTGTTCTGCATGCCCACCAGCGACAGAGTCAGTTCCCCGGTGCCCTGCGCCAGCGTCAGCGAGGCGACCTGTTCGGGCGTCACCTCGGCGGTGACCGTGGTGGCGATCTTGGTTTCCTCGGCGCGGTCGGCATCGGCGCTCTGGTCGATGGCGATCAGTTTCAGATTGGTGTCGATCAGTTTCGTCACCCTTTCGCCGCCCACCTCGCCCGACCAGTAGACATCGACCCGGTCGCCCGGCCGCAGGAAGCCGGAAACCCCGGTGGTGGCAT
Source organism: Rhodobacter capsulatus (assembly GCF_052363185.1). Lineage (GTDB taxonomy): Bacteria > Pseudomonadota > Alphaproteobacteria > Rhodobacterales > Rhodobacteraceae > Rhodobacter > Rhodobacter capsulatus_E. The sequence goes on along the minus strand of NZ_CP198955.1, from coordinate 517,641 downwards.
TCACCGAAATGGTGAAGGCGCGCATGTTCGGCGACAGGTTCGCGGTGATCCCGGCATCGACGCCCGGCGCGGTGATCTTGTTGGCCAGGATCGCCTCGTAGGCGTCATAGGCGCGCAGGGCCGCCCGCGGACGGGTCTCGCCGCCCGGGAAGACCGAGGCCGCCCGGGCCTCTTCGGGGGCATCAGGGGGCGTCGCGACAAGATGGAAGATGCCCGCGGGCAGGTGGCCCTCCTGCATCTTGATCACGCCCAGATCGGCGGCGGTGAAGCGTTCGCCATAGGCCAGCGGGCGGCGCAGCACCACCACATCGACCAGTTTCGGCGCGTTCCGCTGCTCGGCCACCAGCATGTCGCGTTCGGCCTGGAACTGCGAAATCTGCTGTTGCGCCATATAGACCGCGGCCCCGGCAAGGGCGACGCCCAAGACCAGCACAAGAGCGACAATCATGCGCATCGGCTCACCATGATCCTTTCCCGGCCGAACCTTCGGCCAAATACCTTTCCCGACACTCGCCCCGAAATCGGGCAATTTCATGGCCGCCCGCAAGCGGGGCCCCAGCGGCGGCGCCCCGGGTCAGAAGGTGGTGACCACCGACTGCGATCCGAGAAAGGTCGAGACGTTGCGCGCCACGCCGCCCGAATTGTTCCAGACGACCGTCCCGGCGATCATGCCCATGGACACCACCGCCGCGGTCAGAACGACCCAATCGACCGTGACGGCGCCATCTTCCTCGCGCAAGACCCTGTGCCAGCCAGCTGGCGTCACACTCCAACCCATTCCAATACTCCATACGGCAAACAACGTTCCCGCCAGGCTGCCCCCGCAAGTCGGCGTAATTGCGGCAGATCGGGGATTTTTTTTCGACAGTCCGGGTGGCATCCGAACGCGTTCAACGGCGAAAGGCCGCCCCGGAGGGCGGCCCTGACGATCCACGCCTGGCGCGGAGATCAGAACGTGGTCTTGACTTCGGCCGAGCCGAGGTAGTCGCCGACCTTGGTGGTCAGGGTTTCGGTGTTGGTGCGCACCAGCGTCAGCGCGGCGGCGCCAAGGCCGACAACGGCGGCGGTCAGCACAACCCAGTCGACGGTCACGGCGCCGTCTTCTTCGGTGCGGATCTTGCGGGCGAGTTTGAAGAAGTTCATGGGATCTCTCCTTGGGTTCGGGTTGCGCCGCGCTGCTGCCGGGCTTCGCTGTATCCAGCCTCGCGGGATGAGGTCGTTATGGCGGTGAATCGTGACGCGATTGGGGCGGAGTCGGTATATCTTCGCGGCAAGCCCGAAATGGGCCGCTGGTCAATGAAATATTAACCATTTTGGCGCTTCGGCCGATCCGATGCGGCCCGGGCCCGGAGAGGCGGGCCGAAATAATATGCGGGGCGGAAATGGACAAGGCCGCCCCTCGGGGCGGCCCTTCGATCAGATCTGGCGCAGCGATCAGAACGTGGTCTTGACTTCGGCGGTGCCCAGATAGTCGCCGATCTTGGTGGTCAGGGTTTCGGTGTTGTCGCGCACCAGCGTCAGCGCGGCGGCGCCAAGGCCGACGACGGCGGCGGTCAGCACGACCCAGTCAACGGTCACGGCGCCATCTTCTTCGGTGCGGATCTTGCGGGCGAGTTTGAAGAAGTTCATGGGATCTCTCCTTGGGTTTGGGGCGTCAGGCAGGTTGGTTTTCCACGCTGTCTCGGGGCTTTCCGGCCGCCGCTGCATCGCGGTATGGCCCTTGTATGCTGGCGAATCGTGGCCCGATTTGGGCAGCATCCAGAAATCTTCGCGGCATCAGAAAATGATTGAAGAAACCTTAACAGCAGCCCCGAAAACCTGAAAAATCAGCGTTCGGGGCGACCCGAGGGCGGCCCCTGCCGCCGCCCACTCATCCCACCCCGCGTCGCGACAAGCCTTCGTGCAACACCTTGGCGTCAATGTGCGGCGGTTTTCGCCCGCAAATCGCGTTTTCCTTGGTTTTTGACCGGCTTTGGGGAATAGTGCGGGCAACCGGCACAAGGCCGGAAAAGGTCCAAAATCGGACCACAAGAGCAGGATAGCGCAAATGCGCCGGATATTTGCAGTCAGTCTCGCCCTGAGCGCGGCCGTTTCGGTCGTGCCCGCCCTTGCCGAAATCGGCCCGAAATCGCCGACCGTTCACCATTTCGAACCCCGCCGCGTGCTGCCGCCCAAGGTCGGGCAGACACGTTTCCTGACGATCCAGATCGACCCCGCGGAACAGGCGGCGGCACTGGCCGCACAGGAGGCCAAGCCCTTCGCGCCGCTGACCGCGACGCCGCCTCCGCCGCAGGGCACCGCCTCGACCCGGCCCGCCAATGGCGGCGCGGCCTCTTATGCCTGGTTCTGGAACGTGGTCTCGCCCGCGCTCGCCGATCGTTCGGGGCGGTTCCAGCAGGCGCTCGACGCGCTGTCGATGGGCCCGGGCGGGCAGGCGGTGCGGGCGCCGCGGCTGGCCAGCCTGCAGGCGATCGCCCAGACGCATGGCCGCGAGATCCTGGCCGCGACGATCGGCACCGAGGTCTCGCCCGCGCTGGTGCTCGCCGTGATCTCGACGGAATCGGGCGGACAGGCGGATGCGGTGTCGCATTCGGGCGCGGTGGGGCTGATGCAACTCATTCCGGCCACGGCGACGCGCTTTGCCGTCTCCGACAGCCGAGATCCGGGGCAGAACATCAAGGGCGGCGTCGCCTATCTGAACTGGCTGATGAAGGAATTCGACCGCGATCCGCTGATGGTGATCGCCGCCTACAATGCCGGGGAAAACGCGGTCAAGGGCAATGGCGGCGTGCCACCCTATGCGGAAACACGCGATTATGTGCCCAAGGTTCTGGCGGCCTGGCAGGTGGCGCGGGGCCTGTGCCTCAGCCCGCCCGAACTGGTCACCGACGGCTGCGTCTTCGCCTCGAAGGGATAGGAATGACGGACGTGAAACCGCTGGTGCTGGATGTCGATGGCACCTTTCTGCGCACCGATCTGCTTTATGAAAGCTTCTGGGCCGGGCTGGGCCGCAATCCGCTGGCCACGCTGCGCATCGCCGCGACGGGTCTTGGCGACCCGGCCCGGCTCAAGTCCGACCTGGCCGCCTTGGTGCCGCTGCGCACCGATCTGATGCCGCTGCATCCCGGCGTCGCCGAGGTGGCGATCAAGGCGCAGGAAGAAGGCCGCGAGGTCTGTCTGGCCTCGGCCTCGGATCGGGGGCTGGTGGCGCGGCTGGCGGCCGATCACGGGCTGTCGGAGCGGGTCTTCGCCTCGGACGGGCGGCTGAACCTGAAGGGCGCGGCCAAGGCCGGGGCGCTGGTGCGGGCCTTCGGGCCGCGCGGCTTCGTCTATGCCGGCAACGAGGCCGCCGACATGGCGGTCTGGGAACATGCCGAAACCGCGGTGGTGGTGGGCCGGGTGCCCGAGACGGCCGCCCTGCCCGCGCGCGGCATCGGCGTGGTGACCCTGCCCGGCGGCTGGGCGCCCGAGGCGCTGCTGAAAGCGCTGCGGCCGCATCAATGGGTGAAGAACCTCCTGCTCTTGCTGCCGATGATCGCGGCGCATCGCTTCGACGCGGCCACGCTGATCCCGATCCTTTTGGCCATGCTGGCCTTCTCTTTCGCCGCTTCCGCGATCTACATCGTCAACGACCTGCTCGACCTTGAAGCCGACCGGCTGCATCCGACGAAATGCCGCCGCCCCTTTGCCAGCGGGGCGGTGCCGATCCAGGTGGGGATGATCGCCGGTGCCGGTCTTGGGGTTGCCGCGCTGGGCATCGCGGCGGCGCTGAATGCCGTCTTCTTCGGCATCGTGGTGCTTTATATGGCCACCTCGCTCGCCTATTCGTTGCGGCTGAAACGGATGCGCTGGGTCGATATCACCACCCTTGCCGCGCTTTACACGATCCGCGTCATCGCGGGGGCGGCGGCGGCCCGGGTCGATGTCTCGATCTACATGCTGATCTTCATCTTCCCGATCTTCCTCAGCCTCGGCTGTGTCAAACGGCTGACGGAGCTGACGCTGGCCACCAATGACGACCGCCTGCCCGGCCGCGGCTATGGCCGTCCGGACCGCGGCGATCTGCTCAATGTCGCCGGGATCGGCGTCGTCGGCGCGCTGGTGATCTTCTTCCTGTACTCGATCTCGGATCAGGGGCGGATGCTTTATCCCGACACCTGGCTTTTGTGGCTCGCCATGCTGCCGATGGGCTGGTGGCTGGTGCGCATGGTGGCGCTTGGCTGGTTCGGCAAGCAGGATTACGACCCGATCGTCTTTGCCCTGCGCGACAAGTTCGGGCTTGGCATCCTGATGATGACGCTGAGCCTGATGTTCTGGGCCGCGGGCCTTTGGGCGCAATGGTTCGGGATGGGCGGCTGAACCGGCGGCAGTGGCGGGGGTTTCACACCCCCGCACCCCCGTGGGATATTTGCGCCAAGGTGAAAACAGAGCCTTTGGCCCTTTCACCTTGGTGAAAATATCCCGGGGGGAGCGAAGCGGGGGGCAGCGCCCCCCCTTCTTCTATCCGAGTTCGGCCAGACGCTTGAGCGCGGCACCGATCTTCGCCGCCTCTTCCTCGCGCGCGGCCAGGTTTTCGCGGGCTTCCTCGATCACCTCTTCGGCGGCATTCGCCACGAATTTCGGGTTGGCAAACCGCGCCTTCAGCCCCGCCGCCTCTTTCCCGACCTTGGCCAGCGCCTTTTCGAGCCGGGCCTTTTCGGCGGCCACGTCGATCACCCCTTCGAGCGGCAGACCGAACAATGCCCCCGCCGCCGGGATCGAGATCGAGCCCTTGGCGACCGTGCCTTCGGTGATCGCCTCAAGCCGGGCCATGCGCAGAATGAGCGCCTCGTTTCGCGCCAGTGCCGCGCGGGCTTGGGGCTCGGCCTCGGCCAGCACCATCGGCAGCTTCAGCGCCACGGGCACGCCCATTTGCGCGCGGGAAGACCGGATTTCCTCGATCAGGGCGATCACCCAGTTCATTTCCCGATCCGCCTCGGCGTCGATCAGCTCGGCGCCGTAGGTTGGCCAGTCGGCATGAACCAGCATCTTCGCGCGGGTGCCGGTCAGGCCCCAGAGCTCTTCGGTGATGAAGGGCATGATCGGATGCAGCAGGATGTAGCACTGATCCAGCACCCAGCGCATCGTGGCCCGCGTTTCGGCGGCATGCTCGCCATCGAAAAGCGGTTTGGCGAATTCCACATACCAGTCGCAGACCTTGCCCCAGACAAAGCCGTAAAGCGCATTCGCCGCATCGTTGAAGCGATAGCTTTCAAAGGCCGCATCGACCTCGGCCCGGACCTTGGCGGTTTCGCCGATGATCCAGCGGTTCACGGTTTGCGTCGGTTGCGGGATGCCCGCGACTTCGGCCTCGAAGACGCCGTTCATCTCGGCAAAGCGGGTGGCGTTCCACAGCTTCGTGCCGAAGTTGCGATAGCCCGCGATGCGGTCTTTCGAGAGTTTCAGCACGCCGCCGATGGCGGCCATCGAGGCATTGGTGAAGCGCAGCGCATCGGCGCCGAATTCGTCGATGATTTCCAGCGGGTCGATGACGTTGCCCGCCGTCTTCGACATCTTCTTGCCCTTCTCGTCGCGGACGAGCTGGTGCAGGTAGACGGTGTGGAACGGGATGTCCCCGGTCACGGCAAGCTGCATCATCATCATCCGGGCGACCCAGAAGAACAGGATGTCAAAGCCCGTCACCAGAACATCGGTGGGGAAATACTTGCGCATTTCCTCGGTGTCCGCCGGCCAGCCCAGCGTGCCGATCGGCCAGAGGCCGGAGGAGAACCAAGTATCGAGCACATCGGGGTCACGCGTCAGCGGCATCAGAACCGCGCCACTACCAGACAGTTGCAAGCCAAGGCCGAAGGTTTGCAATTCGGCACGCTCACTGCGGGCGATGCCTTCAACCCCAACCTGGTCACTATCAACCGAACCCGCATCGTAGGGCTCGATCCGCATATCGGGATACAATTCCAGATACTTCGCCTTGGCCTGCTCGATTGCATCTTCAACAGAGGCAGCGCAGAAAGTGTTGCCTCTGGAGTCATACCACACCGGGATCTGGTGCCCCCACCAGAGCTGGCGCGAGATGCACCAGGGCTCGATATTCTCAAGCCAGTGGTAATAGGTCTTCTCGCCCGCCTCGGGCATGATCTTCGTCTTGCCGGTCCGCACGGCGTCCAGCGCCGGGCCGACGACCTTTTCGGCGTCCACATACCACTGATCCGTCAGCATCGGCTCGATCACCACTTTCGAGCGGTCGCCAAAGGGCTGCATGATCGGCTTGGCTTCGACATAGGGGATCAGATCGGGCTGGCCGTCCTCGCCCGCCTTCGGATTGGCGATCATCACCGCCAGACCCTCGGCGTTGATCTCCTCGACCACGATCTTGCGGGCCTCGTAACGATCCAGTCCGCGCAGATTGTCGGGGATCAGGTTCAGCGTGTCGACCTCGGCCTCGGTGAAGGCGGCGCCGCGCGAAATCTCCATCGCCCGGAGGGCGCAGGTTTCGTAATCCGCCCCGTCGGCGCGCATCTTCGCCCGGGTGTCCATCAGCCGATAGAGCGGCAGGCCCGCCCGCTTGGCGACCTGATAGTCGTTGAAATCATGTGCGCCGGTGATCTTCACCGCGCCCGAGCCGAAGGTCGGATCGGGATATTCGTCGGTGATGATCGGGATCAGACGCCGGTGTTCCTTGGGCCCCACCGGGATTTCGCAGAGCTTGCCGACGATGGGGGCATAGCGTTCGTCACTGGGATGCACCGCCACCGCGCCATCGCCCAGCATGGTTTCGGGCCGCGTCGTGGCAATGGAAATGTAGTCGCGCGTCTCGCGCAGGGTCACATTCCCCTCGGCGTCCTTTTCCACATATTCATAGGTCTCCCCGCCCGCGAGCGGGTATTTGAAGTGCCACATGTGCCCGGCCACTTCGATATTCTCGACTTCCAGATCGGAAATCGCGGTCTCGAAATGGGGGTCCCAGTTCACCAGCCGCTTGCCGCGGTAGATCAGCCCCTTGTTGTAAAGATCGACAAAGACCTTGATCACCGCGTCATGGAAGTTGCCCTCCTCGCCCGCGGGGGCATTCGGCGCGCCGGACATGGTGAAGGCGTTGCGCTCCCAGTCGCAGGACGAGCCCAGCCGTTTCAGCTGGTTGATGATGGTCGAGCCGTATTTGCCCTTCCATTCCCAGACCTTCTTCAGGAATTCGTCGCGGCCCAGATCCGCGCGCGAGGGCTGCTGGGTCTTCGCCAGTTCCTTTTCCACCATCAGCTGGGTGGCGATGCCCGCATGGTCCTGCCCCGGCTGCCAGAGCGTGTCGAAACCGCGCATCCGGTGCCAGCGGATCAGGATGTCCTGCACCGTGTTGTTGAAGGCATGGCCAACGTGCAGCGCCCCGGTGACATTCGGCGGCGGGATCATGATGCAGAAGGTCTCGGGGCGCGAGGCATTCGCCCCGGCCTTGAAGGCGCCTGCCTGTTCCCATTTCGCATAAAGCCGCGGCTCGGCCTCGCGCGCGTCGAAGGTCTTTTCCATGCTCATCGGTTCTGTCCTTTCAGGGCTTGACGCTGTTTAGCGCGGGCTCCTTGCAAGGAAAAGCCTTTGACGCAGTGCAATCAGGGTTTCGGGGCGCTCAGATCGAACCAGGCACCTTGGGGATCGCGCACGATCACCGCAGTCGCGGCCCGGGGGTCGTGCGCGGGCAGGCGGATCACCGTCGCCCCCAAGGCCTCGGCCCGCGCCGCCGATGCCGCCAGATCCGGCACGGCAAAGCCGCAATGCCAGTTCGGCAGCGGCGCCACCCCAAGCCCGGTGATGCGACCGATGCCCCGCCCGTCGCGCGCCAGAAGCGTCAGGGTCTCTTGCGGACCGGGCGCGGCGCTCCAGCCAAACAGCCGGTTGTAGAAGCGCAGCGCCGTCTCGGGCAGCGGATGACAAAGATCGAGCGCCGCACCATGTCCGGCACGGGCGGGGTTCCAGGCCCCGCTTGCTGGCGGCAGGTCCATCGGCAGCGGCGCCAGGATACCGAAGACCGCCCCCGCCGGATCGGCCAGAACGGCAAAGCGCCCGGTGCCGGGGATGTCGGCGGGGGACTTCCAGACGAAACCGCCGATCATCTCGGCAAGCTCCGTCGTCGCATCGCAATCATCGACCGCGAAATAGGGCATCCAGCTGATCGGCGTGCCTTCGGGGCAGATCGCGACCGGCATCAGACCGGCGACGAGAGCCTCTCCGGACCGGGCGAGCCGATAGTCGAACCCGGCCCGCGCATCCGCCCCCCAAGCCCAGCCCAACACATCGGTATAGAACGCCTGCGCCGCATCAAGATCGCGCGCCATCAGCTCGAACCAGCATGGAAGCCCGTGAAAGGACATTGGCATCTCCTCCGGTCCCCGAAACCTCGCGGCCGGGAGCTTGTTCCAGACTTAGCATAGCCCTTTGGGGGCCCGAACAACAGTCTGAGCGCCGCCGCACGGTGTCACACGGCGCGATCCAGTTTCGTGCTCAGATGAATGAGGCTTTCGGAACTGCGCACCCCCTGCATCTCGCCGATCTGGTCCAGAACCACATCGAGCTGCGCCGTCGAGTTCGCCGCCACCTGCAACAAAAGGTCGATCCGCCCCGAGGTGGTCGAGATCCGTTCGACCTCGGGGATCGACTTCAGCCGGGTCAGGATGCCCGCCTGCGCGCGGGGCTCGACCATCAGCAGAACGGTCGCCCGCAGCCGCCCCGCCCGGGCCGCTTCGCCCAGCTTCACCGTGTAGCCCGCGATCACGCCCGAGGTCTCCAGCCGCTCCAGCCGGGCCTGAATGGTGGAGCGCGCAACTTTCAGTTTTCGCGACAAAGTCGCCACCGAAATCCGGGCGTCGCCCGAGAGCAGCCCCACGATTGCCGTATCAAGTTCGTCCATTGTGCAACACTTACAGATTGACCGATGCTTTCGTCATTATAACGATAGATCGACGCATTTCTACTCTTTTGATCGGTGAAAATGTGCATCATATCGCGCATTCTGAGAGAGCAGGAAAAGGGCGGCTCATACGCACCTGGCCTGGGTTAGGTCGAAACGCGTCGTAAGCGTCTCCCCACCCGTAACAAGCCGGGGCAAGAGGTGGCTGCGTTCTATTGGCGAGGAGAAGCCGATGGGACTTTCCAAGACTATTTGGACTCAACCGTCCGAAATCATCCGGACGAAACAACCCGATCATCCGGTGCTGGTGTTCTCGCCCACCGCGTTGCAGGCAACCGCGCGGCGGTTCCTCAAGGGCTTTCCGGGCGTCGTCACCTATGCGGTGAAGTCGAACCCGGATGAGATGGTGATCCAGAACCTTGTCGCCGCGGGCATCAAGGGGTTCGACGTCGCTTCGCCCTACGAGATCGACCTCATTCGTCGTCTCGCCCCCGGGGCTGCGCTGCACTACCACAACCCGGTGCGCGGGCGCGAGGAAATCGCCCATGCGGTGCGGGCAGGCGTGAAGACCTGGTCGGTCGATTCGCGGTCGGAGCTGGACAAGCTGATCGAGATGGTGCCGACCGAGGGGTGCGAAATCTCGGTGCGCTTCAAGCTGCCGGTGCAGGGTGCCGCCTATAACTTCGGCGCCAAATTCGGCGCGACGGCCGATCTGGCGGCGGAGCTTCTGCGCCGCGCGGCAGAGGCCGGGTTCATCCCCTCGCTCACCTTCCATCCGGGCACGCAATGCACCGATCCGGCCGCCTGGGAGGCCTATATCCTGGTCGCCTCGGAAATCTGTGCCACCGCGGGCGTGCGGGCGCATCGGCTGAACGTTGGCGGCGGCTTCCCGAACCATCGCAAGATGGGCCCGGCCCCGGTGCTCGAAGACATCTTCGCGCTGATCGACCGCGCCACCACCGAGGCCTTCGGCTCTGACCGTCCGATTCTGGTCTGCGAACCGGGCCGCGGCCTGGTGGGCGATGCCTTCACCCATATCACCAAGGTCAAGGCGCTGCGCGACGACACGCATGTGTTCCTGAACGACGGCGTCTATGGCGGTCTGGCGGAACTGCCGCTGATCGGCAACATCGAGCGGATCGAGGTCTGGTCGCCCGAGGGGTTCGAGCGCGGCGGCGACATGGTCGAGCGGATCGTCTTCGGCCCGACCTGCGATTCGGTCGACCGTCTGCCGGGCGACGTGGCCCTGCCCGCCGAACTGGCCGAGGGCGATTATGTGGTGTTCCACGGCATGGGCGCCTATTGCTCGGCCACCAACACCCGCTTCAACGGCTTCGGGCAGATGGAAATCGTCACCGCGCTGGCGCTGAAAGGCTGACCCGAAAGCAACAGGTGCCGACATCCGCGACACTTTGGCGCGTGCGTAATTGAGGATTAACGGCCTTGTCCTAAGTTCAGGACAGGGCCGTTAACATTCAATGCCGCAGGGCGATGGGGTCGCGTCATGGTCGGACTGTTTCATCGCGTGATCGGGAACTGGCGGCAACGCAAGGCCGGGACGGCGCGTGTTGATGCCTCTCCCTCTGCGCGCCCGGCGCGGGGCCCTGTCGATCATGTGGTGCTGCTTGACGGCACGCTTGGCTCGCTGTCGCAGGCGCATCTGACTTCGATCGGGGTGATTTACCGCTTTTTGCGCCGGGCCTCGCCGCGGGCCTCGGTCTATTATGGCAAGGGGCTGCAATATCGCGAATGGCGCGATCTCAAGGACATCTGGCTGGGCTGGGGGGTGGAGGCGCAGATCCTGCGCGCTTATGGCTGGCTGGCCATGCGCTATCGGCCGGGCGACCGGATCTTTCTGATCGGCTATTCCCGCGGCGCCTTTGCCGCGCGCTCGCTGGCCGGGCTGATCGACCGGGTGGGCCTATTGCGCAAGGATGCCGCGACCGAACGCAACGTGGAACAGGCCTGGCGGCATTACCGGGCCGAGGTCTCGCCCACGGCCTTTCGCGATGCGCTCTGTCATGCGACCGCGCCGATCGAGATGGTCGGCGTCTTCGACACGGTGGCGGCGCTGGGGGTGCGGCTGCCGCTGTTCTGGACGCTGAGCGCGGACCGGGTGCGGTTTCACGATCATCGGCTGGGCCGGTCGGTCCGGCACGGGTTTCAGGCGCTCGCCCTGCACGAGACGCGGCCGGTGCTCTCGCCGCTTCTGTGGAACAGCGACGGCACCGGCGCCACGCGGATCGAACAGGTCTGGTTTCGCGGCTGTCATGCCGATGTGGGCGGGCAACTGGCCGAGTATGATGCGGCCCGGCCCTTGTCGAACATTCCGCTGGTCTGGATGCTGGAACAGGCCGAGGGTCTTGGCCTGGCCCTGCCCGCGGGCTGGCGGGCAGAGTTTCCCTGCGATCCTGCCGCCCCTTCGGTCGGCAGCTGGGGCGGCTGGGGCAAGTTCTTCATCATGCGCCAGCCGCGCCGGGTGGGCGTGGACGGGTCGGAGCGGCTGCACGATTCGGTGCGCAAGCGCAAGCTGGAATGGTGGATCCGCGTCGGCACCGGGCTGAAGCGCCGCGGCCCGAGACCGGACCTGGCGCTGGCGCCCTATCCGGCCGAGGCCCCCATGATCAGACATGTGGCGGTGCCAAGGGCATAGGTCTTGCCATCGGTCAGCCCGACGATTTCCCCCCGCGCGACCCCGGTCGACCGTCCGACATGCTCGACCCGGCCGATGGCGCGGACCTCGGTGCCCAAGGGAATCGCGCGCAGCATGTTGACCTTGTATTCGGTCGTCGTCTGATACTGCCCGCGCTTCAGCCCGGTGATCACCGCACAGGTCAGCGCCGTATCCAGAAGCACCCCATACCAGCCGCCATGCACGCCGCCAAAGGCGTTGGTGTGCTCGTGCCCCGGCGTGCCGGTCACTTCGACCAGACCGGGCTCGACCCGGGTGATGCGATAATTGCAGCCGCGCGCAAAAGTCGTCGTCGGCACCTGCCCCGCCAGCATCGCCCGCATGTACTCAAGCCCGGTCATCGCCTGCACCTCATTGAGCGTCAGGAAATCCGCGGGGCCAGCGGCATATTTCGGTTCGGTCATCTCTCTCTCCCTTTGCGCCAGCGTGACGCAGGGGAAAGAAACGGAAAAGGGGGCCGAAGCCCCCCGTGAAAGTTCCGTTGCGTCAGATCCGCCGATCGGATCAGGCGACGTTTTCCAGCACCACATCCGGGTTGACGCCCAGCGCATGGCAGACGTCGCGGGTCATTTGCGGCCGGTTCAACGTGTAGAAATGCAGATCCTCCACCCCGCCCGCGATCAGGTTGTCGCACAGCTCCGTGCACAGCGCCGTGGCCAGCAGCTGTTCGCGGTCGTCGCGGATCGCATGGTCGAAGGCCTCTTCGACCCAGGTCGGGATCGAGGTGCCGCAGCGCTGCGCAAAGCCCTTGGCGCCTTTCCAGGACTGGATCGGCAGAATGCCCGGGATGATCTTCGCGGTGATCCCTTCCTTCACGCAGGCATCGCGGAAGCGGAAGAAGGTCTCGGCCTCAAAGAAGAATTGCGTGATCGCCGAGGTGGCGCCCGCCTCGCATTTCCGTTTCAGCCAACGCACATCGGCGAAAGTGTCGGCGGCTTCCGGATGCGGTTCCGGGTAAGCGCCGCAGCGCAGCGTGAAGCGGCCGTCCTTGGCCAGCCATTCGATCAGATCGACCGAGGAGGCGAACCCCTCGGGATGGGGCGTGAAGCGGGCGGCGCCTTTCGGCGGATCCCCGCGCAGCGCGACGATCTCGGTCACGCCGGCGTCGGCATAAGCGTCGATGATCTCTTGCGTTTCGGCTTTCGTCGCATCGACGCAGGTCAGATGCGCGGCGACATTCAGCCCGTAATTCTTGTGGATCGCCGCCACGGCCTCATGCGTCAGCTTGCGCGTGGTACCGCCCGCGCCATAGGTCACGGACACGAAACCGGGCTTGAGCGGCGCCAGAACCTGCGCCGTCTCCCACAGCCGGAACGAGGCATCAAGCGTCTGCGGCGGGAAGAATTCAAAGCTGACATGCGGCGTGGTCATCGGGGGCGTCCTTTTTGTGTTGCCCCCTTGTCGCCGATTCCGCGATGTGAGACAAATTCATAATCTTCAAGAAGGTGATGAGGCCGCCTCATAATGCACATCGAGTTTCGGCATCTGCGCACGATCAAGGCCATTCACGATGCAGGCGGTCTGGCAAGGGCCGCCGACATCCTGCACATCACGCAATCGGCGCTGTCGCATCAGGTGAAGGGTCTGGAAGATCAGGCGGGCGTCGAGCTTTTTGCGCGTCGCTCCAAGCCCTTGCGCCTGTCCGCGGCGGGGCTGAAACTGCTGCGCTTGGCCGAGCGCATCCTGCCCGAGATCGACGCGACCGAGGCGGAATTCGCCGCGATCCGGCAGGGACGGGCCGGGCGGCTGCATATCGCCATCGAATGCCACGCCTGTTTCGACTGGCTCTTTCCGGTTCTGGAAGCCTTTCGCCGCATCTGGCCGGAGATCGACATCGACATTCGCCCGGGCCTCGCCTTCACCGCGCTGCAGGCGCTGGCGCGCGAAGATGTCGATCTGGTGATCTCCTCCGACCCCGAGCGGATCGAGGGCATCACCTTCAACCCTCTGTTCGACTATTCGCCCACCTTCATCGCTTCGGCCAACAGCCCGCTGGCCGCGAAACCCTTTGTCGTGGCCGAGGATTTCGCCGATCAGACGCTTTTGACCTATCCGATCGACCGGGCGCGGTCGGATGTGTTCTCGCTGCTTCTGACGCCCGCCAAGGTGGAGCCGAAAGCGCATCGGCAGGTGGAACTGACGACGGTGATCCTGATGCTCGTCGCCTCGGGGCGGGGCGTCGCCGTGCTGCCCGACTGGGTGCTGCGCGAGGCGAAATACCAGCCCGACTATGTCACCAAGCGCGTCACCGAACAGGGTCTGACGAAGCGGCTTTATGCGGCCACGCGCGAGGAAGACGTGACAGAGCCCTATATGGCGCATTTCCTGCGGCTGGCGCGGACGGAACCGGTGAAGCTGCAGCGGGCGTAAGCCCCGTCACGCAAGGGTGATGTAACCGTCACAAAGTTGCGCGTGACGGCCCCGCGGCCCCGGCGTTAGATCGCGGCTTCAGTCCGAGGACCTCCGATGACCGCCATTCCCCAGCCGCGCGCCGCTCAGGCGACCGTGTTCCCGATCCTTCTGGCCGTGTCCGCCTGTCACATGCTCAATGATGTGATGCAGTCGATGCTGTCCTCGATCTATCCGATCCTGAAGGCGGATTTCGCGCTGCAATATTGGCAGATCGGGCTTTTGACGCTGGCCTTCCAAGGCACGGCCTCGCTTTTGCAACCGGCGATCGGGATTTACACCGATGCGAAACCGCAGCCCTGGTCGCTGCCGCTGGCGTCGTGCTGCACCTTTCTGGGCGTGATGGGGCTGGCCTTTGCGCCAAGCTACCCGGCGCTGATCGCGGCGGCGATGCTGGTGGGGCTGGGCTCGGCGATCTTTCACCCGGAAAGCAGCCGCGTCGCCCGCGTCGCCTCCGGCGGGCGGTTTGGCCTTGCGCAATCGGTGTTTCAGGTCGGCGGCAATTTCGGCACCTCGATCGGTCCGCTGCTGGCGGCCTTCGTCGTGCTGCCCTTCGGCCGCCCCTCGGTCGCGATCTTTGCCGCGCTTGCCGTGCTGTCGGGGATCGTGCTGATGCAGGTCAGCCGCTGGTATGCCAGCCATCTGGCCGCGCGGGCGAAAAGGCCGGTGGACAAGACCCTGCCGCTGTCGCGCGGCCGCACCATCGCCGCCATCTCGGTGCTGGTGATCCTGACCTTTTCGAAGAACGCCTATATGGCGTCCTTGCATTCTTACTACACCTTCTACCTGATCGAGAGTTTCGGGGTGGATACCCGCACCGCGCAGCTGATGCTGTTCCTGTTCCTTGGCTCGGTCGCGGCCGGAACCGTGCTGGGCGGGCCGATTGCGGATCGTTTCGGCCCGATGGTGGTGATCTGGATCTCGATCCTGGGCGTGCTGCCCTTCACCCTTGCCTTGCCGCATGTGGGGCTGATCGCCTCGGGCGTGCTGACGGTCTGCATCGGGCTCATCCTCGCTTCGGCCTTTTCGGCCATCGTCGTGCTGGCGCAGGAACTGTTGCCGGGCCGTGTCGGCATGGTGGCGGGGATCTTCTTCGGCCTCAGTTTCGGCATGGGCGGCATCGCCGCGGCGGGGCTTGGGGTGATGGCCGACCACTGGGGCATCCGCACCGTCTATCTGATCTGCTCCACCCTGCCGGTGCTGGGGGTGCTGACGATCCTGCTGCCGAGGCGCGCCGAATTGATCCGCGGCTGACCTCTTGGAATCTTTACCCGTGCCGTGTAAGGCAGGCGCTTGTGACCTAAGGAGTCCCCGATGCAAGGCAGTGCCAACCTCAACCTGATGATCAAGGCCGCGCGCAAGGCGGGGCGGGCTCTGGTGAAGGACTTCCGCGAGGTCGAGAACCTGCAGGTTTCGGCCAAGGGTCCGGGGGATTTCGTCTCCAAGGCCGACCGCGAAGCCGAACGGATCATCAAGGAAGAGCTGCGCGGCGCGCGTCCGACCTATGGCTGGCTGGGAGAGGAAACCGGCGAGGAAGCGGGCGAAGACCCGACCCGGCGCTGGATCGTCGATCCGCTCGATGGCACCACGAACTTCCTGCACGGGCTGCCGCATTGGGCGGTGTCGATCGCGCTCGAACACAAGGGCGAGGTTGTCGCGGGCGTCGTCTTCGACGCCGCCAAGGACGAACTTTACTATGCCGAAAAAGGCCTTGGCGCCTTCATGAACGAAAGCCGGCTGCGCGTGTCGGGGCGGCGCAACATGATCGAGGCACTGTTTGCGACGGGCGTGCCCTTTGGCGGCCGCTCCACCCTGCCCGCGACGCTGCAGGATCTGGCGCGGCTGATGCCGGTCTGCGCGGGCGTGCGCCGCTTCGGCTCGGCCGCGCTCGATCTCGCCTATGTCGCCTCGGGCCGTTACGACGGCTATTGGGAACGCGGCATCAACGCCTGGGACATGGCGGCCGGTCTGATCCTGGTCAAGGAAGCGGGCGGCTTCGTCGGCCCGGTGCGCGAGGGTCGGACGATCTTCGAAAGCGGCACGGTGATCGCGGGCAATGGCGAGCTGTTCGAGCCGCTGTGCAAGATCATCCGCGCCGCGAACTGACCGGCAAGCCATGAACGAAGGGCGAACATCGCCCTGACCGTTCACCACTTGTTCACCCCGATGTGACAGAGTTCCTGCATCACCAGAAGGGGATGCACGATGCTTCACGACGCTGCCTGGACGCTTGCCGGAAACCTTTACAGCTCTGCCCGCCCTGCCGGGGCGCTCTTCCCGCTCGAATCGGCGATGGACGAGCTTGGCCGGGCCGCCCGCGACATTGCCTTTGCCGAAACCGCCGATGTGATCGCGGTGAACCGCATCAGGGTCTTGCGCGACATGATTTCCGCCTGCCGCAGCGAAATCGCGCTGCAGCAGGACCGGACCGTGGCGCTGGAACTGGCCGCGGCGATTGACGGCCTTGGCGCGGAACTGACCTCGTTCGAGGAAACCCTGCCGCTGGAACGCGCCTTTCGCGCCGATCAGCGCGACAGCGCTGTGGCGCGGATCGAGGCGGCGCAATCGCGCCTGCGCGGTTTCATCGACAGCGCGGGACTGGAACCCGCCCAGTTCGATCCCGCGTTAAGCCGGGACGAGGCGGTGGAACTGGCGCTGGCGGCGCTGGAACGCAGCCCGGCGCAGATCATCGCCGCCGCCCGGCTCGAGGCCGAGGCACGTCTGGCCGGGGCGCCGATCCCGATGCCCGAGGGCGCGCCCTTCCATTTCACCCAGCCCGAGGGCTGGACGGCCTGGCTTGCCGCGCGGATCGCCGAACGGGTCGGCCGCGGCATGTCGGAAAGCCCGGCGCAGGGCTGAGCAGGCCCCCGCAGACCGCCCAGACTGTCCGAAATCCGCCGCGACCAGCCCCTGTTCCGACTCGCCTGCCGGAACAGGGACGATCTTACAGCTTCAGCGCCGTCACCGGGTCGATCGCGGTCAGCCCCTGCGCCGCGCCGACCGGAGCACAGGTGATCCGCCCCGCATGGACATTGAGCCCGGCCAGAAGATGCGGATCGTCGGCACAGGCCTGCCGCCAGCCCTTGTTCGCCAGCGCCAGCAAAAACGGCTGCGTCGCATTGCCCAGCGCCTGCGTCGAGGTCCGGGCCACGGCGCCGGGCATATTCGCGACGCAATAGTGAATGATTCCATCCACTTCGTAGATCGGGTCCTGATGCGTCGTGGCCTTTGAGGTCTCGAAGCAGCCGCCCTGGTCGATCGCCACATCGACCAGCACCGCGCCCGGTTTCATCGTCTTCAGCATCGCGCGGCTGACCAGTTTCGGCGCCGCCGCCCCCGGCACCAGCACCGCGCCAATCACCATGTCAGCGTCCCGGATCAGCTCGGCCGTGGCGGCGCGGTCGGAATATTGCGTCGTCAGCCGCCCCATGAAGACATCGTCGAGATAGCTCAGCCGCGGGATCGAACGATCCAGCACCGTCACATGCGCCCCCATCCCGGTCGCCACCCGCGCCGCCGCCGTGCCGACAACGCCGCCGCCGATGATCACCACATGGGCCGGACGCACCCCGGGCACGCCGCCCATCAGCACACCGCGCCCGCCATTCGCCTTTTGCAGCGCCCAGGAGCCGACCTGCGGCGCCAGCCGCCCCGCCACCTCGGACATCGGCGCCAGAAGCGGCAGCCCGCCCATGCGGTCGGTCACGGTCTCATAGGCGATGCAGGTGGCCCCGGATTTGAGCA
Source organism: Rhodobacter capsulatus (assembly GCF_052363185.1). Lineage (GTDB taxonomy): Bacteria > Pseudomonadota > Alphaproteobacteria > Rhodobacterales > Rhodobacteraceae > Rhodobacter > Rhodobacter capsulatus_E. The sequence goes on along the minus strand of NZ_CP198955.1, from coordinate 499,900 downwards.
GATCCGCGGTCTGTTCCGGATCGGGCGCCAGATGCAGATAGGTGAAGAGCACCTGCCCGGGGCGCAGCTGCGCCCGTTCGGCGGCCTGCGGCTCCTTCACCTTGACCACCATCTCGGCCTCGGCCCAGACCGTGGCAGCATCGGCCGCGATCTCCGCCCCGGCGGCGACATAATCGGCATCGGCAAAGCCCGCGCCCAGCCCCGCCCCGGCCTCGATCAGGACCGCATGGCCCTGCGCCACCGCCTCCTGCGCCGCGGCGGGCGTCATCCCCACCCGGAATTCCTGCGGCTTGATCTCTTTCACGCATCCGATCTTCATGGCGTTCCTCCCTGCCATTTCTGCCCCCACTCTGCGCTGGTTGACATGAAAAATGCGTTCAAATGTGCTTGCAAAACAGACAATTTAACGGCCATATCTTCGATCAATCCGACTAATCCTCGAAGAAAATTGCGCCCCCATGAGCCTTGACGCCACAGATCGTCGCATTCTGACCGTGCTGCAAAAGCAGGGCCGGATCTCCAATGCCGAATTGTCCGAGCGGGTGAACCTCTCCGCCTCGGCCTGTCACCGCCGGGTGCAGCGGCTTGAGGACGAGGGCTACATCAAGGATTACGTCGCCCTGCTCGATGCCCGCCGCCTGGGCCGTCCGACCACCGTCTTTGTCGAGATCACGCTGTCGGGTCAGGCCGACGAGGTGCTGGAAGCCTTTGAACGCGAGGTGAAAAAGATCCCCGACGTGCTCGAATGCCATCTCATGGCGGGCTCGGCCGATTACCTGCTGAAGGTCGTGGCCGAGGATACCGAGGATTTCGCCCGCATCCACCGCTCGAAACTGGCGCGGCTGCCGGGGGTGCAGGGCATGCAAAGCTCCTTCGCGCTGCGCACCGTCTTCAAGACCACCGCCCTGCCGATCTGAGGGGCCCGGGACGCGCAGAAAACCAAAAACCCCCGGTGGCTGGGCCACGGGGGTTCGCGGTGCGGGCGAGCCCGCCAGCGTTATCAAACGCCTCTTAAAGTGCGCCTTCGCGCTGAGCTTTCTTCCGCGCCAGTTTACGGGCACGGCGAACGGCTTCAGCTTTCTCGCGCGCTTTCTTCACGGACGGCTTTTCGAAATGCTGCTTGAGCTTCATTTCGCGAAAAACCCCCTCGCGCTGAAGTTTTTTCTTCAGGGCACGAAGCGCTTGTTCGACGTTGTTGTCGCGAACGCTGACCTGCATGTGGTGTCACCACCTTCCTAAGTTTGAGTTGCATCAGTTTGCAGGAAGCGGCCATATAGCAAAGGTCCGGACATTTGTCCACCGCTGCCGCGCAAGGGAAAAGCAATGAAAAACGACCATTTGGAGGCATCGCGCCTGCGGGCCGACCTGCTCGAGGCGATCACGCCGCATGTGCCTTTCGATGGCTGGTCCGATCCGGCCTTTGCGGCGGCGGTGACCGATATCGGCGTCGATCCGACGCTGGCGCGTCTGGTCTGCCCGCGCGGCGCCATCGATCTGGCGGCAGACTATCACCGCGCCGCTGACCGCGCCTTGGCCGAGGCGCTGAAATCGCAGGATTTTCAGGGCCTTCGCTTCCGCGACAAGGTGGCGGCGGCAGTCAAGATGCGCATCGGCCTTGTCGATGCGGAACTCGTGCGCCGCGCCAGTTCCGCCTTTGCCCTGCCGCAAAACATGGCGCTGGGCGGGCGGCTCGTCTGGGAAACCGCCGATACGATCTGGCTTGGCCTTGGCGATGAAAGCCGCGATTACAACTGGTATTCCAAGCGCTTGACGCTTTCGGGGGTGTTTTCGGCGACGGTGCTGTTCTGGATCGGCGACGAAAGCCCCGGGCAGGCCGACACCTGGGCCTTCCTCGATCACCGGATCGAAAACGTGCTGCAGTTCGAAAAGCTCAAGGGCGGGCTGATGCGCCTGCCCGGCCTGCGCGGCGTTCTGGAAACGATTCGCGCGCCCGAGCCGAGGATCGCGCCCGGCAGTCTTTCGGCGCGGGGGGAAACGCTGTGACCGCCCTGCCGCAGGTGATGCGCTGCATCGAGATCACCGCCCCCGGCGGCCCCGAGGTGCTGAAACTTGCCAGCCGCGCCGTGCCGGTGCCCGGTCCGGGCGAAATCCTGATCGAGATCGCCTTTGCCGGGGTGAACCGCCCCGACGCGCTGCAACGCGCGGGCGCCTACAAGGCCCCGCCCGGTGCCTCGGATCTGCCCGGGCTCGAATGTTCGGGCCGAATCGCCGCGCTGGGCCCGGGCGTGTCGGGCTGGTCGGTGGGCGATGCGGTCTGCGCGCTGCTGCCGGGCGGCGGCTATGCCGATTATGCGACCTGCCCCGCCGCCCATGCCCTGCCCGTCCCCGCGGGGATCAGCCTGCGCGACGCCGCCTGCCTGCCCGAGACCTGCTTCACCGTCTGGTCAACCGTGGTGATGCGCGGCGGCCTGACCGCGGGCGAGCGTTTCCTTGTGCACGGCGGCTCCTCGGGCATCGGCACGACGGCGATCCAGATCGCCCGCGCGCTGGGCGCCCGGGTCTGGGCCACCGCGGGCAGCGCGGAAAAATGCGCCGCCTGCGACGCCCTGGGCGCCACCGCGATCAACTACCGCGAAGCCGATTTCGCCGAGATCCTGCGCGCCGAAGGCGGTGCGAACCTGATCCTCGACATGGTCGGCGGCAGCTACATCGCCCGCAATATCAAGGCGCTTGCCGATGACGGGCGGCTCGTCTTCATCGCCTTCCTCGAAGGCCCGAAGGCCGAGATCAACTTCGCCCAGGTGATGCTGCGCCGCCTGACCCTCACCGGCGCGACGCTGCGCCCGCAATCCGACGCCGCCAAGGCCGAAATCGCCCGGCAGCTGCGCGCCCAGGTCTGGCCGATGATCGAAGCGGGCAAGGTGAAGGTGGTGCACGACAGCACCTTCGCGCTGGAAGAGGCCCCAGCCGCCCATGCCCGCATGGAATCCAGCGCCCATATCGGCAAGATCGTGCTGCGCGTTTCCTGAAAACGCCCCCCGGAAAGGGCGTATTTGCACCAAGAAAAAACACAGCTGCTTTTTCTTGGTCCAAATACGCCCTTGCCCCCGCTATCGCACGCGCTCCATCACCGCATCGGGCTTGCGGCAATCGCGCCGCACATCCGCCCCGCACCGCCGCGGCACCAGATCCTTCGTCAGGCAGATCCGCACCTCGTCGATCCGCTCGCCCGCGCAGGTCACCGTCACCATCTCGGGCGAAAGCCGCGGATTGGCATCCAGAAACGCCTGTTCGACGGCTTCGGCTGGCAGCCGGACATCCCGCGCAAGCTGCTGAAACGGAACGGGAATGGCGACACTCTCATAGGCCTGCCGCGCCGTCGCGAAATAGTCCGCGGCGGTCAGCCCGGAACAGCGGCCGTGTTTCTTCCACTGATACCAGGCCGCGCCATCCGAGCCCATGACATCCGCCATCGCCGCCGATTGCGCCCGCGAGGGATCGCGGGCCGTGGTGCGGCAATAGCTCGGCCAGCCCGCCTCATATTGCGGCCAAAGCCCGTGCAAGACGAAATCCGCCCCGCTGCCCGGATCGCATTGCCGGGCGTTCCGGCCCTTGCCGTCGGTCGCGCACCAGCCGGGCGACCAGCTCAGCGCCAGCACATAATAGTCGAAATCTCCGGCCCGCTCGCCCTCGGCAAGGGCGTGACAGGCGAGCAGAACTGCGGCACAAATGGCGAAAAATCTCATTTTCTCTTTCCTCCGCAGCCATTCGGCCCTATATGGATACGCAATTCCCCACCAGAGATGGACCGCGGCCGGGGGGAACCCGGGCCGCAGCCGGTTTCTCGGCCCGGGAGAGATATGTGTAAAGGATCGCTCCGATGACGAACAAGCCCCTGATGGCGAAGGCCACCGCCGTTTGGCTCGTGGACAATACGACGCTGACCTTCAAACAGATCGCCGATTTCTGCTCGATGCATGAACTGGAAGTGCAGGGGATCGCCGACGGCGACGTTGCCGTGGGGGTGAAGGGGTTTGATCCGGTCGCCTCGAACCAGCTTGACGCGCGCGAGATCGAAAAGGGCGAGAAGGACCCGCTTTACAAGCTGCGTCTGAAATTCAACGCCGCCGCCGTGGGCGAGGACAAGCGCCGCGGCCCGCGCTACACGCCGCTGTCGAAACGGCAGGACCGGCCGAATGCGATCCTGTGGCTGGTCAAGTTCCACCCGGAACTGGCCGATGCGCAGATCGCCCGCCTGGTCGGCACGACGAAACCGACCATCGCCTCGATCCGCGAGCGGACCCATTGGAACATCGGCTCGATGACCGCCATCGACCCGGTGGCGCTGGGCCTGTGCCGTCAATCCGAACTGGACAGCGAAGTGCAGAAGGCCGCGAAGAAACGCGCCGCCGATGGCGTGATGAGCGATGACGAACGCCGCAAGCTGGTCTCGACCGAACAAAGCCTCGGCATGAGCCCCGAACCGCGCCTGCCCGGCGGCATCGAGGGCTTCGGCCTCGACCCGCGCGAGGAAGAGCGGGAAGATCCGAAGGATTTCTCGGATGCCGACAGCTTCTTCAACCTGCCGCATGGCGACGACGACGAGGACGAAGACGACAGCCACGATCCGCGCCGCTGATCGCTTCGACGCGAAAAAACCAAGGGCCCCTCCGGCGACAGACGGGCCCTTTTTCAATCCTGAAGATGCGGACGCTCTGGTTTTATCTTGCCGCAAATATCCCGGGGGTCCGGGGGCGGAGCCCCCGGCGGGTCGCCTCGGGCGCCAGCCCGAAGGCGAAATCCTGCGCGGCTCAGAACTGATCGGCCGAGAGCCCCATCACCACCTCGGAGCCGCTTTCGATCCGCGCCAGATGCAAGCCGCAGGCGGGCAGCTGCCGCGCCATGTAATAGCGCCCGGTGGTGATCTTCGCCTCGTAGAAGGCCCGGTCCGAGGCCCCGCCATCCAGCGCCGCATGGGCCGCCGCGGCCATCCGCGTCCACATCAGGCCAAGGCAGACATGCCCCATCAGATGCATGAAGTCATAGCTGCCCGAGAGCGCCGCATCCGGGTTCTTCGCGGCGTTCTGCATGAAGAACATCCCCGCCGCCTGCATCTGCTTTGACGCCACCTTCAGCGGATCGGTGAAAGGCTTCATCCGCTCGTCGCCGTCATGCGCCTTGCACTCGGCCTTGACCATCTCGAAGAAGCCCATCAGCGGCTTGCCGCCCCCGGCCGCCAGCTTGCGCCCGACAAGGTCCAGCGCCTGCACCCCGTTCGCGCCTTCGTAGATCATGGCAATCCGGGCATCGCGGACGAACTGGCTCATGCCCTGTTCTTCGATATAGCCATGCCCGCCCCAGACCTGCTGCGCCTGCACGCAGGCCTCAAACCCCTTGTCGGTCAAAAAGCCCTTGATCACCGGCGTCATCAGCGAGATCAGCCCCTCGGCCTCGGCATCCTGCAGCCCATGCGCGCGGTCGATCAGCGTCGCCCCCCAGAAGGTGAAGGCCCGCGCCCCCTCCAAAAAGCTTTTCTGGTCCATCAGCGCGCGGCGGATGTCGGGATGCACGATCAAGGGATCGGCCGGACCGGCGGGGTTGGCAACCCCGGTCACGGCCCGACCCTGCAGGCGGTCCTTGGCATAGGCAAGCGCCGCCTGATAGGCGGCCTCGGCCACCGCATAGCCCTGCAGACCCACGCCCAGACGCGCCTCGTTCATCATCGTGAACATCGCGCGCATGCCCTTGTGCAACTCGCCCAGCAGATAGCCCGTCGCACCGTCATAATTCATCACGCAGGTGGCCGAGCCGTGAATGCCCATCTTGTGCTCGACCTTGCCGACGCTGACCGCATTGCGGGCGCCCAAGGAGCCATCGGCGTTCACCAGGAATTTCGGCACGATGAAAAGCGAAATCCCCTTCGTCCCCTCGCCGCCGCCGGGCGCCTTGGCCAGCACCAGATGGATGATGTTCTCGGCCAGATCGTGATCGCCCGCCGAGATGAAAATCTTCGTGCCGGTGATCTTGTAGCTGCCGTCCGCCTGCGGCTCGGCCTTGGTGCGGAGCAAACCCAGATCGGTGCCGCAATGCGGCTCGGTCAGGTTCATCGTCCCGGTCCAGTCGCAGGCGATCATCTTCGGCAGATAGGTCGCCTTTTGCGCGTCCGTGCCATGCGCCTCGATCGCCGAAACGGCGCCATGCGTCAGGCCCTGATACATGTTGAAGGCCATGTTGGCGGAAACGAACATCTCGCCCACGGCGCAGTTGATCACATAGGGCATCCCCTGCCCGCCATAATCGGGGTTGCAATCGAGCGCCGTCCAGCCGCCTTCCTTCATCGCGGCAAAGGCCTTGTCAAACCCAGCAGGCACGCGCACGGCGCCGTTTTCGAGCCGGCAGCCCTCGTGGTCGCCCACCGCATTCAAGGGCGCCAGCACCTCGGAGGCGACCTTGCCTGCGGCATCCAGCACGGCCTCGGTGAACTCGCGTTCCAGATCGGCATAGCCGGGCACATCCTGCCCGGAGATCTTCAGAAGCTCATGCAGCACGAACTGCATGTCACGGGTGTTTGCGGTATAGTTCGGCATGGTCCTCTCCCTTGTCCGGTCTGCCCGGGGCGGGGATCACTCGGCCATGCCGGCAAACCTCTCCTCGCCCCAGGCGATCTGCGCCGCCAACTCCTCGATCGCCTGACCGAGTTCGTCGCGCTGACGCTCCATCTCCCTCAGCCGCTGACGCGCCAGTTTCAGCGTCTCGGCCATCTGCGTCTTCTGCTGGTCCCCCATGTCATAAAGGTCCAGCAGCTGACGAATATCCTCAAGGCTGAAGCCAAAGCGCTTGCCGCGCAGGATCAGTTTCAGCCGCGCCCGGTCGCGCCGGGTGAACAGCCGCTTCTGCCCCTCGCGCAGCGGAAACAGCAGCTCCTTCGCCTCGTAGAACCGCAAGGTGCGGGGCGTCACCTCGAACGCATCGCACATCTCGCGGATCGTCATCATGTCGTCACTCATCATGCCGCCCCTTGCTTCCCTTTGCGTAACGTAAGGCGGCAGATCGAGTTTCCACCATCACATTACAAGTTTGGTTGACGTCCGCGTCACTGTAACGTGGCGTCACGGTTACGTTGACGTAATGTCAGCGAAAAAACTGCCGGAAAATGGAAATCACGCCCCCCGCGACGGCGGGCAAGACAATGACGCGCACCGCAAGTCCGCCCCGACGCCAGGATCGATTCGAAGGTCAGTCGACGATGATTCTGGCGACATCGTCGCGCAGGGCCCGCAGATCGGTGATCGCGGCCTGCAGCTCTTCAAGCTGCTTGCCCAGCACGCCCAGCTGCCGGTCGGCCAGTTCGATCCAGGCGCGGTTCTGCGCCTCGGTGCCCTGATGATCATAGATCAACAACCACTGCCGCAGCTCTTCCAGACTGAAGCCGAACCGCCGCCCGCGCAGGATCAGCGTCATCCGCGCCACTTCGCGCGGGCCGTAATAGCGTGCCCTGCCCTCCTTTTGCGGCGAGAGCAGCTCGATATATTCGTAATAGCGCAGCGTCCGCGGCGTGACGTCGAACCGCGCGCACATCTCCTTGAAGCTCAGCACTTCTGCCATGGCTTGCTCCCCCTCGCGCGCGAAGCTAACCCGCGGTTGACGCAGCATCAACCACTCTCGCGCCGCGCGCGGCTTGCCTTGACCGCAACGTCACGGCATCGTGGCCAAAACCGGAGGGCACATGGACGAGGCAAAGCTGAAACAGGCGCGGATGTTCATCGAGGCGATCCCGCATGCCCGCGCCCTGGGGATGCGGCTGGACGCGATCGGCGGCGGCGCGGCGGAACTCTCGATGGACTGGCGCGAGGATCTGGTGGGCGATCCGCGCACCGGGGTCATTCACGGCGGCGCGGTCTCGGCGCTCTTGGACACCTGCTGCGGCGCCGCGGTGATGAGCCACCCCGAGGCGCCCGCGGGCACGGCGACGATCGACCTGCGCATCGATTACATGCGCGCGGCCACGCCGCGCCAGCGCATCACCGCCCGGGCCGAGGTCTATCACATCACCCGCACCGTCGCCTTCCTGCGCGCCACCGCCCATGACGAGGAAGCGGGCCTGCCCGTCGCCTCGGCCACCGGCGCCTTTACCGTCGAACGCCCGAAAGGGGGTGCGCAATGAGCCGTCCGAAACCCGAACCCGTGCATCTGGTCAAGGGCCGCCGCGATGCCGCCCTGCGCGCTTTGGTGTCGGGCGTGCCCTATATCCGCTTCCTCGGCATCAGCTTCGACCGCCGCGGCGACGAGCTGACCGCCGTGCTGCCCTATGACGACAAGCTGATCGGCAATCCGCTGATCCCGGCGATCCACGGCGGGGTGACGGCGGCCTTCCTTGAAGTGTCGGCGATCATGGAACTGAGCTGGACGCTTTTGTGGGAGGATATGGAGGCCGGGCGGATCGATCTGTCCGCCCCCGACCCGGTTCTGCAGCGACTGCCGAAAACCATCGACTTTACCGTGGATTACCTGCGATCCGGCCTGCCGCGCGATGCCTATGCGCGGGCGCGGGTGAACCGCTCCGGGCGGCGCTATGCCAGCGTTCATGTCGAAGCCTGGCAGGACAACCGCGCGAAGCTTTTCGCCCAGGCGACCGGACATTTCCTGATGCCGGACCGCGCGGAATGACGCCCATCACCCACGGCCGGGTGCTGCGGATCGCGGCCCCGATCGTGATTTCGAATGCGACCGTGCCGCTTCTGGGCGCGGTCGATACGGCGGTGGTGGGCCAGATGGGGCAGGCCGCGCCCATTGGCGCCGTCGGTCTTGGCGCGGTGGTGCTGGCCTCGGTTTACTGGATCTTCGGCTTCCTGCGCATGGGCACCACCGGCCTTGTGGCGCAGGCCAAGGGCGAGGGCGACAGTCTTGAAATCTCGGCCGGGCTCATTCGCGCCGTGGGGATCGGGCTGGCCGCGGGGCTTTGCCTGATCGCGCTGCAGGTGCCGATGCTCTGGGCCGCCTTTCAGATCGCCCCCGCCTCGGACAGGGTCGAGACTTTGGCGCAGGACTACCTGTCGATCCGGATCTGGGGGGCGCCGGCGACGATTTCGCTTTACGCCTTCACCGGCTGGCTGATCGCGCTGGAACGCACCCGCGCCGTGCTGGTGCTGCAACTGCTGATGAACGGGCTGAATGTAGGGCTGGATCTGTGGTTCGTGCTCGGCCTTGGCTGGGGGGTGAAAGGGGTGGCGGCGGCCACATTGATCGCGGAACTCTCGGGGCTGGCGCTGGCGCTCTGGCTGGCCCGAAGCGCCCTCGTGCCGGGGCTGAGCCGGGCGGTGATCCTGGCCGCCGCGCCGCTGAAACAGATGGCGCGGGTCAATACCGACATCATGATCCGCTCGGTGATCCTGCAGGGCAGCTTCACCGCCTTTCTGTTTCTGGGCGCGGGACAGGGTGATGTGAAACTCGCCGCCAATCAGGTGCTGCTGCAGTTTCTGGAAATCACCGCCTATGCGCTCGACGGCTTCGCCTTCGCGGCGGAAAGCCTCGTCGGGCAGGCGGTCGGCGCCCGCTCGCCCGCCCGGTTACGCCGTGCGGCGATCCTTGCCTCGCAATGGGGCGCAGGCGGTGCGGCGCTCTTGGCGGCAGCCTTCCTGCTCTTCGGCGGGGCGATCATCGACACCATGACCACCGCGCCCGAGGTGCGGGAAACGGCCCGGCACTACCTGCCCTGGATGGGCCTCGCGCCGCTCGTCGGCATTGCCGCCTGGATGTTCGACGGCATCTTCATTGGCGCGACCCTGACGCGCGAGATGCGCAACGCGATGCTGCTCTCGGTCGCGATCTACATCGGTGCGCTCTGCGCGCTGATCCCGGCCTTCGGCAATCACGGGCTCTGGGCGGCGCTGATGGTGCTGAACCTTGCCCGCGGCGTGACGATGGCGCGGCTTTATCCCCGGGCCGAGGCGAAAGCCGCACCGGCGCAGGGGGGCGCTGCCCCCCTCTGAGCTGCGCTCATTCACCCCCCGGGATATTTGCGGCAAGATAAAGGGGGCTTTGCTTTTATCTTGCCACAAATATCCCGGGGGTGCGGGGGCAGAGCCCCCGCCTGCACCGCTCAGCGCGAGCGGATCATCCCCATGATCTCAAGCGTCTTTTGCAGGATCGGCTGGGCGATCGCATCGGCCTTCTCGGCGCCCAGGCCCAGAATCCGGTCGATCTCGGCGGGGTCGTTCATCAACCGGCTCATCTCGGTCGAGATCGGCTCCAGCTTCGACACCGCCAGATCGGCCAGCGCCGGTTTGAACACGCCAAAGCCCTGCCCGGCGTATTCAGCCACCACCTCGGCGGGGGTCTTGTCGGCCAGCGCGGCATAGATGTTCACAAGGTTGCGCGCCTCGGCCCGGCCCTCAAGGCCCTCAAGGCTCTCGGGCAGCGGCTCGGGATCGGTCACCGCCTTGCGGAACTTCTTCGCGATCGTGTCGGCATCGTCGGTCAGGTTGATCCGGCTTGCATCGGAGGGATCGGATTTCGACATCTTCTTGCTGCCATCGCGCAGGCTCATCACCCGGGTCGCGACGCCCTCGATCAAGGGCAGCGGCGCCGGGAAGAAATCGACGCCGTAATCATGGTTGAACTTCGCCGCGATGTCGCGGGTCAGCTCCACATGCTGCTTTTGATCCTCGCCCACCGGCACCATCGTCGCGTGGTAAAGAAGGATGTCGGCCGCCATCAGCGAGGGATAGGCGAACAGCCCCAGCGACTGCTTTTCGGCATTCTTGCCCGCCTTGTCCTTCCACTGCGTCATGCGGTTCATCCAGCCCATCCGCGCGACACAGTTCAAAAGCCAGCCCAGTTCCGCATGGGCCGAGACCTGGCTTTGGTTGAACAGCACCGACCGCGCCGGGTCGATGCCCGAGGCGATGAAGGCCGCCGCCGCCTCGCGGGTCTGTTTGCGCAGCGCCTCGGGGTCTTGCCAGACGGTGACCGCATGCAGATCGACCAGGCAATAGACCGTTTCGATGCCCTCGTCCTGCTTTTCGGCAAAGCGCTTCAGCGCGCCCAGATAATTGCCCAGCGTCAGATTGCCCGAGGGCTGGATGCCGGAAAAGATCCGCGGCGTGAACTTGGCGTTGATCTCTTCGGGGGTAGGTTGCGAGAGTTCGGACATCTGGGCGCTCCGGGCTGGAAATTCGGATGCCTTGCGCTTATCGCTAAAGGGCGCGGGGCGTCAATGACACCCCCAAAGGAGGGACAATGCACCACGGCCATGACGAGCAACCGCTGAACCCGCTGCCCCCCGTGGTCTGGCTGCTGGCGGCGCCGATCATCGTGACGGAAATCCTGTTCGCGCTGGGCAGCACAGGCGCCCTGGGCGCGCAGGCGATGGGCTGGCGGCTGGCGATCCTGGGCCAGCTGGGCTTCGATCCGGTGGGCTTTCGCCATATGGCCGAGATCGGGCAATGGTCGGTGCAAGATCTGGCGCGGCTCGTCAGCTATGCCTTTGTCCATCTGAGCCTGACCCATGCGGCGATGGTGGTGGTCTTCATTCTGGCGATCGGCAAATTCGTCGGCGAGGTCTTTGCCGGTTGGGCGGTGGCCGCGGTCTATCTGGGATCGACGGTGCTGGGCGCGCTTGTCTATGCCGCGCTGCCCTTTCCCCAGATGATGCTGATCGGCGGCTATACCGGGGCTTACGGGTTGATCGGGGCCTTCACCTGGATCCTGTGGATGCGGCTGGGGCGGGGCGAGCCGAACCGGATGCGGGCCTTTTCGCTGATCGGCATGCTGGCGGGGCTGCAGGTCGTCTTTGCCGCGCTGTTCGGCACCGGGCCGGACTGGATCGCGGAATTTTCCGGCTTCGGCGCCGGGTTCCTGCTCAGCTTCTTCGTCGCCCCGGGCGGCTGGCGGCATCTGTTGCGCAAGCTGCGCAAGCGCTGATCAGCCGCGGCGGCGGCGCAGCATGCCCTTCAGTTCGCCAAAGCCATAGGCGCCGATCAGCGCGCCCAGCGCGAAGTAAAGCGCGATGCCCGAGCCGCACAGAAGACCCAGCGCCCCCCAGCGCGCCGCCCCCGGCTGCGCCAGCTGCGGCGCCAGCCAGTCGGCGGCAAACCAGAGCTGCACCCCCATCACGCCCGAGACCAGCGCGATCCGCCACAGCCTGCGCCAGAACCTTGCATCGGGGCGGGCGGCCGCGCCCATCTTGCGCGCCCCCCACCAGAGCTGGCCGACCATCACCCAGCCCGAGACCGTGGTGGCCAAGGCCGCAGCGACAAAACCCATCACCGGCATCATGCCAATGGCAAACGCGGCATTCACCCCCATCGAGACCAGCGCATAGTGGAACGGGCGGCGGGTATCCTCGCGCGCGTAGTAAAGCGGTTGCAGCACCTTTTGCAGCACGAAGGCGGGCAGGCCGAGCCCATAGGCCGCCAGCGCCAGGGCGGTGGCCACGGTATCCTCGGGCTGCCAGGCGCCGCGGTCATAGAGCACCGAAATCAGCGGGGTGGAGATCACCACCAGCGCCACGGCGGCCGGAACGGTCAGGAACAGCGCGAATTCCGCGCCGCGCGAAAAGCTGTCGCGGGACTGCGCCTCCTCGCCCGCGCGCAGATGACGCGAGAGCACCGGCAGAAGCACCGTGCCAATGGCGATCCCGACAACGCCCAAGGGCAGCTGGTAAAGCCGGTCGGCATAGGAAAGCCAGGCCACCGCGCCCTCGGTGAAGGAGGCCACCTGACGACCGACCAGAAGGTTGATCTGCACCACGCCGCCCGCCAGCACCGCAGGCCCGGCGATGATCAAGAGCCGCTTCAGATCCGGGGAAAACCGCGGCAGGCCCGGCAGCAGCGTATAGCCCAGCCGATGCGCCGAAACCCAGGTCAGGGCGAATTGCGCGACGCCGGTGATCGGCACCGTCCAGGCCAGCGTCAGCCCCATGTCCCAGCCCGCCCGGTCCGCCAAGGCCATCGCCAGGATGAAGATCAGGTTCATCAGAACGGGCACCAGCGACGCCTCGGTGAAGCGGCCGAAGGCATTGAGAACCCCCGACAAAAGCGCCACAAGCGAGATGAAGAAGATGTAGGAAAAACCGATCTGACCATAGAGCACCGCCAGATCGAAGCGCGCATCACCCGCAAAGCCCGAGGCCATCGCCCAGACGAGCCAGGGCATCGCCAGCGTGCCGATCAGGGTAAAAAGCAGCAGAACCGCCGTCAGCCCCTTGAAGGCGTCTTTCGCGAAACCCAGCGCATCCTCGCCGCCTTCCAGCTTTTTCGCGAACATCGGCACGAAGGCCATGTTGAAGGCGCCCTCGGCGAAGAAGCGGCGGAACATGTTGGGCAGCGAAAAGGCGACCAGAAAGGCCTCGGCCACCGGACCCGAGCCCAGATATGCCGCCATCATCATGTCACGGGCAAAGCCCAGAAGGCGGGACCCGAAGGTCCAGCCGCCCACGGTCAGAAAACCGCGGACCAGTCGAATGGGTTTCATGCCTGCCCTGCCCGTTCGGCGCCGCGGATGATCGCATCGCGCAGCCGTTTTTCCAGCGATTCCTGCCGCTGCCCCGAATGCAGCTTCAGCCCGAACATGTCCTTGACGTAGAAGGTGTCGACCACCTGCGCGCCATAGGTCGCGATCACGGCCGAGGCGATATAGATGTTCGACGAGGCCAGCGCCCGGGTCAGGTCATACAGAAGCCCGGGCCGGTCGCGGGTATCGACCTCGACGATCGTGTAGATGTCGGAGCCTTCATTGTCGAAGGTGATATGGGTCGGAAAGCGGAATTCGCGTTCGCGCTTCTTGATCTTGTCGCGATCCTTCAGCGCATCGCGGGCCACCACCTCGCCCTTCAGCGTCTTTTCGATCATGCCCCGCAGCCGCGGCAGCCGGGCGGCTTCATAGGGGTGGCCCTCGCTGTCCTGCACCCAGAAGACCGCGGTCGCATAGCCGTCCTTCGAGGTATAGGTGCGGGCATCGACGACATTCGCGCCCACCAGCGCCAAGGCGCCCGCCAGCCGCGAAAAGATCCCCGGATGATCGGACAGCGCAAAGGCCGCCCGCGTCGCATCGTGATCCAGATCGGGATGCAGGTCGATGCGGATTTCGTCATCGCCAAGGCCGCGCAGCAACTCGGCAAAGATCGCATGGGTGCCGGTCGTCAGCCCCTGCCAATAGGGGTCGTAATGGCGGCCCAGTTCGGCGCGGATCTCGCGTTGCTCCCAGCCGGTCAGCGCCTCGCGCAGCGCCTTTTTCGCCTCGTCGGTGCGTTGCTCGCGGTTCACCGCCTCCAGCCCGTGTTCCAGCGCCGTCGTCGTGTCGGAATAAAGACGGCGCAAGAGCGTCGCCTTCCAGTTGTTCCAGACATTCGGGCCGACACCGCGGATGTCGCAGACGGTCAGCACGGTCAGAAGATCGAGCCGCTTGCGCGTCTTCACCTGCTTGGCGAAATCGCGGATGGTGCGCGGGTCCGACAGATCGCGTTTCTGCGCCACGTCCGACATCAACAGGTGATGGCGGATCAGCCATTCGACCGTCTCGCATTCGTCGGCATTCAGACCCAGCCGCGGCGCCACCTTGCGGGCGATCTGCGCGCCCAGGATCGAGTGATCCTCGGGCCGGCCCTTGCCGATGTCATGCAGCAGCAGCGCCACATACAGCACCCGCCGGTTCACGCCGGTATCCAGAATATGCGACGAGAGCGGCAATTCCTCGATCAGCTCGCGCCGCTCGATCTGCGCCAGCGTCGAGATGCACTGGATCGTGTGTTCGTCCACCGTGTAGCTGTGATACATGTTGAACTGCATCATCGCCACGATCGGCTCGAATTCGGGGATATAGGCCGCCAGAAGGCCCAGCTCGTTCATCCGCCGCAGCACCCGTTCCGGGTTGCCATGCTTGAGCAGCAGATCAAGGAAGATATGCGCGGCCTCGCGGCTCTCGCGCAGCTGGTCGTCGATCCGGTCCAGATTGGCCGCGATCAGCCGCATCGCATCGGGATGCAGCAGCATGTTGGTGCGCAGGGCTTCCTCGAAGATGCGCAGGAAGTTCAGCGGATCGGCCAGAAAGGCCCTTGTGTCCGCGACGTTGACGCGGGAAATATCGTCAAAGAACGGCGCTTTCAGCGGTTTCTTGCGCCGGAACAGCCGCTTGAGCACCGGCGCCGGTTTCGCATGCTGCGCCTCAAGCACGGTGAGGAAGACTCGCGTCAGCTCGCCCACCCGCGTCGCATGGCGGAAGTAGTGCTGCATGAAGACCTCGACGCCGCGACGGCCCGCGGCATCGGCAAAGCCCATGCGCCGCGCCACCTCGACCTGCGCGTCGAAAGACAGCTGATCCGAGGCGCGGTTGGCGATCAGATGCAGATGGCAGCGCACCGCCCAGAGGAAATCCTCGGCCTCCTGAAAGACCGCATATTCCTCGGCGGTGAAGACGCCAAGCCCGACCAGATCGGCGGTGTCATTGACGCCATGCAGGTATTTCGCGATCCAGTAGAGCGTCTGCAGATCGCGCAGCCCGCCCTTGCCCTCCTTGACGTTGGGTTCCAGAACATAGCGCTGCCCGCCCTGACGGCGATGGCGCTCGGAGCGTTCGGCCAGTTTCGCCTCGATGAATTCGGGGCCGGTGCCCTTGAACAGATCGTTGCGCAGGGTCTGGTTCAGCCGCTCGGCCAGGGCCGCATCGCCATCGAGATAGCGGTTTTCCAAAAGCGCGGTGCGGATGGTGATATCCTCGCGGCCAAGCCGGATGCAATCTTCCACCGTGCGCGAGGCATGGCCGACCTTCAGCTTCAGATCCCACAGCATGTAAAGCATGCTCTCGATCACGCTTTCGGCCCAGGGGGTGATCTTCCAGGGCGTCAGGAACAGCAGATCGACATCGGAAAAGGGCGCCATCTCGGCCCGGCCATAGCCGCCGACGGCCAGAACCGAGATCCCCTCGGCCGCGGTCGGCACCTGCGGCGGATGCAGCCGCGTGGTGGCGACGTGAAAGACGGCGCGGATCAGCCCGTCGGTCATCGCGGCATAGGCGGCGACGGTCTCCCCGGCCTTGCGCGGATGACGGCCGAAATCGGCGGTGATCTGCGGCAGCGCGGTTTCGCGTTCGGCCAGCAGAAAGCGCACCGTCTCGGCGCGGAGGTTGCGGGCATCGGTGCCCTGCAAAGTCGCCTCCAGCGCGCGGGTCAGGGCGGGAAGATCGAAAAGCAAGCTCGCCCCGGCGGGGGCCGGGGCGGGAGTGGCAGGGTCGGTCACGGCGGGCTCATGGTCCTTGGGGCCTTTCGGCGGCGGGGGAACGGCCGGGATCAGAACCCGGCCAGGCCGAAGGAACGGGGGGCGGCGTCGATGACGACGGCCTGCCCGTTGCGGATTTCTGCGACGGCAAGGCCGCGTTCATTGCTGCCGTCGGGGCGCAGCCGGAAGATGCCGTTGACGCCGACGAAGCCCGAAGGCTGGGTCAGCGCGGCGCGGCTGAGCGCGTCGGGACGGCCCGATTTCACCAGCGCGCCGATCGCGGCGATGCCGTCATAGGCGAGCCCCGCGATCGGATGCGGCGCGGCGCCGAAGGCGGTCTCGTAGCGTTCCTTGAAGCGGCTGTTCAGGTTCGGATCGGGCAGCGCGAACCAGCCGCCCTGCAGCCCGGGCAGCGCCAGCGTCGCCGCCGGAATGTCCCAGCGCGTCAGGCCGATGAACTTGACCTGACCGGGATTGACGCCGTTGTCGGGCAGCATCTGCGCCAGAAGCGGCAGCGCGCCCGCGGTATCGGCGGTCAGGAAGATCGCATCGACGCCGCCCGCCTTGACCCGGCCCGAAATCGTCGGCATCGCCTCGATGATGCCCTGCTGCGAGAACGGATAGGAGGCGATGCCCGCCACCGCCGCACCCGAGCGGGCCACGGCCGATTGCACCGCGCCCGCGCCGATCGTGCCCGCCGGGGTCTGGTCATGCACGATCATGATGTTGCGCTTGCCCTGCGCAGAGGCAAAGCGGGCCAGCCGGTTCGCGGTATTGGGGAAGGTCGGCCCCAGCACGAAGACATTGCCGCCCGCGATATCGGTGTTGTTCGAGAACGAGAGCACGCTGACGCCGCGGTTGGCGACGGCCAGGCCCGCGGCATTGGCGGATTCGGCAAAGACCGGGCCCAGGATGATCTTGGCGCCCTCGTCCACGGCCTTCGTCGCCATCGCCGCCGCCTGTTCGGGTCCGGCGCCGGTGTTGTAGACGCGCAAGTCGATCTGCACGCCGTTGAGGTCCGAAATCGCCAGCTGCGCCGCCTGCTTGAGCGAGGCGGCCAGGGTTTCGTCGCCGGTATTGCCCGAACCTGCGGGCACCAGAAGCGCCACCGGCACGGCGGCACCGGCCTCGACGCTCGGCCCGTTGCCGGTTCCGGGAACCGGCTCGCAGGCTGCGACAAGCAGCGTGGCGATCAGGGCAACAAGGATCGTCAGGGGGGTTGCGGGGGGGGCGCAAAGCGGCGAACATGAAATCGGCCTCCGTGTCGGCGGGGGGAATTGGGCGAACCGTAAGCTTTTCGCCGCGCGAAGTAAACTTGACTCGGAAACGATAGGCGGAGCGATGACGCAGCCAGATGACGACCCCGGACCGCCCCGCGATCCGCTGGAGGAATACGGCCCCGGCGGACGCAAGCCCGCGCCGGGGCTGCATTTCGTCTCGACCCCGATCGGCGCGGCACGGGATATCACCTTGCGCGGGCTCGACATTCTGCGCGAAGCGGATGTTCTGGCGGCCGAGGATACACGGACGCTGCGCCATCTGATGGACATCCACGGCATCCCGCTGGCGGGCCGGCCGCTGGTCGCCTATCACGACCACAATGGCGAGACGGTGCGCCCCCGCCTTCTGGCGGCCCTGGCCGAGGGCAAGACGGTGGCCTATGCCTCGGAGGCAGGCACGCCGCTGGTGGCGGACCCGGGATTTCAGCTTGGCCGCGCCGCGATCGCCGCGGGGCGCCGGGTCTTTGCCGCCCCCGGCCCCTCGGCCGTGCTGGCCGCGCTGACGGTTTCCGGCCTGCCCTCGGACCGGTTCCTGTTCGCCGGATTCCCCCCCAACACCGCCCAGGCGCGGCGCAAGTGGATTGCCGAATTCGCCCAGGTGCCGGCGACGCTGGTTTTCTATGAATCGCCCAAGCGCGTTAGGGAAATGTTAACCGATCTGGCCACAGAATTGGGCGCGGATCGGGAAGCGGTGCTGTGCCGCGAACTGACCAAGCGATTCGAAGAGGTCCGGCGCGGAACCTTGGCGGATCTCGTGGCGGGTTGTGCCGACGCGCCGATCAAGGGCGAGATCGTCGTGCTGGTCGATCGGTCCCGGGCGCCGCGGTTCGGCCCCGAAGATGTCGAAGCCGCGCTGCGGGATCGTCTGCAGCGCCTGAGCGTGAAGGATGCGGCAGCGGAAGTGGCCGAGGTGCTGGGACTGCCCCGGCGAGAGGTCTATCAGCGTGCCTTGGCGATGGAGAGAGACTGATGGGCGGCGCCATGTCATATCATGCCGGACTTGCGGCCGAACATCAGGTCGAGGCCCATTATCGTCGTGGCGGCAGCAAGATCGCGGCGCATCGCTGGCGTGGCCGCTATGGCGGCGAAATCGACCTGATCGCCCGCGAAGGCGACAAGGTGATCTTCATCGAAGTCAAGCGCGCGCAAACCCATGCCTGGGCGGTCGAGCGGGTGACGCAGCGACAACTGGAGCGGATCTGCGTCTCGGCCGATGAATTCGTCGCCGCCATGCCGGATTGCGCCACTCTCGACAGGCGGTTCGACGTGGCTCTGGTCGATGCGCAGGGCCGGATCGAAATTCTCGAGAATGCCTATATGTTCGACTAGCGGCATTGCATCGCAGCGGCCTGCAGGGCATCAAGGGCGCAACGAAAGGGGGCGTCATGGCCTTGAAAGTCGCATTCCAGATGGACCCGATCGCGGGGATCAACATCGACGGTGACAGCACCTTCCGCATCGCGCTTGAGGCGCAGGGGCGCGGTCATTCGTTGTTCTATTATACGCCCGACCGGCTGATCTACCGGCAGGGGCGGGTTCTGGCGCGGGGCTGGCCGCTTACCGTTCGGCGCGAACAGGGCGCTCATTTCACCCTTGGCGCGGAAACCGAATGCGACCTGTCCGAGATGGATGTGGTCTGGCTGCGGCAAGACCCGCCCTTCGACATGGGCTATATCACCACGACGCATCTTCTGGAGCGTATCCATCCGAAGACGCTGGTCGTCAACGATCCGTTCTGGGTGCGCAACCATCCCGAGAAGCTTCTTGTCCTCGATTTCCCCGAGTTGACGCCGCCCACCCTGATCGCCCGCGATCTGGCGGTGATTCGCGATTTCAAGGCCGAACATGGCGATGTCATCCTGAAACCGCTTTACGGCAATGGCGGTGCCGGGGTGTTCCGGCTTGATCCGAACGACCGCAACCTGGCCTCGCTGCACGAGCTTTTCACCTCGATCAACCGCGAGCCGATGATCGTGCAGAAATACATCCCCGCCGTGGTCAAGGGCGACAAGCGCATCATCCTGATCGACGGAGAGCCCGTCGGCGCGATCAACCGCGTTCCCGCCTTGGGCGAGACACGGTCGAACATGCATGTCGGCGGCCGCCCCGAGCCCACGCAACTGACGGATCGTGAACGGGAAATCTGCGCCGCCATCGGTCCCACCCTGCGCGAGAAGGGGCAGATTTTCGTCGGCATCGACGTGATCGGCGACTGGCTGACCGAGATCAACGTCACCTCTCCCACCGGCATTCAAGAGCTGGAGCGATTCGACGGCACCAATGTCGCCGAGCGGATCTGGCAGGTGATCGAGGCGAAACGGGGTCTGACATGAGCCTGCGCGCATCTTTTCTGACCCTTGGCCTGCGGCTTTTCACCAAGCCGAAGCTGGCGAAGATGACCGATCCGGCGGAGTTGCGCGACGCGATGGAGCGGTTCACCCGCATCGCTTTGCGTCCCGCGCCGGGCAGTGTGGCGATGCCGCTGCAGCTCGCCGGGCGGCCGGCGCTGTCGATCCGGGCGGGTCGCCCGCGCGAAGGCGTGGCGGTGGTGCATTTCCACGGCGGCGTCTTCATCGCGGGCAGTCCGCAAACGCATCTGCCGATGCTGTCGCGGCTGGCGAAACTGGCCGGGGTCACGGTGATTGCGCCCGCCTATCGCCTTGCGCCCGAGCATCCCTTCCCCGCTGCGCTGCGCGATGCCGAGACGGTCTGGGACGCTTTGCTCGCACAGGGGTACAGGCCTGAAAACCTTGTGCTTTCGGGCGACAGCGCCGGGGCGGCGCTGGCCTTTGCGCTGCTGTCGAAGCTTTGTGCCAAGGGCACGCCGCCCGCCGGGGCCTTTGCCTTTTCGCCCTGGTTCGACCTGACCGGGGCCTCGCCTTCAGTGCGCGAAAACGCCGCCTCCGACCCGATGTTGGCGGGTCATCGCCTGCCCGATGCCGCACAATTCTATCTGCAGGGCCATCCGGCCGACGACCCCGAGGCCTCACCGATCTTTGCCAGCTACCCCGGCTGCCCGCCGGTGCTGCTGCAAACCTCCGAGACCGAGATCCTGAGCGATGATGCGCTGCGGATGGAAGAAAAGCTGCGTGGCGGCGGAGCCGAGGTGCTGCTGCAGCTTTGGCCCGGCGTGCCGCATGCCTGGCAGATGCTGGACGGGCTGATCCCCGAGGCGCGGGACGCCCTGCGCGATGCGGCCCGTTTCGTGACCCGCGTTCTTAGCGCGCCGCCGCAAAGGTCAGACGGTAGCTGACCGCCTCGGCCAGATGCGGCGCGCGGACCCGATCCGATCCGTCCAGATCGGCCACCGTCCGCGCCGTGCGCAGAACCCGGTGATAGCCGCGCGCGGTCAGCCCGAAACGTTCGGCGACCTTGGCCAGAAGCTCCCGGCCCTCGGCATCGGGCGCCGCGATCTCGTCGAGCACCGCGCCCTCGGCCTCGGCATTCACCCGGATATGGGGATGCGCGGCAAA
This sequence comes from Rhodobacter capsulatus, assembly GCF_052363185.1. GTDB lineage: Bacteria > Pseudomonadota > Alphaproteobacteria > Rhodobacterales > Rhodobacteraceae > Rhodobacter > Rhodobacter capsulatus_E. Next base: position 478,975 of record NZ_CP198955.1, on the reverse strand, counting down.
ACGGCGGGTCTGGATCTCGCGGGCGGCCGCAACCCGTACCGCCACCGTCGCCGACGTGTCCCCCGCCGCGGGCAAGTCCAGATCGCGCCAATCGACGGCGGGCACCTCGATGCGCAGATCGAAGCGGTCCATCAGCGGCCCGGAAATCCGGCCCAGATACTCCGCCCCGCATTGCGGCACCCGGGCACAGGCCCGCGCCGGATCGCCCAGATAGCCGCAGCGACAGGGATTGGCCGCCGCCACCAGCAAAAACCGGCAGGGATAGCGCACATGGGCATTGGCGCGGGCCACCACCACCTCGCCGGTTTCGATCGGCTGGCGCAGGGTTTCCAGCACCGGGCGGGGAAATTCCGGGAACTCGTCCAGAAACAGCACGCCGTTATGGGCGAGGCTCACCTCGCCCGGCCTTGCGCCGCGCCCGCCACCGATCATCGCCGCCATCGAGGCGGTGTGATGCGGTTCGCGAAACGGCCGCGCGCGGGAAATGCCGCCTTCGGACAAAAGCCCCGAGAGCGAATGCACCATCGAAGTTTCAAGGGCTTCGAGCGCCGAAAGCGGCGGCAGGATGCCGGGCAGCCGCGCCGCCAGCATCGACTTGCCCGAACCGGGCGGGCCCACCATGAACAGATGATGCCGCCCGGCCGCAGCGATCTCGAGCGCCCGTTTCGCCCGTTCCTGTCCCTTGACGTCGCGCAGGTCACGGGCGGGGGCCTGCGTCTCCACCTCGCCCGGGCGGGCGGGGGCCAGCGGTTGCTGGCCGGTCAGATGGCGCAAAGCCTCGGTCAGGGTCGCGGGGGCGAAAACCTGGGTCGCGCCCACCCAGGCGGCCTCGGCACCGCAGGATTTCGGGCAGATCAGCGCCCGATCCTCGGCCGCCGCCGCCATCGCCGCGGGCAGCGCGCCGACCACCGGCACGATCCGGCCATCCAGCGCCAGTTCGCCGATCGAGACCAGCCCCTCGACCTCTTCCTTGGGCACGACCTCGATCGCGGCCAAAAGCGCAATCGCGATCGGCAGGTCGAAATGCGACCCCTCCTTGGGCAGATCGGCAGGCGACAGGTTCACCGTGATCCGCCGCATCGGCAACGCGATGGCCAGCGCCGCCAGCGCCGCGCGCACCCGGTCGCGGGCCTCGGAGACCGCCTTGTCGGGCAGGCCAACGATGGAAAAGGATGGCATCCCGGCGGCAAGGGCGCATTGCACCTCGACGATCCGCGCCTCGACGCCCTCGAAAGCCACCGTATAGGTTCTTGCCAGCATGCCCACTCTCCGCCCGGTTGCAGCCTAGCGCAGAACCGGGCGGGATGGGTTAACGGATCACTGCGCCCGTCACTGCGGTCCGGGCCAGGGACGGGTCGGCCAGTCGCGCTTGTAAAACGGCTGATCGGGGCCTTCGGCCAGCCCCTCCGCGCGCCAGGCGCGGAAATCGGGATCGGCGAGCCAGGTCGCCACATAGTCCGCGGCCTCTGCGCCCACCGGCAGGTTGTAGCCCGCGATCCGCGCCGCCACCGGGGCGAAGAAGGCATCGGCCAGCGACCAGCGCCCGAAAAGCCAAGGTCCCCCGGCGCCGTGGGCCGCCCGCGCCATCGACCAGAGCGTCTCGATCCGCGCCAGATCGGCCAGAACCGCCGCGGGGGGCTCGCAGGTTTCATAGCTCACCCGCAGGTTCATCGGGCAATGGCTGCGCAACGCGCCAAAGCCCGCATGCATTTCCGCGGCCAGCCAGCGCGCCATCGCGCGGGCCTCCGCATCTTCGGGCCACAGCCCGGCTTCGGGGTGCCGCTCGGCGATGGTTTCGGCAATCGCCAGCGTCTCGCCGATCACAAGGCCCGAGGGCAGCCGCAGGGCCGGGGCCAGGGTCGCGGGCGCAAACTCCGACAAAAGCCGTTTGAAATCATCGCTGTAAAGCCGTCCCGAAACAGTCTTCACCGGCACGCCCGCCTTTGCGAACACCAGCCAGCCGCGCAGCGACCAGCTTGAATAGGACCGATCCCCGATCGCCAGCTCATAGCCCATCTTGGCCTCCCTTTTGGCGCGAATGCTAAGGTCCGGGCGCGGTTTCGCAATGGTGAATCCTGCACAGTGATTTTTTTGTGATGCACAATGCAACTTGGAGACATTCCAGATCGTTTCTGTCAGTGTAGGTGCAGTGAGCACGCCTAACAGCGGGTTGGGAGACCCGGGGAGACTGACATGGCACTCGATGGAATGACCGACGACACGCTTCCTCGGCAGGCGATGCGGGCGGAATATCTGGACGCCGAGACCGAAGCACGGCTGGCCCGCGCCTGGCGCGACCACCGCGACGAGGCGGCCCTGCACCGCCTTGTCAGCGCCTATATGCGATTGGCGATTTCGATGGCCTCGAAATTCCGCCGCTACGGGGCGCCGATGAACGACCTTATCCAGGAGGCGTCGCTTGGCCTGATGAAGGCCGCCGACAAGTTCGACCCCGATCGCGGCGTGCGGTTTTCAACCTATGCGGTCTGGTGGATCAAGGCCTCGATCCAGGAATTCGTGATGCGCAACTGGTCGATGGTGCGCACCGGGTCCACCTCGTCGCAAAAGGCGCTGTTTTTCAATCTCAAACGCGTTCAGGCGCAGATCCAGCGCGAGGCCGAGGCCGAGGGGGTGGTGCTGGACAGCGCGCAGCTGCGCGAAAAGGTGGCGATCTCGATCGGTGTTTCCATGGCCGATGTCGAGATGATGGAGGGGCGGCTCTCGGGCTCGGACCTGTCGCTGAACGCGCCGCAGTCGTCTGACGAGGACGGCCGCGAATGGGTCGACACGCTGGAGGACGAGGGCGGCAGCCCCGAAGCGCGGGTGACCGAGGCGCATGACGGCGCGAAGATGCGCGACTGGCTGGGTCAGGCGATGGGGCAGCTTTCGGCGCGCGAACGCTACATCGTGGCGCAGCGCCGCCTGATCGACGAGCCGCGGACGCTCGAATCCTTGGGCGAGGAGCTGGGCCTGTCGAAGGAACGGATCCGCCAGCTGGAGGCGCAGGCCTTCGCCAAGATGCGCAAGTCTCTGGAAAGCCGCAGCGAAGAGGTGATAGGCTTCTTCGCATGAGGATTTTCGTCAGTCTTGTGGCCTTGTCGCTGGCAGGGCCGGTCGTTGCCGAGGAAATCTCGGCCGCCGACCTGCCCGGTCGGATCGTTTCGGCTGCGCCGCAGGTCGCGGTTCTGGGCGAGGTGCATGACAATGCCGACCACCACCTTGCGCAAGCCGCGGCGGTGGCGGCGCTGAAACCGAAAGCGCTGGTTTTCGAGATGCTCGACCCGGCGCAAGCGGCCAAGGTGACGCCCGATCTGATCGCCACGCCCGACAAGCTGGCCAAGGTTCTGGGCTGGGAAGCCTCCGGCTGGCCCGATTTCGCGATCTATGCGCCGATCTTTGCCGCGGCTCCCACAGCGCGGATCTATGGCGCCGCCCTGCCCCGCGATCAGGTGCGCCGCGCGATGAAGGAGCCGCTGGCGCAGGTCTTCCCCGAGGCCGCGCGCTTCGGCCTCGACACCCCCTATCCCGCGGACCTGCAGGCGCGGCTGGAAGCCGAAACGCAGGCCGATCACTGCAATGCCCTGCCGGTCGAGATGCTGCCCGGCATGGTGGCGGCGCAACGCCTGCGCGACGCGGCCTTTGCGCAGACGACGCTGACGGCGCTTTCGGACACCGGCGGGCCGGTGGCGCTGATCACCGGCTCGGGCCATGCGCGGGCCGACCGCGCCGTGCCCGCGCTGATCGCCCATGCCGATCCGGGGGTGAAAGTCCTGTCGCTGGGCCAACTGGAACGCCCGGCCGCGGGCGATCAGCCCTTCGATCTGTGGATCGTCACCGATCCCGCGCCGCGCGAAGACCCCTGCAAGGCCTTCCAGTAACTTGCGCGACGGGCCCTGCCGCCCTACAGCTTGGCAAAACCGGAGGGGCGCATGGCAAAACGGATTCTGCTGATCATCGGCGGCGGCATCGCGGCGGTGAAGGCGCCGGAACTGATCCGGCTCTTGCGCGGCGCGGGCTTTGCCGTGACCCCGGTCCTGACGAAAGCCGGGGCGGAATTCGTCACGCCGCTGTCGGTGTCGTCGCTCGCGGGCGAGGCCGCGCATACGGCGCTGTTCGATCTGACGCATGAGGCCGAGATCGGCCATATCCAGCTCAGCCGCGCCGCCGATCTGGTGGTGGTGGCGCCTGCGACCGCCGATCTGATGGCGAAGATGGCGGCGGGGCTGGCGGGCGATCTGGCCTCGACGCTGCTGCTGGCGACGGACAAGCGGGTGCTGATCGCGCCCTCGATGAATGTGCGGATGTGGCAGCATCCGGCGACGCAGCGGAACCTGAAGCAGCTTCAGGCCGATGGCGTTCTGACTGTCGGCCCGAATGCGGGCGACATGGCCTGCGGCGAATACGGGATGGGCCGGATGGCAGCACCGGCCGAGATTTTGGCCGCCATTCAAACCGCGCTGACCGAAGGGCCGCTCAAGGGGCGGCATGTGCTGGTGACCTCGGGCCCGACACATGAGCCGATCGACCCGGTGCGCTATATCGCCAACCGCTCCTCGGGGGCGCAGGGCACGGCCTTGGCGGCGGCGCTGCGCGATCTGGGCGCCGATGTGACGTTTGTGACCGGCCCGGCGACCGTGCCGCCGCCCGCGGGGGTAAGGGTGGTGCGGGTTGAAACCGCGCGCGAGATGCTGGCCGCGGTGCAGAGTGCCCTGCCCGCCGAGGCGGCGATCTTTGCCGCGGCCGTCGCCGATTGGCGGGTGGAAAATGCGAGCCTTCAGAAGATGAAGAAGGACGGCTCGGGTCAGGCGCCCACGCTGAGTTTTGCCGAAAACCCGGACATTCTGGCCACCGTGTCGAAGCTGGCGACCGGGCGGCCGCGGCTGGTGGTGGGCTTTGCCGCCGAGACCGAGAATGTCGAAGCCCATGCGACGGCGAAACGCGCCCGCAAGGGCTGCGACTGGATCGTGGCGAATGACGTCAGCCCGGCCACGGGCATCATGGGCGGCAGTGAAAACGCGGTGACGATTCTGGACGACACCGGCGCCGAGACCTGGCCGCGGATGGGCAAGGACGAGGTGGCCCGCAGGCTGGCCTTGCGCATTGCAACCGCGCTTGGCGCAAGCTGACAGGGCGAAAGGGCGTATTTGCGCCAAGAAAAAGCAACGGGTTTTTTCTTGGTCCAAATACGCGAAAGAAAACGGAAGGGGCAGGCATGACGCCGATCATCAAGGTGCTGCGCGAGGACTGGGCCGACCCGGAGGTGGCGCTGCCGAGCTACGAAACCCATGGCGCCGCCGGGGCGGATATTCGCGCCAACCTGCCGCCCGAGATCCGCGCGAACGGGCTGGTGCTGGCGCCAATGGGCCGCGCGATCGTGCCGACCGGGCTGCGCGTCGAAATCCCCGAGGGGTTCGAGATGCAGATCCGGCCGCGCTCCGGGCTGGCCTTCAAGCACGGGATGGGCATGCCGAACGCGCCCGGCACCATCGACAGCGATTATCGCGGCCCCCTTGGCGTGTTGATGATCAATTTCGGCGCCGAGGCTTACACGATCCGGCATGGCGAGCGGGTGGCGCAGGCCATCATCGCCCCCGTTGTGCAGGCCCGCTATGAGGCCGCCACGGATCTGGGCGAGACGGCGCGCGGCACGGGCGGTTTCGGCTCCACCGGCAAGGGCTGAGCGATGACCGGGCTGATCCTGCTGGCCGTGATCGCCGCCCTTGGCTGGAAACTGCGCGCCCCCGCGGGGCTTTTGTGGGGAACGCTCGCGGTGCTTTGGGGCGCCTTCGTGCTGGTGCATCTGCTCTTTCCCGACCCGGCGCATCCCTTGCCCGCGCTGATCGGCGGCTCTCTGCCCGGCTGGATCGGCCTTGGGGTCGTGGCCGCGCTGGTGCAGGCCTATCGCTGGGCTCTGGCGCGGCTGCGCGCCCGCGCGGTGGTGCCCGATGCCCCCGCCGAAGGACCGTTTTCCAAGGCCGAACTGGGCCGCTATTCCCGCCATCTGCTTCTGCGCGAGATCGGCGGCACCGGGCAGCGGCGGCTGAAATCCGCCCGCGTGCTGGTGGTGGGGGCGGGCGGGCTGGGATCGCCCGCGCTGCTTTACCTGAGTGCCGCGGGCGTCGGCACGCTGGGGGTGATCGACCATGACGCGGTCTCCAATTCGAACCTGCAGCGGCAGGTTCTGTTTCGCGACGATGATATCGGCAAGCCGAAGGTTTTCGCGGCCGAGGCGGCGCTGAAAGCGCTGAACCCCTTCATCACCGTCAAGCCCTATCACCGCCGCCTGACCGAGGACATCGCCGCGGATCTGATCGCGGAGTATGATCTGGTGCTCGATGGCTGCGACGATTTCGAGACAAGGCAGCTGGTCAACCGCGCCTGTGTCGCCGCCGCCAAGCCGCTGATTTCCGCCGCGATCTCGCAATGGGAGGGGCAGATCAGCCTGTATCACCCCGCGACCGGAGGCCCCTGTCTGGCCTGCCTCTTCCCGAAAGCCCCCGGCCCCGGCCTTGCCCCCACCTGCGCCGAGGGCGGCGTGATGGCGGCCCTGCCCGGCATTCTGGGCACGAAGATGGCGGCCGAGGCGATCAAGGAGATCACCGGGGCGGGCACCCCCCTGCGCGGCAAATTGCAGCTGATCGACGCGTTGCATGGCGAAAACCGCACCATCGCGGTGTGCCGCGATCCCGCCTGCCCGGTCTGCGGCGGCTGAGGCTGGACAGCCCCCGGCCCCAGGAATAGCGTGAACCGATCCCTCAACCGGAGCTTTCCGATGAAACTGCCCCTGCTTGCCGCTGCGCTTCTTGCCGCCTCTCCTGCCCTTGCCCAATTGCCCGATCTGGCGGGCCGAACTGTGACCGTGGTGACCGAGGACGCCTATCCGCCGCTGCAATTCGTCGATGCCGCGGGCGCCCATGTCGGCTGGGAATATGACGCCATGGCCGAGATGGCGAAGCGGCTGAACATGACCGTGAGCTATGAACATTCCAGCTGGGATGCGATGATCCCGGGGGTTTCCGCCGGGCAATATGACATCGGCATGACCGGCATCACCATTCGCGACGACCGCAAGACCGCGGTGGATTTCTCCGATCCCTATATGCGGTCCGAAATGATCATGCTGGTGCGCGGCGACGAGACCCGCTTCAGCGATGCGAAAAGCTTCGCCGCCAATCCCGATCTGCTGATGGCGGCGCAGCCGGGCACGACGCCGTTTTACGTCGGCGTCTACGAGGTTCTGGACGGCAACGAAGCGAACCCCCGCATCAAGATGTTCGAGACCTTCGGCGCGGGGGTCGAGGCGCTGCGCGGCGGCGATGTCGATCTGGTCCTGACCGATTCCACCGCGGGCGAGGGCTATGCCCGGGCCTCGGACGGCGCGTTGAAGATCGTGGGCGAGAAACTCGGGGCCGAGGATTTCGGCTTCATCTTCCCCAAGGGCTCCGATCTTGTGGCGCCGGTCAATGCGGCGATTGCCGAGATGCAGGCCGATGGCACGATCGCGGCGCTGAACAAGAAGTGGTTCCTTGACTACAAGATGGGGGAATGAGCTCGGCCCCTGACCGCGATTTTCCCTGGTGGCTGGTGGCGCTGGGCGTTGCCGCCCTTGGGGTGGGCGGGGCGGTCGCCGCCGATCCGCTGCATGCGAAGATCTTTGCCACCCTGTCAAAGGGCATCGGCGTCACGGTTTTCGTGACGCTTGTGGCCTTTGCGGGCGCGCTGGTGCTGGGGCTTCTCCTCGCCGTCGCCTCGCTCTCGCGCCAACTGATCTGGCGGCAACTGGCGCGGTTTTACACCGAGGTGATCCGCGGCGTTCCGATCATCGTGCTTTTGCTTTACGTCGCCTTCGCGCTGGTGCCTGCGGTGGTAGCGGGCTGGAATGCGCTGGGCTTGCCCGAGATTTCGGTGCGGGATTTCCCGCTGCTGGCCCGGGCGGTGCTGGCGCTGATCCTCGCCTATGCCGCCTTTCTGGCCGAGGTCTTCCGCGCCGGTCTGCTGTCCGTCGAGCGCGGGCAGATCGAGGCGGCCAAGGCGCTGGGTCTGGGCGGCTGGCTGCGGTTCCGGCTGATCGTCTTTCCGCAGGCCTTCCGCACCGTTCTGCCGCCTTTGGGCAATGATTTCGTGGCGATGGTGAAGGACAGCTCGCTGGTCTCGGTGCTGGGCGTGGCCGATATCACCCAGCTGGGCAAGGTCACGGCGGCGGGGAATTTCCGCTATTTCGAGACCTATAATGTCGTCGCGCTGATCTATCTGGCGATGACCATCACCCTGTCGCTGCTGCTGCGCAAGCTTGAAGCGCATCTGCGCAAGCGCGGCGCCCCCGAGCGGGACTGAGCGGTTCAGAACGCATAGCCGAAACGGGCGATATCGGCGGCGGCGATCCTTGCCACCGCTTCGGCGGTGTCGTCGTCGTAATAGAAACGCCAATCCGCCCGCCGGTCCGAGGCATTGGCGCGGGCGAGCGGAAACAGCCGAAAGCCCAGATGCGCCTCCAGCGCGGCGCCGTCCTCCTGCAGATGTTCCAGCCGCAAAAAGGCGGTGGCGGCCTCGGTCCCGTCGGCGAGCCGCAGATAGCTTCCATAGGGCGTTGCCGCGATCGAGGCGGCAATCTGCGGATGGGTCACAAAACCCGCAAAATCAAGCCTTTGCGCCAAAGTCACCGCCGGATGGGCAAAGCCTTGCCCCCGCAGCCAGTGGTAATAGCTCACCATCCGGTCCCAGGGGTTGCGCACCAGGGTAAAGGTGAACCAATCCCGCGCCTGCGTTTCGGTGTAAAGCCCGATCCCGTCCGCCAGCGTCGCATGTTTCCAAAGCCGCCCCGCCGTCGTCACCCCGGCAAGCCGAGCCTTGCGCCGCCGCGCCTTCGGCGTGTCGCCGATCAGGATGTCATCGGCCTTCGCCCGCGCCTCCAGCGCCAGCGCCAGCGCCGTGCCCCCGGTCTTCGGGATATGGACAAAGATGAAGCGGCGGCCCGGGGATACGATCATGCAGACAGATTAGCGCCCCCGCAGGACAATCGCGACCCCTGCCAGCCAGATCAGCCCCATCCCCGCCCATTCGCGCAGACCGGGCACCTCGCCCCAGAGCAGAAAGCCCCAAAGCGCCGCCGCGGGCAGCACGACATATTCGAAGACGGCGGCGCGGGTGGCATCGGCCAGCTGATAGCCCCGGACCATCAGACTGACCGCCACAAGCGAGCCCAAAGCCTGCGCGAAGACCCAGAACAGGACCGTGCCCGAGGGCAGCGCCGGGCCGCGCAGGATGAAGGTCAAGGGCCCCTCTCCCGCCGCCGCACCAAGGCTTGGGAAAAGCGTCAGCAACCCCAGCCCGGCCGCGCCCAGCACCCCCAGCATGGCAAAGAAGCCGGCGGTCAGCGTCACCGCCCCCTCGCCCGGGCACCAGCGCTGCGTGGCGATATTGCCCAGCGCGTAAAGCGCGCCGCCCAGAACCGGAATGGCCGCGGCCGGGCCGAGCCGCGCCGCCTCGGGGCCCAGCACCAGCAAGATGCCCGCAAAACCCACCGCGACGGCAAGGATGCGGACCAGACCGATGCGCTCGCCATAGACGAAGCGGGTGATCAGCAGAACGAAGATCGGCGCGGTGAAAAGCCCCGCCGCCACCTGCGGCACCGGCAGAAAGCCGAGGCTGCCGAAATAGCACAGCATCGCCACCCCATGCACGATCGAGCGCGCGGCGACGGCGCGAAAGTTGCGCGGCCGCAGATCCAGCCGGAACAGCGGCACCGCCGCCAAAAGCAGCCCCGCCACCATCAGCGAGCGCGTCAGATGGAACTGCCACAGACCGATTTCCGCGGCGATGACGCGCACATAATTGTCGGTGAAGCCGATGATCAGCGCATAGGCCGATATCGCCGCCGCGGCCTGCGCGGTGTGGTTCTTGCCCGTCATTGCGGCTGCTCCCTGTCCCTGCCCAATCTGTGACGCCCCGGCCCCGGCTTGGCGCGTCCAATCCCGACACCGCAAGCGACATTCGGCACGGAAACGACCTTTTGCGGCCGCGGCCCGGGGCGGCGAATCACGCGATTGACCCCGGGGCCCCTTTCGCTATTCTTTGAGGTGACGAGTGTAAAAGCCTCTAGCCATAGTCGAAGCCAGACATGACCGCGCTGCCGCAATATGAAATGCTTACCGCGCAGGGTCTGTGGCGGGACACGCCGCAGGCGCAGCGGCGGCTGGTGCTGCTGTCGCTGGGCGATGCGACGCTGGTGATCCGCGACAATCTTTCCGACCGGGCTTTGGCGCATTGGTCGCTGGCCGCGCTGATCCGGCGCAATCCGGGGGCGAAGCCTGCGGTTTACGGCGCCTCCGAGGAGCCGGGCGAAGAGCTTGAAATCGGCGACGATCTGATGGTCGAGGCGATCGAAAAGGTGCAGGCGGTGCTTGAGGCCCGGCGCCCGCATCCGGGGCGGCTGCGGCGGATCGGCTGGAGCCTGTCACTGGTGGCGCTGGCGCTTGGGGGGCCTTTGTGGCTGCCGGGCGCGCTGGTCGATCAGGCGGCGCGGGTGGTGCCGGGGGCCAAGCGCACCGATATCGGCCGGATGGTGCTGCGCGACATGGAACGCACGACCGGGGTGGCCTGTCACTCGACCGGGGGGGATGCCGCGCTGGAGGCGCTGGCGGCCCGGCTGCAGGGGATCACCGAAATCGCGGTGCTGCCGCGCGGGCTGGCGGGGGCGCGGATCCTGCCCGGCGGGGTGGTGGCGCTGGGCACCGACACGCTGAGCGGCCCCGACACGCCCGAGGTGGCCGCCGGGGCGATCCTGTCGGCCCAGCAGGCGCAGGCGGTGGAAAATCCGCTGCATGCGGCGCTGCACTGGGCGGGCAGCCGCGCGGCGCTGACATTGCTGACGACGGGGGATCTGCCCGCCGACCGGCTGCGCGGCTATGGCGAGGTGGTGCTGGCCGCGCCCACGGCCACCGCGCGCAGCGAGACCGAGACCGAGGCGCTGCTGGAAGCGTTCCGGGCGGCGGGCGTGTCCTCGACGCCCTATGCCTATGCGATCGACCCGACCGGCGAGGCGGCGCTGGGCCTGATCGAGGCGGACCCGTTCCGCGGCGCCCCCGCGCCCGAACCGGTTCTGGCCGACGATCAATGGCTGGCACTGAAGGATATCTGTTCCTGAAACGGAAAAGGGCGGCCCAAGGGACCGCCCCTGAACCCTACGCCGACACTCTTCAGCGCAGGATCGCATCCCCGAAGCCCGCCCCGCGCACCTGGGCCAGCGCCTGACGCGCATCGGCGAAGGGACCGGCCAGAACCATCGTCCGCCCGCGGCCATTCGTCGACGACGCCACCGGCAGACCGGCCGCGGCCAGACGCGCCTTGGCGGCGGCGGCATTCTCGGCCACGGCGAAAACGCCCACCTGCACATAGCGCGGCCCGGCGGCCTGTGGCTGCGCGCTGACGGCTGCGGGGGTGGATTTCGACGACACCCGCACCGCGGCCGTGACGGGCAGATAGGGGGCGGCATAGGCGGGGGCAAGGGTCACGCCAGCTTCGGCCGGAACGATGCGTTTACGGTCCGGGGTGCGCTCGGTCACCCGCCGCGCCGGAACCTCGTTCGTCCACATCACGCCCTGTTCGGCATCGCCCATCGCCGTGCGCGGCCCGCGGAAGGGATTGAGCCGCCCGTCCTCGAAGGCCGGGGCATAGCCGGTCGGGCCGATCTGCGTTGCCGCGGCGATCGGGGTCAGCGTCGTCTGGCCCGACGGCATGCGCAGCGCCACCGGTCCGGGGTCATAACCGCCCGAAGAGGCCCGCCCGGAAACCGCCATCGCCCCGCCGCCCAGCGCATAGGGGCTTGCGGCGGCATAGGCCTGTTGCGGCGTCGCGCCGACGCCATAGCCGGTGCCACCGATCATCGGCGCGGTGACAGAAACCGGAGCGCCGCCCGGCGCGCCGACAGAGGCGCCATAGCCCGCGCCCCCCACCATCGGCGCCGAGCTCACGACCAGCCCGGGTACGGCGGCGGCATTGATGAAATCGGCCGGATTTTCCGCCGCCCCGCCGCAGCGCACCACCGAACGCCCGTCCGACAGCAGATAGCGCTGTGCCGAAACGGTGCCCGCCGGGCAGGCGGTGGTGGCGACATCGGCGCGGCTTGTGCCGGTGATGGCAACCGGCGTCGGCAACGGCAGGGTGTTGTGATAGCGCACGGCGCCCGGCGCCGCCGCAGGCGTGGCGGGCGCGAAGCCGCCGTCCAGCGCATAGGGCGAGACATAGGCCGAACGTGTCGGCGCCGCTGCCGCGGCAGCGACCGGAGCGGGCGCCGGGGCGGCCGCGACCCGCAAGGGCTGCGCGGGCGCCGGGGCGACGGCAACCTGCAAAGGCGGCGCGGCGACCGGGGCAGGTTTCGGGCTTTGCACCGGTGCGGCGGCGGCGCGCCCGATCCGCGGCGGGGTGTCGGTGGTGGCGATGGTCTCCATCGGCTTGCCGACGAAAGGTGTCGGCTCGAACGGCGATTGCGACCGCCGCACCGGCACGACCGGGGCGGGCGGCGTCACCGGCGCAGGCGCGGCGGCAAGGACCGCGGGCTTCACCGGCGGCACAGCCGGGGCGGGGGTTGCGGGCGGGGCAACCCGGGCCACATCCAGCACCGGCTCGCCGTTCTGGAAGGTGGGCTTGTAGCCGCACAGCTGTTTCTTCGCCCGATCGACCCGCGGCACCCAATTCACCGTGCCGCCATAGCCCGCGCGCACGAAGACGCAGCCGGCGCTGTCGACATATTGCCGCCCCTTGTAGGACAGGGGCGGCACATCGGCCGGGCCGTTGATATCCATCTCTGCAAAGGCGGCCGTGCCACCCATCATGGCCACGACTGCCGTCGCCGCCATCAACCAACCATACCGCCGCATGTCATCCCCCGATGATCTTTCGGAAAAACTGCAGCACAATTGTTGCAGAGTAAAGGAAAATCGGCCGCGGCCTCTTCGGCTATTTGGTGCCGAACATCCGGTCGCCCGCATCCCCTAGACCCGGCACGATATAACCGTGATCGTTCAGATGGCTGTCGATGGACGCCGTGACGATCGGCACATCCGGATGCGCCTCGCGCATCCGCGCGATGCCTTCGGGGGCGGCAAGCAGGCACAGGAAGCGGATGTTCTTCGCGCCCTTGTCCTTCATCAGTTGCACCGCCGCGGCCGAGGAATTGCCCGTGGCCAGCATCGGATCGACGACGATCACCATCCGGTCTTCCAGTTCCGCGGGCACCTTGCAGTAATATTGCACCGGCTGCAGCGTCTCGGGATCGCGGTAAAGCCCGACAAACCCCACCCGCGCCGCCGGGATCAGCTCCAGAATGCCATCCAGAAGCCCGTTGCCCGCCCGCAGGATCGAGATCAGCGCCAGCTTCTTGCCCTCAAGGATCGGCGCGTCCATCTCGCACAGCGGCGTGTTGATCCGCTTCGTGGTCAGATCAAGGCCGCGCGTGACCTCATAGGCCAGAAGCAGGCTGATTTCGCGCAGAAGCTGGCGGAAGGAGGCGGTGGAGGTGTCCTTTTCCCGCATCAGCGTCAATTTATGCTGCACCAGCGGATGATCGACGACGGTGACCTGTTGATCCATGGTCTGTCCTTTCAAAGAAAACTGCGGCCGGGGCCTTGGGAGGCCACCCCCAGATGCGCCGCGACCGAGGCGCCGATATCGGCATAGGCGACCTGCCCCACCGGACGCAAGCCAAGCCCGTGACCCAGCACCGGCACCCGTTCGCGGGTGTGATCGGTGCCCGACCATGTGGGATCGTTGCCGTGATCGGCGGTGAAGAGCGCCAGATCGCCCGGGCGCAGGGCGGGCAGGAAGCGGCCCAGACAGGCGTCGAACCATTCGAGCGCCCTTGCATAGCCCGACACGTCGCGCCGATGCCCCCAGAGACTGTCGAATTCGACGAAATTGGCGAAGGTCAGGCTGCCTTCTTCCGCCTGATCGCCCAGGCGGATCAGATGCTCCATCAGATCGGCATCGTTCTTGCCCTTGTGCAGATGGGTGATGCCGCGATGGGAAAAGATGTCGCCGATCTTGCCGATGGCATGGGTGATGCGGCCCGCGCCCTCGACCCAATCCAGCAGCGTGGGCGCGGGCGGGGCAATGGCAAAATCGCGTCGGTTCGGGGTGCGAAGAAAGGCGCCGGGGGTGCCGGTGAAGGGCCGCGCGATGACGCGGCCCACCTTCATCGCATGCAGGCGGGGGGCCACGTCGCGGCACAGCTGCAAGAGGCGGTCGAGCCCGAAGCTTTCCTCGTGGGCAGCGATCTGAAAGACGCTGTCGGCCGAGGTGTAGCAAATCGGCCAACCCGTGCGCAGATGCTCTGCCCCAAGCCGCTCGATGATCGCCGTTCCCGGGGCGTGGCAGTTGCCAAGAATGCCCTCGGTGCCCGCGGCCTTGGCGACAAATTCCACCAGATCGTGCGGAAAACTGTCTTTCGTTTCAAGGAAATAATGCCAGTCCCAGGGCACCGGCACGCCCGCCAGCTCCCAATGGCCCGAAGGCGTGTCCTTGCCGCGCGAAACTTCCGTCGCGGCGCCCCACAGGCCCTGCGGCGCCGCCCCAAGCCCGGCCGGACGCGTGCCGCTGGCCAGCTCCACCGCCGCCGAAAGGCCAAGCGCATCCAGATGCGGCAGCTTGAGCGGACCTGACCGACCCTCCTCCGCCAGGCCCTCGGCACAGGCTTCGGCAATATGGGCAAGCGTGTTCGCGCCAGTATCCGGGCGCTCTTCGTTGAAAAACGACCCTGCATCCGGGGCGCCGCCAATACCCACGGAATCCATCACGATCAGAAAGGCACGGGCCATCACATGTCCTCCGGTCCGATCCGGCAGTGGATCAGCGGCGGTTCCTCGGGCGGGGTTTCCGACAGCTGATAGGCCGCCAGCACCGCCGCCGCCGCCCGCTCGGCCCGGGCCTGATCGGGGGCATGGACCAGCGCCAAAGCCTCGCCGGGGCCGACATCCGCGCCGATCATCACAAGCCCGCTCAGCCCGACCGAGGGGTTGATCCGGTCCGATCCGACCAGCCGACCGCCACCCAGCCGCACCACCGCCTCGCCCAAAGCCCGGCCATTCACCCGCGCGACATAACCCGCCCGCGGCGCCGCCACCGGCAGGATCACCGGCGCGGCGGGCAACCGGTCGGGATAGCGTTCGACGAAATCGAACGGCCCGCCCAAAGCCGCCACCATCTGCCCGAATTTCTCGGCCGCCCGGCCGCTTTCGATCGCCGCGTCGATCAGCGCCGCGCCGTCGTCAAGGCTTGCCGCCTTGCCCGCCAGCATCAGCACCTCGCCGCCCAAAGCCGCGGTCACATCCCACAAAGCCTCGTTGACCGAGGTGCCGGTCAGCGTCTCCATCACCTCCAGCACCTCCAACGCATTGCCCGCCGATTGCCCAAGGCTCTGATCCATGTCGGTCATCAAGGCCGAGGTGCGGCAGCCCGCGTCATTGGCCGTCTTCACCAGACTTTCGGCCAGCGCCCGGGCGTCTTCCACCGTTGCCATGAAGGCGCCGGAGCCGACCTTGACATCCAGCACCAGCGCATCAAGCCCGACGGCAAGCTTTTTCGACAGGATGGACGCCGTGATCAGGTCGATGCTTTCCACCGTGCCCGAGATGTCGCGGATGCCGTAAAGCCGCTTGTCGGCGGGGGCGATTTCGTCGGTCGCGCCGATGATGGCGCAGCCGACCTCTCCCACGACCTTGCGCAAAACGTCGATGCCGGGCAGCGACTTGTAACCGGGAATGGACTCCATCTTGTCCAGCGTGCCACCGGTATGGCCCAGCCCCCGCCCGGAGATCATCGGCACATAGACGCCACAGGCCGCCAGCGCCGGGGCGAGCAGCAGCGAGACGGAATCGCCGATGCCGCCCGTCGAATGCTTGTCCACGACCGGGCCGGGCAGATCCCAGCGCACCACCTGCCCCGAGTCCCGCATCGCCTGCGTCAGCGCCACCCGGCCCGCAGGACCGATGCCGCGGCACAGGACCGCCATCGCGAAAGCCCCGGCCTGCGCATCGGACACCGTGCCATCGGCCAGACCGCGCGCAAACCATGCGGCCGCCTCGGGCGCAAGCCCGGCGCCGTCACGCACCGCCATGATGATCGTGCGGGCATCCATCAGACATTGTCCATGTGGCGCGCGTCGAACCGACCGGGCAGCAGATCGCCAATGGTGGTGTCGAGCCGCGCCCCCGCCGTGGTGGCCAGCGTCACCGGCACGTCGGCCCGCCCGAACTCGGCCAGTTTCTGCCGACAGCCGCCGCAGGGCGGCACCGGCGAAGGGCTGTCGGCGATCACCGCCACCTCGATCAGTTCGGTTTCGCCCGCCGCCACCATCGCGGCAATCGCCCCCGCCTCGGCACAGGTGCCCTCGGGGTAGGCGACGTTTTCGACATTCACGCCGCGGTAAACGGTGCCCGAGGCCCCCCGCACCGCCGCGCCCACCTTGAATTTCGAATAGGGCGCATAGGCATTTTCGCGCACCGCGCGCGCGGCATCGAGCAGCGACATCATCCGCCTCCGGCAAAGGGTTCCGGCGGTGATCCTGCGCCGGGCCGCCGGGCAGCGCAAGGGGGGTGCCTGCTTGCGCTATCAGCGCTTTCCGCCAATCTGGAATTGGTTTAAGGCTGAACCATCTTCAGGGAGAGGCTCATGACCGACGAACGTCACCCGCCCGCGCGCCATCCGGCGCTGGATTATCACGAATATCCGAAGCCCGGAAAGCTGGAAATCCGCGCCACGAAGCCGCTTGCCAACGGGCTGGACCTGAGCCGCGCCTATTCGCCGGGCGTGGCCGAGGCCTGCCTTGAGATCAAGGCCGACCCGGCCGAGGCCGCGCGCTACACCGCCCGGGGCAATCTGGTCGCTGTGGTGACGAATGGCACCGCCGTTCTGGGGCTGGGCAATATCGGGCCCTTGGCCGCGAAGCCGGTGATGGAGGGCAAGGCGGTTCTCTTCAAGAAATTCGCCAATATCGACGCTTTCGACATCGAGGTGAACCAGCCCGACCCGGAAAAACTGGCCGATCTCGTCTGCGCGCTGGAGCCGAGTTTCGGCGCCATCAACCTTGAGGACATCAAGGCCCCGGATTGTTTCATCGTCGAGCGGATCTGCCGCGAGCGGATGAAGATCCCGGTCTTTCACGACGATCAGCACGGCACGGCGATTGTCGTCGGCGCGGCGGCGACGAACGCCTTGCGCATCGCGGGCAAGCGGTTCGATCAGATCAAGATCGTCTCGACCGGCGGCGGCGCGGCGGGGATCGCCTGTCTGAACATGCTGGTGAAACTGGGCGTGCGGCGCGAAAACGTCTGGCTCTGCGACATTCACGGCCTCGTTTATCAGGGCCGCGAGGTCGACATGAACCCGCTCAAGGCCGCTTACGCGCAGCCGACGACGAAGCGGACGCTCGATGACGTGATCGAGGGGGCGGACATGTTTCTGGGCCTCTCCGGTCCGGGCGTGCTGACCCCCGATCATGTGGCGCGGATGGCGCCCCGGCCGATCGTTTTCGCGCTGGCCAATCCGACGCCCGAGATCCTGCCCGATGCCGTGCGATCGGTGGCGCCCGAGGCGATCATCGCCACCGGCCGCAGCGATTTTCCCAATCAGGTCAACAACGTCCTGTGTTTCCCCTTCATCTTCCGCGGCGCGCTGGATGTGGGGGCGACAACGATCAATGACGAAATGCAGATCGCCTGCATCGAGGGGATCGCGGCCTTGGCCCGCGCCACCACCGTGGCCGAGGCCGCCGCAGCCTATCGCGGCGAAAAGCTGACCTTCGGACCCGATTACCTGATCCCGAAACCCTTCGACCCGCGCCTGATCGCCACCGTCTCGACCGCCGTCGCCAAGGCGGCGATGGAGACCGGCGTTGCCACCCGGCCGATTGCGGATCTGGATGGCTATCGGCGCAAGCTTGAAGGCTCGGTCGTGCGTTCGTCGCTGCTCATGCGGCCGGTCTTCGAAGCCGCCGCCACCGCCGCCCGCCGCGTCGTCTTTGCCGAGGGCGAGGATGAGCGGGTGCTGCGCGCGGCTCAGGCGATGATCGAGGAAACCACGGTGAAACCGATCCTTATCGGCCGCCCCGAGGTGATCGAGCGGCGGGCGGAACGGGCGGGGCTCTCGCTGGTGCCCGGGCGCGATTTCGAGGTGGTGAACCCCGAACATGACCCCCGCTATCGCAGCTATTGGGAGACCTATTTCGGCCTGATGGCGCGGCGCGGCGTGACGCCCGATCTGGCCCGGGCGATCTTGCGCACCAACACCACCGCCATCGGCGCGATCATGGTGCATCAGGGCGATGCCGACAGCCTGATCTGCGGCACGTTCGGGCAATATCTGTGGCACCTGAACTATGTCCGGCAGGTGCTGGCGCGGGGCGGGCTGCATCCGGTCGGAGCGCTGAGCCTGATGATCCTTGAAGACGGGCCCTTGTTCATCGCCGACACCCATGTGCATCACGAGCCGACGCCCGAGGAGATCACCGCCACGGTGATGGCGGCGGCGCGGCATGTGCGCCGCTTTGGTCTGGCCCCCAAGGTGGCTTTGTGTTCGCACAGCCAGTTCGGCAACCTTGACACCGATTCCGGGCGGCGGATGCGCGCGGCGCTGGAACGGCTCGATGCCCGCGAACCCGATTTCGTCTATGAGGGCGAAATGCATATCGACGCCGCGCTGGAGCCGCAGATTCGCGCCCGGCTCTTGCCCGAATCGCGGCTTGAGGGCGCGGCGAATGTGCTGGTCTTTGCCAATACCGATGCTGCCTCGGGGGTGCGCAACATCCTGAAGGCAAAGGCGAACGGGCTGGAGGTCGGGCCGATTCTGATGGGCATGGGGAACCGCGCCCATATCGTCACCCCCTCGATCACCACGCGGGGGCTTTTGAACGTCGCCGTGCTGGCCGGAACCCCGGTGGCCGCCTACGGCTGAAGCTGCAAAGTGAAGCGACTTTGCAAAACGCGCTTCGCTTTCGCGGCCGCCTTCAAAAACGCACACCATTTGCAAAAGTTTGCGGCGGAATCCCCGCCGCATTCTGCAAATTTTCGGGCCAACCGTGCAGCTGCGGCGGTAACATTCTTGCACAAACCTTTCCGCCTGCGTAACAAGCTTGCAAGTTTGGAGGAGGGATACCATGGGATACAAGGAAGTCTATTCCGCGTGGCAGGCGGACCCGGAAGGGTTCTGGATGGATGCGGCCAAGGGCATCGACTGGGTGCAAAGCCCCTCCAAGGCCTATTTCGAGCAGGGTCCGGCCGGGGAATGGTTCGCCGATGCGATGGTGAACACCTGCTACAACGCGGTGGACCGCCACGTTCTGGCCGGTCGCGGCGATCAGATCGCGATCATGCATGAAAGCCCGATCACCCATGCGACCAAGGGCATCACCTACAAGGAACTGCAGGCCCGGGTGTCGAGCCTTGCGGGCGCGCTGCGCATGCGCGGCGTCGAAAAGGGCGATCGCGTCATCATCTACATGCCGATGATCCCCGAGGCGCTGGAGGCGATGCTGGCCTGCGCCCGGATCGGCGCCATCCACTCGGTCGTGTTCGGCGGCTTTGCGGCGCACGAACTGGCGGTGCGGATCGACGACTGCACGCCGAAGGCGATCATCGCGGCCTCTTGCGGTCTGGAACCGGGCCGCGTCGTGCATTACAAGCCGCTTCTGGACGCCGCCATCGAAATGGCCGACCACAAGCCCGAGTTCTGCGTCATCTTCCAGCGCGAACAAGAGGTTGCGAAGCTGGTCGAGGGCCGCGACTTCAGCTGGCACGGCTTCCAGTATGGCGTGAAACCGGCCGAATGCGTCCCGGTCGAGGGCAACCACCCGGCCTATATCCTTTACACCTCGGGCACCACCGGGGCGCCGAAGGGCGTCGTGCGGCCGACCGCGGGGCATCTCGTGGCGCTGAACTGGTCGATGAAGGCGATTTACAACATCGAGGCCGGGGACCGCTTCTGGGCCGCCTCGGACGTGGGTTGGGTCGTCGGCCACAGCTATATCTGCTACGCGCCGCTTCTGGCCGGGGCGACCACCGTGGTGTTCGAGGGCAAGCCGGTCGGCACCCCGCATGCGGGCGTGTTCTGGCGGATCATCCAGAACCACCGCATCAAGAGCTTCTTCACCGCGCCGACCGCGCTGCGGGCGATCCGCCGCGAGGACCCGAACGGCGAATATATCAAGCGCTACAAGCTGCACGAGATGCAGGCGCTGTTCCTCGCGGGCGAACGGGCCGACCCGGAAACGGTGAAATGGGCGCAGGAACATCTGGGCGTGCCGGTGATCGACCACTGGTGGCAGACCGAAACCGGCTGGGCCATTGCGGGCAACCCGCTGGGCATCGAGCTGTTGCCGGTCAAGGTCGGCTCGCCCACCAAACCGATGCCGGGCTATGACGTGCAGGTGCTGGACGAGGGCGGCCATCCGGTGGCCCCGGGCACGCTGGGCGCCATCGCGATCAAGCTGCCGCTGCCGCCCGGCACACTGCCGACGCTGTGGAATGCCGACGACCGCTTCAAGAAAAGCTACCTGTCGCACTTCCCCGGTTATTATGAAACCGGCGACGCGGGCTATATCGACGAGGACGGCTATGTCTACATCATGGCCCGCACCGATGACGTGATCAACGTCGCGGGGCACCGTCTCTCGACCGGGGCGATGGAAGAGGTTCTGGCCTCGCACAAGGATGTGGCCGAATGTGCCGTCATCGGCGTGGCCGACGAGCTGAAGGGCCAGCTTCCGATGGGCTTCCTGTGCCTGACCAAGGGCTGCACCCGTCCGCATGCCGAGGTGATCAAGGACTGCGTGCGGCTGGTGCGCGACCAGATCGGCCCGGTTGCGGCCTTCAAGCTGGCGGTCGTCGTCGACCGTCTGCCGAAGACGCGCTCGGGCAAGATCCTGCGCGGCACGATGGCGAAGATCGCCGACGGGCAGGACTACAAGATGCCCGCCACGATCGACGATCCGGCGATTCTCGACGAGATCACCGCGGCGCTGAAAGCGATTGGCTATCCGGCCACCGCCGCCTGAACTGACACCGGCAAGGCCCTGCGCGTGCGGGGCCTTGCCGTCATTCCTGCATAGCGTGCGTTTTCCCTTTTCTTTTCGATGACCCGGATTCTAGGGACTTGATTTGCAAACGCCGGGCTGGAAGATGTTCCGGCAAGGTAAAGTCATGAATGAAATTGTTCCCCCCGAAGACGACGCCCATGGCGAACCGTCCGACAACAAGGCCCAGATTGCACGGATCATGCTCCTTGGACATGACCTGAGGGCGGCTGTCTCCGACATTCTGGGCGGGCTTCACCTGCTGGCCGACGAAGAGCTGAGCCCCGCGATGCGGATGCAGTTCGAACGCATGCGCGCGGCGGGCGAGGACATGGCCCGGCTGATCGAAGAGGGCTTCGAGATCGTCACCGACCAGACGGTGGGGCCGCTGCGCCAGACCGTGCAACTGGCGCGGCTGCTGTACGATCTGGAAATGCGCTGGACCGGGCGGGCGCAGGAAAAGGGGCTCGGCTTTCACGTCGCCATGGCCCCCGATGTGCCGGTGCTGGTGCGGCTTGACCGGATCGCGCTGGAACGGGTGCTGTCGAACATGCTCTCCAATGCGCTGAAATACACCGACCGGGGCACGGTGCGGCTGTCGCTGACGGTCGAGGCCGATGCGCGGCTGCATTTTTCGGTTCTGGATGACGGGCCGGGCTTCGATCCGAAGCTGCGGGCGCGGCTGTTCCGGCAAGGCTCGCGCGGGGCGGTGCCGGGCAAGGCGGGCAACGGGCTCGGCCTTTACATCTCGCGCGACATGGCGCGACGGCTGGACGGCCGGATCGAGCTGTCGAACCGCCCCGAGGGGGGGGCCTGCGTGGCGCTGTCGCTGCCGCTCGACGGGCTGCGGCCGCCCGAGATCGCCATCGAGACCCCCCTGCCCGACCTGAGCCGGATGACCGTGCTGGTGGCCGAGGACAGCGCCCTCAATCAGGCGGTTCTGGGGCATATGCTCTCGGCGATGGGGGCGCGCTGCGACAGTGCCGCCGACGGGGTCGAGGCGCTGGAAATGCTCGACAACGGCAGCTACGATCTGGCCGTGGTCGATGCCGAGATGCCGCGGCTGTCGGGCATCGACCTGATCCGCACGCTGCGCGCCAGCGGCGGGCGGCATCATGCGATTCCGGTCGTGGTCTGCACCGCCTATGTGCTGCGCGCCCACCGCGAGGCGATCATCGCCGCCGGGGCGGATGCGATCGTCTCGAAGCCGATGACGGCGATCGAACCCTTGGCCGAGGCGATCCGCCAGGCGCTGGAGCGGCACAGCGCCGATCCCGCGGACCCCGCCCGTCGTCCCTGCCCGCCCGTCGTCGATGAGACCGTGTTCGAGGGGCTTCTGGGCGTCGCCGGTCCCGGCGCGGCACAGGAACTGCTGCACCGGCTGATCGCCGATCTGAGCCGGGTCGAACGCGGTCTGGTGGCGGGCCTGTCGGAGCCCAATCTGGCCATCGTGCGGGCGGACAGCCATGTGCTCCTGTCGGTGGCGGGCGCGGTCGGCGCGGTGCGGCTGCAGGAACTGGCCGAAGAGCTTTGCGCCTGCGCCCGGCGCGAGGATATCCTGGCCATGCAGCTGATCGGCCGTTCCGTGCTGACGCAGATCGACCGGCTGATCGCCTTTGCCGGGCGGCGGCAGCGGCGCTTCGAGGCGCAAGACAGATGACCCTGCCCCTGCCCGCGCGCGATGCCCCCGACATCCTGCTGGTCGAAGACACCGCCTCGATGCGGACGATCTATGAATCGCATCTGCGCCGGGCGGGCTACCGGACCGTCTCGGCGGGGACCGCGGCCGAGGGGCTGGAAATGTTCCGGGTGCATCCGGTTTCGGTGGTGCTGCTCGATCTGATGCTGCCCGACCGCGACGGGCTCGACCTGCTGGTCGATCTGCTGCAGATGCGGCCCGGAACTTCGGTGGTGGTGGTGGCGGCGGAACGCTCGACCGACCGCACCGTCAGCGCGATCCGGCGCGGCGCGCTGGATTATCTGGTCAAGCCGGTCACGGAATCGCGGCTGATGGAGGCGGTCGAGGCGGCGCGGCGCGCGGCAAGCCTTGCCCATCCGCCGCATTCCGACGCGGCCTGCGCGCCGCTGCCCGATTTCATCGGCCAGTCCGCGCCGATGCGCGCGGTCTATGACCGGATCCGCGCCGCCGCCCGCTCGATGGCGCCGGTCTGCATCAGCGGCGAAAGCGGCACCGGCAAGGAACTGGCGGCGCTGGCGATCCACCGGCTTTCGGCGCGGGCGGGCGGGCCTTTCATCACCCTTGATTGCGGCGCGATCCCCCCCGACCGGCTTGAATCCGAGGTCTTCGGCCATCGCCGCGGCGCTTTTGTCGGCGCGG
Source organism: Rhodobacter capsulatus (assembly GCF_052363185.1). GTDB lineage: Bacteria > Pseudomonadota > Alphaproteobacteria > Rhodobacterales > Rhodobacteraceae > Rhodobacter > Rhodobacter capsulatus_E. The sequence goes on along the minus strand of NZ_CP198955.1, from coordinate 455,579 downwards.
TCTCCGACCGGCTTGGCGCGGCGGAACTGGCCGATGGCGGCACGCTGTTTCTGGACGAGGTGGGCGAGTTGCACCCGACGCTGCAACCGCGGCTCTTGCGGTTCCTGCAAAGCGGGCTTGTGCATCCCTTGGGCGCGGAAGCGGCGCGGCGGGTCAATCTGCGCATCATTTCCGCCTCGACCCTGCCGCTGGCCGAGGCGGTGCGGGCGGGCCGCCTGCGCGAGGATCTGTTCTTCCGGCTGCAGGTCGTGGGGCTGCAGATGCCGCCGCTGCGCGCCCGTATCGAGGATATCCAGCCGCTGGCCGAAACCTTCCTTGCCCGGTTCGCCGCGATCGAGGGGCGCAGCTTCACCCGGATTTCCGCCGAGGCGATGGCGGTCCTGCGCGGTCATCCCTGGCCCGGCAACGTGCGGGAACTGTCCAATCTGCTGCGTGCGGTGACGGTGCTGCACGAGGGCGAGGACCTGACCGCCGCGATGCTGCAGGCCGAGATGCGCCCCGTCACCGCTCGGCGGGGGGAGGCGGCGCCGGATCTTTCGGGGCTGACGCTGGCCGAGGTCGAACGCGCGGCCATCGAGACGGCGCTGGCCCGCCATGAGGGCGCGGTGCAAAAAGCCGCCGCCGATCTGGGCGTCGCCGCCTCGACGCTTTACCGCAAGCTGGAGGGCTGGCGGGCTGATTAGGCGAATTGTTCCCGCATCAGCCGTTCTTCCAGCCCGTGACCGGGATCGAACAGGATGCGGTGGGTGATCGTCGGTTCCGACCGGATCTCGACCCACAGGACGGGCTTCACCGAGCGGCTGTCGGCATCGGCCATCACCGGGCGCTTGTCGGGTTCCAGCACGTCAAAGCGCACCGTGGCCGAGTTGGGCAGGATCGCGCCCTGCCAGCGCCGCGGCCGAAACGGCGCAATCGCGGTCAGCGCCAGAACATCCGAGCCGATGGGCAGGATCGGCCCATGCGCGGAATAATTGTAGGCGGTCGATCCGGCGGGCGTCGAGACGATGGCCCCGTCCGAGATCAGCTCCTCCATCCGTACCCGGCCATTGACCGAAATCCGCAGCTTCGCCGCCTGCGGACCGGCACGCAGCAGCGAGACCTCGTTGATCGCCAGTTCTTCCCGGATCACGCCGTCGGCGGTCTTCGCCCGCATCGCCAGAGGGTTGATCAGCGCCTCTTCCGCCGCGGCCAGCCGGTCGGGCAGGTCGAAGACGCGGTAATCGTTCATCAGGAAACCGACCGAGCCGCGGTTCATTCCATAGACCGGCAGCCCCGATCCGGCATGAAGGCATTGCAGCATCATGCCGTCGCCGCCCAAGGCCACGATCACATCGGCCGCAACCAGCGGCGCCTGACCGTAACGGGCGACCAGATCTTCCAGCGCCTCCTGGGCGCTGTCGGCCTGCGAGGCCGCGAAATGGATCTTGCTGGGTCGGTTCACGGCCTGCCTCCGGTTCCCCTTGGTGTGACAAGCCGGGGCCGGAATGACAAGCCCGTTTCCGGCCACCCCGGCTTGCGCCCGCCGCAGGTGACGCGCCAAAATGCCCGTTTGTCGCTTTGGGCGCTTTCGGGGCGGGGAATTCTGCGATAAACGGGCGACGACCTTTGCCTTTGGAGTTGCCCATGACCGATCAACGCGACGCCGGGTTCTTTACCGAGACCCTTTCCAGCCGTGACCCCGCGCTTTTCGCCGCCATCCGTGGCGAACTTGGCCGCCAGCGCGACGAGATCGAGCTGATCGCTTCGGAAAACATCGTCTCTGCCGCAGTGATGGAAGCGCAGGGCTCGGTGATGACGAACAAATATGCCGAGGGCTATTCGGGCAAGCGCTACTATGGCGGCTGCCAGTTCGTCGATGTCGCCGAAGATCTGGCGATTTCGCGGGCCTGCGAGCTGTTCGGCTGCTCCTTTGCCAACGTGCAGCCGAACTCGGGCAGCCAGGCGAACCAGGGCGTGTTCAACGCGCTGCTGAAGCCGGGTGACACCATCCTGGGGATGAACCTTGCCTCGGGCGGGCACCTGACCCATGGCGCGGCGCCGAACCAGTCGGGCAAATGGTTCAACGCCGTGCAATATGGCGTGCGTCAGCAAGACTGCCGGATCGACTACGACGAGGTCGCCCGTCTGGCGAAAGAGCACAATCCGAAGCTGATCATCGCAGGCGGTTCGGCGATTCCGCGGCAGATCGATTTCGCGAAATTCCGCGAAATCGCCGACAGTGTCGGCGCGTATCTGATGGTGGACATGGCCCACTTTGCCGGTCTGGTGGCGGGCGGTGCGCATCCCTCGCCCTTCCCCTATGCCGATGTGGCGACGACCACCACGCACAAGACGCTGCGCGGTCCGCGCGGTGGCATGATCCTGACCAACAACGAAGACATCGCGAAAAAGGTCAATTCGGCGATCTTCCCGGGCATTCAGGGCGGGCCGCTGATGCATGTGATCGCCGCCAAGGCCGTGGCCTTTGGCGAGGCGCTGCGCCCCGAGTTCAAGGTCTATGCGCAGCAGGTCATCTCCAACGCGCAGGCGCTGGCCGATGAGCTGATGAAGGGCGGTCTCGACATCGTCACCGGCGGCACCGATACGCATGTGATGCTCGTTGACCTGCGCCCGAAAGGGGTGAAGGGCAACGCCACCGACAAGGCCTTGGGCCGCGCCCATATCACCTGCAACAAGAACGGCATCCCCTTCGACCCGGAAAAGCCGACCGTGACCTCGGGCATCCGTCTGGGCACGCCCGCGGGCACCACCCGCGGCTTCAAGGAAGAAGAATTCCGCCAGATCGCCCGGATGATCATCAAGGTCGTCGACGGGTTGGCCGCCAATGGCGAAGAGGGCAATGACGCCATTGAGGCCGAAGTGCGGGCGGAAGTCTCGGCGCTTTGTGCGCGCTTCCCGCTTTATCCGGCGCTCTGAGCGGTTCACCAGATCGGAAAGGCCCCCGGGTTCGGGGGCCTTTTTCATTGTCCGGGGGCGGCGCGCGCGCTAGATCGGGCCCATGCTGAGTTTCATCGCCCATGGCCCCGACACCGCCCTGCCGCCGCTCTTGATTGCCCCGGGTCTGTTCGGCTCGGGCCGGAACTGGGGCGTGATCGCCAAGCGGCTGTCCGCCGGGCGGAAGGTGCTGGCGCTGGATCTGCGCAATCACGGCGACAGTTTCTGGGACGACCGTCACACCTACCCCGATCTGGCCGCCGATCTGGCCGCGGTGATCGAGGCGCAGGGCCGCGCCTGCGACGTGATGGGCCATTCGATGGGCGGCAAGGCGGCGATGATGCTTGCGCTGACCCGTCCCGGTCTGGTCGAACGGCTGGTGGTGGCCGACATGGCCCCGGTGCCTTATGGCCACGGCGCCGCGCATGGCGGGCTGATCGCGGCGATGCAGGCGATGAAGCTTGACGATCTGATGACGCGCGCCGAGGCCGACAAGCGTCTGGCCGAGACGGTGCAAGACCCCGGCACCCGGGCTTTCCTGCTGCAATCGCTGGAATTGCGCGACGGGCCGGTGCGCTGGAAGTTCAACCTGACGGCGCTGGCTGCGAACCTGCCCGCGATCCTCGACTGGCCCGAGCCGCTGCCTGCGGGGGCAAAACCCTTCCCCGGCCCTGCGCTGTTCCTCTATGGCGCGGCCTCGACCTATGTCCGGCCGAAAAGCCACGCAAAGATCCGCGCGCTGTTCCCGCAGGCGGATCTGCAAGCCATACAGGGCGCGGGCCACTGGCTGCATGCCGAGCGCCCGCGCGAGGTGGAAGCCGCCGTGGAAAGCTTCCTGAGCCGATAGGCTTATTCGGCCTTCATCATCCGGCGGATGATGCCATTCTTCAGCATGAACTGACCCTTCACCGCACCGGCGACATGGATCAGGATCAACAGCAGCAGCACGAGCTTCAGCACATTGTGCACGCCCGCCGCCGGGCCGATCAGGCCGAACCAGGCGGTGCCGCCGCTGACCACCATCAGGATCAGCACCAGATACATCATGTGCTGCACGCCCGAGGCGACCTTGTTCATCACCGGGCTGCCGGAATCAAGCGCCGCAGGGGCGCCGTGGCGCAGGCGCAGCACCAGACGCCAGATCACCAGCGCGCAGATCGTCATGCCGGTCATGACGTGAAAGACCACGGCCGGGTTGAAGGGGGTGGGCTCGCTCGACATCCATTTGCCGAAAGCCTCGGCGATGTTCTCGCCCAGCAGGAATTGCGGAATGATCAGCACGGCAACCGCCCAGTGCAGCAGGATCTGGGTGCGGGTGTATCCTTGGGAAACGGGCATGGGGACCTCCTGGCGGGTTTCCGGAAATGAAACGGGGCAGGAAAGGCTTGCACAGCCCATCCTGCCCCGCAAGCGGATAGATCAGCGCAGGCGCGGTGCCTTCCCAACCCCGCGCCACGCCCGATCTCTCCGGGATCACGCGTCGTTGATCTTCGCCGCCACGATCCAGGCGACGGGAAGGGCCGCGACAAAGCCGATGACGGCGGCATAGATCATGGTTTTCATGTCATACATGTTCATGGTCAGCGCCACGACGATGAGGACGCCAGCCACGGTCGGGCCGACAAGCGCATAGATGATGCCGAAAAGGCGGGTCATGAGTTCCTCCGGTGCAGCGCGTTTCATGCAAAGGAAGATATGTTTGCAGGTGATCCGGCCTTGATCTGGGTCATGTCCGGCGCCGTGGACGCTGCGCCCGGGTCGGCGCAACGCCGCAGTCCACCCTCTCGGTCAGGGGCATTTCAGCGCAAACCGCGCCTCGCCAGTGTCGCCCGGCAGCGAGGGCGAGCGGTAGATCCCCACCGCGGGCCCGGTGACCTTGCAGCCCGAGGCCTGTTCCGCCGCCACGATCATCAGCCCCGGCACCGCCCGGCGCTGGGCGCGCGTCAGATAGCCCAGCCGGATCACCTCGGCGTTTTCGCCTTTCACCAGAACGGCGAAGCGATAGCCCTGCAGCGTGACATCATGCCGGGTGGCCCCGAAGAACGGCGGCGCGGGCGAGACCCCGCAGGCCGAGAGCAGCACCGCCAGCACCAGAACGAACAGCACCGGCGTTGACAGGAACGGGGCGGGGGCAATCGGATCGGCCTGCATCGCAGCCTCCTTTCGGCTTGGCCCAGCATCTCCGGTCATGGTTAAGCATTGGTTAATGTCACCCGTTGGGGCAGCAGATTCGGCACGGCTGGCACGCAGTTTCCGCGCCGCGGGCCGCGAACCGGGGCCGCGCTGCAACTGTGCGGAAATGCAAGGATCGGGCGGCTTGTCTTTCGGCCCTGCGCACCACATCTTGAGCGCTGAAAACGACCCCGCTCCGGCCGCTGCCCGGGCGGGGTTGGCGTGGCTTTCGTCGCGCCATCCCACGTCGCGCCTGCGGAGCCGCCCATGATCAAACGCCTGCTCATCGCCATCGTCGCCCTTGTCATCGTGGCCGGGGGCATCATCGGCTACAACCTGTTCGTCGGAAAGATGATCGCCGGCATCTTCGCCAACATGAAGGCCCCGCCGGTCGCGGTTTCGGTGACCGAGGTGACGGCGGCCGACTGGCAGCCCGGGCTTGAGGCCATCGGCACCGCCGCCGCCGTGCGGGGCACCGATCTGGCCACCGAAGCCGCGGGCATCGTGCGCGAAATCCGCTTCACCGCGAATGACCGCGTCGAAAAGGGTCAGGCGCTGGTGCAGATCGACGACCGGCAGGAACGCGCCGATCTGGAGGCCGCGCGGGCGGCGCTGACGCTGGCGGAAACCGCGCTGGCCCGCGCCAAGGAATTGCGGCTGAAGGGCGTTTCGGCGACCTCGGCACTGGACGAGGCGGAAGCCGCAGCGATCGAGGCCCGCGCCACCGTGGCGAAACTGGAAGCGACGCTGTCGACCAAGCAGCTGACCGCGCCCTTTGCGGGCACGATCGGGATTCCGAAGATCGAGGTCGGCTCTTACGTCGCCGCGGGCACGACCTATGCGACGCTGCAGGACCGCTCGGGGATGCGGGTCGATTTCACCCTGACCGAAAGCGATGCCGCGCTGGTCACGCCCGGAATGGCGGTCACCGTCACCTCGGAAGTGGGCGATGTCTCGGCCGTGGGCAAGATCACCGGCATCGAACCGAAGATCGACCCGAATTCGCGGCTGGTGACGTTGCGCGCAGATGTGCCGAACGAGGGCGAAAAGCTGACGCCCGGCCAGTTCCTGCGGGTGCGCGTGGCGCTGCCGGTCGAAAAGGACGTGATCGCGCTGCCGCAAACCGTCGTTTCGTCCAGCCTTTACGGCGACAGCGTCTTTGTCGTGCGCAAGGAAAAACCCGAGGGTGCCGAGACGGAAGAGCTGCGGGCGCGGCAGGTCTTCATCAAGGTGGGGCGGCATTTCGACGACAAGGTCGAGATCCGCACCGGTCTTGAGCCGGGCGATCAGGTGGTGAACGCGGGGCAGAACAAGCTGTCCTCGGGCGCGCTGGTCACCCTTGACACGTCGCAAGCCCTGCCCTCGGCGGGCGGGAACTGAGGGCCGCGGGATGCATTTTTCCGAACTCTTCATCCGTCGCCCCGTCCTGTCGATGGTGCTGGGCGCCTTCATGCTGCTTCTGGGCTTTCAGGCCTTCATGAGCCTGCCGGTGCGGCAATATCCGAAGGTGGACGAGACCGTCGTCACCATCACCACCACCTATCCCGGCGCCGCCCCCGAGCTGATCCAGGGCTTCATCACCGCGCCGATCTCGGCCGCGGTCGCCACCACGGAAAACATCGACTATGTGACCTCGAGCTCGATGCCCTCGGTGTCGCAGGTTTCGGTCAACATGAAGCTGGGGGCCGACCCCGACACCGCCCTGACCGAGGTTCTGTCGAAGGTGCAGCAGGTGCGCGGGCAGCTGCCCTCGGAGGCCGAGGATCCGGTGATCGTCAAGGGCACCGGCCAGACCTTCGCGCTGATGTATCTGGCGGCGCTGAACCCGAACATGACGACGGAACAGCTGACCGAATATCTGGAACGGGTGGTGCGGCCGCGAATGTCGACGATTCCGGGCGTGGCGGAAATCGAGGTGATCGGCGCGGCGAACTACGCGATGCGGGTCTGGCTTGACCCGATGAAGCTGGCCGCGCGCGGGGTGACGGCCTCGGAAGTGCTGGCGGCGATCCGGGCCTCGAACTATCTGGCCGCGCCGGGCAAGACCGAAAACGAATATGTGACGCAGTCGATCACGCTGAAATCGACGCTGCAGACCCCCGAGGCCTTCGGCGCCCTGCCGATCCGGGCCGAGGGCGACGCGGTGGTGCGGCTGCGCGACGTGGCGAAGGTGGAGCTTGCCTCGGATGACAGCGGCGAGATCGTCACCTTCAACGGCGCGCGGGGGACCTTTATCGGCCTGTCGCAGACGCCTTCGGCCAACCCGCTCGACACCGCCGCCGCGGTGCGGGCGGAACTGCCGAAGATCGCCGACACCCTGCCCGAGGGGATGACGATCGAACTGGTCTATGACACGACCGAGCAGATTTCGGCCTCGATCACCGAGGTGTTCAAGACCATCGCCGAGGCCGTCGCCATCGTCGTCGTGGTGATCCTGCTCTTCCTTGGCTCGATCCGGTCGGTGGCGATGCCGATCGTCACCATTCCGCTCTCGCTGGTGGGGGTGATGGCGGTGCTGCTGGCGCTGGGCTATTCGATCAACCTGCTGACGCTGCTCGCCATGGTGCTGGCGATCGGGCTGGTGGTCGACGATGCCATCGTCGTGGTCGAGAACATCCACCGCCACATGGAGGAGGGGATGAAACCGATCCCCGCCGCCGTGCAGGGGATGAAGGAAATCACCGGCGCCGTCGTCGCGATGACGATCACGCTGGCCGCGGTGCTGTCGCCTTTGGCCTTTACCGGCGGCGTCACGGGTGCACTGTTCCGCGAATTCGCCTTCACCCTGGCGGGCTCGGTGATCCTGTCGGGGGTGATCGCGCTGACGATCACGCCGATGATGGCCGGGCGCATCCTGAAAGAGGGGCACGCGACCGGCTTTGCCGCCTTCGTCGACCGCACCTTCGACCGCTTCGCCGCCTTTTACGAACGCCGCGTCGCGGGGTCGCTGCATTACCGGCCGGTGACGCTGCTGGTCGTGGTGGTGCTGGTCGGCACGATGGGCTTCATGTTCCAGCGCACCGCGACCGAACTCGCCCCCGACGAGGATCAGGGCGCGGTGATCGCCATGGTGCAGGCGCCGCGCTATGCGACGGCCGATTACACCGCGCATTACATCGACCAGCTGGGGCAGGCCACCAAGGACATCTCCGAGGTCCGCACCGCCTTTTCGATCGCCGGTTTCGGCGGCTCGGACAGCATGGGGATCTATATCTGGGCGCTGGACAAATGGGCGGACCGCGACCGCTCTCAGGAAGAGGTGCAAAAGGACATCCAGAAGGCGATCGACAGCTCGACCGGCATGGAGGGCTTCGCCTTTGCCCCCCCCACCCTGCCCGGCGCCGGGGGCGGGCTGCCGATCTCCGTGGTGGTGCAGTCGATCTACGGGCCGGACCGCGTCGCCGAAGTGGCCGAGGAAATCCGCCAAAGGGCGCAGGCCACGCACAAGTTCATCTTCGTGCAGAATTCGCTGAGCTTCGACGCGCCCGAAATCCGCGTGACCATCGACCGCGACCGGGCGGCGGCGCTGAACGTGCCGGTCTCGGACATCGGGGCGACGCTGGGCCTTCTGGTCGGCGGCGGCGCGGTGGCGCAATTCGACCGCGATTCCAACAGCTACGACATCATCTTGCAGGTGCCCAAGGAATTCCGTGGCAATCCCGAAGATCTGGGCCGCTATTTCGTCCGCGCGGCCAGCGGCGAGATGGTGCCGCTGTCTTCCGTGGTGCGGATCGACACCGGCTCGATGGCGGCGAAGGTGGAGCAGTTCAACCAGCTCAATTCGGCGACGATTTCGGCGCTGCCGATCCCCGGGCAATCCTCGGGCGACGGTCTGGCGGCGATCATCCAGATCGCGAACGAGGTGATGCCCGAGGGCTTCTTCCTCGATTATTCCGGCCAGTCACGGCTGGAACAGACCCAGGGCAACACGCTGATGATCGCCTTTGCCGCGGCCGTGCTGGTGATCTATCTGGTGCTGGCCGCGCAGTTCGAGAGCTTCCGCGATCCCTTCATCATCCTGATGTCGGTTCCGCTGACGATCTTCGGCGCGGTGCTGCCGCTGAACCTGGGGCTTGGCACACTGAACATCTATAGCCAGGTCGGGCTGATCACGCTGATCGGGCTGATCACCAAGCACGGCATCCTGATGGTCGAATTCGCCAACCAGCAACGCGAGAGCCACGGGCTGGGCCGGACCGAGGCGATCGTGGTGGCGGCGAAAACCCGGTTGCGGCCGATCCTGATGACGACGGCGGCGATGGCGCTGGCGGTGGTGCCGCTCGTGATCGCCGATGGCGCGGGGGCGGCGGCGCGGCAGGCGATGGGGATCGTGATGTTCTCGGGCCTGTTGATCGGGACGATGTTCACGCTGTTCGTCGTGCCGATGTTCTACACCTTCATCGCGCCCTCGGATGCGGCGATGAAGGCGGCCGAGGCGAAACGGCTGGCGGCGGGGTGATCCCCGCCCGCCTTCCCGGCGCGGCTTACCCGCCAGATCCCGGCATCGCGCGCAGCCCGGCCTCGAACCGGGCCAGTTCCGCCGCCGTCGGCGGCTTGCCGGTGTAAACCTCGACATAATGCGCGATCCGCGCCAGCCTTGTGTCCAGGCTTTCGCGCGTCTGCATCGAGATATAGCCGATCTGCACCAGATAGATCGTCCGCGCCCGCACATCGGCATCGTCGGGCGCATGCCCCCAGCGCCGCAACAGCGCCGAAAGCGCCGCCAGCCGCTCGGCATCGGCCGCGTGCAATTCGGCCGCCACCGCGGGATCGGCAAAACCCCAGCTGCGCAACGCGAATTCAAAGCGCGCATCGAAGCGGCCCGACAGGAAACAGGCGAGCAGGTTCAGCATCGCCTCGGTCTCGGTCTCGGCATAAGCCGTTGTCGCAGAAAGCAGAACTTCGGTCGTGACGTCCCGCCAGCGGGCCCGCAACGCGGCCAGCAGATCCTCGCGGTCGGTGAAAAACCAGTAAAACGAGGTCCGCGACAGGCCCAGTTTCTTCGCCAGGGCCAAGATCTTCACCGCCTCGACCCCGCCCGCGATCAAGGCCTCGCAGGCGGCCTCCAGCCACCCTTCGCGCGAGCCGCGCCAACCGCTGTCCTTTGTCTCTGTCATCAATCGACCCTAGCCCGGACCGCGGCCGGGCTCAAGAAAATGTTCATGGGTGAATGCAAACTTGACATATGTGCACAATTCGCAAATCCTGCGGTCAGGAACCCCGGAGGCCCCGATGTCGAACGACCCGCTTTTGCAGCCTTACCAGCTGCGCCACCTGACGCTTCGCAACCGCATCCTGATCACCGCGCATGAGCCCGCCTATGCCGAGGACGGCATGCCAAAGGACCGCTACCGCGCCTACCATGTCGAACGCGCGCGGGCCGGGGTGGCGCTGACGATGACGGCGGGCTCGGCCTCGATTTCGCGCGACAGCCCGCCGGTCTTCAACAACATCCTGGCCTGGAAGGACGAGGTGGTGGGCTGGATGCGCCAGCTGGTCGATGAATGCCACGATCACGGCGCGGCGGTGATGATCCAGCTCAGCCACCTTGGCCGTCGCACCCGCTGGGACAAGGCAGACTGGCTGCCGGTGGTGGCGCCGAGCCACGAGCGCGAGGCGGCGCATCGGGCCTTTCCGAAGCGGGCCGAAGATTGGGATCTGGACCGGATCAAGGGCGATTTCGCCGATGCCGCCGAGCGGATGAAGGCCGCGGGCGTCGATGGCATCGAGCTGGAGGCTTACGGCCATCTGCTGGAACAATTCTGGTCGCCGCTGACGAATGATCTCGACGCCCCCTATGGCGGCAGCTTGGAAAACCGGCTGCGCTTCACGATGGAGGTTCTGGGCGCGATCCGAAGCCGCTGCGGGCCGGATTTCATCGTCGGGCTGCGCTATACCGGCGATCAGGGCCTGCCCGGCGGCATGGACAAGGCCGAGGGGATCACGCTGTCGAAAACCCTGCGTGACTCGGGGCTCGTTGATTTCCTGAACGTCGTGCGCGGCCATATCGACACCGATCCGGGGCTGACGGACCTCATTCCGATTCAAGGGATGCGCAACGCCCCGCATCTGGATTTCGCGGGCGAGATCCGGGCCGCGACCGGGTTCCCGACCTTCCACGCCGCAAAGATCCCCGATATCGCGACGGCGCGGCATGCGATCGCGTCGGGCAAGCTCGACATGGTCGGCATGACCCGGGCGCATCTGGCCGATCCGCATCTGGTGGCGAAGCTGATCGCGGGCAAGGAAGACGACATTCGCCCCTGTGTCGGCGCGAATTATTGCCTTGACCGGATCTATCAGGGCGGCATGGCTTTGTGTCTGCACAACCCGGCGACGGGGCGCGAATTGACCGAGCCGCAGGTGATCACGCCTGCCTTGACGAAAAAGCGGGTCACCATCGTCGGCGCCGGTCCGGGTGGGCTTGAGGCCGCGCGCGTCGCGGCGGAACGCGGCCATGAAGTCACCGTTTTCGAGGCCGCCGATCAGCCCGGCGGGCAGGTGCGGCTGACCGCACTCGACCCGCGGCGGCGCGAGATGGCGGCGATCACCGACTGGCGCTATCAGCAATGCCTCAAGCACGGCGTGACGTTTCATTTCAACAGCTTCGCCGAGGTGGCGGATGTGCTGGCGACCAACCCCGAGGAGGTGGTGATCGCCACGGGCGGCCTGCCGCATACCGAGGTCTTGTCGGCGGGCAATGATCTGGTGGTGTCCACCTGGGACATTCTTTCCGGTGCGGTGAAGCCCGGCCGCGAGGTGCTGATCTTTGACGATGCGGGCGATCATGCCGGGCTGATGGCGGCGGATCTGATCTCGGCCAGCGGCGCGAAGGTCGAGATCGTCACCCCCGACCGCGCCTTTGCGCCCGAGGTGATGGCGATGAACCTTGTGCCCTACATGCGCGCGCTGCAAGGGCGGGACACGACCTTCACCGTGACCTGGCGGCTGGTCTCGGTCGCCCGCGCGGGCAACCGGCTGCAGGCGGTTCTGGGCAGCGATTACGGCCCGGTGACGCGGCTGCGCGAGGTCGATCAGGTGGTGGTGAACCACGGCACAAGGCCGCTTGATGACCTTTATTTCGCGCTGAAGCCGCTCTCGTCGAACCTGGGCCGTGTCGATTACGAGGCCCTGGCGACGGGCCAGCCGCAGACCGTGGTGGCGAACGCAGAAGGCCGGTTCCGGCTGGTGCGGATCGGCGATGCGGTGGCCGCGCGCAACACCCATGCGGCGATCTATGATGCGCTGCGGCTGATGAAGGACGTGTGAGCCGGGCGCGGCCTGCCTGCCCGGCAGGCCGTCCCCTCAAAGGTCGTGCCAGAGCCCCAGCGCCCCCAGCCGGGGCGATTTCTTCGACGTGTGCCGGTCCATCCGCATCAACACATCGCGGAGGAAGGTCACCGCCTGCACCAGATGTGGGCCCTTGTTTAGCATCACGCATTCGGCGCGCTGGCTCATCGCGGCGTCCGTCATCTCGGCCCGGCTGGCCTGACCCTCCTTGACCATGCCTTCCAGCACCTGCGTTGCCCAGACCACCGGAACCTCGGCCGCCTCGCAGAGCCACAGGACTTCTTCCTGAATCTCGCTCAGCCGTTCAAAACCGATTTCCACCGCCAGATCGCCGCGCGCGATCATCACGCCCACCGGCACCCGCCCACCGGCCTCGACGATCAGCGCGGGCAGGTTGCGCAGCGCAAGCGGCGTCTCGATCTTCAGCATCAGCGCCGGCCAGTCGCGCGCGGTGCCGCCATCGGACCGGGCGTCAAGCTCGGCAAAGAGCGCGCGCAGATCGCCCCCCGTCTGCACGAAGGAAAAGCCCAGAATGTCGGCGTGACCCAGCACGAAATCGAGATGCCCCAGATCGGTCTCGGTCAGCGCGGGCACGCGCAGATCGACGCCGGGCAGGTTCACCCCCTTTTCGACCTTGATCTTCGCCCCTTTCGACGGGGTCGAGGTCACCTCGGCCAGCACTTTGCCCGGCCGCACCTTGAGGATCTTCGCCCGCAGCTTGCCATCGTTGATCCAGATCGCGCCGCCCTCGGCCATCGCCTCCATCAGCGCCGGATGCGAAAGCCGCACCTGCGGCAGATCGGCGTCATGGGCCAGCGTCTCGACCACTTCGAACCGGTCGCCCTCGAACAGACGCCCGGTCTCCTCGACGCTTTCCGACAAAGCCTCGACCCGCAGCTTCGGGCCTTCGATGTCCATCTGCACCGGCACCCGCCGCCCGGCCTTCATCGCCGCATGGCGGACCTGACCGATCATCGCCGCCCAGACATCGGGGTTGTCATGCGCGCAGTTGATCCGCATGCAATCCGCCCCGGCGGCAATCAGCGCGCCGACCAGATCGGGGTTCACCGCGGCCTCGGTCGGCAGCGTCACCATCACGCGCGAGCGCGGCGCCTCGCGCCGGGCCCCAAACAGCGCATCACGCCGGGCGGCCAGACGCGCCGGGCCCGCGGCAAAGGTTTCAACGGTAGGATAGCTTGCCACGCCTTCGCCGCCGATCATCGCAAGGGACGCCAGAACCGCGTCGATCGAGGGGCGGACATGCGCCTCGGCCCGGCCAAGCGACGAGAGGCCAAGCGAGGCCAAGGGCGCCTGAAACGGCACCAGATCGCCGCGCCGCAGCGCCAGATAATCGGCCAGATTGCGCGCCGAGGGCAGGAATTCCGGGCGCCGCACCAGCCCCTCCCAGCCCTCCATCGTCGCATCCGAGCGCCGCACCAGATCGTCGCGCAAAGCCTCCAGCGCGCGTTGCAATCCGCGCGCCTGCGCCCGCCTTTCGCGGTATTCAACCTCATCGAGACTCATCACATCCTCCTGCCCTGTTCGGTCGCAAGTCTGCCCGGCGCGCATGACAGGGGAATGACGCGGCCATGACAGGCCCGCGGGCGTTTGGCCGCAGGCAAACCCTTGCAAGCTTCGCCCCCTTCCGATAGCAGAAGCGCGACGCCGGGCGCAGGGTCCGGACCAGAATTGGGGGGGAAGATGCCGCTTCTCGTGATGAAATTCGGCGGCACCTCGGTGGCGGATCTCGACCGCATCGCGAATGCGGCGACGAAGGTCAAGCGCGAGGTCGACCGTGGCTACGATGTCATCGTGATCGTCTCGGCGATGTCGGGCAAGACGAACGAGCTGGTCGGCTGGGTCGAGGGCACCTCGCCCCTGTATGACGCCCGCGAATATGATGCCGTGGTGGCCAGCGGCGAAAACGTCACCGCCGGTCTGATGGCCCTGCGGCTGCAGGAAATGGGCATCCCGGCGCGCAGCTGGCAGGGCTGGCAGGTGCCGATCAACACCACCTCGGCGCATGGCTCGGCCCGGTTCAAGTCGATCCCGCGCGAGAATATCGACACGAAATTCGCCGAAGGCATGAAGGTCGCGGTCGTCGCGGGCTTCCAGGGCCTGTCGGCGGAAAACCGCATCACCACGCTGGGCCGTGGCGGGTCCGACACGACGGCGGTGGCCTTTGCCGCCGCTTTCGACGCGGAACGCTGCGACATCTACACCGATGTGGATGGGGTTTACACCACCGATCCGCGGATCAGCTCGAAGGCGCGCAAGCTTGACAAGATCGCCTTCGAGGAAATGCTGGAACTCGCCAGCCTTGGCGCCAAGGTGCTGCAAACGCGGTCGGTGGAACTGGCGATGCGCTTTGGCGTGCGGCTGCGGGTGCTGTCCTCCTTCGAGGAAACCGACGAAACTTCAGGAACCCTTGTCTGCGGGGAGGATGAAATCATGGAATCGAAAGTCGTCTCGGGGGTCGCCTATTCGCGCGACGAGGCCAAGATCACCCTCTTCACCATCGAAGACCGCCCCGGCGTCGCGCAGGCGATCTTCGGGCCGCTGTCCGAAGCCGGCGTGAACGTGGACATGATCGTGCAGAACATCTCGGAAAAGGATTATGACGACAACCACCCGGGCGCCGTCACCGACATGACCTTTTCCTGCCCGATCAATCAGGTGGCCCGGGCGCAAAAGGCGCTGGAAGATGCCAGGACCGCGGGCAAGATCAAATATGACGAGCTGATCATCGACACCGATGTCGCCAAGGTCTCGGTCGTCGGCATCGGCATGCGGTCGCAAGTGGGCGTCGCCGCGCGCACCTTCGAGGCGCTTGCCGCGGAAAACATCAACATCAAGGTGATCTCGACCTCGGAGATCAAGATTTCCGTGCTGATTGATCGGAAATATATGGAACTGGCCGTGCAGGCCCTCCATGATGCGTTCGAGTTGGAGAAGGCCTGACCCGAAGGATCAGGCCTCTGGGAAACGGGGGCGTCTAGGCCATGGTGGATCGCAGCGAAAGTGACAGCCGCACGCTGTTGCGCCGGTTGCGCGATACTTTGGCCACCCCCGGCGACGGACAGGACCGGCTGGACCGGATCACCCATCTGATCGCCCATTCGATGCGCACGCAGGTCTGCTCGATCTATCTGTTCCGCGATCCCGAAACGCTGGAGCTTTGCGCGACCGAGGGGCTGAACCCCGAGGCCGTGCACAAGACCCGGATGCGGCTGGGCGAGGGTCTGGTGGGCCGCGTTGCCCGCACCGGCCAGCCCGCGAATACCGCCAATGCCCCCGCCGAGCCCGGTTTCCGCTACATGCCGGAAACCGGCGAAGAGATCTATTCCAGCTTCCTTGGCGTGCCGATCCAGCGCGTCGGCGAGAAGCTGGGGGTTCTGGTCGTGCAATCGCGCGAGGCGCGGCTTTTCTCCGACGACGAGGTCTACGGGCTGGAAGTCGTCGCGATGGTGCTGGCGGAAATGACCGAACTGGGCGCCTTTACCGGCGATCAGGGCGGCATCGGCGCGGCGCATCGCTTCCCCGTGATGTTCCGCGGCTCGACCGGTCAGGAGGGCGCGGCCGAGGGCCGGGTCTGGCTGCACGAGCCGCGCGTGGTGGTGACGAACCCGGTCGGCGATGATCCCGATGCGGAAAAGGCCCGGCTGGACGAGGCGGTCTCGACGCTGCAGGCGCAGATCGACGACATGCTGATCGGCTCGGCCAGCATGGACAAGGAACAGCGGCAGGTTCTGGAAGCCTACAAGATGCTGGCCCATTCGCGCGGCTGGGTCCGCCGGATGAGCGAGGACATCGACCTTGGCCTGTCCGCCGAAGCCGCGGTGGAAAAGGAACAATCGACGGCGCGGGCGCGGCTGGAGCAATCCACCGATGCTTACCTGCGCGAACGGCTGCATGATCTGGACGACCTGTCGAACCGGCTGTTGCGGCTTTTGACCGGGCAGGGCAAGGACACCGGCGCCGAACTGCCGGAAAACCCGGTGCTGGTGGCGCGCAACATCGGCCCGGCCGAGTTGCTGGATTACGGCCGCAAGCTGAAGGGTGTGGTGCTGGAGGAAGGCTCGGTCGGCTCGCATGCCGCCATCGTCGCCCGGGCGCTGGCGATTCCGCTGGTGATCCATGCGGCGCGCCTCACCAACGAGGCGCTGAACGGCGATGCGATTCTGGTCGATGGCGATCAGGGCATCGTGCACCTGCGCCCCGAGGAAAGCGTGGCCGCCGCCTTTCGCGACAAGATCGCGATGCAGGCCGAGGCGCAGAAACGCTACGCCGATCTGCGCAACCAGCCCGCGGTGGACCGGGCGGGCAACCGCGTCAGCCTGATGATGAACGCCGGGCTGATGGCCGATCTGCCCTCGCTGCGCGGTTCGGGCGCCGATGGCGTCGGGCTGTTCCGGACCGAATTGCAATTCCTGATCCGCTCGCGCGTGCCGCGGCGGGGGGAATTGGCGGCGCTTTACAAGCGGGTGATCGACGCGGCGCAGGGGGCGAAGGTGCAGTTCCGCACCCTCGACATCGGCTCGGACAAGGTTCTGCCCTACATGAAGCCGCAGGAGGAACCGAACCCGGCAATGGGCTGGCGGGCGATCCGGCTGGGCTTGGACAAGCCCGGCGTGCTGCGGATGCAGCTGCAGGCGCTGATCCGCGCGTCAGAGGGGCGGCCCTTGTCGGTCATGTTCCCCTTTGTCGCCACGCCCGACGAATTCAACGCGGCGAAAGCCACGCTTCTGCGCGAAATCGACCGCGAGGCGACGCTTGGCCGGCCTGTGCCCTCGGATCTGCGGGTGGGGGCGATGCTGGAGACGCCCTCGCTCGCCTTTGCGCCCGACAGTTTCTTTGCCGGCTGCGATTTCATCTCGATCGGCGGCAACGACCTGAAGCAGTTCTTCTTTGCCGCCGACCGCGAAAACGAACGGGTGCGGCGGCGCTATGACACGCTGGACACCAGCTTCCTGCGCTTCATCGAAAAAGATCATCGCGCGCTGCGTCGCCAATGACACCGCGCTCAGCTTTTGCGGCGAGGATGCGGGCCGCCCGATCGAGGCGCTGACCTTTGCCGCGCTGGGCATCCGCACGCTCTCGATGCGCCCGGCCTCGATCGGGCCGGTCAAGCATCTTTTTGCGCCGCGCCGATCTGACCGAGCTGAAAGCGGTGATCGACGCGGCCCGCAACGGCGGCGCGCAATCCGTGCGCCCGGCGGTGACGGCCTATCTGGCCAGCCAATAGGCGATCCGGCGGCGGGATCGCCTGCCGGGCTCAGCACATCCCGCTCAATTCGCGCAGCACATTGCCATTGCCGCACCAGTCCGGCGCCGAGCCGCGCTCTTCGGACGGTTCCGACAGGAAGGTCAGGCAGCCGTCCGACCCGGCGCAGGACCGGCACATGTTGATCATCTGCGCGAAATCCGCCTGCGTCAGCAGACCGTCATGCATCGCATCGGTCAGGTTCACCCCCATCCGCCGCGCCATGCCACGGGCGATCCAGAAATAGAGATCAATATTGCCCTGAATGCCCATCACTTGCCTCCTTCGGCATCTGCAAGAACCTGTTCCGTCGTCAAGGCCGCGCGCAGGCGGGCCATCATCTCGCGGTTGGCGCAATAGTCCGGCGCCTCTGCCGCCTGCCGGGCCCGACCGGAGTCGTCGTCCCGCGCCGAAAGCCAGTGCAGGCATTCGGTCGGCTCGGCACATCCGGCACAGCGCACCACCGCCTCGCGCCAGTCCTCGCCGCCCAGCTTGCCCTGCAGCATCATCTCGGTGAGATTGACGCCAAGGGCCTGCGCCATGCGGTTCATCAGGGCGGCATGCCGATTGAGGGTCTTGCGTCCGAGCATGGGCACTTCCTTGTTCCGGGCAGGGTCGCATCAAGCATCCGCTGCGGGCGTCGCATTGCCATGATTCAGATCAATCTTTGCGCGAGGCTGCCGGTGTTCCCGCGCGTGCGGGAGGAGATGCCCGCCCTTTGGGCGCCGCCCGGGGTCAAAACCCGCGGAACGTGCCCCGGCGCAGCGCGGTGACGACCCGGTGCACCACCGCGATGCGCTCGCCATTTGCCGGATGGGTGCCCAGGAAGCTGTGCCCCGGATCGGGCAGCCGGGTAAAGAACAGCGCGCCGCGTTCCGGGTCATAGCCCGCGTTCCAGGCAATCACCGTGCCCAGCGCGTCGGCCTGCAGTTCGTAATCCTTCGAATAGGCCCGCGCGCCCATTTCCGCGCCGAAATCGCGCGCCTGGGCCACGCCATCGGCATCCGCCCCCGGGGCCGCCGCCAGGGCCCCCAGAATCAGCGCGCCCTTGGAGGCATCCGAGCTTTTCTGCTCCAGATGGCCCAGAATGTAATGCGCCGCCTCGTGCCCCATGACAAAGGCCAGCTCGTCACGGTTGCGCGCCTCGGCGATCAGCGCCAGGTTGAAGGCGACGATCGGGCGGCCCCGGTCATCCAGGGTCTGAAACGCATTCGGCTGCGGGTCGCGGCCCTCGTCGACCATCACCTGATAGTCGCAATTCATCCGCCCCCGGGTCCGGGCCAGACATTCGGTTTCGATCCGCGGTTCCATGTCCCGCGCCACCGCCAGGAAATTCACCGCCGCCGTATGCGCATCGGGACCGGCCTCGACCGTCACCACCGGCGCCTTGGGGCGCGGCAAAGACGCGCCGCCCCTCCCCGGTTGCGGGGCCTCGCAGGCGGCCAGCAGCAGCGGCAGGGCAAGCAGGACAGACAGGGAACGCAGCATGGATCGCGGGACCAGAACGGGCATGCGCCGATACTAGCGGGGCGGCGTCCGGGCGCAATCGCCTTCGGCCCGATCACCGAAATGTTTGCCCTTTTCCCGCGCCGCCGCCCGCGCTAGCATGATCGCATGTTCACCATCGAGCACGAATTCGACGCCACCGTGATCACCCTCGTCGACGAGGGCGACGATCCGCGCGACTATCTGCAGGAAGACATCACCATCCAGTCCTTCGAGGAATGCGTGGTGGTCGAGCAGATGGACGACACCACGGAAACGGTGATGCGGGTGGTCTTTTCGCATGCGCAGCTGCGCGAACTGGCGGCCGCGCTCGACCTGCCCGAAGGCGTCTATCGGTTGCAATCCAGAACAAAGGCCTGAGCCCGTCCCCGCCCGCGCAAGGGCGTATTTGGACCAGGAAAAGCCATGGTCTTTTTCTTGGTGCAAATACGCCGGGGGTCGGGGGGCAGCGCCCCCGGCCTTTGTCACAC
Organism: Rhodobacter capsulatus; assembly: GCF_052363185.1. Taxonomy (GTDB): domain Bacteria; phylum Pseudomonadota; class Alphaproteobacteria; order Rhodobacterales; family Rhodobacteraceae; genus Rhodobacter; species Rhodobacter capsulatus_E. Next base: position 435,944 of record NZ_CP198955.1, on the reverse strand, counting down.
GGCGATATTGTCGATCAGCCGCACATCGCCCAGATAGACGGCGGCCAGCATCCGCGCCGGTTCGGAAAGCTCGGTCATCGGCCGCAGCCCCTCGGCGCTGCGCAGATCGAGGTAATCCCAGGCGCCGAAACCCGCCGCGCTGATCGCGGCCTTCGCCGCGTCGAGCGTCGCGGCCACCGGGGCGCCCGCGCGGATCGCCGCCGCCGCCCTTTGCATCTCCGCATGAAGCCGCGGCGCCAGCGCGCGCTGCTCCGGGCTCAGCCGCACATTGCGCGACGACATCGCCAGCCCGTCCTCCTCGCGGATCGTCGGGCAGGGGATGATGCGGATCGGCACGTTCAGATCCTCGACCATCCGCTTGACCACCTGCACCTGCTGCCAGTCCTTCTCGCCAAAGAAGGCGCGGCCCGCCTGGGTCATGCCGAAAAGCTTCGTCACCACCGTGGCCACGCCCTCGAAATGGCCGGGGCGGAAGGCGCCTTCCAGCGGTTCCGACACGCCCGAGACCGAAACCACCGTGGCGAAACCATCCGGATAGACCTCCTGCACGCCCGGCGCGAAGAGCACATCCACCCCCTCGGCATCGAGCAGCGCCAGATCGTGATCCTCGTCGCGGGGGTATTTCTCCAGATCGTCCTTGTTGTTGAACTGCATCGGGTTGACGAAGATCGTCACGATCACCCGGTCGGATTGCTTGCGGGCCTCGCGCACCAGGGACATGTGGCCGTCATGCAGCGCCCCCATTGTCGGCACGACACCGACCAGCATCCCCGAGCGCTTCCAGGTCGCCACCTTCTCGCGCAGCTCGTCCGAGGTGCGGATCACTTGCGTCATTTCTTCACCTCGTCGAAAAAGGAATGGTCCGGCGTGGGGAAGGTCCGCGCGCGGACCTCGCTGGCATAGGCGGCGACCGCCTCGGCGGCGGTTTGGCCCAGCTCTGCGTAGCGTTTGACGAATTTCGGCCGGAAATCGGTGAAGAGGCCCAGCATGTCGTCGATCACCAGCACCTGACCGTCGCAATCGACCCCGGCGCCGATGCCGATCGTCGGAATCGCGATCATCGCCGAAATCTCGCCCGCCAGTGCCGCGGGCACCTTTTCCAGCACCACCGAAAACGCCCCCGCCTCGGTCACCGCCAGCGCATCGGCCTTCAGCCGGTCGCGTCCCGCGCCGCGGCCCTGCACCTTGTAGCCGCCCAGCGTGTTCACCGATTGCGGCGTGAGGCCGATATGCGCCATCACCGGAATGCCGCGGGCGACCAGAAAGGCGATCGTCTCGGCCATATGCACGCCGCCTTCCAGCTTCACCGCCCCGGCGCCGGTTTCCGCCATCAGCCGCGCCGCATTGCGGAAGGCCTGCTCCGGCCCTTCCTCGTAGCTGCCAAAGGGCATGTCGATGACCACCAGCGCCCGCTCCGATCCGCGCATCACCGCCCGGCCGTGCAGGATCATCATCTCCAGCGTCACGCCCAGGGTCGAGGGCAGGCCATGCAGCACCATCCCCACCGAATCGCCGACCAGCAGCACGTCACAGGCCGGATCGGCCAGCCGCGCGACGGGCGTCGTATAGGCGGTCAGCACCACCACCGGCGCCTGGCCCTTCAGCGCCAGAATATCCGAAGGCATCAGCCGTTTCAGGCTTGCGGTCGCACTCATGGTCACCTCCCTCTTCCTCGGACGCTTCCTACCCGTTCCCTTCCGTAAATGCAAAGTGACAACGCCGCGACGCAGCATCGGCCGAGGCCGCCAACCGGGCCTGCCTGCCCGTTTCACCTTGGTGCAAATATCCCGGGGTCCGGGGCGGAGCCCCGGCCGCCGCAGCACGGGCGCGCCGGGGTCGGGTGTCGCCCCCTGCGTTCAGTTTCCGGCGCCCGCCAGCCGGGCAGCGGCCACCGCGGCGTCGTGCTGCTGCGCCTCCAGCACCGCCGGATCGACGATCTGACCGGCTTCCCAGGCGGCCTGATCGGCGGCGATCAGCTCGACCTCGGCCTCGGGAACGACATAGCCGGTGTGCAGCTCGTGCATCGGGCCTTCCAGCGCCAGGCTTTCGGCGCGGCTGCGGACCTTGACGCGGGTGCCCATCGGCGCCTCGTCGAACATGTCGATGATGTCCTGGTTGAACAGCCGGATGCAGCCCGCCGAGGTGGCCTTGCCGATCGAGCTCGGGTCCATCGTGCCATGGATGCGGTAATAGGTGTCGCGGCCGTTGCGATAGAGATAAAGCGCCCGTGCGCCCAAGGGGTTGTCAAGCCCGCCGCGCAGCCCGCCCGCCAGCGGCCCATACAGCGCCGGATCGGCACGCACCATCCGCGCGGTCGGTTGCCAGGAGGGATAGCTCTCCTTGCGGCCGACGACGGCATTGCCCGAAAAGCCCCGGCCGGCCTTGCCCACGGCAATGCCGAAGCGCATCGCCTTGCCCGGTTCGACGACGTGATAGAGCAGCCGCGCATAGGGGTCGATGACGATCGTGTCCTTGCCCTCGGGCCCGGCATACTCGACCCAGCGACGGCGGTTGCGTTCGGTCAGATAGACCGGGTTGACCGCGGGCACGACGCGCTCCCCATCGGGGCGGGCCTGATATTCCAGCGGCACGCCCCGCAGCGGCGCATTGGCGACGGCCTTGGGATCGGCCGCGCAGCCCGCCAGAAGGACAAGGGCCAGAACCCCCGCAAGCGGGGCATGGAATCGAAACGGTAGACGGGACACGGGGCAGCACCTGTCGAGAAATGAGCGAATCCCCCCGCAAACGCGGAGTATTGACCGCGATCAGGGGGCCGCACCGCCGCAAGGTCAAGCCCCGCGCTGACGGGACCGTGAAAAATCGTGAAGATTCCGCGGGCTTGTGGCGAAAGGGGCGGCTTTCGCCGCCCCCTTGTTCAGCCGATGACGTTGAAGCCGGGGCCATAGGGATATTTCGTGATGTCCTCGGCGCCGGTTTCGCCGATCACCAGAATGTCGTGTTCGCGGTAACCGCCCGCGCCGGGCAGGCCCTCGGGCAGGGTCAGCATCGGCTCCATCGAAATCACCATGCCGGGTTCCAGCACGGTGTCGATATCTTCGCGCAGTTCAAGCCCCGCCTCGCGGCCGTAGTAATGCGACAGCACGCCGAAGGAATGGCCATAGCCGAAGGTGCGATACTGCAGCAGGTCGCGGTCTGCAAAGAAGGCGTTGATCTTCTGCGTCACCTCGGAACATACGGCGCCCGGAACCAGAAGCGACATGCCGTATTCATGCGCGGCCACGTTCGCCTCCCAGATCTTCAGGCTGGCCGGATCGACCGCGCCCAGGAACATCGTGCGTTCCAGCGCGGTGTAATAGCCCGAGATCATCGGGAAGCAGTTGAGGCTGAGAATGTCGCCGTGTTTCAGCACCCGCCCCGTCACCGGATTGTGCGCGCCATCGGTGTTCAGCCCGGACTGGAACCAGACCCAGGTATCGCGGTATTCGGCCTCGGGGAAGCGCTTGGCGATTTCGACCTCCATCGCGTCGCGGCCCGCCATCGCCACGTCAATCTCGCGCAGGCCTGCCTTGATCGTGTCGCGGATCGCAAAGCCACCCACATCGGCCACCGCGGCGCCGTGGGTGATCAGGGCGATTTCGGCAGGCGATTTCACCATCCTTTGCGTCATCGTCGCCGGAGCAATGTCCAATCCGCGCTTCGGTTTCAGGAAATGGCTGAACTTCTCCGCGTTCAGCATCGTCAGATGATCGGCCTCGCAGCCCACCGCCTTGCCGGTGCCGATCACATGGGCGACCGCGCGCCAGTAATTGTCGCGCGCCCAGTCGGTATAGGTCAGGCTTTCGCCATGGCAGCGCCGCCAGGGCTGCCCCGCGTCGATCCCCGCCGAGATCACCACGGATCGGTCGCGCGTCACCACCAGACCGTAGGGGCGCCCGAAGCTGCAGTAAAGAAAGCCCGAGTAATAGGCGATGTTGTGCATCGAGGTCAGCAGCACGGCATCGAGGCTGTGCAGCTCCAGGATGTCGCGCAGCCCTGCAAGGCGGGCGTCATATTCGGCGGCGTCGAAAGGCAGCACCGCCTTGGGGCCGTTTTCGCAGGTATAGAATTCGGGTCGTTGCATGATCTGTCCTTTGGGCCCGTGGGACCCCGAAAGATCCCGGCGTTCAGGACGTAAGCGGGGGGAACCCCGCAAGCATCGGGCACTGCCCTGTGGCGACGCCATCGCCACGGCTCGGGGCAAGAATGCCAAAGGGGGCAACGGCTGACAAGGGCGTTTCGGACGGATCGGGGCGGACGGCCGATGCCCGCGGGCAGGGCCGTCCGCCTTTCGAATCGCGGCTCAGAACGGAATCACCGCCCCGTCATAGCTTTCGAAACAGCCCGAATTGGTCAGGTTCAGCGCATCGAACCGTGTCGTCAGACCGGCCACCGATTGCGCCACGGTGATCTCGGCTTTCGGCCCGCCCATGTCGGTCTTGACCCAGCCGGGGTGATAGATGCCGACCGCGATCCCCTCGGGGCGCAGATCGGCGGCAAGATTGCGGCCAAGGTTCAGCACCGCCGCCTTCGACGCGCGGTAGATGTAGCTGCCGCCGGGCGCGCGGGCATCCGACCCCATCGCCGAGGACAGGATCGCCACCTTGCCATGCGCCGCGCGCAGGTTCGGCAACAGCGCCTGAATCGTCAGGAACACGCCCATCACGTTGGTCGAGAAACTGCGCGCCCAAAGCATCGGCGCATAGCCGTTTTCCAGCGATTGCCCCAGATCGGCATAGACCCCGGCATTGCAGACCAGAAGCCCGATCGGCAGCCCGTTCAGCCGCCGCGCCAGTTCCTTGACGCTGTCGGGCTGGGTGACGTCGAGCGGCAAGAGATCGCCCTCGGGATTGCGCGCGGTGCCGAAGGCCGCGGTGTCGGTGTGGCGGTAATGGGCCAGAAGCGCGGCGCCGATGCCGCGGTTCGCCCCGGTGATGAGAACTGTCATGGTCGCCTCCTGTCCGGCCATCATGGCCAGCGTTCAGGCAAGCGCAAGGACCTGAATCAATTCCGCGACCTTTTGGGCAAAAAGGGCAGCGGCATCACGGGGATACCGTCATCCAGAAGCGCCTTGGCCTCGTCGAGCCGGGCCTCGCCATGGATCGCGCGTTCGGGCTTGGCGCCCTCGTGCATCGCCCGCGCCTCGGAGACGAAATTGACGCCGACATAATCGGAATTCGCCTCCACCGCCTGACGCATCGCGGCAAAGGCCTCCTCCATGCCGGTTTGCGGCGCGCTCAGCGGCGTTTCGGTCGCGGGCGGCTTGGCCGCCTTGCGGGCGGGGCGCACGGCGGGCACCATCAGCGCCTTTTCCACCGCAGTCGAGCCGCAGATGGTGCAGCTGACCATGCCGCGCGCCTGCAGGGCCTCGAAGGCCGCAGCCGAGGCGAACCAGCTGTCGAAGCTGTGCTCCTTGTCGCATTTGAGGGTGTAGCGGATCATCATCGGGCCCGTTTCGAAGGCCCCATCTGACAGGCTTGGCCCGGAAAATGCAAGCGCCCTTGCGCGGGCGCAGCGCGGCTGAGAAGATCAACCTCGGGGGGAAATGCGCATGGAAAGATACGATTACGTCATCGTCGGCGCGGGCAGCGCGGGCTGCGTTCTGGCGAACCGGCTCAGCGCCGATCCGCGCAACCGGGTGCTGCTGCTCGAGGCGGGCGGGCGCGACAGCTACCCCTTGGTGCATATCCCCGTGGGGTATCTTTACTGCATCGGCAATCCCCGCACCGACTGGGGCTTTCGCACCGAAGCCGAGCCGGGGCTGAACGGGCGCAGCCTGCTTTACCCGCGCGGGCGTATCTTGGGCGGCTGTTCCGCGATCAACGGCATGATCTACATGCGCGGTCAGGCGCGCGATTACGACGGCTGGGCGCAGAGGGGCTGCACCGGCTGGGGCTGGGCGGATGTGCTGCCGCTTTTCCGCGATCACGAAGATTACCACCGCGGCGCCGATGATCTGCATGGCGCGGGCGGTCCCCTGCGGGTCGAACGGGCGCGGGTGCGCTGGGACGTGCTCGATGCTTTTCTGGAAGCGGCCGAACAGGCGGGCATTCCCCGGACCGAGGATTTCAACCGCGGCACCAACGAGGGCGCGGGCTATTTCGACGTCACGCAAAAGAACGGCTGGCGCTGGTCGGCCGCCTCGGCGTTCCTCAAGCCGGTGAGGACGCGGCCGAACCTGCGCGTGCTGACCGGCGCGCAGGTGGAACGGCTGGAGATCTCCGAGGGGCGGGTGACCGGCCTGCGCTATCATCTGGGCGGCGCGGCGCATCAGGTTCAGGCGACCGAGGTGGTGCTGGCGGCAGGCGCCATCGGCACGCCGCAAATTCTTGAACTTTCGGGAATTGGCGATCCCGCGATTCTGGCGGCAAACGGGATCGCACAGCAGCTTGCGGCCCCCGGGGTGGGCCGGAACCTGCAAGACCATCTGCAATTGCGGATGATCTTCAAGGTGGCGGGGGTGAAGACGCTCAACACCATGGCCGCGACGCTTTGGGGCAAGGCGAAGATCGCGGCCGAATATGCGGCGTTCCGCTCCGGTCCGATGGCGATGTCGCCCAGCCAGGCGGGGATCTTCGCCCGCTCTTTCCCCGACCGGGAAACCCCGGATCTGGAATGGCATCTGCAGCCGGTGAGCCTCGATAAATTCGGCGATCCACTGCATCCGTTCCCGGCGATGACGGCCAGCGTGTGCAACCTGCGCCCCGACAGTCGCGGCGAAAGCCATCTGCGCGGGCCGGATTTCCGCAGCCCGCCGGTGATCGCGCCGAATTACCTGTCAACCGCAACCGACCGGCGCGTGGCGGCCGAAAGCCTGCGGTTGACCCGCAAGATCGCGGCGCAACCGGCCTTTGCCCGCTTCGCCCGCGGCGAATACCTGCCCGGCGAGGCCGCCCAGACCGAGGACGATCTGGTGAAAGCCGCGGGCGATATCGGCACGACGATCTTTCACCCGGTCGGCACCTGCCGGATGGGGCCGGATGCGGCGGCCGTCGTCGATCCGCGGTTGCGTCTGCGCGGGCTCGGGGGGCTGCGCATCGCCGATGCCTCGGTGATGCCGACGATCCCCTCGGGCAACACCGCCGCGCCGGTGATGATGATCGCCGAGAAAGCCGCACGGATGATTTTGGAGGATTCAAAGGCATGAGACCCGGACCCCGTAATCTGATCACCGATGTCGCCGGGCTGCGGGTCGGCAATGCGCATGACACGGCGCTGCGTTCGGGCGTCACGGTTCTGACGGCGGGCCGCCCCTTCACCGCCGCCGTGCATGTGATGGGCGGCGCGCCGGGCACGCGGGAAACCGACCTGCTCGCCCCCGACAAGCTGGTTGAAAGCGTCGATGCGCTGGTGCTCTCGGGCGGCTCGGCCTTCGGCCTTGATGCCGCCTCGGGGGTGATGGCGGGGCTGCGGGCGATGGGGCGGGGCTTTGCCGTCGGCCCGGCGCTGGTGCCGATCGTGCCCGCGGCGATCCTGTTTGACCTTCTGAATGGCGGCGACAAGGGCTGGTCGGAAAACCCCTATGCGGGGCTGGGCAGCGCCGCCCTTGCCGCGGCGGCGGAAGATTTCGCGATCGGCTCGGCAGGGGCGGGCTTTGGCGCCCTGACGGGGAACCTCAAGGGCGGGCTCGGCTCGGCCTCGGCGGTGCTCGACAGCGGCTTCACCGTGGGCGCGCTGGTCGCGGTGAATGCGCTCGGCTCGGCCACCGTGGGCGAGACCCGGCATTTCTGGGCCGCGCCCTGGGAAATCGGCGACGAATTCGGCGGCCTCGGCCCCGCGCCCCGTTACCCCGCCCAAGCCGACCCCTTGCCGATGAAACGCATGGGCGAGGCCACGACCATCGCCATCGTCGCGACCGACGCGGCGCTGACCAAGGCACAGGCGCATCGGCTGGCCGTCGCCGCGCATGACGGCATGGCCCGGGCGCTGGTGCCCAGCCATACGCCGCTCGATGGCGATCTGGTCTTCGCCGCGGCAACCGGCGCGCGGCCCCTCGCCGATCCGCTCACCGATCCATTCCAGCTTGGCCATGCCGCCAGCGCCTGCCTTGCCCGCGCCATCGCCCGCGCGGTCTTCGCCGCCACGCCCCATCCGGGCGACCGGCAACCCAGCTGGCAAAATCTCTCCTGACCCTGCCCTTTCACCTTGGCGCAAATATCCCGGGGGGGGGGCGCAGCGGGGGGCAGAGCCCCCCTAACCGATCACCGCAGCCAGCAACGGGCTTTCGCCTTCAAGCCCCTCGATCACGTCAAAATGGTGCCGCCCGGGGTCAATCGTCAGCGGACAGGCCCAGGCCTCGGCCAGCCCCCGCGCCTGATCCAGAAACGCCGGACGCTCGTCCCCGCCAACCCAGACATGCACGGGCACCCCCGGCACCGGCTGATGCACCGGGCTCTCGCGGGTGGCCTCGGCCGCATCAAGCCGCAGGGTCTCGTTCATCGAGGTCCGCAACAGCGGCGAAAGGTCCGAGACCGGCGAGATCGGCACCACCTTCTCGATCCGCTTCGCCACCTCTTCAGGCAGCATCCCCGGCGCCAGCATCCGCGCCACCAGATGCCCGCCCGCGGAATGACCGACCAGCCGGATCGGCCCGCTGAAGCGGCGCGCCAGCTCCGCCACCGCCATCGCGATCAGCGCGGTGATCTGCTCGATCCGCATCTCGGGCGCCAGATCATAGCCCGGCATCGCGACGACCCAGCCCGCCTCGACCGCGCCCTTGGCCAGATGCGAGAAATCCTGCGGGGAAAACTTCATCCAGTAGCCGCCATGCACGAAGATGATCAGCCCCTTTTGCGCCCCCATCGGCAGGAACAGGTCGATCTGCCGCCGCACCCCGGGGCCGTAGCCCACCTGCACCATCATCGCCTCGTCGCGATACTCGGCCGCGGCCCTGGCCCAGCGCGCCGGATAGTCGGCGCCCCCGGGGATGTAAGGCATATTGGCATAGGCATCGTCCAGATCGGTCACTTCCTTACCCTTTCTTTCCACGGCGGCCAATTTACATCCGCGCCGCCCCGTGCTTCCCTCTCATATCCCTCAAACCATGAGATGCGCCATGCTCGACACCGCCACCAATCTGAAATCGCTGCTCAAGGACCCGAGCCTTCTGGTCACCAAGGCGCTTGTCGCCGGGGACTGGGTCGATGCCGATGACGGCAAGACCTTCGGGGTGACGAACCCGGCCCGGGGCGACGTGATCTGCACCGTGCCGGACCTGAGCCGGGTGGAAACCGCCCGCGCGATCAAGGCCGCCGAAGTGGCGATGAAGGACTGGGCTGCCCGCACCGGCAAGGAACGCGCCGCGGTGATGCGCAAATGGTTCGAGCTGATGATGGCGAACCAGGAGGATCTGGCGCTGATCCTGACCGCGGAAATGGGCAAGCCCCTGCCCGAAGCCCGCGGCGAGATCGCCTATGGCGCCTCCTTCATCGAATGGTTCGGCGAGGAAGCCAAGCGCATCTACGGCGAGACGATCCCGGGCCACATGCGCGACAAGCGCATCACCGTGCTGAAACAGCCGATCGGGGTGGTGGGCAGTATCACGCCCTGGAACTTCCCGAATGCGATGATCGCGCGCAAGGCCGGCCCCGCGATCGCGGTGGGTTGCGGCTTCGTCTGCCGCCCGGCCTCGGAAACGCCGCTTTCGGCGCTGGCGATGGGGCTTCTGGGCGAGCGCGCCGGTCTGCCGAAGGGGATTCTCTCGGTCATCACCTCCTCGCGCGCCTCGGATATCGGCAAGGAATTCTGCGAAAATCATGCGGTGCGGAAGCTGACCTTCACCGGCTCGACCGAGGTCGGGCGCATCCTGATGCGGCAGGCGGCGGAACAGGTGATGAAATGCTCGATGGAGCTGGGCGGCAACGCGCCCTTCATCGTCTTTGACGACGCCGATCTGGATGCGGCGGTCGAGGGCGCGATGATGTCGAAGTTCCGCAACAACGGGCAAACCTGCGTCTGCGCGAACCGGATCTATGTGCAGGCGGGCGTTTATGACGCCTTTGCGGAAAAACTGGCGGCGGCGGTGCGCAAGCTGAACGTCGGCGACGGTCTGAAGGACGGCGTGACCACCGGGCCGCTGATCTCGGCCGATGCGGTCGAGAAGGTCGAAGAGCATATCGCCGATGTGGTGGCGGGCGGCGGCACCATCGTCACCGGCGGCGCGCGGCATGAACTCGGCGGCACCTTCTTCCAGCCGACCGTCGTCACCGGCGTCACGCAGGAGATGAAAGTGGCGACCGAGGAAACCTTCGGCCCGGTCGCGCCCTTGTTCAAGTTCGAGACCGAGGCCGAGGTGATCGAAAAGGCCAATGCCACGATCTTCGGTCTGGCGTCGTATTTCTACGCCCGCGACATCGGCCGGATCACCCGGGTGCAGGAGGGGCTGGAATATGGCATCGTCGGCGTGAACACCGGGATCATCTCGACCGAGGTGGCGCCGTTTGGCGGCGTCAAGCAATCGGGCCTTGGCCGCGAGGGCAGCCATCATGGCGTCGAGGATTACCTTGAGCTGAAATACATCTGCCTGTCGATCTGACGGGCAGGCAGATTTCGCCACGCTGGCGCGCGGCGACCCGCCGGGGGGGGCGAAGCCCCCCGGACCCCCCAGCGTATTTGCGCCAAGAAAAAGAAGGCTTTGCAGAGTCGTGATCGGCTCTGTCCGGCTTGTGCCCCACCCCCTCTTTCACCTTGGTCCAAATATCCCGGGGGTCCGGGGGCGGAGCCCCCGGCGGGTCGCCTCGGCGCAGCCGAGGCGAAATACCCCCCCCTCGCCCGGCCGTTCACAGGCGCCGCTCCATCGCCACCGCGGTGCGGTAACCAAAGACAACCGCCGTCAGCCAGCGATCGACGCGGCCGGTGACAGCAAAGCCCAGCCGGTCATAAAGCGCCCGGGCGCGCAGGTTTTCATCCACCACGTCAAGACGCACGATCCGGTAGCCGCGCGCCTGCGCCTCGGCGCACAGCGCCTCGATCAGCGCCGCGCCCAGCCCCTGGCCGCGCAAGGGCTCGGCCACCGCAAAGCCGTCGACGCAAAGCGTCTCGCGCGCCAGATCCTGCGCCAAGGCCTGCAGCGCAACCCCCCGCCAGAAGGCGCCAAACCGGCCATAGACCGCCCGCAGATCGGCGCGGTCGCCGCCGACAAAGGCGCCCTTGGTGGTGCGAAAACCGATCACCCCCAGCACATGGCCGCGCCCATCCACCGCCGCGATCACATGGCCCGGGTCGATCACCCGCTCGATGAAGGCCAGAGCCTTGGCTTCGGGCCCCATCACCCGGCCCAGCTTCGCGCCGAAGGCCCGCCAGTAGAGCGCCGCCGCCTCGTGCCGCTGCGCCGCCGTCAGCCCCTGGTGCAGCCGCACCTTCATCCGCGCGTCCCCCCGCCCCCGGTGAATTGCCTCCGATACAATCGCCCGCTTGGCGCGGCCGAAAGCTGCCCCTAGGAATCGCGCATTGCCCCCTTGCAGACAAGCCCCCGAGATGACCGACCAAAGCCCGCCCTCTGCCGCCTATTGGCGCGGCTGCCGCCAAAGCCTGCCCTTCATTCTGGTCATCCTGCCTTTCGGCCTTCTCTTCGGTGTCGCGGGCAGCGAGGCCGGGCTGACCCTGGCCGAAGTCATGGGCTTTTCCATCCTGGTCATCGCCGGCGCCTCGCAATTCACCGCGGTGCAGTTGATGACCGATCACGCCAGCACGGTGATGGTGATCCTGGCCTCGCTGGCGGTGAATCTGCGCATGGCGATGTATTCGGCCTCGCTGGCGCCGCATCTGGGGGCGGCGCCGACCTGGGCGCGGGCGCTGGTCGCCTATTTCATGGTCGATCAGGTCTTTGCGCTGTCGAATGCCGATTACGAGCGCGCCCCGAAACAGAGCCTCGCCCAGAAGCTTGCCTATTACGCCGGGGCCTGCACGCCGGTCTGTCCGCTGTGGTATGTATCCACCCTTGCCGGGGCCTGGCTGGGCAAGGCGATCCCGCCCGCCTTCGCGCTGGATTTCGCCGTGCCGGTGACCTTTCTGGCGATGATCGCGCCAATGCTGCGGTCCCTGCCGCATCTGGTCGCCGCCGCCGTCTCGATCATCATGGCGCTGGCGCTGGCCTTCCTGCCCGCGGGCACCGGGCTGATCCTCGCCGCGCTGGCCGCAATGGCGGCAGGCGCACAGACCGAGCTTTGGCTGATCCGCAGGAGGGCCGCGCGATGACCCCGGCAGAGCTTTACGGCCATCCGAAGATCTGGCTGATCATCCTGGCGCTGGGCGTCGGCACCTTCGTGCTGCGCTATTCGTTCCTTGGCTGGATCGGCAACCGGCACCTGCCGGAATGGGCGCTGCGGCATCTGCGCTACACCGCCGTCGCGGTGCTGCCCGGCCTTGTCGCCCCGCTTGTGCTGTGGCCCGCGGCGACGGGGGGCCATCCCGATCCGGCCCGGCTGATCGCGGCCGGGGCGACGCTGGCCGTGGGCCTTGCCAGCCGCAACACTCTGGCCGCGATCCTGGGTGGTCTTGCGTCGCTTTACCTGGCGCTCTGGCTGCTGGGCTGAGGCGGCTCAGTCGGTCTTGCGCAGCCCGGTGCCATGCTGCACCGGCGCCTGCTGGATCATCAGCACGCCGGAATTGTCGTCGGGATCGTTGTCATAGTGATCCTCGGTGATCACGCCCGGCAACTGGCCGAAGGCTTTCGCCAGTTTCAGCGGCGAGGTGGTTCCGGGGATGCTTTCAAAGCCGGGAATGCTGCGCAGCACCGCCGAAGTGTCATTGGCGCACATCATCTTGGGCACCGCCCCGTTCGCCTGCACCCGCGCCAGCAGCGCCTCGGCCTGGGCCGGGGTCACCGCCACGCGCTGTTCGCGCACATACCAGGATTCCCGGGCATGATAGTCGATGTAGAATTTATACATCCGCTCGGTGATGCCGAAATCGACATCGTTCCGTTCCGGCACCGAGGGGTGATACCAGGTCCCGGCCGGATCGAAGATCACCCGCTGGCTGCCATCAATCATCAGCGCCGAATGCCCGCCCGAGCCGGTGTTGGTGGAAATCACCGTGAAAAGCGTGACCGAAGGCGGATTACCGGTCGAGAAGCGCGCGGCCTGCACGGCCTCGTCCGGGGCCCATTTCGGTTCGGCCCCACAGGCCGCCAGCGCAAGCGGCAGGCCCAGACACAGAAGAAGACGGCGCATCCGGGGACCTCCGCAGCAGGAAATTCGTCACTCGCGAAGGGGTTAAGCATGCGGCGCGGGCAAGGGCAACCGGCGTCGGAACCTTGCGGGGCGTTTTCCGCCCCGGTGTCTATTCGCTGCAACGCGCCGGGGGGGCCGCCCAGTGCCAGACGCCGTCGCGGGCCTGCCGGGTGATTTCGCCGCGCAGGAACAGGTGGTTGAGATGCGCCACCGCCTCGACCAGCGCCATGCCGTATTCCGCTTCGCCGACGGGGCGCTTGAAAAGCACCGGGAAGCACTCGGTGGCGCTGCGCGGGGCTTCGGCCAGAACCGCGCGGAGGCGGGTCAGCGCGCCCTCGTGGTTCTCGATCATCTGATGCAGGCGCAGCGGCAGGCCCAGGAAGGGCAGCTTGTGGCCGGGCAGGATCAGCTGATCTTCCCGCGCGAGCGGCTGGAAGGTGCGACAAGCGGCCAGCCAGTCGGCCACCGGATCGGCAAGCGGTTCCGTGGCATAGGCGCCCAGATTGGCCGAGATCCCGGGCAAAAGCTGATCGCCGCCCAGAATCAGCCCGTCGTCCTCGCTCCAGAGCGTGGCGTGATCGGGCGCATGGCCCTGCCCGATCCGCACCCGCCAGCGCCGCCCGGCGGAATGGATCAGATCGCCCTCGACCATGTTGCGAAAGCCAAGCGGCATCGGATGCACGCAATCGGCAAAGTTGAAGGGCCGTTCCTGCGCCCGCCGCGCCAACAGGTCGGGGTCCATCCCCGCGGCCTTCCAGAAGGCCAGCGTTTCGGGCACCGGCAGGGGCTGTTCATCCAGCATCAGCATGCGGGCGAAAAGCCAGCTGGTCCGCGTCGTCCAAAGCTCGGCACCGCGGGTCTGCAGCCAGCCCGCCAGACCGATGTGATCGGGGTGGTAATGGGTGACGATGACCCGCGTCACCGGCTTGCCCGAAAGCGGGCCATCCAGCGCCTGTTGCAGCGCCGCCCGGCAGGCGCGGCTGTCGATGCCCGGATCGACGAGCGTCCAGCTGTCGCCCTCATCGAGCGCATAGGCATTGACGTGATCAAGCGCCATCGGCAGCGGCAGGCGCAGCCAAAGCACGCCCTCGGCGACCGCAAGGGTCTCGCCGAAGGCGGGGGCGGTTTCAAAGGGGAAGCGCAGTCCGTGGTGGTGTTTCATGCCCCAAGGTCTTCGGGGGAAAGCGCGAAAAGGTCAACCGCCCCCGCCCGGGCCGCCGCCAGCGCCGCCTCGGCCTGCGGCAGCAGACGGCGGATGTAGATCGCGGCCAGTTTCTCATGCGCGCCCCCTTCCAGCGCCGCGCGCAGGTGGTAATGCGCGCCCAGCACCCGGGCAAAGGCCCGCAGATAGGGCACGGCCCCGGCAAAGCGGTCCTGCGTGCCCTGCCCGATCATGCCTTCGGTCTGCTCGCGCAGCGTTTCCGCCGCCTGCCAGACCGCTTCGGCCAGTTCGGGCAAAGCCTCGCGCGCGGCTTTCGCGGCATCCTCGATTTCCTGCAGCAGCCGGAAGGCGGCCCGGCCGTCATCGGCCATCTTGCGCCCGACAAGGTCCATCGCCTGAATGCCGTTCGTGCCCTCGTAAATCGCCGTCACCCGCACGTCGCGGCAGTATTGCGCGGCGCCGGTCTGTTCGATGAAGCCCATGCCGCCATGCACCTGAACGCCCTGTTCGGCGACCCAGATCCCGGTATCGGTGCCGTAAGCCTTGGCAATCGGCGTCAGCAGCGCGGCGCGGGCCAGCCAATGCTCCTCGCCCGTCGCCCGCCCCAGATCGAGCGCAACGGCACAGGCCAGCGCGATCGACCGCGCGGCAAAGATCTCGGCCCGCATCTCGGCCAGCATGCGCCGGACATCGGCATGCTGGATGATCTGCGAAAACTGCACCCGCTCCTGCGCATAGGCCAAGGCCTGCTGGAACGCGGCTTCCGCCACGCCGATCCCCTGCACGCCGACGGCAAGACGGGCATTGTTCATCATCGTGAACATCGCCGCCATGCCTTTGCCGGGCGCGCCCACCATCCAGCCTTTCGCGCCGTCGAAACTCATCACGCAGGTGGGCGAGCCATGCAGGCCCATCTTGTGTTCCAAGGACACGACGCCAAGGCTGTTCGCCACCCCGGGCTTGCCCGACGCATCGGGGATATATTTCGGCACCATGAAGAGGCTGATCCCCTTGGTGCCCGGGCTGGCATCGGGCAGCCGCGCCAGCACCAGATGGCAGATGTTCTCGGTCACGTCGGAATCGCCCCAGGAAATGAAGATCTTCTGCCCGGTGATCGCATAGGTGCCATCGCCCAGCGGCTCGGCCCGGCTGCGCAGCGCGCCGACGTCCGATCCCGCCTGCGGCTCGGTCAGGTTCATCGTCCCCGACCATTCGCCCGAAATCAGCTTCGGAATGTAAAGCGCCTTGATCGCGTCGCTGGCGTGATGTTCCAGCGCCTCGATCTGGCCCTGCGTCAGCAGCGGGTTCAGCTGCAAGGCCAGATTGGCCCCCGACATCATGTCATTCACCGCAACGCAGATCGTCTGCGGCAGGCCCATCCCGCCAAACTCCTGCGGCGCGGCGACGGCGACCCAGCCCCCCTCGGCGATCTGCTGATAGGCCTCCTTGAACCCGGGCGAGGTCCGCACGACACCATTTTCCAGCCGCGCCGGATGCAGATCGCCCGCGCGCAAAAGCGGGGCCATCACCTCGTCGCACAGCTTGCCCGCCTCGGTCAGCACGGCTTCGACCGTCTCGGGCGTCGCCTCGGCAAAGCGTTCGGTCGCCGCCACCGGGGCCAAAGGCACCACCTTGTCCAGGATGAAGCGGATGTCGGCAACGGGCGAGCGATAGGCCATGACGGTCTCCTGTGGTGCGCTTGGCAAACGGGGCCGGGGCGCGTATGCGTGGGCAAATTCGGGGTCGGTTTCGGGCAAAGGTTACCGCAAGGGAAGCCCCCGTCCACCGCAACGCAGCGTCACGAGGGTGGGATGCAGGAAATGACCGAACGTCTTGGGGCAGATGCCGCGGGGCTGGCCCGGGCGGCCGCGCTTTTGCGCGCGGGGCGGCTTGTCGCCTTCCCGACCGAGACGGTCTATGGCCTGGGCGGCGACGCCCGGCAGGGCGCGGCGGTGGCGGCGATCTATGCCGCCAAGGGCCGCCCGCAGTTCAACCCGCTGATCGTGCATGTGGCCGACAGGGAGACGGCGGAACAGGTCGCGGTCTTTTCCGATCAGGCCCGGGCGCTGGCCGCCCGGTTCTGGCCCGGACCGCTGACGCTGGTTCTGCCCGCGCGCCCCGAGGCCGGGATCTCCGATCTGGTCACCGCCGGGCTGCCGACCGTGGCGGTGCGGATGCCCGCGCATCCGGTCGCCCGCGCGCTTCTGGCGGCCTTTGGCGGGCCTTTGGCCGCGCCCTCGGCCAATCCGTCGGGCAAGGTCAGCCCGACCGAGGCGGATCATGTGCTGGAAGGCCTGTCGGGCCGGATCGCCGCGATGGTCGATGGCGGCCGCTGCCCGGTGGGGGTCGAATCGACAATTCTCGGCCTTGCCCCGCCGGTGCTGCTGCGTCCGGGCGGGGTCGATGTCGAAACGCTCGAGGACGCGCTGGGCCAGCCGCTCGCCTTTGGCGGCGACGCGGTGAAGCCGAACGCCCCGGGGCAGCTGCTGTCGCATTACGCCCCCGGCGCGGCGGTCCGGCTTGATGCCACCGAAAAACGCCCGGGAGAGATCTATCTGGGCTTCGGCCCCGGCCCCGAGGCCGATCTGACGCTCTCGGCGAGGGCCGATCCGGTCGAGGCGGCAACGCAGCTTTTTCGCGCTGCTGCGGGTGGCCGACAAGCTCGCCGCGGCGCGCGGCGCCACCACCATCGCCATCGCGCCGATCCCGGAAACCGGTCTTGGGCGCGCGATCAACGACCGGCTGCGCCGCGCCGCCGCGCCGCGGGGATAGGGGGCGCTGCCCCCTCTTTTGGCTGCGCCAAAATTCACCCCCGGGATATTTTCCCTAAGGTGAAAGCCGATCCGGGTCTTGTTTCACCTTGGCGCAAATATCCCGGGGGGAGTCCGACAGGACGGGGGGCAGCGCCCCCCCCTGCCCGGCCTCAGGCATGGCCCGCCGCGGCGGAAAGCGTGCGCGGGTCGATCCCCATCGTGCCCAGCGCGCGCGTCCATTTCGTCGCGTGATCGCCGTCCAGCGCCAGCGCCGCATTGCCCTCGGCCACCAGCCAGCCGTTGTCGAGGATCTCCTGCTCGATCTGCCCCGGCCCCCAGCCCGCATAGCCAAGCGCCAGGATCGCCCGCGATGGCCCCCGCCCGGCGGCGATTTCCTCCAGGATGTCGCGGGTCGCGGTCATCGCCAGCCCCTCGCCCACCGGCATCGTCGCAGCGAACCAGTCGGCCGAATGCAGGACAAACCCGCGCCCGGTCTCGACCGGGCCGCCAAAAAACAAGGGCGCCGCGCCGCGGTCCGAGGCGGTCACGGCAATGCCAAGCTGCTCCAGCAGATCCTCCATCGGCGGTTTCGGCAGCGGCTTGTTGACGATGATCCCCATCGCCCCCTCTGCCGAATGCGAGCACATCGCCACCACCGAATGTTCGAACCGCGGATCGCCCATGCCCGGCATCGCGATCAGAAGTTTGCCGCTCAGATCCATGCTGCTCTCCCCGCTTGCCTGCCTTTTCCCAAAGGTGGACCTGGGCGGCGTTGCAATCAAGCCCCGGCGACAGCCTGTCCGCGGCCTCCTGTCGCGTTTGTGACTTGGCCGATCCCGGGACCGCGGCTATCGCAGGAATATGCGACTGTCCGTGACCGCCCTTGTCCTGTGCCAGAGCCTTGCCGCGCCCGTCGTGGCCGAGGAGGGACCGCCCTTCGCCCCGGGGCTTCTGGCGGCCGAGATCCTGCCCGGCTGGCAGGAGCCGGACGGAGGCCGCATCGCCGCGCTGCGGATCGTGCTTGCCCCGGGCTGGAAGACCTATTGGCGCGTGCCGGGCGATGTCGGCGTGCCGCCGCAGTTCGATTTCGCCGCCTCTAGCAATGTCGCGGCGCTGCAGGTGATCTGGCCCGCCCCCGAGGTATTCGAGGCCGAGGAAACCA
The DNA here is from genome assembly GCF_052363185.1 of Rhodobacter capsulatus. Taxonomy (GTDB): domain Bacteria; phylum Pseudomonadota; class Alphaproteobacteria; order Rhodobacterales; family Rhodobacteraceae; genus Rhodobacter; species Rhodobacter capsulatus_E. The sequence goes on along the minus strand of NZ_CP198955.1, from coordinate 417,698 downwards.
GAACGGTCGGCTATCATGACCGGCTGGTGCTGCCGTTGCAGATCGTGCCGCGGGACCCAGCCGCCCCCGTACCGCTGAGCGCCCGTCTGGATTTCGGCATCTGCGACGAGGTCTGCGTGCCGGTCAGCGTCGCGCTGACGCGGGATCTGTCGGGCCCCGGCGCCGAAGATCCGGAGATCGCCGCGGCGCTGGCGGCGGTGCCCCGGCCCGTCCCCGGTCTGGCGCGCTGCACCGTCACGCCGATCCGCGATGGCATGCGCGTCGCGGCCCGGATCGCGTTGCCGCAAGCGGCGGGGGAAACCGCGCTTTTCGAATTGCGCTCGCGGCCGATGTGGGTTTCGGAACCCGAGATCGACCGGCAGGGCGCGGCGCTTCTGGCCAGCGTCGATTTCGTGCCCGAGGATGCCCGGCCCTTCGATCTGGACCCCGCCGATCTGCGCATCACGGTGGTCAGCCACGGCGATGCGGTCGAGATCGACGGCTGTCCGCCCCTCTGACCGGCCCCTCACAGCGCGTTCAGCTTCGCCCGCAATTCCAGCAGATCGGCCCAGACCAGCCGCTTGTTGATCGGCGTGCGCAACAGGTTCGCCGGATGCAGCGTCGGCATCGCGGGGCGGCCGAAAGCCTGCGTCCAGACCCCGCGCAGCCTTGTGATGCCGCGGGTGTTCAACGCCGCCGCGCAGGCGGTGTTGCCCATGAGCACGATCAGATCGGGATCGACCAGCTCGACATGCCGGGCCAGGAACGGCCCCATCATCGCGATTTCCGCAGGCTCCGGCTCGCGGTTGCCGGGCGGGCGCCAGGGCATGACATTGGTGATATAGACCGAGGCCGCCGGATCGGGGGACGCGCGGTCGAGCCCCACCGCCGCCAGCATCCGGTCCAGAAGCTGCCCGGCGCGGCCGACAAAGGGCTTGCCCTGCGCATCCTCGTCCTTGCCCGGGGCCTCGCCGATCAGCATCACCCGGGCCTTCGGATTGCCGTCTGAAAAGACGGTGTTGCGGGCACCGAGTTTCAGCGGGCAATGTTCAAAGCCCAGCAGCGCCGCGCGCAGATCTTCCAGCGTCGCCGACCGTGCCGCCTGCGCCCGCGCCACCGCGACCGGATCGACCGTGTCGACCGGCACCAGCACCGGCGCCGGGCGCTGCGGCCGGGTCTCTGTCCCGGGCGGCGGCGGGGCCGCGACGGGGGCCGGTTCAGGGGTGACCAGATCATAGCGGTTCACCGGTTCATCGCCCACCGGATCGGTCGCGCCCAGCTCGATCAGCCACTCGAAAGCGGCAAGGGCGGCATCGTAACTGATTTCGGGGCCGGGGCGAGTCTGCATGGCTTTCCATCGCATGCCCCGACACGGGGGTAAAGCCGCTGGACGCAGCCCCCCCCATTTGCCATAAGCGGGCCGACAACATCGGAGGACGTCATGGCTTTTCGCGCCCGCCATCTTCTGGGGATCGAGCATCTCTCGCCGGAAGACATCCGTTCCGTTCTTGATCTTGCAGACAGCTATGTCGATCTGAACCGCCGCACCGTGAAGCGCACCGATGCGCTGGCGGGGCTGACGCAGATCAACATGTTCTTCGAGAATTCGACGCGGACGCAATCCAGTTTCGAGCTGGCCGGAAAACGGCTTGGCGCCGACGTGATGAACATGTCGATGCAGACTTCGTCGGTGAAAAAGGGGGAAACCCTGATCGACACGGCGCTGACCTTGAACGCGATGCATCCCGATCTGCTGGTGGTGCGGCATCCCTCCTCGGGCGCCGTCGATCTGCTGGCGCAGAAGGTGAATTGCGCGGTGATCAACGCGGGCGACGGGCGGCACGAACACCCGACGCAGGCGCTGCTGGATGCGCTGACGATCCGGCGTGCCAAGGGGCGGATCCAGCGGCTGACGGTGGCGATTTGCGGCGATGTCGCGCATAGCCGGGTGGCGCGGTCGAACCTGCTGTTGCTGGGCAAGATGGAAAACCGGGTGCGGCTGGTCGGGCCGCCGACGCTGATGCCGGCGGGCTTTGGCGACATCGGCGCCGAGATCTGCGACGACATGCGCGAAGGGCTGCGCGACGCCGATGTGGTGATGATGCTTCGGCTTCAGCGCGAACGGATGGACGGCGGCTTCATCCCCTCGGAACGAGAATATTTCCACCGCTACGGGCTTGATGCGGAAAAGCTGGCCTATGCGAAACCCGATGCGATCGTGATGCACCCGGGGCCGATGAACCGCGGCGTGGAGATCGACGGCACGATTGCCGATGACATCAACCGGTCCGTCATTCAGGAACAGGTCGAGATGGGCGTGGCGGTGCGGATGGCGGTGATGGATCTTCTGGCGCAGAACCTGCGCGCCGAACGCGGCCGCGCCGCGCTGGAGGCCGCCGATGTCTGAGATGAAACGCGATTCCGTCCTCAATTACCGCCCCGGCACGGACAGCGAACTGCCGCTGGAACCGGGTGAAAAGGTCTCGCAGGTGTTCCTGCCCGATCTGCGCCGCTACTGGATGGACCACATGGTTCTGGGCGGGCTCGGCGCGGTGCTGGTCTCGGCGGTGCTGGTCTGGCTGGGCAAGCTGGATCAGATCCCGGTCGCGATCCTCGCCATTCTGATCGGCATGGCGGCGCGGGCGGCCTGGTTTCGCTCGGAAGCCTTTGCGCGACGCTGGCAGCTGACCGACCGGCGCCTGATCGGGCCGCAGGGCAAGCAGGCGATGCTTCTGGAAATCGAGATGGTGCGGTCCTTGATCGGCGATGTGCAGATCGTGACGAAATCGGGCGACAAGCATCTGATCCGGCATCTGGCCGAAGCCGCGCCGGTGGTGGCGGCGATCGAGGCGGCCAAGGCACGCCGGGCCCGGGAGGTCCGATGAGACCGCCGCGCCCCACCCCGCGCGGGGCGGAACTGCCGCTGCCCCCTGCCGAACGGGCCCTGACCGAGATCCCGCATGACCCGACCGCGATCCCCGCGGGCTGGGAAGGCGTGATGGTCCCGGGCGAACGCATCCTGTGGCAGGGCCGACCGCTGCGCCGGATCGGCTGGAAACGTCTCGCCCCGGCCCTGCTGGCCGCTCTGGTGCTGGCCGTTGCCGGGATCGTCCTCACCGGCCTGACGGGCGGGGTGCTGATCTTTGCCGGGCTTGGCCTTGCCGCCGCGGCCCTCTGGGCCGAGCGGCTGCAACGCACCGGCACCGCCTTTACCCTGTCGACCCGGGCGGCCTATATCGCGCGGCGCCATCCCCTGAAGGGGCGACAGCTCGACACCTATCCGATCACCGCCGACATGCCCTTGCGGCTTGTGGGTGGCGACAAGGCGGGCGGCGTGATCTTTGCCAGCCGTCCGCGCGGCACGAAAACCGAGGAGATCGGCTTTCAGGGCATCCTGGATGCGCCCGAAGTCTTTGCGATCTTGCGAAACGCCCGGGAGGCGCTCAGATGACCGTATTTTTTGAAAACGCCCGGCTGATCGACCCCGAAGCGGGCACCGAAACGCTGGGCAATCTGGTGGTGGATGGTGGGATCATCGCGGCCATCGGGCAGATGCAGGCGCCCGCCGATGCACAAGTGATCGACTGCGGCGGCAAATGCCTGGCCCCGGGGATCGTCGATATCGGCGTGAAGATCGGCGAGCCCGGGGAACGGCACAAGGAAAGCTTCCGCACCGCGGGGCTGGCGGCCGCGCGCGGCGGCGTGACCACGATCATCGCCCGTCCCGACACCAGCCCCGCCATCGACACGCCCGAGACGCTGGAATTCGTCACCCGCCGCGCCGCCGAGGCGCCGGTGCGCATCCGTCACATGGCGGCGCTGACCAAGGGCCGCGACGGCCGCGAGATGACCGAGATCGGCTTTCTGATGGATGCGGGCGCCATCGCCTTTACCGATGCCGATCATGTCTGCGCCGATACCAAGGTTCTGTCCCGCGCCTTCACCTATGCCCGCAGCCTTGGCGCGCTGGTGCTGTGCCATCCGCAGGAGCCGGGGCTGTCGAAAGGCGCTGCCGTCACCTCGGGCAAATTCGCAAGCTTGCGCGGCCTGCCCGCCGTTTCCCCGATGGCCGAACGGATGGGGCTGGATCGCGATCTGGCGCTCGTCGAGATGACCGGGGTGCGCTATCACGCCGATCAGATCACCACCGCCCGCGCCCTGCCCGCGCTTTCCCGTGCCAAAGAGGCCGGGCTGCCGGTGACAGCGGGGGTTTCGGTGCATCACCTGACGCTGAACGAATTCGACGTTGGCCATTACCGCACCTTCTTCAAACTGACGCCGCCGCTTCGGTCCGAAGACGACCGGCTGGCGATGGTGCAGGCGCTGGCCGAGGGGGTGATCGACATCCTGTGTTCGATGCACACCCCCGCCGACGAGGAATCAAAACGCCTGCCCTTCGAAGAGGCGGCGGCCGGTGCGGTGGGGCTGGAAACCCTTCTGCCCGCGGCGCTGCGGCTTTATCACGCAGGAAGCATCGGCCTGCCGGGGCTCTTTGCGGCGCTCTCGCTTCATCCGGCGCGGCTGATGGGGCTGCCGCAGGGCCGCCTGCGCGAGGGAAGCCCCGCCGATCTGGTGCTTTTCGACCCGGATGCGCCCTTTGTGCTGGACCGCTTCACGCTGGCCTCGAAATCGAAAAACACGCCTTTTGACGGCGCCAGGCTGACGGGCAAGGTGCTTGCCACTTTCGTCGGCGGGGTGCAGGTTCACGGGCAGGCATAACAAGAACGGACGGGGGCAAGGATGGCGGATCTGCATGCGGGGGCAATGCTGCTTCTGGCGGTGGCGGGGCTTGGCTACCTGCTGGGCTCGGTGCCGTTTGGCGTCGTGATCACCAGGGCCTTCGGTCTGGGCGATCTGCGCCAGATCGGCTCTGGCAATATCGGGGCGACGAATGTGCTGCGCACCGGCAACAAGGCGGCGGCGGCGGCGACACTGATCCTCGATGGCGCCAAGGGGGCGGTGGCGGTGCTGATCGCGCGGGCGCTGCTGGAAGGGAACGCCACCGCGGCCGTGGTGGCGGGCGGCGCGGCCTTCATCGGGCATCTTTACCCGGTCTGGCTGAAGTTCAAGGGCGGCAAGGGGGTTGCGACCTTTCTGGGCACGCTCATTGCGCTTGACTGGATGCTGGGGCTTGGCGCTTGCGGCACATGGTTGATCGCCGCTGCCATCGGGCGGATTTCGTCGCTTTCGGCGCTGGTCGCGGCGGCGGGGTCGGTGCCTTTGGCCTATCTGCTGGGCGATCAGGCCTATATGCCGGTCACGGCGCTGATGGCGGTGCTGATCTTCGTGCGCCACCGCGCCAATATCCAGCGCATCTTTGCGGGCACCGAACCGCGGATCGGCAAGAAGGCGTAACGCCTTCGGCCCTTCGCGTCAGTTGTCCCCTCAGTTATCCTTGTGATCGCGCAGGAAGGGCAGCGCCTTGCGGAAATAATCCCAGCCGGTGATCGCGGTCAGCACCGCGGCCACCCAGATCAGCACCAGACCAACGTGATTGGCCAGATCGGCAAGGCTGGCGAAATTGGGCAGATCGCCCTCGCCCGCGCGGGGGGCGCGGCCGGTTTCCAGATAATCCAGCCCGGTGCCCAGGAACAGGATCGCAATCGCGACCATCTGCGCCGTGGTCTTCCATTTCGCCAGTTTCGTGACCTTGAGCTTGCCCGCATCGGCGCCGATGAATTCGCGCAGGCCCGAGACGAAGACCTCGCGGAACAGGATCACCGTCGCGGGCAGGATGAGCCAGGGGTTCATGCCCGAATAGCCGGTGATCACGACCAGCGCGATCACCACCATCGCCTTGTCGGCAATCGGGTCGAGCATGGCGCCGAACTTGCTTTCCTGCTTCCAGGCCCGCGCCAGATAGCCGTCGAACCAGTCGGTGACGGCGGCGCCGATGAACAGCGTCAGCGCGAACCAATCCGCCCAGGGACGGGCGAAATACAGGAACATCACCGCCACGCCGGGGGCGGCGATCAGGCGCAGAACGGTCAGCGTATTGGGCAGGTTCCATCTCATGCCCGCACCCTAGCCCCGGGCGTGCGCAAGGAAAAGGGGGTGCGACACTCAGCTTTCGGGGTCGGCGTAATCGTGAACGCCGCCCTGCCAGTCGGTGACCCGCCAGAGCCCCGGCCCCGCGCCCGGGGCGACATGATCCGCGGTGATCGGCACCTTGCCAAAGCCCCCCGGGATATCAAGCACATAGGTCGGGATCGCCGCGCCGCTCAGATGCCCGCGCAGCCCGGCCATCAGCGCCCGCCCCGCCGCGATCGAGGTGCGGAAATGGCCGGTGCCGGGGGCAAGGTCGCAATGATGCAGGTAATAGGGCTTCACCCGGCAGTCCTGCAGCGCGCGGAAAAGGTCGCGCAGGGCTTCGTGGCTGTCGTTCACGCCTTTGAGCAAGACCGATTGCGACAGCATCGGCACGCCGGCGTCCACCAGAAGCGCAAGCGCGGCGCGGGCGGGCGCGGTCAGTTCCTGCGCGTGGTTCGTATGCACCACCACCCAGACCGCCGGGCGCTGAGCCCGCAGCAGATCGACCAGTGCGGGGGTGATCCGCTCGGGCGCCACCACCGGCACGCGGGAGTGAAAGCGCAAGGTGGTGAGGTGGGGAATGGCCGAAAGCCGGGTCAGCACCTCTTCCAGCCGGCGGGGAGAGAGCGTCAGCGGATCGCCCCCGGTCAGGATGATCTCGCGCAGGGCTGGCGTTGCGGCGATGTAGGCAAGCGCCTGCGCCAGATCGGCCTCGGGCAGCGGCCCGGTCTCTCCCACGGTCTCGCGGCGAAAGCAGAAGCGGCAGTAGACATGGCAGGTCTTGGTGATGTGCAAGATCGCCCGGTCGGGGTAACGATGCGTGAGCCCGGGGGCCGGGGAATGCACGGCGTCCCCGATGGGATCGGCGCGTTCCTCGGGCCGGGTGATCAGCTCCGCCGCGGTGGGCACGAATTGCGCCGCCACCGGGTCCGCGGGCGTGGCGATCGCGGCGCGCATCACAGGCGTCACGCGGATGCGGAAATCTTGCGCCACCTGCGCCAATGCGGGCATCTGATCGGCCGTCACTAGACCTTCGGTCAGAAGGTCTTCGGGGCTTGTCAGGGCGGTTTTCACGGGCGCGGTCATGGGGGGGGCGCTACGACGGGGCCGAGCTTCCGTCAACCCCGATCGTTGAAGAAGTTCCAGATCGTCTCGGCCATCGCCGCCGAAATCCCCGGAACCTCCATCAGATCGTTTTGCCCCGCGCGGCTGACCGCCTTGGCCGAGCCGAAATGCGCCAGAAGCGCGCGTTTGCGCGTGGCCCCGATGCCGGGGATTTCATCCAGCGGATTGGCCATAGTCGCTTTCGCCCGCTTCGCCCGATGCGCGCCGATCGCCCAGCGGTGGGCCTCGTCGCGCAGGCGCTGGATGTAGTATAGCACCGGATCCTGTCGCGGCAGCGCCATCGGCCGGTGCCCGATGCGGTGGAATTCCTCCTTGCCCAGATCGCGGTCGATGCCCTTGGCGACGCCGACCATCGCAATATCGGCCACCCCCAGCGCGGTCATGATTTCATGCACGGCCGAGACCTGCCCCGCGCCGCCGTCGATCAGCAAAAGATCGGGCCAAAGGTCGGTTTTCCGCTCCGGATCCTCGCGCAAAAGCCGCTCGAAGCGGCGGGTCAGGACCTCCTTCATCATGCCGAAATCGTCGCCGGGGGTCAGATCCTCGCCCTTGATGTTGAACTTGCGATAGGACGATTTCATCAGCCCGTCCGGCCCGGCCACGATCATGCCGCCCACCGCATGGGCGCCCTGAATGTGCGAGTTGTCGTAAACCTCGATCCGGGCGGGCGGCTTGGGCAGCCCGAAGGCCGCGGCCACCCCGGCCAGAAGCTTCGCCTGCGCCGCCGATTCCGACATCTTGCGGCCAAGGCTTTCGCGCGCATTGCGCAGGGCGTTTTCAACCAGCTCCGCCTTTTCGCCGCGCTTGGGCACCGCCAAGTCCACCTTGCGCCCGGCGCGGGTGGACAAAAGATCGACCATCAGATCGGCATCCTCGATCTGATGCGACAGCAGGATCGTCTTCGGCGGCTCCTTGGCGTCGTAGAACTGCGCCAGAAAGGCCTCCAGCACCTCGGCCTCTTCGGCCCCTGCCCCGGTGCGGGGGTAGAAATCGTGATTGCCCCAGCTTTGATGCGCGCGGATGAAAAAGACCTGCACGCAGGCCTGCCCGCCTTCCAGATGCACCGCGACCACATCAGCCTCGGCCACGGTGCGCGGGTTGATGCCCTGGCTTTGCTGCACCGTCGTCAGCGCGCCGATCCGGTCGCGCAGCGCCGCCGCGCGTTCATATTCCATCGCCTCCGAGGCCGCGCTCATCTCGGCGGCCAGCTCCTGCTGGATGCTCGACGACTTCCCCTCAAGGAACCTTTGCGCATCGGCGACGGTGCGGCGGTAGTCTTCCTCGGCGATCTTGCCGACGCAGGGGCCGGAACAGCGCTTGATCTGATATTGCAGGCAGGCCCGGGTGCGGCTGGAAAACATCGCATCCGAGCAGTTGCGCAGCTGGAACGCCCGTTCCAGATGGTTGAGCGTCCGGTTCACCGCCGCGGCAGAGGCGAAGGGCCCGAAATAGGCCCCCTTCACGTTGCGCGCCCCGCGATGCTTGCGGATCATCGGAAAGGGGTGATCCTCGGCGATCAGGATATAGGGAAAGCTCTTGTCGTCGCGCAAAAGCACGTTGTAGCGCGGCTTCAGCTGCTTGATCAGGTTCTGTTCCAAGAGCAGCGCCTCGGTCTCCGTGCGCGTGGTCAGGAACATCATGTGGGTGGTTTCAGAGATCATCCGCGCGATCCGGCCCGAGTGCCCGGTGGTGCGCGCATAATTCGACACGCGCGCCTTCAGGTTGCGGGCCTTGCCGACGTAAAGCACCTCCTGCGCCGCGTTCAGCATGCGATAAACCCCCGGAGATCCGTCAAGACGGCTGACGTAATCCGCGATCAGATCATGGCCGCGCAGCCGCAGACCTTGCTGCGGCGCAGCATCATCGGAAAGGTCGATTCCCTCGGTCATTCTGGCCCCCTGATTCTCTGTATGGGTTGTAACCATGCTTCGGCAAATTCAAGGGGAAAGCTTTCCACCGTTTCTGTGGATAACTTCGTGGGAAAGATTTGCCGATCTGCCGATTTCCCTTGAATCCGGCCCCTTTCACAGGGTTGCTCAAAAAATAGGCGGTTACCTAAATAATTGATTTCAAAAGAAAAGTTTTTTGACTTGGATCAAGTCCCTGAAAGGATTGAGAGAATTGTAACCCTTTGTTTACGACCCGATGAAGAGTGGACAACTTGCCGCCGCCGGTCGCTTCAAAAGCCTTGTCTGGGCGGTGAAAAGGTTACTGATCCGTTAACGGCGCGCCGCAAGGTTAACGATTTGTCCGGTCAGCGCGGGCATCCGCAAGACCAGCCGCAGCGCGTCGGCAAGGGCCTGCGGCATCGGTTTTGGTCCCGGATGCGGCTGTGCAGCAGACCAGGCCGCCTGCCAAGGCGCAGGGTGCGGACGCGGCGGACCAAGGTGGATCGCATTCACCCGCAGCTGCGGCGCATGGGTCAGCGCCGCGCGCTCCAGCCCGCCGCGCAAGGCCGCGGCCTGCCCGTCGGGCAGGAGCCAGATCACCTGACCGCTGGCGTTCTGGTCGGTCCCTGCAGGCGCGGGCAGGGGCGCCGGACGGCTGGCGGCGAAAGCGGCGATCCGCGCCAAGGCCCGCGCCGGATCGTCGGTGCCCAGCAGCAGCCCCTCTGCATCGGTCTTTGTCGGCACCAGCCCGCACAGGGCCAGCGCCTCGGTCAGCACCGCGTCAAGCGCGGGCGGAATATCGCTCAGCAGCACCCGCATGCTCAGCCTCTCTCGCAGGGGCAGGGCCCCGATCCGATCCGCGGCCGACCGCAGCGCGGGCAGGTCTTGCGCAGCAGCGGCGGCGCCTTGGGGCCGGGCAGGCGCAAGCGGCCGAAAAAGGCCAGCCCGACCATCACCAGCACAAACAGGATCGAGATCTTGATCAGCATGTCAGCGCCCGACCCTTGCCCAAAGCGCCCGTTCCTCGGCCGCTTCCAGCACGGAAACCGCGGCCTCGGCGGCGATGCCCGCCCCGAACCGGCGCAGCCAGGACCGGCGTTGCCCGTGCGGCACCAGCTTCACCTTGTCGCCGTAAAGCGCCCGCAGCTTCGGCCCCGGATGCGCCAGCCCGTCGATCAGCCCGGTTTCCAGCGCCTGTGCCCCGGTCCAGATCTCGCCGGTGAACAGATCGGCGCCCGCGGCCAGTTTCGCGCCGCGCCGGTCGGTGACCCAGGCCTTGAAGGCCCGGTGCATGTCCTCCAGCAGCCGGGTCAGCCGGTCCACATCCTCGGGCTTTTCCGGCCGGAACGGGTCGAGAAAACTTTTCGAGCCACCCGCGGTATGCACCCGCCGCTCGACCCCGTAGCGGCCGATCAGATCGGCAAAGCCGAAGCCCGACGAAATCACCCCGATCGAGCCGACGATCGAGGTGGCATCGGCCCAGATGTCATCGGCGGCACAGGCCAGCCAATAGCCGCCCGAGGCCGCCACATCCTCGATGAACGCATGCACCGGCAGGCCGGTTTCCGTGGCCAGCGCCCGAATGCGCGCCGCGATCAGCGAGGATTGCACCGGCGAGCCGCCCGGAGAATTGATGATCAGCGCCACCGCCACCGGCTTGCCCTTGCGAAAGGCGCGCTCCAGCGTTTCGGCCAGCGCGGCATCCGACAGGCCCTGCGCCCCGGGACGGCTGAGGCCGATGGCGCCCTGCAGCCGCACGACGGCGACGCGGGGCGGGCGTTTGAGAAAGGGGGCGGGAAGGAAGCGGGTGATATCCATGTCCCCGATGTAGGCGCGGGCGCGGGCGCAGGCAAGCACTCGGCGGCGAAATCGCCCTCAGCGCGCCGCCTGCATCCGTTCGATATAGGCGCGCAATTCCTCGGCCTCGTGGCGGGCATCGCGCAGACCGTCCATCGCCGCGCGCAGCTCCGCCTCGGTCTGGTTGATCTGGTTCACCAGCTCCGCCTCGCGGCTTTCGACATAGGCGATGGCCTGATCGCGGACCTCCTCGGCCTCGTGCAGGGCCTGCGCCATCTGCTCAAGCTCGCCCATGTCGGCGGCGGTGACCCGGGTCAGCCGGTGGATCAACCACGAGGCGAACCAGCCCAGACTGAAAGCCAGAAACAGGATGATCGCCGTGGCGATGACGAATTCGGTTCTGTTCATCTGCGGCTCTCCTCAGTTGGTCCGCCCGCCCAGCTTCGCCGGGCGCGGTTTCGGGTGGCCGGGCGAGCGCGCGGCGGGGTTGACCGGAATTTCGATCACCGGCTCGGGTTCGGCGGCAGGGGCGGGGGCTGCGCCGGTGTCGGCAGCTGGCGCGGCGGGCGTTTCTGCGGGCGTCTCGGCGGGCGTTTCGGCGGCAGGCCCGGCCTCGGGGCCCGGGGCCGCTTGCGGCGCGGGCATCGGTTCGCCATGCGCCGCTTCCATCGGGGGGGCCCCTTCGATGGCGGTTTCATCCAGCACCAGATCGGGCACGGCCTCGATCGGGGCGACGGGCGTTTGCGGGGGCGTTTGGGGGGGCGGCGTCACCGGCAGATCGACCTGCCCGGCCCCGCCCACCGGCTTGGCATCAAGCAGCACGAATTCGATGCGCCGGTTCGCCTCGCGGCCCTTGTCGGTGTCATTCTCGGCGATGGGCTGGCTTTCGCCATAGCCCTTGGGCGTCAGGTTGCGCGTCAGCACCTTGCGGGCGGAAAGCGCGGAAATCACCGCCTCGGCCCGGGCCTGCGACAGCTTGCGGTTGCCGTCCTCGCCGCCCTGGCTGTCGGTGTGGCCCGCCACTTCCATGCGGAACTCCTGACATTGCGCCATCGCCTTGGCCAGGGCATCAAGCTTCGGCCCGTCCTCGGCCTTGATCGTCGCCGAGCTGGGCTCAAAGCCGATCTTGTCGCGCGCCAGCACCCCGTTCAGCCGCGCCACACATTCATTGCCATCGGGCAGCGCCAGCGTCGCATCCAGCCTGCGGTCGTATTTGATCGAAAGGGTGATCGGCGCCGCCTCGCCCAGCCTGCGCGCAAAAAGACGCGCCGCCTTGTCAGAGGCCTGCCGGTCGCCGGTCACGCCCGAAAGCCGGATCATGTCGGGCGTCACCGTCACCCGCCCATCCTGCAAAAGCCGCAGCGCCTCAAGCGCGGTCAGCGTGCGCAGGGGCCAGCCCTCCGGCAGATCGGCATCGACCCGGGTCGCGCCGTAAACCGCAGTCGCCCCGAACTGCGCATGGGCAAAGCTCTCCAGCGCCTCGCGCGAGCGATCCGAGGTGACGCGGCCGCGCAATTCCACCTGCCCGTCCTCGCGAAGAAGCGCCGAGAATTCGGGCACGGCATCCTTGGCTTCGGCCTTTTTCGTCAGCTCGGCCTTGAGCGAGAACACCCCGGGCAGGTTCGATTCAAGATCGCCCACCACCCGGTCGTAAACCGCGGGATCGGTCGTGTCGGCCGCCACCAGCGCGATATCGGCATCGGAAAAGGTCAGCGTGCCCCCGCCCAGCTGCGCCAGCGCCGTCATGGCTTTTTCGACCGCCTCGGCCCATTGCGGCGAGGGCACGCCCATGCCGACGGTGCAATCGAGCTCGCCCTTGGCCCCGGCCTTGCGCGCCGCCGCGATGATCCGCCCCGCGGCGCGGTCGGTATCGGCGGAACAGGCGTCGAAACGGGCGCCCTCGGCGTCGATCAGGAAGCGCAGCGTGAAGGGCGTGATCACCGGACGCGGCGCCGAGATCTTGGCGTCAAGCTTCACCTCGGTCGGGCGGCGGCGGTTCAGCAGCGCCTCGGCCTCGGCCTTCTGTTCGGGGCTGTCGGTGATCGCCTCGACCCCGACCTTGCCGGGCAGGATCGACACCTTGGCGCGGGGCAGTTCCGTCAGCGCCGCGATGCCGAAATCAAGCGCCGTGCGCCAGCCGCCCGGCACCGGATAATCGGCGCTTTCCAGCATGTCGGTCACCGCCCCCTCGCCCGCGATCCGGGTCAGCCGCTCCAGCAGCGCCTTGCGGTCGGTGCCCGAGGGGACAAGGCCGATCAGCGAGATCCCCTCGTCATTGCGCAGCATCTGCAGCGAGAATTCGGGGGGGGCGATGGCCTTTTGCACCTCGGCATCGGTGTTGTCGACGATGCGGGAGCTGTCGACCACGGTCGAAACCAGGGTGACGGCGCGGAAACGCGCCGCCTCCGACGGCGCGGTGCCGAGCAAGATCACCTGCAGCCCGTCGGTTTCCACCTGCACCCAGGAATGGCTGGCGGTTTCCAGCGCCAGCTTCACCGCCTTGCGCGAGCGCTGCTCGATGATCGTGGCCGAGCCGCCCGCGATGAAGGCCGAAAGCACGAGGGCGCCGACGAAAGCGGTCGTCGTCAGGACAGTGATGCGGCCACGCATGGGGTGTCGTTCCTCGCCTTGGGTCCGATCCGTCTTAAGGGGCGTCCCCCCGGCGATCAATCACAGGATTGCGGCACCGGCAAGAAACAGCGCAGCCCAAAGCCCGGTGTCGCGGCTCTTCCGAAAGAGCATCAGGCAATTGTCCGCGTCGTCGATATCCAGCCTGCGCATCTGCCAAAGCATGTGCCAGCCCATCGCCCAGGGCGCGCAAAGACCAAGCGCCAGCACCAGCGGATTGGAAAGCGGCAAAAGCGCCAGCAGCACCGCGGCCGTCATCAGAACAACCGTCAGGATGAGGAACAGGGTGAGCCAGCGGCTCGTATTGGCGCCAAACAGCCGCGCCGTCGATTTCACCCCGATCAGCGCATCATCTTCCTTGTCCTGATGCGCATAGATCGTGTCGTAAAAGAGCGTCCAGATGATCCCGGCGGCGTAAAGCAGAACGGGCGCCAGCCCAAGGCTGCCGGTATGCGCCACCCAACCGAGCAGCGCCCCCCAGTTGAAGGCGATGCCCAGGAAGGCCTGCGGCCACCACGTGAAGCGTTTGGCAAAGGGATAGACGGCCACCGGCACCAGCGCCAGAACCCCCATGCCGATGGCGGCCCAGTTGAAGGTGAAGAGGATCGCCGCGGCCACCGCCGTCTGCGCCACCATCCAGCCCACGGCCTGTTTCACCGTCACCTGCCCCGAGGGAATCGGGCGCGAGCGCGTCCGCGCCACCTTCCCGTCGAAATCGCGGTCGGTGATGTCGTTCCAGGTGCAGCCCGCGCCGCGCATCAGAAACGCGCCAATCGCGCAGCCCAGCGCCAGCCACAGATCGAAGGGGCGCAGGCTGTCGGTGGCGGCGGCGAGCGCAATCGACCACCAGCACGGAAGCAGCAAAAGCCAGGTGCCGATCGGCCGGTCGGCGCGGGAAAGCCGCAGATAGGGGCGGCTGAAGGCGGGGGCGGTATGGTCCACCCAGTTGCCGCGATAGGCGTCGGCCACCTGTCCCGTCACCTGAGCCTCTGGCATTTCGGTTTTGCCGGTCATAAGTTTCGCCTCATGGAACGCGCCAAGATACGACTCTGTGTTACTCACCCGCTCTCGCCGGGGCAAGCCGTGCCCCTGACCGCCGATCAGGCGAATTATCTCTTTGCGGTGATGCGGCTGGGCCCGGGGGACCGGGTTGCGCTCTTCAACGGGCAGGACGGCGAATGGACCGCCGAGGTGGTCGAGGGCTCGAAACGCGGCGGTGTGCTGCGCTGTCTCGGCCTTGCCGCGCCGCAGCTGAACCCGCCCGATCTGTGGCTTCTTTTCGCGCCAATCAAGAAGGAACGCACCGATTTCATCGTCGAAAAGGCGGCGGAACTGGGCTGTGCGAAGATCCTGCCGGTGCAGACCGAGTTTACAAACGCCGCGCGGATCAAGCAGGACCGGCTGCAGGCGCATGCTTTGGAAGCGGCCGAGCAATGTCTGGGCACTTATGTCCCCGAAGTCAGTGACTTGCAGTCTTTGCAGAAAGTTCTGAAATCCTGGAACCCGGAACGGCGCATTCTTTGGGGCGATGAATCTTTGGTCGGTCCGGCGCAGACGCTTGCCGGTCTTGCCCCCGGCCCTTGGGCGATTCTCGTCGGCCCCGAGGGCGGCTTTTCCGAGACCGAGCGGCACCAGCTGCGGGCTCTGCCGTTTGTCACGCCCGTGTCACTTGGGCCGCGCATCCTGCGCGCCGATACCGCCGCCTGCGCGGCAATCACGCTTTGGCAATCCAGTCTGGGGGACTGGCGGTGATCCGACCCGAGCTGCGCGCGCATCTGATCCGGCAGCGCGAAGCTTATGTCGCAGGTCTGACGCTCGCCGCGAGCCTCTGGATCGGCACGCGCGGCGGCTGGTTTCTGGCGGCGGTGGGGCTTGGTCTTGCCGCCCTTGCCACCGTCTGGCTGGTGCTGGCCCTGCGCCGCGCCCGCTTTGCGCGGCCCGTCTCCGACCCCGGCGTGGTCGAACTGGACGAAGGCCGGATCGGCTATTGGGGCACCGGCGGAGGGATGCTGGGCGGCACCATGGCGCTGGAGGATCTGGTGGAAATCCGCCTGCTGCTTCTGAAAGACAGCCAGTTCTGGCGGCTGAAAAGCCGCGACGGGCAGGCGCTGCTGGTGCCGGTGGCGGCGGCTGGCTCGGAAAAGCTCTTTGACGCCTTCGCCGGTCTGCCCGGCATCGACTTGGGGGCGCTGACGGCCGCGCTGGATCGGCGCATCAGCGCACAAAGCCTGTGGCGCCGCCCCGTCTGAGGCGCCTTGACTTGGCGGCGCGGAAGAACCACCTGTTGTCTCCCAAAGGAAAGAGAGGGTCCGATGTCCATTCCCCAGCAGGGCGGCGGCCCGATCGAAGATTTCAGCCAACTTGCCGAATACCTTGCCTCGGGCGAGAAGCCGAAATCGGATTGGCGCATCGGCACCGAGCACGAGAAATTCGGCTATTGCAAGGATGCGCTGAAGCCCCTGCCCTATGACGGGCCGCGCTCGATCCGGGCGATGCTGGAAGGGTTGCAACAGGTCTTCGGCTGGGAACCGGTGCTGGAGGGCGGCAATATCATCGGCCTGACCCGCAACGGCGCGAATGTCAGCCTGGAACCGGGTGGGCAGCTGGAACTCTCGGGCGCGCCTTTGGAAACCCTGCACCAGACCTGCGAGGAAGTGAACGAACACCTGACCGAGGTGCACCGGATCGCCGACCGCATCGGGGCGCGGTTCATCGGGCTTGGGGCGGCGCCGGAATGGACGGCCGAGGAAATGCCGATGATGCCGAAGGGGCGCTACCGGCTGATGAACAGCTACATGGATTCTGTCGGAACCATGGGCAAGACGATGATGTATCGGACCTGCACCGTGCAGGTGAACCTCGACTTCGCGTCCGAGGCCGACATGGTGAAGAAGATGCGGGTGGCGCTGGCGCTGCAACCCGTGGCGACCGCTTTGTTTGCGAATTCGCCCTTCCTTGATGGCAAGCCGAACGGGATGAAATCCTGGCGCGCGAACATCTGGCAAAACCTCGATCCGGCGCGGACCGGCATGCTGCCCTTCTTCTTCGAGGACGGCATGGGCTATGAACGCTATGTCGATTACGTCCTCGATGTGCCGATGTATTTCGTCTACCGCGACGGGCGGTACATCAACGCTTTGGGCCAATCGTTCCGCGATTTCCTCAAGGGCGAACTGCCCGCCCTGCCCGGCGAAAAACCGACGCTCTCGGACTGGGCCGACCATCTGACCACCGTCTTCCCGGAAGCCCGGGTGAAGAAATACATCGAGATGCGCGGCGCCGATGGCGGCCCGTGGCGGCGTCTTTGCGCCCTGCCCGCGCTCTGGGTCGGGCTGATGTATGATCAGGGCGCGCTCGATGCCGCCTGGGATCTGGTCAAGCATTGGAATGCCGAAACCCGCGATGGGCTGCGCGTCGCTTCGGCCAAGCACGCCCTGCAGGCGGAGTGCAATGGCGTGAAGATGCACGATCTTGCCCGCGAAGTGGTGGCGATCTCGAAAGCCGGTCTGGCCGCGCGCAAGATCCCCGGCGCCGGTGGGCTGATCCCGGACGAGACCTATTTCCTCAACGCGCTGGAAGAAAGCATCGACACCGGCCATGTGCCCGCCGATGAGTTGCTGGAAAAATACCACGGCGCCTGGAAGGGCGATCTTTCGCGCATCTACGGCGAATACAGCTACTGAACAGTAGCTGAGGGCCTGCTTTTATCTTGCCATAAATATCCTGCGGGGGTGCGGGGGTGCAAAACCCCCGCTTCCTTCCGCAGTCCAAAACGCCTCACAGGTTGTCCTCGACCCGGAACCCCGCCGGGATCGTATCGACGCCCTCAAGCACCAGATCGGCCATCACCTGCGCCACCTTGGGCGCCATGCCGAAGCCGATCTTGAAACCGCCGTTGACGATGAAATGCCCCGCGCGCCCCGGCCAGGCCCCGAGCATCGGCGAGCGCGAGACCGAGCGCGGCCGCACATTCGCCCAGCGCTCGATCACCTCGGCCCCCGCCAGCGCAGGCACCAAAGCGCGGGCACGTTCCAGCACCGCCTCCAGCTGATTATCGGTCGCGGTAGGGTCGGTGTAGCTGCGCTCTGCGGTCGAGCCAACGCCCACGGTGCCATTCGCATGCGGCACCACCAGCACCCCATCGGCAAAGATCTGCGGCACCGGGCCGGGATCGAGCTTCAGGATCGCCGACTGCCCCTTGACGCCATTGCCGACCTCCTTGCCGAAAGCCGCCGACAGCTCCTCAAGCCCCGCAAGCCCGGTCGCATGCAGCACGATGCCCTCGTCGGCCGCGTCGCCAAAAACGATCTCGCCGCCCAAAGCCTCGATTGCCGCGGCCAGTGCCGCCGCCGCGCCGCGCGGCGAGGCCCGGCCCGACAAAGTGTCATGAATGACCAGACCCGTCGGCGTCACCGGCGCAAAGGCGCCAAATTCGTTCACCGGGGCGATGCGCCAAAGATAGTCCGCGCCCCAGTTCGCCGCCGCATCCTTGCCCCGCAACTCGGCCAGGGTCACCGCCGCCTGATCGGCGAGCGGTTGCAGCCGCCCGATGCGCGCAAAGCCCGCATCCTTGCCGCCGACCTCTTTCACGCCCGCCCAGAAGGCCTCCGACATCACCAGACTGTCGAACTGGAACTGCTTCTTCGGGTTCCACTGATCGGGCACATGCGGCGACAGCATTCCCACCGTGCCGCCCGAAGAGCCCGCGCCGATCCGCTCCCGCTCGATCAGCCGCACTTTCGCGCCGCGACGGGCCAGCTCATAGGCACAGGCCAGACCGAAAACCCCGCCACCGCGCACCGTCACCCGATCTGCTCTTGCCATCGCTTGCCCCTTTCGCCACTCTCGCGTCACATCCCCTCAGGCACTATCCCCGATGACCTCCCCAGACCAGAGCCCGGCCGCGCTTGCGTGGCGCGACGGATCGACGCCCGTTTCGACCCGCTTCGACGACCCCTATTTCAGCTTGGCCGGGGGACTGGCCGAAACCCGCCATGTCTTTCTGGCGGGCAACGACCTGCCCGCGCGGTTGCGCCCCGGCTTTCACGTCGCGGAACTGGGCTTCGGCACCGGGCTGAACCTGCTGGCCCTCGCGCTTGCCACCGATCAACCGATCCGCTTCACCAGCTTCGAGGCCTTCCCGATGTCGGCCGCCGAAATGGCCCGCGCCCATACCGCCTTTCCCGAAATCGAACCCATTGCCGAACCGCTCATTGCTGCAATGCAGCATGGCCAGACGCAGTTTTCGCTGCGCAGCATTTCCGTCACGCTGATCCTGGGCGATGTCCGCGAAACCCTGCCGGTTTGGGCGGACCAGGCCGACGCCTGGTTCCTGGACGGCTTTTCGCCCGCCAAGAACCCCGAGATGTGGGGCGAAGTTCTGATGGCCGAGGTCGGCCGCCACACCGCGCCGGGCGGCAGCTTCGCCACCTATACCGCCGCGGGCTTCGTGCGCCGCGGCCTGGCAGAGGCGGGCTTCACCGTCTCCCGCGCCCCCGGCCACGCCGGCAAACGCCACATGAGCCGCGGGGTGAAAGCATGAGGGTCGCGCAAAACATCGGCCGCGGCATCTGGCTGATGGTGATCGTGACCGTCATCTTCGCCATTCAGGACGGGATCTCGCGCCATCTTTCCGGCGCCTATAACGTCTATATGGTGGTGACGATCCGCTACTGGTTCTTCGCGCTTTTCATCCTGACCCTTGCCGCGCGCGCCCCGGGGGGCTTGCGCGCGGCGCTGGCGACACGGCAACCGGTGCTGCAAACCCTCCGCGCGCTCTTGCTGATCGCGGAAATCGTGATCCTCATTCAGGCCTTCGTCAGCCTTGGCCTGATCGAGACCCATGCGGTCTTTGCGGCCTATCCGCTGCTCGTCGCCGCCCTGTCGGGGCCGGTTCTGGGCGAGACCGTCGGCTGGCGACGCTGGACGGCGATCGGCATCGGCTTTGCGGGCATCCTGATCATCCTGCAACCGGGC
The DNA here is from genome assembly GCF_052363185.1 of Rhodobacter capsulatus. Classification (GTDB taxonomy): domain Bacteria; phylum Pseudomonadota; class Alphaproteobacteria; order Rhodobacterales; family Rhodobacteraceae; genus Rhodobacter; species Rhodobacter capsulatus_E. The sequence continues at coordinate 398,274 of NZ_CP198955.1, read as the reverse complement.
TATGGCGTCTTCCGCCCCGAAGCCGCGATCCCGCTTTTCGGCGCCTTCCTCTTCGCGCTTTATTCGCTGCTGACCCGCTTCGCCGCCCGCAAGGACCCGGCCTCGGTCTCGTTTTCCTGGACCGGGCTCGTCGGCGCGCTGGTGATGACGCCCTTGGGCCTGTTCTTCTGGCAACCGATGATCGCCAGTGACTGGCTCTGGATGGGGGCTTTGTGCCTGACCGCGGTCACCGCGCATTTCCTGCTCATCCAGGCCTATGAGATCGCCGAGGCCTCGGCGATCCAGCCCTTCGCCTATCTGCAACTGGTCTGGGTCTCGGGGATCGGGATCTGGATCTTCGGCGACATTCTGCGCCCCAATGTCGCCCTTGGCGCCGGGGTCGTCGTCTGCGCGGGCCTGTTCACACTGTGGCGTGCGCAGGCCAAGGCCGAAAACCCCTGATCCCCTTTATCTTGCCGGAAATATCCCACGGGGGCGCGGGGGTGTGAAACCCCCGCCCTGCCTCACCAATTGCCACGCAATTCGTCGGTAAACCGCAAGGCCCCCGCATCGGGCCGCCCCAGCCGCGCGCGATAGACGGGCAGGCTTTCCGCCACCCGCATCACATAGGTCCGGGTCTCGGCAAAGGGGATCATTTCGACCCACTCCACCACATCGACCGAAGGCTGGCGCGGATCGCCGCGCTCGGTCATCCAGCGCCGCGGCCGCCCGGGACCGGCATTGTAACCCGCCGCGACCAGCACCGGAGAGGTGCCGAATTCCTCCTGCAACGTCGCCAGATACTCGCTCCCCAGCCGCACGTTGTAAGACGGGTCGGTGGTCAGCCTTTGCAAGGCATAGGGCTCGCCCAGCTTCTGCGCCATCATCTTCGCGGTCCCGGGCATCAGCTGCATCATCCCCCGCGCGCCCACCGGGCTGATCACCGCCGGATCGAATTCGCTTTCCCGCCGCGCGATCGACAGCGCCAGCTCCTCGGGCACCACCAGCCCTTCGGGGTTCAACTCGGGCAGCGGATAATAGGCGCGCAGCAGCACCACCCCGTCAGTCGCCGCCCGTTTGGCCAGCAACAGCATCAGATGCGCATTGCCCCAGTCCTCGGCCAGCCGCGCAAGGGGTGCGATCTGCCCGGGGGGCAGCCCCTCCTCCAGATGCAGAATGAAACGCTCGGCCAGATTGGTCTGACCTGCCGCCTGCAGAAGCTGCGCCGCCTGAAAGACCGAGCTGGCCACGAAAGGCGCGGCCCGCCAGTCGGGCAGCGCGGGCGGGGCGGCAAAGCCCGGGTCCAGCGGCGCGCCGATCCGTTCGGCGCACAACAGCCCGTAATAGGCGGTCTGCCACTGCGCGCCCTCGACAAAGGCCTGATCCGCCTCGGCCACCCGGCCGATCCCCTCCAGCGCCCGGCCGCGCCAATAGGCGGCGCGGGATTTCGAAATCGGCGTGCGGACCCCGGCGTCAAGCGCCTCGAAATGCGTCAGCGCCACCGGCGCATCGCCCAGCTTCAGCGCCGCAAAGCCCGCCAGCCATTCCAGATCGCCCCAATCCGGATCGTCCGGGGGCAGCCGATGCCGCGCCGCGATCTTGTAGGCAAGCGCCGCATCGCCCGCGCGCAGGAAGAACCGCGCCAGCTGCCCGCGCAGATCCGACCACAGCGCCGGATCGCCAAGGCTCTCGGCATCCTTCGAAAACGCCAGCACGATTTCGGCCGCGCCCGCTTCCTGATCCTGGCGCCAGCGCCAGACCGCCCGGTCGCGGGCCAGCCCGCTTGATCCCGCCATCCGCTCCGGCACCGCCTTCAGAAGCTTGTCCACCCCGGCGGCACGGGCCTGCAGCGCGATCCGCGCCTCGGCCACGGCGCGGGTGCCGGGCGTCACCAGCGCCAGCATCGCCCGGGCCTGCGCAAGGCGGCCCTGATCCAGCGCCGCCTGCATCCGCCCGCCATGGAAGGGCGCGACCAGATCGGCGTGACGGGCCAGAAACGCCGCCTGCTCCTCGGGCGTCAGGTCAAGGCTGCGCCAGGCCGCCTCGGCCACGGCGGCGGCCTTGTCCTTCTGCCCCAGCGCCTGCCGCGCCGCGATCAGCGCCAGCGCCCCGGCCCCCGTCTGCGGCGCCGCGTCGCCGAAATAGGCCACCACCTCGACCGGATTGGCCCCCGCCAGCTGCGCCTCGCCCTTCTTGCTCAAGAGCGCCATCCCCGGCCAATCCGCGCGGCGGGTGGCGAAATCGGCGTAATCGGCGAAACTGCCCGCGCCCGCACGCAGCCGTTGCCATTCGACGATGTCAAAGGCCAGCGGCCCGGACAGCCGGGCTTCGGCCCCGGCCTGATCCCAGTCGGTTTTCGCCGCCATCTGCAGCGCACGGGCCAAGGCCGCAGGGTCATCCGCCCGCCCCGAAAGGGGCAGGAGCACAAGACAAATGGCCAGCAAGGCGGCAAGGGATCTGGGTCTGGTCATGGGCCTGTGCATGCGTTTTGGTCAGCCTGCGCGCAAGGTCTGATCGTTGCAATTCACAAGTTGGCAAGATCGAAAGGCTCGCCTATGGTCCGCGCGACTTTCAACCGGGCGAATCCGCCCAGAACTCAGGAGCGTGTCATGTTCAAAGGGTCCATTCCCGCCCTCGTCACGCCGTTCAAGAACGGCGCCGTCGATTGGGACACGCTGAAGAAGCTTGTCGACTGGCATATCGAGCAGGGCAGCCACGGCCTTGTTCCCGTCGGCACCACCGGCGAAAGCCCGACGCTGAGCCATGACGAACATAACGAAGTCGTGCGCGTCGTGGTGGAAACCGCGGCCGGGCGCGTGCCGGTGATCGCGGGCGCGGGCTCGAATGCCACGGCCGAAGGGATCGAGTTGATCCGCCACGCCGAGGCGAATGGCGCCGATGCGGCGCTGGTCGTGACGCCCTATTACAACAAGCCGACGCAGCGCGGCATGGTGGCGCATTTCACCGCCATGCATGACGCCTGCAGCCTGCCGATCATCATTTACAACATTCCCGGCCGCTCGGTCGTGGACATGATGCCCGAGACGATGGGGCAACTGGCGCAGCTGCCCCGCGTGATCGGGGTGAAGGACGCGACGGGCGATCTGAGCCGGGTGGCGAAGCAGCGCATGACCTGCGGCGCCGATTTCCTCCAGCTCTCGGGCGAGGATGCCACGGCGGTCGGCTTCAACGCCATGGGCGGCGTCGGCTGCATCTCGGTGACGGCGAATGTGGCGCCGAAGCTTTGCGCCGAAATGCAGGTGGCGACGCTCGCGGGCGATTATGCCAAGGCGCTGGAATATCAGGACCTTCTGTTGCCGCTGCATATCGCGATTTTCATGGAACCGGGCGTGGCCGGGGCGAAATATGCGATGTCGAAGCTCGGGCTCTGCAGCCCCGAGGTGCGGCTGCCGCTGACCGAGCTGACCGATGGCACCAAGGCGGCGCTTGATGCCGCGATGAAACACGCCGGGCTGATCTGAGCGCGCCTTGAGAACGACCGAAGCGGGGGGGGCGCTGCCCCCCGTCTTGCGTTCCGCAAGACGGGGGGCAGCGCCCCCCAGCCTGTCCTGCCCAGCCTCTCAGACGTTGTGCAGATAAAGCGCGTAATCCACATCCGCGATCCATCGGGCGACACGGCCGTGTTCCGCCGCCTTGATCGCGGTGAAGGTGCGGTGCATGTCGCAGCCCAGCGCGTCTTTCAGGAACTCCGACGCCGTGGCCGCCTCGATCGCCTCGCGCCAGTCGCGCGGGATTTGCAGCGCGTCATCGCCCGCATAGCCGTTGCCGGTGGTTTCGGGGCCCGGGTCGATGCGATGTTTCAGCCCGTGCCGGATGCCCGCCAGAACCGTGGCCGCGACCAGATAGGGGTTGGCATCGACGCCCGAGGGCCGATGCTCGATCCGCCGCGCCTTGATGTCGCCCGCTGGGATGCGCAGCGCCACGGATCGGTTGTTCACCCCCCAGCTGGGCGAGACCGGCGCATAGCTTTGCCCCACAAAACGGCGCCAGGAATTGCCATGCGGCGCGAAGACCAGCATCGATTCCCCCATCGTTTGCCGCAGCCCGCCGATGGCGTGGCGGATCGTGTCGGTCCAGTCGCCTTCGACTTCCTCGGCGAAGATGTTCCGGCCCGTCGCGTCGCACAGGCTGACGTGGAAATGCATCCCCGAGCCTGCGTATTTCTCGATCGGTTTCGCCATGAAACAGGCCACGACGCCGTGACGGCGCGCCTGCAACCGGACTATGCGTTTCAATCGCACCAGATCGTCAGCGGCCTGCATGACATCGGTCCGGTAATGCAGCGTCAGTTCGTATTGCCCCGGCGCATATTCGGAAATCACCGTTTCGGCCTTGATCCCCATCGCCTCGGCGGCGCGGTAGATGTCGGAGAACAAGGGCTCCATCCCGTGCAGGTGATCGACCGAATAAACCTCGGTCCAGTCACTGCGCCGCCCGTCCAGCACCGCCGCCGCGGGCCGCACGCCCTGCGCCGTGTCGGGGTCAAGCAGGAAGAATTCAAGTTCGAACGCGCCCGCGGGATAGAGCCCCTCCTCGGCCATCGCCTGCACTTGGCGCGCCAGCGCATGACGCGGGTCCGAGGTCATCAGCGCGCCATCGAGATGATACATGCTCATCAACACCTCGCCGCGCGGCGGGTTGGTGCCGTGCAGCGCCTTCAGCGTGCCGGGAATGGGCCAGGCGCGCAGATCGCCATCGCCCTGATCCCAAATGAGACCGGTCTCGTGCACGTCCTCGCCCACGATATCGAGGCCAAGGATCGAAATCGGCAGGTGCCGCCCACCCTTGTAAAGCCCGATCAGTTCGTGGCGGCGGATGATCTTGCCGCGGCCGATGCCGTTCGCATCGTGCAGGACGATGTCGAAAGCCTCGATCTCGGGATGGGCGGCCAGGAAGTCTTCGGCTTCTTGCAAGGTGGAGCCGGTCGGCGATTGGGTCATGTCAGGTCTCAAGCAATTGGGCCGTCACGGCGTCGAAGGCGGCGATCAGGCGGTCGATCTGCGCGCGCGTCGTGGCGGGCGAGGTCAGCATCATGTTGTGGAAAGGGGCGATCAGGCAGCCCCGGTTCAGAAGGCCGATGTGCAGCGCGGCTTCCAGCACGGGGGCATGGGCCCGGGCGGCGTCGAAGCCATTGCGCAGGGAGCCGGGGGCGCAGATGAATTCGACCCGGGCGCCGACGCGCACGACATGCCACGGCAGCCTGCGGCGTTTCACCGCCTTCGACAGGCCAGCGCAAAGCCGCGCTGCACCCGCCTCCATCCGGGCGTAATTTGCGGGCGTCATCACCTCGCGAAGCGTGGCGACAAGGGCCGCGAATTGCAGCGGATTGGCCGAGAGCGTCGTGCCCATGCCGGAATGGCCCGCGGGGCGCGTGGCGTCATAGGCGGCGAAGCGGTCTGCCAATGCGGGGCTCAGCCCCCAGACCGCGGTGGGAACGCCCCCCGCGACGCATTTGCCGACCACGAAAATATCGGGGCGCAGGCCATGCACGCGGGTGTAGCCGCCAAGGCCCGAGGAAATCGTGTGCGTCTCGTCGATGATCAGCACCGCGCCGAAGCGGGTGGCGAGATCGCGCAGGCCTTCGTGAAACCCCGGCGCGGGCAGGACCATGCAGGAATTGGTCATCACCGGCTCGGTCAGGATCGCGGCGACATCGCCCGCCGCCAGCACCCGTTCCACCGCCACCAGATCGTTGAAGGGCACCGCCACGGCGACCAGCGACAGATCCTCGATTTGCCCCACAAGCCCCGGCCGGGCGACGGTTTTGCCGCCCTCAAGGCAGACCATCGCGTCATCCACCGTGCCGTGATAGCAGCCGTCGAAGACCAGCACCTTGGGCCGCCCGGTCACCGCGCGGGCGACGCGCAGGGCAAAGCGGTTGGCATCGGTCGCGGTCGTCGCCACCTGCCAGCGCATCGGGCCGAAAACGTCCGAGAGCAGTTGCCCCGCCTGCAGCGCCGCCTCGGTCGGCAGCATGTAGGTGAGCCCCGCCCCCCGCCTGCGCGCGGATCGCCCGCGCGACGGGCGCGGGCGAATGGCCGAACATGGATCCCGTGTCGCCCAGACAGAAATCGTCGATCCGGTGGCCATCCAGATCCTCGATCAGCGCGCCTTTCGCCGCCGTCACCAGCATCGGAAAGGGCTGCGGCCAGTCGCGCATCCAATGCATCGGCACGCCCGCCAGCCAAGGGCTGGCGCCCGCCGCAAGCGCCGCGCGCGCGTGCGGGGACGGGCCGCGGCATAGACCGTGGCTTCGCGGGCCGCAAAGGCGGCGATGCTGGCTGCGGATAGACCGCCGATACGGGTTTCGGACATGGCTCCCTCCGGCTTCACCTGACCATGCCCGCAGCGCCAAGGCAACGGCCGGGCCGCAGCCATTTCGGCGCGCGGTCATGCATGGAACACATATGTGACACCGAAAGGCGCAAAGAAAAAGGCCCGGGACAGGCGTCCCGGGCCCCGTTTCCGGCAGGCGCGATCAATGCGCGCGGACCGCCACGTCGAACAGATGCGCGTTCAGCAGCAGATGCACGCCAATCGCGGCGAAATAGCCCAGCGCGATCGCCCAGGTCCATTTCAGATGCCCCGAAAAGGTGTAATGCCCCCGCGCCTGCCCCATCAGCGCCACCCCGGCCGCCGAGCCGATCGACAGAAGCGAGCCGCCGACGCCGCAGGTCAGCGTGATCAAAAGCCATTGCCCATGGCTCATGTCGGGCTCCATCGTCAGCACGGCGAACATCAGCGGGATGTTGTCGACCACCGCCGAAAGCGCGCCAAGGATCGTATTCGCCGCGGTCGCGCCGAGCCCGTCGTAAAGCGCCACCGACAGCATGTCGAGATAGCCCAGAACCCCGAGACCCCCGACGGCAAAGATGATGCCGAAGAAGAACAGCAGCGTGTCCCATTCCACCCGTTCGAACTGCTTGAAGCTGTCCAGAACCAGCTCGGTGTTGTGCTGGCGCCGCCCGCTGCGGGACAGGAAATAGGAATAGATCTGCAGATAGCCGAGCCCCAGCATCATCCCCATCGCCGGCGGCAGATGCAGGAAGTTCTTGAAGCTGATCGCAGAGCCGATGGTCAGACCGAACAGCACGATCACCATCGCCCCGCCGGGCTTCATCTTCGCAGTGTCCTCGGTCCGGGCGGGCATCTCGTTCGGGATCGCAAGGGACATGATCGCCGCGGGCACCAGCCAGTTCACCAGCGAAGGCAGGAACAGCGTGAAGAATTCGAAGAACTCGATCACGCCCTTTTGCCAGACCATCAGCGTGGTGATGTCGCCAAAGGGGGTGAAGGCGCCCCCGGCATTGGCCGCCACCACGATCGAGATGCAGCCGATCATCACGAATTTCGGCGCAGAGCGCCCCACCGCGACGACCACGGTCCCCATCACCAGCGCCGTCGTCAGGTTGTCAAGGATGCCCGACAGGAAGAAGGCGATGATCCCGGTCAGCCAGAACAGCTTGCGATAGCTCAGCCCCATGCCGATCAGCTTGGCCCGCAGCGCGTCGAAGACCCGGCGTTCCTCCATCGTGTTCACATAGGTGATGGCGACCAGCAGGAACAGGAACAGCTCGCCATATTCCTCGACGATATGGGTGGCATGTTCATGCGCCAGATCGGACAGGCCGTTTTGCGCATAGGCGATGCCGATCAGCATCCAGATCAGCCCCGCCGCCAGCATCACCGGCTTCGATTTGCGCATGTGGGTGGTTTCCTCCATCACCACCAGCACATAGGCGCCCAGAAAGATCAGCACCGACAGAATTCCGAAAATGCTTCCGGTCAGATTGAGTTGTTCCATGCGCCCCCTCCGGCTGTTCAGTCTCGTTTAACCAGCGCCGAAGGTTGCGGCAAGGCTCGTGCCCGATCCCCGCCGGGAATTCGCACCCCTTGGCATGCGGACTGCGCGGCCGGGCCCGCAAAGGCCATGCCAAAGCGCGGCGACTCACCCCCGGACGCGGCCGGGGCGGAGGCGTTTTCACCTGCAGAAAACCGCGCCGCAAGACGGCAAAAGATGTATCAAAATCGGGAAATCCGGGCGTGCATGCGCAGAATGCGCAACTTCCTGCCGGATGCGGCTTCGGTTGCGCAACTTTGCGCCGAAACCGGCGGGACGACGCCCATTTGACACATCTGTTACGCAAACTCTCTTGCCAGTTTTTCAGCACTGTGACTATAGAAACGGCAAACCGGGCCGCCCTCTGAGCGGCCTTTGGAACTATCTGACTTTGCATAGAAAACAGATGCCCTCCAGCCGAAGCGACGTCCCCATGATGATGACCCGCCGCCACCTTCTGGTAACGCTCTCCTCGGCTGCGATCCTGGCCGGGACGGGCGCCGTTCCGCGCAGCGCCCATGCGCAGGAAACCACCCCGCCCGCGCCGATCGAGGTGCCCGCTGCGCCGCCGCAAAAACCGTTCAGCTTCGACACGCTCGCCGAGGAGATGCGCGCCCTTGCCGCCGCCGGTCCGGATGCGCCGATGGTGCTGCCCGACAGCTTCCTGAACCTGCTGACCTATGACCTCTACCGGCTGATCCGCTTCGATCCGGCGCGGGCGCGCTTTGCCGATGTCGAGCGGACGCATTTCCAGCTGCATGCCTTCCACATGGGCTGGCTGTTCAAGGAACCGGTGCTGCTGAACGAGGTCAACGGCGGGCAGACCCTGCCGATGGGCTTTGACACCGACGATTTCATCTATGAACGCGAAAGCCGCGACAAGGTTCCGCTGCATGCCGCGCTGCCGGGCGTGGCGGGGTTCCGCCTGCATACGCCGCTCAACCGCCCCGATGTCTTTGATGAGCTGGTGGCGTTTCAGGGCGCGTCCTATTTCCGCGCCCTTGGCCGCAATTCGGCCTATGGCCTCTCGGCCCGCGGTCTGGCGGTGAACACCGGCCTGTCCGTGGCCGAGGAATTCCCGCGCTTCACCCGCTTCTGGATCCAGCGCCCCGAACCGGGCGCCGAGACGATCACGATCTGGGCGGCACTGGAAAGCGCCTCGCTGACCGGCGCCTATCAATTCGTGATCCGGCCCGGCTTCGAAACGGTGATGGACGTCACCGCGCGGCTCTTCTTCCGGTCCGACGTGCAGCAACTGGGCATCGCGCCGCTGACCTCGATGTTCCTGTTCTCGGAACGCAACCGCAAGGATTTCGACGATTACCGGCCCAAGGTGCATGACAGCGACGGTCTGGGCATCACCCGCGCCGATGGCGACATCCTGTGGCGGCCGCTGGCGAACCCGCCGCGGCTGGCGTCTTCGTACTTCTCGGAAACCGCGCCGAAATCCTTCGGGCTTTACCAGCGCGACCGCGAATTCGACCATTATCAGGACGATGCCGCCCATTACGAAAAACGCCCCTCCTGCGTGGTCGAGCCGATCGGCGACTGGGGCAAGGGTGTGATCCGTCTGGTCGAGATCCCCTCGGATCTGGAAGTGAACGACAATATCGTGGCCTTCTGGATCCCCGAGGCCGATGCCAAGGCGGGCGAAAGCCGCGAATTCAGCTATCGGCTGCGCTGGGGCGATCTGGACTTCCAGGATTTCGACGACCGCGCCCATGTCAAGGAAACCCGCACCGGCGAGGGCGGCGTGTCCGGGGTGGAAAACACCAATGGCACGCGCAAGTTCGTCATCGACTTCGTCGGCGGGCTGATGGACAGCCTGGGCCATGACGAGGCCGAGAACCTGACCATCGTCGCCAATGCCTGGAACGGCGAAATCGTGACGAAAGTGCTTTCCCGCAACACCACCGACGGAATCTGGCGTCTTGTCATGGATGTGAAGCCGACCGGGGGTGACACTGTCGAACTGGCTGCCCATATCGCCGGATATGGTCGCAAGCTGACCGAAACCTGGCTCTATCAATGGATCCACGCATGACCGCGCATACCTCCTCCCTCACTGCGCTCGCGTCCGAAGCCGTTCTTTCGCCCGATGCGCTGATTGCCGGGCCCTGTGCCCTGCCGGTGGCGCCGATGGCGATGCCGCATCAGGTGATCGAACCGCAAAGCGGGCTGATCCGTCGCCTGCTGACGGGGCTGCATCTGCAGGCCGCCCCCACTGCCGGCACCGGCCACTGAGATCATGGCGCGCTCGCTCGCCTCACGCGCAGGGCTTTACGCCCTGCGTTTTGTTGCCATCGCCTTCAGCCTGATCGCGGGGATTGGCGCCTTCATCCTGTTTTTGCAGTTCGGCTCGGTTGACGGGATCGACGCGCTGGATGTGACCCGGGCGGTGCTGATCCTGATCTCGACGCAATGGCTGGCGCTGGGGGCAACGGTCGCGATGATCGGCCTGCCCAGCCGCGCCCGGCCGCCGAAATACGATCCGGCAGCGCCGATCAAGGGCCGCACCGTGGTGCTGGTCCCGGTCTATAACGAAGATCCGCTGGTCACCTTTGCCCGGATCGCCGCCATGGATGCCTCGCTGGCCGCCACGGGCGACGCGGCCGAGGTGCATTTCGCTGTTCTGTCCGACACCCGCAACGATCTGATCGCGGCACGGGAAAAGCTGATCTTTGCGCGCCTTGTGGCGGAACGCAACGCGGTGGGCCGCTTCTTCTATCGCCGTCGCGAGCAGAACACCGGCAAGAAGGCCGGCAATATCGAGGATTTCATCACCCGGTCCGGGGCGGCCTATGATTACGCCGTGATCCTCGATGCCGACAGCCTGATGGAAGGCGAGACCATCTTGCAGATGATCCGCCGGATGGAGGCCGAACCGCGTCTCGGGCTGTTGCAGACCCTGCCCAAGGTGATCCGCGCGCGCTCGCGCTTTGGCCGGGCGATGCAATTTGCCGCGTCGTTCTTCTCGCCCGTCTTCGCCCGTGGTCTGGCCATGGTGCAAGGCGAGACCGGCCCCTTCTGGGGCCACAATGCCATCGTGCGCGTGCGCGCCTTTGCCGAAAGCTGCGGCCTGCCCGCGCTGAAGGGCAAGCCGCCCTTCGGTGGTCACGTCATGAGCCACGACTACGTCGAAGCGGCGCTGCTCGCCCGCGCGGGCTGGATCGTGCGGCTCGATGATGACCTTGGCGGCAGCTACGAGGAAGGCCCGGAAAACATCGTCGATCACGCCAAGCGCGACCGGCGCTGGTGTCAGGGCAACCTGCAGCACAGCCGGATCATCGGCGCGCCGGGGCTGCGGATGTGGTCGCGCTTCGTCTTTTCGCAAGGGATCATGGCCTATATCGCGCCCTTGTTCTGGGTGGGCTTCATCCTCGCCTCGATCGCCGCGCCGCTGATGGCGCCGCCGCCCGATTACTTCCCGACGCCCTACTGGCCGATCCCCTATTTCCCGCCGTCCGAAGCCTCCAAGGCGATCAGCCTGGCCATCGGCATCTTCGGTCTTCTGTTCCTGCCCAAGGTGCTGATCGCGACGCGCATGGCGCTGACGGGTGCGGCAAAAGGTTTCGGGGGGGCGGCGCTTGGCTTTGCCTCGACGCTGTCGGAACTGGCTTTGTCCTCGATCACCGCCCCGGTGCTGCTGATGTATTCGACGCGTTCGGTGCTGCAGGTGGCGATGGGGCGCGATGGCGGCTGGCCCACCAACAACCGCGGCGATGGCACGCTGAGCCTCAAGGACAGCTTCGCCGCCGCGCATTGGATCGTCACCATCGGCCTTGTGGGCTTGATGGCGACCTGGTTCTTTGCCCCCGGCCTGCTGTTGTGGCTTCTGCCCGTCGGCCTGCCGATGGTGTTTTCGCCGCTGATCCTGTCCTGGTCCTCGCGTCCCTCGCGGTCGCGGCTGATGGGGGTTCCCAGCGAATATGCGAAACCGGCGGTGGTCAAACTGCATGACGAAGTGCTTGATCGCTGGGCCCTTGACGCCGAGACCGAACAGGAACAAGACGCGCGACAACCGAAGAAAGAGTTGTCCGCGCATCATGGCTGAACATCCTCACGCGCCGCTGGCCTCGGGCGCCCGCGATCCCCGGCTGGACTTCTTCCGGGGCCTCAGCCTCGTGATGATCTACATGAACCATGTGCCGGGCACGTTTTACGAGCACCTGACCTCGCGCAATTACGGCCTCTCCGACGCGGCCGAGGCTTTCGTCTTCATGTCGGGCTGTGCCGCCGCGCTGGCTTACGGGCCGAAGATCAAGGACGGGCTGAACTGGCCCGGCATCCGCAAATGCTGGGGCCGGGCGTGGCTGCTCTATCTCGTGCATATCTTCATCTCGGCCTGGGCGATTGCGATTGCCGCCGGGGCGACGCTGTGGTTCGGCGGCGGCGAGATGCTGAAACACAATGCCTTCGGCCCGCTGACCGAGACCCCCCTTGCCTTTCTGGTCGGCATCGCGACGCTGGGGCACCAGCTGGGCTATGTGAACATCCTGCCGATGTATGCGGTGCTGCTGCTCGGGGCGCCCTTCCTGATCCGGTTGGGGCAGAAGAAACCGCTGGGATTGCTGGCCTTTTCCATCGGGCTCTGGTTCGTCTCGGGCTTGTTCGGGCTGGATCTGCCGAATTATCCCTTCCACGGCGGCTGGTTCTTCAACCCCTTCGCCTGGCAGTTGCTGTTCAGCCTTGGCATCTTGACCGGGCTTTTCCTGCGTGCGGGCAAGCGCTTCGTGCCGGTCAGCCCCTGGCTGATCTGGCCTGCCTCGGCCTGGCTGCTGTTTTGCCTTTTCTGGGCGCAATCCTCCGATCTGCAGGCGACCTTCGGCCATGTGATCTGGACGATCCTGCAATATGACGTGCCGCGGTTTCTGGTCGATTTCGACAAGACCTATGTCTCGGGGCCGCGGCTGACGCATTTCCTGGCGCTGGCCTATATCCTGTCGCTGCCCTGGCTGATCCCGTCGATCGCCGCCTCGCGGGTGATGAAACCGATCCGCACCATGGGCAAGCAGGGGCTGCAGGTCTTTGCGCTGGGCACCGTGCTCGCGATCTTTTCGCAGGCGGTGAAGACCTCGCATCCGGCCGGGTTCTGGCAGGACAGCCTGTTGATCCTGGGCGGGCTGGGGCTGCAATGGGCCTTTGCCGCCGTGCGCGAACATATCAAGCCGCATCCGACCGCACCGAAACCGGCGCGGGCCTGAGACGACGCGCCCGCCATGACCGAGGCCATCGCCGAGGTCACGCGCCACATTGGCCCCTGACCGCCGGGGCGCCAAAGCGTCCCGGCCAGCGCCCGCCCCGCCCATGGCGGGCGCTTCTCGCCCGCCGGGACGGGCGCTGGCCTCTGGTGCACTTGCGACAAGCGGTCTTGCCACTGCGGCGCGCTTGCGGGCGGGGAAAGGCGATGCCTTTCCTGTTCCGCCCGAACAAACCGGCCTAAACCCCCGGGTCCAGCCGCACCGCCGCCGCGCGCAGCGCCTTCAGCGCCGCCTGCACCTTCGGCGTGCGGTGCAGATCGACATGGGTCACCAGCCAGAACGGGCTGTCCCAATCCGCCATCGGGGCCACCACCTCGACCAGCCGCGGAATCGCCCGGCCCTGCAGCACCGGCAGGAAGCCAAGGCCCAGCCCCGCCTCGATCGCCGCCTGCTGCGAGGCCATTTCATTGGCCATGAAGACCATCGCCTCGGGCGGGACCTGCCCGGCCAGCCAGCGAAAGAACGGCGCCCGGGTTTCGCGACTGTCCGGCCCGATGAAGCGATGCCCGGCCAGATCCCCCGGCCCCTTCGGCCGCCCGTGCCGCTCGATATATTCCGGCGCCGCATAAAGCGCGGTGCGGTTGACGCCCAGCTGGCTCACCACATTGTCGGGCTCGGTCGGCCGGGCCCCGGCGCGGATCGCCACATGCGCCTCGCCATATTCCAGACGGAAGACCCGCGGATCGGTGATGTAGCGCAGAACCAAGGCCGGATGCGCCCGCATCAGTTCCGCCATCGCCGGCATCACCAGCGCGGCCAAAGCGGGCAGCGAGGTGATGATCAGCTCGCCCCGCATCTCCTCGCCCGCCCCGGCGATGCGGGCGGCGAGCTGCGCGAACTGATCCTCGGTCGCCTGACCGACGGCCAGCAATTGCTGGCCCGCCTCGGTCGGCGTGTATCCCCGCGGATGGCGTTGAAACAGCTTGGTGCCAAGACGCGCCTCAAGCGCATCGACATGGCGGATGACGGTGGCGTGATGCACCCCCAGAACCTCCGCAGCCCCTGACACCGTCCCCATCCGGGCGACCTGATAGGCGGTCCGGATCTCGTCCCAGTTCTCGAAGCGCATTTGTGCACCCATGAACAAACATGCCCGAAGCATGCGCAATTTGTGAGCTAATGCAATTACGCACTTCGCCGCGGGCAGGCAAGCCCCGGATCTGCTGCCCGGCTTGACGTTGACTCCCCCGGGTTTTTCGCGTAGTGGACCCCAGATTCCCCGGAGGTTCGGTTCCTCCGGTCCTTGCGGGTGCATGGATCGCCACCAGTCAGCGCGTTGCGCCCACTGGTGCGCTTGTCGTTGATCGGCCGCAATCGCGGCGCAGGAGGGCACGATGTTCGAGTCTCTTTCCGAACGCCTTGGCGGGGTGTTCGAGCGGCTGACGAAACAGGGCGCGCTGACGGCCGAAGACGTCAAGGTGGCGATGCGCGAAGTGCGCACCGCCCTGCTGGAGGCCGATGTCTCGCTGCCCGTGGTCCGCGAATTCGTCAAGAAGGTCGAGGCCAAGGCCACCGGCGCGCAGGTGACAAAGTCGATCACGCCGGGTCAGCAGGTCGTCAAGATCGTCCATGATGAAATCGTCGCGATGCTGTCGGGCGAGGATGCCGCCGATGCGCTGAAGATCGACAACCCGCCCGCGCCGATCCTGATGGTCGGCCTGCAGGGCGGCGGCAAGACCACCACCACCGCGAAACTGGCCCGCCGTCTGAAGGAACGCGAGAAGAAACGCGTTCTGATGGCGTCGCTCGACATCTACCGCCCGGCCGCGATGGAGCAGCTGGCGATTCTGGGCACGCAGATCGGCGTGGACACGCTGCCGATCGTGGCGGGCGAAACCGCGGTGCAGATCGCCAAGCGCGCCAAGACCCAGGCTGCGATGGGCGGCTATGACGTTTACCTGCTCGACACCGCGGGCCGTCTGCATATCGACGAAGTGCTGATGGGCGAAGTCCAGCAGGTGCGCGATGCGGTCTCGCCCCGCGAGACGCTTCTGGTCGTTGACGGTCTGACCGGTCAGGTCGCCGTCGAAGTGGCGCAGGAATTCGACGACAAGATCGGCATCACCGGCGTCGTGCTGACCCGGATGGACGGCGACGGCCGCGGCGGTGCGGCGCTTTCGATGCGCGCCACCACCGGCAAGCCGATCCGTTTCGTCGGTCTGGGCGAAAAGATGGATGCGCTGGAAACCTTTGAGGCCAGCCGGATCGCCGGGCGCATCCTGGGCATGGGCGACATCGTTGCCCTGGTCGAACGGGCGCAGGAAGTCTTTGAAAAGGAACAGGCCGAGCGCATGATGCGCCGGTTCCAGAAGGGCCTTTTCAACCTCAACGACATGAAATCCCAGCTTGAGCAGATGCAGAAGATGGGCGGCATGCAGGGCGTGATGAGCATGATGCCCGGTATGGGCAAGATGGCGAAACAGGCCGAGGAAGCGGGTTTTGACGACCGCACCATCCGCCGTCAGATCGCCATGATCAATGCGATGACGAAAAAGGAACGCGCCCATCCCGAGCTGTTGCAAGCCAGCCGCAAGCGCCGCGTGGCCGCGGGGGCGGGCGTCGATGTCGCCGATCTGAACAAGCTGCTGAAGATGCACCGGCAGATGGCCGACACGATGAAGAAGCTGGGCAACATGAAGGGCGGCATGCTGAAACAGGCGATGGCCGCGATGCAGGGCAAGTTCGGCGGTCTGCCCGGCAAGGACGAGATGGACCCGGCGAAGATGGAAGAAGCCGCCAAGGCGATGGCCTCGATGAAGGGCCTGCCGGGGGCGATGCCGGGCATGGGCGGGCTGAAGCTGCCGCCCGGGCTGGCGGGGCTGAACATGGGCAAGAAGAAGTAACATGGTCGCCCTTTCCCCCACCCCGGTCATCGAGACCTCCCGGCTGGTGCTGCGCGCCCCTGCCGGGCGTGACTTCAACGCCTGGCGAAGCTTCTTCCTGTCCGACCGCAGCCGCTTCATCCGCCCCGAGGCGGCCGACGAGGCGCTGGCCTGGCGGGCCTGGTCGGGCGTCATCGGCCATTGGGTGCTGCGCGGCTGGGGCAGTTTCGTCGTCACCACCCATGACAGCGATGCCGCCATCGGCATGACCGGCCCCTGGGCGCCGATCAACTGGCCGGAATATGAAATCGGCTGGACGCTCTGGTCGGATGAACACGAGGGCAAGGGCCTGATGACCGAGGCCGCGAAAGCGACGCTCGATCATGCCTTCCGCACGCTGAAATGGTCGACCGCGGTCAGCTATATCGCGCCGGACAATGCCCGCTCGATCCGTCTGGCCGAACGTCTGGGCGCCGTCCTTGACCCCGAGGCCCGCCGCGTCGAGGACAAGCCGGTGCTGGTCTACCGCCACCGCAAACCGGAGGACCCGGCATGAGCGATGCGACCGCCCGCGCCGCCGAAGTGCTGCGCGAACACCGCGCTTCGATCGACCGTCTGGATGCGATCCTGGTTTTCACCCTGGCCGAGCGCTTCAAGCGCACGCAGGCGGTGGGCAAGCTGAAGGCCGAACACGACCTGCCGCCCTCTGACCCCGCGCGCGAGGCCTGGCAGATCGAACGTCTGCAACAACTGGCGACCGAGGCCGATCTTGACCCCGAATTCGCCCGCAAATTCCTGTCTTTCGTGATTTCGGAAGTGATCCGGCATCACACCTCGTTCCAGAAATGATGGGTCCGCAAGACCCGCTCACAGCCATCTGAAGGAGAAATAGCATGGCCATGAAAATCCGTCTCGCCCGTGGCGGTTCCAAGAAACGTCCGCATTACGCGATCGTCGCGTCCGATTCGCGCATGCCGCGCGACGGCCGCTTCCTGGAGAAGCTGGGCACCTACAACCCGCTGCTGGCCAAGGACAGCGAAGAGCGCGTGAAAATGAACATGGAACGCGTGCAATACTGGCTGGCGCAAGGCGCGCAGCCGACCGACCGCGTCGCCCGCTTCCTGGAAGCCGCCGGTGCGATGCCGAAAACCGAACGCGCCAACATGAAAAAGGCCGAGCCGGGCGCGAAAGCCAAGAAACGCGCCGAAGAAAAGGCCGCCAAGGCCGCCGCGACCGAAGAATAATCTTCGCTCTCCCGGTTTCGGGTGTCCATGCGGGCCGGGCAGCGATGTCCGGCCTGCCGTCTTCCGGAGGGATCATGTCGAAAACCGATCGTGTCTGCGTCGGCGCCATCGCCGGGGGCTTCGGCGTCAAGGGCGAGGTGCGGCTGAAAAGCTTTTGCGCCGAACCTACCGATATCGCCGCCTATGGCCCGCTGTTCTCCGAGGATGGCGCCCGCAGCTTCACCGTGAAACTGACCCGTCCGGTCACCGGGGGCTTCGGCGCGCGGCTTTCCGGCATCGCGACCAAGGAAGAGGCCGATGCGCTGAAGGGCGCGACGCTCTGGGCCGATCGGGCGCGGCTGCCGCATCTGCCCGATGACGAATTCTACCATGCCGATCTGATCGGCCTGCCGGTGCATGACACCGGCGGCGCGCTGATCGGCACGGTCCGCGCCGTGCTGGATTTCGGCGCGGGCGACATTCTGGAAGTGCATGTGCCGGGCCGCAAGACGACGCTGATGCTGCCCTTCACCCGCGCCGTCGTGCCCACGGTCGATCTGACCGCGGGGCGGATCATCGCCGACCCGCCCGAGGAATTGGACTGATGCAGGTCTTCCTGCATCTCGGGTTTCACAAGACCGGGACTTCCTCGGCACAGATGTTCCTGCATGAAAACCGCGAGCTGATCTGGCCGCGGGCGGCGCTGGTGCTGCCCGGCCGCATCCGCGAGGTCGCCCATGCGGTGTTTTCCCATCATTACGAACGCGACGCGGGCTCGCTCGCCGCGATCACCGCGGCGATGCGGGCGTTTCTGGGCACGATGGTGCTGGGGCCGAAACGGCGGATCCTGATTTCGGCGGAAAACCTGCTCGGTCCGATGCCGCGGGGGGTGACGCCCGCCCCCTACCCCGATGCCGTGGCGATTGTCCGGGCGCTGATCGCCGGCTTTGACGCTTTCGACTGGCCGGTGCAGGTGACGCTGTATCTCTCCACCCGGGCGCAGGGGCCCTGGGTCGACAGCCTTTGGGCGCATCAGGTTCGCAAGGATCAGATCGTCCCCTTCACCGAAGATCTGGAAAGCTTCCGGGCGCGGATGAACCGGGTTTCACAGGCGGAACAACTGGATATCCTGCGCCGCAATGTGGCGGGGGTGAAACTGGTGACGCAGGATGTCTCGGGCTTCGACGCCCTGCCCTTTGGCGCCGGGCAGCCGTTTCTCGATTTTCTGGGCCTGACGCCGGAGCAGCGGGCGGCGTTTCAGCCGGTCTTTCGCCGCAATGTCGCGCCGCCGCGCGCGGTGACCGAGGCGCTTTTGGCGCTGAACCGGCAGGGGCTGGACGGGGACGCGCTGGCGGCGGCGAAACGGGCGCTGCTGGCAGAGACGGGCGCCGACACGACACGCGAAAAGGACGAGGCATGAGCAATCCCGAAGACACCCCGCCCCCGCCGCGCAAGGGCGCGCTGAAGCTGACGACGGCGGAACTGGTCGAAGCCGAGACGCCCGAGGGTGCGCCCGCGCGCTCGCACGGGCGGCGGGCGGTGGTGACCTCGCTTTCGGGCAAGGTGACGCCGCGCGATCTGATGGCGGAGGTCGAGGCCGTTGCGGGCGCCTGGACGGCGAAGATCGTGACGCTCTTCCCCGGGGCTTTTCCGGGCGTTCTGGGGCTGAGCCTGACCGGCAAGGCGCTGGAGGCCGGGCTGTGGCGGCTGGAAACCATCGACCTGCGGCCCTTTGGTCTGGGCAAGCACCGCAATGTCGACGACACGCCCGCGGGCGGTGGCGCCGGAATGGTGCTGCGCGCCGATGTGGTGGCGGCGGCGCTCGATCATGCGGCCACGGGCACGCCCGCTGATCGCGCCGACTGGCCGGTGATCTACATGTCGCCCCGCGGCAAGCCCTTCACGCAAGGCCACGCCCGGCGTCTGGCCGCGGCGCAGGGGGGTGACGATCCTGTGCGGTCGGTTCGAAGGGGTGGATGAGCGGGTGCTGGAAGCCTATGGCATAGAAGAGGTCTCGATCGGCGATTTCGTTCTGACCGGCGGTGAGATCGCGGCGCAGGTGGTGATTGACGCCACGGTGCGGCTGCGCGAGGGGGTCTTGGGCAATGCTGAAAGTGCCACCGAGGAAAGCCATTCGAACGGGCTTCTGGAGCATCCGCAATACACTCGGCCCGCGGAGTGGCAGGGCCGCGCGATCCCCGAGGTGCTGATGTCGGGCAACCACAAGAAGATTGCCGAATGGCGGCGGGAGATGAGCGAGGCACTGACGCGGGAGCGGCGGCCGGATTTGTGGGAGCGGTTCGGCAAGTGATTTCGCCTCGGCTTCGCCGAGGCGACCCGCCGGGGGCTCCGCCCCCGGACCCCCCGGGATATTTGACCCAAGGTGAAAGGGCAGGAGTAAGGCGGAGAGCAAGGAACTCAAAATATTTCTTGTGTCTTCATCGAGTTCCACACATCGTTAGACTCGCTGTAGCTTAGTCTGCGAGTAATTCGATGGAGTTCGCCAAACCATTCCAGACGCTTCCCAATGAAGGCATTCTAGGATTTGCAGAGACTTACCTCGAGGCGGGAAACCTTCTCTATCGGCAGGAGATTGGCAACGGGTTCTATTTACCTGCAACCAACCTGTTATGTCACGCGATAGAGCTTTTTCTCAAATCCCTAATCAACCCTGGAGAATTTCAGGAAATCGACGCGGACGGAATATATTTGCACATCAATTATCCAACTTCAGGCGGGCATCGTCTAGGCGATCTCTTCAGAAAGGTTACGCCCTGTTTCAAACAACCGTTGCTGAGCAAGCGGGCCAACCTATGTGAAGAGTTGGAAAGACTTGAAGGATTGTTTCAGGCGACACGATACCCGTTTGAGCACGAAAATATTGCGCGAGTTACTCAAGGGCATGACGGATTGGCGTTCTCCATTGCGAATTTCTTGCGGGACGAGGTGAGGGAACTGGTGAGGGAACTTCCGTTCAGACTAATATCGTAAAAAGCTTGATCATTGCAGCGCGCAGTCCCCGCGCGCTGACGGAAAAATATGATCTTTAGGATTCGGCGTCTGCTCCTTCCCCCACTTCCCCCTTGATCCGCGCCCCGTTTCCCCGTATGTCGCGCGGGTCCGGACCGGAATCGGCTCTCGGACCCTTTTCCTTTGCCTGCGGCGGTCTTCTTCGACCACAGCATGGGGCAAGGGACGGGGCTTGAACAGGACGAACGATCCTCCGGCGGGCGCCCCTGGCAACAGGCGCGGACCCGGGCGAAGACCGGAGCTCTCGGGCGGCGACACCTTTGCGGACAAAACCGCAAGCAACGAAAGGACATGCGATGAACCTTATCGCGCAACTCGAGGCGGAACAGATCGCCGCCCTCGGCAAGACCATCCCCGACTTCAAGGCTGGCGACACCGTGCGCGTCGGCTACAAGGTGACCGAAGGCACCCGCTCGCGCGTGCAGATGTACGAAGGCGTCTGCATCGCCCGCAAGGGCGGCGCCACCATCGCCGCCTCGTTCACCGTGCGCAAGATCTCGTTCGGCGAAGGCGTGGAACGGGTGTTCCCGCTCTATTCGACCAACATCGACAGCATCGAAGTGGTGCGTCGCGGTCGCGTCCGTCGGGCGAAGCTCTACTACCTGCGTTCGCGTCGCGGCAAATCGGCCCGTATCGCCGAAGTCACCAACTACAAAGCCAAAGCCGAATAAGGAGCGGGACGATGAAAGCCGATACCCACCCGAATTACCACTTCATCACCGTCAAGATGACCGACGGCTCGGAATATCTGACCAAGTCCACCTGGGGCAAGGAAGGCGATACGATGTCGCTCGACATCGACCCGCTGGCGCACCCGGCCTGGACCGGCGGCTCGGCCAAGCTGATGGACACCGGCGGCCGCGTGTCGAAGTTCAAGAACAAATACGCCGGCCTCGGCTTCTGAGCCACCGCGCGATCGTTCCGGAAGGGCGCCCTCGGGCGCCCTTTTTGTTTGCGCGCCCCCCCAGACCGAGGGAGGGGGCTCTGCCCCCGCCGAGGCGATGCCTCGGCCCCACGGGATATTTGCCCCAAGGTGAAAGGGCGCGGCGGATCGGCCCCGAAACAGACCTGCCCCAGCTTTTCCTTGGCAAAATACGCTGGGGGGTGCGGGGGGCGAAGCCCCCCGCGGGTCGCCTCGGCACCAGCCGAGGCGAAAGACACCCGCGACCGTTCAACCCCCGTGCGCCTCCCCCCCTTGCACCTGCGCGCTTCCTTCGGTAGCCGGAGCGTCCTATAAACGCGCGGGCCTTTCGGAGGGGCCGCAAGACGAGGTGGATTCGTGGCGCATATCATCGTTGTCGGCAATGAAAAGGGCGGCTCGGGCAAATCCACCACCTGCATGCATGTGGCCACGGCGCTGGCACGCATGGGCAAGAAGGTCGGCGCGCTTGATCTTGATCTGCGCCAGCGCAGCTTCGGCCGCTATGTCGAGAACCGTCTGGCCTATATGGCGCGCGAAGGGCTTGACCTGCCCTCGCCCGAATATCGCGAATTGCCCGAGGCCGATGCCGCGACGCTGGCCCCGGGCGAGAACCCCTATGACCACCGGCTGTCCTCGGTCGTGGCCGAGCTGGACCCGATCTGCGATTTCGTGGTGATCGACTGCCCCGGTTCGCATACCCGCCTCAGCCAGGTGGCGCATTCGCTGGCCGATACGCTGATCACGCCGCTCAATGACAGTTTCATCGATTTCGACCTGCTCGCCCGGATCGACCCCGAGACCTCCAAGGTGACCGGCCCCTCGATCTATTCGGAAATGGTCTGGTCGGCCCGGCAGCTGCGGGCACGGGCGGGGCTGAAGCCGATCGACTGGCTGGTGCTGCGCAACCGGATGAGCTCGCAGCAGGCGCATAACAAGCGCAAGGTCGGCGAGGCTTTGGACCAACTCTCGAAACGCATCGGCTTCCGCGTCGCGCCCGGGTTTTCGGAACGGGTGATCTTCCGCGAGCTGTTCCCGCGCGGCATGACGTTGCTCGATCTGCGCGATCTGGGGGTCGAGAACCTGAACATCTCGAACATCGCGGCGCGGCAGGAACTGCGCGATCTCGTGCGCGATCTGAACCTGCCCGGCGTGACGGTCGATTTCTGATCAGAGGCTGGCGCGCGGCGCGACGTAGCGGAAGGGCGACAGCCTTCCGTGCAGCCGGCCCGGGGCGGCGTTTTCGGCCAAAAGCGACAGGCGGTTCGCAAAGACCGCATCTTCGGACGACCGCCATTTCGCGATCAGGGCCAGGAGCTTGCGTGCCATGTGGGTCTCCATTCCGGTTGGCCCGCCCAGTCTTGCCCGCCATTGCGGCCAAAGCGTGACCCGGACAAGGAGAGAGCGGGGCCGTCGCCGCCGCGCCGCGCGCCCCGCACGATCCCGTGATCTGCGCGCCGTCGCGCCCAAAGAGACGATGACAAACGGCGGAAACCGCTATCTCGTGCGTTGAGATGGCAAGACAACGCCCAGCAGCCGCGATTGGACCGGGACCCGATGCAGAAGAAACACCTGATTGCGCTTTCTCTCGTGCTTGTGGCGGCGGCGGCCGCTGCGGGGGGAGCTTGGCGGCTGCGCTCGGCCGAGGCGCCGCAGGCGCCCACCACCGCCATCGTCGCACGGGCCGATCTGTCGAAAACCGTGCTGGCCAGCGGCACGATCGAGGCGGCGCAGCTGGTCTCGGTCGGCGCGCAGGTGTCGGGGCAGTTGCAGACGCTGGCCGTGGCCTTGGGCGACCGGGTGCAAAAGGGCGATCTGATCGCCGAGATCGAAAGCTCCGACCAGCGCGCCGATGTGCTGCGTGCCGAGGCCGCGCTGAAGCAGTTGCAGGCGCAGATTGCGGCGAAGCGGGCCGCGATCCGGGTGGCGGAACTGTCGCTGACCCGGCAGCAGACGCTGAATTCCAAGGCGCTGAGTTCGGATGAGACCCGCGAAACCGCCGAAGCCACGCTGGATGTCGCCAAGGCGGAGCTTGACGGGCTGCAGGCGCAGCTGGCCGAGGCGCAGGTGACGCTGACCTCGTCGCAGACCGAACTGGCGCGGACGCGGATTTCGGCGCCGATTTCGGGGACGGTGGTGGCGATCGTCTCCGAGGAGGGCACGACGCTGAACGCCAATACCTCCAGCCCGACGATCGTGAAACTGGCCGAGCTCGACCGGATGGTGGTCAAGGCGGAGATTTCCGAGGCCGATGTGGTGGCGGTGAAACCCGGTCAGGCGGCGCAGTTCACCCTGAACTCGGCGCTGACGAAACCTTTCGAGGCGACGCTTCGGGCGCTGGAACCTGCCCCCGCGAGCATCAAGACCTCGGACACGATCGATACCGACGAGGCGATCTATTACAATGCGCTGCTGGATGTGGCGAACCCCGAAGGCATCCTGCGCATCGGCATGTCGGCCGAGGTGACGATCACGCTCGATGCGCGCAAGAACGTGCTGACGGTGCCGGTGACGACGATCCCGCGCGTCTCGGGCGGCAAGGCCAGGGTCGAGGTCCATGACCCGGCCACCGGCGCCGTCTCGGAACGCCAGATCGGCATCGGCATGATCACCGACACCCTGGCCGAGGTGACCTCGGGCCTGTCCGAGGGCGAGCGGGTGGTGCTGCCCTCGATCTCGGCGGCGAATTCCGACACCGGCCGCCGCAGCCGCCCGCCGATGATGGGGTTCTGAGATGGCAACGGGCGAGCGGCCGATCATCCGCCTGCGCGGCATCGGCAAGGATTACGTCATCGGCGACGAAGCGGTCTCGGTGCTGCGCGGCATCGACCTTGATATCTGGCGCGGCGATTATGTGGCCATCGTCGGCGCCTCCGGGTCGGGCAAATCGACGCTGATGAACCTGATCGGCTGTCTCGACCATCCGACGCGTGGCAGTTACGACTATGACGGGCGCGATGTCAGCGGGCTTGACACGGACGCGCTGGCACAGCTGCGCCGCGAGCATTTCGGCTTCATCTTCCAGCGTTATCAGTTGCTTGGATCGCTTTCGGCGGTGGGCAACGTGGAAATCCCGGCGATCTATGCCGGAACCGAGGCGGGCAAGCGCCTGCCCCGCGCGCAGGACTTGCTGACCCGGCTCGGCCTTGGCAACCGGCTGAACAATCGCCCCTCGCAGCTGTCGGGCGGGCAGCAGCAACGGGTGTCGGTCGCCCGCGCGCTGATGAACGGCGGCGAGGTGATCCTGGCCGACGAGCCCACCGGCGCGCTGGACAGCGTCTCGGGCACGGAGCTTTTGCATCTTTTCGACGACCTGCACCGGCGCGGCCATACGATCGTGGTGATCACCCACGATCCCGACGTCGCCGCCCGCGCCAGCCGCATCATCCAGATCCGCGACGGCGCGATTCAATCCGACAGCCGCCCAGGCCCGCCCGAGACCCCGGCCGCGGTGCTGGAGCGTCCGGCCCCCGCCCGTGGGGGAAGCGCCGCGCTGGCCGGGCGCATCGTCGAGGCCGCGCGCATGGCCGTGCGGGCGCTCGCCGCGCATCGGCTGCGCAGCTTCCTGACCATGCTGGGCATCATCATCGGCATCGCCTCGGTGGTGTCGGTGGTGGCCCTTGGCAAGGGGTCGCAGGAAAAGGTGCTTTCGGGCATCTCGGCGCTGGGCACCAACACCATCACCATCCGCCCCGGCACCGGCTTTGGCGACCGCACGGCCAGCCGCATCCGCACCCTTGTCGTGGCCGATGCCGTGGCGCTGGCGGCGCAGCCCTTCACCGCCTCGGTCTCGCCCGAGATCGTCACGCAGAAATCCGCCACCCTGGGCGCCATCACCACCTCGGTTTCCTTGCGCGGGGTTTCGGCGGGCTATTTCGACGTCGGCGGTTTCGCCCTGCGCGAGGGGATGCTGATCGATCGGGCGATGATCGACGCCCGCGCACAGGTCGCCGTTCTGGATGCCGAGGCGACGAAGGCCTTCTTTCCACAGGGCGGCCCGGTGCTGGGCAAGACCATCCTGATCGGCAAGGTGCCCTTGCGCATCATCGGCCGGGTCGAGGCGACAAGTTCCGGTTTCGGCCCGACCCAGGTGCGTGTCTTCACCCCCTTCACCACCGCCTCGGTGCGGATCACCGGCTCGAACACGATCAATTCGATCGCGGTGAAGGTGGCCGATACGGTGACGATGGCCGATGCCGAGGGGCAGATCTCCGCGCTGATCGAGCAACGTCACGGCAAGAAGGATTTCTTCCTGCAAAATGTCGACACGATCCGCAACACCATCACCCAGACGACGCAGACGATGACCATTCTGGTCGCCGCCATCGCGCTGATTTCGCTGGTGGTCGGCGGTATCGGGGTGATGAACATCATGCTGGTGTCGGTCACCGAACGCACGGCGGAAATCGGCGTGCGGGTGGCGGTGGGCGCAAGGCGGTCCGATATCGTGGCGCAATTCCTGATCGAGGCGGTGCTGATCTGCCTTCTGGGCGGGCTTTTGGGCGTGGCCTTGGCCATGGTGGCGGGCTCGGCCTTCAATGCCTTCCAGACCGCGATGAAGCTGTCGTTCTCGATCCCGGTGGCGGCGCTGGCCTTCCTGTGCTCCTCGCTGATCGGGGTCAGTTTCGGCTTCCTGCCCGCCCGGGCCGCCGCCCGGCTCGACCCTGTCGAGGCGCTGGCAAGGGACTGAGACGCGGCGCCGGATTGGCGCCGCCTTGCCCGAGGCCTCAGCGTTTCTTCATCGCGTCAAGCAGGGCCGCGCCAAAGCCGCCGGTCGCCGGGCTGGTCTTCGGCCCGGCCGACATCTGCGGCTTGGCCCTCGGGCCCTTTTGCGGCTCCGGCCCGCGGGCGGCGCGATCCTCGCGCGCCGAGCTGCCGCCATCCTTGCGCATCGTCAGCGCGATGCGCTTCCTTGCCACGTCCACCTCGGTCACCCGGACCTTGACCACATCGCCCGCCTTCGCCACCTCATGCGGGTCTTTGACGAAGCGGTCAGCCAGCTGGCTGATATGGACCAGCCCGTCCTGATGCACGCCGATATCGACAAAGGCACCAAAGGCCGCAACGTTCGTCACCGTGCCTTCCAGCTGCATCCCCGGCCTCAAGTCCTTGATGTCCTCGACCCCCTCCGCAAAGGTTGCGGTGACGAAGCTGGGCCGCGGGTCACGGCCGGGTTTTTCCAGCTCCGCCAGAATATCGCGCACCGTCGGCAGGCCGAATTTCTCGGTGACAAACTCCTGCGGGCGCAGCTTGCCCAGCGCCGCACTGTCGCCCATCAGCGCGCGGATGTCGCGCCCGCAGGCCTTCACGATGGCGCGGGCGACATCATAGGCCTCGGGGTGGACCGAGGACGCATCGAGCGGCTCTGTCCCGCCGGTGATGCGCAAAAAGCCCGCGCATTGCTCGAAGGCCCGCGGGCCGAGGCGGGACACTTTCAGCAGCTCCTTGCGGCTCTTGAAGGCGCCGTTGGCATCGCGATGCGCGACAATGGCCTCGGCCAGCCCCGGCCCAAGGCCCGAGATATGCGCCAGAAGCGGCGCCGAGGCGGTGTTCAGGTCAACCCCCACCGCGTTCACCGCATCTTCGACGACGCCTTCCAGCGCCCGGCCCAGCTTCGACTGATCGACGTCATGCTGATACTGGCCAACGCCAATCGACTTCGGCTCGATCTTGACGAGTTCCGCCAAGGGGTCCTGCAGCCGCCGCGCAATCGAGACGGCGCCGCGCAAGGACACGTCGAGATCGGGGAACTCCTTCGCCGCCAGTTCGGAGGCCGAATAGACCGAGGCCCCGGCTTCGGACACCACAACCTTGGTCGGCGCCTTCACGCTTGCGGGCAGCAGCTTCAGCGTTTCCGCCACCAGACGCTCGGACTCGCGGCTGGCGGTGCCGTTGCCGATGGCGATCAGATCGACCTTGTGCGCCGTGATCAGCCGGATCAGCGCCGCCTGCGTGCCGCGCAGATCGGATTTCGGCGGGAAGGGATAGACGGTCTCGGTCGCCAGCAGCTTGCCCGTCGCATCGACGACCGCGATCTTGCAGCCGGTGCGGATGCCGGGATCAAGCCCCAAAGTCGTCTTGGCCCCGGCCGGGGCGGCCAGCAGCAGATCCTTGAGATTGCGCGAAAAGACCCTGATCGCCTCGTCCTGCGCGCGCCCGCGCATCTCGGACAGAAGATCGAGCATCATCGACAGGCTCAGCTTCACCCGCCAGGTCCAGCCCGCCACGCCGCGCAGCCAAGTATCGCCGGGGGCCTGCGTCTTCGCTTCCAAAGCCGCCGCCACCATCGCCTCGGCCCGGGCGACGCCATCCTCGTCGGGGCCGATATCGAGCGTCAGAACGCCTTCATTCGAGCCGCGCAGCATGGCAAGCGCGCGGTGGCTGGGCACATCGGCCCAACGTTCCCGGTGATCGAAATAGTCCGAGAATTTCGCGCCCTTCTCGGCCTGCCCCTCGACCAGCTTCGCGGTGATCATGGCCTCGCGCGCCAGAAATTCACGCAAGGACCCCAGAAGCGCGGCGTTTTCAACGAGCCCTTCAGCCACGATTTCGCGCGCGCCGGTCAGCGCGTCCTTCACCGTGGCAACGGCTTCGCTCAGATACCCCTCGGCCAGCTTTTCCGGCACCGCGCGGCGATCGGCCAGAATCGCCTCGACCAGCGGACCAAGGCCATTTTCCCGCGCGATCATCGCTTTCGTGCGCCGCTTCGGCTTGTAGGGCAGGTAAAGGTCTTCGAGTTCCGCCTTGGTCTCGGCCCGGGCCAGCGCCAGCGCCAACTCGTCAGTCATCTTGCCCTGTTCGGTGATCGAGGCGACAATCGCCGCCCGCCGCGCCTCGCGTTCGCGCAGATAATCCAGCCGTTCCGCCAGCTTGCGCAGCTGCGTGTCGTCAAGCCCGCCGGTCACTTCCTTGCGGTAGCGCGCGACAAAGGGCACGGTCGCGCCTTCATCGAGCAGCCCCACCGCGGCGGTGACCTGTGCGGGGGTGGCGGCGATTTCCTCGGCAATGGTGCGGGCAATGCGGGTGGCGGTGTCCATGGGGTCCTCCGTTCGACCGGAAGGGTGATGTAGCCGCGCCGCCGTCACGGGGCAAGTCTTGACACTTCCGCCCACCCGCGTCCCATTGGGCCAAAGGAGTCCGTCATGACCGAATTTTGCCCCCGCCTCGAAGAGCGCCTGTGCCGTTACGCCGCCGTCGATACCCAAAGCGACGAGGAAAGCCCGTCCTCGCCTTCAACCGCGATTCAGCTCACCCTCGCCCGGATGCTGGCCGAGGAACTGACCCGGATCGGAGCCGCCGACGTAACCGTGACCGACTATGGCGCCGTTCTGGCGACGGTGCCCGCAACCGCCGAAGGCCCGGTGATCGGCATGCTGGCGCATATGGACACCGCCCCCGCCTATCACGCCGCGGGGGTGAAACCGCGGGTCATTCGCGGCTACAACGGCGGCGAGATCACCTATCCGGACGCCCCCGGTCTGGTGAATTCGCCCGCCGCCAACCCCTATCTGGGCGAGAAGGTCGGCCATGATCTGATCACCGCTTCGGGGCTGACGTTACTCGGCGCCGATGACAAGGCGGGGGTGGCGATCCTGATGACGCTGGCCGAACATCTGATCGCCAATCCCCAGATCCCGCATGGCAAGCTGCGCATCGCCTTCACCCCCGACGAGGAGATCGGCCGCGGTGTCGATGCCCGGCTGCCCGCGGATCTGGGGGCCGATTTCGCCTATACGCTCGATGGCGGCGCGGTGGGCGAGATCGAATATGAAAGCTTCTCGGCCGATGGCGCGAAGGTCAAGGTGAAGGGGGTTTCGACCCACCCCGGCACCGCAAAGGGCAAGATGGTCAACGCCCTGCATCTGGCCGCGAAGATCATCGAGATGCTGCCGCAGGCGACGCAGACCCCCGAGGTGGTGGAGGGCCGCGAGGGCTTCTGGCACATCACCAACATCGCAGGCACCGCGGCCGAGGTGGAATTTTCCATCATCCTGCGGGATTTCGAGCTGGAGGGTCTGGCCGCCCGCGGGGCGCTTTTGCAGCAGGTCTGCGCCGCTGTCGCTGCCACGGAACCGCGGGCGGAAATCACCTGCACGATCCGCCCGCAATACCGCAACATGCGCTATTGGCTGGAAAAGGACATGACGCCGGTGGAGCTTGCCCGTAAGGCCTGCCGCGCGGAAGGGATTGAACCGCTGTCGGTGCCGATCCGCGGCGGCACCGACGGCTCGCGGCTGACGGAAATGGGCGTACCCTGCCCCAATATCTTCACCGGCATGCAGGACATTCACGGGCCGCTCGAATGGGTTTCGGTGCAGGACATGGGACAGGCCACGCAGGTCTGTCTGCGGCTGGTGCAGCTGGCGGCAAAGCCGGTGTGACAGCCTGCCGCAGGGAATGATCAGCCTTTCGACCGATGGCCGCGACGAAAGTTGCGGCCATCGGCGTTTTACTCCTGAACCCTCCCAAGGCACCCGGGCCCGATCCTTCAGCGATCTCCCGGCCCCACAGAAAGCGCTGTCATGAATGATCTTTTCAACCGCTATGCGACACCCTTCATCACCGGGCTGTTCCTTGTCTCGCTGATTTCCGGGGTCGCGCTGTTCTTCCATGTCGGGCAGTCGACCTTTCATTCGATGCACGAAATCCTGTCGATGGTGCTGATCGTGCCCTTCGTGCTGCATGTCTGGAAAAACTGGCGCTCGGTCACCAATTACATCAAGCGCGCGCCGATGTGGATCGCGCTCGTCGTGTCGCTGCTGATCTCGATTCCCTTCGCGATCCCCTCGGGCGAGACCCGTTCCGGCCCGCCGCAATTCGCGCTGGCGATGGCGGTGATGAATGCGAAAATCGCCGATGTGGCGCCGGTCTTCGGCACCGATGGCGCGACGCTGGCCGGCAAGCTGGCCGAGGCCGGGCTGACCGTCTCCGGGCCGGAAGACACGCTGGCGGCGCTGGGTCAAGCCTCGGGGAAATCGACCGAAGCCGTGGCCGCGGCGCTGCTGGCTGCTACGGTCAAGTAAGGTCAGGCAAAGCTGCGCAAGGGGCCCTTCGGGGCCCCTTTTGCGTTACGAGAGCCAAAGCCGGATCAGCGCCGCCTCGGGCGTTTCGCGGCCGCCGTTTTCGACGCCTGCCGCCCAAAGACCCGCCCCGGCCGCATAGGCCCCCGGGGCCAGCCCGCCCGCCTCGCATTGGCTGACCGCGCGCAGCCGCTTGCCCGCGGCCACGGCATCGCGCAGGGCCGACAGGATCGCCGGGTCCTGCATCACCGTGCCCGCGCCAAAGACCCGCAGCACCGCCCCATCCAGCGCCTGCAGCATCGCCGAGAGCGCCGCGCCGGGCAGTCCGGGGGAAAGCGTCAGCACCGCCAGCCGCCGGGCCGGATCGAAGCGACGGGTTTTGGGCGCGGGCGCGTGCTCCTGCGGCTGGCTGCGAAAGGCGTCGCGGGCCTGGCTGTCGTGTTTCACCAGCCCGCCGGCCGCCATCAGCCGCCCGTCGAATGCCAGATCGACCCCCATCCCCGGCGCATGGGCCGCAGCCAGCGCCAGATCGAGGTTCCGCTCGGCATCGCCCCCCTGCCCCAGCGGCTGCATCGCCCCGCACAGGATCACCCGCCGCCCGGTCCCGGCCAAGGCCTGCGCCAGCGCCGCCCCGGTGAAGGCCATGGTGTCGGTGCCATGCGTCACCAGCGCGGGCAGGCCGGGATGGGCGTCGAGCGCATCGAGAATCGCATTCCAGTCGGCCGGGCCGATATCGGCACTGTCGCGCAGGGGCGCGAAGACATGGCTGTGCAGCACCGCACCGACCGGCAGCCGCTCGGCCAGCGCCGCCTCGACCAGACCGGGCTTTGGCGCCAGCCCCAGCGGGCCGGGGGCCATGCCGATCGTGCCGCCGGTATGGATCAGAAGAAGGGTCATCGGTCTCTCCCAAAGCCGCGCCTTCTGTGCGCCTTAGGGCGAAGGGTCCGGCCGGGCAATAAAAAACACGCCCAAAGGCGTGGCTTTCAGTGTCGAAGAGGAAGTGGCGGACCCGGAGCGAGTGGGACAACTCAACGGCACCAATTCCTTATGGTGTCAAACATCCCTCTTTTCGGTCACTGATTTCTCACGATTTTTCAGCGTAATGTCAGCACGCTTGCGGGGCCTCAACATGAGGAACCACTGTGAACGCCATACCTGCAGCCCTGCATTTGCAAGCCCTGCTCGGGCAGCAATGCAAACCCCCCGAAATGGAAAGAGCCGCCGAGGCTGGCACCTCGCGCGGCTCTGAAAATCTTCCGAAAGCGGACTTCTGTGAACTTACCAGATCGCACCCAACCGGGCTAGAGACTTCGCTCGAAATCACGATCTTTCCTGATACGCGCGCCAGCACAGCGCGACACGAGACCCTGAGCCTGCGCGACCTCGCGCAGATGGTGCGAATGACCCGCGCCAAGGACAAGGGCAACCTGCCGCTGTGGAAGCTCGGCACCTTCGGCGAGTCTCGCACCATCAAGGGCAGCGTGCGCTTTGACGCGAACCTTCTGCGCGTGACTGGCATCGAGGGCGACCACGACGCGGGGAGCATGACCGCGCAGGAAGCGGCGTCTCGCCTGGGCGCCGCGGACATCGCCGCCCTGGTGCATGAACCCCCCTCGCACCGCCCCGAGGCGCCGCGCTGGCGCGTGCTCTGCCCGCTTGCCGAGCCGGTGGCCCGCGAGGCCCGCGCAGATCTCGTGGCACGGCTCAATGGCGCCCTCGGCGGGATTCTGGCACCGGAGTCTTTCACGCCATCCCAGGCCTTCTATTTCGGCGCGATCGAGGGTCTCCCCGAGCGCGGAGGCGATGCAGGAGGGAATTGCGCTCGCCGCCCACGCGCAGCGTTTCCACCCGATCCGGGTTTGGCTCGACGGGCTGCACCATGACGGCACGCCCCGCGTCGACACGTTGTCGGCCACTCGAACACCCGGGCTTTCCTGACGCACCCGAACGTCATGGCCGAGGCGCGCAAGATCAAGGACGGCGACAGTCACACCATTCCGCTGGCCGAGCTGTTCCACAACGAGCGCGTGGAAGCCTCGACCAACGTGCCGGCGACCTCGACCGGCCCGGCGAAATATCCGCTGATCTATGGCGAATGGGCGAGCCTGCATATCGGCTACTGGTCGGGCGTCGATATTCTGGTGAACCCCTATCACGCGGACGTGGCTTCGGCGGGCGGACTATAAAACCGGCATCTCGGTACGGTTCCCGGATATTTCCGTCGGGGACGGGGCGCGCGTCAGCGCGGCTGAAATCAAGGTCCTTGAAGATGTGACTCGGAACTACGGACACGCGGGACCGGCGTTCGTGCGGTGGCTGATCGCGGAAGACTGGCACCGCCGGGGGCATGAACTGCGCAAAGCAGTGGACGACGCCGCCACGACCTTGGCAGGCGATGCGTCCCCCGCACAGGCACGGGCGGCGCGCATCTTCGCCCTTGTGCAGATCGCGGGCGAAAAGGCCTGTGAGGCAGGACTCCTTGATGACGTGGCAAAGGTCCGGGGCGCGGTGGCGGCAGCATGGGCGGCGTTCAAAGTATCGGACGAAGGCAAGGCCACCGAAGGCGAAGCCTCCCTGCTGGACGGCTTCCGGGCATGGCTTGTCCGCGCCTTTGACGTAAGCGTTATGGACATCACGGACGACGCCGCGCGCAGCTATCGTGACCTCAAGGGATGGTACGACGAAGACAAGATTGTCCTCATCGCAGACGCGTTGAACGACATGAAGGCCATGGGCTTGAACGGGACCCGCGCTGCCCTGTTGCGGGCGCTGGAAGACGCTGGAGCGCTGGAACTGAGTGGCAAGAACCGGACCCACAACAAGTTGCCCAAGGGCATCGGTGGGGGGGGGATGTGCCGAACGTGCGCATCCTTCGCGACAAGCTGGGGTTGCCGCATATCCCGAAGGGGTCGGAGGTGGCTTTGTGAGGGCGCGCGTTAGCGCGCCTTTTCACTTCGGGCGGACAGGGCGGATTTTGGAAATACGTGTCCGCCCGATAATCCGCCCTGAAAACCCCTTATTCTATTGGCTGGGCGGACAGGACGGACAGGGCGGACGGAAAAATAGGTACTGACAGAATTTTCCCACAATTGCACACGACAGCCCCGCCCCTACCGCGCGAAGAGAGAAGAGCCAAAGAAAAGAGAACTAACTAATATTTTTGTCCGCCCTTTCCGCCCTTTCCGCCCGTTCAATAAAATAAGGGGTTTTTCGGGCGGATTTTCATTTTCCAAAATCCGCCCTGTCCGCCCTAACAGGCCGCTGAAATAGTCGGCAGACGAGAATGACTTCCCGTTTTCGTACGAGTTCTGGGCTTGAGCGCCCCGCCGGTCCACCGCTCTTCGTCCTCAGGCGGCGAGCAGCCGGGGCAGTCGTGCCAGGTTGTTGGCTGCCATCGTCAGGATGAAACGCGACCGCACCCGGTCAAGGCCGCGATACATCGTTTGCGCCATTCCACCGACCGTCTTGGCCCAACCAAAGGCCTCTTCGATCCGCTTTCGATGTCTCAGCGACATGGCGTGGCCGTCGTGGCGGGTGGTGCGGCGGTCGATGGCGGAATGTCGGGCCTTTTGTGCGACATGGGGCGTGACGCAAGCCTTGCGCAGGTCGCGGACGAAGTCAGCTGCGTCATAGCCTTTGTCCGCCCCCAGCGTCAGGCGCCGGGTCGAGCCGGGGGAATGGCGGTGGATCATGTCGAGCGCCGCTTGCCGTTCGGCATGGCCATCGGCGCGGGTCAACTCGCCCTGCACGATCAGACCGGAACGGTTCTCCATCAGCGCATGGCCGATGAAGCACAGCATCGCGCCGGTCCCGGGGGATTTCTTGTAAAGCCGCGCCTCGGGGTCGGTGGTCGAGGCATGCGTCGCATTCGAGCGTTTCTCGCCGCGAAAGTCGACCTCGGCATTGCGGTTCTGGCGGGGGCTGCGGGGCATCGGATCGGTCCTTGCTTCGGTCGCGGGCGTCTCGGGGGCGGGGCTGGGCGGCGGCGGGGCGCCGGGATCCTCGTCACCGGGATCGTCGCCGGGGCCATCCGCCTCGGGCGGCGGCGCCTTCGGCTGGAAGCTTTTCATCGACGCCCACGCCTTCACCAGCGTGCCATCGACCGAGAAATGCTCGTCCGAGAGCAGTGGCGCCACCTCGCGATGGGCGAGGATCGCGGCCATGATCTTGCGCGACATCTCGGTGCTCATCAGCCGGTCGCGGTTCTTCGTGAACACCGTCGGCCTTCGGCCCGGGGCTCCGCCCGTTCAGGGCTGAAATCTGTCCACTGGACAGATTTCCGGGCGCCCTTCACCCCAGACCTGATCGTCGATCCCCAGCCCGACGAACCAGCGAAACAGCAGGTTGTAATCCATCTGCTCCATCAGTTGCCGTTCCGAGCGGATGGAAAACAGAATTTGCAGCAGGCTCGCCCGGATCAGCCGTTCCGGCGCGATCGAGGGGCGGCCGAAGCGGATGTAAAGCCCCTCGAAATCACCATCGAGGCTGGTGAGGGCTTCGTTCACCACCTGCCGGATCTTGCGCAGCGGATGCCTGGCCGGGATGCGATCCTCGAGGTCGACATAGCTGAAAAGCGACCCGCTCGTCTCGTCCGTGCCCCGCATCGTGATCCCCTTCGCCATGGGAAGGGGTGAATCATGTTTTGTATCCGCGGTCGAGGCCGACTATTTCAGCACCCTGCTAATGGTGACCACAGCAAGCCTCAGCCCAGCGCCCGCGCTGTCGCCCGTGCCGTGGATCGCGTGTTCGCGGCGCAGGACCAGCGCGAGGAGCAGGCGAAAGCGCTGATGCGGATGCAGCGCACCATCAAGGGCCTGCGCCCCCGCTGGCTCAAGGGCGAGGGGCGCGCCTGATGGCCGGGGTGCGCGGCATGTTGAAGAGGGTGGCGAAGCTGGAAGCGCAGCTCGCGCCCCGCCTTTCACCGATTGCAGCGCTCTACGGCAGCACCGAGGCTTTCGCGCAGGAGTGCATGGAAGGGGTCGCAAGCGGAAAGCTGTGCGGCACCGACATGCCCGTGCTGCTCGACTGCCTGCGGCGGTGGGATCGCGAGGGGTCTTGGGACGTGCGGCGCACGACCGGGAACGGAGTGTGGGGAAGGGCATGACCACACTTGTCTCCCTAGACGACGCCAAGCGGCACGGGCTGATCCGGTTCTTCACAGGCGAACCCTGCAAGCACGGCCATGTCGCTGAACGCTACGTCAAGGGGAACCGCTGTGTGGAGTGCGACCGTGTTTGGCGATCACCGAACCAGCCGAATGCCCCGAAAGCGGTGCGGGTGCCGCGTGCGCCCGTCATGGCGTCAGCTTCCGCATCGCACGGGTTCAGCGAACCGAAAGCGTGGCCGTGGGACGGTGGCGTAAGGCGCGAACCAGTGCTGGACATGGACCACAACCCGCCGCGTGTGGTCAGGCAAGTCGGGTGGCGGTGCTGCATGAAGTGCGCGAAGCCCTTCTTCAGTGATGACGTGAAGGCCCTGCGCATCTGCGATGGATGTAAGGGGGCCAGCACAGCGAATCTCGGGTGATGGATGGCTAGCCCCGAGCGTCCTAAGGGAACCGTCGGACGCTAAACGAACGGTCTCAGCGCTAGGGTGACCCCATGCCCCGCTAGCGCAGCGCCCTGCACCCCTCGGTGTGGGGCGCTTTCGTGACGGGGAATCGCGGCCGCTATGACAGCGCTATGACGGGCCGCACAACGCAACCAAGCACCCGCAAGGGGTTAGCTAAGTGCTTGTTTTTATTGTGGGAAAATGGCGGACCCGGAGCGATTCGAACGCCCGACCCTCAGATTCGTAGTCTGATGCTCTATCCAGCTGAGCTACGGGTCCGTCGTGGAGGGCGATGTAGCCCCGCCCAGAGACCATTGCAAGCCCGAAATCGACCAAGTCGAAAGTTTTCTTTCAGTCCCGGTCCGGGCGCGGCTGTCACGCCTCGGCCTCGTCCCCAGCCAGAAGCAACGGCCGCGGCAGATGCAGGCGGAATTCGGTGCCGGTCTCGTCGCTGCGCACAAGATCCAGCCGCCCGCCATGGCCGCGCACCAGTTCGGCCGAAATCGCCAAGCCCAGCCCGGTGCCGCCCTTCTTCACCCCGCCCGAAAACGGCTGGAACAGCCGCTCGCGCGCCTTGGCGGGCAGGCCCGGCCCGGTATCCTGCACCCGGATCCACCAGCCCTCGGGCTCTTCCCCCGCGCCGATCTCGATCGTGCCGGGCTGGCCCGTCGCCTCGATCGCCTGTCGCGCATTGCGGGCCAGGTTCGACAGCACCCGGTAAAGCTGCTCGTGGTCGGCGTGAATCATCAGCCCCGGCGCGACATCGGACAGGAAATCGACCGCCGCGGTCAGCCCCGCTTCGCCCTCGATCACCTCGGCCACCAGACCGGCCAGATCGAAAGGCTTCAACCGTGGCGGCGGCTCCTCGGCGCGGCCAAAGGCCAGCGTCGTCTCGCACAGGTTGATCGCCCGCCCGATCGAGCCCATCAGCTTCGGCGCCGCCCGTTGCACCGCCGGATCGTCCGAGCCCTCCATCCGGTCGGCGAAAAGCTGCGCCGTGGTCAGGATGTTGCGCAGATCGTGGCTGATCTTCGCCACCGCCTGACCCAGCTGCGCCAGCCGTTCCTTTTGTCGAAGCGCCGCCGTCAGCTGGTGCTGCATCGAGGCCAGCGCCTCCTCGGCCACCCGCAGCTCCTCGATCCGGGCTTCGGGGCGGATGATCGTGCGGGCATCCTCGGGCGCGGCGGCATAGGCGGCCATATGCGCCACGACGCGCTTGATCGGCACCACCATCAGACGCCGCACCAGAAAGAACAGCAAAAACGCGGTGACCACCGAGACCACCGCCGACAAAGACAGCAGCCGCAGCCCCGATTCGATCATCGCCAGCCGCATCGGCTGGGTGGCCAGCGTCACCTCGATCACCAGACCGCCCTTTTGCACCGGATCGCCGATCACCCGGATCACGTGATTCTGCGGATCGGCCAGAACCGCCAGCGCATCGCGGACCAGATTGACGAAGGGCTCCTCGCGCAGGTCATAGGTGGCGGCGATCGGCTGCGGGATCGGCGAGGACAGCACCAGCTGACGCACCGCATCGCGCCGCAAAACGACGTTGTAGACCCCGGCATTGTCGAGCAGCTCCTGTTCCAGGTCCGGCTCGATCATCATGTCGGTGGTCAGAAGCGCGAGCGAGGCGATCTGCGCCCGTTCCAGCCGGGTCAGCAGATAATCCTCGCGGAAATTGGCAAGGCCCGGCAACAGGATCAGCACTTCGGCCAACACGACGAAGACCGTCGTGAGCACAAGAAACCGCCCGGAAAGCGTGTTGAGCTTC
The DNA here is from genome assembly GCF_052363185.1 of Rhodobacter capsulatus. Lineage (GTDB taxonomy): Bacteria > Pseudomonadota > Alphaproteobacteria > Rhodobacterales > Rhodobacteraceae > Rhodobacter > Rhodobacter capsulatus_E. The sequence goes on along the minus strand of NZ_CP198955.1, from coordinate 360,832 downwards.
ATCCTGTCCCGATCGGCGGCGATCCGCCCGGGGGTCCTTTCGCCCCCTCCTCATGTCCTTGGCATTTGTATGGAATACCAAAGCCTTTTGCACCTACATAGGGATCTCATGGCGGCAGCGGAAGGGCGCAATCGCCGCGCAGCCGCCGGATGCGCAAAAAACCCGCGCGGATGAATTGACTTGTGCCAAGGATGCCCCTAAAGACCGGGCTTCAATTGCAGGGCAGCCGAATCCGGCAGGACTTTCGCTGCCCCCCCGACAAGACAACCGGAGTATCCGCGATGAAACGCACTTTCCAGCCGTCGAACCTCGTTCGCGCCCGTCGCCACGGCTTCCGCGCCCGCATGGCGACCAAAGGCGGCCGCAAGGTTCTGAACGCCCGTCGCGCCCGCGGCCGCAAGGTTCTGTCGGCGTAAGGCTGACGGCCTGACCGCATGACACCGCCGGAGGCTCCCGCGACTGGCCCAGAGGGTCGGGACCCGGGATCTGCCCCGGCGGTTTCCTTTTGTCCGGCCCCCATCCTGACCGTTCTGCGCAAACGCGCCGATTTCCTGCGCGCCGCTTCGGCGCAGCGGATCAGCACGCCCGGCTTCCTGTTGCAGGCCCGCAAGCGCGGCGAAGCCGATGCCGCCCCCGCCGATCTGATCCGCGTGGGCTTCACCTGCTCGAAGAAACTCGGCAATGCGGTCGCGCGCAACCGCGCCAAGCGCCGCCTGCGCGAGGTGGCGCGGCTGGGCCTGCCCGGCCTTGGCCGTCCGGGCTGGGATTACGTCCTTGTCGGCCGCCCCGAGGCCACCGCCAGCCGCGATTTCGCCGCGCTGCAGGCCGATCTGGTCCGCGCCATCGCCGATATCCACGCCGGGCGCAGCCTGAAGCCCCGTCCGCCGGGCGAGGTGCCCAAGGGCCGGAGACGCGGCAAATGAGCCCGTTTGCCTTTCTGATCTCCCTGCCGGTCCGGGCCTATCGGCTGCTGCTTTCCCCTTGGGTCGGCCATGGCTGCCGCTATCAGCCGACCTGTTCTGCCTATGCGCTGGAGGCGCTGGAACGCCACGGCGCGCTCAGGGGCGGCTGGCTTGCGGCGAAACGGGTCGGGTCCTGCCATCCCTGGGGCGGGCATGGCTACGACCCGGTGCCGGGCGCCGATCCCGCCTTCGACGCGACGCGCCACAAGGATCACGACCATGCTTGACGAGGATGACACCGGCCTGCCGCCGCTTCTGGCGGGGGCGCCGTCTTCCACCGAATTCAAGAAGTTGCGCAAGCGCATCCTGCGCGAGACCCGCGCGGCGATCGAGACCTATGGCATGGTCAAGCCCGGGGATCGCTGGCTCGTCTGCCTCTCGGGCGGCAAGGACAGCTACACGCTCCTCGCCGCGCTGGTCGAGCTGAAATGGCGCGGCCTGCTGCCGGTAGAGTTGCTCGCCTGCAACCTCGATCAGGGGCAGCCGGGCTTTCCCGCCACCGTTCTGCCCGAGTTCCTGACCCGCATGGGGGTCGCCCACCGGATCGAGTTTCAGGACACCTATTCGGTGGTCAAGGAAAAGATCCCCGAAGGTCAGACCACCTGCAGCCTGTGTTCGCGGTTGCGGCGCGGCAATCTTTACCGCATCGCCCGCGAGGAGGGCTGTTCCACCGTCGTCCTTGGCCATCACCGCGACGACATTCTGGAAACCTTCTTCATGAACCTCTTTCACGGCGGGCGGCTGGCAACGATGCCGCCGCGGCTGCTGAACGAGGAGGGCGATCTGTTCCTCTGCCGCCCGCTTGCCTTCGTCGCCGAGGCCGATTGCGAGAAATTCGCCCGCGGCATGGGCTATCCGATCATCCCGTGCAATCTCTGCGGCTCTCAGGAAGGTTTGCAGCGGGTGCAGGTCAAGCAGATCCTCGATGGCTGGGAGGCGCGCAGCCCCGGCCGCCGTCAGGTCATGTTCCGGGCGTTGATGAATGTCCGCCCCTCGCATCTGTGCGATCCCGGCCTCTTCGATTTCGCGGCATTGTTGCGCACTGACGCCCCGATTGTTTCGGATTTTATCGAAAACATCCCGGACTTGCGGCACGCGCCTTAACCAATCGCTGACCAAACCTGCCTAGGGTCATGACCGACGAGAGGGGGCTGCCTCTCATGGCTGGGCTGAGGGCGAAAATGGGCAATGCGGCGAAAAGGGGCAAGAAAAACAAGGCGAAACTGAAGGGGCCGATTCTCTTGCGCCGGGAAATGGTGGCCTTTCTGCCCGCCGTTTCGCTCGCCGGGCTGTGGTTCGGGCTGGAGGGGATGACCCTCGTCGGCGCCACCGCGCTGATGGTCGCCTGGATGAGCCGCCCGCTCGCCATCCCCGAAGAGCCCGAGGACGAAGGCGCCGCGATGCGCGCGCTGCCGCAACGCGCCGATGCCGAGGAAATGATGGAGGCTTCGGCCCGGGACGCCAGCGACAGCGGCCGGGGCACGGCCTGTCTGGTGATCGGCATCGACGATCCCACGGCGCTGGCGCGGCAGATGTCGCGCGAGGAATTCGAGGAATTCCTGCAGGCCTTCGGCGCACGTCTGCGCGGCGCGCTGCGCAATTGCGACCGGATCGCCCTGCTCGACGGGGCGCGTTACGCCGCGATCCTCGCCCCGACGCAACGGCCGGATCTTGAAAGCATGATCCAGCTCTCGGCTCGGCTGCAACTGGCCTGCGACGCGCCCTATTCGATCACCGCGCGCAGCGTGAATGTCACCAGCCATGTCGGTTTCTGCCTGATGTCGCGCGCCCCCGAACCGACCGGCAAGGCGATCTTGCAGGCGGCCGAAACCGCCGCCGAGGAGGCCAGCCGCAATGGCCCCGGGGCGATCCGCGCCTATACGCCCGAGGTCCGGCCAACCGCCCGGGCGCCAAGCGCGCTGGCTTCGGACATTGCCCCCGCGCTCGAAGAGGGGCGGATCGTCGCCTATTTCCAGCCCCAGATCAGCACCGACACCGGGGCGGTCTCGGGGATGCTGGCGGTGCCGCGCTGGCTTGACCGCGATCGCGGCATCCTGACGGAAACCGAGATCCTGCCCGCCGTCGCCGCGAAGGGGCTGCAGATCCGTCTGGCCGAGGTGATGCTGTTTCAATGTTTCGGCGCGCTGCGCGAATGGGACAAGCTGACCGCGACGGCGGGGCTGGTCAGCCTGCCGATCGGGATTGAACAGGCCACCGATCCGAAAATGTTCGACCGGCTGAAATGGGACTTCGACCGCTTCGAGGTGCCGCCGCGGCAGGTCTGTCTGGTGCTGCACCGCGAGGTGACGGCGCGGCTCGACGACGAGGTGATCCTGCGCAACGTCTCGCATTGCGCGAAGCTGGGGTGCCGGATCGAACTGGCCGGATTCGGCACCGGGCCGGTCTCGGTCTCGGCGATCCGCCGCACCGGCGCGGATCGGATTCGCATCCATCGTTCCTTCGTCACCAATGTCGAGCGCGACCCGGAACAGCAGCGTCTGGTCTCGGCGATCGTCTCCTTTGCGGCCGGGCTCGGGCTGGAGACCCTGGCCGAGGGGGTGGCGACGATCGGCGAACATGCAATGCTGGCGCAACTCGGGTGCAACCATGTGCAGGGCAAGGCGATTTCGGCGCCGCTGCCGCTGGAGGAATGCGCCGCCTGGATGGCCCGCCACGCGGCGCGGCTGTCCTCGATCCCGCGTCCGGACCTGCGGCGCGGGGCCTGAACGCGCTGCGACAAAAGGCGGGAATCGCGCGATGCGAGAGGCCGTTGCGCGAAAGCGCTTGACCTTTGGCCGCCCCTTCTGTTGAACCGGGCCGACTCCGGATCGGCAGGGGAAATGCACGCCCATGGACAATCAAAACAGGAACCTCATCCTTGCGACGGTGCTTTCGGCACTGGTGATCGTCGTCTGGACCGTCTTCTTCCCGCCGCCGAAACCGGAACCGACCGACCCGGCCGCCCAGGGTCAGGTCGCGACGGAAAGCGCCCCGGCGGCAGCGCCCGCCACGGCGCCCCTTGCCACGGCCGCGCCGACGGTCGACCCCGCGCCCGAAGCGCCGCGGGTCGCCATCGACACGCCCGCGCTGACCGGCTCGATCTCGCTTCTGGGCGCCCGGTTCGATGATCTTTCGCTGAAGACCTACCGCGAAAAGCTGGACGAGACCTCGCCGCTGGTGCGGCTTCTGGCGCCGGTCGGCGGAACCGATCTGGACAGCGCCAAACCCTATTACGTCGTGCAGGGCTGGTCGGCGCTGGCCGGTGTCACGGCGGCGCAGGTGCCCGGTCCGAAGACGCTCTGGACCGCCCCCGAAGGCGCGAAACTGACGCCCGAGACCCCGCTGGTCCTGACCTGGGACAATGGCGCGGGGCTCGTGTTCACCCGCACCATCGCCGTCGATCCGCAATATCTGTTCAGCATCACCGATGCGGTGCAGAACACCGGCACCGCCCCGGTCAGCATCGCGCCCTGGGGCATCATCGCCCGGCACGGCATCCCGGCGGGCAACCGCGTCTATGTGCTGCACGAAGGTGCGGTGCGGATGACCAACGGCGAATTGCAGGAAATCAAATACGCCAAGATCACCGATCTTGACACCGTCCCGGGCGAAGGTCAGGCCGACGTGCTTTCGGCCGAGACCGGCGGCTGGGCCGGGTTCACCGACAAATACTGGATGACGACGCTGATCCCCGACGCCGCCCGGTTCACCTCGGTGGTGAAATATGTCGCCTCGGCCGATCTTTACCAGACCGAGACCCGGCAGCCCGCCATCGAAATCGCGGCCGGGGCCAGCACCTCGATCACCACGCGGCTCTTTGCCGGCGCGAAGGAATGGGAGCCGATCGCCCGGTATCAGAACGACCCCGGCCTGTTCGACCGGCTGTTCGGCGACACCGTCGATCCGACGCAGCCGCAGATCACCCGCTTTGTCGATTCGATCGACTGGGGCTGGTATTACTTCCTGACGAAACCGATGTTCCGGCTGCTGCACTGGCTGCATGCGGTGCTGGGCAACATGGGCTGGGCGATCATCGCGCTGACCGTGATCATCAAGATGATCGTCTTCCCGCTGGCGCGGACCTCCTACATCTCGATGGCGAAGATGAAGGAAATCCAGCCGATGATGGAGGCGCTGAAAGAGCGCACCAAGGACGACAAGCAGGCGCTGCAACGCGGCATGATGGAGCTTTACAAGCGCGAAAAGATCAACCCCGCCGCGGGCTGTCTGCCGATCCTGCTGCAGATCCCGATCTTCTTCGCGCTTTACAAGGTGATCTACGTCACGATCGAGCTGTACCACGCGCCCTGGATCGGCTGGATCAAGGACCTCTCGGCCCCCGATCCGTCCTCGATCCTGAACCTGTTCGGCCTGCTGCCCTATGCCACGCCGGAGCCGGGCTCGCTGCTGTTCATCTTCAGCCTGGGCGTTCTGCCGATCCTGCTCGGCATCTCGATGTGGTTCCAGCAAAAGCTGAACCCGGCGCCCACCGATCCGAGCCAGGCCGCGATCTTCGCCTGGATGCCCTGGATCTTCATGTTCATGCTGGGCGGCTTCGCCTCGGGGCTGGTGCTCTACTGGATCGCGAACAACGTGATCACCTTCGTGCAGCAATATTCAATCATGTCGCTGCACGGCAAACGGCCTGACCTGTTCGGCAACATCGTCGCCGGGTTCCGCAAGAAGACCGCGGAAGAACCGCCGAAGAAATGACCGGACGGTTGACCCATATCGTCCGGCACCCGATCAAGTCGATCGGCCACGAGGACATCGACAGCGCGCCCCTGCATCAGGGGCGCGTTCTGCCTTTCGACCGGGTCTGGGCGGTGTCGCATCAGGCGGCGAAATTCGACAGCCCGCTGCGGGACTGGGCCCGCAAGAGCAATTTCCTGCGCGGCGTCGCGGCGCCGCAGCTGATGGCGGTCACCGCGCAGATGCAGGCGGACGGGCAAATCACGCTGCGCCATCCCGACCGGGCCGCGCTGACCTGCGACCCCGACCGGGCCGAGGATCAAGCCCGGCTGATCGACTGGCTGCGCCCGCTCTGGCCCGAAACCCGCCCGGCGCCGCGCGCGGTCGAACGTGTCGATGGCGTTGCCCTTTCCGACATGGCCGAGCCCTATGTCTCGCTGCTGTCGCTTGCCTCGCTCGAAGCACTTGGGCAGGCCGCCGGGCGGCAGATCTCGCGGCATCGCTTTCGCGGCAATCTCTGGGTGGAGGGCTGGGCCCCCTGGGCCGAGCGCGATCTGCCGGGCAAGCGGCTGCGCATCGGGGCTGCCGTGCTGGAGGTGGCGATGCCGATCACCCGCTGCCGGGCCACCTGCACCGATCCGGCCACCGGCACGGAAGACCTTGAAATGCTGGAATTGCTCGAGCGCCTGAACGGCGACTGGCATTTCGGCTGTTATGCGACGGTGATCGAAGGCGGCACCATCACCCTTGGCGACCCTGTGGAGGTGCTTTGATGCAGATGCAATTCACGCTGGCCCCGGAGCCGGAGCAAGAGGCCCGCGAACGCGGCCGGCTGCTGTTCGCGGCGCCGGTGGTTTTCCTAAAAGGCGTCGTCGCGATGACGGGCCTGCCCCCCGCCGACCGGATCGAAGTCTGTTTCGCGGGCCGCTCGAATGTGGGGAAATCCTCGCTGATCAACGCGCTGACCGGGCGCAAGAACCTGGCCCGGGCCTCGAACACGCCGGGCCGGACGCAGGAGATCAACTTCTTCACCACCGAGGGCGGCCCCTATCTGGTCGACCTGCCCGGCTACGGTTTCGCCGAAGCGCCGGTGGCGATCGTAAAGAAGTGGCAGGCGCTGCTGAAATCCTATCTCTCGGGCCGCGCCACTTTGCGCCGCGCCTTCGTGCTGATCGACGCGCGGCACGGGGTGAAGGCGGTGGACGAGGACATCCTGCAGCTGCTCGACCGCTCCGCCGTGACCTTTCAGGCGGTGCTGACCAAGGCCGACAAGATTTCCAAGGCCGAGCTGGAGCGGGTGATCGAACAGGTCAAGGGCGCGCTCTCGAAGCACCCGGCCGCCTTCCCCGAGATCGTCGTCACCTCCTCGGAAAAGGGCGAGGGCATCGAAACCCTGCGGGCGATCATCGCGACGCTGGCCTAGGGGGCGCTGCCCCCGTCCCTGCGGGACTCCCCCGGGATATTTGAGGCAAGATGAAGGGCCCTTTCACCTTGGCCGAAATATCCCGGGGGGAGGCGCAGCCGGGGGGCAGAGCCCCCCTCTCCGCCGGTCAGACGTGCTGCCCCGCGTTCACCTCGATTTCCGTGCCGGTCACATAGCTTGACGCATCCGAGCACAGGAACCAGATCACATCGGCCACTTCGCGCGGCTGGCCCAGGCGGCGCAGGGGCAATGTCTCGACGATCTTTTCGGTGCCGGGCGAGAGGATCGATGTCTCGATCTCGCCCGGCGCAATCGCATTCACCCGCACGCCCAGCGGCCCGAAATCATGCGCCATCTCGCGCGTCAGCGCCTTCAGCGCCGCTTTCGAGGTCGAATAGGCCGCCCCCGCAAAGGGATGCACGCGCGAGCCCGCGATCGAGGTGACGTTGACCACCGCGCCCTTGGCCGCCGAGAGTTCATCCTTCAGCCCGCGGGCCAGCACGATGGAGGCAAAGAAGTTCACATGGAACACCTGCCCCCAGGTGCGCAGATCGGTGTCGATGGTGTTGAGCCGCGATCCCCCCGGCCCTTTCGGCGAAATGCCCGCGTTGTTCACCAGCGCATGCAGCCGCCCGTCCAGCCGCGACTTGATCTCGTCGATGGCCTGAATGGTCGCATTCGGGTCGCCCAGATCGAGCTGGATGTGATCCTCGCGCCCGCCGCCCCAGGGGCATTGCTCGGGGAAGGGTTGGCGCGAACAGGTGATGATCCGCCAGCCCTCGCGCGCGAAGCGCTTTACCGTGGCATGGCCGATCCCGCGGCTCGCCCCTGTCAACAGCAACACCTTCCGTCCGTCCATGCCCGTTCTCCTGCTTTTCCCCTTCGATGTAATCACCCCGGCGGCATTGGCAATGCCCTTGGCAGGGACCATGATTGGTTCTAACACTTTCCCGACTTCCCCGAGGGCCCCTGATGAGAAAACAGACGATGGACCGTGACTGGATCGCCACCGCGAAAACGCTTTCCGAAGCGCTTCCCTATCTGCAGCGTTACACCGGCGCCGTCGTCGTGGTGAAATTCGGCGGCAACGCCATGGGCGACGACGAGGCGATGGCGGAATTCGCCCGCGATGTCGTCTTGATGAAGCAGGTCGGCATGAACCCGGTCGTGGTGCATGGCGGCGGGCCGATGATCAACGAGATGCTGTCCAAGCTCGGCATCAAATCCGACTGGGTCCGCGGCAAGCGCGTCACCGACAAGGCCACGGTCGAGGTGGTCGAGATGATCCTTTCCGGCCTCGTGAACAAGCGCATCGTGCAGGCGATCAACGATCAGGGCGGCCGTGCCGTGGGGATTTCCGGCAAGGACGACGATCTGATGGTCTGCGAGGCGGACGATCCCGAGCTTGGCTTCGTCGGCAAGCCGGTCGAGATGAACGTGCAGATCGTGCGCGATCTTTACGGCGCGGGGCTCATTCCGGTGATCGCCCCGGTGGCGACGGGCGTGAATGACAACGAGACTTTCAACGTCAACGGCGACACCGCCGCGGGCGCCATCGCCGGCGCGCTGCAGGCGGACCGGCTGCTGCTGCTCACCGATGTGGCGGGCGTCAAGAACAAGGCGGGCGAGGTCATCACCCAGATGAGCCCCGACGAGGTGCATGCGCTGATTGACGACGGCACGATCTCGGGCGGCATGATCCCGAAGGTGGAAACCGCGCTGAAGGCGGTCAAGGAGGGCGTGCGTGCCGTGGTCATCCTGGATGGCCGGGTGCCGAACGCCTGCCTGCTCGAACTCTTCACCGAACACGGGGCGGGCTCGATGATCCGCTCGACGCTGACGCGGGTCAAGCCGCGCCGCCGGTGAGCCTGCCCCCGGCCCTGACCGAAGCGCTGGCCACGGACAGGCTGTTCGTGGCGGGCATGGTCCATGAGCGGGAGGAGACGATCCTGCTCCTCTCCCCTGACGAGCCCGGCTTCTGGGATCATGTCACGGCAGAGCCGGAATTTGCCGATGGCCGCCCCGATCCGCTCGACCGCTGGTCGAAACGGGTAATCGGGGCCTTGGCCACGGCCTTCGGCGGGCGCGCGGTCTTCCCCTCGGACGGGCCGCCCTACCCGCCGTTCTTCGCTTGGGCGACCGAGTCGGGGCAGGCCTTTCCCGCGCCGGTTCAGATGCTTGCGCATCCGCGGATGGGGCTTTGGACCTCGTTTCGGGGGGCGCTGGCCCTGCCCGACCGGCTTCCCCTGCCCCCTGCGTCAAAACACCCCTGTTCGGGCTGCGCCGCGCCCTGCGCCACCGCCTGCCCCTGCGGCGCCCTGTCGGCAAAGGGCTATGACGTCCCCGCCTGCCACGCTTTCCTTAACACCCGGGAAGGCGAAAATTGCCTTTCTGCAGGCTGTCTTGTCCGGCGCTCTTGCCCCCCGGGTCAAAGCTATGGCAGGCTGGAGGCTCAATCCGCTTGGCACATGAGGCACTTCCACAGATGACCCCCCTTGGACACCGTCGCCTGATCCTCACCCGCCATGCGAAATCGAGCTGGGACGATCCCCTGATTGCCGATGCCGATCGGCCGCTTAACGCGCGTGGCCGGGCCGCGGCGCATGAACTGGGCGATTTTCTCGCCTCGCGCGGGCTTGAACCCGAGGAGGTGCTCTGCTCCCCCGCCACCCGCACCCGCGAGACCTGGGAGGGCGTCGCTTCGGCGGTGATCGAAACCCGGCCCGAGGTGCGCTATATCGACAGCCTGTATCAGGCCACGCCGGAGACGCTGCTGGCGGTGCTGCGGACGGCGACCGCCTCCACGGTGATGCTGATCGCGCATAATCCGGGGATCGCCGATTTCGCGGCTTCGCTGCCGTCGCGGCCGAATTACGACCCGGATTTCCGCAAATATCCGACCTGCGCCACGCTGATCGTCGATTTCCAGATCGACGACTGGTCGCAAGTCGCCCCGGGTCAGGGCTCGATGCTCGACTTCTTCCTTCCGGCGAGCCGCGGCAAGTAAAAGGGCAGCCCCACGGCCGCCCTTTCATCTTGCCTCAAATATCCCAGGGGGTGCGGGGGTGTGAAACCCCCGCTTCTGCCGTCAGTGTCCCAGAATCTGGCTCAGGAACTGCTTCGTCCGCTCCGATTGCGGGTTGTGGAAGAAGTCATGCGGGTTGTTCTGCTCGACGATCTGCCCGTCGGCCATGAAGATCACCCGGTTCGCGACGGCCTGAGCAAAGCCCATCTCGTGGGTCACGCAAAGCATCGTCATGCCTTCCTCGGCCAGCTGGATCATCGTATCCAGCACTTCCTTGATCATCTCGGGGTCAAGCGCCGAGGTGGGTTCATCGAACAGCATGATCTTCGGCTTCATGCACAGGCTGCGCGCAATCGCCACCCGCTGCTGCTGCCCGCCCGAGAGCTGGCCGGGGTATTTATGCGCCTGCTCCGGGATCTTCACCTTTTCCAGGTAATACATCGCGGTTTCCTCGGCCTCGCGCTTGGGCACCTTGCGCACCCAAATGGGCGCCAGCGTCAGGTTTTCCAGAATCGTCAGATGCGGGAACAGGTTGAAGTGCTGGAACACCATCCCGACTTCGGACCGCACCTTGTCGATGTTCTTCAGATCCGAGGTCAGTTCGATCCCGTCGACGATGATCTTGCCGGACTGGTGTTCCTCCAGCCGGTTGATGCAGCGGATCATCGTTGACTTGCCCGAGCCCGAAGGCCCGGCAATCACGATCCGCTCGCCGCGATGCACCGTCAGGTTGATGTCGCGCAACACGTGGAACTGGCCATACCACTTGTTCATCTGGCTGATCTGGATCGCGACCTCGTCGCTCACCTGCATGTGGCTGCGGTCGACCTGGTGGTCATAGCTGGGCTCTGACATGAGCGCCTCCTTAACGGTGGTCACGCTTCAGCTTGCGCTCGAGATACATCGAGTAGCGCGACATGCTGAAGTTGAAGAGGAAGAAGATGAGGGCGACGAAGATATAGGGTTCCCAATAGGTGCCCTTCCACGCCATGTCGGAACGCACGACGTTCGAAATCCCCTTGAGCGGGTCGAAAAGCCCGACAAAGGCCACCAGCGTCGTATCCTTGAAAAGCCCGATGAAGCTGGAGACGATGCCCGGGATCGAGATCTTCAGCGCCTGCGGCATGATGATCAGCCGCTGCGCCTGCCAGTAATCCAGCCCCAGCGCATCGGCGGCCTCATATTGGCCGCGCGGCAGGGCGGCCAGACCGCCGCGGATCACCTCGGCGATATAGGCGGCGGCAAACAGCGTCACCAGGATCACCACCCGCAGGATCAGGTCGAAATTCGTTCCCGGCGGCAGGAAGTATTGCAAAAGCAGCGAGGCCGAGAAGAGCAGCGTGATCAGGGGCACGCCGCGGACGAATTCGATCACGCCGACCGAAAGCGATTTCACGATCAGCATGTCCGATTGCCGCCCCAGCGCCAAGAGGATGCCTAGAGGCAGCGAGACGACGATGGCGCTCACCCCGATCACCAGCGCCAGCAGGAAGCCGCCGAACTGGTCGCTGTCCACCTCGGACAGGGCCAGCGGCAGAACCGATTGCAGCGCCGCCTCGATCGGATCGGTGGCGTAAAGCCAGACCAGCACCGCACCGACAAGCCCGATCCCGGCCGAGACCGGCACGCCCAGTTTCGGCGCCAGCGCGGTGAACAGCAAGCTCATCAGCGCAAAGCCCGCCAGCACCGCCACCGGCCCCCAGACCGAGCCGCCCCAGAGCAGCCAGAACGCCACGAACGGATAGAGCAGCGTCCCCCAAAGCAGTTTGCGCGGCAGGGCGTCAAACAGCGCCGGGGCCAGCGCCAGGAAAAGCCCGGCAAAGGTCAGGATCAGCCGCCAGTATTGATCGACCGGGTAGAAGCCGAACAGGAACTGGTTCCAGCGCACCCGGATGATCGCCCAGCAGGCGCCGGTGGCCTCGGGGCCCCAGCGCTCGGCGATGATCGCGCGGCATTCGGTCAGCGAATTGGCGTTCCAGACGCCATGCAGCAACCACGGCGCCGCCGCCTGCACCAGCCAGACCGTGGCCAGCAGGCCAAGGATCGTCAGAGCGGTGTTCAGCGGCCCCGAGAACAGGTTCTCGCGCAGCCATTTCACCGCGCCCACCTGCGACACGGGGGCGGGGCGGGGCGCCAGCATTTCGGTGCGCACGAAGGAGGTGTCACTCATCTTAGCGCTCCTTCAGCTTGATCGAACTGTTGTAAAGGTTCATCAGGCTGGAAATCGTCAGGCTGATGGTCAGATAGATCAGCATCATCAGAAGCATGCATTCGAGTTCCCGGCCGGTCTGGTTCAGCGTGATCCCGCCCAGCGTGCCGCGCAGGTCCATGTAGCTGACCGCGATGGCCAGCGACGAGTTCTTCGTCAGGTTCAGGAACTGCGAGATCAAGGGCGGCACGATCACCCGAAGCGCCTGCGGCAGGATGACAAGGCTCATGGTGCGGCCCGGCCGCAGACCCAGCGCATAGGCGGCCTCGGTCTGGCCCCTGGAGATCGCCTGAATCCCCGCCCGCACGATTTCCGCGATGAAGGCCGCGGTATAAAGCGTCAGCGCGATCAACAGCGCGGTGAAGGAATGCAGCATCTGGAAGCCGCCGGTGAAGTCGAATTTTGTGATCCGCGGATAATCCAGATGGAAGCCAAGCGCCCAAAGCAGGGCGGAAATCGGCGCAAACAGGATCAGCAGGCTTGGCAACCAGGTCATGGGCCGGATGCCGGTCGCCTCCTGCACCGCCTTGGCGCGGGCCATCAGCCGCCGCCAGCCCCAGAACGAGGCCGACATCACCGCGATGATCGCCAGCGCGTTCAGGCTGACGGGCAGGTTCCAGCCGATATCGACCACGCCCAGCGAATTGTCGAAGGCGGGGGCGGGCATGTTGGTGCCGCGGTTCGTCACCGCCACCGAGTCAAAGAACCACATCGAGGCCTTGGGGGCCTCGCCCGCGGCCTGCATCGCCTCGGTGATGCGGAAATCGCGCGGATTGGGCCGGGTCTCGGCCAGGATCGTGCCCATCAGCAGGATCCACAATAGCAGGGGAATGTTGCGGAAGGTCTCGACATAGACCGTCATGATCCGCGCCACGAGCCAGTTGTGCGAAAGCCGGAGCACGCCGATCACCGTGCCAAGGATCGTGGCGAAGAAACAGCCCAGAACCGAGACCAGAAGGGTGTTCAAGAGCCCCTCGACCAGCGCCCGGAAATGGGTGTCGTCGTTCGAATAGGGGATCAGCGTCTGCGCCAGGTCATAGCCCGCCCGCGTCCACAGGAAGCTGAAGTTGAAGTCCTTGCCCTTGGCTTCCAAGTTCACATAGGCGTTGTTGAGCAGCCAGACGAGACCGGCCAGAAACAGCAGCAGAACCACGATCTGGATGGTGATCGCGCGGAACCGCGTGTCGTAAATGAGCATCGAGAGCCGAAAGCCAGCTTTCGGCGGGTCACTTGCAAGTGCCATGGTTTTCCCCTGTCCGATCTGCCCCGCGGCTTTGCGCCGACTGCGTTCGGGACCTGTGTCCCGGCAGACCGTCCTTGAAATGCAAAATGCGGCCGGGGCTTGGCCCGGCCGCATCGAAAGACGGGATCAGCGGAACGGCGGGGCGTACATCAGCCCGCCCTGGGTCCATTGCGCGTTCAGACCGCGCGCCAGACCGATCGAGGTCGACGCCCCGATATTGGCTTCGAAGACCTCGCCGTAGTTGCCCGAGGCCAGGATCGCGCGCTTGGCGAACTCATTGTCGAGACCGATCTTCTTGCCCATGTCGCCTTCGAGGCCGAGCAGGCGGCGGATTTCCGGGTTCTGCGTCGTCGCGGCCACTTCTTCCAGGTTCGCCTTGGTCACGCCGTATTCCTCGGCGGCGACGAGCGCGTAGAAGCTCCAGCGGACGATGTCGCCCCAGTTGTTGTCGCCATGACGCACGACCGGGCCGAGCGGTTCCTTCGAGATGATCTCGGGCAGGATCACGATATCGGCGGCATTGGGCAGCGTCGCGCGCGACGAGGCCAGGCCCGAAGCGTCGGTGGTGTAGCTGTCGCAGGCGCCGGCGGCGAATTTCTGCTGGCCTTCCGCGTCATCGGCGATGTTCACCGGCGTATAGGTCATGTTGTTCGCCTTGAAGAAATCGGCGAGGTTCATCTCGGTGGTGGTGCCGGTCTGCACGCAGATCGTCGCGCCGTCGAGTTCCTTGGCCGAACTGACGCCGAGCGACTTGTTCACCATGAAGCCCTGACCGTCGTAGTAGTTGACGGCGACGAAATCGAGCGCCAGCTCGGTATCGCGCGAGAAGGTCCAGGTCGAGTTGCGCACCAGCACGTCCACCTCGCCCGAGGCCAGCGCGGTGAAGCGGGTCTCGCCGGTCAGGGGCACATACTTCACTTTCATCGGGTCACCCAGGACCGCCGCCGCAACGGCCTTGCAGACCGCGACGTCAAAGCCCTGATAGGCCCCGTTGGCATCCGGCGCGGCGAACCCGGTCAGGCCGGGGTTCGAGCCGCAGATCAGCTCGCCGCGGGCCTTGACGTCGTCGAGCGTCGAAGCCGCAGCCGCGCCCGCCACAAGGGTGGCCATCGCAACCGAGCCGAAGAATACGGATTTTTTCATGTTTACCTCTTCCTGAGTTGCCGCCTTGGCGGCGGTGAGCGTGCCCTTGACGGGTCTGAAGTTGGCTGTCAGGTCGCCCCGACTGCCGGAGTTTGCGCAAAAGCGGGCAGATTGGTCAAGTCGTCTGAGTAATTTTCGCGACGGCAAGCGCCCGCAAGGCGGGCAAATGCCCGCCCCGCGCGCAGACGATGGCGCCCGGACGCGTCAGGGTAAGTCCGTTCAGCCGGTATGCCGCAGTATCCAGAATCGCGCGGCATGGATCAGCGCCTGTTTTTTCAGCGCGGCAAGGTCGGCGGCTTCCTCGTCCGCGCCCCATTGCGAAATCTGCCAGTCCTCGTCGATGCGCGAGAGCCGCCAGGCCTCCTCGGCGTCAATCTCGCCCTCGGCCACCGCAAGGCCCAGCACGAGCGAGCCGGTGAGGCCGACCAGATCATGCAGCGCCGCCAGTTCCCAGATGTCGCAAGCGGCGACCCGGTCGGCCAGCGCGGCCAGAGCTTCGGGCGGCTGCGCGACGGGCAGAACCCCCGCGGTCACACTCAACCGCGCACCGAGCCGCGCGGCGGCCCAGCCCAGCCAGCCATCCCAGGCCGCGGCCTGCCGCGCCACCAGCTCTGCGGGCCGTTCGGCGCGGTAGCACAGCAGATCGGTCTCGCCATAGGCGGCGATCAGCCCGGCCACCTCGGCCTGCTGCGGGCGCACCTTGTCCAGCGCGGCATTGGTCGAGCGCGTTACCGGCATCGTCGCGGGATCGACCTTTTCGCCCTGCGCCTGCCATTCGGCGGCGACGGCCTCGGCCATCGCCCGGGTCGGCAGCACCAGCGCGGCCTTGGCCGGGGTCTTCACCGCGCGCCCGTCGAGCGTCACCGTGAAGCCGCCCTCGCAGGCCTCGACCGTTGCGGCTTTCCAGAACCGTTTCGCTTTCCAGCCGCTCATGCCAGCCCCTCCTGCAGTGCCTGTTCCAGCGCGGCGAAACTCTCGACGATCCGCCCGGCTCCGGCCTTTTTCAATTCGGAAACAGGGTGATAGCCCCAGCTGACGCCAATCGTCGCCACCCCCGCGGCGCGACCCATCTCGATGTCGAAAGTGGTGTCGCCGATCATCACCGCATCTTGCGCGTCAACCCCCGCCGCGCGCAGCGCTTCCAGCACCATCGAAGGATGCGGCTTCGAGGGGTGATCGTCCGCCACCTGCGCCGAAGTGAAGAGCCCGTCAAGCCCGTGATGGGCGATCAGCGCGTTCACCCCGCGGCGCGACTTGCCGGTGGCGATGGCCAAAAGCCAGTCCTCCCGCCCGGCCAGATGCAAAAGACACGCCTTGGCGCCCGGATACAGCGGCGCGGGCGCGGCGGCGCGGCCGGTGAAATAGCTGGCCTTGTAGGCCGCCACCAGCGCCGCCTGCGTTTCGGCATCGGCCGCGGGGGCCAGATCCGCCATCGCGACCGGCAGCGACAGGCCGACGATCGCCAGCACCGCCGCGGGCGGCGGCGGGGACAGGCCGACGGCCCGAAACGCCTCGGTCATCGCGGCAAGGATATGCGCCTGGCTGTCGGACAGCGTGCCGTCGACATCGAAGATCGCCAGTTTCATCAAGCGTCCTCGAACGGGTCCAGCGGAGCCTCGCCCTCGATCCAGCCGAGCGTTTTCCAGGTGCGGACCATGTGATCGGGCAGCGGCGCGGTGATGGTGACGCGCTTTTTCGTGATCGGATGGTCAAAGGAAATCGTGCGCGCATGCAGATGCAGCTTGCGCGACAGCTCTCCGCCCAGCTGCGAGCCCCAGCCGTCGCCCAGATTTTCCTGCCCCGAGCCGCCATATTTGCCATCGCCGACGATCGGATGGCCCAGTTCCGCCATATGGGCGCGCAGCTGGTGCGTGCGCCCGGTGATCGGCACAAGGCCGACCCAGCTGACGCGGCTTCCCAGCCCGTCGATCACCGCGAAATCGGTGGTGGCGCGTTTCGCATCGGGCGTCGCATCGACTTTGGACGGGTGAATGCAGAGCATCTTTTCGCCTTCGCCGCCGCGACCGTGACCCGGCGCCTTCACCAGACCATAGCGGATCGTGCCCTTCTTCGGGCTGGGCACGCCCGCCACCGCCGCCCAATAGATCTTGCGGGTGGTCTTCAGCCGGAAGGATTCCGACAGCGCCCGCGCCACCCGGTCGGTGCGGGCAATGAGCAGCACCCCCGAGGTGTCCTTGTCGAGCCGGTGCACCATCTTCGGCCGGTCCTTGTAGCCAAACATCAGCGCGTCGAGCAGACCATCGACGTGCCGGTCCCCCTGCCCCGAACCGCCCTGCGAGGGCAGACCGGCGGGCTTGTTCAGCGCGATGATGTGTTCATCCTTCCACAGCACCGCGGCTTGGATCATCTTTTCATCATCGCGCGAGATCGTCACCCGATCCCGCCGCGCCTCGGACCGGCTTTCGGGCGCCTTCGTGCCCGCCTCGGGCAGGGGCGGCACGCGCACCTCCATGCCCGGGCCGATCCGGTCGCTGGCCTTGACCCGCCCGCCATCCACCCGCAATTGCCCGGTGCGGCACAGCTTTTCCACCGCGCCCTGGGTGAGGCTGGGGAATTTCTTCTTCAGCCAGCGGTCCAGACGGCTTTCGCCCTCGTCCTCGGTCACCTTGATCAGTTGCACCGAACTCATGCGAAAACCCCCGTGCGGGCACCCGCCCGCGATAAGCCTGCCCTGCCGCAACGGGGCCGGGATCCGTCCGCTTCCTTTGCCAGCTTGGCGCGCGTTGTCAACCGCCGCGCTTTTCGCGCAGCTTCGCGAACCAGTCGACCCGCTTTTTCAGCTCGCGTTCGAACCCCCGCTCGACCGGGCTGTAGAAGACCGGCCGCTTCATCCCGTCGGGGAAATAATGCTGGCCGGAAAAGCCGTCCTCGGCATCGTGGTCGTATTGATAGCCCGCCCCGAAGCCCTGTTCCTCCATCAGCCGGGTGGGGGCATTCAGGATATGTTTGGGCGGCGGGGCGGAGCCGGTCTTGCGGGCCGCCTCGCGCGCGGCCTTGTAGGCGACGTAACCGGCGTTCGATTTCGGCGCGAGGGCCAGATAGATGACCGCCTGCGCGAGGGCCAATTCGCCCTCGGGCGAGCCCAGCCGCTCATAGGTTTCCCAGGCATGCAGGCAGAGCGTCTGCGCCTGCGGATCGGCCAGCGCGATATCCTCGACCGCCATCCGGGTCAGGCGACGGGCGATGAAGCGCGGATCCTCGCCGCCCTCCAGCATGCGGCAATACCAGTAGAGCGCGGCATCCGGGTCCGATCCGCGGACCGATTTGTGCAAGGCCGAAATCAGGTTGTAATGGCCGTCGCCCGACTTGTCGTAATTCGCGGCGCGGCGCATCAGCCGCGACGACAGCGCCTCGGTGTCCAAGGGCGCCGAGAGCTTCCAGGCCATCACCTGCTCGATCAGGTTCAAGGCCGCGCGGCCATCGCCATCGGCCATTTCCAAAAGCGCTTCCCGCGCCGGGGCCTTGAGCGGCAGGGCCTTGCCCAAGGCCTGTTCCGCCCTTTGCGCCAGCCGTTCCAGATCGGCCAGCGAAAGCCGTTCCAGAACAATCACCTGCGCGCGCGACAATAGCGCGGCGTTCAGCTCGAAACTGGGGTTTTCGGTGGTGGCCCCGACCAGAAGGATCGTGCCATCCTCCATATGCGGCAGGAAACTGTCTTGCTGCGCCTTGTTGAAGCGGTGGATTTCATCGACGAACAGCAGCGTGCCCCGCCCCTGCCCCATCCGCAGCTTCGCCGCGTCGAAGACCTTGCGCAGCTCCGGCACGCCGGAAAAGATCGCGGAAATCTGCACGAAGGCGCGGTCGGTCTCATGCGCCAGCAGCCGGGCAATCGTCGTCTTGCCGACCCCGGGCGGCCCCCAAAGGATCACCGACCCCAGCGAACCCGCCGCCAGCATCGCGCCAAGCGGCCCCTCGGGGCCAAGCACATGGGTCTGGCCGATCACCTCGGACAGATGCTGCGGGCGGATGCGGTCGGCCAGCGGACGCGGGGCCTCGGCCCCCTTGGGTGTGGATGTGTCGAACAGATCGGGCATGGCGGCCCCACCCTATCCCCGCCTGCCCCGGGGCGGAAGGGGCGATTGGCGGGGCCGCCACCGGGCTTACCCCCGGATCAGTGCAGCTTCGCCATCAGGTCGATCGAGACGCATTGATAATCGCCGTCGCCGATGAACAGCACCGGCCCGATCGGCTGGGCCACCAGCCCGCAGCGGCGATACCAGCGCGGCCAGCTTGCGGCGCTGATCGCCAGCAGCCGTGTTGCCCCCTGCTCGCGCGCCGCGCGCCCCATCGCTTCGACCAGCCGGAAATGCACCTTGCGGCGGTCCTGCATCGGGATCTCATGCGACACGAACACGCGCGAGCTTTCCCAGATCGGCGGATCGACCGGGGCTTCGTCCCAAAGCAGGTTTTGCGGGATCGCGCCGCCCAGCGTCCCCCTCTGGGCATCGCGAATCATGTAGCTGTAGATGCCGCAACGCGCGGTGGTCGGGGTCAGGCGGACCCCGGCATAGACCTGACCGCCGTCATGCACCGCGATCCAGCGGCTTTGCGGCGTGTCATATTGGTCGAATTCCATGCCAAGAGCCTCGGGAAGCTCCCAGCGGTTCTGAACGATGAAACTTTGCCGCCTGGCGCGAAAGACATTGGCGAAAAGCTCGCCATGGTTGTGCATGTTGGCAAAGGAAAGTGTGGTGGTCTGCATCGGTCTTCTCCGGGTTGAGGAACGGCCCGGAGGTGACCGCCGCGAGGACCTACAGCAGCCGGTACTCCTTCGCTCTCTGGATTGCTTCGGCCGTGGTTCTGGCCATCAGACGTTCCCGGGCCGACAGAAGGCGGGCCTTGAACGCAGACTGCGTGATGCCAAGCTTCGCAGCAGCAGCAGCATGTCGATCCCCGGCAGCGATGCACCGCAGGGCCTCGATCTGGGCCTTGGTCAGGCCCTCCGGCGGCTGCGCCAAATCATGCAGACGCCGGATCAGTTGCGAGATCGTGTCGATCTCGTCGTCCCGGAACTCCCGCTCTCTCAAGGTGAAAGAGGCAATCGTACGCGAGGTCACCGGCCCGCAGGACACGGTCACCCCGTAATTCAACCCGAATCGCCGCGCCTCACCCAGAATGTTGAACGGATCGGGCAGGGTGAATTCGCTCCAGCGGCAGGCGCCCTCTTCGGAGAAGCCCCAGGCGATCGTCGGATCGCGCAGCGCATAGGCTTGCCGCGTGTAATGGTCCGTCCAGGCATCGGGATAGGTCTGAAATTGCATGATCGGCGCGGCAAAACGGATGTGCAGACCGATGAAATAGCCATCCGTCGCAATGCGACCGATGTCTTTCAGGCACTTGTTGATCTCGGCGTGAATGGACATGTCTTTTTAGACAGGTGCGGCGCGGAAAGATCAACCGGGATTTGCGCAAGAAAGGGGCGTTTTGGCCGCTTTTCGGCATAATCCTGCGCGCAAATGCCCCCGCGCCGAAGCCTTGCCGCAAACAAAAAAACCCGCCCAGAGGGCGGGTTTCCGGCTTCCCTTGCGGAAGGCTTATTCGTCGGCCGCTTCGAAGGCGGCTTCGCGGGCCTTGTCGGCCGCGCCCTTCGCCGAAACGTCACGCTCGACGAATTCGATGAAGGCCATCGGCGCCATGTCGCCATAGCGGAAACCGGCTTTCAGAACGCGGGTGTAGCCGCCCTGACGGTCCTTGTAACGCGGGCCGAGCACGTCGAACAGCTTCGCCACGTCCTTGTCCTGCTTCAGCATCGCCGCCGCCTGACGACGGGCGTGCAGATCGCCGCGCTTGGCCAGCGTGATCAGCTTTTCGATGATCGGACGCAGTTCCTTGGCTTTCGGCAGGGTGGTCTTGATCTGTTCATGTTCGATGAGCGAGCCGCACATGTTGGCGAACAGCGCCTTGCGGTGTTCGTGGGTGCGGTTCAGACGGCGGTAGCCGCGGGCGTGACGCATGATGATCTCCTATTGCGTTTTGCTTTGTGTTGCGCCCCGTGCGTGCGGGGGGCTTCGTTGGGGCATCCTGCCCAGAGTTCCCCGGCTGACCGGGCATTTTCGGGGGGGCGGTCGCCCACCCCCCGGAATTTCTCAGAACTGGTCTTCGAAGCGCTTCGCCAGATCTTCGATGTTCTCCGGCGGCCAATCCTCGACTTCCATGCCAAGGTGCAGCCCCATCGACGACAGCACTTCCTTGATCTCGTTCAGCGACTTGCGGCCGAAGTTCGGGGTGCGCAGCATCTCGGCTTCGGTTTTCTGGATCAGATCGCCGATATAGACGATGTTGTCGTTCTTCAGGCAGTTCGCCGACCGGACCGACAGTTCCAGCTCGTCCACTTTCTTCAGCAGCAGCGGGTTGAACTCGAGCCCGTCGTCGGCATCGGCCTTGGACGCCGATTCCGGCTCTTCGAAGTTCACGAAGATCGACAGCTGGTCCTGCAGGATGCGGGCGGCATAGGCCACCGCGTCCTCGGGCGTCAGCGAGCCATCGGTTTCGATCTTCATCGTCAGCTTGTCATAGTCGAGCACCTGGCCCTCGCGGGTCGGTTGCACGTCATAGGCGACCTTCTTCACCGGCGAATAGATCGCATCGATCGGAATCAGCCCGATCGGCGCATCTTCCGGACGGTTCTTGTCGGCGGCCACATAGCCCTTGCCGGTGTTCACGGTCAGCTCCATGAACACATCGGCGCCATCGTCGAGGTGGCAGATCACGTGATCCTTGTTCAGGACCTCGATGCCCATCGATTCCGAGATGTCAGCGCCGGTCACGACGCGCGGACCCTTGGCCGAGATCGAAAGGCGTTTCGGCCCCTCGACATCCATCTTCAGCGAAATGCCCTTGAGGTTCAGGATGATGTCGGTGACATCTTCCCGCACGCCCGCAACCGAGGAGAACTCGTGCAGGACGTTGTCGATCTGCACCGAGGTGATCGCCGCGCCTTGCAGCGAGCTCATCAGAACGCGGCGCAGCGCGTTGCCCAGCGTCAGACCGAAGCCGCGTTCCAGCGGTTCCGCGATGACGGTGGCTTGCCGTTGGGGATCGTTGCCCGGCTTGATTTCAAGCTGCGTCGGCTTGATCAGTTCGGCCCAATTCTTGTGGATCATGCGCTCTGCCTCCATTCTTGTTCCGGACCCATGTCCCTTGCCCGGAACGCCCGAGGAAAAAACGAAACTGACCGGGCCGCGCGAGGACATCCCCGCACGGCCCGGCTTACTACAATCAATCAGACGCGGCGGCGCTTGGGCGGACGGCAGCCGTTGTGGGCGATCGGCGTCACATCCCGGATCGAGGTGATGTTAAGACCAACCGCGGCCAGCGCGCGCAGCGCCGATTCGCGGCCCGAACCCGGGCCCTGCACTTCGACGTCGACGGTTTTCAGGCCGTGTTCCTGCGCCTTGCGGGCCGCGTCTTCAGCGGCCATCTGCGCGGCATAGGGGGTCGATTTGCGCGAGCCCTTGAAGCCCATCGTGCCCGAGGACGACCACGAAATGGCGTTGCCCTGCACGTCGGAAATCAGGATCTTGGTGTTGTTGAACGACGAGTTCACATGCACCACACCAGCGGCGATGTTCTTGCGTTCCTTGCGTTTGACGCGAGTCTTGTCACGAGCCATGTGCTACCCCTCCCCTTATTTCTTCTTGCCGGCGATCGGTTTCGCCGGGCCCTTGCGGGTGCGGGCGTTGGTGTGGGTGCGCTGGCCGCGAACCGGCAGGTTCTTGCGGTGACGCAGGCCACGGTAGCAACCAAGGTCCATCAGACGCTTGATGTTCATCGAGACTTCACGGCGCAGGTCACCTTCGACGGTGAAATGCGCGTCGATGTATTCGCGGATGGCGAGCACTTCGGCGTCGGTCAGTTCGTTCACCCGACGGGCTTCGGCGATGCCGACGGCGTCCACGATCTGTTTCGCGAACATCGGGCCGATGCCGTGGATGTATTGAAGAGCGATCGGGACGCGTTTCCCGGTCGGAATGTTGACGCCAGCAATACGTGCCAAAGCGTGCTTCCTTTCGTTGCGGTTCCGTGATGCCAGAACCTTTTTTCACAACTTGTCCGGAAAAGATTCTTCCGGACGGCTGAACGCCCGAACCTCCGGCATCCGGAGATTCGGGCGATTCTCATGCGAGACACCGCGACCTAGAGGGTATTTCCGCGCAGGTCAAGCGGTAACCGCCTTACGCCTGCTGATCAAGAATGGCCGCGACCGAGGCCGCGACCTCGTCGATCTCGGCCAGACCATCGACGCCAAACAGATCGCCCGCGTGATAGTAATAGCCGATCAGCGGCGAGGTCTTCTTGTAATATTCCATCAGCCGGATGCGCAGGCTGTCGGCATTGTCGTCGGCCCGGCGGCGCAGGTCATGCGAGCCGCAGGCGTCGCAGGTGCCCGCCACCGTCACCGGCTTCGTCGTGTCGTGATAGACCTCGCCGCAGGCGCCGCAGGTAAAACGCCCGGAAATCCGGTCCACCAGCGCCTCGTCGTCGACGCGCATCTCGATCACCGCATCCAGCTTCTGGCCGATCTTCGCCAGAAGCCGCCCCAGCGCATCCGCCTGCGGCAGGGTGCGGGGGAAGCCGTCAAAGATGAAGCCCGCGCCCTGGCCCGAGGAGAGCTTCTCCTCGATCAGGCCGATGACGATTTCATCCGTCACCAGCTCGCCGCGGTCCATCACCTCGGCGACCTTCTTGCCCATTTCGGTGCCCGAGGTCTTGGCCTCGCGCAGCATGTCCCCGGTGGACAGCTGCACCATGCCGCGTTCCTCGACCAGCTTGCGGGCCTGGGTGCCCTTGCCTGCGCCGGGCGGTCCCAGCAGGATGATATTGGCCATGCTTTCCTCCCTCAGCGCCGCGTGGGCGCCTTCTTCGTGGCCGATTTGCGTTTGCCGCGCAGTTGCGAGCGTTCGATGAGCCCTTCATATTGGTGCGCCAGAAGATGCGACTGCACCTGGTTGATCGTGTCCATCGTCACCGAGACCACGATCAGCACCGACGTCCCGCCGAAGTAGAACGGCACGCCCAGTTCCGTCTGCAGGATCGTCGGCAGCAGGCAGACCAGCGCCAGATAGCCGGACCCCAGCACCAGAATCCGGGCCACGACATAATCCAGGTAATCCTCGGTCTTCTTGCCGGGGCGGATGCCCGGAATGAAGCCGCCCTGATTCTTCAGATTGTCCGCCACCTCGTCGGATTTGAAGGTGACATTCGCGGTGTAGAAATAGGCGAAGAAGACGATCATCCCGGCGTAGAAGGCCAGATAAAGCGGCTGGCCCGGGCCGAAATAGGCCAGGATCGTCGACATGATCGGCCCGGTGTTGTCGCCCGAGAAGGTCGAGATCGTGGTGGGCAGAAGCAGCAGCGACGAGGCGAAGATCGCCGGGATCACGCCCGCCGGGTTGACCTTGATCGGCAGATGCGAGGAGCTGCCGTCATAGATCTTCATCCCGACCTGACGGCGCGGATACTGGATATGGATCTTGCGCAGCGCCCGTTCCATGAAGACGACGAAAGCGATGACCGCAACCACCATGACCATCATGCCGATGGTGATCGGGATCGAGCTGTTGCCGGTCGCCCGGCCCTGCGCGAAGAACGAGGCCGCCGCCGCCGGAATTTCCGCAACGATGCCGACGAAGATGATCAGCGACACCCCATTGCCGATGCCGCGCGCGGTGATCTGCTCGCCCAGCCACATCAGGAACATCGTGCCGCCGACCAGCGTCACCACGACCGAGGCGATGAAGAACAGCTGCGGCACCGCATCGGTGGCCATGCCGCCGCTGTAGAGGCTGGTGGCCAGCCCCCAGGCCTGAAAGGTCGCCAGCGCCACCGTCGAATAGCGGGTGATCTGGTTGATCTTCTTGCGGCCCTGCTCGCCTTCCTTCTTCATCTGCTCCAGCGCGGGCACCAGCGCCGTCATCAGCTGCACGATGATCGAGGCGGAGATATAGGGCATGATGCCAAGCGCAAAGACGCCCATCCGACCGAGCGCGCCGCCGGTGAACATCGACAGCATGCCGCCGATCCCCTGCGAGGCCCGTTCCATGAAATCGCGCAGCGCGTCGGCGTCGATGCCGGGCACCGGAATATAGGTCCCGAGCCGGTAGATGATCAGCAGCCCGATGGTGAAGAAGATGCGCGCCCTGAGATCGGTGGCCTTGCTAAAGGCCGACCAGCTCAGGTTCGCCGCCATTTGCTCTGCAGCAGATGCCATGCCCGTCTCTTTCATGCGAGAAGCGCCGCCAGACCGTTCTCCGGTCGGCGGCGCCTGGAAAACTGTTGCCTATGTAAGCGGGCCTTGGCCCGTTCACAACCGATTATTCGGCAGCGGCCGCAGCAACGGTCAGCGTGCCACCGGCTTTCGCGACGGCTTCGACGGCCGCGGCGGAAGCGCCGGTCACGACCAGCGTGACCTTGGTGGTGATTTCGCCCTTGGCGAGAATGCGGATGCCGTCACGCTTGCGCGCAGTGAGGCCCGCGGTGATGATCGCGTCTTCGGTGATCGGCGCCGAGGCGTCCAGCTTGCCCGCGGCGATGAATTTCTCGATCAGGCCGAGGTTGACGACGGCATATTCCTTGCGGTTGGGCTTGTTGAAGCCGCGCTTCGGCAGACGCCGGTAAAGCGGCATCTGACCGCCTTCGTAGCCGCCGATGGCGACGCCCGAACGCGATTTCTGACCCTTGATACCACGGCCAGCGGTTTTGCCCTTGCCCGACCCCGGACCACGCGCAACGCGCTTGGATTTCTTGGCAGCCCCCGCGTTGTCGCGGATTTCATGAAGTTTCATGTCGCTTCTCCTTTGCCGGAAGATGCCCCCGGAAGCGAAACCGGAGCACACACGGCGTTTGTTGTTGATTCTGTGGCTGGGCCACCGGGGGCGTATAGCGGTGCGGGGGCGGCGGGGTCAAGCCTCCTGCTCAACCGTCATCATGCAGCTCCAGTCGTCTTCCTAGACTTAAGACGCTCGACCAGACTTTTGTGCTGGAAACGCGCTTTGACAATTTCTTTGGCAAGCTCGATTGATAGCTCTGCCTCCTCCCGATCTATCATCGCATAACTCTTCGCTTCGATGTGTGCGGCGTCGTTACCTAGTGCCTTAAGTTCGTCCATCGCATTAAAGAGCTCTTCAGGCAGAGTAATCTTCGTCCGAAGCCCTTTGAGCCTGTCGTGAAGCGTACGCCCCTCAACGCCCGCGTCTTCGCATAA
This sequence comes from Rhodobacter capsulatus, assembly GCF_052363185.1. Taxonomy (GTDB): domain Bacteria; phylum Pseudomonadota; class Alphaproteobacteria; order Rhodobacterales; family Rhodobacteraceae; genus Rhodobacter; species Rhodobacter capsulatus_E. Next base: position 334,911 of record NZ_CP198955.1, on the reverse strand, counting down.
CTCTTCCAGCAACCGCCTCACCATCATCGCGGACGCTCGAAACGATCCGGCCGAATGGCACGCAATCGCCTCCTTTAATGTAGCTGCAATTGCCGCGGGAACATCTTCAAAGCTGCACTCAAGCAACTCGGGCGGTGACACAGATAGAGTTTCTTGCGCCGATGAAGTGATTGTGAAAACGAGCCCACAGCATTTTGGATTTGGGCACATACGAACCGCCGCGGTTACTATGTCGTAGGAGGAACTGATCGCTTTGCGCTTTTTGTAGCGTAGCCCACCCACGACACTTCCGAATGTGCCAAGGGCGGAGCAGTGCGGGCAGCGCAACTGTATGGAGTAAATTTTATTATTCTCCACAACTGCATCGACTTGATCGACTCGAAAAACGTTGGGGATCTCGAAGGAGTCTATGCTCATGGACTCAACCTCCGTCAGCCGTACGAATGCTTCCCAATCATAATTTTGGGGCGCCCAAATGGGCGTCCCACCTAACCCTCACTCCTCCTCGAAGAACCCCCAGCCGTCGGCGATGAACCCATAGATCGCCGCCATCAGCGTCAGCTTTTCCTCCTCGGCCCAAAGGTTCTCGAAGGTCAGCACCACCGGCCCGGTGGTGATTTCAAGGCAATCCTCGTCGTCCTCGTCATCGGCCTCATACCATTCGACCGTGTAACCCGCGGCCTCGGCGGCCTCGGTGAAGCCGTCCCAGTCGGCTTTCGGCTCGTCGGTGACGAACTGGAAGTTGATGCAGGCCTTCTCGGGCAGCGATTCCATCGACTGGATTTCGCGAAACACCTGTTCGGTCTCGGCTTTCTGCTGCTTCAGGTCCATGATCGCCTCCTTGGTTGCCCCACCGTCCTAAACGAAAAACGCCCCGGGGGATACCCGGGGCGTTCCTCAATCTTCGCGAAGGACGCTCAGCCGCGCTCTTCGATGATCTTCACCAGGTGCGAGATCTTGTTGACCATGCCACGGACGGCCGGAGTGTCTTCCAGCTCACGGGTGCGGCGGATCTTGTTCAGGCCAAGACCCTTGAGGGTCGCGGTCTGGATGGCCGGACGACGGGCGGCCGAGGCCACCTGTTGCACGACGATGGTTTTCTTCGCCATCTCTCACACTCCTCAGGCTTCGGCCGCTTCAGCGGCGGTCTTCGGCAGGATGTCGGCCACTTTCTTGCCACGGCGCGCCGCGACGTTGCGGGGCGAGGCTTCCAGCTTCAGACCGTCGATGGTGGCGCGGATCATGTTGTAGGGGTTCTGCGACCCGATCGACTTCGCGACCACGTCCTGAACGCCCAGCATCTCGAAGACAGCGCGCATCGGACCACCGGCGATGATCCCGGTCCCGGCCGGAGCCGTCCGCATCACCACCTTGCCGGCGCCGTGACGGCCTTCGATGTCATGGTGCAGGGTGCGGCCATCGCGCAGCGGCACGCGGATCAGCGAGCGTTTCGCCTGTTCCGTCGCCTTGCGGATCGCTTCCGGCACTTCCTTGGCCTTGCCCTTGCCGAAGCCGACGCGGCCGCGCTGGTCACCGACCACCACGAGCGCGGCAAAGCCGAAGCGTTTCCCACCCTTCACGGTTTTCGAGACGCGGTTGATCGCAACCAGACGATCGGCGAATTCCGGGGTCTCTTCGCGCTCGGCGCGACGCTCCCGGCGGTTTTCACGTTCTGCCATCAGGCATTCCTTTCGTGAATGGCGTGGGGTCACGCCGTTAAACCAATCCAGGTGGGCAGCCCCAAAGGGACCGCCCCCGGATCATCGGGAGGGCTGCACAGCCCCCCACCAGGCTCAGAACTTCAGACCGCCTTCGCGGGCTGCGTCGGCCAGAGCCTTGATCTTCCCGTGGAACAGGAAGCCGCCACGGTCGAAGTAGCAGGTTTCGACCCCGGCTTTCTTCGCACGTTCGGCGATCGCGGCACCGATCTTGGTGGCCGCTTCGACGTTGTTCTTGCCGACGCAGCCGAACTCTTTTTCCAGAGTCGACGCGGCAGCAATCGTCACGCCTTTGACGTCGTCGATCAGCTGGACGCTGATGTTCTTCGACGAGCGATGCACCGACAGACGGGCGCGGCCATTGGCCATCGCCTTCAGTTTGTTCCGGACGCGCAGGCGGCGCTTGAGGAACAGCTCTCGTTTGTTGTTCGCCATTTTTGCGCCCCTTACTTCTTCTTGCCTTCCTTGCGGAAGATGAACTCGCCCTTGTAGCGGATGCCTTTGCCCTTGTAGGGCTCGGGCTTGCGCCATTCGCGGATGTTCGCGGCCACCTGGCCGACCAGTTGCTGGTCGATGCCTTCGATGGTGATTTCGGTCTGTTTCGGGGTGGCGATGGTCACGCCAGCGGGCACCTCGAAATTGACTTCATGCGAATAGCCGAGCGACAGCTTCAGGATATTGCCCTGCATCGCGGCGCGGTAACCCACGCCTTGAATTTCCAGGTCTTTCTTGAAGCCGGTGGAGACGCCGGTGGCGAGGTTGGCAACCATCGAACGCACCATGCCCCATTGCTGGCGGGCGCGCTTGGAGGTGCCACGCGGGGTCACGGTGACGGTCGAGCCGTCGATCGCAACCGTCACGTCGTCGGTGGCGGTGAAGCTGCGGGTGCCTTTCGGCCCCTTCACTTCGATGGTCTGACCCGACAGCGTCGCGCTGACGCCCGCGGGCAATTCGACCGGTTTCTTGCCGATACGAGACATCTGACCCTCCTTAGAACACGGTGCAGAGCACTTCACCGCCAACGTTGGCAGTGCGTGCGGCCGCGTCCGTCATGACGCCTTTCGGCGTGGAGACGATGGAAACGCCAAGGCCGTTGCGGACCGAGGGGATTTCCTTGACCGAAGCGTAAACGCGACGACCCGGTTTCGAAACGCGCGCAATCTCGCGGATCACCGGGGTGCCTTCGTAATACTTCAGGCTGATCTCGAGCTCCGGATGGCCGTCGGTCGAGGTCGTTTTCTCATAGCCACGGATGTAGCCTTCCGCCGCAAGCACATCGAGCACCCAGGCGCGCAGTTTCGACGCCGGGGTTTTCACGGTGGACTTGCCGCGCATTTGCGCGTTGCGGATGCGGGTCAGCATATCGCCGAGGGGATCGTTCATGGACATTCCCGGTCTCCCTTACCAGCTCGACTTCACCATGCCGGGGATCTGGCCGAACGAGGCCAGGTCACGCAGCATGATCCGCGAGAGTTTGAGCTTACGGTAGTAAGCATGGGGACGGCCGGTCAGTTGGCAACGGTTGTGCAGACGCACGGCCGACGAGTTGCGGGGGAGTTCCGCCAGTTTCAGAGTCGCCTTGAAGCGCTCTTCCATCGGGCGGGACTGATCTTCGATGATCGCCTTGAGCGAGGCGCGCTTGTTGGCGAATTGCTTCACCAGCTTGGCGCGCTTCACTTCGCGTTCAACCATGGATTTCTTGGCCATAAATTCTCTCCGCGATCAGGCGTTGAAAGGCATGTTGAAGGCTTTCAACAGCGCCTTCGCTTCGGCATCGACCTTGGTCGAGGTGCAGATGATGATGTCCATCCCCAGCACTTCGTCGACCTTGTCGAAATCGATCTCCGGGAACACGATATGTTCCTTGAGACCCATGGCGAAGTTGCCACGGCCGTCGAACGACGGTTTCACACCGCGGAAGTCGCGCACGCGCGGCAAAGCGATGTTGATCAGACGGTCGAGGAATTCATACATCCGGTCACCGCGCAGGGTCACCTTGCAGCCCAGCGGCATCTCTTCACGGACGCGGAACCCGGCGATCGAGTTCTTGGCCTTGGTGATGACAGCCTTCTGACCGGCGATGAGCGTCAGCTCCTCGGCGGCTTGCTTGACTTTCTTGGTGTCCTTGACGGCTTCGCCGACGCCCATGTTCAGGCAGATCTTTTCGATCTTCGGGATCTGCATCTCGTTGCCGTAGCCGAACTGCTCTTTCATCGCAGCGCGGATGGTCGAGAAGTAGAGCGCCTTGAGACGCGGGGTATAGGTGGCTTGGTCGAGCATCAGATCGCCTCCCCGGTGGTCTTGGCAAAACGGACCTTCTTGCCATCGGCTTCGATGCGGAAGCCGACGCGGGTCGCCTTGCCGTTCGCGTCGATCAGCGAGAGGTTCGACAGGTCGATCGGCATCGCCTTCGGCGTGCGGCCGCCCTGAGCGGTCGCGGTCTGACGCTGATGGCGGATCGCCATGTTCACGCCATCGACGATCGCCTTGTTGTCCTTGGGCATGACAGCGGTGATTTCACCTTGCTTGCCCTTGTCCTTGCCGGTGAGCACGACGACCTTGTCGCCCTTGCGGAGTTTCGCAGCCATCACAGCACCTCCGGCGCAAGCGAGATGATCTTCATGAAGTTCTTCGCGCGCAGCTCACGAACGACCGGCCCGAAGATACGGGTGCCGACCGGTTCGCCCTGGTTGTTCAGGATGACGGCGGCGTTGCGGTCGAAGCGGATGGCGGTGCCATCTTCGCGACGGACTTCCTTGGCGGTGCGCACGACAACGGCCTTGCGGACGTCGCCCTTCTTCACGCGGCCTTTCGGAATCGCCTCCTTGACCGACACCACGATGATGTCGCCCACGGATGCGTAGCGGCGGTGCGAGCCGCCCAGAACCTTGATGCACTGAACTCGGCGCGCGCCAGAGTTGTCAGCGACATCCAGATTGGTCTGCATCTGGATCATGTTGTTACTCCCGACCTTTGGGAACGCCTATGCAGGTAGCCGTCCCAGGGTTTCGATGAACTGAACGTTCATCGCCGGGCCTGATTGCTCAGGCCTCGACGACGACCGTCCAGCGTTTCGTCTTCGAGATCGGCGCACATTCCTCGATGCGGACGGTGTCACCGGTCTTGAATTGGTTCAGCGCGTCATGCGCGCGGTATTTCTTCGATTTCCGCACCGTTTTTTGCAGCAGCGGATGCTTGAAGCGGCGTTCCACGAGGACAGTGATCGTCTGATCGTTCTTGTCCGAGGTCACGACCCCTTGAAGGATACGTTTGGGCATCGGAAGTCTCCTTACTTCGCGGCTTCAGCAGCTTTTTGGTTCAGCACCGTCTTCACACGGGCAACGTCACGACGGACGGCGCGCATGCGGGCGGTGTTTTCCAGCTGGTTGGTGGCGGCCTGGAAGCGGAGGTTGAAGGCTTCCTTTTTCAGCGCAACAAGCGCGTCGCGAAGCTCGTCAGGCGTCTTCGCCTTGAGATCTTGGGCTTTCATCCCAGGGTTCCTTGTCTGGCACCGGAAGGCCCCGCTTGGGTGTTTGCACACGCTTGGGGTGACCCTTGGTCCGGTGGGTTATGTCAGCCACGGCCGATTCCCGAAGGGACCGGCGCGCGGATGCCGCTGCCTACAGGAAAGCGCCCCGCGGGGCAAGCCCCGAATGCGGGCTCAGCGCGGATCGCAAAACAGCGCGACAAGGGGCGCGAGGGCGCGAAAATCGCGCTTGTGCCGCAGCGGCCGGGTCAGCACGCCGATCAGCGCCAGAACCGGGCGCAACAGCCGCATCCGCTGCACCGCCCCCGCCCAGATCCCCTGCGCATCCTGCCGGCAATAGGCGTCGCGGGCGGCCAGAACCGCGGCATCGACCGCGCCCGTCTCGGCGCAAAGATCAAAGAAGAAGATCAGCAGATCGCGGATATGACCGCTGCGGGTGTTCTGGGTCACCCGGTATTTTTCCAGGTCGATGAAGGTGATGCGGCCGTCCTGCCAGCAGATGTCGCACAGGTTCGGCCGACCGTGGCTGTAGCCCGCCCCGTGCAACCGTGCCAGCGCCTCGGCCGCGGCCACGAGAGCCGCCCGCACCCCCGGGTCCTGCGGCCCCGCCGCCCGCAACAGGCTGCGCACCGTCGGACCGGCATCGGCCAGAACGAAGTGATCGGGACCGCTGGCCAGAACCTTGGGAAAGGGCAGATGCGCATCCTGCAGGCTCAGATAGGCTCGCCGCTCGGTCTCGAACAGACGCCGCGGGTCGCCCTTTTGCAGCCGCAGCCGCAGCCCGACATGTTCGGCCCGCTTCACCCATCCGGGCTGGCCGGACACCACCGTTCTTTCGATGCGACCCGCCGACACGGCCCCGTCTCCCTGCATGACCCGGCAAGGATCGGGCAGTTCGCCGCGCCGCGCAATCGGCAACCGTCATCAAGTCGTCACATTCGCGGGAGCGCCCGGAATGGAAAAGGCCCCGCCGTTCCCGGCGGGGCCCAATTCTGTCGCAAGGACCGGAGAGATTACCAGTCTTCGCGGGCGACGATGCGGGTCAGCACCGGAAGCTTGTTCGCGCCAAGGCGCAGGGCTTCACGGGCGATCGGCTCCGGCACGCCGTCGATCTCGAACATGATGCGGCCCGGTTTGACCTTGCACGCCCAGAAATCGACAGAGCCTTTGCCTTTACCCATCCGGACTTCGGTCGGCTTCGACGAGACCGGAACATCGGGGAACACCCGGATCCAGACCCGGCCCTGACGTTTCATGTGACGGGTGATCGCGCGGCGGGCCGCTTCGATCTGACGGGCCGTCACACGCTCCGGCTCGGTCGCCTTGAGGGCGAAGGAACCGAAGTTCAGGTTGAAGCCGCCCTTGGCCTCACCATGAATGCGGCCCTTGTGCTGTTTGCGGAATTTCGTCCGTTTCGGTTGCAGCATGGTTCACACTCCTCAGCGAGCGTCGCGGTCGCGACGCGGACCACGCGGCGCCGGGCCATCCTGGGCTTCGGCGGCTTTGCGGTCACGGGCCTGCGGATCATGTTCCATGATCTCGCCTTTGAAGATCCAGACCTTGACGCCGATGATCCCATAGGGGGTCATGGCCTCGTCCAGCGCGTAGTCGATGTCGGCACGCAGGGTGTGCAGCGGCACGCGGCCTTCACGGTACCATTCGGTGCGGGCGATCTCGGCGCCACCAAGGCGGCCCGAAACGTTGACCCGGATGCCAAGGGCGCCCATGCGCATCGCGTTCTGCACGGCCCGTTTCATCGCGCGGCGGAACGACACCCGACGCTCGAGCTGCTGGCAGATCGATTCCGACACCAGCTGCGCATCAAGCTCCGGCTTGCGGACTTCGACGATGTTCAGGTGCAGTTCCGAAGCGGTGAAATTCGCCAGCTTCTTGCGCAGGGTCTCGATATCGGCGCCTTTTTTGCCGATGATGACACCCGGGCGCGCGGCGTGGATCGTGACGCGGCACTTCTTGTGCGGACGTTCGATGATCACGCGGGCAATACCGGCCTGCTTCGCCTCTTCATGGATGAACTCGCGCATGCGCAGGTCTTCCAGAAGCAGGTTGCCGTAGTCTTTCGATTCGGCGAACCAGCGGCTGTCCCAGGTGCGGTTGACCTGGAGACGCATCCCGATGGGGTTGACCTTCTGACCCATTACGCACGCTCCTCGACTTGACGCACCTTGATGGTGATTTCCGAAAACGGCTTCATGATCTTGCCGAACCGGCCACGCGCCCGCGGACGGCCACGCTTCATCACGAGGTTCTTGCCGACCCAGGCTTCGGCAACCACCAGGTTGTCGACGTCCAGGCCGTGGTTGTTTTCGGCGTTCGCGATCGCCGATTGCAGGCACTTGCGCACGTCTTCGGCGATCCGCTTCTTCGAGAAGGTCAGATCGGCCAGAGCCTTCTCGACCTTCTTGCCACGGATCAGCGCGGCGACGAGGTTCAGTTTCTGCGGCGAGGTGCGCAGCATCTTCGCTTTCGCGAAGGCTTCGTTGTCCGCCACGCGGCGCGGATTTTGTTCCTTACCCATGGCGATTACTTCCTCTTCGCTTTCTTGTCGGCGGCGTGACCGTAATAGGTCCGGGTCGGCGAATATTCACCGAACTTCTGACCGATCATCTCCTCGGTGACGTTCACCGGGATATGCTTCTGGCCGTTGTAAACGCCAAAGGTGAGGCCGACAAACTGCGGCAGGATGGTGGAGCGACGCGACCAGATCTTGATGACGTCCGATTTGCCCGAAGCCCGAGCCTTTTCCGCTTTCTTCAGCAGATAGGCATCGACGAAGGGGCCTTTCCAGAGAGAACGTGCCATAGGTTAGCGACCCTTCTTCTTGGCGTGACGCGACCGCAGGATATACTTGTCGGTCTGCTTGTTCGACCGGGTCTTCTTGCCCTTGGTGTCCTTGCCCCAGGGCGTCACCGGCGTCCGGCCACCCGAGGTCCGGCCTTCACCACCGCCATGCGGGTGGTCGATCGGGTTCATCGCAACACCGCGAACGGTCGGGCGGATGCCCATGTGGCGACGACGCCCGGCCTTGCCGAGGTTCTGATTGCTGTGGTCGGCGTTCGACACGGCCCCGATGGTCGCCATGCATTCCTGACGCACAAGGCGCAGTTCGCCCGACGACAGACGGATCTGGGCATAGCCCCCGTCACGGCCGACGAATTGGGCGTAGGTCCCGGCAGCGCGCGCCAGCTGGCCGCCCTTGCCCGGTTTCAGTTCCACGTTGTGCACGATCGTGCCGATCGGCATGCCCGAGAAGGGCATCGCATTGCCCGGCTTGATGTCCTGCTTCAGGCCAGCGATGACGGTGTCACCCACGGCAAGGCGCTGCGGCGCGAGGATATAGGCCAGTTCGCCGTCGGTGTATTTCACCAGCGCGATGAAGGCGGTGCGGTTCGGGTCATATTCGATCCGTTCGACCGTGGCGGCGACGTCGAATTTGCGACGTTTGAAGTCGACGATCCGGTAGAGACGCTTCGCGCCACCACCCTTGTGCCACATCGTGACGCGTCCGGTGTTGTTCCGACCGCCCGTTTTCGTCAGACCCTCGGTGAGGGCTTTGACGGGGCGACCTTTCCAAAGCTCCGAACGGTCGATCAGAACCAGTCCACGCTGGCCAGGCGTCGTCGGCTTATACGACTTGAGTGCCATGCTCTCTGTCTTCCGTTGCTTTGGACCTGTCAGGTCCGTTGCGTAAGGGGCGCCGTAGCTCCCCGAGTTAAAAAATCACCGGCCCCGGACGAATCCGGGGCCGAGCGACTGGCGGGGCATAGCAGGGTTGGGTTGGGGTGGCAAGTGGGGACAACACTCTCAGCCAGAGCTGAGCACACCTCACGCACGCACGATAATCTCGATCTGATCCACCGAAACCCCGAGACTTTCAGCCAGCATCCCTTTTGCCTGCCGAATGGTCAACGCCTGACCGCCAACATCGACCTCTTCGTCTTCATCAAGAGGATCGACAACATCCTCGAGTTCCTCAACCTCTCCAGCCGCGATCTGCCCGATACTGATCCGACTATAGCTCCAGACAAACCGCGACGGAGACCCACGGCGCCCCACCAGGAATTCGCCGCACCCCGCCACCTCAAGGGAGCGCGCCAACGCCACGGCAGCAGATCGAGAAATATCGATCACCTGCATCACTCTCTCCACCCTAGTCTCCGTGACGTCTCGCTTCTTCTCCGCACACCAGTCGAAGAAACGTTTCGCATTTTCATCCGAGGCATAGAGCGCGCGGACTGCGGCAACGACGCCAGTATCAATAGTGTCCATCATTGAATTTTTCCTCTCAAAACGAGGCCCTCACAAGGCCACACCACATCATATGACACACCTTTGCACCAAAGTCAACCTTTACGAGTCCTTATACCGTAACAAGGGGTCATTTTTGCGGTTTAATGGCTTTATATATCCACTCTAAATTTTTAAGCCGAGACTTTCTGGCTTTCCGATCTTAAAAAATATTTCCCACACAAACAAAAAGGCCCCCGCTTGCGCGAGGGCCTTTCCTGTTCTCACATCGAACCGATCAGAGGCCGGTCGAAACGTCGATCGTCTGACCGTCTTCCAGCGTCACATAGGCTTTCTTCACGTCCGAGCGCACGCCGGGGCGGCCCTTGAAACGCTTGGTCTTGCCTTTGGTGATGGTGGTGTTGACCGCCTTCACCTTGACGCCGAAGAGCGCTTCCACGGCTTCCTTGATCAGCGGTTTCGTCGCCGTCTTGGTCACCTGGAAGACGACCGCACCAGCCTCCGAGGCCATGGTGGCCTTTTCGGTGATGATCGGCTTCACGATCACGTCGTAATGTTCGGGTTTCGCGCTCATTTCAGGCGAGCCTCCAGAGCTTCGACACCCGCCTTCGTGATCACCAGCGTGTCACGCTTCAGGATGTCATAGACGTTGGCGCCCATGGTCGGCAGCACGTCGATGCCGTCGAGGTTGCGCGCCGCCAGAGCGAAGTTCTCGTTGACCGAGGCGCCGTCGATGACCAGGACCTTTTTCCAGCCCAGTTCCTTCGCGGCTTTCGCCAGAAGGGCGGTTTTCGCTTCGGCCATGTCGGCCGCTTCGATCACCACGAGGCTGCCCGATTTCGCCTTGGCCGAGAGCGCATGGCGCAGGCCGAGGGCACGGAACTTCTTGGTCAGGTCATGGGCGTGCGACCGCGGGGTCGGGCCCTTGTAGACGCCACCGTGACGGAAGATCGGCGCCTTTTTGGACCCGTGACGCGCGCCACCGGTGCCTTTTTGGCGGTAGATCTTCTTGGTCGAGTAGCTGACCTCCGACTTGCCCAGCACCGAGTGGGTGCCAGCCTGGGCCTTGGCCCGTTGCCAGCGCACGACGCGGTGCAGGATGTCGGCGCGCGGCTCGAGGCCGAACAGCGCTTCGTCCAGCTCGATCGAGCCGGCGGTGCCGCCGTCAAGCTTGATCACATCGAGTTTCATGCTTCACCCCCTTCGACCGAGACTTCTTCGGCCGGAGCAGCAGCGCCTTTCAGCGCGGCGGGAAGCGGCAGATCGGCCGGGGCCGGTTTCTTCACCGCGTCCTTGATCGTGACCCAGCCGCCCTTGGCGCCCGGAACCGACCCTTTGACCATGATCAGGCCACGGGCGGCGTCGGTGCGAACGACTTGCAGGTTCTGCGTGGTGACACGCACGGCCCCCAGATGGCCAGCCATCTTCTTGCCCTTGAACACCTTGCCCGGGTCCTGGCACTGGCCGGTCGACCCGTGCGAGCGGTGCGAGACCGACACACCGTGCGAGGCCCGCAGACCACCGAAGTTGTGACGCTTCATGGCACCGGCAAAGCCCTTACCGATCGAGGTCCCGGCGATGTCGACATGCTGACCGGCAAGGTAATGCTCGGCCGAGATCTCGGCGCCGATTTCGATCAGGTTTTCGGGCGACACGCGGAATTCCGCCAGCTTGCGCTTGGGCGCCACATTCGCTTTCGCGAAATGGCCGCGCATCGCGGCGGTGGTGCGCTTGGCTTTCGCCTCGCCCGCACCCAGTTGCACCGCGGTATAGCCGTCGGTTTCCACGGTGCGCTGCGCCACAACCTGCAGGTTGTCAAGCAGCAGCACGGTCACCGGAACCTGCTTGCCGTCTTCGAGGAACAGCCGGGTCATGCCCAGCTTCTTGGCGATAACACCAGAACGCATGTGCCCGCTCCTCAGACTTTGATCTCGACGTCCACGCCAGCCGCGAGGTCGAGCTTCATCAGCGCGTCCACGGTTTGCGGGGTCGGATCGACGATGTCGAGAAGACGCTTGTGCGTGCGGATTTCCCACTGGTCGCGCGACTTCTTGTCGATGTGCGGACCACGGAGAACCGTGAATTTCTCGATTTTGTTGGGCAGCGGGATCGGCCCGCGGACCTGTGCACCCGTGCGCTTCGCGGTGTTCACGATTTCCTGGGTGCTGGCATCCAGCACGCGGTAATCGAACGCCTTGAGCCGGATGCGAATGTTTTGACCAGACATGCAGTCTTCCCTTTTCGCAGGGCTTTCAAGTTGAGAGGCAGACCCCGCCGCATGCGACGCCTGCATCGAACCGTAATCTTGGCAGATCAGGCCGTGGCCCTACGGGAGCCCCCCGAGTCTGTCAAGAGCAAAAGGAGCGCCCGGGGGCGCTCCTTCCGATTTCGTTCAAAAAGACCGGCAGGTCTTACTTGATGATCTTGGACACGACGCCGGCGCCGACGGTGCGGCCGCCTTCGCGGATGGCGAAGCGCAGTTTTTCTTCCATCGCGATCGGGGCGATCAGTTCGACTTCGAACTTCAGGTTGTCGCCCGGCATCACCATTTCCGTGCCTTCCGGCAGCTTCACCGTCCCGGTCACGTCCGTCGTGCGGAAGTAGAATTGCGGACGGTAGTTCGCAAAGAACGGCGTGTGACGGCCGCCTTCTTCCTTCGTCAGGATATAGGCTTCGGCTTCGAAATGGGTGTGCGGCGTCACCGATTTCGGCTTGCACAGCACCTGACCACGTTCCACGCCGTCACGGTCGATGCCGCGCAGCAGAACGCCGACGTTGTCGCCCGCCTCGCCGCGATCCAAGAGCTTGCGGAACATCTCGACGCCGGTGCAGGTCGATTTCTTGGTTTCGCGGATGCCCACGATCTCAAGTTCGTCGCCCACGTTCACAACGCCACGCTCCACTCGGCCGGTCACAACCGTGCCGCGGCCCGAGATCGAGAACACGTCTTCGATCGGCATCAGGAACGGCTGGTCCACCGCACGCGCCGGGGTCGGGATGTATTCGTCCACCGCCTTCAGCAGCGCATGGATCGAATCCTCGCCGATCTCCTTGCGCTCGCCGATCATCGCCTGGTGCGCCGAGCCCTTGATGATCGGAATGTCGTCGCCCGGATATTCGTAGGACGAGAACAGTTCGCGGATTTCCATCTCGACGAGCTCCAGAAGCTCTTCGTCATCCACGAGGTCGACCTTGTTCATGTAGCAAACCATGTACGGAATGCCCACCTGACGGCCGAGCAGGATGTGCTCGCGCGTTTGCGGCATCGGGCCGTCCGAGGCCGCGCAAACCAGAATCGCGCCGTCCATCTGCGCCGCGCCGGTGATCATGTTCTTCACATAGTCGGCGTGGCCGGGGCAGTCGACGTGCGCATAGTGGCGGCTCGCCGTTTCGTATTCCACGTGCGCGGTCGAGATCGTGATCCCGCGGGCACGTTCTTCCGGCGCACCGTCGATCTGGTCATAGGCGCGGAATTCGCCGTAGTATTTCGTGATCGCCGCCGTCAGCGTCGTCTTGCCGTGGTCAACGTGGCCGATCGTGCCGATATTCACGTGCGGTTTCGTCCGTTCAAACTTTGCCTTTGCCATGGTGGCAACTCCTTGTGTTCGGGGTCGGTGGCCTCACGCCACCGAAGAAGGAAAAGGGTGCGTGGCTGCCCACGCACCGCCGTTACGCGTGTTTCTTCTGGATCTCGGCCGAGATGTTGTCCGGCACGGTGTCGTAATGGTCGAACTCCATCGAGAACACGGCCCGGCCCGAGGACATCGAGCGCAGCGTGTTGATGTAGCCGAACATGTTCGCCAGCGGCACCATCGCATTGATGACGTTCGCATTGCCGCGGCTGTCCTGGCCGTTGATCATGCCCCGACGCGAGGTCAGGTCGCCGATGACGCCGCCGGTGTATTCTTCCGGGGTCACCACTTCGACTTTCATGATCGGCTCGAGCAGCTTCGCACCGGCCTTTTTCAGACCTTCGCGCATCGCGGCGCGCGCGGCGATTTCGAAGGCCAGAACCGAGGAGTCGACGTCGTGGAAGGCACCGTCGATCAGCGCCACCTTGAAGTCGATCACCGGGAAGCCCGCCAGCGGACCGGAGTCCATCACCGACTTGATGCCCTTTTCGACGCCGGGGATGTATTCCTTCGGCACCGCACCGCCCACGATCTTGCTTTCGAACGAATAGCCTTCGCCCGGTTCGGTCGGCGTGATCACCAGCTTCACGCGCGCGAACTGGCCGGTGCCCCCGGTCTGTTTCTTGTGCGTGTAGTCGATTTCATGCTCGCGCGAGATCGTTTCGCGGTAAGCCACCTGCGGCGCACCGATATTCGCCTCGACCTTGAACTCGCGACGCATGCGGTCGACGAGGATGTCGAGGTGAAGTTCGCCCATGCCCTTCATGATCGTCTGACCCGATTCGAGATCGGTTTCGACGCGGAAGGACGGGTCTTCGGCAGCCAGACGGGCCAAAGCGATGCCCATCTTTTCCTGGTCGGCCTTGGTCTTCGGTTCCACCGCGATCTCGATCACCGGGACCGGGAAGGTCATGGTTTCCAGAACGACCGGCGCGGACGGATCGCACAGCGTGTCCCCGGTGGTGGTTTCCTTCAGACCGCCAAGCGCGATGATGTCGCCCGCAAACGCTTCGGTGATTTCCTCGCGTTCGATGGCATGCATCATCATCATGCGGCCAACGCGCTCGCGGCGCTGCTTGGTCGCGTTCATCATCGCATCGCCTTTGGCCAGCTTGCCCGAATAGATCCGGGTGAAGGTCAGCGAACCGACGAAGGGGTCGTTCATGATCTTGAACGCCAGACCCGAGAAGGGCTGCGCATCATCGGCCGAACGGGCGATGTTGCGGGTTTCCGTCTCGTCGCCCGGCGCGAAGCCCATGTAGGGCGGCACGTCGAGCGGGCTCGGCAGATAGTCGACCACGGCGTTCAGAAGCGGCTGCACGCCCTTGTTCTTGAACGACGACCCGGCCAGAACCGGGATGAAGTCGATGGCCAGCGTGCCCTTGCGGATCAGCTTGCGCAGCGTTTCCTCGTCGGGCTCGTTGCCCTCGAGGTAGGCTTCCATCGCGTCATCGTCCTGACCGACGGCGGTTTCCAGAAGGTTCAGACGCCATTCTTCGGCTTCGTCCTTCAGTTCCGCACGGATCGGCTGACGCTTCCACGACGCGCCAAGGTCTTCGCCCTCATAGACCCATTCTTCCATGGTCACGAGGTCGATGATGCCTTCCAGCTTGTCTTCCGCGCCGATCGGCAGGACGATCGGCATGGCGTTGGCGCCGGTCCGGTCCTTGATCATGCGGACGCATTTGAAGAAGTCGGCGCCGGTCTTGTCCATCTTGTTGACGAACACGATCCGCGGAACCTTGTAGCGGTCAGCCTGACGCCACACGGTTTCGGTCTGCGGTTCCACGCCGGCGTTGCCGTCGAGCAGAACCACGGCCCCGTCAAGCACCGCCAGCGACCGTTCGACTTCGATGGTGAAGTCGACGTGGCCGGGGGTGTCGATGATGTTGAAGCGGAACTTCGTCGACTTGTCGCCCACGCCCGAGGACGGGTCGATCTGGCGGTTCCAGAACGTGGTGGTCGCCGCCGAGGTGATGGTGATCCCGCGTTCCTGTTCCTGCTCCATCCAGTCCATCGTCGCGGCCCCGTCATGGACCTCGCCGATCTTGTGCGACTTGCCGGTGTAATACAGGATGCGTTCCGACGTCGTGGTCTTGCCCGCGTCGATGTGGGCAATGATCCCGAAGTTGCGGTAACGCTCCAGCGGATATTCGCGTGCCATGATGACCCCTTACCAGCGATAATGGCTGAACGCTTTGTTCGCGTCGGCCATCTTGTGGGTGTCTTCCCGTTTCTTCACCGCCGAGCCGCGCGAGTTCATGGCATCCAGCAGTTCACCCGCCAGACGTTCTTCCATGGTGTTCTCGTTGCGGTTCTTCGCGGCGTTGATCAGCCAGCGGATCGCCAGCGCCTCGCGGCGGGTCGGACGCACTTCGACCGGCACCTGATAGGTGGCACCGCCGACGCGACGCGAACGCACTTCGACCGAAGGCTTCACGTTGTCGAGCGCCTCGTGGAACACTTCCACGGGGGCGCGCTTGGCGCGGGTCTCGACGCGCTCGAGCGCGCTGTAGACGATCCGTTCCGCGACCGACTTCTTGCCGTCGATCATCAGGTTGTTCATGAATTTGGTCAGCACGCGATCGCCATATTTGGCGTCGGGCAGCACTTCGCGCTTTTCAGCTGCGTGACGACGAGACATCTGGTGATCTCCTTATTTCGGACGCTTGGCGCCGTATTTCGAACGACGCTGGCGACGGTCTTTGACGCCCTGGGTATCCAGCACACCGCGCAGGATGTGGTAACGGACACCCGGAAGGTCTTTCACCCGGCCGCCGCGGATGAGCACGACAGAGTGCTCTTGCAGGTTGTGCTTTTCGCCCGGGATGTAGGAGATGACCTCGAAGCCATTCGTCAGGCGGACCTTGGCCACCTTACGCATAGCGGAGTTCGGTTTCTTCGGCGTCGTGGTGTACACGCGCGTGCACACGCCCCGCTTTTGCGGGCACGACTGAAGGTGCTGCGACTTGCTGCGCTGCACCTTGGGCTGCCGCGGTTTGCGGATCAGCTGCTGGATCGTCGGCATTCGGTTCCCCGTTCTGCTGTCAATACTCGCACCCCTGCGGGTGCGCCACTTCTCGACGACGCGTCGCGCCCATCGCGAAACGCCAAAACCGTCCGGGCTGCCCGAAGGCGGCCGAACGGGTGATATCCAGAGGAGCGGGTTATGGGACCCGGACCATCACCACTGAAGATCGAATGCCCGCGGGCAGGTCTGTCCGCGGATGGCGGGGCTATAGGCGCTTGTGCCCCCCTTGTCAACCGCCGCCCCCCGTGCCCCTCAGGTGCCGATCATCAGCCGTTCGATCGTGTCGAAGTCGAAGCCGAATTTCTGCGCAAGCAGCACCGCGGCGCGCTGCGGATCGACCGCCTCCATGCTGCCCGAGAAATGCGGATTCGACTTGTTGTCCCGGTGCAAGGTGCGCAGATAGACAATGTCTTGCTGATCCATCCAGGTATTGTGCACCTGACCCAGCGCGCGGTGGTTGTAGGCATAGATATTGCCCGCGAAAGACACCGGCGCCAGCAGCGCGGTGCCGATCGAGAGCGGCGTGCGTTCGACCGCGCGCTGATAGCTTGTGCCCTTTTTCGAATAGGTCAGGTAAAGCCCGCGATTGAAGGAAATGCCGATCGGCTCGTCCTTGTCGGGAATCGTGTGGACCTTGGCCGCCAGCGCGCGCAGCGTCGCGATGAATTTCAGGTTCACCGCATCGTCGTCATCCAGCCGGAAGGTGGTGCGATGGGTGAAGCCTTCGCTCGACACTTCGGCGAAGGCCTCGCGGATGCCCTGATAGTGATTCATCGGCGGCTTTTCGACGATCCGCACGAAGGGCAGCCCATCCAACAACTTGTCGAGCCGCTTGCGCCATTTTTTCGGGAAATCCCGCGCCACCAGAAAGATGCAGGTGAAATCCGGATCGGTCTGCGCCTTCAGCACCGGCAGGCAGATCCCCTCGAACAGGCGAAACCGGCGTTCCAGCCGGGCCTCGTCGAACAGAAAGGCCTTCATGTCCTCGACCGTCTCGAAGCCGGGGTAGAAATCGCCGGTGGTGACAAAGGAAAACCGGATCAACCCGACGATCTGATTGCGAAATTCTGGCGACAAGACACTGGCTCCCGTTCTGACGCGGGCAGGATTTCCGCTTCGCTCCCACGGGTCAAGGCAAAAGAAAGCCCCCGCGCAGGGCTGCTGCGCGGGGGCCTTTATCGTGTCAGGGGATCACTCGCGGCTTTCGGGGGTTTCCACCGGGCCGAAGTCATCCTCGTCATAGGCGCTTTCGATCGGGGCGGCCAGCGCGGCGGCATCGACCGCCTCGGCGCGCCGGGCCTCGATCACCTTGCTGTCACGCTCGGCGGCGATCTTGCGCACGCGGGTGGTGGCGCCACCCGTGCCCGCCGGGATCAGACGGCCGACGATCACGTTTTCCTTCAGGCCGACAAGCTTGTCGCGCTTGCCCTGCACCGAGGCTTCCGTCAGCACGCGGGTCGTTTCCTGGAACGAGGCCGCCGAGATGAAGGACCGCGTCTGCAAGGACGCCTTGGTGATCCCGAGCAGCACCGGCTCGCCCGTCGCCGGACGGCCGCCACGGGCTTCGACCTTCGCATTCTCCTCGTCGAACTCCGACTTGTCGATGTTCTCGCCCTTGAGAAGCGTGGTGTCGCCGCTGTCGAGGATCTCGATCTTCTGCAGCATCTGCCGCACGATCACCTCGATGTGCTTGTCGTTGATCTTCACGCCCTGCAGCCGGTAAACGTCCTGCACTTCGTCGATGAGATAGTCGGCCAGAGCCTCGATCCCCATGATGCGCAGGATGTCATGCGGCGCCGGGTTGCCGTCCATGATGTAGTCGCCCTTCTGCACGAAGTCGCCTTCCTGCACCGGGATGTGCTTGCCTTTCGGCACCATGTATTCGACCGGCTCCAGCCCGTCTTGCGACGGCTCGATGGTGATGCGGCGCTTGTTCTTGTAGTCCTTGCCAAAGCGCACGTAGCCATCGAGTTCGGCGATGATCGCGTGATCCTTCGGACGACGGGCTTCGAACAGTTCCGCCACGCGGGGAAGACCCCCGGTGATGTCCTTGGTCTTGGCGCCTTCGCGCGGGATCCGCGCCACCACGTCCCCGGCCTTCACATCCTGCCCGTCCTCGATCGACAGAATCGCATCGACCGACATCGGATAGGTGACCGGATTGCCCGCGTCGTTGCGCACCGGCTCGCCGTCCGCGTTGACGATGATCACCTCGGGCTTCAGATCGTTGCCGCGCGGCGCCGAGCGCCAGTCGGACACGATCTTCTGCGTCATGCCGGTGGCTTCGTCGGTCTCCTCGCGCACCGAGATGCCCGAGACGAGGTCGACGAACTTCGCCACACCGGCTTTTTCCGCGATGATCGGCAGGGTATAGGGGTCCCATTCGAACAGTTTGGTGCCGCGTTTGACCGCGTCGCCATCCTTGACGAAGATCTTCGAACCGTAGCTGAGCTTGTGGCTCGCCCGTTCCTCGCCCTGATCCGAAACGATCGCCAGCTGCATGTTGCGGCCCATGACGATCTGCTCGCCCGCGTCGTTGATCAGCAGGTTGGTGTTGCGGAACTCGATCTTGCCCTCTTGGCTCGCTTCCAGGAACGACTGCTGACCACCCTGCGCGATGCCGCCGATGTGGAAGGTCCGCATCGTCAGCTGCGTGCCCGGTTCGCCGATCGACTGCGCCGCGATGATGCCCACCGCTTCGCCCTGGTTCACCAGCGTGCCGCGCGCCAGGTCGCGACCGTAGCACAGCGCGCAAACGCCCTCTTCGGCTTCGCAGGTCAGCGCCGAGCGGATGCGGATCGACTGGATCGCATTTTGCTCGATCAGGTCGGCCTTGCGTTCGTCGATCAGCTCGTTCTTGCGCACCAGCACCTCGTCGGTGCCCGGAACCAGAACGTCATCGGCGGCGACACGGCCCAGCACCCGTTCCGACAGCGGCGCGACGACTTCACCATCGTTCACGGCCGCCGAAGCGGTGATCGCGCGTTCGGTGCCGCAATCGTGCGAGCGCACGATGCAGTCCTGCGCCACGTCCACCAGACGACGGGTCAGATAGCCCGAGTTCGCCGTCTTCAGCGCGGTATCGGCCAGACCCTTGCGGGCGCCGTGGGTCGAGTTGAAGTATTCAAGAACGGTCAGACCTTCCTTGAAGTTCGAGATGATCGGAGTCTCGATGATCTCGCCCGAGGGCTTGGCCATCAGGCCGCGCATGCCCCCCAGCTGTTTCATCTGCGCGGGCGAACCCCGCGCCCCGGAGTGGGACATCATGTAAACCGAGTTCGGTTCTTTCTCCATGCCCGCATCGTCGACACGGACCGCAGAAATTTCCTTCATCATCTCGGCCGCGACGGCATCCGAGCATTTCGACCAGGCATCGACGACCTTGTTGTATTTCTCACCCTGGGTGATCAGGCCGTCCATGTATTGCTGTTCGAATTCCTTCACCTGATCGCGGACACCGTCCACGATTTCCCATTTGCGTTCCGGAATGAGCATGTCGTCCTTGCCGAACGAGATGCCCGCCTTGAACGCTTCGCGGAAGCCCAGACCCATGATCTGGTCGCAGAAGATCACCGACTCTTTCTGACCGCAGTAGCGGTAGACGGTGTCGATGACGTTCTGCACGTCTTTCTTCCGCAGCGGGCGGTTCACCAGATCGAAGGGCGCCTTGGCGTTCAGCGGCAGCAGCGCGCCCAGACGGATCCGGCCCGGGGTGGTGTCATAGCGCTTCCAGACCTCGTTGCCCTCGTCGTCGATCTGCTTGATCCGGGCCTTCACCTTGGCGTGCAGGTGCACGACGCCCGAGGTCAGCGCATGTTCGACTTCCTCGACCGAGGCGAAGACCATGCCTTCGCCCGGCATGCCCTTGCGCTCCATCGTGGTGTAGTAAAGCCCAAGGATCATGTCCTGCGACGGAACGATGATCGGGCTGCCGTTCGCGGGCGACAGCACGTTGTTCGTCGACATCATCAGCACGCGCGCTTCCAGCTGGGCCTCAAGGCTCAGCGGAACGTGCACGGCCATCTGGTCACCGTCGAAGTCGGCGTTGAAGGCCGAGCAGACGAGCGGGTGCAGCTGGATCGCCTTGCCCTCGATCAGGATCGGCTCAAACGCCTGAATGCCCAGACGGTGCAGCGTCGGCGCGCGGTTCAGCAGAACCGGGTGTTCGCGGATCACCTCGTCCAGGATATCCCAAACCTCGGGACGCTCTTTCTCGACCAGTTTCTTCGCCTGTTTCACCGTGCTCGACAGGCCCTTGGCTTCAAGGCGCGAGTAGATGAAGGGCTTGAACAGTTCGAGCGCCATCTTCTTCGGCAGGCCGCATTGATGCAGCTTCAGTTCCGGCCCTGTCACGATGACCGACCGGCCCGAGAAGTCGACGCGCTTGCCGAGCAGGTTCTGACGGAACCGGCCCTGCTTGCCCTTGAGCATGTCGGACAGCGATTTCAGCGGCCGCTTGTTGGTGCCGGTGATGACGCGACCGCGACGACCGTTGTCGAACAGAGCGTCAACGGCTTCCTGCAGCATCCGCTTTTCGTTGCGCACGATGATATCGGGCGCCCGCAGCTCGATCAGCCGTTTCAGACGGTTGTTCCGGTTGATCACGCGACGATAAAGGTCGTTCAGGTCGGAGGTCGCGAACCGGCCGCCATCGAGCGGCACCAGCGGGCGCAGTTCCGGCGGAATCACCGGCAGCACCGTCAGGATCATCCACTCGGGACGGTTCTTCGATTCCAGGAAGCTCTCGACGATCTTCAGCCGCTTGATGATCTTCTTCGGCTTGAGTTCCCCGGTGGCTTCCTTCAGCTCCTCGCGCAGCGTTTCCGCAGTGGTCTCAAGGTCGATCGCGGCGAGCATTTCGCGGATCGCTTCCGCGCCGATATTGGCGGTGAAAGCGTCGGCGCCGAACTGGTCCTGCGCATCCAGATATTCGTCCTCGGTCAGAAGCTGACCATAGGACAGCTCCGTCAGACCGGGTTCGATCACGACGTAGTTTTCGAAATAGAGGATGCGTTCCAGATCCCGCAGCGTCATGTCGAGCATCAGGCCGATGCGCGAGGGCAGCGATTTCAGGAACCAGATATGCGCGACCGGCGAGGCCAGCTCGATATGGCCCATGCGCTCGCGGCGGACCTTTTGCAGCGTGACTTCAACGCCGCATTTTTCGCAGACGACGCCGCGATATTTCATCCGCTTGTATTTGCCGCACAGGCATTCGTAATCCTTGATCGGCCCGAAGATGCGGGCGCAGAACAGGCCGTCGCGCTCGGGCTTGAAGGTCCGGTAGTTGATCGTCTCGGGCTTCTTGATCTCGCCATAGGACCACGAGAGAATCCGTTCCGGCGAGGCCAGCGAGATCTTGATCTCGTCAAAGGCCTTCGGCTGCGCCAGCGGGTTGAACGGGTTGTTGTTGGTGATTTCCTGGTTCATCAGATCTTTCCTTGCGTGAGGTCAGAGGGGGGTGGTGAGCGCTTTCGCGCTCACTCTTCCTCCGAATCCAGGAGTTCCATGTTGAGGCCGAGGCCCCGCACTTCCTTGACAAGCACGTTGAACGATTCCGGCACGCCGGCCTCGAAGTTGTCCTCGCCCTTGACGATGCTTTCGTAGACCTTGGTCCGGCCCGCGACGTCGTCCGACTTCACCGTCAGCATCTCCTGCAGGGTGTAGGCGGCGCCGTAAGCTTCCAGAGCCCAGACCTCCATCTCCCCCAGACGCTGACCGCCGAACTGCGCCTTGCCGCCCAAAGGTTGCTGAGTGACGAGCGAGTACGGCCCGGTCGAGCGCGCGTGCATCTTGTCGTCCACAAGGTGGTGCAGCTTGAGGAAGTATTTCACGCCCACGGTGACCGGACGGGCGAATTGCTCGCCGGTGCGGCCGTCGAAGACGATGGATTGGCCCGACTTGTTGAAGCCCGCGCGGATCAGCGCATCGTTCACATCGGCTTCCTTGGCCCCGTCAAAGACCGGCGTGGCGATCGGAACGCCGCCGCGCACCTGTTCGGCGCATTCGACGAAACGGTCGTTCTCCATCTCGGCAAAGACCGCCTCGTAGGTCTCGTCGCCATAGCCGTGACGCATTTCCTCGCGCACCGGGGTCAGGTCGCCGTTGCGACGATAGGCTTTCAGCGCCTCGTCGATCCGGATGCCCAGACCACGGCTGGCCCAACCCATGTGGGTTTCCAGGATCTGCCCGACGTTCATCCGCGACGGCACGCCGAGCGGGTTCAGCACCAGATCGACCGGGGTGCCATCGGCCAGGAAGGGCATGTCCTCGATCGGAACGACCTTCGACACCACACCCTTGTTGCCGTGACGACCGGCCATCTTGTCGCCCGCTTGCAGCTTGCGCTTCACCGCGACGAAGACCTTGACCATCTTCATCACGCCGGGGGGCAGATCGTCGCCCTGACGGACTTTCTCCACCTTGTCATCGAAGCGATGCTCAAGGGCGCGTTTCTGCGCGTCGAACTGGTCGTTCAGCGCTTCCACTTCCTTGGCATCGGCTTCGTTTTCCAGCGCCAGCTGCCACCACTGGCCACGCGACAGCGAGGCAAGCAGCTCTTCGGTGATTTCCGACCCGGCCTTGATCGAGGTGTTCTTCGGCCCTTTGACCGTCACCTTGCCCAGGATCAGCGTTTTCAGACGCGCGTAGATGTTGCGTTCCAAAATCGCCATCTCGTCGTCGCGGTCGCGGGCGAGACGTTCGATTTCTTCCCGCTCGATCTGCAGCGCGCGTTCGTCCTTGTCCACACCATGACGGTTGAAGACGCGGACTTCGACGATCGTGCCATAGGCGCCCGGCGGCAGACGCAGCGAGGTATCCCGCACGTCCGATGCCTTTTCGCCGAAGATGGCGCGCAGAAGTTTTTCTTCCGGCGTCATCGGGCTTTCGCCCTTCGGCGTGATCTTGCCCACAAGGATATCGCCAGGCCCCACTTCGGCGCCGATATAGACGATACCCGCTTCGTCAAGGTTGCGCAAAGCCTCCTCGCCGACGTTCGGGATGTCGCGGGTGATCTCTTCCGGCCCGAGTTTCGTGTCGCGCGCCGCCACTTCGTATTCTTCGATGTGGATCGAGGTGAACACGTCATCGCGGTGGATGCGTTCCGAAATCAGGATCGAGTCTTCGTAGTTGTAGCCGTTCCAGGGCATGAAGGCGACGACCACGTTGCGGCCAAGTGCCAGTTCGCCCTGATCGGTCGAGGGACCGTCAGCAACCACCTGCCCCTTGGACACCACGTCGCCCACCTTGACGATCGGACGCTGGTTGATCGTCGAGGATTGGTTCGAGCGTTTGAACTTGCGCAGACGGTAGATATCGACGCCCGCATCGCCCATGCCGATGTCTTCGTTCGCCCGGATAACGATCCGCGACGCATCGACCTGATCCACGATCCCGCCGCGGCGGGCCATGATGGCCGCGCCCGAATCGCGCGCAACGGTCGCTTCCATGCCGGTGCCGACAAAGGGCGCCTCGTTGCGCAGAAGCGGAACCGCCTGACGTTGCATGTTCGAACCCATCAGGGCGCGGTTGGCGTCGTCGTTTTCAAGGAAGGGGATCAGCGCCGCGGCGACCGAAACCAGCTGTTTCGGCGACACGTCAATCAGGTCCACCGCCTCGACCGGGTTGAGCATGAATTCGCCCGATTGCCGGGTCGACACCAGATCGTTGACGAACTTGCCGTTCTCGTCGAGCGTGGCGTTCGCCTGCGCGATGGTGTGGCGCATCTCTTCCGTGGCCGACATGTAGATGACTTCATCGGTCACCTGCCCCTCGACCACCTTGCGATAGGGGGTCTCGATGAAGCCGTATTTGTTGACCCGGGCGAAGGTCGCCAGCGAGTTGATCAGACCGATGTTCTGACCTTCGGGCGTTTCAATCGGGCACATCCGGCCATAGTGGGTCGGGTGAACGTCGCGGACCTCGAAGCCCGCGCGTTCGCGGGTCAGACCGCCCGGCCCGAGCGCCGAAAGACGCCGCTTGTGCGTGACTTCCGAAAGCGGGTTCGTCTGGTCCATGAACTGCGACAGCTGCGAGGAGCCGAAGAATTCGCGCACCGCGGCCGCGGCCGGTTTCGCGTTGATCAGATCTTGCGGCATCACCGTGTCGATCTCGACCGAGGACATGCGTTCCTTGATCGCGCGTTCCATGCGCAAAAGGCCGACGCGATACTGGTTTTCCATCAGCTCGCCGACCGAGCGCACACGGCGGTTGCCGAGGTGGTCGATATCGTCGATCTCGCCCTTGCCGTCGCGCAGCTCCACCAGCCCCTTGATGCAGGAGATGATGTCTTCGCGGCGCAGGGTGCGCTGGGTGTCCGGCGCATCCAGATCCAGACGCATGTTCATCTTCACCCGGCCCACGGCCGAGAGGTCATAGCGTTCGCTATCGAAGAACAGCGTGTCGAACATCGACGACGCGGCTTCGACGGTCGGCGGCTCACCCGGACGCATGACGCGGTAGATGTCCATCAGCGCGCCATCGCGGCCCATGTTCTTGTCCGCCGCCATCGTGTTGCGGATGTAGGGGCCGACGTTGATGTTGTCGATGTCGAGGCAGGGGATCTCGGTGATGCCGTTATCGAGCAGCGTCTTCACCGAACCGCCGACCAGCTGGCCGTCCCGGTCATATTCCGCCGTCAGCTCGTCGCCCGCTTCGATATAGATGTAGCCGGTGCGCTCGTTGATGATGTCCTTGGCGCAGTAGCGGCCCAGGATGTGGTCGAACGGCAAGAGCAGTTCGGTCACCTTGGCTTCATCGAGCCATTTCTTCACCATCCGCGGCGTGACCTTTTCGCCCGCCTTCAGGATCACTTCGCCGGTGGCGGCGTCGATCATGTCATAGGTCGGACGGGTGCCGCGGGCGCGTTCGGGGAAGAATTTCGACACCCAGCCGCGCTTGCCCTCGGCGCGGAACATGACGGTGTTGTAATAGGCATCCATGATGCCTTCCTGATCGAGACCGAGCGCATAAAGCAGCGTCGTCACCGGCAGCTTGCGGCGACGGTCGATGCGCGCGAACACCAGATCCTTGGCGTCGAATTCGAAATCCAGCCACGAGCCGCGATAGGGAATGATCCGGCAGGCGAACAGAAGCTTGCCCGAGGAATGGGTCTTGCCGCGGTCATGGTCGAAGAACACACCGGGCGAACGGTGCATCTGCGAGACGATGACCCGTTCGGTGCCGTTGACGATGAAGGTGCCGTTCGGCGTCATCAGGGGCATGTCGCCCATGTAGACGTCCTGTTCCTTGATGTCCTTGACCGACCGCGCCCCGGTGGTTTCATCGACATCGAACACGATCAGACGCAGCGTCACCTTGAGCGGCGCCGAATAGGTCAGATCGCGGCTCATGCATTCGTCGACGTCATATTTCGGCTTTTCGAGTTCGTATTTCACGAATTCGAGAATCGCGTTGTCATTGAAGTCCTTGATCGGGAAGACCGACTGGAAGACGCCCTGAATGCCCTCGCCATCCAGCGGCTTGTCGGCATCGCCCGAGCGCAGGAACAGGTCGTAGGAGGCCTTCTGAACCTCGATCAGGTTCGGCATTTCCAGAACTTCGCGGATTTTGCCGTAGTAGCGGCGGATACGCTTCTGACCAACGTAAGCTTGAGCCATGCTCGTCGTGACCTTTCGTCTCTTCGCGGGTGTGCCTCGTCGGGGCCCGATGCACGCCGCTTGCGAATGGGGGGCGGTTCCATACCTGCCTTCCGTCCCACCGGAAGGCTCCCGAACCGACCCTGCCTTGGGAAAGGGTTTCGCAAAACCCCTTGCCGAGACAGGTGCGGCTGGGCTCGGGCAAGCCCGAACCCAGCCTGAAAATCAGATCGGATGCGAAGGCATCCGCACCGATTACTTGAGCTCGACCTTGGCGCCAGCCGCTTCGAGCTTTTTCTTGATGTCTTCGGCTTCGGCTTTCGCCGCAGCTTCTTTCACCTTGCCACCGGCCTCGACGAGGTCCTTGGCTTCTTTCAGGCCCAGACCGGTGATGGCGCGGACTTCCTTGATCACGTTGATCTTGTTCGCGCCGGCATCGACGAGAACGACGTCGAATTCGGTCTTTTCTTCTTCGGCCGGGGCGGCAGCAGCAGCCGGGCCAGCAACCATGACGGCGCCGCCGGCGGCCGGCTCGATGCCGTACTCGTCCTTGAGGATGGTTTTCAGTTCTTGGGCCTGCAGCAGCGTCAGGTTGACGATTTGCTCGGCAAGGGCTTTAAGATCGGCCATTTTTCCGTTCCATTCTGATATAGGGTTATCCGACGTCGAGACTGTCCCGACGAAGGCAAGATGTTGCGTCAGGCGGCTTCCCGCTCCTCAAGCGTCTTGAGGATGCCCGCGATGTTGGAAGCAGGCGCGCCAATGGCACCGGCGATGTTCGAAGCAGGCGCCCCGATGCACGACACGACCTGAGCGATAAGCTCTTCGCGCGACGGCATGGCGGCAACGGCTTTGACACCGGCCGGATCCAGAGCGTCCTTGCCCATGGCCCCACCAAGAATGGCGAACTTGTCGTTCGTCTTGGCATAGGCGTCCGCGACCTTGGCCGCAGCCACCGGGTCTTCGGAATAGGCAAGAACGGTCATCCCCGTCAGAAGTTTGGCCATGCTCTCGCAGGGCTTGCCTTCCAGGGCGATCTTGGCGAGCGTGTTCTTGGCAACGCGCACGGACCCACCCACTTCACGCATTTTCGCGCGCAGGTCCTGCATCTGAGCAACCGTCATGCCTTCGTAGTGGGCAACCACCACGACGCCAGAGCTTTCGAAGATCTGGCCGAGCTCTTCGACCACCTTCGCTTTTTGGGCTCTATCCACGGTTACACTCCAAGGTTGGGGGTTTCCCCCCGGCTCTCGTTTCCCACGGGCGATTGCCCGCAGGTCGGGTCCGAATAGGTTCCCGAGAGATCGCCCGAGGCAGCAGCCCCGGAAATTCTCGTTCCCCATCTCGGGAAGGACTTATGGGGGAAACCCCCACCCTCCGTCTCGGACAGGACGGGGCGTTTGACCGCCCCGTCATTCGCCGGTTTCCCGGCAAATTCTTCAGTGGGCGGTGGCCGAGGTCAGATCGACCGTCACGCCCGGGCCCATGGTCGAGGACAGCGACACCTTTTTCAGGTAGGTGCCCTTGGCGCCCGCGGGCTTGGCTTTCGACACCGCATCGACAAAGGCGCGGACGTTGTCGGCCAGCTTGTCATCGGCGAAGGAAACCTTGCCGATGCCGCCATGGATGACGCCGGCCTTTTCGACCTTGAACTGCACTTCGCCGCCCTTGGCCGCTTCGATCGCCGTTTTCACGTCCATCGTCACGGTGCCAACCTTCGGGTTCGGCATCAGGTTGCGCGGCCCGAGGATCTTGCCCAGACGGCCGACGAGCGGCATCATGTCCGGGGTGGCGATGCAGCGATCGAACTCGATCTTGCCCTGCTGGATGGTTTCCATAAGGTCTTCCGCACCCACGATGTCGGCCCCGGCGGCTTTCGCCTCGTCGGCCTTCGCGCCACGGGCGAAAACGGCGACGCGGACGGTCTTGCCGGTGCCATGCGGCAGCTGCACCACGCCCCGGACCATCTGGTCCGCGTGACGCGGGTCGACGCCCAGGTTCATCGCGATTTCAAGCGTTTCGTCGAACTTGGCCGAGGCCGCCGACTTGATCAGCTTGACGGCATCTTCAACCGAGAGGTTGGCCTTGCCTTCGAAAGCGGTCCGCGCAGCGGCCGAACGTTTACCGATCTTGGCCATGGCTTACCCCTTAACCTCGATACCGACCGACTTCGCCGAGCCGAGGATGATGTTGATGGCGCCCTGAATGTCGTTGGCGTTCAGGTCTTTCATCTTGGCTTCGGCAATCGCCTTGATCTGCGCGGCGGTCACGGTGCCCGCGACTTCGCGGCCCGGCTTCGGCGAGCCTTTCGGACGGTTGCGCTTGCCCACCGGCTTCAGACCGGCGGCCTTCTTCAGCATGAACGAGGCCGGAGCGGTCTTCGTTTCAAAGGTGAAGCTCTTGTCGGCATAATAGGTGATCAGGCAGGGAACCGGCGAGCCGAGCTCCATTTCCTGGGTGCGGGCGTTGAAAGCCTTGCAGAATTCCATGATGTTGATCCCGCGCTGACCCAGCGCCGGACCGATCGGCGGGGAGGGGTTGGCTTGCCCCGCCTTCACTTGCAGCTTCAGCTGCCCGATGACTTTCTTGGCCATGTGGCCTTCTCCTTTTCACTGCCGCCTCCCCATGAGGCGAAGTTTAGTGGTGCGGCGGTCGCCCGCCTCCCACATCCCACCTCAGGCGGTTTTCGACACCTGGGTGAATTCCAGCTCGACCGGCGTCGGCCGGCCAAAGATCGACACCGTCACCTTCAGGCGGCCAGCGGCATCGTCCACTTCCTCGACCATGCCCGAGAAGCCCTCGAACGGGCCATCGGTCACGGAAACATTCTCGCCGATCTCGAAGCGAATCAGGTTGCGCGGCGCGGCGACTTCGCCGGTCGGGCCCTGACGGTTCAGGATCGTGTTCACTTCGGAATCGCGCATCGGCGTCGGCTTGCCCTGCGGACCCAGGAAGCCGGTGACGCGGTTGATCGAGGTGATCGCGTGATAGCCGCGGTCGGTCATGTCCATGCGCACCAGCACATAGCCGGGCATGAAGCGACGCTCCGACGTGACCTTCTTGCCGCGGCGGATCTCGATCACTTCTTCGGTGGGAACCAGAACTTCCTCGATCTCGTCCCCCAGGCCCTTGTCGATCACGGCCTGTTTGATCTGCTCGGCCACCTTCTTCTCGAAGTTCGAGAGAACGGAAACCGAATACCACCGCTTCGCCATCAACCTGCCTCTTTCCCCCCGGCGGCGAGCGCCGAAATCTTGTCATTTCAACGGTCTTGCCGCTGCTCTCTCAATGAAGAACGGCGCGCATCCTTCGAATCGATGCACGCCGGTTCTTGAGTGTCGTGCCCGTTTAGCCTCGGTCGCCCCGTATTTCAAGGGCTTCGATGCGTCTCACATGAACATTGCCTTGATCCCGAGACCGATCACCCAATCCACCAGGGAAAAGAAGATCGCGGTCAGGAGCGCCATGACCATCACCATGATGGTGGTCAGAACGGTCTCGCGCCGGGTCGGCCAGGTGATCTTGCCGACTTCCGAGCGCACCTGGCTCAGGAACTGGATCGGGTTTGCCATGCTTCATCCTCTCATGCGACCGCGCCGGGATACGCGCAAGCGGCGTCGATTACAAGACGCTTCGCAAGACGGTCAACGCTGCGGGAAAGGCTTGGCAGGAGTTGGGGGACTCGAACCCACGACCCTCGGTTTTGGAGACCGATGCTCTACCAACTGAGCTAAACTCCTAAGCCTGAGCGCGTGCTACGGCACCCGGCGGGGGAAATCAAGAGCGATTTGCACGAAGCCGCGACAGCGATGCCGCAGCCCCGCGCAGAACCGAAAGGCCGAATCGAAAAGGCCGCCCGGGTTGGGCGGCCTTCCGTTTTCCCTTGCGGGAAATTCATCTGATGCTCTTCGACACACCTTTGCGGGCGCGTCTCGGGATCCTCACTTGATGATCTTCGACACGACACCGGCGCCGACGGTGCGGCCGCCTTCGCGGATCGCGAAGCGCAGCTTTTCTTCCATCGCGATCGGGGCGATCAGCTCGACTTCGAACTTCAGGTTGTCGCCCGGCATCACCATTTCCGTGCCTTCCGGCAGCTTCACGGTCCCGGTCACGTCCGTCGTGCGGAAGTAGAATTGCGGACGGTAGTTCGCAAAGAACGGGGTGTGACGGCCGCCTTCTTCCTTCGTCAGGATATAGGCTTCGGCCTCGAAATGGGTGTGCGGCGTCACCGATTTCGGCTTGCACAGCACCTGGCCACGTTCCACGCCGTCACGGTCGATGCCGCGCAGCAGAACGCCGACGTTGTCGCCCGCCTCGCCGCGATCCAAGAGCTTGCGGAACATCTCGACGCCGGTGCAGGTCGATTTCTTGGTTTCGCGGATGCCCACGATCTCAAGTTCGTCGCCCACGTTCACAACGCCACGCTCCACACGGCCGGTCACAACCGTGCCGCGACCCGAGATCGAGAACACGTCTTCGATCGGCATCAGGAACGGCTGGTCCACCGCACGCGCCGGGGTCGGGATGTATTCGTCCACCGCCTTCAGCAGCGCATGGATCGAATCCTCGCCGATCTCCTTGCGCTCGCCGATCATCGCCTGGTGCGCCGAGCCCTTGATGATCGGAATGTCGTCGCCCGGATATTCGTAGGACGAGAACAGTTCGCGGATTTCCATCTCGACGAGCTCCAGAAGCTCTTCGTCATCCACGAGGTCGACCTTGTTCATGTAGCAGACCATGTACGGAATGCCCACCTGACGGCCAAGCAGGATGTGCTCGCGCGTTTGCGGCATCGGGCCGTCCGAGGCCGCGCAAACCAGAATCGCGCCGTCCATCTGCGCCGCGCCGGTGATCATGTTCTTCACATAGTCGGCGTGGCCGGGGCAGTCGACGTGCGCATAGTGGCGGCTCGCCGTTTCGTATTCCACGTGCGCGGTCGAGATCGTGATCCCGCGGGCACGTTCTTCCGGCGCACCGTCGATCTGGTCATAGGCGCGGAATTCGCCGTAGTATTTCGTGATCGCCGCCGTCAGCGTCGTCTTGCCGTGGTCAACGTGGCCGATCGTGCCGATATTCACGTGCGGTTTCGTCCGTTCAAACTTTGCCTTTGCCATTTCGGGCGCCTCTGGTTCGGGGGCCGCCGTCGGCCCAGTGAATATGGCGCGTTCCCTATTGCCGAAACGGGGAAAAATCAAGCCCGGTTCACGCAAGGCGGCCAGCCGCCGCCCGGGCGCGTCCCCGAAACGCCACGTCCGGGCACCGCCCTGCTTTTCCTTGGCCAAATACGACCGGGGGTGCGGGGGCGGCGCCCCCGCGCGGGTCGGGCGCGGCCGCGCCCGAACCCCCGTCAGGGCAAACGCCCGCCCCGGTCAGGGGAACCGGTTGTCGCGCGGAAAGCCGCGTGGCGCCATCCGCCCGGCACTCGCCCGCTTGCCCAGCCATTCCGACAGATCCGCCTCGGTCCGCGTCCGCCCGGCCGGATCCTTCCAGCTCAGCCCCTCCCCCAGACGGAAGGTGATCGCATCCGACAGCCCGCCATCCTTGAACTTCTGCAGCCGCACGCCCTTGGCCCGCGCCATCTCGGGCAGCTCTTCCAGCGGGAAGACCAGCAGCTTGCGGTTCTCGCCGACACAGGCCACCGCATCGCCCAAGGCCAGCCGGCACACCCGCGTGCGCACGCCCTCGCCCATGTTCAAAACCTGCTTGCCGGTCCGGGTCGAGGCGATCAGCTCCTCGGCAGGCACGATGAACCCGTCGCCGTCGGACGAGGCCAGCAGATATTTCTCGCCCGGTTTCGGCACCAGAACATGGGTCACCTCGACCTCGTTCGGCATCTCCAGCATCAGCCGCACCGGCTCGCCCATGCCGCGCCCGCCGGGCAGGTTCGCGCCCAGAAGCGTCCAGGCCCGCCCGTTCGAGCCCATCAGCACGATCCGGTCCGTCGTTTCCGCATGCAGCGCAAAGGCTTGCCCGTCGCCGTCCTTGAACTTCACCTCGGCATCGAGCGGCTGATGCCCCTTCATCGCGCGGACCCAGCCCATCTTCGACAGGATCATGGTGATCGGCTCGCGCTCGATCATCGCCTCGATCGGCACTTCCTCGACCTCTCCGGCCTCGGCAAAATCGGTCCGCCGCGCGCCGACCTTGGTGGCCTTGCCCCAGGTCTTGCGCAGGTCTTCCAGCTCCGAGGAAATCTGCGCCCATTGCGCCACGTCCGAGGCCAGAAGCGCCTCCAGCCCCGCGCGTTCCTTCAGCAGATCATCGCGCTCGGCGCGCAACTCCATCTCTTCCAGCCGCCGCAAGCTGCGCAGCCGCATGTTCAGGATCGCCTCGGCCTGCACCTCGGTCAGATGCACCACCGCCCCCGCCTCGGCCGCCCAGTTCTCGGCCATCAGGGCGGCTTTCGGGTCGTCCTCGGTGCGGATGATCTCGATCACCCGATCCAGGTTCAAAAAGGCGATGATGTAGCCCTCAAGCACCTCCAGCCGGTTCGCGATCTTCTCCAGCCGATGCCGGGACCGCCGACACAGCACCTCGCGGCGATGGTCCAGAAAGGCCCGCAGCACCTCTTTCAGCGAACAGACCTTCGGCACCCGGCCGTCGATCAGCACGTTCATGTTCAGACTGAACCGCACCTCAAGTTCCGAGTTGCGAAACAGCATCCCCATCAGCTGCGCCGGTTCCACCGTCCGCGCGCGGGGCTCCAGCACGATCCGCACATCCTCGGCGCTTTCATCGCGCACATCGGCGAGCGCGGGGACCTTCTTCGTCTCGATCAGCTCGGCCAGCCGCTCGATCAGCTTGGCCTTCTGCACCTGATAGGGGATCTCGGTGACAACGATCTGCCACTGACCGCGGCCCAGATCCTCCAGCGCCCAGCGCGCCCGCAGCCGGAAGGCCCCGCGCCCGGTGCGATACGCCTCAAGGATATTCGCCTTCGGTTCAACGATCACGCCGCCGGTCGGGAAATCCGGCCCGGGAATCAGATCGACAAGCCGGGCCTCGTCGATCTCGGGTTCGGCGATCATCGCCAGACAGCCATCGACCAGCTCATCAAGGTTATGCGGCGGCACGTTCGTCGCCATGCCGACGGCAATGCCGCTGGCCCCGTTCGCCAAAAGGTTCGGAAAGGCCGCGGGCAGCACGACGGGTTCGGTCAGCGTGCCGTCATAGTTCGGGCGGAAATCGACCGAATCCTCGGCCAGCCCCTCCAGAAGCGCCTCGGCCGGGGAGGCCAGACGCGCCTCGGTATAGCGGCTCGCCGCCGGGCCGTCGCCGTCGATGTTGCCGTAGTTCCCCTGCCCGTCCACCAGCGGGTAACGCATGGCGAAATCCTGCGCGAGCCGCGCCATCGCGTCATAGATCGCCGCGTCGCCATGCGGGTGATAGTTCCCCATCACGTCGCCCGAGATCTTCGCCGATTTCCGGAACCCGCCGGTCGAGCTCAGCTTCAACTCCCGCATCGCGTAAAGAATGCGCCGGTGCACCGGCTTCAGCCCGTCGCGCGCATCGGGCAGCGCCCGGTGCATGATCGTCGAGAGCGCATAGGTCAGATAACGCTCGCCGATCGCCCGCGAAAGCGGTTCGGCATGGGTTGCGGAAGTCGGGGTTTCGTCGTCGCTGCTCATGGTCGCGGTGTAATTCGGGACCGGCCCCCGGTCCAGCACAAAGACCGGCCAAAGCCGTTGTCCCGCACCGGGGCTTGGCCTATCTGGAACGAAACACGGGGGATGACGATGGCGAAGACGATCCTGATCACCGGCTGCTCTTCGGGCATCGGCTATGATGCGGCGCATGGGCTGCACAAGGCGGGCTGGAAGGTGCTGGCCACCTGCCGACGCGAGGAAGACTGTGCCCGGCTGCGCGCCGAGGGGCTGATCTCCTTTCCGCTCGATCTCTCCGACCCCGCCTCGATCGAGGCCGGTTTCAACGAGGCTTTGGCCCGGGCGAACGGGCGGCTGGACGCGCTTTACAACAATGCCGCCTATGGCTGCCCCGGCGCGGCCGAGGATCTGCCGCCGGGCGCTTTGCGCGAAATCTTCGAAACCAACCTTTTCGGCCTGCATGACCTGACCATTCGCGCGATCAGGGTGATGCGGGCCTATGGCGAGAATGGCGAGGGCCGGATCATCCAATGTTCCTCGGTGCTGGGGCTGGTGGGCATCCGCTGGCGCGGCGCCTATGTCGCCACCAAATTCGCGCTGGAGGGCCTGACCGAGGTGATGCGCCGCGAGATGCGCGATACGGGCATCCATATCATCACGGTCAACCCCGGGCCGATCCCGACGAAGATCCGGGTGAACTCGATCCCGCATTTCGAGAAATGGATCGACTGGAAGGCCTCGGCCCGGCGTGAGCAATACGAGACCTCGCTTCTGAAACGGCTTTATACCCCTTCGGGCAAACCCGACATGTTCGAGCTGCCCTGTTCGGCGGTGACCGACCAGATCCTGCGCGCCCTGACCGACCCGAAACCGAAGTCGCATTATTATGTGACCAAGGCGACCTGGCTTGCCGCCATCGCGCGGCGGATTCTGCCGCTGCGGCTTCAGGACTGGATGTTTTCCAAGGCCTGAGTCGATTTCGCCCCCAAGCTTTCGCGACGTGACGTAGCGACACCATCCGGCGTCGTTTTTCATCTGTCTTTTGCTGCGGTCGCATTGTAACAAAATTTCCGATGCAAGAATCCGCCCCCCTCGGGGGCGCCTTCGAAACCTAGGGAGACACCGCCGATGAAGGTCCTCGTGCCTGTGAAGCGCGTGATCGACTACAACGTGAAAGTCCGTGTGAAGGCGGATGGCAGCGGGGTCGATCTTGCGAACGTGAAAATGTCGATGAACCCCTTCGACGAAATCGCCGTCGAAGAGGCGATCCGGCTGAAGGAAAAAGGCGTCGCGACCGAGATCGTCGTCGTCTCCGTGGGCGTGAAACAGGCGCAGGAAACCCTGCGCACGGCGCTGGCGATGGGGGCGGACCGCGCCATCCTCGTCGTTGCCGCCGAGGACGTGCATACCGATATCGAGCCGCTCGCCGTGGCAAAGATCATCGCCAAGGTCGCCGCCGAGGAACAGCCGGGCCTGATCATCACCGGCAAGCAGGCGATCGACAATGACATGAACGCGACCGGCCAGATGGTCGCGGCACTTCTGGGCTGGGCGCAGGCGTCCTTTGCTTCGGCGGTCGAGATCGCGGGCGATGCCGCCAAGGTGACGCGCGAAGTCGACGGCGGTCTGCAGACGATCGAGGTCAAGCTTCCGGCCGTGGTCACCGCCGATCTGCGCCTGAACGAGCCGCGCTATGCCTCGCTGCCCAACATCATGAAGGCGAAGAAGAAAGAGCTGGCCGAGAAGACCGCCGCCGATTACGGCGTCGATGTCACGCCGCGCCTGACGGTCGTGAAGACCGCGGAACCGGCAGGCCGGGCCGCCGGGATCAAGGTCGGCTCGGTCGACGAGCTGATCGGCAAACTCAAGGACGCGGGGGTGATCTGATGGCTGTTCTTCTGCTTGCTGACGTGAATGGCGGTCAACTGGCCACCGATTCGGTTGCGAAAACTCTTTCGGCCGTGAAATCGCTGGGCGAGGTGCATGTGCTGGTCGCCGGGGCTGGCGCCGAAGCCGCCGCCGCCGAGGCCGCGAAGCTGGACGGTGTGTCGAAAGTGCTGCTGGCCGGCGCGACGGACTACAGCCATGGCATGGCCGAAGCCACCGCCGCGCTGATCGTCGGGCTCGCCCCGGGCTATGCCCATGTCGCCGCCGCCTCGACCGCCGCGGCGAAGAACGTGCTGCCGCGCGTCGCCGCGCTCCTCGACGTGATGATGATCACCGACATCACCGCCGTGATCGATGCCGACACCTTCGAGCGTCCGATCTATGCGGGCAACGCGATCCAGACGGTGAAATCCGCCGACAAGATCAAGGTCTTCACCGTCCGCACCGCCACCTTCGGCGCTGTCGGCGCCAGTGGCGCGGCCGCGGTCGAGACGATCTCGGGCGAAACCGCCGCGGGTCTCTCGACTTGGGTCGAAGACAAGGTCGCGGCCTCGGACCGGCCCGAACTGACCTCGGCGAAGATCGTCGTCTCGGGCGGGCGCGGCGTCGGCAGCGAGGCCGATTTCGCACTGATCGAGAAGCTGGCCGACAAGCTTGGCGCTGCCGTGGGCGCCTCGCGCGCCGCTGTCGACAGCGGCTTTGCGCCGAACGACTGGCAGGTGGGTCAGACCGGCAAGGTCGTCGCCCCCGAGCTTTATGTCGCCGTCGGCATTTCGGGCGCGATCCAGCACCTTGCGGGGATGAAGGATTCGAAAATCATCGTCGCGATCAACAAGGACGAAGAGGCGCCGATCTTCCAGGTCGCCGATTTCGGTCTGGTCGCCGACCTGTTCACGGCCGTGCCGGAACTGGCCGAGAAGCTCTGATCCGGCCCACAGAACAGAAAGCCCCGCCAGTGGCGGGGCTTTTTCCTTGCCGGAACGGCGGGTTTACAGGAACTTCCGCACCGCGGGCGCCAGAGCCTCGGCGATTTCCTGATGCACGAGCGGCCCCGGCATCGTCTGCGCCGCGGGTTCCTCCATCGGGCCGAAATGCATCCCCACCGTGCCGGTGGAACGCGCCATCGCCGAGGGCTGCACCTTGACCAGCGCCTGTGCCAGCGGCGCGATCTCATCGACCATCGCCTGCGTCACCAGAAGCGGTTCCGCCCCCAGCGGGTCCTGGGTCAGCGGATCGCGGTAATCGCCCAGCCACAAAAGCAGCCTCGGCCCCGGCACCTTCTCCAGAAGCCCGCGCATCCGCGCCACCCAGGCCGTCCGCAACTCGGCCACCAGCGTGTCGAACCGATCCGGCGCATAGGCCTGCAGCGTGCTCAGCATGTGGCGGGTAAAGTTGAATTCGGTGAAATCGACATCGTTGAACACCGCCCGCATCAGGTTCGAGGCGCGCAGGAACCGGTCATTGCGACGCGGATGCACGGCATAGAACCGGTTCGACATGTTCGGCGCGCCCAGAAGCTGGATGACCGAAAGCGAGGTCGTCCGCGTCGCTTCGGGCAGTTGCGGTTCGCTGTAGAAGACGTCGATCCCGGCATTCAGATAGCCGAAATTCACCACCGGAACGCCCAGACGATCTTCCAGCAGCACGGGCCAGGGCTCGGCAATGAATTTGCCATAGGTTTCGCTGCCGCCCATCGCCGCCACGAAGGGCCGGGTCAGATCGCGCCGCGGTCCCCGGAACAAAAGCTTCGACTTGCCATATCGGCATGGAAAATAATCAAGGGCACCACTGCCCGTGTATTCAAAGGCCATTCATCCCACCTTGTTTCGTTCGACTCACCCGCAGGAAGAATGGACCGGAAAGCCTTGCCAAAGAGCTAAAGAGAAAATTGACGGCATGCATCATGCCGACGACTGCCGCGGCGTTGCCCCTTGCCGCGATGCAGCATCGGGCTTAGACTTGCACGAAGTCGAAAGAAGGACCAGAAATGACGATCTTGAGCGTGGGTGTCGTGGGCGCCGGACAGATGGGCAACGGCATCGCCCATGTCTTTGCCTTGTCGGGCTATGAGGTGCTGCTGAACGACGTGGCACCCGACAGCCTCGATCGGGCGCTGGGGACAATCGCGAAGAACCTCGACCGGCAGGTGCATCGGGGCAAGATCTCGCATGAGGATCGCGACGCGGCGCTGGGGCGGATCCGCACCACGATGGCGATCGAAGAGCTGGGCCAGACCGATCTGATCATCGAAGCGGCCACCGAGC
Organism: Rhodobacter capsulatus; assembly: GCF_052363185.1. Taxonomy (GTDB): domain Bacteria; phylum Pseudomonadota; class Alphaproteobacteria; order Rhodobacterales; family Rhodobacteraceae; genus Rhodobacter; species Rhodobacter capsulatus_E. Next base: position 297,420 of record NZ_CP198955.1, on the reverse strand, counting down.
GCGAGCCGGTCAAGCAGGCGATCTTCGACAGCCTGTTGCCGCATCTGAAGCCGGAGACGATTCTGGCCACCAACACCTCCTCGATCTCGATCACGCGGCTGGCCTCGCGCACGGATCGGCCGGAGAAATTCATCGGCGTGCATTTCATGAACCCGGTGCCGGTGATGCAGCTGGTGGAGCTGATCCGCGGCATCGCGACGGGCGAGGAAACCTATCGCACGCTTCTGGGGGTGATCGAGCGGCTGGGCAAGACCCCCGCCTCGGCCGAGGATTTCCCGGCCTTCATCGTCAACCGCATCCTGATCCCGATGATCAACGAGGCGGTCTATACGCTTTACGAAGGCGTCGGCAATGTGCAGTCGATCGACATGGCGATGAAGCTTGGCGCGAACCATCCGATGGGGCCGCTGGAACTGGCCGATTTCATCGGGCTCGATACCTGTCTGGCGATCATGAACGTGCTTTATGACGGGCTGGCCGACACGAAATACCGTCCCTGCCCGCTGCTTACGAAATATGTCGAGGCCGGGTGGCTGGGGCGCAAGACCGGGCGGGGGTTCTATGACTACCGCGGCGAGACGCCGGTGCCGACGCGCTGAGGGCGGGCGGCGGAGCGGGGCGCTGCCCCGCACCCCGGGATATTTGAGCCAAGGTGAAACGGGGGCCTTTCGGGGCCCTTTTTCAATGCCGCAGGGCCAGGGTTTCGGCGCGCAGATCGGCCAGGAACTGGCGCGGATGTTTCAGCGCCTCGGCCATCTCGGTGGCGGTTTTGGGCTGTCCGATCACCGGCGCTTGCGGCTTGAAAAGCGCGCGTTTGATTTCATGCAGAAGCAGGCCCTGCCGCAGCGTCGCGCCCAGTTTGTTGGCGATCTGATAGGCGCGGGAATTCTTGCCGGGGAAATAGATCGGCAGCACCGACGCGCCCGACCGCGCCAGCATCTTCGCGGTGAATGGGTTCCATTCCCCCTCGATCGCGGGGCCGAAGAAGGTTTCGGAATGCGCCACGGCGCCAGCCGGGAAGAGCACGATCACCCCGCCGCGCTTCAGCTGCGCCATGCATTCGGCACGCATCTTCAGGCTTTCTTCCTGCGCATTCGGTTCATGCGGGAAGGGCACCGGCAGCATGAATTCCTCGATTTCGGGAATTCCCGTCAGCAGCGAACGCGTCAGGATCTTGTAATCCGTGCGCACCTGCCCGATCAGCCAGGCCAGCACCATCCCGTCCACCAGACCATGCGGATGGTTGGCCACGACGACCAGCGGGCCGGTTGCCGGAATGCGGGCGATCTGCTCGGGCGGGGTTTTCACCTCGATCCCCATGATCTCCAGCGCCTGCGGCCAGAAGGCCTGCCCCACCGGCGCGCCGCGGCGTTCGAACTTGCGGATCAGTTGCAACAGCGTCCATTTCGCCGTCAGCCATTCGATCGCGCGGATCGTGTTCGCCTTCCACGGGTTGGTGAAGGTGCCCGCATAGGAGAGCCGCTTGATATCATAGGGCTTTTGTTCAACCGGCGCGCGGTCGCGGGGTTTCCTGTCGGTCACGACAAATCCCTTCTTGCCTTGCGGCTCACATCTCTTCGCCGAAGCGGTCGGCGACCAGCGCCGCCAGCGCATCGGACAATTTCTCGGCCTCGGTTCCGAAGGTGGTCACCTCGATCGTCGTCCCGCGCGAGGCGGCGAGCATCAGAAGACCCATGATCGAATCGCCCGAGACCTTCATCCCGTCCTTTTCGACCTCGGCCCTTGCGTCATGGGCCACGACGACTTCCACGAACCGCGCCGAGGCCCGCGCATGCAGGCCCTTTTCGTTCACGATCTTCAAGACCTTGCTGACACTCACTTGGCCGAGGCTCCGCCCGTCGAATAGCAATTGATATATTTGCGACCGGCATCAAGAGAGGCTTCCACCGCCGCATGCACGCCCAAGGAGCGCGATTTGGCGAGCTTTATCAGCAAGGGCAGATTGGCACCATAGATGATCTCGCGCCCGCCGGCCTCGCAGGCCATCAGGCTCAGGTTCGAGGGCGAGCCGCCGAACATGTCGGTGACGACGACAACCCCGGCGCCGCTGTCCACCGCATCGGCGGCGGCGCGAATCTCGGCCTGTTTCGCCGCCCTGTCATGGTCGTCTTCTATGGTGATGGCACGGATGCCTTCCTGCGGGCCGACGACATGTTCGACCGCCGCGAGATATTCCCGCGCCAAACCGCCATGTGCCACGATCACGATTCCGATCACGCGCCCTCTGCCTCTTTCCCTGTGGGCATGGACTGTGCCCGCCGCTCAAGCTCCCTGTGCCGTTTAGACACTTGCCAGTGCGCCTGTGCAAGGGCCTTGGCCACCGCTTCCGTTACGGCAACCGAACGGTGTTGCCCGCCGGTACATCCGAAGCCCACGGCCAGATGGGCCTTGCCCTCGTCCAGATGGGCCGGAAGCTGAAACAGAAGTAGATCACAGACCTTCTGAAGGAAGGGTTGATAGCGGGCATCGCCCTGCACATGCGCCGCCACCGCCGGATCAAGCCCGGTCAGCGGTCGCAGCGCCGCGACCCAATGCGGGTTGGCCAGAAACCGGCAGTCGAACATCATGTCGAGCCCGCGCGGCACGCCGCGCTTGTAGCTGAAACTGTGCAGCGAAATCGCCAGCCGCGAGATCTGCCCCATGTCGAACCAGCGCCCGACCTCGGCGCGCAGATCATGCGGGCTCATGGCCGAACTGTCGATCAGCACATCGGCCCGCACCCGGATCGGTGCCAGCATGTCGAATTCCTGCACGATCCCCGACAGCGGCTGCGCCTCGGGCGCCAGCGGATGGCGGCGGCGGGTCTCGGAATAGCGCCGGATCAGCGCCTCGGGCGTGGCGTCGAGATAGAGCACCTCAAGCAGCAGCCCCGGCTCGCGGGTCAGCCAGTCGATCAGCTCGATCAGCGCAGCGACGGAAAAATCGCGGTTGCGCACGTCGATGCCCAGCGCCATCGGCCGGGTCAGCGGACCGTCGATCAGCCGCGGCACCAGCGACAGCGGCAGGTTGTTGATCGCCTCGTAGCCCAGATCCTCGAGCGCGACGATGGCCGTGGTGCGACCCGCCCCGGAGGGGCCGGTGACAAGAACCAGCCGGTTCACCGTCTCCGCTGCCGCACGTTCGTTCACATCGCTCTCCCGGCCTTCAGCCATTGCAGGATCACCGCCTCAAGATGACCATGTTGCAGCCGCAGCACAAGAGGCAGGGTGACGCCCAGCACCGCAATCTCGCGTGAAGGCGGCAGCCTTTCGGTCTCGTCCCGCCCCATGTCCACCGCCAGCACGATCCGGGCCTGCGCCAGCACCGCGGCGCGCAGGATGCCCGCGCCGCGCGCCTCGATCAGACCGGCGATCGGCGCGGGGGCGCGGGCGATCAGCGCGCCCTTTTCCACGGCCAGAAGCACCCCGTCATCGGAAACCAGATCGGCGCCAAAGGCCATCAGCCGCAGCGCAAGGCTCGACTTGCCCGCACCCGAGGGTCCAAGGATCAGCACCCCCGCCGCGGGGCCCAGCGCGACCGCCGTGGCATGCAGCGGCGGGCTCACGGCTCAGACCGGCAGGCCGACGACGAAGCGGGCGCCCAGCGGCTCGGAGGTGATGTCGGCATCGGTGGGGCGGATGTTCTCGGCCCAGATCACGCCACCATGCGCCTCGACGATCTGTTTCGAAATCGCCAGACCAAGGCCGGAATGGTCGCCGAACTGCCCCTCGGGGCGCTGCGAATAAAAGCGCTTGAAGACCTTGGTCAGCGCCTGTTCGGGAATGCCCGGCCCGGTGTCCTCGACCACGACCAGCACCCGGTTCTCGCGCTTGCGGGCCCAGACGCGGACCGCATCGCCCTCTTCGCAGAAGCTGATCGCATTGCCGATCAGATTGACGAAGACCTGCGCCAGACGTTCTTCAAGCCCGGTGATGCGGATCGGCTCCGACGGCAGGTCGGTGATGAATTCGACCCCTTTCGCCGCCGCTTCCTTGCCCAGATATTCGCCCAGATTGGCGACCATCTTCAAAAGGTCGAAGGGTTGCTCCTCCTCCTTGACCAGATCGCTGTCGAGCCGCGAGGCGTTCGAGATGTCGCTCACCAGCCGGTCCAGCCGCCGCACGTCATGGTCGATCACCTCAAGCAGTCGCGTGCGCTGATCCTCGCGCTTGACCACATGCAGCGAGGCTACGGCCGAGCGCAGGCTGGCCAGCGGGTTCTTGATTTCATGCGCCACATCGGCGGCAAACTGTTCATTCGCGTCGATGCGGTCGTAAAGCGCCGCCACCATGCCGCGCAGCGCGCCCGACAGCCGCCCGATCTCGTCGGGGCGGGCGGTCAGATCGGGAATGCGGACTCGGCCCGGCGTCATCTTGCGGGCATGCCGGTCCCGCCCGATCTCGGCCGCAGCGGCCAGATCGGAGAGCGGATTGGCAATGGTCGAGGCCAGCACCAGCGACAGCCCGATCGAGACGATGATGGCAATCACGAACATCTGCAGCACCTGTTCGCGCTCGACCCGCACCAGCTTGTCGATCTCCCCGGCGGCCGAGGTCATCGCCACCGCACCAACGCGCTTGTCGTTCTGGTAAAGCCCGGTCGCGACGGTGAAGATCGTCGCCCCCGAGGTGTTGCGCCGCGTCGCCATCACGGTCTGATCGGCGGCGACCTGGGGCAGCAGCGCCTCGGCCATGGCGCGGGTATCGACCGGCGCGGCGGCATCCTGGCTGCGATGCGCGATCCGGGTCAGCCAATCCCAGGCGCTGTTCAAAAGATCGGTGATCATCGTCGAACGGGTGTCGATCCCCAGCCCCTCGACATGTTTGCGCGGCGCGGTGCCGACGGCGGCGGAATCCGCCAGCAGATTGCCCGCCGCATCAAAGACATAGATCGTCGCCCCCGGGGGCAGTTCGATGCCGCGCATCACCTCGGCCACGTCGAGGCCATCGCCCGCCGCCAGATTGACCGGCGCCGCCGCGGGCATCCGCGCCTCGAACACGTCAGCGATCAGTTCCGCCTCGCTGACGATGGCGCTTTCGCGCTGGAACACCAGAGAATCGCGGAACGGGTTCAGATAAAGCACCCCCGCCACCATCACCAGCATGGCGAGCAGGTTGAAGGTGATGATCTTGCGCGCCAGCGGCGAGTGGTTCAGCGAAATATAGCTGCGGCGCTGCCGCCCCCGGGCCAGATCCTCATCGACCGCGCCCGAGGGCGCGACCCAGTCCTCGCCCAGGACCACATCCGTTTCGGATTTCGCGGCCTTGGTCACACGCCCCCGCCCTGCTGCAAGAAGTCCGGCAATGGTCATTCTTCGTTGTAACGATAACCGATGCCGTAAAGCGTCTCGATCGCCGAGAAATCGTCATCCACCGTGCGCATCTTCTTGCGCAGCCGCTTGATGTGGCTGTCGATGGTGCGATCGTCGACATAGACCTGATCGTCATAGGCCACGTCCATCAGCTGATCGCGGCTTTTCACGAAGCCGGGCCGGATCGCCAGCGCCTGCAACAGCAGGAATTCGGTCACCGTCAGCGTCACTTCGCGGCCCTTCCAGGTTACCGAATGGCGCAAAGGGTCCATGGACAGCGAGCCGCGCACGATCACCTTGGTATCTTCGGCCACCGGAACCTCGCCGGTCGAGATCGCCTCCTGACGGCGCAAAAGCGCGCGGATGCGTTCAACCAGAAGCCGCTGGCTGAAGGGCTTCTTGACGTAATCGTCGGCGCCCATGCGCAGGCCCAGAACCTCGTCGATCTCGTCATCCTTCGAGGTCAGGAAGATCACCGGCATCGTGGTCTTCTGGCGCAGCCGCTGCAGCAGTTCCATGCCGTCCATCCGCGGCATCTTGATGTCAAGCACGGCCATGTCGGGCAACCGCTTGCTGAACGCATCGAGCGCGGCCTGACCGTCGTTATAGGTCTCGACCTCATAGCCCTCTGCCTCGAGCGTCATCGAGACGGAGGTCAGAATGTTGCGATCGTCATCGACCAGCGCGATCCTCGACATGTGCTGCACCTCATACTGCTTGGTTTTATGATTGGCGACATTGTCCGCTTTCCGGGTCCCGGAATCAACTGCGATGTGCGAATCAGCCCCGCTGCGGGAATCATCTCAGTGCAAAAAAGCGAAGGTTTGACTAATTTGTCTCACCTCTTCGCGATGATGGCGCTAAATCGGCTCTGTTTGCGCTAGCTGCGACAAACCCTTCTGTTCCTTCGCAATTGCACCATGGTATAGGGCGCCATCCGCAACATTCTTGCGCGGATCGGTGCCCGCCCGTAACGGGCGCCGCGAGGAACCACTGCGCCGCAGGGCGGCAACGGGAGCGAAACATGAGCATCGGACGCGTGAACCCGGCGAAGAAGCTGGAAGATCAGGGCATCACTGGTCTCGGCAACGTCTATTACAACCTGCTGGAACCCGCGCTCATCGAACTGGCGCTCAAGAACGGGGAAGGCACGCTCGGCAAGGGCGGGGCTTTCTACTGCTCGACCGGCAAGCACACCGGCCGGTCGCCGAAAGACAAGTTCGTCGTCCGCACCGCCAGCGTAGAAGACACGATCTGGTGGGAAAACAACAAGCCGATGGATCCGGCCAAGTTCGACGTGCTGCATGCCGACATGCTTGAGCACATGAAGGGCAAGGATTTCGTCGTCGAGGATCTTTATGGCGGTGCCGATCCGGCCCACCGTCTGGACGTGCGTCTGGTGGCCGAACTGGCCTGGCACGGCCTCTTCCTGCGCACCATGCTGCGCCGCCCCGCCCGCGAAGAGCTGGACACGTTCAGCCCGGAATGGACGATCATCAACTGCCCGTCGTTCAAGGCCGACCCGGAACGCCACGGCTGCCGCACTGAAACGGTGATCGCGCTCAACTTCGACAAGAAGCTGATCCTGATCGGCAACACCGCCTATGCCGGCGAAAACAAGAAGGGCGTGTTCACGCTGCTTAACTACATCCTGCCCGGCAAGGGCGTGATGGCGATGCACTGCTCGGCCAACCATGCGATCGACAACCCCGATGACTCGGCCGTCTTCTTCGGCCTGTCGGGCACCGGCAAGACCACGCTTTCGGCCGACCCGTCGCGCGTGCTGATCGGCGACGACGAACACGGCTGGTCGGAAAAGGGCATCTTCAACTTCGAAGGCGGCTGCTACGCCAAGACGATCAACCTCTCGAAAGAAGCCGAACCGGACATCTACAACACCTGTTCGATGTTCGGCACCGTGGTCGAGAACATGGTCTTCGACCCGGAAACGCTGGAACTTGACTTCTTCGACAGCTCGCTGACCGAGAACATGCGCTGCGCCTACCCGCTGCACTACATCGGCAACGCCTCGGACACCGCGCTGGGTGGCCATCCGAAGAACGTGATCATGCTGACCTGCGACGCCTATGGCGTGCTGCCGCCGATCGCGCGTCTGACGCCCGCGCAGGCGATGTATCACTTCCTCTCGGGCTTCACCTCGAAGACCCCGGGGACGGAAGTGGGGATCGTGGAACCGGTGCCGACCTTCTCGACCTGCTTTGGTGCGCCCTTCATGCCGCGTCGTCCGGAAGTCTATGGCAAACTGCTGGCCGCGAAGATCGCCGAACATGGCGCGTCGTGCTGGCTCGTGAACACCGGCTGGAGCGGCGGCGCCTTTGGCACCGGCAAGCGCATGCCGATCAAGGCAACCCGGGCGCTGCTCACCGCCGCGCTGGATGGGTCGCTGCATGATGCCGAATTCCGCAAGGACCCGAACTTCGGCTTCGAAGTGCCGGTCGCGGTGCATGACGTCGACAGCAAGCTGCTGAACCCGCGCGAAACCTGGGCCGACAAGGCCGCCTTCGACGCGCAGGCGGCGAAGCTCGTCAAGATGTTCTCGGACAACTTCGCGCAATATCTGCCCTATGTGGACGAAGACGTGAAAGCCGTCGCGATCGGCTGAACCGCCTTGAAATGACAAAGGGCCGGGGGTTTCCCCGGCCCTTTCCTTTTGTTCAGGCCGCTTACTTGCGGGTGCGTTTCACCTTGCGCGAAATCGCCCGTTCCTTCGCCTTGAAGGCCACGGATTTCCGCCCCGGCCGGAACGGCCGCTTGCCGCCCTTGCCCGCGCCGGGCATCGCCTGCCCCTCCAGCTCCAGCAACTCCAGCTCCAGCCCGCCGGTCACCGGTACGGCCTCGGCGAGCCGCACCAGCACCCGCTGCCCGATGCCCAAGGTGATGCCGCTGTCGGCCCCGATCAGTTGCTGCGCGTCGCGGTCATAATGGAAGAACTCGCGCCCCACGGATCGGATCGGCACCAGCCCATCCGCGCCGGTCTCATCCAGCTTCACGAAGGCGCCGAATTTCTGCACGCCGGAAATCCGCCCGGTGAACTCGCTGCCCACCCGCTCGCTCAGATAGGCCGCCAGATAGCGGTCGGTGGTGTCGCGTTCGGCGGCCATCGAGCGCCGCTCGGTCTCGGAAATATGCTGCGCGGTGTCTTCCAGCTGGGCGATGTCGTCGCGGCTCAGCCCATCCTTCCCCCAGCCATGACCGGCAATCAGCGCCCGGTGCACGATCAGGTCGGAATAGCGCCGGATCGGACTGGTGAAATGCGCATAAGACCGCAGCGCCAGCCCGAAATGCCCCAGATTATGCGGCGCATAATAGGCCTGCGTCATCGAGCGCAGGGTGGAAATGTTGATCAGCTCGTCGAACTCGCTGCCCTCGGCGTCATTGAGCAGCCGGTTCAGATGCGCCGTCTTCAGCACCTGCCCCTTCGCCAGCGAAAACCCCGAGGCCTGTGCAACCTCGCGAAGCGCGTCGATCTTTTCCGGGGAGGGTTCCTCGTGCACGCGATACAGCAGCGGACGGCGCAGCCGTTCCAGCTCCTCGGCGGCGGCCACATTGGCCAGCACCATGAATTCCTCGATCAGCCGGTGCGCATCGAGCCGTTCCTTAAACTTGACCGAGGCGACCTTGCCACTCTCGTCGATCTCGATCCGACGTTCGGGCAGGTCCAGATCCAGCGGCTGTCGCATCGCCCGCGCCCGGGTCAGCGCCCGGTAACAGGCATAGATCGGCGTGATGATCTCCGCGACCAGGGGCGCGGTCTTGTCATCGGGCCGCCCGTCCTGCGCCGCCTGCACCTGCCCATATTCCAGCGAGGCGACCGAGCGGATGATGCCCCGGGTGAAGCGATGCGCAATCTTGCGCCCCTCGGAGGAGACCTTCATCCGCACCGCCAGAACCGCGCGCGGCACATGTTCATGCAGGGAACACAGATCGCCCGAAAGCCGGTCGGGCAGCATCGGCACCACCCGGTCGGGGAAATAGGTCGAGTTGCCCCGATTGCGCGCCTCGCGATCCACGGCCGAGCCCGGGCGGACGTAATGCGCCACATCGGCGATGGCGACCCAGAGCAGGAAGCCGCCCGCATTCGCCGGATCGTCGTCGGGGGCAACGAAACAGGCATCGTCGCGGTCGCGGGCATCGGCCGGGTCGATGGTGACAAAGGGCAGCCCGGTCAGGTCTTCGCGGTCGCCCAAAGCGGCGGGGATTTCCGCATCGGCCTCGGCGATCACGTCATCGGGGAAATCGTCGGGAATGCCGTGCTGGTGAATGGCGATCAGCGACACCGCCCGCGGCGCGGTCGGATCGCCCAGCCGCTCGATCACCCGCGCCCGCGGCAGCCCCATCCGGCCCTTCGGCCCGGATTGTTCCGCCTCGACCAATTCGCCATCGCGGGCGTCATTGGTGGCGCCGGGCGGCACGATCCATTCGGTCATCTCGCCTTTGTCGATGGGCGTGATCCGGCCCCCTTCCGCCCCCTTGCGGAAGATGCCGACGATGCGATGCCGAGCTTGGCCCAGCTTGCGGATCAGCCGCGCCTCATATCCTTCGGCCGTCTGCGCGATCCGGGCCAGCACCCGCTCGCCCGCGCCCAGCGCCGGATCGTCGCGGCGGGTCAGAAAGGCAATCCGCGGCGCCTCCCCCGGACCGGCCCATTCCAAAGGCCGCGCCCAAAGATCGCCCATGCCGTCGGCGGGCAGGATTTCCAGCACCGTCACCGGCGGCAGGCTGGCGCTGTCATGATAGCTGCGCTTCTTGCGGGCGATCTGGCCGGTCTCGGCCAGCTCTTTCAGCAGGCGCTTCAACTCGATCTTCGCCGCGCCCTTCAGGCCGAAGGCCTTGGCGATATCGCGTTTCGCCCCCTGATCGGGGTTGTCGGCGATCCAGTCGAGGATCTGCTGCTTCGTCGGAATGGGGGTCTGGGTCATGGCCTTGCCTAGCACGACGGGGCCGCGCAAGAAAGTGCGGGCTTGCAGTTGCGCGCCCGAACGGTCAGGGCTGGGGCAAGGGGAAAGGCGGCGCATGACCATTGTGGGCATCATTCTGGCGGGCGGCCAAGGGCGGCGGATGGGCCGCGAAAAGGCGCTGGTGCCGCTTCTGGGCGTGCCGCTGATCGCGCGGGTGCTGGAACGGCTCGCGCCGCAGGTACAGGCCGTGGCGATCTCGGCCAATGGCGATCCCGGCCGCTTCGGCCTTGGCCTGCCGGTGCTGCCGGATCGGCCCGGGGAAACGGGGCTTGGTCCCCTGGCGGGCATCCGCGCCGGGCTGGACTGGGCGGCCGGGCTGGGCGCCGAGGCGCTGGTCAGCGTGGCCACCGACACGCCCTTTCTGCCCGAAGATCTGGTGGAACGGCTGGTCGCTGCGGGCAAGGTTTCAGGCGGGGCCGCCCATGCGCAAAGCTTCGGGCGCGACCATTACACCGCGGCGCTCTGGCGCGTCGCCGACCGCCCCCGGATCGACGCGCTTTTCGCAGCGGGCGAGCGGCGGATGCGCGCCTGTCTGGCGGGGGCCGTGGCGGTGCCCTTCGACACGACCCCCGATCCCTTCGCCAATCTCAACACGCCCGAGGATCTGGCCCGGGCAGAGGCATGGCTGCGCGCGAACGCACCCTGACCCCTGCCCGGCGCGCCCCGCATCGGCGCCACTGGACAAGCCCCGCCATCCGTGGTTCCCTGCCCTTGCGACAGGGGCGTCCGGGCATCCGGGCTGAGAAGCACCCTTTGAACCTGAACCAGATCATGCTGGCGTAGGGAGTCCGCAACCGGTCCCGGGCCCTTGCCCGCCCGGCTTCGGTCTTCCGCGTCAGGGGAGGACCGATGACCAATCCCGGACTTTGCCTTGCGCAGATGCGGGCCACCGCGCCGCTGGTGCACAACATCACCAATTTCGTCGCGATGAATGCGATGGCGAATGTGCAGCTGGCCGTGGGGGCCTCGCCCGCGATGGTGCATGCGCTGGAGGAGGTGGGCGAATTTGCCACCCTCGCCGGGGCGCTGACGGTGAACATCGGCACCGCCGATGCCGCCTGGGCCGAGGCGATGGTGCAGGCGGCGACGGTGATGACCCGGCTCGACCGGCCCTGGGTGATGGACCCGGTCGGCGTCGGCGCGACGCGGTTCCGCCAGCAGCTTTGCGCCCGGCTGATGGACCTGCGCCCGACGGTGATCCGGGGCAATGCCTCGGAGATCCTGGCGCTGGGGGGTCTGGGCGGACAGGCGCGGGGCGTCGATGCGGGCGACCCCGTTGCCGCGGCCGAGGCGGCGGCGCGGGCGCTTGCCGCGCAAACGGGCGGGGTGGTCGCGGTCTCGGGGCCTATTGATTACGTCACCGATGGCCGACAGGGCTTTCGCATCGGCAATGGCCATCCGCTGATGCCTCAGGTGACGGCGCTGGGCTGTTCGCTCAATGGCGTGATCGGCGCCTTTCTGGTCGGCCAAAAGCCGCTGGAGGCGACGGTGGCGGCGCTCGCCTGTTACGGTCTGGCGGGCGAGATCGCCGCAAGGCAGGCGAAAGGCCCGGGCAGTTTCGCCGTGGCTTTCCTCGATGCGCTGGCCAATCTGACGCCCGAGGCCGTCCGCGCCGGGGCAAAGGTGAGCGCGGCATGATCGGGCCCATCTACGTCATCACCGACCCGGGGGCGGCGCTTTCCGTGCCCGATCAGGCCCGCGCGGCGGCCCGCGGCGGCGCAAGCGCGGTGCAGCTGCGCGACAAGACCGCCTCCGATGCCGATCTGCTGGCGCTTGCCCGGCAGCTTCTGCCCGAGCTTCGGGCGCAGGGGGTGAAGCTCTTCCTCAATGACCGGGTCGAGGTCGCGCTGGCCGCCGGGGCCGACGGGCTGCACATCGGTCAAGGCGACGGCGATCCCGTCGCCATCCGCGCCCGGATCGGGGCGGGGATGCTGCTGGGGCTCTCGATCGAGACCGAGGCGCAGGCCAGCCGCCTGCCCGGCTGCGTCGATTACATCGGCGCGGGGCCGGTGCGGGCGACGGCGACGAAACCCGATGCCGCAGCGCCCATAGGCTTTGACGGTCTGGCCCGGATCGCCCGTCTGGTCGCGGTGCCGACGCTCGCCATCGGCGGGCTGAGCCGGGCCGACATTCCCGCGCTGAAAGCCGCGGGCGTCGCCGGGATGGCCGTCGTTTCCGCCGTCACCCGCGCCGCCGACCCCGAGGAAGCCTGCCGCGCATTGGTGCAGGACTGGAGGCAGAAATGATCCCCAACATTCTTTCGATTGCGGGCTCCGACCCCTCGGGCGGGGCGGGGATTCAGGCCGATCTGAAGGCGATCTCCGCCAATGGCGGCTATGCGATGGCGGCGCTGACCGCGCTGACGGCGCAAAACACGCGGGGCGTCAGTGCCGTCGATCCGATCCGCCCCGAGATGGTCACCGCGCAGATCGCGGCGATCCGGGCCGATATCCGCATCGACGCGGTGAAGATCGGCATGCTCGGCGATACGGAGATCATCGCCGCCGTGGCCAAGGCGCTGGAGGGGCTTGCCGCCCCCCTCGTCCTTGACCCGGTGATGGTGGCGAAGGGCGGCGACCGGCTTTTGGCCACGGAGGCCGTCACCGCCCTGCGCCAGATCATGTTGCCCCGCGCCGCGGTGATCACCCCGAACCTGCCCGAGGCGGCCGATCTGCTGGGCTGCACCGTCGCGCAAAGCCGCGCCGAGATGGTGTCGCAGGCCCGCGGGCTGCGGATCTTGGGTGCGCGGGCGGTCTATCTCAAGGGCGGGCATCTGCCCGGGCCCATCTGCCCCGATCTGCTGCTCGATGCCGCGGGCGAGGTCTGGTTCGAGGCGCCGCGCGTTGAGACGCAGAACACCCATGGCACCGGCTGCACGCTGTCCTCCGCGCTCGCCACGCAGCTGGCCCGCATCCCCGATCTGCGCCAGGCCGCCGCCGCCGCCCGTGCCTATACCCTGCGCGCCATCGCCGGGGCCGACCGGCTTTCGGTCGGGCAAGGCCATGGCCCGCTGGATCATTTCTTTTCGATGAGGTCGTAAGATGAAACCCCTTCTGTTTGCCCTTTTGCTGCTGGCCCCCCGGGCCGAGGCCGCCGACAGCCTGTCGGTCATGCTCGACTGGTTCGTGAACCCCGATCACGGGCCGATCATCGTCGCCGCCGAGCGCGGCTATTTCACCGAGGCCGGGCTGGATGTGACGATCATCCCGCCCGCCGACCCGTCCGACCCGCCGAAGATGGCCGCCGCCGGGCAGGCCGATCTGGCCGTCAGCTACCAGCCGCAGCTTTATCTGCAGCACGCCGCGGGGCTGGGCCTGAAACGGGTCGGAACGCTGATCGACGCGCCGCTTTACTGCGTCATGGTGGATGCCGCGGGGCCGGTGCAAACCATGGCCGATCTGCGCGGCCGCAAGGTCGGCTATTCGCTGGCGGGGATCGAGGCGGCGCTGATGCAGCGGATGCTGCGTCACAATGGCGTCGATCCCGCCGAGGTCGAGACGATCAACGTCAATTTCGCCCTGACCCCCGCGGTGGCGACGGGGCAGGTTGCGGCGGTTTCGGGGGCGTTTCGCAATTTCGAGCTGCATCAGATGGCGGCCGTCGGCCATCAGGGCCGCTGCTTCCTGCCCGAGGAAAACGGCGTGCCGCCTTATGACGAGCTGATCTATCTGGCCCGCGCCGATCTGGCGCATGATGACCGCATCGCCCGGTTTCTGGCCGCCACCGGCCGCGCTGCCGCCGAGATCGCCGCCGATCCGCAGGCGGGCTGGGACACGTTCCGCGCCCATGCCGCGGAACTCGATGATCCTTTGAACGCGAAAGCCTGGGCCGATACCTGGCCGCATTTCGCCCGCGATCCGGCCGCGCTTGATGCCGCGCGCTACCGCGATTTCGGCGCCTTCATGGTCGAGACCGGGCTGATCGCCACCGCCCCGCCGGTGGAGACGATCGCGGTGGGCAAATGACCGCGGCGCTCTCCGGCCGGGTCTGGCTGGGCGAGCGCCCGCTTGTCGCGCCCCTTGATCTGCAGCTGCGCCCGGGCTGGACCTGCCTTCTGGGGGCCTCGGGCGCGGGAAAATCGACGCTGTTGCGGCTCTTGGCCGGGTTGCCCGTCGCGGCCCGGCTGGAGGGCACGCGGCAGGCGCCCGACCGGATCGGCTGGATGGCGCAAAGCGATCTGTTGCAGCCGCGGCTTTCGGTTCTGGGCAATCTGCAGCTGATGGCGCGGCTGCGCGGCGAGCCCCTGCCCCGCGCAAGGGCCGAGGCTTTGCTGGCCGCCGTCGGGCTGGCGGGCCGCGGCACTGAGCGGCCCGGGGCGCTTTCGGGCGGCGAGCGGCAGCGGCTTGCGCTGGCCCGGGTGCTGGCCGATGACGCCGCATTCGTGGCGCTGGACGAGCCCTTTTCGGCGCTGGATGCCCCCACCCGCGCGGCGATGCAGGATCTGGCGGCGGAATGCCTGACCGGAAAAACCGTGGTGATGGTGACCCATGACCCGACCGAGGCGCTGCGGCTGGGCGACCGGGTGGTGCTGTTGCAAGACAGCCTGTTGCACGAGATCCCCCCGCTGCCCGGGCCGCGTCCGGTGCCGCTGGCCGATCCGGGGCTGGCGCAGGCGGCGGCGGGGCTTCTGGCGCGGATGCGGCGGCCATGAGCGCGCGTGTCTGGCCAATACTGGCGATCTTCGCGCTGTGGCAGGCGATATGCACCGCCGCGCTGGTGCCCGCCTTCGTGCTGCCCCCGCCGCTGCAGGTTTTCGAAACGCTCTGGCTTGAACGCGGCCTGATCGGCCGGCATGCGCTGGTGACGCTGGCCGAGACGGCGGCCGGGCTTGCGCTGGGCCTTGGTCTGGGCATTGCGCTGGCGCTGATCAGCGCGCTGGTGCCGGTGCTTGCCCGGCTGATCGTCCCGGTGCTGACCGGGGCGCAGGCGCTGCCGGTCTTCGTGCTGGCGCCGGTGCTGACGCTGTGGCTGGGCTACGGCCCCGGGCCCAAAGTGGCGATGGTGGTTCTGCTGGTGGTGTTCCCGGTCGCCTCGGGGCTGCATGACGGGCTTGCCGCGACGCCGGGGCCGGTGCTGGATCTGGCGCGGATCGCCCGGGCGTCGAAGCTACGCACGCTGCTCTGGCTGCGCCTGCCGCATGCGCTGCCACAGTTCGGCGCCGGGCTGCGCATCGCCGTCGCCTATGCGCCCACCGGCGCGGTGATCGGCGAATGGGTCGGCGCCGCGCAGGGGCTGGGCTATCTGATGCTGATGGCCAATGCCCGGATGCGCACCGATCTGATGTTCGCAGCCCTTCTGGTGACGCTTGCGATGACGCTGGGGCTGAGCCGTCTGGTCAGCCGGGCGCTGGCCCGGGGCGGCCTGTAAGGCCCCCCGGCCCAGTCGCGGGCCCAGTCGCAAGCCCGGCACCGGTCACAGCGGCCGCTGCAGGCGCTGAAAGGTCCGCATCGCCGTGCTGATCCCCTCGGACAGGCGCATGATCGTTTCCAGCCGCAGCCGGATATCGGAATGCGACACGTCGAGCTGGTCGATCGTCGCCGACAGATGGGTGTTCGTGCCGCGCATCCGCCCGGTTTCCACCCGGCCCAGCACCCGGATCGTATCAAGCCCCAGCATCTGCCGCCGGATCTCGGCACTGGCGCGGCCCAGCACCTCGGCATGGGCGATGGCCTGCTCCATCGCCGTGCCGGTGTCGCGCTGCGCCTGCGCCTCGATCTGGCCCAGCATCTGCCGTTCCTCGGCCCAGTCGATCCCGGGCACCGGATCGGCATCGGCGAAATTCGCCCGCATTTCCGACAGCACCCGATGCGCCCCGATCAGGAACAGCGCCCGCGACGCCTGCCGCGACACCCGATCGCACAGGTTGTCCCGACCCGAAACGAAGCTGCGCAGCCGTTCCGAAATCACCTGCGACGAGCTGCGGTAATTTTCCGAAATCGCCGAAACCGGCCCGCCCGAGGGCTCCAGCCGCGAGGCGATGATGCGCATGTTGTTGGGCACCGATTGCAGCGCCTCGAAACTGCGCAGCAGGTTGCGCTGTTCCCGCGCCACTTGTTCCAGCGAGGTGTTGAGCGCGATCAACTGCACCGTGCGCGCATCGGCGGGCCGCCCCAGCCGGGCGTCGCGGGCCGCCATTTCCTGCCCCAGCGCCGCCGCCATGAAGCTGGTGTAGCTCGAAAACCCCTCCGCCGCGGCAAAGGCCCGCAAGGCCTGCGCCCCCTCCGCAGGGTCCAGCCGTTCGGCGCGCTCGCGGGCGCTCAGCTCGGCATAGACCTCGCGGATGCGGGCGAAAAGCGGGGTCGAGGGTTTCATCCGCACCGAGAGGAACCCACCCGGCGCGGGCAGAAGCACCGCGAAAACCCAGTAGAAATCGCCGTTGCAGGCGCGGTTCTTGACATAGCCGCCCATCGGATGGCCCTTGCCCAGCGCGTCCCACAGGATGCGGAACACCCCGCGCGGCGTGTCGGGATGGCGCACGAAACGATGCGGCGCCCCCAGCAGATCGGTCCAGCCATAGCCGGAGACGCGGCGGAACACCTCGTTGCCGGACAGGATCACGCCGCGGCTGTCGGTGCGGGAAAAGAACAGTTCATGGAAGCCGAAATCGGCTTCCCCCTCGCGGGCGAGGGTGGGGCGGGAAATTGCGTTCATCGGGCTCTCGTGCGGGTCGCGTGGAAAGCGCGGCAAAGCGGTGCCGCGGAGGGGATTGCGGCAAGCCTAGCCCCCAGATCGTTAGGCAAGAATTGATAAGCATAGTTGATCATTGAGGAATTTTCGAAGACATCCGCGCCGGGGCGGCAAAATGCGGGCCAAACGGCGGATACCGGACAAAATGTCGCATCGCGGGCAATTTTTCCTTTCAACGCAAGCGTGTGTGCCCTTTGCACGGAAACCGCAGGGCGTGAAAAGTCGTTCCCTGCCCCGGCCGCGCAAGCTCCGGCCTGCGAGTCTGCCTGTCGCCGCCTTCTGCGCCGGCAAAAGCTGTTCCGTTAACCTCCGGCCGCAGCCACCCGGCTTTTTTCGCGCGAAAGGATGTCGTATGCAGGGCAAAACAGGTCAGGACAGATCATGCGACCATCTCTTGCCGCCCTCCTCGCCCTTCTGATCGTCACCGGCTGCGCCACCGGGACCGGCGCCGTGGTCAAAGGCGCCGGGCCGGACGATCTTCTGAAGCTTCGCGACGGGCCCGGCCTTGATCACAAGATCCTCATCGGCCTGCCCGACGGAACGCGCCTCACCCGCGGGCCCTGCGTGACACGGGCGGGCAAGGTCTGGTGCCGGGTGTCCCTTGCCGACAGGCCCAGTCTCACGGGCTATGTTTCGGCAGAGTATCTGGCGCATCGCTGAAGCCTTGTTGCGCAGATCGGGGGACGGGCCGGCATCCCCCACCCCGGATCGACTTCTTCCACGGCTTGCGTGACGGGGATGCCCCGGTCGGCGGCTAAAGCGGGCCGGGGTTTCACGGGGCTTGTCAGCCGGGGGCGGCGGCCGCAAAATCGGGGTTCGGGCCGGTCGGGCCCGCCGGGAGGGATGCCGATGACCTTGCTGAGCCTGCTCGACATCCTTGCCGAGGACGAACTGGCCGCGCTTTTAGACCGCATGATCGCGTTGTGAGCTGACTGGGTTGGCGGCCTCTCCCGCGGCATTCTCCGTTCGAGGGTTGCGCCAGATTAGCTGGCGCCGAGCCTCAAGAATGGGGGAGAGACCACATGCAGAATAGCACGTTCATTGGGCTGGATGTCCACAAGGCGACGATCTCGGTGGCGATCGCGCAGGGCGAACGCGGCGGCGAGGTCCGCCATTGGGGGACGGTGCCGCACAGGTCTGATCATGTGCGCAAGCTGGTCGAGAAGCTGGCAGCTGGCGGAGCGCGGCTTCATTTCTGTTATGAGGCGGGGCCTTGCGGCTATGGTCTCCACCGCCAGCTTGTCGAGATGGGGCATGACTGCATCGTGGTGGCGCCATCGCTTATCCCTGATCTTTGCGGTGGTGGCGCAGATGTCGCTGCACGGCTGGCTGGCGCCCTTGCTGCAGACGCTGGCGGGGCTTTGGGTGACGCCGGGGGGGCGCAACCTCGACCTGCTGACAACGCTGTCGCTGCCAGAGGGCACGGGGCTTGTGGTGGGGGGGCTTTTCATGCTGCCCGCCTTCTGGCTGGTGGCGCGCAACCGCATCGGCTGGGAACAAACCTGCGCCCCACAACATGCTCCTTGGTGGAGTTCTGAGCGTTTAACTCGCATCCGCAGTAGGCGCATACCACATTGCGAAGCCGGATTGCTTGATTGGCTGGGTGGTGTGTCAGGCGTGAAGTCAACATGCTCGGCTCAGACTTATCGAGTGGCTGAAGGCGGAAAAAGCTAAGTTTCGCTGCATCCCGACGAAGTAGCAAGAAGGACTCCAAGTGCATGTCGGCTAAGCCTTCAGTCTTGGATGAACAAATGCCCACCACCCGCGAAACCGTCCTCGCCGCGCTGCACGCGCGGCTACAGCCGCTTGCCGCCCTCACCCTGCGCGATGAGGTCTTGCCCGAGCGGATCCCGGCGGTTGGGCTGATCATCCTGCGCGACGGCCAGCCGGGTGAACCCGAGGTGACGTTGTCGCCACTGCGATACCACTACCAGCACCGGGCCGAGCTGGAGGTCGTCGTCCAAGCGGGCACCGGCCGGGCCAGCGCCTTCGATGACCTGATCGCCGCCATCGGCTCGGCTCTGGAAGCCGACCGGACGCTCGGCGGCCTCTGCGACTGGGTCGAACCCGAAGCCCCGGCCTCGGTCGATCTGCCCGTCGAAGGTGCCGCAGCACTGAGGGCGGCGGTGATCACCGTCGTCCTGCACTACACCACGACCGGCCCTCTGGCCTGACACCCCCACACTCACAGGAGACCCCCATGGCACGCGCACACGGCGCGCGGGCGCAGATGGCGCTTGCGTTCGAAACCGTCTACGGCACCCCGCCCGCCAGCGGCTACCGGCTGATGCCCTTCGCCCGCACCACGCTGGGCGCGGAACAGCCTCTGCTGAACTCGGAGCTTCTCGGTTATGGCCGCGATCCCCTGGCCCCGATCAAGGACGCCGTCACCGCCGATGGCGAGGTGGTGGTGCCGATCGATGTGGAGGCTTTCGGCTTCTGGCTGAAGGCCGCCTTCGGTGCCCCGACCACGACAGGGACGACGCCAAAGACCCACACTTTCCAGTCGGGCAACTGGACCCTGCCATCCATGGCCATTGAGGTCGCGATGATCTCGTGGAGGGCTGGGCTGTAGCAAGTTTCGACCAAAAGCACGGGAAATGGGGAATGAAGGCGATCCAGGCGAAGCCCGTCGCGCCGCAACATGTCGGCTTCGGAAACCCTGCCGAGGCAGATGACCCAAACGGCGAACAAAATTCTTTGCCGGGTTAACCTCTTGTTAACCCGATATTTCCGCCCTCGGCCAAACGCGTCAAAACGCCAACCCCGCTGTTCCCCCCCCCGCATGACGGACATTTCCGCTGCCAGATATCCGAACCATTCGCCCCGTAGCGATGACCGCAGCTTCCGCAACGCAAGACGTAAACGACTTGGTTTTGGTCGTTGCCCGGCAGATCGGTTGCCCGCAAAACTTCCTGGCCGTTCTTGTTCACGTAGCCTGCCTTGGTCGTCTTGCCGCCACTACGAGTGCGTCCCACCTTCGCTGGAGGCATGACGGTGCGGTTCGGCTTCTTCGATGGCTCCCAAGGAACGCCCAGTATCCAGCCCTCCACCTGAGCCAATGCCATTTCGGGCGGCGACAGATCAGGCGTCATCGCCGTCAGAAGGCGCCCGTCGGCAGCCGCTGTCGATAGCCAGGCGGCCACGCTGTGGGCATCGTGCTGGTCCGGCGTGCGATCCTCAACCGGATAGTCAGCGCTCCAAAGTCGTGGATAGACCTCGAGGACCACAGACTTGCCCACCGGCACATCCCAACCATCGAAGGGCCAGAAGTGGACCCGATCGCCCAGCGCCCGTCGGATGAACAACAGCCACGGGATTCCGGCATGGGTGGATTTTGCCACAGACCCTTGCACGTCAAAATGAAACACCGACTTCGCCCCGGGCGAGCGCTCTTCGGTCAGGCGCCGCCAACGTGGGCTTCCCTCGCGCGCCGCGCCGTTTCCGGCCGTGCCGAACCGCACGAAATCGACATAGGTGTGATCGGCGTCCGTCGGCCAATGCCGCTGGAAATCGTCGAGAAAGGTCGGCCAGTCAGGCAAGAGCCCATGAACCTCGAAATAGCGCAGGGGAAACGAAAAGGCATGATCGATCCCGACGACCGTCGGGATGTCCTCGGCAAGTCGTTCGATCAGCCACTCCGCGATCCCGCGCCGCGTCCAGTATCGCTTGGGCGAAGGCGGCGGGGCAACCTCCTGGGGCGCCGCGCCAACTTCGGCCAGATAGACCCGAAGCCCCTTCAGGCTTGAATTCGCGGTTTCTGCGCCCGAGTAGTCGATGCCGATTGCACGTGCAAAGGCAGGTTTGTCGCCGGTCATGACGCACCATAGCTGAGTTCGATCAGGGGCTTCGCCCTGTCCAGATCCTCAGCCTTCGACAAGGTGATCTCGAGGTCGCCGGTGCCGAAGTGGCCAAGGTCGGAAACATCGCGGG
Source organism: Rhodobacter capsulatus (assembly GCF_052363185.1). GTDB lineage: Bacteria > Pseudomonadota > Alphaproteobacteria > Rhodobacterales > Rhodobacteraceae > Rhodobacter > Rhodobacter capsulatus_E. Next base: position 276,510 of record NZ_CP198955.1, on the reverse strand, counting down.
TGAAGCCCGGCTCAATCTGGACCGTGGAGGGATCGACCTTCACAAACACAAGTATCTTGCCGGTCGTCGGCCGAAACTCGACACAGGCAAAATTCTTGATCCGCTTGAAGGCGATGTAGAAGCGCAGCTTGGTCTCCTGAACATCGTCCCCCAGCGCCATCATGAACGCGCGCAGGGCCTCGAAGCGGTCCAGCATGCCTGGATCAAGTTCCTGCAGGACCGTGCCGATGGTCTTGTACTTGTTGCCGCTCCCCGCACTTCCATCCGACAACCCGCCTTTGGTCTCGACCATGGTGCCCTTGGTCGACGTCGCGGCCACCAGGTCGAGCATCAGAAGTTCGGGGCCAAAGCGCCGATAGCGGATCAGTTCGATATTCCGTTGGATCTGCTTCACGGCATGGTCGTCGTAACGGTTGAAGTCCCCCGCAATGCAGATCAGTCTCGGCGCAGACCAGTCGACACCGTCAGCCGCCGCCTTTCCCAGCTTTTCCATCACCAACCATTGGAAATCCTTGCGGTGATCCATCAGCCAATCAAGATAGAAGAGACCCTGGTTGATGACGTTCTCGTTGCTGGCGCGCTTGTATTCCAGGATCACCGGACAACCGTTTTCGTCCAATCCCAGCGTGTCGAGCCAGATCGAAACATGGCCGATTGCCCGGCTGCGCCCCTATGCCCGCAATGCCAAGGTGCATGGCGACGACCAGGTGGCGAAGATCGCCGCCAGCATGGCCAAGTTCGGCTGGACCGTCCCCTGCATGGTGGCCGATGATGGCGAACTGATCGCGGGGCACGGCCGGGTGCTGGCCGCGACCATGCTCGGGCTGACCGAGGTGCCGGTGATCCGGCTCAGCCATCTCGACGAAGCCGAGCGCCGGGCCTACCGGATCGCCGACAACAAGCTGACGGAACTGGGCGACTGGGACGAGGCTGTGCTGCGCGACGAGATCGCGGGACTGCTGGCAGAGGATTTCGACTTGGCCCTGCTCGGCATCAGCGACGATGATCTGGACGCGCTGCTGCGGGATCCCGATGCGCTGGGCGGTGATGGCCCGATCGAGGGCGAGGACGATGTGCCGGAACTGCCGGTCACGCCGGTGTCGGTGCCGGGCGACCTTTGGCAGCTCGGGGCGCACCGGTTGATCTGCGGCGACAGCACCTCGGCCGATGTGGTCGGGCGGCTCTTGGGTGATGTGCGCCCGCTACTGATGGTGACCGACCCACCCTATGGGGTGGAATATGACCCCTCCTGGCGCAATGCAGCCGGGGCCGCGAAGACCAAGCGCACCGGCAAGGTACTGAACGACGACCGGGCCGACTGGCGCGAGGCATGGGCGTTGTTCCCCGGCGACGTCGCCTATGTCTGGCATGGTGCCCTGCATGCCGCGACGGTGGCGGACAGCCTGATCGCCGCGGGTTTCGCCATCCGGTCGCAGATCATCTGGGCGAAGGACCGGCTGGTGCTCAGCCGCGGCGATTACCACTGGCAGCACGAACCCTGCTGGTATGCCGTCCGCGCCAAGGGCAAGGGCCATTGGGCGGGGGACCGCAAGCAGACCACACTGTGGCAGATCGCAAACCGGGATCAGGACGCCGACACGGTCCACGGCACGCAGAAGCCGGTCGAGTGCATGCGGCGGCCGATCCTGAACAATTCCAGCCCCGGGCAAGCCGTCTATGACCCCTTCATGGGATCCGGCACGACGCTGATCGCGGCCGAGACCACCGGCCGGGTCTGCTTCGGGGTGGAACTGAACCCGGCCTATGTCGATGTTGCCATCGAGCGTTGGCAGGCCTTCACGGGTCAGGAGGCTGTTCTAGCTGAAACGGGCGAAACCTTCGCAGCCCTGAAAGCAAAGCGGCTCGCGGCATGAACGCGCCCCTCCTGCCCGGCCGGATCGAGCACTGGCCCCTTGCACGTCTGAGTCCCTATGCCCGGAACGCCAAGACCCATGACGCCGACCAGGTGGCGATGATCGCCGCCAGCATGGCCGAATTCGGCTGGACCGTTCCCTGCCTTGTCGCCGCAGACGGCGAGTTGATCGCTGGCCATGGGCGCATCCTGGCCGCAGCCCAGCTGGGGCTGGCCGAGGCGCCGGTGATCGTGCTGGGTCACTTGACCGAGGCCCAGCGCCGCGCCTACCGGATCGCCGACAACAAGCTGACCGAACTGGGCGGGTGGGACGAGGCCCTTCTGCTCGAGGAACTGCGGGGCCTGATGGCCGAGGATTTCGACCTCGGGCTGATCGGGATCCCCGAAGATGAACTGGATGCGCTCCTGCACGATGCCGACGATCGCGCGCCCATCGACAATGACACGGCCGATACCATCCCGGAGGCCCCGACCGACCCGATCACCCGGCCGGGAGACATCTGGCGGCTCGGGCATCACCGGCTGATTTGCGGCGATGCCACCGACCCGGCCGTGGTGGCGCGGCTGATGGGCGGGGCGCAGGCGTCGCTGTTGTTCACCTCCCCGCCCTACGCCCAGCAGCGCGACTATGGCGCGGCGAAGGAAAAGGTCGGCGATTGGGATGCGCTGATGCAGGGCGTCTTCGCCGCGGCGCCTGTCACCCCCGATGCGCAGCTGCTGGTCAACCTCGGCCTTGTCCATCGCGATGGCGAATGGATCGTAAGCGCCCGGCCATCGCCCTCGTTGTTTGAGGGGCGATGTCATCCGAGATGACGCCCGTAACAACGGAGGCGTCGATGGATAGCGACATACAAACTTACGTAAGTTCTCACAGTGATGATCCTGGATACGCTGGTCGTATCGACATCGTGACGGGGCCGACCGGTCGCCGTCGCTGGCCCGAGCATGTGAAGGCGGCAATGGTGCTCGAGACGTTTCGGGACGGGGTGACGGTGGCCGATGTGGCCCGGCGTCATGGGGTTTCGGCGCCGCAACTGCATGCCTGGCGCCGGGCCGCGCGCGAGGGCTTTGCCGATGCCGGAAGATGATGCCCTCGGGCTCGTGCCGATCGTGGTGAGCGGGGGCGCCGGGCCGGGCGATCAACCCGAGACGAGCCTTCAGCTGGAGATTGTCGGGGTGCGGATCCTCGTGCCGACCGGCTTCGACGCGGCGCATCTTGGGCGGGTGGTTGCGGCATTGCGGGAGACATCGTCGTGATCCTGCCGGGCGGGATCACTCGCGCCTATCTGGCGACGCGGCCGGTGGACTTCCGCAAAGGTCACGCGGGGCTCGCGCTGGTCGTGCAGAACGTGCTCGGCCACGATCCCTACAATGGCGCGGTGTATCTGTTCCGCTCGAAGCGCGGCGATCAGCTGAAGTGCCTGGTCTGGGACCAGACCGGTCTGATCCTGATCTACAAGAAGCTCGAGGGCGGTGCCTTTGCCTGGCCGAAGCCGGCGGATGGGGTCATTAGGCTGTCCCCGGCGCAATTCGCCGCTCTGTTCGAGGGCGTCGATTGGCGGGCTGTCCGGGCCGAGCGCAGGCAGAGGCCGCGGCTGGCAGGGTGAGCCGCGACAGGGTGACTCGGGCCGTGTTTTATGGCGTCCTTGCGGGGTGTTGTGGGGTAGTCTCGGGCCATGGCATCACGCAGCACCAGCACGGCCCGGGTGGCAGATCTTGAACGGCGTCTGGCCGAGGCCGAAGCCGCGCGGGCTGCCGCCGAGACCGCGCGGATCGAGGCGGAAACACGTCTTGCCGCAGTCGAGGAGGCGCGCGCGGCTGGAACGCCTGCTCTCGCAGATGCGCCGCGATGCTTTCGGCGCGAAGTCCGAGAAGGGCGATCCGGACCAGCATCACCTGCCATTCGAAGATGTCGAGGCTGCGGCCGGGATGCTGGCGGCGGCCAGCGAAGCGGCCGAGAAGGTGATCGGCCCCCGGAAGGCGCCAGCTGCTCCGCCGCAGCGTAACAAGGGCAATCTTCCCGCGCATCTGCCCCGGATCGAGCAGGTCATCGAACCGGAGAGCATCCTTTGCCCCTGCGGCTGCGGCGCGATGCAAAGGGTTGGCGAAAGCCGGACGGAGCGGCTCGATGTGATCCCGGCGCAATTCCGCGTGCTGGTGACGGTGCGCCCGAAATATGTCTGCCGGACCTGCGCGGGCGCGCAGCATGCCCAGGCTCCGGCGCCGGAATGGCTGGTGCCGCGCGGCCTGCCGACCGAGGCGCTGGTGGCGCATTGCATGGTCGCCAAATTCGGCGATTACCTGCCGTTTTACCGTCAGGCCGACATCTATCGCCGCCAGGGGCTCGATCTTGACCGCACGATGCTGGCGGAATGGTCCGGGCGGGCGGCACAGCTTCTGGCGCCGGTGATCGACGCGATGATGACAGAGTTGCGCCGCAGCGACCGGTTGCAGATGGATGAGACCACCGTGCCGGTGCTGGCGCCGGGCACCGGGAGGTGCGCACCGACTGGCTCTGGGTGGTGCTGCGCGATCAGCGTGGCTGGGGTGGCGGCGATCCCCGATCGTGGTCTTTCATCACGCGCGCAGTCGCGCAGGCAAGGTCGCGCAAGAGATCCTCAAGGGTTCTCCGGCGGCACGCTGCTGGTCGATGGCCACGGCGGCTATGACCAGCTGGCCGATCCGAAAAAGACCGCAAAGCCATGGGACATCGCCTATTGCTGGACGCATTGGCGGCGCCGCTTCGTCAAGTTCGCCAAGGATACGCCGTCGGAAATCTGCGACGAGATGGTCGAGCGCATTGCGCAGCTTTACGCCATCGAAAGGAAATCCGCGGCCGTGACCCGGCCACGCGCGTGAAAATCCGGCAGAGGTTCTCCAGGCCGATCGTCGAGGCCCTGCGGCCCTGGCTCGAGGGCTGCCTGCAGCAGCTCTCCTCGACGAACGAACTCGCGCGGCACATCCGATACGGGCTCAAACGTTGGGCGGGGCTGACCCGGTTCCTTGCGGACGGTCGGCTCGAAATGGACACCAACGGCGTCGAAAACGCGATCCGTCCGATTCCGCTGACGAGGAAAAACGCGCTCTTCGCGGGCTCCGACGACGGGGCGAAAACCTGGGCCCGCATCGCCTCACTGATCGGCACCTGCCGCCTCAATGGCATAAACCCCGAGGCCTATATCGCCGCCACGCTCCGCAAGATCCTCGACCAGCACATGCAAAGCGATATCGCCGCGCTCATGCCCTGGAACTTCCGAGAATAGTCAAGCCGCAAGGCAAAGGGCGATGAGCGGGCGCTTACAATGGATCCCGTATTGGGAAGGCTGGGTTGACTGGATGCGCGCGCAGGGCTGGCGGCGCTTCGGCTGGTATGTCTGGGACCAGGGGCCCGGCCTGCCCGGCGACTGGAACGGGCGTCTCGCCCCCTCGCACGAGTTCATCTTCCACTTCAACCGCCAGCCCCGGAAGCCGAACAAGACGGTCGAGAGCAAGCACGCTGGCGAAACCCTCGGCGGCGGCGGCCTGCGCGGGGCCGACGGCACGGTCCATCGCAAGACCGGCACCGGCAACGCGATCCAGAGCCACCGCATCCCCGACAGCGTCTTCCGGATCATGCGCCACAAGGGCGGGCTGGGTGCTGCCGGATCGCACCCTGCCGTGTTCCCCGTGGCGCTGGTCGAGGCGGTGCTGGAGGCCTTCACCGATCCCGGCGACCTGGTGTTCGAACCCTTCTGCGGCTCCGGCACCCAGCTGATCGCTGCAGAACGCGCCGGGCGATGCTGCTGCGCGGTAGAACTGGACCCGGTCTATTGCGACGTTGCGGTGCGGCGGTGGGAGTTGGCGACGGGGCGAAGCGCCCAAAGACATGAAACGAGAGAATGCCTATAGCCGAGGGACAGAGAATATAAGCCCTCGCACGATCTCAGTCCCATCAACATCAATTCGGCAAACCGCCTCGAACCGAGCATTCGCTACGCTGCGCTTGAAGTCATCGGGCATCTGCTCAAGATCCGACTTCTCTTGTTCAGTTGGCGACTTGCACCACGACCATGCCTCCTTGAACCATGGCTGCACGTCAAACGGCACGCTCAGGTATTTTCGATCCGGATTGGCAACGCCCAACGACCGAAAGTACTTCGATCCATTTCCGGCTATCGGGTTAGAGACTTCTGCATCGAGAACAATCGCCCGAAATCCACTTTTGTAGGAAAGGGTGTAAGCTCCATCAGGAAGATCGGGAAGGCTCAGATTGCCAGCGCGATAAAAGTCGTATCCCATGAATGAGGCAATGCCCAAGATAGCGAGAAGAAGGATGCGAAAGATCCAGCGCGTCATTTCGACCTCAGGGATGAATTCAATGCTCTCAACTTGCAGCGTTATTTCAAGGCGTATCCAGAGAGTCAATCTTCGGCCGCGTTTCGGGAAAGCTGCACAAACGATAGACCGTCCCCCTGCCCTCGACCTTCTCGGCGCTGATGGGCAGGCCCAGCTTCTTCTTCAGCGCCCCCGAGATCGAACCCCGAACAGTGTGGGCCAACCATCCGGTGGCCTCGACCATGTCGGCGACCGTCGCGCCCCCGGGGCGCTGGAGCATAGCGATGATCTGCGCCTGCTTGGTGCCAGCGCGGATGGCGACGGGTTTCGCTGTGTCGGTGTCGCTGGGCGTCTGAAGCGGTTCCGGCTTCGCCCTCCGCGCGCTGGCAACGGCGCTGGCCACCACCGGCTCGATCCCGATAGCCTCCAGCCCGGACTCGGTGGCGATCAGCGTGGTCCCAAAGCCGTCACCGGTCTCGCGCCACATCGGCTCGCCGCGCCGCAGGTTTGCCTCGACCTCCTCGAGCCAACCGCGGGCGATCATCTTGCCAACGACCATCTTGGCGGCGGCGCCGACCAGCCCCTCGGGCAGCGGCAGGGCGATGTTGCCGGGCCGGGTCGCGGCGCGGGACAGGATCAGGGATTGGGTGTCGGACGGGGTGGTCATCGGGGCCTCCGGGCGCTTGGGCGCGCGCAGTGCGCGCCTTCTACGGAGGCAAGCCCCGCGCTGCCGGGCGGGGCGGCTCTCGCGCGTGTTGGCGCGTCAGGCGGCGTGTTCGCCTTCCTTGAAAGCGCTGTCGGTGACCTGGCGCAGCAGGCCCGCGTAGTGCTTCAGCGTGCCCACATGCCCCCAATGGATCTCGTCGGGGTGGGTCTCGAAGTGGTCGTCGCTGAGGACCTTCAGGCGCTCCAGCATCACGTCGATCTCGGCCTTGGCGGCGATGAAGGCGTCGAGGGCTTTGTCGGTGTTGCGGCGGTGGATCATCGCTTAGCCCTCCCTCAGCGCCGGGCCGCGGCGAGGCCCGCGGCATAGGCTTCAGCGAGCGCCGCGCGCATCGCCCAGACGGCAACGTCGTGGAAATCGAGCCCGTCGCTCATACGTGTGTCCAGCGTCTCGACGAAGAAGTGGCGCTTTGCGATGTCGAGCATCAGCGTCTCGGGCGCTGTGGAGGTGGGTTTGGCGGTTGTGGTCAAGGTCTGGTCTCCGATCCGGGGGGGAATTCCTGATCGCAGAATCGCTCTGGAGGGGGAGACAATCAACGGGAATGATTGTTATTTCCCATTTATTTTCAATATCTTGACAGGCATCACAGCGCCATGAAGGGCATGAGCGAACGCGAGTATGCGGCGCATTCCGGCCTGTCGCGCGGCGGGGTGCAAAAGGCGCGCAAGAACGGGCGGCTGGTGGTTTATGACGACGGGTCGATCAATGCCGCGGCCTCGGATTTGCGGCGGGCGGAGATGACGGACCCCGACCAGCAGCGCCGGTCCCTTGGCGGCGATGGTCTGACGAGCGGCCCCGGCGACACGACATCCTACATCAAGGCCCGCACGGCGCTCACGGTCTATGCGGCGCAGGAACGCCAGCTGGCGGTGCAGAAGAAGAAGGGCACGCTGGTCGATCGGGCGCGGGCGGAAACCCTCGTCTTTCGGCTGGCGCGTCAGGAACGGGACGCGTGGGTGACCTGGCCCGGACGGGTGGCAGCGCTGATGGCAGCGCAGATCATGGCGGAGGTGGAACGACAATCCGGGGCATCGGTGACGATCGAGACCGCGATCCTGCAGAGGGTGCTGGAAGCCCATGTCAGAGAGCAGCTCGACGCCCTCGCCGATCTTCGGGTCTCGCTCGGATGATGACAACGACCTGACGGAGGGTCTCGACCTCGGCTTCGACGGCGCCGAGGATCTGCTCCGGGTCTGGCGGCAGGGGCTGCGCCCCGATCCGGACCTGACGGTGTCGGAATGGGCGGATGCGCATCGCTGGCTCGGCTCGCGCGCCTCGGCCGAACCGGGGCGGTATCGCACCGCGCGCACGCCCTATCTTCGCGCCATCATGGATGCGCTCTCGCCCAGCCATCCGGCGCAGCGCATCAGCTTCATGAAGGCGGCGCAGGTGGGCGCCACGGAAGCGGGCAACAACTGGATCGGCTTCGTGATCCACCATGCGCCGGGGCCGATGCTGGCGGTGCTGCCCACGGTCGAGATGGCGAAGCGATCCTCGCGGGGCAGGATCGACCCGCTGATCGCCGAAAGCCCGGCGCTCAGCGAACGGGTCAGCCCGGCCCGGTCGCGGGACGCCGGGAACTCGATGCTCTCAAAAGAATTCCCCGGCGGCATACTCGTGCTGACCGGCGCGAATTCGGCGACCGGCCTGCGGTCGATGCCCGCGCGCTATGTGTTTCTCGACGAGGTCGATGCCTATCCGGCCTCGGCCGACGAGGAAGGCGACCCGGTCACGCTGGCGGAAGCTCGGACCACCACCTTCGCGCACCGGCGCAAGGTGTTCATGGTCTCGACCCCGACGATCCGGGGGCTGAGCCGGATCGAGCGGGAGTTCGAGGCGTCCGACCAGCGGCGCTATTTTGTCCCCTGCCCGCATTGCGGGGCGATGCAATGGCTGCAGTTCGACCGGCTGCGCTGGGCGAAGGGGAAGCCAGAGACCGCGGCCTATCACTGCGAGGGCTGCGAACGCCCCATCGCCGAGCACCACAAGACCGAGATGCTGGCGCGGGGCGAGTGGCGGGCAACGGCCGTCGCGACGGATCCGAAGGCCATCGGCTTTCACCTGTCGGCCCTCTATTCCCCCTTGGGCTGGAAGAGCTGGGCCGACGTCGCACGGGAATGGCTGGCGGCACAGGGTTCGGAGGAAATGCTGCGCGCGGCGCGCAACACCCTTCTGGGCGAGACTTGGGTCGAGTCGGGCGATGCGCCGGAATGGCAGCGGCTGGCGGATCGGCGGGAGACGTGGAAGCCGGGCACCGTGCCGATGGCGGGGCTGTTCCTCACCGCGGGCGCCGATGTGCAGAAGGACCGAATCGAGATCGATATCTGGGCCTGGGGGCGAGGCTTGGAAAGCTGGCTCGTCGATCACATCGTCATTCCGGGCGGGCCTGACGATCCTGCTGCGTGGGACAAGCTGACCGCGCTACTCGGTCGGTCATGGCAGCATGCCAACGGCGCCTTCATGACTGTGGCGCGGTTCGGCATCGACACCGGCTATGAGGCCGCCGCGGTTTATGCCTGGTCGCGCAAGGTTGGCTTCGAACAGGTTGCGCCGCTGAAGGGTCTTGAGGGCTTCAACCGCGCGGCGCCCGTCTCTGGCCCGACCTTTGCAGAGCTCTCTAGGCTGTCGATCTTGCCCTTTTCAATCTCTGGCCGGAAGGCCTTGTAGTCAGCTATCGCGCGCTCAAGCTCATCACGGCCTTTCTCTAGTGCCTTGACCTGATCGGCGAGCCTCTCCAGCCGAGAACGACGCTGCCGAAGCGGCTCGAGAATATCAATCGAGGTCATTCCTGAAATCCGCCTATGCTCGTTGTCCTATATGTCGATTATCTGCGCTGGGCAGTATTCGGTAACAAGGGGGGACGGGCAAGAATCTGGTCGAAAGCAAGCACTTTCGTCGAGAGGCTGTTGGCATAGAGCAGTGGCCTCCAAGCTCTTTTGCCTCGAAAGCGGTGTGACCCACCCCGCCGCGATGCGCCCCGGAACGGCGTCGATGGCCCGCTCGGCCTCCCGCGCCAGATCGAGTCGCTTGCGGAGCCTGACCTGTGGCACCAGGAGGAATACCGGCATCGTCGCCAGCCCGCGGCCGGTTTTCGAGCGGGACGCCACGGCGCGGCCTTTGCTGTTCAACCGCCCCTCGGCCACAAGCAGGCTCGGGCCGCGGCGGCGATAGATGAACCGCAACCTCAACCCGGTGCGGCGCTCCCATGCGCCCGGGGTGATCCGGCCGCCACGGGTGGATTTGCCTGCGGCCGGGGTGGGGATCGCGAGCCAGAAGCCGTCTTTCGACCGGATCAGCGGCCCCGTGTCATGCGCTCCGACGATCACCGGGGCGTTCGACCAGACGAGCGCCGCTGCATTCAGGCTTTCACCACCCTTCGGATAAGTCGCGAGCCGGATCGAATTCCCAAGCCTTGTGCCAAGCCCCGCCTGCACGATTTGCCCGCGCCAGGCCGATTTCAGGCGGGCGCCTGCGTCGTGCATCGCCGTGGTGACGGCCTTTTCGCCCGCGCGGATTTCCTCCCGCATCAGCGCGACGAGGTCGGGCCGGATGTCGAGTTTCAGCTTCATCGGGCTCACTCAGGCCGCAGGTCCAGCGTCCAGATCAGCCGCTCTCGGTCGCGCAGCGGCTCGCCCTGGATCACGAAGCGCTCGGCGCCGATGACGATCAGATCGCCGGGCCGCGGCGCGGGCAGGTCGGCCACGCGCACGTCCACCATCGTTGTGTCGCTGACAAACCGCCCCGCGCCGAAGTCGGTCACCCGGTCGGGCGCGCGGGCGATGACCCTGATCTGGCGTTCCTCGGCACTGGCGGCCGAGATCCAGAGCGCCGATGCCGCAAGGGCAGGGTGCTCGAACAGCCGATCGACGGCCGCGGCAAAGACCGTCATGGCGCGATGAAGCCCTGCGCATTCACATAGACCTGCGCGCCGGTGGTGATGCAGGCGACGTTCAGCGCCGTGTTGGCCGTCGTGCGCAGCGGATCGGCGAACTGGTGGCTTTCCGAAAGCGTCATCGAGGCGCCAAGATGCCCGCGCCAGATCACCGTCGCGCCATCCTTCAGCACCACCTCTGTCGCGACCGTCCCCGCATTCTTCAGCTGCAGCGCGGTCACGAACCGCCGCAGCCCGGCCCCGGCCGCTGCGCCCAGAACCACATCACTGGTGTTGGTGATCCCGCCTGCCGCGGCGGCTGAGCTCCATTCCAATTCGGGGATCTGCCAGGGGCGCACCACCTGCACGCCCTGCACCGTGGTGATCAGATCGGCCACATCGCCGCTGGCGACGCTCGCATAGGCCGCCGTCACCGCGCGGGCGGCGACGATCACCGGGGCCGTCGAACCGCGCGCGCCGTCATGGGCGACGGGACCGACCGCCGTGGCCGTCACCACCGAGCCCGCGACCGTGCGTGCGGCAATCGCCTGTCCCTCGACGATCTGGCCGCGCCCGGCGGTGATTTCCGCGGTAAGCTCGGCATAGTCCTGGCAGTTGATGAAGGACATCTGCAGGCTGACCGCCGTCGGCGCAGCGGCGAGCGCAACCCGGCCCGAGCCCGCGATGTAGGCCCCTGCGAAGACCGTGCCCTGCAGGTCGATCTGGTTCGCGTCGATCACCGTCACGGTAAAGTTGCCGCGCAGCTCCGCCCCGGCATTGCTCACGCCGTTCAGATATTCGACCCAGACAAGGTTGCCGGTCGCAAGCCCATGCGCGGCGACGGTGAGCCGGATCACCCCGCCCGAGCCCGCCACCGCGCCGGTCACCGGCTTCCAGGCGGCGTGGTTCAGGCTGCGCAGCCGCAGCTTGTAAAGCGCCGAAGGGTCGGGGATCTGCTGGTGGCGGACATAGGAATTGGCCCGCCCCGAGGTCGCATCGAGCGCGCGGGAATGCACATAGGCCTCGTCCGAGAAGGGTGTATGCGGCGGCCACGGCCCATTGATATTTTTCTTGCGGGTGTCGGAGGAGCGAGCGGACGGGTGCGCGTTGCGGCTTTGTATCGCCCTCAAATGATCTCACTGGGGGAATCCCTGATGAGTTCATTTCACGAGATCTGAGGGGGCCTCATTTTCCGCCCCCCCCGGGCATAGGCCCATGGCATCAGCGCGTCGATGTTGCTGGCCAGGTGGCCATTGGCGAGGCGGGTGAAGAGATCGCGCAGATAGGCGTAAGGCTCGACACCGTTCATCTTGCAGGTGCCGATCAGGCTGGCGAAGCGGGCCCAGTTGCGGCCGCCCTCGTCGTGACCGGCGAAGAGCGCATTGCGGCGGTTCATCGCCGGGCTGCGGATGGCGTTCTCGACCAGGTTCGAGTCCATGTCGACCCGGCCATCGTCGAGGAAACGCCGGAAACCATCCTCGCGCTTGAGCATGTAGATCATCGCCTTGCCGAGGTCGGTTTTGCTCGAGACCCGCTTGGCCTGGGCCGCGAGCCAGAGGAAGAACGCGTCCACCAACGGGCGGGAGAGGTCCTGCCGCATCGCCCGGCGTCGGTCGGGCGCGGCGCCGCGGATGGCATCCTCGATCTTGTAAAGCGCGGCGATGCGCAAAAGCGCCTCGTCGACGATGGGCGAGCCTGTCTTTGGCTTGGCCTTGATCAACTGGCGTCGGCCGTGCGCCCAGCAGAACGCCAGCTGCAAAGGCTTGCCGCCCGCGCGTTTCGGCGTGGCCAGATGGGTATAGGCGCCATAGGCATCGACCTGGATCGTGCCCTCGAAGCCCGCGAGGATTTCGTCGGCATATGTGCCCTTCCGGCCGGGGCGATAGTGGAACACCACCCCCGGAGGCGCCGTCCCGTCCCAGCCGCGATCATCGCGCAGCACCGCCCAGAGATAGCCGGTCTTGGTTTTGCCTTTCCCCGGATCCAGCACCGGGGCCGTCGTTTCATCAACGTAAAGACGGGTGCTTTCCGCAATCAGGCGCTTGGCCATGTGCTCGACCACGGGGGCGATCAGCGCGCCGGTGCGGCCCATCCAGTCGGCCAGAACCGAGCGGTCGATCGGCACGCCATGCCGCGCCATCACCACCGCCTGGCGGTTCAGCGGCATGTGCTCGGAATGTTTGGAGACGGCGATTTGCGCCAGCAGCGCCTCGGTCGGCCAACTCCCCTCGAGCAGATGCGCGGGAGCTTTGGCTTGCACCACACCTGTGCGGCCCTTCGGGCAGGCATATCGGGGGCGGATCGTGGCGATCACCTGATAGCGCGCCGGGATGTAATCGAGCCGCTCGGTCTTGTCTTCGCCGATCCGGACCATGTCGCCACAGCCGCAGGGACAGATGATGCTTTCGGGCTCGATCACCCGCTCGACCCGCGGCAGGCTCTCGGCAGAGCCCGGCCTTGCGCGGGGGCGCGGCGTTTGTTTCTCGGGATCCGGTTCGTTGGCGGCGATCCGGTCTTCGACGGCGGCAATATGGGCCTGCGTTTCGGCAATCGCCGTTTCCAGATCTTCCAGCGCCAATTCCAGCTGCGCCGGATCGAGCTTTTCCGACTTCGGCCCGAACTTCGTGCGCCGGTAATCCTGAACCTGACCTTCCAGCTTGGCGAGCAGCGCCTTCAGCTCGGCGATGAAGGCGTCCTTCTCGGCCCCAACCGACTGCTCATGCTCCCGTGCGGCGCGCTCCACCGAGGCTTCGAACCGGGCCGCTTCCAACGCCGCCTGTTGGGCCGCAAAGGCCTGCACCACCTCGGGCGGCAGGTCCGGAAACTGGCTGAGATCGAAAGGCTGCGACATGCGCCTTTCTACCCGATCCGGGAGGAAAGCCCAATAAAACAAGCCCAAAATCTGCCCGCCGAGTCATCCCGCCGCAGTCGGCGCCTGCACCCGCTGTGCCAGAACCCGGCGCCAGTCGAGGCCCTCGAACAAGGCCTCGAACTGCGCCCGCGAAAGTCGCATCACCCCGTCCTGCACCTTCGGCCAGGCGAAGCTGCCCTGTTCCAAAACCTTGTAGACCAGCACCATCCCGGTTCCGTCCCACACCAGGATCTTCAGCCGGTCGCCGCGCTTCGAACGGAACACCACCGTCACCCCGGAATGCGGGTCGAGCTTCAGCTCGCTCTGCACCATCAGCGCGAGCGCCTGATGCCCGCAGCGGAAGTCCACAGGCTTCGTCGCGATCAGGACAGGCAGACGCTGGCCCGCGACGATCATGCCAGATCCCGCAGGGCTTTGACCAGTTCGGCCACCCGGGCGCCCGGAATGCCGTCGGGAACCCGCAACACGACGCCCTTGCCGATCTCGATGCTCACGCCGTCGGTCGCGGCCGCCGCGTCGCCGTCAACCGCCGGTTCCACCGACAGCGGCACGAAAGCAGCGGCGAAGTCCGCCACCGCCTCCTCCGGCAAGGCCAGACGCCCCGCCCGCGCCTGACGGCGCCAATCCGACAGCTGGTGCGGCAGAACCCCATGACGACGCGCGACATCGCCGACCCGTGCGCCGAGCTGAAAACTCTCCGCCACGATCCGCGCCTTAACTTCATCCGGCCAACGCCGATAACCCCGTGTCCGCGAAATCACATCGATCCGGCCACCAAAACCTTCGCCTCCATCCGCCATCACGGCCTCCTTCTGAAACTTCAGAAGGAAAATCGCCGTTCACGCGACCGGCTGGAACCGACGATTTCAATGGGTCAGAGACGGCGCATACAGAAGGGTTCGATCTCCAGAATGCTGGCGCTCGCGGTGGTGAGGATCGTCACCGTGGCACTTTCAAGCGGCGTCAGGCCGATCGTCGAGGCCCTGCGGCCCTGGCTCGAGGGCTGCCTGCAGCAGCTCTCCTCGACGAACGAACTCGCGCGGCACATCCGATACGGGCTCAAACGTTGGGCGGGGCTGACCCGGTTCCTTGCGGACGGTCGGCTCGAAATGGACACCAACGGCGTCGAAAACGCGATCCGTCCGATTCCGCTGACGAGGAAAAACGCGCTCTTCGCGGGCTCCGACGACGGGGCGAAAACCTGGGCCCGCATCGCCTCACTGATCGGCACCTGCCGCCTCAATGGCATAAACCCCGAGGCCTATATCGCCGCCACGCTCCGCAAGATCCTCGACCAGCACATGCAAAGCGATATCGCCGCGCTCATGCCCTGGAACTTCCGAGAATAGTCAAGCCGCAAGGCAAAGGGCGATGAGCGGGCGCTTACCATCATTTCGTGTACTGGCGGCGTCTGTCGAACGGGGACGTCGGCATCGTGACGATCCTGCACGAGCGGATGCATCAGATGGACCGGTTCCGGGAGGATCTTCCGAAGTGACGGATGCCTCTGGCGACGATTATCTGACCCCTTGATGGGGGGCTCGTTAAACGTTGACCAGGTGTTGACAAGAATTTGGAATCGCAAAAGCCGAGCGTTACGCTCAGCTTTGAAGTCTTTGATTTTCCGGTATATTTTGGTTGCGGGGGCAGGATTTGAACCTGCGGCCTTCAGGTTATGAGCCTGACGAGCTACCGGGCTGCTCCACCCCGCGTTATGTCCCGAGGGCTTTGTTTGCGATCGGGGAGTATTGTTATCGTCATGAGAGAACTGGCTTCTTACTAGGTTTGGCGGTGACCTACTCTCCCACGTCTTGAGACGCAGTACCATCGGCGTGTTGGCCCTTAACGGCCGAGTTCGGGATGGGATCGGGTGTTTAGCCAACGCTATGACCACCAAACCGAGGAAGAAGCCACGTCCAAGTCAAGGAACTGAGAAGCGCTCCTGCCGCGGATGCGGCCTCCGGCATTGCGCCGGCGCGGAGCGTTCTTCTTACTAACCAGTGTATACTTGCTTTTGATCATGAGCCTTGCTGCTACTGGATCAAATCAAGCCAATCGGGCAATTAGTACCGGTCAACTGAATGCATTGCTGCACTTACATCTCCGGCCTATCGACGTGGTGGTCTTCCACGGCCCTCAAGGGATACCTGGTTTTGAGGGGCTTCACGCTTAGATGCCTTCAGCGTTTATCCTGTCCGTTCATAGCTACCCAGCACTACCGTTGGCACGATAACTGGTCCACCAGTGGAACGTTCACCCCGGTCCTCTCGTACTAGGGGCAACTCCTCTCAAGTATCCTACACCCACGGCAGATAGGGACCGAACTGTCTCACGACGTTCTAAACCCAGCTCACGTACCTCTTTAAATGGCGAACAGCCATACCCTTGGGACCTGCTCCAGCCCCAGGATGAGATGAGCCGACATCGAGGTGCCAAACGATGCCGTCGATATGGACTCTTGGGCATCATCAGCCTGTTATCCCCAGAGTACCTTTTATCCGTTGAGCGATGGCCCTCCCACTTGGGACCACCGGATCACTATGACCGACTTTCGTCTCTGCTCGACTTGTCAGTCTTGCAGTCAGGCAGGCTTTTGCCATTGCACTCAACGACCGATTTCCGACCGGTCTGAGCCTACCTTCGCGCGCCTCCGTTACGATTTGGGAGGCGACCGCCCCAGTCAAACTCCCCACCATGCAGGGTCCCGGATCCGGATGACGGACCGCGGTTAGACATCAAGAGTGCGAAGGGTGGTATCTCAAGGAGCCTCCACCGAAACTGGCGTCTCGGTTTCAAAGGCTACCACCTATCCTGCACATCACAATCCTGATGCCAGTGCAAAGCTGGAGTAAAGGTTCATGGGGTCTTTCCGTCTAACCGCGGGTAGTGTGCATCTTGACACACAGTTCAATTTCGCTGAGTCCACGTTTGAGACAGCGGGGAGATCGTTACGCCATTCGTGCAGGTCGGAACTTACCCGACAAGGAATTTCGCTACCTTAGGACCGTTATAGTTACGGCCGCCGTTTACTGGGGCTTCAATTCGGAGCTTGCACCTCCTTTTAACCTTCCAGCACCGGGCAGGCGTCAGACCCTATACGTCGCCTTACGGCTTCGCAGAGCCCTGTGTTTTAAGTAAACAGTCGCCACCCCCTAGTTTGTGCCCCCCACCCACACTTGCGTGCGAATGGGGCCTCCTTCTCGCGAACTTACGGAGGCATTTTGCCGAGTTCCTTAAACGTGGTTCTCTCAAGCGCCTTGGTATACTCTACCTGTCCACCTGTGTCGGTTTAGGGTACGGTCATATGGAGGGCTATTTCCAGGGGACACCGCAGCTGCCCGACCAATCCGATAAGGTCGAACAACAGTGAGCATCCGTCACATCCTCCTGGCCCACGAATATTAACGTGGTTCCCATCGACTACGCCTTTCGGCCTCGCCTTAGGGGCCGGCTTACCCTGCTCAGATTAGCTTTAAGCAGGAACCCTTGGACTTTCGGCGAGAGGGTCTCTCACCCTCTTTGTCGCTACTCATGTCAACATTCTCGCTTCTGATCACTCCACCGGATCCCTCACAGGCCGGCTTCACAGTCAGCACCGCTCCGACCAAGGCTTTCCCGAAGGAGAGCTAAAGTCGGAAGGTGCTATATCACAGAACGCTCCGCTACCACGTGCATTTCTGCACATCCAAAGCTTCGGCTCGTGGCTTGAGCCCCGTTACATCTTCGCCGCAGGATCTCTTGACTAGACCAGTGAGCTGTTACGCTATCTTTAAAGGATGGCTGCTTCTAAGCCAACCTCCTGGTTGTTTTGGAAATCCCACATGCTTTCCCACTTAGCCACGAATTGGGGGCCTTAGCTGTTGGTCAGGGTTGTTTCCCTCTTCACGACGGACGTTAGCACCCGCCGTGTGTCTCCCGGATAGTACTCTGCGGTATTCGGAGTTTACTTAGACTCAGTAAGGCTGTGGGCCCCCATCATCCATGTAGTGCTCTACCCCCGCAGGTATTCGTCCGAGGCGCTACCTAAATAGCTTTCGCGGAGAACCAGCTATCTCCAGATTTGATTGGCCTTTCACCCCTAGCCACACCTCATCCGGACCCTTTTCAACGGGTGTCGGTTCGGACCTCCAGTTGGTGTTACCCAACCTTCATCCTGGACATGGCTAGATCATCTGGTTTCGGGTCTGATCCCACGAACTCAACGCCCTTTAAGACTCGCTTTCGCTGCGCCTACACCTATCGGCTTAAGCTTGCTCGTAAGACCAAGTCGTTGACCCATTATACAAAAGGTACGCCGTCACTTCTCAAGGAAGCTCCGACTGCTTGTAGGCGTCCGGTTTCAGAAACTGTTTCACTCCCTCGTCGGGGTGCTTTTCACCTTTCCTCACGGTACTGGTTCGCTATCGGTCAGCAAGGAGTACTTAGCCTTCGAGGGTGGTCCCCCGATCTTCAGACAGGATTACACGTGTCCCGCCCTACTTAATGCGTCCGATCAAACTTCGCATACGGGGCTGTCACCCATATTGCTGGCCTTTCCAGACCATTCTGCTCATTCTCACGGCTCGGCTGGTCCGCGTTCGCTCGCCACTACTAACGGAGTATCGTTGATTTCCTTTCCTCCGGGTACTTAGATGTTTCAGTTCCCGGGTTCGCTCTAAACCCCTATGTATTCAGGAGTAAAGTACCTGGTTATGCCGATTAAGAAGTGCCCTAGGGCAATCATAACCGACATTCAGGTGGGTTTCCCCATTCGGAAATTCATGGATCAAAGCTTATTCTCAGCTCCCCATGACTTATCGCAGAGTATCACGTCCTTCATCGCCTCTTGCTGCCAAGGCATCCACCAAACGCCCTTCTCGCGCTTGATTTGATCCAGAAGAAGCAAGGCTTCTGTCCGGATCAAAAGCATGTATACTACCCGCAACATTCCGAAGAATGTCGCGTTGCATCGACCTCAGTCGACGCATTTTGGTTAGTGTACTTGACTTGGACAGCACTGCCACTCGTCGCATGACCGGACCGGGATAAGGTCCATTCTGGTCACGCCTGTTGCCCTTACACGGACAACCAGCAGTGCTGATGTTCTCTCTAAACGATGTCAATTCATCCTACAGGATGATCAAACCCTTCATCGAAGGGCTTGATGATACTGTAGTGGTGGAGCCTATCGGGATCGAACCGATGACCTCCTGAATGCAAATCAGGCGCTCTCCCAGCTGAGCTAAGGCCCCAACTTTCCGCCTCGCGGCGCGCTGGCCTTGGCCGAAACCGCTTTGCGGATCATCTGGGGTATGGTGGGTCGAGATGGACTCGAACCATCGACCTTACGCTTATCAGGCGTACGCTCTAACCACCT
>NZ_CP198955.1:0-255000 GCF_052363185.1 Rhodobacter capsulatus | reverse complement strand
ATCTGATGGCGATGAATGCCGCCTGGGGCGATATCGAGGATGACAAGACCTATCCGGTCAGCTTCGATGTCGATGGCCAGGTCTATGAGGGCGAAGGCAAGGGGCTGCATCTGGACGGCCTGCCCGGGGTCGATATCGGCTTCGACAGCGTCGACTTCCTGATGGACATCGCGCAAAAGCAGACGCTGACGCTGTCGAATGCGGCGGGCGAGGTGATGTCGATCGACCTGACCGACAGCTATGCCGCGCTGGAAGCCGCCATCGCCTGCCAGCAGAATCAGTGACACAGGCCGGGGCGGTGCCAGGCGCCGCCCCAAAGCGTATTCGGCAGGCGGCGCCAGGCGCCGCCCCAAGCCGCACTGGACAGGCCGCAGCCTCTCGCCTATCTCAAGGCGATCATGGCGCAGAAATCCGACCCCAACTCCAAGCTTATCGCCGAGAACCGGCAGGCCCGTTACCATTATGCCATCGAGAGCGATCTTGAGGCCGGGATCATGCTGCTCGGCTCCGAGGTGAAGGCGCTGCGCACCGGCCAGTCGAACATCGCCGAGAGCTATGCCAGCATCGAGAATGGCGAGCTGTGGCTGATCAACTCCTATATCGCCGCCTATCAGCAGGCGAGCGTCTTCGGCCATGAGGAACGGCGGCACCGCAAGCTTCTGGTCTCGAAGAAGGAGCTGTCGCGGCTTTGGACGGCCGTCGGGCGCGAGGGGATGACGCTGGTGCCGCTGGCGCTTTATTTCAACGATCGCGGCAAGGTGAAGCTGAAGCTGGGCGTCGCCAAGGGCAAGAAACTGGCCGACAAACGCGAGACCGAGGCCAAACGCGACTGGAACCGGCAAAAACAGCGCCTTTTGAAGCAGAACGGATAGGCCCTCTGCCCTTGCCCCGCTGCGCGCGTGCGTCTAAGCACGAAGCGATGACGGGAGGGTGCGCAATGGCTTTGGACGATCCGAAAACACTGGTTTCCACCGACTGGCTCGAGGCGCATCTGCGCGACCCCGATTTGCGGGTGCTCGATGCCTCTTGGTTCCTGCCTGCGATGGAACGCGACGCGAAGGCGGGCTATGCAAGCGCCCATATTCCGGGGGCGCGGTTCTTCGATATCGACGAGATTTCCGACACGCGCTCGGAGCTGCCGCATATGGCGCCGCCGGTCGAGAAATTCATGTCCCGGATGCGGGCGATGGGCGTGGGCGATGGCCATCAGGTGGTGATCTATGACCAGCTGGGCATCTTTTCCGCGCCGCGGGTCTGGTGGCTGTTCCGGCTGATGGGCAAGACCGATGTCGCGGTGCTGGATGGCGGGCTGCCGAAATGGCTGGCCGAGGGTCGCGAAACCGAGGACATGGCCCCGATCCCGCGCGACCGGCACATCACCGTGCAGCGGCAGGCGCATCTGATCAAGGATGTGACGCAGGTGGCGCATGCGTCGAAGCTGGGCGATCACGAGATCATCGACGCCCGTCCGCGCGGCCGCTTCGTTGGCACCGATCCCGAGCCGCGGCCCGGCCTGCGCCAGGGGCATATTCCCGGCTCGAAGAACGTGCCCTGGGACAGCGTGCTGACCGAGGCCGGAACGATGAAATCGCCCGAAGATCTGCGCGCGGTCTTCACGGCGGCGGGGGTGGATCTTGCGAAACCGGCCATTGCCACCTGCGGGTCTGGCGTTTCTGCCGCCGTGCTGGTGCTGGCGCTGGAACGCATCGGCCATCGCAATCACGCCCTTTATGACGGCTCCTGGGCCGAATGGGGCATGTTCAACGACCTGCGCGTCGCAACCGGAGAAGCATGATGTTCAATTCCCTCAAAGCTCAGGCGCCCGACAAGATCTTGGCGCTGATGGGCCAGTTCCGCGCCGATCCGCGGACGGACAAGATCGACCTTGGCGTCGGTGTCTATAAAGACGCCGAAGGCCGGACCCCGGTGATGCGGGCGATCAAATCGGCCGAAAAGCAGCTTTGGGAAACGGAAACCACCAAGACCTATACCGCGCTGGCGGGCGAGCCTGCCTTCCATGCCGCGATGGCGGAAATGGTGCTGGGCGCAGGTTATCCGGCCGACCGTCTGTCGTGCCTTGCGACCGTGGGCGGCACCGGCGCCTGCCGTCAGGCGTTCGAACTCGCCCGTCTGGCCAATCCGGGCTGCACCGTCTGGGTGTCGGACCCGACCTGGCCGAACCACCTGTCGATCCTCGCCTTCATGAAGCAGGACTATAAGCTTTATCGCTATTTCGACAGCGCCGCCCGCGCGGTGGCTTTCGAGGCGATGATGGAAGATCTGCAGGCGATCAAGGCGGGCGATGTCGTGCTGCTGCACGGCTGCTGCCACAACCCGACCGGGGCGAACCTGACGCTGGAGCAATGGGCGGCCGTGGCGGACCTGCTGGAAGCCAAGGGCGCCGTGCCGATGATCGACCTGGCCTATCAGGGCTTCGGCGACGGTCTTGAGGAAGACGCCGCGGGCACCCGTCTGATCGCCTCGCGCCTGTCCGAGGTGATGATTGCGGCGTCGTGCTCGAAGAACTTCGGCATCTACCGCGAACGCACCGGCTGCCTGCTGGTCCTGTCCGATGCGGCGTCGAAAGAGGTGACGCAGGGCACGCTCGCTTACCTCAACCGTCAGAACTATTCCTTCTCGCCCGATCATGGCGCGCGGCTGGTGACGATGGTGCTGACCGATCCGACCCTGCGGGCGGAATGGATGACCGAGCTTGAGGAAGTCCGCAAAGG
Source organism: Rhodobacter capsulatus (assembly GCF_052363185.1). Classification (GTDB taxonomy): domain Bacteria; phylum Pseudomonadota; class Alphaproteobacteria; order Rhodobacterales; family Rhodobacteraceae; genus Rhodobacter; species Rhodobacter capsulatus_E. The sequence goes on along the minus strand of NZ_CP198955.1, from coordinate 252,268 downwards.
CATGCTGGGCCTGCGCGAGCAGCTGGCGGCGGAACTGCGGCAGCTGTCGAACTCGGACCGGTTCGATTTCGTCGCCCGCCATCGCGGCATGTTCTCGCGGCTGGGCGCCTCGGCCGAGCAGGTCGAAAAGATGCGCGTCGACAATGCGATCTACATGGTCGGCGATTCGCGGCTGAACATCGCCGGGCTGAACGCGAAGACCGTGCCGATCCTCGCCCGCGCGATCATCGCCGCCGGGGTGTGATGTCGCACAAAGTCTGTGCAAGGGCGGCCCCCCGGGGTCGCCCTTTTGCATGTCCTGTCACTTGATATCATAAGCACGCTTATAATATATCTGCTCACCTCCACAGGAGGGATGATGAGCGACTGTGACATACCCCGCGAAAGCCTTGGCTTTCTGATGCAGGACGTGACGCGGCTTCTGCGCAAGCGCTTCGAGGGGCCAGGCGGCCGCGCTTGGCCTGACCTCGGCGCAATGGCGGCTGCTGGTCAATCTGATGCGGCACGGCCCGCTGCCGCAGGCGCGGCTGGCGGAGCTGCTGGAGATCGAGCCGATTTCGCTTTCCCGGCTGGTCGACCGGATGGCCGAAGCGGGCTGGGTGGAACGCCGCCCCGATCCGAATGACCGGCGCATCCGCATCGTCCATGCCACCGACCAGACCCGCGCCCAGATCGGCGCGGCCCGCCACATCGCCGACAGCATCTATGCCGAGGCGCTTGCGGGCCTTCCCCCCCCCGACGCTTCTGAAACGATGACGGCGATGCTGCGCCGGATCATCAGCAACCTTTCGCAACCGACCGAGACCGACCATGACCGTTGAGACGCAAGCCCCGAAGAAATCGCCGAAGAAACTTTTGATGGCGGCGCTGCCCGTCGCGCTGGTTCTGGCGGGCGGCTGGGTCTGGCTGGATTCGGGCCGCTACGAAACGACCGAGAATGCCGCCGTGCAACAGGCGCGAATCTCCGTCGCCTCGGATCTGTCGGGCCGGGTGACCGAGGTCTTCGTGCATGACAATGACCGGGTGACGGCGGGCCAGCCGCTCTTCCGCGTCGATCCCGAGCCCTACCGGATTGCCCTTGCCCAGACCGATGCGGCGCTGGCGCAGGCGCGGCTGCAGGTCGCCCAGCTGCGCGCGGCCTATAATCTGGCGCAGGCGCAGGAACAGGTGGCGCAGGACACCGCCGATTATCTGGCGTCCGAGCTGAAGCGGCAGGAGGCGATCACCGGCCGCGGCGCGGGCACCGAATCGGCGCTGGATGCGGCCCGGCATGATGCCAGCTCGGCGCTGGAAAGTCTGGCGGCGGCGAAACAGGGCGTGGCCGCCGCGCTGGCGGCGCTTGGCGGCGATCCGCAGGTGGCGACCGACGCCCATCCGACCGTGCTGGCCGCGCTGACCGCGCGCGACAAGGCCGCCTACAATCTGGGCCTGACCGAGGTGAAAGCCCCCGCCGATGGCGTCGTTTACAAGGCCGACAGCTTCAAGCCGGGCCAGTTCGTCGCCGCGGGCGCGGCGCTGTTTTCGCTGGTGGAAACCGGCGACACCTGGATCGAGGCGAATTTCAAGGAAACCCAGATCGGCAAGATGGCCCCGGGCCAAAGGGCCGAGGTGGAATTCGAAACCTTCCCGGGCAAGGACTTCGAAGCGGTGGTCGAAGCCGTCGGCGCAGGCACCGGGGCGGAGTTTTCGCTGCTGCCGGCGCAGAACGCCACCGGCAACTGGGTCAAGGTCACCCAGCGCGTGCCGGTCACGCTGCGTCTGACCGAGACGACCGACCTGCCCGCCCTGCGCACCGGGCTTTCGGCCGCGGTCACCGTCGACACCAAGGCGAAGACCAACCTTGACGCGCTAGTGATGCGGGTCGAGGGCCAGCCCGCCATCGCCGGGAACTGAGCCATGCAGGGCCCCGTTCCGGTCAAGCATCACGGGCTGATCACGGCGTCGCTGATGCTGGCCACGATCATGCAGGTGCTTGACACCACCATCGCCAATGTCGCCCTGCCCTCGATGCGGGCCGACCTTGGCGCGTCCGCCGATACGATCAACTGGGTGCTGACCTCCTATATCGTTGCCTCGGCCATCGTCACGCCGCTGTCGGGCTGGATGTCGGAACGCTTCGGCCGGAAAGAGGTCTTCATTGCCTCGGTGGCCGGGTTCGTCGTGACCTCGATGCTCTGCGGTATCGCCTGGAGCCTTGAATCCATGGTGTTCTTTCGCATGGCGCAGGGGGTCTTCGGCGCCGCCATCGTGCCCTTGTCGCAGACCTTCCTCCTCGACATCAACCCGCGCGAAAAGCACGGTCAGGCGATGGCGATCTGGGGCGCAGGGATCATGGTCGGGCCGATCATCGGGCCGACCTTGGGCGGCTACCTGACCGAAACCCTGAACTGGCGCTGGGTGTTTTTCATCAACCTGCCCTTGGGCATCATCGCGCTGGCGGGCCTTGCCGCCTATCTGCCACAGATGCCGCGGCGGGTCCGGCTCTTTGATTTCGTCGGTTTTGCCGCGCTGGGGCTGGGCGTCGGCGCGCTGCAACTGATGCTGGACCGCGGCGGCGAGGTGGACTGGTTCAACTCGGTCGAAATCTGGATCGAGCTGGCGATCTCGGTTTGCGGCTTCTGGGTCTTCGTGATCTGGATCCTGGGGGTCGAGCATCCGTTCCTGGACCCGAAGATGTTCGCCGACCGCAATTTCGCCACCGGGCTGGTGCTGATCTTCATCGTCGGCATCGTGCTTCTGGCCTCGCTGGCGCTGTTGCCGCCGATGCTTTCGGCGCTGTTCGGCTACCCCGTGATCACCACCGGCATGGTGATGGCGCCCCGCGGCGTCGGAACGATGATCATGATGATCGCGGCGGGGAAACTCTTGCGCGTCGTCGATGCCCGCAAGCTGGTGATCACCGGGCTTCTGTTCACCTCCTGGTCGCTTTACATCATGACGGGCTTCGGGCCCCAGATGAACGCGGTGCCGATCATCGTCTCGGGTTTCATTCAGGGGCTGGGGCTGGGGCTGGTCTTCGTGCCGCTGTCAACCGTGGCTTTCGCCACCATCGCACCGCAGTTCCGCGGCGATGCGACGGCGCTTTTCAGTCTGGTGCGCAATATCGGCTCGTCGATCGGGATCTCCATCGTCACCCTGCTTTTGACCCGCAACACCCAGATCAGCCACACCGAGCTGGTCGCCAATATCTCGCTTTACGATCCGAATTTCAGCGGGATGATGAGCGGCGCCGGGGGGGCGATGATGCAGTCGATGACCGCGCAATATGGCGAGGGCGCGTTCTGGAGCGTGGTGAACCAGATCGTCACGGCGCAGGCGGCGATGGTGGCCTATGTCGATGATTTCGAGGCGCTGATGTGGGTGACGCTGGCGGCGCTGCCACTGGCCTTCCTGCTGCGCCGTCCGACCGCCGCGCCGCCCGGGGTCAGCGCGCCCCCCGCCGCGCATGCGGATTGAGATGTGAAAAGGCCCGGGGCGCAAACCCCGGGCCTTTCGATCTTGCGAACCAAAACCTTACGAGTGGTAGGCGCTTTCGCCATGGGTGGTCAGGTCAAGGCCTTGACGCTCGTCATCGGTGGCCACACGCAGGCCGGTGACGGCCTTGACGATGTAGAGCAGGATAATCGAGCCGATGCCCGCCCAGGCGATGGTCACGACGACCGCCTTGATCTGGATGATCACCTGCGACACGATCGAGAAATCGTCGCCGCCGGTGCCGCCGAAGGCAGGCGCCATCAGCACGCCGGTCATCACCGCGCCGACGATCCCGCCGATGCCATGCACGCCAAAGACGTCCAGGCTGTCGTCGTATTTGAACATCGCCTTCACCTTGGTGACGAAGAAGTAGCACACCGGCGAGACGATCAGGCCAAGCAGGATCGCGCCGACCGGGCCCGAGGTGCCGCAGGCCGGGGTGATCGCCACGAGACCCGCGACCATGCCCGAAGCCGCGCCCAGACCCGAGGCCTTGCCGCGGAACAGCGCTTCGGTGGCCGACCAGCTGACAACGGCGGCAGCGGTGGCAACGAAGGTGTTCAGCATCGCGAGCGTCGCGCCCGAGGTCGCTTCAAGGTTGGACCCGGCGTTGAAGCCGAACCAGCCGACCCAGAGCATCATCGCGCCGACCATGGTCAGCGTCATCGAATGCGGGGCCATGTTCTCGCGGCCGAAACCGACGCGCGGGCCCAGAACGATCGCCGCCATCAGACCGGTGATCCCGGCGTTGATATGCACCACGGTGCCGCCGGCAAAGTCGATGGCGCCCCAGTTGAAGATCAGACCCGAGGCATCCCAGACCATGTGGGCGATCGGGAAATAGACCACGGTGACCCAAAGCACGGTGAACAGGATCACCGCCGAAAATTTCATCCGCTCGGCGAAGGCGCCGACATAAAGCGCGGGCGTGATCGCGGCAAAGGTCATCTGGAAGGCGATGAACACATATTCCGGCAGCATCACGCCATCGGTGAAGGTGGCCGCCAGGCTTTCACCCGTCACGCCCGAGAGGAAGACCTTGCCCAGACCGCCCCAGAACGGGTTGGTGCCGCCGCCGAAGGCGAAGGAATAGCCCCAAAGCACCCAGACGATCATCACCACAGAGGTGATCATCGTCGTCTGCATCAGCACCGACAGCATGTTCTTGCTGCGCACCAGACCGCCGTAGAACAGCGCCAGGCCCGGAATGATCATGAACAGCACAAGCAGCGTCGAGGTCATCATCCAGGCGACATCGCCCTTGTCGACGATCGGCGCCGCGGCTTCGGTGACGGCGGCAGCGGCTTCCGCCACCGGCGCGGCCGCATCCTGCGCAAAGGCAGGCAGGGCCGCAGCAGCCAGCGCCGCCGCAAGACCCGTCAGTTTGGTCAGATTGTTCATTGTCCCTGTTTCCCCTGTGGTTCTTACAGCGCTTCGTCGCCAGCTTCGCCGGTGCGCACCCGCACCGCCTGGTTGACGTCCAGCACGAAGATCTTGCCGTCGCCGATCTTGTCGGTCTTGGCCGCTTTCAGGATCGTCTCGACCACCTCGTCGGCCAGATTGTCGGCCACGACGATTTCAAGCTTCACCTTCGGCACGAAATTCACCGCATATTCGGCGCCACGATAAATTTCCGTGTGCCCCGACTGCGCACCAAAGCCCTTGATTTCCGTCACCATCATTCCGCGCACGCCGATGCCGGTCAGCGCCTCGCGGACCTCCTCGAGCTTGAACGGTTTGATCGCTGCAATGATGAGTTTCACGTGATGTCCCTTCCTATTGTCAGCCGCTCCGATGCCCGGGGCACCGTTGTGAGGGTATCAAGGCGCGGGCAGAGCGTTTCGCACAAGGAAAGCTGCTTAAACCGGCAGCAGGAAAAAACCGATTTCCGCCCGAAAACGCACAAATTACGCGCAGCGCCTTGTTTTTACGCTTTCGAAAAACCGAATCGTGACGGGTTGCGTCTCCACATCCCGTTTTCGGCGGTGTAAGTTGCGCGGCGCAACAGGCACCGGGGCGGAAATGGCAGGATCAGGCGGGCGGCGCGGGCCGCTGGTGGCGGACAGGCGCTACGCATCACGGCAGGCGGCGGCTTCCACGGCGAAGACGCCCCCGCCCGGCAAACCGAAGCCCCCGCGCAAGCGCCGCGGCCCGCCTCCGCCGGGGCGGGGCGGCGGCCTCTCGGGGCTGGTTCTGGGGCTTTTCGGCTTCGTCTTCGCGGTGATCTGGGGCGCGGTCTGGCGCAGCGCGGCCGTGGTCGGGCTGATCCTTGGTCTGGCCACATTCTATTTCTACAGCCAGCTGCCCGATTACACCGCGCTTCTGGATGGCCGCAACCGCGGCTCGGTCACGCTGCTGGACACCGACGGCAAGGTGTTCGCCTGGCGCGGCGAAACCTTCGGCGGCCAGACCACCGCGGAAAGCGTCTCGCCGCATCTGAAGAACGCGATCATCGCCACCGAGGACAAGCGCTATTACCGCCATTTCGGCATCAGCCCGCGCGGCATCGCCTCGGCGATCGCGATCAACCTGTCCGAAGGCCGCGGCCCGCTGGAGGGCAATGGCGGCTCGACGATCACCCAGCAGGTGGCGAAGCTTCTGTGCCTGGGCGTTCCCTATGATCCGAAGCGCTGGAAGACCGAGGCCGATTACGAAAGCGACTGCCGGTCCGGCGGCGTCAAGCGCAAGATCAAGGAGATTCCCTATGCGCTGGCGATGGAGCTCAAATATTCCAAGAACGAGATCCTGACGATCTATTTCAACCGCGCCTATCTGGGGGCGGGGGCGCGCGGCTTCGAGGCCGCCTCGCAGCGCTATTTCGGGATTTCGGCGGCCAATGTGAACCCGCAACAGGCGGCGATGCTGGCGGGGCTGCTCAAGGCGCCCTCGACCTATGCGCCGACGACGAACCTGAAACGGTCGCAGGACCGGGCGGGCATGGTTCTGGCGCTGATGCATGATCAGGGCTATCTGAGCGACGCGGAATGGCAGGAGGCCCGGGCCCATCCCGCCACGCTGAGCCAGGCGGCGCAGGCGCGGGCGGGCGGCTATTTCGCCGATTGGGTGATGGACAGCATTCCCGATTATTTCGGCAGGAACGCCACCGCCGATGTGGTGATCCGCACCACGCTCGACCAGCGCATTCAGACCGCCACCGAGCAGGCGATGCAGGCGGTCTTCGAAACCAAGGTCAAGGCGGGCTCGACCGCCGAGGCGGCAATCGTGGTGATGTCGGCCGATGGCGCGGTGCGGGCGATGGTGGGCGGACGGGCGCTGAAGGTCTCGGGGGCGTTCAACCGTGCCACGCAGGCGCGGCGGCAGACCGGCTCGACCTTCAAGCCCTTTGTCTATGCGGCGGCGCTGGATCTGGGCTGGACGCCGGATTCGATCGTGGAGGATGCGCCGCTGACGATCAATGTGCGCGGTTCGGGGCCGTGGTCGCCGAAGAACTACGAAAAGGACTATCTGGGACCGATCCCGATCTGGCGGGCGCTGGCCAAATCGGTCAACACCGCAACGGTGCGGGTCAGCCAGCAGGTCGGGCTGGATGCGGTGCGCAAGGTCGCGGCGGATTTCGGCTTCGCCTCGGATCTGGCGGACGGCCCGGCGCTGGCGCTTGGGGTGTCGGAATCGACGCTGCTCGAAATGACCGGCGCCTATGCGGGCATCCTGAACGGCGGCTCCTCGGTGCGGCCCTATGGGCTGACCGACCTGCGGCTCAAGGGCGAGGACGAGCCGCTGTTCGGCGCCGAAACCGGCATCGGCGAGCGGGTGATTTCCGAACGGGCAGCCCGCCAGCTGATCTGGATGATGCATCAGGGCGTCGAACAGGGCACCGGCATGCGGGCACGGCTGCCGGGCCGCGAGGTGGCAGGCAAGACCGGCACCACCCCAGGCCGCCCGCGATGCCTGGTTCATCGGCTTCACCGCCGATTACGTCGCGGGTGTCTGGATGGGCAACAATGACAACAAGCCGCTGACCGGGGTGACCGGCGGGGGGCCTGCCCGCGGAAATCTGGCACGAGGTGATGACCCGGGTCGAGGAGGGCCAGCCGGTGACGCCGCTGCCGATGGCCCAGCCCGAGGAATGGCGCGGCCAGCCCGATCCGCGCAATTCCTATCCGGGTCAGGCCTGGTCCTCGGGCGATCCGATCCCCGAGGGCGGCGTGCCGGTGGTGGATGGCCAGCTTGTGACCTCGGACCGGCCTCAGCAGCCCCAGCCGCAACAGCCGCCGCAACCGCCTGCGCAGCAGGGGCCGCAATCCTTCGGCGAGGCGATCGATTCGATGCTGCGCCAGCTTTACTGACCAAAAAAACGCGGCCCCGAGGGACCGCGTTTTTCATTTCCGGCAAGGGCCGCTCACTCGGCCGTTTTCAGATCCGCGATCAGCACATCCAGATTGCCGCGACGCGCATCGACCATGGCGCCGATTTCCGTGCGCTCGGCCGCCAGCATGTTCACGCCTTCGATGATCATGTTGAAGAACAGGTTCTTGCCCGACCTGTCCGAGACATGCCAGAGCACTTCGAAGGGGGCCTCGCCCGGCATGTAGGCGATCGACTTCACCTCGATGAAGGTCTTCACCTTGCGGGCGCCGACGACCTCGAAGCGGGTGGCGCTGAATTCGCGGAAGCGCTTGCCGTATTTGCGCGAGACATAGCCGCGGAAGGCAAGGGTAAAGGCCTGCATCTGCGCCGGGCTGGCCGTGCGCGACGCGGTGCCCAGCACCGAACGCGCGATCGTCGGCACGTCGGCATAGCGCATGTAGAGGTCTTCGAACATCTTGTAGAGCGCCGGGCCGGTCTTGCCCGAGGCGATGGCGGCGTTGACATCGGTCACCGCCTTGTCGATCAGCGCTTTGGCCTGATCCTCGGTCAGCGCCAGCGCCGCCCCCGGCCGCAGCACGATGGCCGAGACCAGCGCGGCGGCCCCGCCCAGCAGAAACTGGCGGCGATCACTGCGCATAGGGGTCTTCATAAGGGTCCCAAGCCTGAGCATCGTCATTCTCCTTGCCTGCAAGCTGGTGGCGGCGCATCTGCAGATAGAGCAGCCGCGCCTGCGCATAGCTGTCGGCGCTGTCGTAAAGCACCGATTCGATCAATTCGCCATAGCGTTTGCGGTCGGCGACTTTCCCCGCGACCCGCGTCGCCGAGGCGGCGGTGGCATCGGCGCCTTCCAGCACCTTCCCAATCGGGTTCATCGCAATATCGGCGACCCGGCCCAGCGCGTCGCGCCCGGTCGAGGGGCCGTAGACCGGCAATTCCATATAGGGCCCCTCGGCCATGCCCCAGACGGCCAGCGTCTCGCCGAAATCGGTGTCCTGTTCGGGCAGGGCGAAATCCTTGCCCGCCGGATCGAAGAGCCCGGCCAGACCGATGGTCGAGTTGATGACGAAGCGGAAGGTGTTCTTCACCGCGGGCTCGGGACGGCCCTGCAGCAGCGCATTCACCACCTTGCCCGGCAAGGACAGGTTCGAGCCGGCATTCGACACCGCCCGCAGCACGCCGTTGTCGACGCTGCGCGGCTGGCCCGGCGCGGCCTTGAACAGCGCCCGGTCGATGCCCTTGTTGAAGCCATGCACATGGCGGTTGAAGCCCTCGAAAGGGTCGTTCAGTCCGTCGGGTCCGGTCGCGGCCGGGCCACCGGCACAACCGGCCAGCGCAAGACCTGCGATCAGGACGAGGCCAAATCTGTGTTCCATCAACCCCTCGTGTCGTCTTCGCCGCGGTGCAGCCTCGTCTTTGGCGCGCGGCGTCAAGACAGGTGACAACCGCCTCGATTTCGGTAAAACCCCAGAAAGCAATAAGGAGACCGAGGCGCGGAAACAAGGCGCCGCGCGCGATTTTATGGAGTCGATGCGTTAACGTTTTTGCGTTCAGACATGTTTTTGGGCAGTCTATCCTGTCCCGCGGCAAAGAGGGCAGAATGAAACGAGATGAACTTGCAGCCGGCAAGGCCGAGTTGCGGGCCGCCCGGTCGGCCAGCACCCGGCTGTTCCTGAGCGTCGGGCTGTTTTCGGTTTTCGTGAACCTTCTGATGCTGACCGGACCGATCTTCATGCTGCAGGTCTACGACCGCGTGCTGGGCGCGCGGTCGGTCGAGACGCTGACGGCGCTGTTCCTGCTGGTGGTGTTCCTGTTCACCGCGATGGGGCTTCTGGATCTGGCGCGGGCGCGGCTGATGGCGCGGGTCGGCGCGCGGTTTCAGGCCGATCTGGAATCACGCGTCTTCGAGGCGGCGCTGCGCCGCAACGGTCTGGTGCCGAACGATCCGGTGGCGATGGCCGGTCTGCGCGACCTTGATTCGATCAACAAGCTGATGGCCTCGCCGGTGTTTCTGGCGCTGTTCGACATTCCCTGGGTGCCGGTCTTCCTCTGCGCCATCTTCATCTTCCACCCCTATCTGGGCTTTCTGTCGATCGCGGGCGGGGCGCTGCTGATCGGGGTGACGCTGCTCAACCAGTCGGTGACCTCGAAGCCGCTGCAGACGGCGACCGGGGCGCAGATCGCCTCGGACCGGCTGGCCGACCAGCTGCGCGACGAATCGGAACTGGTGCAGGCTCTGGGCATGCGCGGGGCCTCGTTCCTGCGCTGGCGCAAGTCGCGCGAACGGGCGGTGGAGTCGATGCTGGCGGCCTCTGATCTGGGCGGCGGCTTTGCCACTTTCACCAAGACCTTCCGCGCCTTTCTGCAATCGGCGATCCTGGCCATGGGCGCCTATGTCGTGCTGCAGGGCGAAATGACCGCAGGCGCGATGGTGGCGGGCTCGATCCTGATGGGGCGGGCGCTCGCGCCGGTCGAACAGGCGGTGGGCGGCTGGGCGCTGGTCGCCCGCGCCCGCGAGGGCTGGGGACGGCTGTCGGTCCTGCTGACAACGATCCCGCGCGAGATGCCGCGCACGCCCTTGCCGCGTCCGCGGGCCGTGCTGGAGGCGCAGGCGCTGACCGTGGTGCCACCGGGCACGCAAACGGCGACGCTGCGGGCGGTGTCGTTCCGGGTCGATCCGGGGCAGGCGCTGGGCATCATCGGCCCCTCGGGCGCGGGGAAATCGACGCTGGCACGGGCGATCTGCGGCGTCTGGCGCCCGGCGAACGGGTCGATCCGGCTCGATGGCGCGGCGCTCGATCAATACGACCCCGACGTGCTGGGCGGGCTGATCGGCTATCTGCCGCAACGGGTGACGCTGTTCGATGGCACGATCGCCGAAAACATCGCCCGGCTGTCGGCCAATCCCGACCCGGAAATGGTCGTCGATGCGGCGAAACGGGCGGCGGCGCATCAGCTGATCCTTGATCTGCCCGAGGGCTATGACACCAAGGTGTCGCAGGCGGGCGGGCGGCTTTCGGGCGGGCAGATCCAGCGCGTGGGCCTGGCCCGGGCGCTTTACGGCAATCCGGCGCTGCTGGTGCTCGACGAACCGAATGCCAATCTCGACAACGAGGGGTCGCTCGCGCTCAACACCGCGGTGCGGGGGATGAAGGCGGCGGGCGGCGCGGTGCTGATCATGGCGCACCGGCCCGCGGCGATTGCCGAATGCGACACGCTTCTGGTGCTGGACGCGGGGATGCGGCGCGCCTTCGGCCCGCGCGAGGAGGTGCTGAAGGCAATGGTGCAGAATGCGGCCGATCTGAGCCGCAACGCCGGACCGGGAGGGGTGGTATGAGCCGCAAGCCGACATCGGACACCGAAGACGCCACAGGCACCCCCGACGCGGTGGCGATGCTGCGCAAGGCGATCCCGCAGCGCCCCGCCCCGACCGGGGTGCAGGCGGCGGGGACGAGCTTTCCCGCCCCGACGGCGCCGCAGGTTGCTGGCGCGGCCCCGCCCGGCCCGGGCCGGGTCTCGCCCCGGATGGCGCTGCTTCTGGGCTATGTGACGCTTGCGGTTCTGGTCGGGGGGTTCGGGGTCTGGTCCGTCGCCTCCTCGATTGCCGGGGCGGTCATCGCCTCGGGGCAGGTCGAGGTGGACCAGCACCGGCAGGTGGTGCAACACCCCGATGGCGGCGTGGTCGCGCAGATTGAGGTGCACGAGGGCGACAGGGTCGCGGCCGGGCAGGTGCTGATCCGGCTTGACGGCGATCTCGACCGGTCCGAGCGTTCGATCGTCGAGGGCCAGTTCTTCGAGCTTCTGGCGCGGCGCGGACGGCTGGAGGCCGAACGGGCGGATGCGCCCGAGATCCGCTTCCACCCCGAATTGCTGGAGGCGGCGCAGACCCGGCCCGACGTGGCCGAGCAGATCGACGGCCAGCGGCGACTGTTCGAGGCGCGGGCGCAGACGCTGCGCAAGGCGCTCGAGCAGGTGACGAAACGGCGCGAGCAGACGCAATCGCAGATCGACGGGATCGAGGCGCAGCGTCTGGCCACCGTGCAGCAACAGGAGCTGATCGAAAAGGAGCTGATCGATCAGCGCAGCTTGCTTGACAAGGGTCTGGCGCAGGCCAGCCGGGTGCTGGCGCTGCAGCGCGAGGCGGCCAATCTGGCCGGTCAGATCGGCGCGCTGGTGGCGCAGAAGGCTCAGGCCGAGGGCAAGGTGACCGAACTGGATCTGGAGGCGCTGCGGCTGGCCTCGCAGCGGCGCGAGGATGCGGAGACCGAGCTGCGCGACATCGGCTACCGCGAGCTGGAACTGGCCGAGCGGCGCCGGGCGCTGACCGAAAAGATCGAGCGGCTCGATCTGCGGGCGCCGGTCGGCGGTCTTGTCTATGCGATGACGGTGACGACGCCGCGCGCGGTGATCCGCCCGGCCGAGCCGGTGCTTTACATCGTGCCGCAGGACCGGCCGCTGCTGGTGGCGGCGCAGATCTCGCCGATCAACATCGACGAGGTGCGGGTCGGCCAGCCGGTCGCGCTGCGCTTCCCGGCCTTCGTCAGCCGCACCACCCCCGAGCTGTTCGGTCAGGTGACGCAGATCTCGGCCGATGCGCTGGTCGATGAAGCCTCGCGTATGTCCTATTTCCGCGCCGAGGTGATGCTGAACCCGGGCGAGGCGGAAAAGCTGGGGGCCTTGCAGCTGCTGCCCGGCATGCCCGCCGAAGTCTATATCCGCACCGGCGAGCGCAGCCCGCTGGCCTATCTGACCAAGCCCTTCACCGATTACTTCACCCGCGCCTTCCGCGAGGATTGATCAGAGCCGCTCAAGCAGCGCCGCGGTGGGCCAGGCATCGGCGGGCAGGCCCAGACGGCCCTGCTCGGCCTGCACGGCTTCACGGGTCTTTTCGCCCAGGATGCCGTCGATCGGCCCGACATCATGGCCGCGCGCCTGCAGCCGCTGCTGCAGCGCCTTCATCTGCGCCGGGCTCAGCCCCGGCTCCGCGGCGCGCGGATCGACCCGGGGGGCGCCCTCCAGCCGCGTCGCGAAATAGGCGGCGGTGGTGACATAGACAAAGCTCTTGTTCCATTCAAAGAGCACGCGGAAATTCGGATAAGCCAGGAAAGCCGGGCCCTTGCGCCCCATCGGCAGCAGAACCGACCCCTGCCCGCCCGCGAACCGCCCCGACCGCGGCACCACCCCCATCCGCGCCCAATCGGCGGTGGACAGGCTGTGGTTGAGCCCGGTCTGCGCCCAGTCCATCTGATCGGGCACGATGATTTCCTGCAACCACGGCTCGCCCGGGCGCCAGCCCATCGCGGCGATCATCTTCGCCCCCGACATCAGCGCATCGGCGCTGGAGCCCTTGAGGTTCACATGCCCGTCGCCATCGCCATCGACGCCGTTGCGCAAGATATCCTCGGGCAGCATCTGCACCTGCCCGATCTCGCCCGCCCAGGCGCCAAGGCTGCGGGACGGATCGAAATCGCCGCGCGCGTAAAGCCTGGCCGCGGCCAGAACCTGCGGCCGGAACAGCTGCGGGCGGCGGCAATCATGCGCCAGCGTCACCAGCGCGTCGCGGGTGTTGAAATCGCCCTGCACCTTGCCGAAATCGGTCTCCAGCCCCCAGAACGCCAGCAGCACCCCGCGCGACACCCCGTATTGGCGCTCTGCCGCATCGAAGATGCCCGCATATTTCTGCGCCATCGCCGCGCCCATCTGCAGCCGGTTCTTGGAAATCACCGAGGCCTGAAAATCAAGGAAGCTTTTGCGGAAGACGCCCTGCGCCCGGTCGGCTTTCAGCACCCGCCCGTCCTGACGCACGCCGGCGAAAAACGACTCGGCCTGCGCCGCCGAAAGGCCCTGGCGCTGCACCTCGGCCTTGAGGCCCGCGACGAAGCCGGAAAAATCTCCGCCACATTCGGCATGGGCGGCAAAAGGCAGCGAAAGGCTCAGCAACAGGGGGGCAACAGCGGACCGCATCGGTTTCTCCGGAAATGACCTTGCCGCAGGGTAATCCGCGGCGGGGCGCGGGGCAACCAAGCGTTGCGTTTACGGCACGTCAGCGGGAAAGCCTGCGGTATTCACTTGATTTTTACGCCTCACCCCACAAACTTGGCACGAGGATTGCCCAGGGAGGGGCGATCCGCTGGAGGATAAGATGGAGTTCTTGTCGAAGGAAATTCTGGCCGGCTTGCGGGAGGCAACCCGGCGTGAGACGAAACGCACCCCGCGGCTGAGCGTTCATGCCGGGGGCCGTGTCTGGCCGATTCTGAAACGCTGGTCGGGCGGTTTCTCGCTTGATGCGACTCAGGTCACCAACCTGCGCGGCCATGTCCAGATTTTCGACGGCGAACGCCCCGTGGCCACCGCCCTGATCGTCGCGGCCGAGGTGGACGGGTTCGAGCTGATCTGTTCGACCAAGCGCGAAACCCCGGTGCGCCATGGCCCCGCGCTTGATTTCGAACGCGAAGACCACGGGCCGCTGGGCTTCATGCCCCCGGCGTAAGCGTCACAGCCGCGCGGGCAGCACCAGACCTTTGAGAATCTCGGCGGAGGGCATCGGTTTCTTGCCCTCCCGTTGCGCTTCCAGCACCCGAAGCGCCCCCGTGCCACAGGCGATGTCAAAGCCCTGCAGCACCGTGCCCGCGTCCCCGGACCCGGCGACCAGATCGGCGCGCAGCAGTTTCACCCGCTCGCCCGCCACCTCGCACCAGGCCCCCGGAAAGGGCGAAAGCCCGTTCACCAGCCGCACCAGGTCCGCCGCCGGGCGGGCCCAGTCGATCTTCGCCTCGGCCTTGTCGATCTTGGCGGCATAGGTGACGCCTGCTTCGGGCTGCGGCTCGGAGGTCAGGCTGTCCAGCCGGTCGAGCGTTTCGCAGATCATCCGCGCGCCCAGCGCGCTCAGCCGGTCATGCAATTCGCCCGTCGTCTCGGTCGCGCCGATGGTCAGGGCCTCGCGCAGAAGCACCGGGCCGGTATCCAGCCCCGCCTCCATCTGCATGATGCAGATCCCGGTTTCCGAATCGCCCGACAGGATCGCCCGGTGAATCGGCGCAGCCCCCCGCCAGCGCGGCAAAAGCGAGGCATGGATGTTCAGACAGCCGCGTTTCGGCGCGTCGAGAATCGCCTGCGGCAGAATCAGCCCATAGGCGACGACAACCGCGATATCGGCGTTCAGATCGGCGAAAGCCGCGCGATGCTCGGGCGCCTTGAAGTTCAAGGGGTGGCGGACGGGCAGTCCCAAGGCCTCGGCCCGGGCCTGCACCGGCGAAGGCCGCAAAGCCTTGCCACGACCGGCAGGCCGGGGCGGCTGGCTGTAAACCGCGACAACCTCGTGCCGGGAGGCCAGAGCCTCCAGCACCGGCACCGAAAAGGCGGGCGTTCCCATGAAGATGACGCGCATCAGGCTTTCTTCGCGAATTTGGCCGATTTCGCCACCAGCATCTTGCGCTTCAACATGCTGAGGTGATCGACATAGGTCTTGCCGTTCAGATGGTCGATCTGGTGCTGCACCGAGGTCGCCCAAAGATGGACGAAATCGCGCTCTTCAATCTCGCCCGCCGCGTTCAGAAACCGCACCGTCACCGCGCGGGGCCGCGAAATCGTCGCCCAGACGCCGGGCAGATTGGGGCTCGCTTCGTCATGCTCGCGCATCTGGCCCGAGGCATGCAGCACCTCGGGATTCGCCATCAGGATCGCCTGCCCCCGCGATTCGGAGGCATCGACAACGGCCAGCCGCAGCATCACCCCGATCTGCGGCGCCGCCAGACCGACCCCCTGCCCGGGCATCGCCTCCATTGTGTCGACCATGTCGGCCCAGATCGCGCGGATCTCGTCGGTGATCGCCTCGACCGGCTCCGCGGCCGTGTGCAACCGCTTGTCGTCAAAGCGGATAAAGGGACGGACGGCCACCTAGCCCCGCCCCTCGCGCGCCCATTCCCGCTTCAGCTTTTCCAGCTTGCGGGTGACCATCTGCCGCTTCAGCGGACCCAGATGATCAATGAAGAGCTTGCCGTTCAGGTGGTCGAACTCGTGCTGCGCGCAGGTCGCCCAAAGGCCGTCGAACTGTTCCTCGTGGGTCTGGCCGTCCAGCCCCAGCCAGCGCATCCGCACCTCTTTCGGGCGGGTCACATCGGCATATTGCTCGGGCAGCGACAGACAGCCTTCCTCGTGCACGTTCTTTTCCTCGGAGACCCAGGTGATTTCCGGATTGATCATCACCATCGGCTCGGGGAAGCCGGTCTTTTCCTTCGCGCAATCCATCACGAAGATGCGCGACATCACGCCGATCTGCGGCGCGGCCAGACCGACGCCGGGGGCGTCATACATGGTTTCCAGCATGTCATCGGCCAATTGGCGAATGGTGTCGTCCAGCGCTGCGACAGGGTCGCAAAGCTTCTTGAGCCGGGGATCGGGATGGATCAGGATGGGGCGCGTTGTCATGGGCATTTTTTATTGGATGCGGGGCGGTCGTGCAATGGCGACCTTTGCGCGCAGGGTCGTTCCGGATAATGGCTTATTTTTGGGAAATAGTTCCAACATTTTCATCTTCCATGGAACGTTGGACCGGAATATCACTCTCATCAGGAACGATCCCCCAAGGAGCCCGCCATGACCGCCCTTCCCGACTTCGACGAAGTCATCGACCGCATCGGCACCCATTCGGTGAAATGGGACTGCATGGAGGCGCTTTATGGCGTTTCCCCGCAAGAGGGCATCGCGATGTGGGTGGCGGACATGGATTTCCGCCCGCCGCAAGCGGTGCAGGCGGCGCTGCAGACGCTGCTGCATCAGGGCGTCTATGGCTATTGGGGCGACGAAAGCGCCTATCAGGCCGCGATCGCGTGGTGGATGGCCCATCGTCACGGCTGGGCTGTGCAGCCCGAGTGGATCTTCACCACGCATGGGCTGGTGAACGGCACGGCGCTGTGCCTGCAGGCTTTCACCGAACCGGGCGATGGCGTCGTCTTGATGACGCCAGTCTATCACGCCTTTGCCCGGGTCATCCGCGCCGCGGGGCGCAAGGTCGTCGAATGCCCGCTGGTGCAGGTCGAGGGCCGCTATGAAATGGATTTCGACGCCTGGGAGGCGAAGATGGACGGGTCGGCGAAGATGCTGATCCTGTGCTCGCCGCACAATCCGGGCGGGCGCGTCTGGACCGAGGCCGAGCTGAAGGCCACGGCCGAATTTGCCAAGCGCCACAACCTGATCCTTGTCTCGGACGAGATCCACCACGATCTGGTGATGCCCGGGCACAAGCATATCCCGATGGCCGTGGCCGCGCCCGATCAGCCGGTGGTGATGATGACGGCGACGACCAAGACCTTCAACATCGCGGGCGGCCATTCCGGCAATGTGATCATCGCCGATCCGGCGCTGCGGGCGCGGTTTGCGGCCACCATGGCGGCGCTGGGGATTTCGGCGAACAGCTTCGGCATCGCCATGGCGACCGCCGCCTATTCGCCCGAGGGTGCCGCTTGGGTCGATGCGCTGAACAGCTATCTGGAGGGCAACCGGCAGGCCTTCGACGCGATCGTGAACACGATCCCGGGCGTCAGGTCGATGCCGCTCGAGGCGACCTATCTGGCCTGGGTCGATTTCTCGGGCACCGGCATGGCCGCGCCCGAAGTCACCGCGCGGGTGGAAAAGACCGCGAAGATCGCCGCCAATCACGGTGCCACCTTCGGCCTTGGCGGCGACAGTTTCCTGCGCTTCAACCTGGCCACGCCGCGGGCGCGGGTGATCGAGGCCGCCAATCGGCTGAAACAGGCCTTTGCCGACCTGCAATGACAGCAACGGCCAGGGCGGGGGGCCTTTCCAACCGCCCTGCCCGCCCCCATATTGCGCGGGCATGAACGGGAGGCCCCCATGCCCATCATCACCTTTCTGATCATCGGCACCGCCGCCGGCTATCTGGCGACGCGGCTGATGAAAGTGAACACCGACATTCCCACCACCATCGCGCTGGGCATCTTCGGCGCGCTGATCGGCGGCTTCGTCCTGCGGTTCCTGATCTCGATCATGGGGCTGATGGCCGGTTTCGTCGGCGCCGTTCTGGGCGCGATGGCGCTGATCTGGGCCTGGCAGACCTGGGGCCGCCGCTAGATGTGGGGCCCCTTCCTCGGCTTTGCGGGCACGGCGTCGCTGCGGCTGATCTGGGCGCTTGCCGCCATCGGGATCTGGCTGATGAGCCGCCCGGGCGGCTGGGCCGTCGTCGTCGTCGCCGTTCTGGTCGGCCTCAAACTGGTTCCCGAGCCGTAACCCCTTCCGCCCTGCGCAAACTGCCCCCATATTGAGGGCAGTTTCACACGGGAGGCTCCCTTGGACCCGATCACTCCATCCGATTTCATCGGCGGCAATGCGATCATGCTGGCCGTCGCCCTTTTCCTGATCCTGTCGATTTTCCTTGGCGTGCGGATCGTGCCGCAATCCGAAAAGCATGTGGTCGAGCGGTTCGGCCGGTTGCGCGCCGTGCTGGGGCCGGGCATCAACTTCATCGTGCCCTTCCTCGACCGCGTCGCGCACAAGGTTTCGGTGCTGGAACGGCAACTGCCCACCACGCGGCAGGATGCGATCACCGCCGACAACGTGCTGGTGCAGGTCGATACCTCGGTCTTTTATCGGGTGATCGAGCCGGAAAAGACCGTCTACCGGATCCGCGACATCGACGCCGCCATCGCCACCACCGTCGCCGGGATCGTGCGCTCGCAGATCGGGCAGATGGAGCTCGATACGGTGCAGTCGAACCGGTCCCAACTGATCACCCATATCCGCGACAATGTCTCGAACGTGGTCGACGACTGGGGGATTGAAGTCACCCGGACCGAGATTCTGGACGTGAATCTGGACGAGGCCACCCGCGCCGCGATGCTGCAGCAGCTGAACGCCGAACGCGCCCGGCGCGCCCAGGTGATGGAGGCCGAGGGCCGCAAGCGGGCGGTCGAACTGGCCGCCGACGCCGATCTTTACGCCGCCGAACAGGCCGCCAAGGCGATCCGCGTCACCGCCGAGGCCGAGGCTTTCGCAACCTCGGTGATTGCCGAGGCGATCGCGAAGAACGGCATCGAGGCCGCGCAATATCAGGTGGCGCTGAAACAGGTCGACGCCCTGTCCAAGGTGGCTGCGGGCGCGGGCAAGCAGACGGTGCTTCTGCCGACCTCGGCGATCGAGGCTTTCGGCGAAGCCTTCAAGATGTGGAAGAAGTGATCATGTGGTGGCAACAACCCTGGATCTGGGTGGTGGCGGCGGCGGTGCTGGGCGGCGCCGAGATGCTCTTGCCCGGCTTTTTCCTGCTGGGCTTCGCGGCCGGGGCGCTTCTGGTCGCGGGGCTGCTTTGGCTTGGCTGGCTTGGCGGCAGCTTGCCCGCGCTGATTCTGGTGATGACCGTCGCGGCGGTCGGTGTCTGGCTGATCGCCCGCAAACTGGCCGGGGTGCGCCCCGGTCAGACCCGGATCTGGGATCGCGACATCAACGAAAACTGAAAAATCGTCACATTCATGATCTGGAATTGATCTAGGTTATGGACGACTCGTTTGCTGCGGCGTAGAGACGCAGGCGGCAAATCAGGAGAGAAGAGATGTACGATGATTTCCCGCAAGAGGCGAAAAGCTTCAAGTACTTCCTTGTTAGCGTAACCGTTTGTCTTGTCGGGCTTGTTGCCTGGCTGTCCTTCGCCCAGCCGATGGGTCTTGGACACGGGGCCGGGGCGGCGGAAGCCTCCACCCACCAGTGACGGCTGTCACATCATGCACGAAAACGGCGGCCCGGTCGGAGCCGCCGTTTTCGTTTTCCGGGGCAGATTTTCAGATCGCGGCAATCTCGCGCAGGATCGCCTGCGCCGCGGCGGCCGGATCGGCGGCCTGCCAGATCGGACGGCCGACGACCAGATGATCGGCCCCGGCCGCCAGCGCCGCAGCCGGGGTTTCGACCCGCTTCTGATCGCCCAAGGCCGCCCCCGCGGGCCGCACGCCCGGGGTGACGATCAGCTTGCCCGCAGACTCGGGCAGGGCCCGGATCAGCGCCGCTTCCTGCGGCGAGGCGATCACCCCATCAGCCCCGGCAAGGAAAGCCCGCCCGGCCCGTTCCACCACCAGATCGGCCACCGCGCCGTCGCGGATCAGCGCGGCATCAAGGTCGGCACGATCAAGCGAAGTCAGGATGGTGACGGCGAGGATCTTCAGATCCTTGCCCGAAGCGCCCTGTTTCGCCGCCCGCACCACATGGGGGTCGCCATGCACGGTGAGAAAATCCAGATCGAACTGCGCAAGGCCCCGCACCGCGGCTTCGACGGTCGCCCCGATGTCGAACAGCTTCATGTCGAGGAAGATCTTCTTGCCCTGCTCGTCCTTCAACTCGTTCGCCAAGGCCAGCCCACCGCCCGTCAGCATGCCAAGGCCGATCTTGTAGAAACTGACGCTGTCGCCCAGCTTTTGCGCCAGCTCCAGCCCCGCAAGGGCGTTCGGAACATCCATCGCGACGATCAGGCGATCATCGGCGGGAAGAAGATCGGTCATGGCAGAACTCCAGCGGTGCAAACGCCGGGGTTTTGCCCCTGATGCCGGAAGCGGTCAAGCGAATTGGGTCAACAGATCCCGCCGCGCCGCCGGGCCTCCTGCGTCAACGCCCGCACCAGACGCCGGTGGCCCATGTCAGGCGCGGCCTGCACCCGCACCGGAACCCGCATCGGCATGGGCAGCCCGGGGGCAAAGAACTCCACCACCGCTTCGAACTGACGAAGCGCGGCATTGTAGATCAGATGCGCGATGCGGACGGCGACGTGATGCATGGGGTGACCTCGCATATGGAGCCTTCAGAATGAACGTGAAGTCTTGGCGAATGGTTTCCAAGACCGGGCCCGCGAAATTTTTTTCATCGGCCCCGGCCCCTCTTGAACCGGGAAAACCGCTCGACCACCTTTGCACCAAGACCCGGGAAACGGCGTGCCATGGTGGGCGCCAAGACCTCGGGGGCTTTATCAAGGAGAGACCCGATGAACATGGAGAAGTTCACGGAACGGTCGCGCGGCTTTTTGCAGGCGGCGCAGACCATCGCGATGCGCGAGGGCCATCAGCGGGTGGTGCCCGAGCATCTTCTGAAGGCGCTGATGGATGACGATCAGGGGCTTTCCGCCAATCTGATCAAGCGCGCCGGGGGCGAGCCCGCCCGGGTGCAGGAAAGTGTCGATCTGTTCGTTTCGAAACTGCCGAAAGTCTCGGGCGGTGACGGGCAGGTTTACGTGGAACAGGCGCTGGTGCGCGTGCTCGACGAGGCCGAGAAACTGGCGACGAAAGCCGGTGACAGCTTCGTGCCGGTGGAGCGGATGCTGATGGCCTTGGCGATGGTGAACACCCGGGCCAAGGATGCGCTGGATGCGGGCGCGGTGACGGCGCAAAAGCTGAACACGGCGATCAACGACATCCGCAAGGGCCGCACCGCCGACAGCGCCAATGCCGAGCAAGGCTATGACGCGCTGAAGAAATATGCCCGCGACCTGACGGCGGCGGCGGAGGAAGGCAAGATCGACCCGATCATCGGCCGCGACGATGAAATCCGCCGCACGATGCAGGTGCTGTCGCGTCGCACCAAGAACAACCCGGTCCTGATCGGCGAACCTGGTGTCGGGAAAACCGCGATTGCCGAGGGGCTGGCTTTGCGCATCATCAACGGCGACGTGCCCGAAAGCTTGCGCAACAAGAAGCTTCTGGCGCTCGACATGGGTGCCTTGATCGCCGGGGCGAAATACCGCGGTGAATTCGAGGAACGGCTGAAGGCGATCCTGAAGGAAATCGAAGCCGCGGCCGGGGAAATCATCCTTTTCATCGACGAGATGCACACGCTGGTCGGCGCGGGCAAATCCGAAGGTGCGATGGATGCGGCGAACCTGATCAAACCGGCGCTCGCCCGGGGCGAATTGCATTGCGTCGGCGCCACCACGCTCGATGAATACCGCAAATATGTCGAGAAGGACGCGGCCCTGGCGCGGCGGTTCCAGCCGGTGATGGTCAGCGAACCGACGGTCGAGGACACGATCTCGATCCTGCGCGGCATCAAGGAGAAATATGAGCTCCACCACGGCGTGAAGATCTCCGATTCGGCGCTGGTGGCGGCGGCGACGCTGTCGCATCGCTACATCACCGACCGTTTCCTGCCCGACAAGGCGATCGACCTTGTGGACGAGGCGGCCTCGCGGCTGCGGATGGAAGTGGACAGCAAGCCCGAGGAGCTGGACGCGCTCGACCGGCAGATCCTGCAGATGCAGATCGAGGCCGAAGCGCTGAAACGCGAGGAGGATGCGGCCTCGAAAGATCGGCTGGAGAAGCTGGAAAAGGATCTGGCCGAGGTGATGGAGCGTTCCGCCGTGATGACCGCCAAATGGCAGTCGGAACGCGACATGCTCGAAGCCTCGCGCTCGGTCAAGGAACAGCTTGACCAGGCAAGGGCGGCGCTGGAACAGGCCAAACGCGAGGGCAATTTCGCCAAGGCCGGGGAGCTGCAATACGGGCGCATCCCGGAACTGGAAAAGGTTCTGGCCGAGGCCGAGACTCTGGCCGAGGGCAAGATGGTCGAAGAGGCCGTCCGCCCCGAGCAGATCGCCGAGGTGGTGGAACGCTGGACCGGCATCCCGACCTCGAAGATGCTGGAAGGCGAGCGCGAGAAGCTCTTGAAGATGGAGGAAGAGCTCCACAACCGGGTGATCGGGCAGGATGCGGCGATCACCGCGGTGGCCAATGCCGTGCGCCGCGCCCGCGCCGGGCTGAATGACGAGGGGCGGCCCTTGGGCTCGTTCCTCTTCCTCGGCCCGACCGGGGTGGGGAAAACCGAACTGACGAAGGCGGTCGCGAATTATCTGTTCGACGACGACGCCGCGATGGTGCGCATCGACATGTCGGAATTCATGGAGAAACACTCCGTGGCCCGGCTGATCGGTGCGCCCCCCGGCTATGTTGGCTATGACGAGGGCGGCGTGCTAACCGAAGCGGTGCGGCGCCGTCCCTATCAGGTCGTGCTCTTCGACGAGGTGGAAAAAGCGCACCCCGATGTCTTCAACGTGCTGCTGCAGGTGCTCGATGACGGCATGCTGACCGATGGTCAGGGCCGCACCGTCGATTTCAAGCAGACGCTGATCGTGCTGACCTCGAACCTCGGGTCGCAGGCACTCAGCCGCCTGCCCGAGGGCTCGGACGCGGCCGAGGCCAAGGCCGAGGTGATGGAAGCGGTGCGGATGCATTTCCGCCCCGAATTCCTGAACCGTCTGGATGAGATGGTGATCTTCGACCGGCTGACGCGCGACAACATGGACGGGATCGTGACGATCCAGCTCAAGCGGCTGGAGGCGCGGCTGGCCCAGCGCAAGATCGCGCTCAGCCTCGACGCGGCGGCGCTGAAATGGCTTGCCGACGAGGGCTATGATCCGGTCTTTGGAGCGCGGCCGCTGAAACGGGTGATCCAGCGCGCGCTGCAGGACCCGCTGGCCGAGCTGATCCTGGCCGGCACGGTGAAGGACGGCGAAGAAGTCACGGTGACCGCGGGCCCCGACGGGCTGGTGGTGGGCGGCCGGGTCTCGGCCAGCCAGCGCGTGGCACCGGAAGCCCGGGTGCTGAACTGATCCGGAGAGAGGGGGCCCTGCCCCCTCTTTTGCCTGCGGCAAAATTCACCCCCGGGATATTTGCGCCAAGGTGAAAATAGGGCCCCTTTGCCCTTTGCCCTTTCACCTTGGGTCAAATATCCCGGGGGGCCCGCTTGCGGGCGGGGGCAGAGCCCCCTTCCCCGCCGGGAAACTTGGCGATAGACTGGCGCCATCATGCCCGCGCTCTGCCGTGACTGCCTTGCGACCTTCGACACCGCCCCTGCACGCTGTCCGCGCTGCGGGCGGCCGCGCCTGCTGCGCCATCCCGAATTGTTCCGCCTTTCCGTCGCCCATATCGACTGCGACAGTTTCTATGCCTCGGTCGAGAAGCGTGACGACCCGAGCCTGGCCGACAGGCCGCTGATCGTCGGTGGCGGCACGCGGGGCGTTGTTACCACCTGCTGCTACATCGCCCGAATCGCCGGGGTCCGCTCCGCCATGCCGATGTTTCAGGCGCTGAAGCTCTGCCCCGAGGCGGTGGTGATCGCGCCGCGCAAGGACCGTTACGCCGAGGTCTCGGCGCTGATCCGGGCGAAATTCGCCACCCTTACCCCGCTGGTCGAGCCGCTCTCGCTGGACGAGGCCTTTCTGGATCTGACCGGCACCGCCCGGCTGCACCATGCGGCCCCCGCCGTCAGCCTGGCCCGGGTGATCCGCGAGATCGAGACCGAGATCGGCGTCACCGCCTCGGTCGGGCTCTCGCACAACAAGTTTCTGGCCAAGATCGCCTCGGATCTCGACAAGCCGCGCGGCTTTTCGGTGATCGGGCGGGCCGAGACGGAAGACTTCCTGCGCGACAAGCCCGCCTCGATCCTTTGGGGGGTGGGCGAGGCGACGCGGGCGGCACTGGCCCGGGCGGGGTTGCGCAGTCTGGCCGATCTCCGCCGAGCCGGGCCGGGGGCGCTTGAAAGCCGCTTCGGCGCCACCGGGTTGCGACTTTACGAATTGGCGCAGGGCATCGACCGGCGCCGCATCGTGCCCGATGCCGAGATCAAGTCGGTCTCGCACGAGACCACCTTCGAGAGCGACATCGCCGACCGCGACCGGCTGGCCGACATCCTGTGGACGATGTGCGAAAAGGCCGCCGCGCGGATGAAGGCGAAAGGGCTGGAGGGCCGCACCGCGACCCTGAAACTGCGGCGGGCGGATTTCTCTGCGCTCAGCCGTCAGGTGAAGCTCGAGGAACCCTCGCAGCTGGCCGACACCTTGTTTCGCGCGACCGAGGCGCTGCTGCGGGCGCTGCCCGAACCGGGGCCGTTCCGGCTGATCGGCGCGGGCTATTCCGACCTGTCCCCGGCGGGCGGGCGCGATCCGGTGGGCGATCTGCTCGATCCGCAGGCGACGGCGCGGGCGGCGGCGGAGCGGGCGGCGGATGCGATCCGGGCGAAATTCGGCGCCGATGCGATCCGGCTTGGCCGCGGGCTCACCGGCAAGGGCTGATCATTCCGCCGCCAGCCGCGTCTCGCCCCGCACTAGATCGGCCAGTTCGGCACTGACCGTCCCGATCAGCTGCGCGAAAGCCTCGAACTCGGGCAGGGGTTCGATCCGCGCCTCGTCCATGTAAAGCGCACGGGCGATCTCGATCTGCACCACCTCGACCCCTTCGGCGGGGCGGCCGTAGCGCTGCACCACATAGGCCCCGGCAAAGGGGCTGTTGCGCGCCACCCGCAACCCGGCGCGGCGAAAGATCGTTTCGACCGCCAGAATCGTCTCGGCCCGGGCCGAGGCGCCGAACCGGTCGCCCAGCACGATATCGGGGCCGATGCCGCGACTGGCGGCGGCTTCGCTTGGCATCGAATGGACGTCGAACAGAATCGCCCGCCCGAATCGCGCCTGCCGCTCGCGCAAGAGCGCCGAGAGCCGCGCGTGATAGGGCCGCCAGACCCGGGTGATCCGGTCGGCCGCCTCGGCCCGGGTGATCTTGCCGCGGAAAATCTCGCGCCCGCCCGCGACGACACGGGGAATCACCCCCAGCCCCGAGGCCGCCCGCACCCCGCCCGAGCCCCGCGCCAGCCCCTCGATCAGCGCCGGGTCAAGCTCCTCCTCGGAGCGGTTCAGATCGACGAAGGCGCGCGGATAGACAGCCTCGAGCAGCGTCGCGCCATGGCCCGGAACGCCCGCCAGAAGCCTGTCCACGAAGGCATCTTCCGAAGAGCGCAGCCGCAGCAGGTCCAGTTGTGCGCGGCGGGTGAACTCGGCCGGATAGAAACGGCCGGAATGGGGCGAGGCAAAGACGACCCCCGAGCGCAGCGGCGCGGGCAGATGCAGCCGATAAGGCGGGATCGTTTGCGGAACCTCGGGCATGGGCACTCCTTCAAAAGAAAGACTACACCGATTTCTTTTCCTGCCAAAAGGGCCTTGAAAGCCGCTCCGACTCCTTTTATAGACCCCGGGACCGACGCGGTTGCGCCTGTGTCCTTTCCCTTCGGATCGGGTTCAGCGCCAAACGGCGAAAGTTTACGGGCGGTTAGCTCAGCGGTAGAGCACTACGTTGACATCGTAGGGGTCACTGGTTCGATCCCAGTACCGCCCACCATTCACCGCCCCTTCGGGGGCATTCGTTTTCAAGGCGCACGTCGCCGCGAACAGGAGAAGACCGATGAAGGTCCGCAACTCGCTCCGCTCGCTCAAGCAGCGTCATCGCGATTGCCAGATCGTGCGCCGTAAAGGCCGCGTCTACGTGATCAACAAGACGCAGAAGCGCTTCAAGGCCCGTCAGGGCTGAGGCCGCCTTCGAGCAGTTAGAAAGGCCGCTGGGGAAACCCGGCGGTCTTTTTCTTTGGCCGCGGTCGTTCGGGCGTTGCGATGCCGGCAAATCACGCCGGCATCCGGGCAAGGGTCACGAGCGTATCGCCATAGCGGCGCTGGTCGATCTGTTCGAGCGGTTCGGGCACCACGGGGGCGGTGTTTTCCTCCCACACGACCATCGCCCCGGGGGCGATCCAGCCGTTCGACAGGCAAGACGCGAGGGCCTTTTCCCCCAGCCCCATGCCATAGGGCGGGTCCAGGAAAACCAACCCGTAACCGGCGCCGCGGCAGGGCCCCATGTTGGTGGCGTCGCGCCGCCAGATGTCACTCACGCCCATCGCCCGCATCAGCTCGACATTCTTGCGCAACAGCACCCGCGCCGCGGTGCCGTCGTCGACAAAGGCGACCCGGGCGGCGCCGCGGCTGAGCGCCTCCAGCCCCAGCGCCCCGGTGCCCGCGAACAGATCGAGCACCCGCGCCCCCGGGATCGGGTTGCCGTGGGTGCCGTTGATCAACAGGTTGAAGATGCTTTCGCGCACCCGGTCAGTGGTCGGGCGCAGATGCGCGCCGATGTCACCTTCGCCCACCTCGGCCAGCTTCAGGCCCCGTTTTTCGCCGCCGATGATTCTCATGCCATCAACGCCTTCAGATCCGCCGCCTCGGCCACCTGTTCGGGTGTCACCGCCTTGCCCGCCTCGATCAGCCGCTTGCCGATCATATAGGCGCGCGGCGCATCCAGCGCATCGACGGCAATCAGCCGACCGTCGCGGAAATACCAGAACGACTGCCCCTCGGTGGTGCGGGTCACCACCCGGTCATGGCCGGTGCAAAGCCCCGCAATCTGCAGTTTCGAGGAAAACTGATCCGACCAGAACCACGGTTTCGGATGATAGGCCCTGCCCGCGCCCAGCATGTTTTCCGCCACCAACTCGCCCATGTCGATGGCATTGCCGACCGATTCGATGCGCATCCGCCCCTCGGGCCCCGGCAGCGCGGCGCAATCGCCCGCCGCCCAGATGAACGGGTCAGAGGTGCGGCCGAACTCATCGACCGCAATCCCCTCGTCGATCACCAGCCCCGCGGCTTCGGCCAGATCGGTGCGCGGATCGACGCCGATGCCGACGACGATGAAATCGGCGGGCAGGATGCGGCCATTGGCCAGTTCGACGCCACTCACCCGGCCCTCGCCCAGAATGCGGGTGATCCCGATATCTTCGAGAATTTCAACCCCATGCGCCCGGTGCATCTCGCGGATCGCAGCGGCGGTCTCCACCCCCGCGACGCGACGCAGGATGCGGGCGCGGGTATGCACCAGCTTCGCCGTCAGACCCCGCTTGCAGGCCACCGCCGCCGCTTCCAGCCCGATGTAGCCGCCGCCGATCACCACCAGATTGCGCCCGGGCACGAATTCATCCGCCATCGCCTGCGTATCGGCCAGATCGCGCAGGGTGTAGATGCCCGAAAGCCCCTCGGCCCCCATCTCGGCAGGCAGGCGGCGCGGAACGGCCCCCGTGCACAGCGCCAGATGATCGTAAGACAGCCGCTCGTCGCCGATCAGCACCGCTTTCGCCGCCCGGTCGATCCCCGTAACCCGGGTTCCGACGCGCAAAGTCACCCGGTTCGCCGCATACCAGTCGTCGCCGCGCAGCGTCAGCCGGTCGAGCGGCATCTCGCCCAAAAGATAGGCCTTCGACAGCGGCGGGCGCTGATAGGGGGCCACCGGCTCCTCGCCCAGAATCGTCACCTCGCCCGCGTATCCCAGCGCCCGCGCCTTCGCCGCCAGGGAGGCCGCCGCCTGCCCGCCGCCCACAATCACGATGCCGCTCATGCTCTTCCTCTGGTCATGTCCCTTCCCGCCCCTATATCCCCGATACAAGGCTCTGCAAAGCAAGGGAGAGGACGATGACAGTAACGGTTGGGGAGAAACTTCCCGGCGCGACGCTTTTGAAGATCGGCGCCAACGGCCCCGAGGCGGTCGATCTGGCGGCGACGCTTGCAGGCCGCAAGGTGGTGATCTTTGCCGTGCCGGGCGCCTATACCGGGGTCTGCACCACCGCCCATGTGCCCAGCTTCATCCGCACCAAGCCGCAATTCGATGCCAAGGGCGTGGACGAGATCCTCTGCGTCTCGGTCAACGACCCCTTCGTGATGAAAGCCTGGGGCGAGGCGACCGGCGCCAGCGCCGCCGGGATCACCCTGCTCGCCGATGCCGAGGCCGCCTTCACCAAGGCGATCGGCATGGCCTTTTCGGCGCCGCCCGTCGGGCTGATCGACCGCTCGGCCCGCTATGCGATGCTCGTCGAAGATGGCGTCGTGAAGGTTCTGCACCGCGAGGAAAGCCCGGGTGTGTGCGAGCTTTCGGCGGGCGAAGGGCTGCTCGCGGCGCTCTGACCCCAAGGCCGCAGGGCGTATTTGGACCAAGAAGAAACCCCGGTCTTCTTCTTGGCGAAAATACGCCCCCTTTCCGCGGCCGCGGCCCTCGCAACCCGGGGGGATTTGCGTATTTGGACCAGGAAAACCCGCTGCTTTTTCTTGGACTAAATACGCTCTTCTTCCCGATAAGGGCCAAGCTCCGCCAGCGCATCGGCTTCCTCGGCCACCGCCGCGCGCTCCTGCTCCAGATAATCGGCCACGGCCTGACGAAAGCCGGGATGCGGAATGTGATGCGCCGAATGCGTCACCACGGGCAGGTAGCCGCGGGCCAGCTTGTGCTCGCCCTGCGCCCCGGCCTCGACCCGGGCAAAGCCCTGCGCGATCGCCCAGTCGACCGCCTGATGGTAGCAGAGTTCGAAATGCAGGAAGGCGTGGTCTTCAAGGCAGCCCCAATAGCGGCCGTAGAGCGTGTCCCGCCCGATGAAGTTGAGCGCCCCGGCCACGGCGCGGCCGTCCTTTTCGGCAACGATCAGAAGCACCGCATCGCGCATCTCGTGCAGCGCGTCGAAGAAGGCGCGGGTCAGATAGGGACGGCCCCATTTCCGCGCCCCGGTGTCGAGGTAAAACGCCCACATCGCTTCCCAGTGGCGCTCCTCGATCGCCGCGCCGGTCAGGGCCCGGATCGTGCCGCCAAAGCTCTGCGCCTTTTCGCGTTCCTTGCGCAAAGCCTTGCGCTTGCGCGAGGCGAGGGTGGCCAGGAAATCCTCGTATCCCCCGTAGCCGCGGTTGTCCCAATGAAACTGCACGCCGGTGCGATGCAGCCAGCCCTCGGAGGCGGCCGCTTCGGCCTCGGCCTCGGTGCAGAAGGTCAGATGCGCCGAGGAATGGCCGCCCCGCCGCGTCAGTTCCGCCATCGCCTGCAAGAGCGCCGCCTGCCCGATCTCGTCCTGCCCCGGACGGCACAGAAGCCGCCGCCCGGTGACCGGGGTGAAGGGCACGGCGCCCTGCAGCTTCGGATAGTAGCTTCCGCCCGCCCGATGCCAGGCCTCGGCCCAGGCATGATCAAAGACATATTCGCCCTGCGAATGGCTTTTTCGGTAAAAGGGCGCGACGGCGATCACCGCGCCCTGATGCCGCGCCACCAGATGATGCGGTGTCCAGCCCGTGCCCGGCCCGACCGAGCCCGACTCCTCCAGCGCCGCCAGAAACCGATGCGTGGTGAACGGGTCGCAAGGGCGGCCGCCATCCGCGGTCTCGGGGCAGGCGCAGGCGTCCCACTCCGCCGCCGGAACCAGGGAAATCCCTGCAAGAACGCTGACTTCGACGCTGTCCAAGATACCCCCCCGCATCTTTTCCCAAAGGTGGGGCGCGGGGGGAAAGGGTCAAGCTTCGTAACCCTCGAAGGTGATGTTTTGCGCGATCTTGCGCGCTTCGGCCTCGGCTTCGGGCGAGCGGATCGTCCAGCACAGGATCGCCGCGCCCTGCGCCTTCAGCGCGGCCACCCGGGCCGCGCCCAGATCCGCGGCTTCGTGCGAAATGAAGGACGCCCCCACCCGGTCGAAATCAGGAATGCCCGCCAGATGCGTGCGGACCTTCGCGGGCAAAAGCGGCCAGTCCGCCGCCGTATAAGCCGAGGTCGTCAGCCCCACCGGCACCCCGGGCGCCGCCAGATGAAAGGCCGCCACCGCATGCGGGTTGAAGGACATCACCGCGACCGGCCCGGCATAGCCCGCCAGAACCTGCGCCGTGGCGGCCTCGAGCGGGCCGACATCCGGCCCCATCGCGCCATCCTGATCCTTGATCTCGATCAGCAGCGGCACCCGGCCATCGACGATCGCCAATACCTCGGCCAGCGTCGGAATGCCCTCGTCCCCGCCCGAGAGCGCGATCTCGGACAGTTCCGCCGCCGTCAGACCGCGCAGCCGACCGGGAACCCCGGTCAGGCGGCGCAGGTCGTAATCGTGAAACACCATCGGCACGCCATCGGCCGAGGGCTGCAGGTCGATCTCGATGCCGTAGCCCGCAGCCACCGCCGCCCGCACCGCGGCACGGCTGTTTTCCGGCCGCCCCTGCGAGACGTCATGCAGCGCGCGATGCGCGATCGGACGGGTCAGAAAGGCCGCGGGCAGGGGCTGCATCATTCCACCTCGAAGATCGCCTCGATCTCGACCGCGACGCCAAAGGGCAGAGAGGCCGCGGAGACGGCGGAACGGGCGTGGCGGCCAGCGTCGCCAAAGACCTCGACCATGAGATCCGAGCAGCCGTTCACCACCTTGGGCTGGTCGGTGAAATCGACGGTCGAATTGACGAAGCCAACCAGCTTCACCACCCGCTTGATCTTGTCCAGATCGCCCACCGCGGCGCGGGCCTGCGCGATCAGCGCGAGGCCACAGCGACGCGCGGCGGCGGCGCCGTCCTCCACGGTCATGTCGGCGCCCAGCTTGCCCTTGATGAACCCGTCAGGCCCCGCGGAGACCTGCCCCGAAACGAAGATCTGATTGCCGGTGCGGACAAAGGGCACATAGTTCGCCGCCGGGGCGGGGGCGTCGGGAAGCGTGATGTTGAGCGCGCTCAGACGCGCTTCGATTGCGGATGCCATGCTAGCCTCTTACCAGTTGATGTGAGTGCGGAAGTCATCCAGCAAGCGGCGCCAGATGTCGATGGTGTCGATGAAATTCTTGCCGCCCACCCCGTCCTTGTCGAGATTGACGTCATATTCAAGCACCGCATTGCCGTCACCATCCACATAGGCGCGGCCAAAGCGGGCCTTCTGGTTCCAGCCGTTCAGCACGGCATATTTCAGCGGTTCCGGGGTCAGGAACACCGCCGAAAACGCCACCGAGGAACAGTCCCGCGCCTTGGTGCAGCCGTAGAAATAGACGTCGAATGTCGTGTCGTCGACCGAGCTTGACAGCATCGGATCGCCCTGATCGTCGGTGCCCGGCTGCGGCTTCAACCCGTAGTCCTGCAAAAAGGCGGCCACCACATCCGGATCGGCCATCACCTGCGCCTGCGCGGGCAGCGCGGCCAGAAGGGCAACAAAAGCGGGGACGAGCAGACGGATCATCGGGGCCTCCTTTTGCCAAGGATTGTCCGATTGTCCGGCCCGCATCAAGCCCCGTCAGGCCACCAGTTGCTCGGCCTTTTTCAGATCGACGGACACAAGCTGGCTGACGCCCTGTTCCTGCATCGTCACGCCGAACAGCCGGTCCATCCGGCTCATCGTCACCGCATGGTGGGTGATGATCAGGAACCGCGTGTCGGTGCGGCGGGTCATTTCATCGAGCAGGTCGCAGAAGCGGGTGACGTTGGCATCGTCCAAGGGCGCGTCGACCTCGTCGAGCACGCAGATCGGCGCCGGATTGGCAAGGAAGACGGCAAAGATCAGCGCCATCGCGGTCAGCGTCTGTTCCCCGCCCGAAAGCAGGCTGAGGGTAGAGAGCTTCTTGCCCGGCGGCTGGCACATGATCTCCAGCCCCGCTTCCAGCGGATCATCGCTTTCCACGAGCTGCAGGCTGGCCGAACCGCCGCCGAACAGATGGGTGAAAAGCGTGCGGAAGCTTTCGTTGACCTGTTCAAAGGCGGTCAGAAGCCGCTCGCGCCCCTCGCGGTTCAGCCCGGCGATGCCCGAGCGCAGCTTGCGGATCGCTTCTTCCAGATCGGTCTTTTCCTTGGCCAGCCCATCATGTTCGCCCTGCACCTCACGCAGGTCTTCCTCGGCACGCAGGTTCACGGCGCCGAGCGCCTCGCGGGCGCGTTTGAGCCGCGCGACCTCGATTTCCAGCGCCTCGGCACCGGGCATCTTGTCCGGGTCGGCATCCAGCGTGTCAAACAAGGCCTGCGGCGTCAGATCCATCGCCTCCGCGATCCGCTCGGCGGCATGGGCTTGCGTTTCGCGGGCGGCATCGAGCCGCGCCTCGGCCCGGGCCTTGCCCTCGCGCGCTTCACCGGCGGCACGTTCGGCATCGCGCTCGGCCATCTGCGCCTGCCGCAAAGCGCCCTCGGCCTCGGCCAGCCGGTCCGAGGCTTTGGCCCGCCGCTCCTCGGCCGCCTCGATCGCGGAATTCAACTCGTCGCGCTTGGCCGCCAGTTCCTCGGGCGCGGCGGCGGCATCTTCGAGTTCCCCCACCGCCTCTTCGCGCCGCGAGGCCAGTTCGGCCGAGCGTTTCTCGGCCGTCTCCAACCGGTGCCGCCAGCCCGAGATTTCCTTGGTGATTTCCTGCCGCCGCCGCAGCCGGGCCTCGCCCTCGCGGCGGATCTCGTCATGGGCCGCGCGACGGGTCAGCATCGTCACCCGCGCGGCTTCCACCGTCAGCTTGATCGCTTCGACGGCCCCGCGCGCGGCGTCCAGATCGGGCAGCGCGGCCAGTTGCGCCTCGGCCTCGGCCAGCGCGAGCCGCGCCGATCCGGCCTCGTCGCCGTAACGCTTCACCGCCATCCGCGCCGCTTCCAGCTTGCCCGCGGAAATCGACCGATCCGCCTCGGCGCGGCTGAGCGCCCGCCCAGCCTCGGCCAAGCGCGTATCGGCTGCGCGGCGGGCATCGCGGGCGCGGGCATCGGCCGCCGTCGCCTCGGCCAGCGTCCGGCTCAGCGCCTCATGCGCCTGCCGCGCGCCATCGGCCCGGGCTGCGACCTCTTCCAGATCGCGTTTCAACTCCACCAGACGGTTGAGCTGCCGCAGCCGCAAGGCCGCCGCCGTCGGCGCATCCTCGGCCCCGGCGCGGAACCCGTCCCAGCGCCACAGATCGCCCTGAAGCGACACCAGCCGCTGCCCGGGCAACAGCGCTGGTTGCAGCCGCGCCCCCTTGGCCGCATCGGCCACCAGCCCGATCTGCGCGATGCGACGGCGCAGCACGGCGGGCACCTCGACATGATCCGAGAGCGGCTCCACCCCCGCAGGCAAAGGCTGCACCGCGTCGTAATCCGGCAGCACGCCCCAGCCGGACCGGGCCCCTGCCTCCACCTCCGGCGCGCGGAGATCATCGGCGAGGGCCGCGCCCAAGGCCGCCTCGTAGCCGCTTTTCACCCGGACCCGATCCAAGAGCTGATGCCCGCTCGCCGCTTCGCGTTCGACCAAACGGGCCAAAGCCGCCACCTCGGCCCGCAGCGCCCCGGCCTCGCCCTCGGCCTCGGACCGCGCGGCGCGGGCCGCACTTTCGCGCGCCTGCACGACGCCGCGCGCCTCATCCGCCGCAATCAGCGCTTCCTCGGCCGCTTCGGCCTGATCCTGCGCCTCTTCCTGCGCGGTCTGGGCGGCCTCGAACGCCTCCTCGGCGCGTTCAAGGGCTTCGGCGGCGGCTTCGGCGGCATCGGACGCCCGTTCCGCCTCGGCCTCGGCCTTGGCCACGGTCGCGCGATTGTCGGACACCAGCCGCGTCACCGAGCCATGCCGCGCCGCCAGCCGGGCCACATCTTCGGTGCCCTCGGACAGGTTCGCCTCGCGCTCGGCCAGAACCGCCGCCGCCTCGGCGGACGCCTCGGCCGCCGCTTCCAGCTTGTCCTCGTGCCCCTCGGCCGCCTTGAGCAGCTGGCCCATTTCCCACTCAAGCCGGGCAATGGTTTCGCCCGCATCGCGGTTCAACCCGGCCTCGCGCTCCATGTCGCGATCCAGCTGCGCGATGCGCGATTTCAGACTGTCAATCCGCGCCGCCGCCTGCGCCTCGGCATCCGAGAGCGCATCGCGTTGCAGCACCAGCCGTTGCAGGATCGCCCCGGCAATCGCCTCTTCCTCGCGCAAGGGGGGCAGCGCATCTTCCTGCGCCGCCCGCGCCTTTGCCGCCGCGCGCGAGGCCAGTTCCGCCTGCGCCGCCCCCATCATCGCCGAACGCAGCGCGTTTTCCGCCTCGGCCCGGGCCAGATCGGCCTCGCGCCAGCGCCGATACAAAAGCATTCCCTCGGCCCGGCGCAGCTCATTGCCGATCTCGCGATAGCGCACCGCCTGCCGCACCTGCCGCGACAGCGACGCCAGCTGCGTGCCCAGTTGTTCCAGCACGTCATCGACGCGGGCCAGATTCTGCTCGGCACCGGACAGCTTCAGTTCCGCCTCGTGGCGACGCTGATAAAGACCCGAGATCCCCGCAGCTTCTTCCAGAATCCGGCGCCGGGCCTTCGGCTTGGCGTTGATCAGTTCCGAAATCTGCCCCTGCCGCACCAAAGCCGGGCTATGCGCCCCGGTCGAGGCATCGGCAAAGAGCATCTGCACATCGCGGGCGCGGACATCCTTTGTGTTGACCTTGTAGGCCGAGCCTGCGTCGCGGGTGATCCGGCGCACGATTTCCAGCACGTCACTGTCATTGAAGCCCGAGGGCGCCAGCCGCTCGCTGTTGTCGATACTCAACGAGACTTCCGCGAAATGCCGCGCGCCGCGGGTGGCGGCGCCGGCAAAGATCACATCCTCCATCCCGCCGCCGCGCATCGCGCTGGCGCGGGTTTCGCCCATCACCCAGCGCAGCGCTTCCAGCAGGTTCGACTTGCCGCAGCCATTCGGGCCCACGACGCCGGTCAGGCCGTCGTGGATCACAAGGTCGGTCGGATCGACGAAGCTCTTGAAGCCGTTCAGTCGCAGGCGGGTGAAACGCAAGGGGCACCGATTCCAGGTCAGGGGTCCGCCAGTGTCGGTTTTGGCACCGGCCAAGTCAACGTGCGCCCCTCACCTTGCCGCGATCCCCCCGGGCTTATCCACAAGAACACGGGGGTTTTCGCTTGCATGGCGGGGCAGCAAGCCTAATCTGGTTCAAAATTCTAACCAATATCAAGGAAGCATCGCATGGTTCCGGCTCTGGCGATCATTCTGGCGTTCCAATTGGCGGGCGAGGTGATCTCGCGCGCATTGCATCTGCCGCTGCCGGGGCCGGTTCTGGGGATGCTGGCGATGGTCGCGGCGTTATCGGCCAGCGAGCGGCTGCGCGCGATGATCCGGCCCGTGGCGCAGGGGCTGCTTGGCCATCTGTCGCTCTTGTTCGTGCCTGCCGGTGTGGGGGTGGTGGCGCATCTGCCGGTGCTGGCCGCGCAGGGTCCGGCGCTGGCGGTGGCGCTTGTCGTCTCGACGCTTCTCGCCATCATCGTTGGCGCGGTGACCTTCACCCTTGTCGCGAAACTGGTGCGGAGCCTGCCCGATGACTGACGCGGCGCTGATCTGGTCCTATCTCGCCTCGCAGCCGCTTTTATGGCTGACGGCGACGCTCTTTGCCTATTGGGCGGGCGACAGTCTTTATCGCCTTGCCCGGCGCAATCCGGTCGCCAATCCGGTGATGCTGGCGGTGATTTTTCTGGCCGGGCTGCTTGGGATCACCGGCACGCCCTACCGCGACTATTTCGAGGGCGCGCAATTCGTCCATTTCATGCTCGGCCCGGCGACGGTGTGTCTGGCCGTGCCGCTGCAGGCGAACCTGAAGGCGATCCGCAAGGCGGTGGTGCCGATTGCGGCGGCGCTTTTCGCAGGGTCGTTCACCGCCATCGTCTCGGCCTTGGCGATTGCGAAGATGTTCGGCGCGGAGGCCGGGCTTTTGGCGACCTTGGCGCCGAAATCGGCCACCGCGCCGGTGGCGATCGGGATTTCCGAGGCCTTGGGCGGGCAACCGACGCTGACCGCGGTTCTGGTGCTGCTGACGGGCATGATCGGGGCGATTTTCGTGACGCCGATGCTGAACGGGCTGGGGCTGCGGGACTGGCGCGCGCGCGGCTTTGCAACCGGGGTCGCCGCGCATGGGATCGGCACGGCGCGGGCCTTTCAGGTGCATGACACGGCGGGGGCCTTCGCCTCGATCGGGATGGGGCTGAATGCGGTGCTGACGGCGTTTCTGGCGCCGCTGGTGCTGCCGTGGTTCTTGTGAGGGGGTATCCCTGACCGAGGCCATTGCCGAGGTCACGCGGAACATGTCCCCTTGTCAGGCCGCGGCCCGAAGGCCGCCGGCCAGCGCCCGCCCCGCCCATGGCGGGCGCTTCTCGCCCGCCGGGGCTGGGCGCTGGCCTCTGTCACGCTTGGGGATGCGGTCTTGCCGCAAACGGGATCGCAACGGGCGGGGAAAAGCGGTGCTTTTCCTGATCCGCCCGAAAGACCGTCTCGTTCAGCCCTTTGCGGGCTTGTAGGGCGCCATGCCCGCCCGGGCCAATTCATCGGCGCGTTCGTTTTCCGCATGCCCGGCGTGGCCCTTGATCCATTTCCAGACCACCTGATGGCGCGCCTGCGCCGCATCAAGCCTTTGCCACAGATCGACATTCTTCACCGGCTTCTTGTCCGCCGTCTTCCAGCCGTTGCGCTTCCAGCCGTGCATCCAGGACTGGATGCCGTTCTTCACATAGGCCGAGTCGGTGGTGATCGTCAGCGCTGTGGGCCGCGTCAAAGCCTCCAGCGCGGAAATCGCCGCCATCAACTCCATGCGGTTGTTGGTCGTGTCGGCCTCGCCGCCGCACAACTCCTTTTCCTTGACGATGGTGGCGCCCTCCATCGCGCGCATCAACACGCCCCAGCCCCCCGGCCCCGGGTTGCCGCTGCAGGCCCCGTCCGTCCATGCGTAAAGATCGGCCATCACGCGCGCTCGAACGCCAGACGGACGCCCAGCGCCGCGAAAGAGGCCGCGAAGGCCCGCCGCATCCAGGCCATCACCGCGGGACGCGACAGGATCGCCTGACGACCCGAGGCCGCCAACGCAGTGTAGCCAAGGAAGGTCAGGAAGGTGAGGACGGCAAAAACGACGCCCAGTTCCGCCATCACATAGGGCCCGTCATTCACCGCCATGAATTGCGGCAGGAAAGCCACGAAGAACAGCGGCAGCTTCGGATTGAGCAGGTTCAAGATGATCCCCCGCCACACCAGCTGCGCCACCGATTGCGGCGCCGCGGCTTCCAGCGCCAGCCCGCCCGTGCCCTTCAGCGTGCCCCAGGCCATGTAAAGCAGATAGGCCACGCCCGCATATTTGATCGTCTGAAACAGCAGCGCCGAGGTGTGCAGAACCGCCGCAAGGCCCCCCAGCGCGACGGCCAGATGCACCAGCGTCGCGATAGTGCAGCCAAGCGAGGCCCAGACCCCCGCCCGGAACCCCTGCCCCAGCGTCGAAGAGAGCGTGTAGACGACCCCGATCCCCGGAACCAGACAGACGATGAAAGCCGTGAACAGGAACTCGGGGGACATGATACCTCAGCTGTCGTGGCGGAAGATCCGCGGGGTCTTGAATTCTATCCGCTCTTTCGCGGTCTCCACAAGCTCCACCGTCAGATCGTAGCGGTCACGGAAGGCTTCGATCACCTCGTCGACCAGCACTTCGGGGGCCGAGGCGCCTGCGGTCAGGCCCACTTTCGTCAGCCCGTCGAGCGCCTCCCATTTGATCTCGGACGCGCGTTCTACCAGATGCGAGACGGCACACCCGGCGTTCCGCCCCACTTCCACCAGACGCTTCGAGTTCGACGAATTCGGGGCACCGATGACCAGCAAAGCCTCGATCTTTTCGGCCAGCACCTTCACCGCCGCCTGCCGGTTCGTCGTCGCATAGCAGATGTCATCCTTGCCCGGACCGACGAGCGAGGGGAACCGCGCCTGCAGCGCCGCCACCACCTCGGCCGTGTCATCGACCGAGAGCGTCGTCTGGGTGATCCAGGCGAGTTTTTCCGGGTCGCGGACCTCAAGCGTCGCCACATCGGCGGCGGTCTCGATCAACAGCACCTCGCCCTCGGGCAGTTGCCCCATGGTGCCGATCACCTCGGGGTGGCCGGCATGGCCGATCATTACGATCTGCAGGCCTTCCTCGGCATGGCGTTCGGCTTCCAGATGCACCTTCGACACCAGCGGACAGGTCGCATCGACATAGATCATGTTGCGCCGCTCGGCCTCGGCGGGGACCGTCTTCGGCACGCCATGGGCCGAGAAGATCACCGGCCGGTCGACCGGGCATTCATCCAGTTCTTCCACGAAAACCGCGCCCTTGGCCGCGAGCGTGTCCACGACGAATTTGTTGTGCACGATCTCGTGGCGCACATAGACCGGTGCCCCCCATTTCTCGAGCGACATCTCGACGATCTTCACGGCCCGGTCGACGCCCGCGCAGAAGCCACGGGGGGCGGCAAGGTAAAGGGTAAGGGCAGGTTTCATGATGCGCTCCGTATTCACGGGTCCAGAGGTAATGCCGCGCAGCCCCGCCGTAAAGTGCGACCCGTTTACGCCCAGCGCACCTCGCCCAGAAAGATGTAGCCCGCGCCATAGATCGTCTTGATCAACCGCGGGTTCTTCGGGTCTTCGCCGAGCTTCGTGCGCAGCCGCGAAATCCGCACATCCATCGCCCGGTCGAAACTTTCCCCCGCCGCACCGCCCAGGCTCTCCTGCATTTGCGCCCGCGAAATCAGCCGGTTCGGGCTTTCCAGGAAAAGCCGCAAGACCTCTCCCTCGGCATGGGAAAAGGGCGTCTCGGCGCCGCGCTCGTCGATCAGCACATAGCGATCGAAGGCGGCCTTCCAGCCCGCAAAGACCGCGACCTGCGCCGCCGGTGCGGCCTCGGAGCGCGGGCGGCGCAGACGGGCGCGGATGCGGGCCACCACCTCGGCCGGATCAAAGGGCTTGATGATGTAGTCATCGGCGCCCAGTTCCAGCCCCGTCACCCGGTCCTGCACCTGTGCGCGGCCCGAGATGATGATGATCGCCGCCCCCGATTCGAGCGCCAACCGATGCACCAGCGCCAGACCGTCGCGGTCGGGCAGGCCAAGGTCCACCAGACAGACATCGGGCTGGCAGCGTTTCAGCCCGGCCTCGAATTCCGTCGCCCGGGCATAGGCGCTGGTGCGAAACCCGGCTTCCTCCAGCGCATCGACCAGCATGCGGCGGATCTCGGGTTCGTCGTCCAGCACGGCGACAAGCGGGGCTTGGGGGGCAGTCATCGGCGCACTCCGGCAATCAGCGCGGCCAGTTCCGCCGCAACAAAGGGTTTTTGCAAAACGGGGCAGGGCGCGGCGGCGCGCAGCCGACTGCCCGGCGGCAGCGAGGTCATCAACAGCATCGGCACCCGACCCGACAGATGATGCGCAAGGTCGATCCCGGTCCCCGCGCCCGAAAGCTGGATATCGGACAGCACCAGACCGATTTCGGGCAGCACCGCCAGCGTCTCGGCCTCGGCCAGACTGCCCGCCTCCAGCACCGAATGACCCAGACCGCGCAGCATCTCGCGCACCGAAAGCCGGATATCGGGGTCATCCTCGACCAGCAGGACCAGCATCGGCGTCGCATCGGTTTCCGCCAGACGCAGCGGCAGGCGCAGGGTCACGCAGGCGCCCGGTTCGCAATTCTCGATCCGCACCGTGCCGCCCGCCAGCTTCGTCTGGTCATAGACCATCGAGAGCCCAAGCCCCGAGCCCTGCCCGCCCTTGGTGGTGAAAAAGGGATCAAGCGCATGGGCCAAAGCCTCGGGGGAAAAGCCGGGGCCGGTGTCACTGACATGGATTTCGACCCAGGTGTCGCGCACCGGATGGGCGGCAATGCGGATCGCCCCGCCGCGCGGGCCCATCGCGTCGCGGGCGTTCAAAAGCAGATTGAGCAGGCTGTCCTGCAACGGCCCGGGGTCAAGGACCAGCGGCGCGGCCAACCCCTCGATCTCGATATCGACCAGCACCGCGGGGCCAAGCGTCGGCGCCGCCATCGTCACCAGATCGGCGATCAGCGCGGGCAGGTTCACCGCCTGCGGCCGCAATTCGCGCTTGCCGGAAATCGCCGCGATCCGGTCAAGCAGCGTGCCGCCCCGCCGCGCCGCCGACAGCGTCGCCCGCACGGCATCGCGGCCCTCGGGCGGCAGGCCCTCAAGGCGCATCATCCGCCCCTGCAGGCCGAGGATGATCGTCAGAAGGTTGGCGAAATCATGCGCCATCCCCGAGGTGATCTGCGCCGCCAATTCGCGCTTGGAAGCCTGCGCCAGCGCCGCCCGGGCCTGACTTTCCTGCGTCACGTCGGTGGACAGGATATAGACCCCCTGCACCCCGTTGCCTGGCCCCCGATCGGGCGTCAGCGCGATGCGGATGCGCCGTCCGGAGGGTTCATGGGTGATCTCGATCACATTCGCCTCGCCCGCGAAGGCGCGCTCGAACCCGGGCAGGATGCGGCGGAAGGTCTCCTCGCCCAGCACCTCGGGGGCGGATTGGCCGACCGGATCGTCAAGCGAGCCCGGCATCACCGAGGTGACGCGACGGTTCGAAAACGTATAGACGAAATCCGCGCCCATATGCGCGATATGGGCGGGCATCATCTCGGTCACCTGCCGGATCCGCGCGGCGGTGCGGCGCAATTCGCGCTGCGCTTCCTCGAGCGCGGCATTCGTCGCCGCCAGCTCCCGGTTCGCCGCCGCCAGCTGTTCGGCATGGGTCAGAACCTGTTCCGACAATTCCTCGGAGCGGGCATGCAAAAGCGCCTCTTGCCGCTTCGTCTCGGTGATGTCGGTGTAAACGGTGATCCAGCCACCCTCGGCCAGAGGCGCCCCTTCGACGGCGATCGTCCGGCCATTGGCGCGCTGCCGCTCCATGTAATGCGGGGTGAAGGCCCGCGCCTGTTCGACCCGCGCCGCCACCCAGGCGTCGATCTCGCCCACGGCGCCGTAATCGCCACGCTCGGCCAGCCAGCGGATCGTGTCGGCAAAGGTCGTGCCCGGCCGCGTCAGATGTTCGGGCAGATCGAACATCAGCTGATACTGCCGGTTCGACACCGCCAGCCGCAGATCGCTGTCAAAGATCGACAGCGCCTGCCCGATCAGATTGAGCCCCGCCTGCGTCAGCCGCGCCCGCGCATCTTCGGTCATCGCCCGTCCTCCCTCCCCCATCGCTAACACCTTTGCCGGGCAGTGCAAGCACCGGAGTCAACCGGAAAGGATTCGCAAGGTTTGGGTAAAAGTCCCGAAACTATTAACGGCAAGTTTCCTTTCAGGGCGCCGCGCCGGGAGAGAGTCGCGGCGCCCGATGCCGGAGACCCGGCGCAGGGGAGGAAGAATGGCAGATCAGGATCAGGGGACGGCGGCGCAGTCGATCCCGGCGCTTCTGGCGCTGAACGTCGAAAGGTATGGCACCCGCCCCGCCTATCGCGAAAAGGAATTCGGCATCTGGCAGGTCTGGACCTGGGCCGAAGCGGCCGAGGAAATCCGGGCGATGGCGATGGGGTTCCTCAGCCTCGGGGTGGAACGCGGCGATCACATCGCCATCATCGGCCGCAACCGTCCGGCGCATTACTGGGCGATGGTGGCGGCGCAGATGTGCGGCGCGGTGCCGGTGCCGCTCTATCAGGACGCCGTGGCCGAGGAGATGGCCTATGTGCTGGATCACTGCGGCGCCCGCTTCGTGGTCTGCGGCGATCAGGAACAGGTCGACAAGGTGGTCGAGGTCGAGGATCGCATCCATCACATCCAGCATGTCATGTATACCGACAAGCGCGGCATGCGGAAATACGACCATTCCCGGATGAACCATCTGGCCGATATCGTGGCCGAGGGGAAAGCCGGGCATTTCCGCTACGAAGGCGAGCTGGACAAGCGCATCGCCGAGCTGACCGCGGACAGCACCTGCGTGATGCTTTACACCTCGGGGACGACGGGCAAGCCGAAGGGCGTGGTGCTGTCGAACCGCAACATCATCGAGACCGCCCGCGCCTCGGTCGCCTTCGACCATCTGGGCTGCGACGAGGATGTGCTGGCCTATCTGCCGATGGCCTGGGTGGGCGATTTCATCTTTTCCATCGGTCAGGCGATGGTGGCGGGCTTCTGCGTGAACTGCCCGGAAAGCCCGGCGACGATGATGACCGACCTGCGCGAAATCGGGCCGACGTATTTCTTTGCCCCGCCCCGCATCTTTGAAACCATGCTGACGAACGTGATGATCCGGATGGAGGACGCGGGCGATCTGAAACATGGGATGTTCAAGCATTTCATGGACTTCGCCAAGACCACCGGGGAAACCTACGGGATGCCGCGGTATCGGGTGAAACGCTCGAAGCCGACCTTGCGGCGGCGCTGGCGCTGGGCTTGGCGCTATGCGATGGGGATCGGCTTTTCGGTCGAGACGATGGTGGAAAACGCGCTGCGGCTGGCGCTGGTGCGGCTGCGCCACCCGCTGGAGCATCGCAAGCATTTCCACGCCCGGGGGCCTTTGCTGAACCTTTATCCGCAGCCCCTGCGCGACTACTTCGATTATCGCACCGGCGAGGTGACGATCTTTTCGCCGCTGAAAAACACGCTTGGCCTCAGCCGCGTCCGCGTCGCCTATACCGCGGGCGAGGCGATCGGCCCCGAGATCTTCGAATTCTATCGCTCGCTCGGCATCAACCTGAAACAGCTTTACGGCCAGACCGAGGCCTCGGTCTTCATCACCCAGCAGCCCGACGGACAGGTGCGGGCCGATACGGTGGGCGTGCCCAGCCCCGGCGTCGAGGTGAAGATCGGCGAGACCGGCGAGGTCTTCTATCGCTCGCCCGGAACCTTTGTCGAATATTTCAAGAATCCCGAAAGCACCGCTTCGACCAAGGATGCCGAGGGCTGGGTGGCCACGGGCGACGCCGGTTTCTTTGAACCGGACACCGGGCATCTGCGCATCATCGACCGCGCGAAAGACGTGGGGAAAATGGCGGACGGGCGGCTGTTCGCACCGAAATACGTTGAAAACAAACTGAAATTCTATCCCTCGATCCTTGAGGCGGTGGTTTTCGGCAAGGATCGCGACCGCTGCACCGCCTTCATCAACATCGACCTGACGGCGGTGGGCAACTGGGCGGAAC
Source organism: Rhodobacter capsulatus (assembly GCF_052363185.1). GTDB lineage: Bacteria > Pseudomonadota > Alphaproteobacteria > Rhodobacterales > Rhodobacteraceae > Rhodobacter > Rhodobacter capsulatus_E. The sequence goes on along the minus strand of NZ_CP198955.1, from coordinate 209,012 downwards.
GCAACAACATCGCCTATGCGTCCTATCAGGAACTGGCCGGTCACCCGCAGGTCTATGGCATGATCCGCGAGCATATCGACGAGGTGAACCGCTCGGTCGCGCAGGACCCGATGCTGTCCGGCTGCCAGATCCACCGCTTCCTGATCCTGCACAAGGAACTGGATGCCGATGACGGCGAGATGACCCGCACCCGCAAGGTTCGCCGCAATGTCATCGCCGAGAAATACGCCGATCTGATCGCCGCGCTCTATGACGGGCGCGCCAGCATCTACACCGAAACCGAAGTGACCTACGAAGACGGACGCAAGGGGGCGATCAAGGCCACGCTCCGGATCGAGGACGCCACCGTTGCGCCCGAGGCGCGCATCCACAGGGAGGCCGCGGAATGAAGGACATGGGCGAAGGCTACACCACCCCGGACGGGCGCCAGATCGGCCCGGTGCTGATGGAGCTGCGCAACATCACGCTGCGCTTTGGTGGCGTGGTGGCGATCAAGGACATCAGCTTCGACATCCGCGAAGGCGAGATCCGCGCGATCATCGGCCCGAACGGCGCCGGCAAAAGCTCGATGCTGAACGTGATCTCGGGCTTTTATGTGCCGACCGAGGGCGAGGTCTGGTTCCGCGGCGAAAGACGCGGCCCGATGCGGCCCTATCAGGTGGCGCGACTGGGCATTGCCCGCACCTTCCAGAACATCGCGCTTTTTGACGGCATGTCGGTTCTGGACAACATCATGACCGGGCGGCTGACGCTGATGCATTCGGGCCTGTTCAGCCAGGCGCTCTGGTGGGGCAAGGCCGCCGCCGAGGAAGACGAGCATCGCGAAAAAGTCGAAAAAATCATCGACTTCCTTGAAATTCAGAATATTCGGAAAACTCCGGTCGGGCGTCTGCCCTATGGGTTGAAGAAGCGCGTGGAACTGGCCCGGGCGCTGGCGGCGGAACCGAAGATCCTGCTGCTGGATGAACCGATGGCCGGGATGAACGTCGAGGAAAAAGAGGACATGTGCCGCTTCATCCTGGATGTGAACGACGAATTCGGCACGACGACGGTGCTGATCGAACATGACATGGGCGTTGTGATGGATCTGTCCGACCGGGTGGTGGTGATGGATTACGGCCGCAAGATCGGCGACGGCCCGCCCGAGGAAGTCCGCAACAATCAGGACGTCATCGACGCCTATCTGGGGGTGGCCCATGCTTGACCAGTTGACCTATGCCTCGGAGGCCGCGCTGAACGGGCTGATGGCCGGGGTGATGTATTCGCTTGTCGCGCTGGGGTTCGTGCTGATCTACAAATCCTCGGGCGTGTTCAACTATGCGCAAGGGGTGATGGCGCTGTTCGCGGCGCTGACGCTGGTGGGCATCCAGAACGGACAGGTGCCCTTCGCGCATCTGATCAACGCGATGACCGGCGGCCATCTGGAGACATTCGGCTGGCAGGTGCCCGCCGTGCTGGCGATCCTTCTGACCGTCGGCGTGATGGTTCTGATGGCGATCGTGATCGAGAAACTGGTGCTGAAGCATCTGGTCAATCAGGCGCCGATCATCCTGTTCATGGCGACGATCGGGCTGGCCTATTTCCTCGAAGGATTCGGCGACGTGATGTGGGGCGCCGACATCAAGACACTGGATGTCGGCCTGCCGCAGGGCATCAACGAGACGGTGGAAAGCCTGACCGGCGCCTGGTTCGGCTATGGCTTCTTCATCGACAATCTCGACATCGTGGCCGCCGTGGTTTCCGTGGCGCTGGTGGCGGCGCTGACCGTGTTCAGCCAGTATTCGAAACAGGGCCGGGCTTTGCGCGCCGTCGCCGATGACCATCAGGCGGCGCTGTCGGTCGGCATCTCGCTGCGCTTCATATGGATCCTGGTCTGGTCGATCGCGGGCTTCGTGGCACTGGTCGCCGGGATCATGTGGGGCTCCAAATCCGGGGTGCAGTTCTCGCTGTCGCTGATCGCGCTGAAGGCGCTGCCGGTCTTGATGCTGGGTGGCTTCACCTCGATCCCCGGCGCCATCGTCGGCGGGCTGATCATCGGCATGGGCGAGAAGCTGTTCGAGTTCTTCATCGGTCCGATGATCGGCGGCGCCACCGAAAACTGGTTCGCCTATGTGCTGGCCCTGATCTTCCTCGTGTTCCGGCCGCAGGGCCTGTTCGGCGAGCGGATCATCGAGAGGGTGTAAACTAAAATGGACACTTTGACGCAGATTAGGGTTGAATGGAGGGGCAAGGTGCGACATTCTGTCAGCGATCCGGCGCGCTGGGATGATTCCTGCCGGGGACAAGCACTGCATCGCGCGCCCCTTGTGGTTGAGGAGGCGCCCGGGGAAGGGGGGCCCCATTTCGATGACCAGAAAAGCCTGTTCCGTCGCCTTCACCATCGGCTGGGCCTCGGCCCTCACCTTCGGGTGGATCGCGCTGGCCGCACCGCCGGAGGAGCCGACCTCCATCCGCACCATCAACATGATCCTCGCGGCCTTCGGGGCCGGGGCCGGTCTCTGGTCCTGGATGCGCGTGCGCCGCGACATCTGACACCGGCGGAACCGTCCCTTCCCCGCGATTGCACGGGGGGGAGGGGCTGATGTTCTACCGTGAAGCAGGCGATTTCAAGACAAGCTACCGCGCCGACAGCCAGACCTTTCCGATCCGTCTGGACCGCATCGGCTATTTCGCTGCACTGGCAATAGCTTACTGCGTCGTTCCCTTCGTCATCGACGATTACTGGGCGAATGCGGTCTTCGTGCCCTTCCTGATCTATGCGATCGCGGCGATCGGGCTCAACATCCTTGTGGGCTATGCCGGGCAGGTCAGCCTTGGCACCGGCGGCTTCATGGCCGTCGGCGCCTATGCGGTCTACAAGCTGATGACCGCCTTCCCCGATGTGCCGATCTTCCTGCATGTCATCCTGGCGGGGGGCATCACCGCCTGCGTCGGCGTGCTGTTCGGCCTGCCGTCCTTGCGGATCAAGGGCTTCTATCTGGCCGTGGCAACACTTGCTGCGCAGTTCTTCCTTGTCTGGCTCTTCAACAAGGTGCCGTGGTTTTACAACTATTCCGCGTCCGGCCAGATCACCGCGCCTGACCGCACCATGTTCGGCGTCTTCATCACCGGGGCACAGACGACGGCGGCAGCGAAATATCTGTTCTGTCTCGTCATCCTGACACTTGTGGCGCTGATGGCGCGCAATCTGACGCGCGGCACGATCGGGCGCAAATGGATGGCGATCCGCGACATGGACATCGCGGCCGAGATCATCGGGGTCAATCCGCTCTCTGCCAAGGTCACCGCCTTTGCCGTCTCGTCCTTCTTCATCGGCATCGCCGGGGCGCTTCTGTTCTCGGTCTATCTGGGCGCGGCCGAGGTGGGCGAGGCCTTCGGGATCAACAAATCCTTCCTGGTGCTGTTCATGGTGATCATCGGCGGGCTGGGCTCGATCTTCGGGTCCTTTGCCGGGGCGGCGTTCCTGGTGCTGCTGCCGGTGTTCCTGAAGAACGTGCTGGTCGGCGGCCTGGGCTGGCCCACCGATGTGGCCGCGCATCTGGAACTGATGATCGTCGGCGCGCTGATCGTGGTCTTCCTGATCGTCGAGCCGCACGGGCTGGCGCAGCTGTGGCGCATTGCCAAGGAAAAACTGAGACTTTGGCCCTTTCCGCATTGAGGGGCCGGGAAAGACCCGGGCAACCGGTTGAAAAGAAACAATACGTTACTGGGAGGATAGACGTATGAAGAAGAGCTTTGCAGCCCTTGCGGCGGCGGCCATGCTGGCCACGACCGTTCCCGCATTGGCCGATCTGACGGTGCCGAACCTGAGCTATCGCACCGGCTCCTATGCCGCGAACGGCATTCCCTATGCCGATGGTTTCGCCGATTACTTCACGCTTCTGAACGAGCGGGACGGCGGCATCGGCGGTGAAAAGGTGGCCGTGCCGGAATGCGAGACCGCCTACAACACCGAAAAGGGCGTCGAATGCTATGAAAGCACCAAGGGCGCCGGGGCGCTGGCCTATAACCCGCTTTCGACCGGGATCACCTATCAGCTGATCCCGAAGGTCACGGCGGACAAGCATGTGCTCTATACCCCGGGCTATGGCCGCACGTCCTCGGCCAATGGCGCGGTGTTCGAATGGGTGTTCAACTATCCGGCCAACTACTGGGACGGCGCCTCGGTCGCGGTGAAATACATGCTGGGCGAAAACGGCGGCGATCTGACCGGCAAGAAGATCGCGCTGGTCTATCACAACTCGGCCTATGGCAAGGAGCCGATCCGCACGCTGGAAGAGCTGGCGAAAAAGCACGGCTTCACCCTGACGCTGCTGCCGGTCGATCCGCCCGGACAAGAGCAGAAATCGCAATGGCTGCAGATCCGCCGCGACAAGCCCGATTATGTGATCATGTATGGCTGGGGCGTGATGAACCAGGTCGCGATCCAGGAGGCGGTGAACATCAAATTCCCGATGGATCACATGATGGGGATCTGGTGGTCGGGTTCTGAAAACGACGTCGGCCCGGCGGGCGATGGCGCCAATGGCTACAAGTCGATCAGCTTCCACGGCGTCGGCGCCGACTATCCGATCTATGCCGATCTGAAGAAATATGTCTTCGACGCGGGCAAGGCGGCGGGGGCGGGCGATCAGCTCGGCACCGTGCTTTACTCGCGCGGGATGTATGCGGCGATGATCATTTCCGAAGCGATCCGCACCGCGCAGGAAAAGGCCGGCAAGGCGGCGGTGACGCCCGAGGAAGTGCGTGACGGGTTTGAGAACCTGAACCTGACCGAAGCGCGTCTGACCGAACTGGGCCTGCCGGGCTTTGCCCAGCCGATCGCCGCCAGCTGCGCCGATCACGGCGGCCCGGGCACGGCGATGATCCTGCAATGGGATGCCTCGGCCAAGAAATGGTCCGCCGTCTCGGACTGGATCGAGGCTGATGCCGAAGTGCTCGATCCGCTGATCGCCGAAGATTCGGCGGCCTTCGCGGCCGAATCCGGCATCGCCGAGCGCTGCAAGTAAGCCCCTGCCCCCGGCCTTCGGGCCGGGGGATTTCGCCCCGGAGGATGACCATGTTCGATGCCGCCAAGACCGAGACGCTCCTTGAAGTGAACAACATCGAGGTGATCTACAACCACGTCATCCTTGTGCTGAAAGGCGTCAGCCTGTCGGTGCCCAAGGGCGGCATCACCGCGCTTCTGGGCGGCAATGGCGCGGGCAAGACGACGACGCTGAAGGCGATCTCGAACCTTCTGCATTCCGAACGCGGCGAGGTGACGAAGGGCGCGATCCTTTACCGCGGCGAGCGGGTGCAGGACATGTCCCCCGCCGATCTGGTGCGCAAGGGCGTGATCCAGGTGATGGAGGGGCGGCACTGCTTCGAACATCTGACGGTCGAGGAAAACCTTCTGACCGGCGCCTATACCCGCAAGGACGGCCGCGCCGCGATCGCGCGCGATCTCGAGATGGTCTACACCTATTTCCCGCGCCTGAAGGAACGGCGCAAATCGCAGGCCGGTTACACCTCGGGCGGCGAGCAGCAGATGGTGGCGATGGGCCGGGCGCTGATGTCGCGGCCGGAAACGATCCTGCTCGACGAACCCTCGATGGGGCTTGCGCCGCAGCTGGTCGAGCAGATCTTCGAGATCGTGAAAGCGGTGAACGAGGGCGAAGGCGTGACCTTCCTTCTGGCCGAGCAGAACACCAACGTCGCGCTGCGCTATGCGCATTACGGCTATATTCTGGAAAGCGGCCGGGTGGTGATGGACGGCCCCGCCGCGCAGCTGCGCGAAAACCCGGATGTGAAGGAATTCTATCTGGGCATGTCGGACGACGGGCGCAAAAGCTTCCGCGACGTCCGCTCCTATCGCCGCCGCAAGCGTTGGCTGGCCTGATAAACCCTTGATTTATAACATTTGCTGCGCAGCATTCTGCACCGCAGCATAACCCGCATGCGCCGCAGAAAGGCCCCCCGATGAGCCGCTATTACGATGTTCTGGAAACCCGTTCGGCCGATGAACGCGCCGCCGCGCTGACGCGGGATCTGCCGCAGGCCGTGGCGCGGGCGCTCTCGGCGCCGGGATTGGCCGAACATCTGGGCGCGGTCGAGGCGGCGTCGATCACCGACCTGACCGAGCTTGCGAAACTGCCGGTGCTGCGCAAATCCGACCTCAGCGCGGCGCAGAAGAAATCGCCCCCCTTTGGCGGCATGACCCCCCGCACCGCGCGCGGCTTCGCCCATATTTTCCAAAGCCCCGGCCCGATCTATGAGCCCGGCGAAACCCGTCTTGACTGGTGGCGGATGGGCCGCTTCCTGCATGCGGCGGGGGTGGGCCCGGGCGACATCGTGCAGAACTGCTTTGGTTACCACCTGACCCCCGCCGGGATGATCTTCGAATCCGGGGCCCGGGCCGTGGGCGCCGCCGTCCTGCCCGCGGGCACCGGCCAGACCGAATTGCAGGTCCGCGCCGCCGTCGACATCGGCACCACCGTCTATGCGGGCACGCCCGATTACCTCAAGGTCATCCTCGACAAGGCGGCCGAGATGAACGAGGCGCTGACGATCAGCCGCGCCGTCGTCGGCGGCGGGGCGCTGTTCCCGAGCCTGCGCAAGGAATATGCCGACCGCGGCATCACCTGCCTGCAATGCTATGCCACCGCCGATCTGGGCAACATCGCCTATGAAAGCCCGGCGCTGGAGGGGATGATCGTCGACGAGGGCGTGATTGTCGAAATCGTCCGCCCCGGCACCGGCGATCCGGTCCCGCCGGGCGAGGTGGGCGAAGTCGTCGTCACCACGCTCAACCCCGATTACCCGCTGATCCGCTTCGCGACCGGCGATCTCAGCGCCGTCCTGCCCGGGGTCTCGCCCTGCGGGCGCAGCAATCTGCGCATCAAGGGCTGGATGGGCCGCGCCGATCAGACGACGAAGATCAAGGGCATGTTCGTGCGCCCTGAACAGGTCGCGGCCTTCGTCGCCGCCCACCCAGAAGTCAAACGCGCCCGCGTCATCGCCACCCGCGAAGGCGAGATGGACGCGATGACGGTGCGGATCGAAACCGAGACCTGCGAGCCCGACCGCTACGCCGCGGGCGTCATCGAGGCGCTGAAACTCAAGGGCACGATCGAGCTTGTCGCGCCGGGCAGCCTGCCCAATGACGGCAAGGTGATCGACGATTTGCGCAAATACGACTGACCCGCTGATTTCACCTTGGTGCAAATATCCCGGGGGGCTGCGCAGCAGCGGGGGCAGCGCCCCCTCCCCGGCCCGTCACAGGTTCAGCCCCAGGTCGGGTGGAACCGGTTCGCGGGGCTCAGCGTGAAGATCTCGCAGCCGTCGGCGGTCACGCCCACCGAATGTTCGAACTGCGCCGAGAGCGACTTGTCGCGGGTGACCGCGGTCCAGTCATCCGACAGCACCTTGGTTTCCGGGCGGCCCAGGTTCACCATCGGCTCGATGGTGAACATCATGCCTTCCTCCAGCACCGCGCCCGCGCCCTTGCGGCCGTAATGCAGCACGTTCGGCGGCGCGTGGAAGACCCGCCCCAGCCCATGGCCACAGAAATCGCGCACGACGCTCATCCGCTGCGCCTCGACATAGGCCTGAATCGCATGGCCGATGTCACCAAAGGTATTGCCGGGCTTCACCTGCTCGATCCCCAGCATCAGCGCATCATGGGTGACCTGAATGAGCCGCTCCGCCTTGCGGGTCAGATTGCCCGCCACATACATCCGCGAGGTATCGCCGAACCAGCCGTCCAGGATCACCGTCACGTCGATGTTCAGGATGTCGCCATCGGTCAGGACCTTTGCCCCCGGGATGCCGTGGCACACCACATGGTTCACCGAAATGCAGGACGCATGCTTGTAGCCGCGATAGCCGATCGTCGCCGAGACCGCGCCCAGCTCCGTCACCCGGTTGCGGATGAAATCATCAAGCGCCCCGGTCGTGACCCCGGGGGCCACCAGCGGCGCGACCTCGTCCAGGATCTGCGACGCGATCTTGCCCGCCGCCTGCATCCCCGCGAAATCGGCACGGTCGTAAATGCGGATGCCATCCTTGGTCAGGCGGGGTTTTGCGTCGTTCACGGGCACTCTCCTGTTCGCTGGCCCCTAGATAGTCACAAATCCGCGGCTTGGCCAGACCCGGGCTTTTCCGCAAGGCCCGCGCCCCTTATACCGTGGCGAAGGAGGAGCCCCATGCCCAATCCCACCTGCGCGATCCTGATCATTGGCGACGAGATCCTGACCGGCCGCACCCGCGAGGGGAACGCCCATCATCTGGCGGGGGAACTGGTCAAGGCGGGCTTCGATCTGCGGCAGATCCGGGTGATTTCGGATGATCACCCGACCATCGTCGCCGCGGTGCGGGACCTGGCCGGGACGCATGAGCACCTGTTCACCTCGGGCGGCATCGGGCCGACGCATGACGACATCACCGCAGATGCCGTGGCCGAGGCTTTCGGGCGCCCCATCGGCGTGCGCGAAGATGCGCGGGCGATCCTTGCCGCCCATTACGCCGCCCGCGGGGTGGAGTTCACCGAGGCCCGGCTGCGCATGGCCCGCATCCCCGAGGGCGCCAGTCTGATCGACAACCCGGTCTCGGGTGCCCCGGGCTTCAGCGTCGGGAATTGTCACGTCATGGCGGGCGTGCCCAATATCTTTCAGGCGATGGTGGCGGGGCTCTTGCCGCGGCTTTCCGGCGGGCAGCCACTGTTGTCGCGCAACTGGCAGATGATGGTGGCCGAAGCCGCCATCGCCGATGCCCTGCGCGCTCTGGCCGCGGCGCATCCGGCCGTGTCCTTCGGCTCCTATCCCTTCATCACCGAAGGGCAATATGGCACCAACCTTGTCGCCCGCACGACCGACCCGCAGGCGCTTGAAGCCGCCTTTGCCGCGCTGCAGGCCGCCTTCCCGGAGGGTCGATGACCGATCCCCTGTTCGAGGTCATCGACGCCACCTGGCCCGCCGCCTCGGTCCGGCAGGCGGGCGGCTTCCTGATCCGCGAAGGCCGGGGCGGCGGCTCGCGCGTCAGTGCGGCCAGCCTGATCGGACGACTGGAAGAGGCCGATATCGACACGGCCATCGCTGCGCAGCGAAGCCTTGGGCAGGAACCGAAATTCATGCTCCGCCCCGGCGAGGATGCCCTTGATGCCGCCTTGGCCGATCGCGGCTTCGAGGCCTTCGACCCGGTGGTGATCCTGACGGCAGATCTGGCCGCCCTGCCCCGCGAGGTGCCCCCCGTCACCGCCTTTGCGCATTGGCCGCCGCTTGCCATTGCCCGCGAGATCTGGGCCGAAAACGGCATCGGCGCCGAACGGCAGGCGATCATCGAGCGCGCCCGCGGCCCGAAAGCCGTCGTCCTTGGCCGCACCCGGGACCGCGCCGCGGGGGCCGCCTTCGTCGCCCTTCACGACCGGACCGCGATGCTGCATGCGCTGGTCGTCGCCCCGGAGTTTCGCCGCCTTGGCCTTGGGCGCGCGATCATGGCCGAGGCCTGCCGCTGGGCCCATGACGCGGGCGCAACCCGGATGGCGCTGGTCGTCACCAAGGCCAATGCGGCGGCATTGGCGCTTTACCGGGATATCGGCCTGCAGCCCGTCTGCGCCTATCATTACCGCCGCGAGGCCCGTCCATGAGACGTTTTTTCTGCGCAGCATTTCTGCTTTGCCCGCTGCCCGGTCTGGCCGAGCCGCCCGTGCTGACCCTGCCGCCGGGCGCCACCGTCTCGGCCGAACGGACGCAGGCGGCGACATCTTACGGCTTGCCGATCGGCCCCTGGCGCAACGACACGATGGCGCGCAACATGCTGGAGGGCACCCGCGCCGACACCGCCTGGCGGCTGCGCGGCAATCAGGAGACCAGCCTGCAGATCCTGGCGCCGCTGCGTGCGCAGATCGTTGGGGCGGGCTACATCCTGATCTATCAATGCGAAACCGAGACCTGCGGCGGCTTCGATTTCCGCTATGCGCTCGATCTGCTTCCGGAACCCGAGATGCATGTCGATCTGGGCGATTTCCGCTATCTGGCGGCGCAGAACGGCCAGGACTGGATCGCGCTGACGGTGTCGCGCTCGTCGGAATCGGGCTTCGTGCATCTGACGACGATGACCGCCGAAGATGCGACCCCGGCGCAGCCCGACAACGATCTGGCCCGGCCGCAACCCCGCCCGGAACCGGACCATCCGGCGGGCGATCTGGCCAAGGCGCTGGAACAGACGGGCAAGGTGGCGCTGGATGATCTGGTCTTTGCCAGCGGCGCCTCGCAACTGGCCGAGGGCGATTTCGCAACGCTCTCGGCGCTGGCCGATTATCTGGCCACCCGGCCCGAGGCGCGGATCGCGCTGGTCGGGCATACCGACAATTCCGGGGCGCTCGCCGCGAATGTGGCGCTGTCGCGCGATCGCGCGGCGGCGGTGCGCAAACGGCTGATCGAAAGGCTGGGGGTTCCGGCCGGGCAGCTGACGGCCGAGGGGGCGGGCTGGCTTTCGCCGCGGGCGAGCAACCTCACCCCCGAGGGGCGCGAGAAAAACAGAAGGGTCGAAGCCGTATTGGCCTCGACCCCAAGGTGACGGCGCCGGACGGAAGGGACACCGTGGGAGGAAGTCGGTTCACCAGTTGTCGGGGCCTTTTTCGGCAAAGGTCACGGCCAGAAAGTCGATGAAGGCCCGCACCTTGGGCTGGGTGAAGCGCCCGGGCGGATAGACGGCATAAATGCCGAGCGTCTCCATCGGCAGCTCCGGCATCGCTTCCTCGACCAGACCCTTTTTCATCGCATCGGCGTAAAGGAAGCTGGGCAGATAGGCGATGCCAAGCCCCGCAATGGCGGCATGCAGCAGCGACTGGCCATCATTCACCGTCAGCCACCCGGCCGAGCGCACCTGCCGCCGCTCGCCCGAAGGCGCGGTGATCTTCCAGACATTGCCGTTTGACTGGTTCGAATAATGCAGAAGCTTGTGATCGTTCAGATCGTCGATCTTCGTCGGGCGGCCGTATTTCTCGAAATAGCGCGGCGCGGCGATCATGCGTTTCGCGGTTTCGGTCAGCTTGCGGGCGCGCAGCGTGCTGTCTTCCAGCTCGCCCACGCGGATCGCCATGTCGAACCCTTCCGAGATCAGCTCGACATAGCGGTTGTTCAGCACCATGTTGACGGTGATTTCGGGATATTCCTGCAGGAATTCCCCCAGAACCGGCGACAGCAGGTTCACCCCGAAATCGGTCGCCACCGAAATCCGCAAAAGCCCCGAAGGCGCCACCTGCATCGAAGTGACCAGCGCGTCAGCCTCTCCGGCATCGTTCAGAACGCGCCGGGCGCGGTCGTAATAGGCCAGCCCGATTTCGGTGGGCGAGACCCGTCGCGTGGTGCGGTTGAGCAACCTTGCCCCCAACCGCGCCTCCAGCGCCGAGACATGCTTGGACACGGCCGATTTGGAAATTCCCATCTTCTTGGCGGCATCGGTGAAGCCACCTTGATCCACCACCGTGGCAAAGGCTTCCATTTCAGTGAGGCGGTCCATCGTTCACCCATGCGGAATGTTTCGCGTTGGCTTTGGTGATCGGCTTCAATTCGGGCGCAATTTGGACCTTGAGAGGACAATACCGGGGAAATTGCGCGGTTCGGTTAAGGCGGGGAAACGATTGTTGCCCGGTGCGGCGAGAGAGGGGCGCTGCCCCTCGCCCTTGCGGGCTCACCCCGAGATATTTCGGGCAAGATGAAGACAATGACGTCGCGTTTGCCGTGACAGGGGGGGCGGCGCTTGTAAGGTGGCCGAAAATGAGAGCCAAAACGCGAGGACGTGATGAGCCATTATCCGCATCTGCTGGCGCCGCTCGATCTCGGTCATGTGGTGTTGCCCAACCGCGTGCTGATGGGCTCGATGCACACCAATCTTGAAGAGACCGGCGACTGGAACCGGGTGGCCGAGTTCTATGCGACGCGGGCGCGCGGCGGGGTCGGGCTGATGGTGACGGGGGGCATGGCGCCGAACCGCGAAGGCGGGGTGTTTCCGGGCGCGGCCGGGTTGTTCACGGCCGAGGACATCGCCCATCACCGGCTGGTGACGGATCGGGTGCATGATGCGGGCGGGCGGATCGCGATGCAGATCCTGCATGCGGGCCGCTATGCCTATGGGCCGGAGTGCGTTTCGGCCTCGGCGGTGAAATCGCCGATCTCGCCCTTTGCGCCCCGGGAACTGGATGCGGCGGGGATCGAAAAGCAGATCAATGACATTGCCACCGCTAGCGCCCGCGCCCGCGAGGCGGGCTATGACGGTGTCGAGGTGATGGGCTCGGAAGGTTATTTCCTCAACCAGTTCCTGGTCCGCCATGTGAACCGACGCACCGACGACTGGGGCGGGTCTTACGAAAACCGGATGCGCCTGCCGGTGGAGGTGATGCGCCGCGTCCGCGCCGCGGTGGGGCCGGATTTCATCGTGATCTTCCGCATTTCGCTGATCGACCTCGTCCCCGAGGGCTCGACCTGGGACGAGGTGGTGGCTCTGGCCAAGGCCATCGAGGCCGCCGGGGCCAGCCTGCTCAATACCGGGATCGGCTGGCACGAGGCGCGGGTGCCCACCATCGCCACCTCGGTGCCGCGGGCGGCGTTTTCCTGGCTGACGGCGCGGCTGCGCCCCGAAGTGGGCATTCCGGTCATCACCTCGAACCGGATCAACACGCCCGAGGTGGCCGAGGGGATTCTGGCCGCGGGACAGGCCGACATGGTCTCGATGGCGCGGCCGTTCCTCGCCGATCCCGATTTCGTCGCCAAGGCCGCCAGCGGCCGCGCGGCGGAAATCGCGCCCTGCATCGGCTGCAACCAGGCCTGCCTTGACCACACTTTCTCGGGCAAGATTTCGTCCTGCCTGGTCAATCCGCGGGCGGGCCATGAGACCGAATTGCTGCTGACCGCCACCGAAAGCCCGAAACGCATCGCCGTCGTCGGCGCGGGCCCGGCGGGCATGGCCTGCGCCATCGCCGCGGCCGAGCGCGGCCATGCGGTGAAGCTGTTCGAGAAGGACCCGGAAATCGGCGGGCAATTGCGGCTGGCCCGAACGATCCCGGGCAAGGAAGAGTTCCACGGCCTGACCGACTGGTTCGCCACCATGCTGGCCCGCGCGGGCGTCAGCCTGCGGCTCAATACCGAGGCGACGGTGGCGTCGCTTGGCGGCTTTGACGAGGTCGTGATCGCCACCGGCGTCAGCCCCCGCCGCCCCGGCATCCCGGGCGAGGAGCTGGCGATCAGCTATGCCGATCTGCTCTCGGGCAAGGCCGTGGCCGGGCCGCGCGTCGCGGTTGTGGGCGCGGGCGGCATCGGCTTTGACGTCGCCGAATTCCTGACCGTGACCGAAAGCCCGACGCTGCACCCGGAAGACTGGATGCGCGAATGGGGTGTCGGCGATCCGGCGCAAAGCCCGGGCGGGCTGGCCGCACCTGCCCCCGGCCCGCCCGCGCGGGCAGTGACGCTGTTGCAACGGAAACCGGAAAAACCTGGCCGCCATCTGGGCAAGACGACAGGCTGGATCCACCGCGCCGCGCTGGCCGCGAAAGGTGTGAAGATGCTGGGCGGGGTGAATTATGACCGCATCACCCCCGAAGGCCTGCACATCAGCTTCGGTCCCGCGCGCGAAAACCCGACCCTGATCGAGGCCGATACGGTGGTGCTTTGCTCCGGTCAGGAAAGCCAGCGCAGCCTGGCCGAGGCGCTGCGCCGGCAGGGCATCACCCCCCATATCATCGGCGGCGCCGATGTCGCGGGCGAACTGGATGCGAAACGGGCCATTGATCAGGGCACAAGGCTCGGCGCCTGCCTCTGATCCGCCCTTTCATCTGGCCTGAAAGACCTCGGGGGAGGAGGCCAAGAGGGGGGGCAGCGCCCCCCCGGCCTCAGGCCCCGGTCTCAGCCCGCAGTCTCGACGCAATGGCGCCGGAACGCCCGCTTCAGCAGATCCAGTTCCGCCCGCAGCAGGTCGATTTCGGCGCGCAGATCCGCCTCGAGCGGCTGGCCGCTGACGATGGTGAAATGCCCCACCGTGTCGTCGCCCGCGCGCAGCAGGAACGTCTGCACCCCGTCCGACAGCAACGCGGCCGGGATCGGCAGGCGCAGCCGCCATCGCCCCTCGCCCAGAGCTTCACAAGAAAGACCGGGCAGCGCCCGCTCCTGATGCAGGACCTGAAACGCCGGTTCCGCCGCCCCGGTCCAGACCCCTTCCCAATGCCCCGCCGCGATCCGCGATCCTTCCAGCATCCCGCCCCCTCAGATATCGGCGCGCGGATGGCGCGCAAAGGTCAGATCCCGCAGCTGGATCTGGTTCATCTGCGGCCCTTCGAAGATCAGATCGACCCAGATCTTCTCGACCCGCTTTTCGTTCATCTTCGTATAGGCCAGGTCGAATTCGACGAAATCCGTGCCGCTCCCCAGCGGCATCTCCCGCACCAGCTGATCGGTGTTCGGCCCGTGCTTGACGTTCAGCCGACAGAAAATCTCGATCGGCCGTTCCAGCTCCACCGACATCGCCAGCCGGATCAGATGGGTGCGCTTCAGACCGGCCACGCCGTCCTCGGGCAGATCGAGCACCAGCGACAGGAACGAGCCCTCGAAGCGGAACACGTCCAGCCGCAGCCCGAAGGGCGCCCTGTCCTGCGGCCGGGTGTTGCGGATCTGGCGCAAGGTGATCTCGCTGTCGCGGCAATCGTGAAACAGCGTCACATCGGCGCCGATCCGGCTGCGGCTTTCCGCCCCGACCAGCCCCGAGGGCACCACCGGCCCGCACCAAAGATCGGGCCGCCAGACCCAGTCGCAGCCCAGAGGCCGCAGGATTCCATCGGCGCCATCGGGTGGCATCGCCAGCCGTCCCTCGGCCAGAAACAGCACCCGGTCCAGTTCGCGCCGCAGCGCCCGGGCATCATCGCGCAGCTGGCGCAACGGCCCCGGCCCCAGCGCCGCAGCCAGCCGGGCCGCCCGCGACCAGCGTGCAAGCGTCCGGCCCTGCACCAGCCGGTCAACGAATGAACTGCGCTTTCCAGACATTTTCATCACGACCATCCGACGATGTCACCAATTCGGAAACAATGCGCCACATCCGTTTCCTTTTGCACTGCATGCGGTGGAAAATGAAGCGCGAAATCCATCGAAAACCACGCATTTCCGCCCGTTTCAACCCTGCCGGGAGAACGGCGCCCAGCCCTGTGCGCCCGCGCTCAATTCGCCTCCCGGATCGTCTCGTCAAAGGCCGAAAGCAGGTCCAGCTGGGTTTCGTCCGGCAAGCCGCTGCCTGCCAGCGGCAGCACCGAAAGCGCCGAAACATGTCCACGCACCCCGGTGATCTCGCGCCAGTAGACCGGATCGACCGGGGCCGTCGTCGGGGCGGAATGATCGGAAATCTTCAGCAGCAACCGCTGTTCCTCGCGCTTGACGGCCAGAATCTCGACATCCTGCGCCTTGCCCGACCGCGCCAGCGCCGCCCGTCCGGCCCGGGTCTTGAAGAACCTCTCATAGCTGTCGAAGGCGGTTTCGACCGGATCGGGGCTTTCCGGGCCGATCGTCGCGCTCAACAGCGCCTTTTGCGCCGGTTTCGGCGCCCGGGCATCGCCACCGATCGCGGCACAGCTGCCCCAAAGCACGAAGGCGCCCTCGGGCCCGTCGCGGGTCGAACCGGGATCGACGCAAAACCCGTCCGGGGCCCGCAGCGTCACCGCCCCCTCCTGCACCGCGACGCGGCCGGTGACCGGCTTGCGCAACGGCAAAGGCAGGTCAAGCTTGAACGGCAACGCCTTGACGCAGCCTGACAGGGCCAGGCTCAGGCACAGAATGATCATGACCCGCCGCATCGCCCCTCCCTGCTGCGGCGCCTTCCTAGCAAGGCCGCCCGCCCCGCGACAAGCGCCGAGTTGCGCGCCCGGGCGGTTTCGCCTTGCCCGAGGGGGGCTGCCACGGCATCTTGGGCCGAACGGAGGCAAACATGGTCTATCTTGCGATTGACGGCGGCGGCAGCGGCTGCCGGGCGCTGCTGTGCGACGGTGCCGGGCAGGTGCTGGCCCGGGCCGAGGGCGGGCCCGCGAATATCGCCACGGATTTCGACGCCGCGCTGGACAGCCTGCGCGGACTGGCGGCACAGGCGATCGGCGACCGGCCGCTGGATCAGCTGCGCGCGGTGCTGGGCGTGGCCGGGGCGAACCTCTCGGGTGCGGGCCCCCGGCTTGAAGCGGCGCTGCCGTTCCGGGCAAAGGTGGTGCAGGATGTGACCACCTCGCTGCGCGGCGCGTTGGGAACGGCGGACGGGATCCTGGCGGCGATCGGCACCGGCTCGGTCTTTGCGCGGCAGCTGGGCGGGCAGGTCACCGCGATCGGCGGCTGGGGGTTCCGGCTGGGCGACGAGGCCTCGGGGGCCTGGATGGGGCGGCTGATGCTGAACCGGATCACCCGGATGCTGGATGGCTATGCGCCGCTCTCGCCGCTGGCGCGCGAGGTGCTTGATGATCTCGGTGGCGGACCGGGGCTGGTCGCCTTCACGCTGCAAAAGACCCCCGCCGATCACGCCGCCTTGGTGCATCGGCTCGCCCGCGCGCTGGAAGATCCGCTGTCGCGCTTCGTGCTGACCGAGACCCGGGCCGAGTTGCGCGCGGCCATTGGCCTGCTGCAGACCGACCCGCCCCTGCCCGTCGTCTGGATGGGTGGGCTGGGCCCGACCATCGCCCTGACCGACTGGCCGCGGGCCGAGCCTTTGGGCACGGCGCTCGACGGGGCGATGGCGATGGCGCGGGACCCGGCAACATGGGCCGCATGATCCTGACCGGGGCGCGGCTCTTTGACGGGGCCCGGTGTCACGACGGACAGGCGCTGGTGATCGAGGGGGACCGGATCGCCGCGATCCTTCCGGCGCAGGACGCGCCCGAAGGCGAGCGGATCGACCTGGACGGCGGCCTTCTGGCGCCCGGGCTGATTGATTTGCAGGTGAACGGCGGCGGCGGGGTGATGCTGACGGGCGACGACCCCTTGTCCGAGATCGCCACGATCTGCGCCGCCCATGCGGGCCTTGGCACGACCGGGCTTTTGCCCACGCTGATCACCACCTCGGCCCGGCAGACACGGGCGGTTCTGGCGGCCGGGGTGGCGGCGGTCGGCCGGGTGCCGGGCTTCCTGGGCCTGCATCTTGAGGGCCCGCATCTCGACCCGAAACGGCCGGGCTGCCATCCGGCCGAGCACATCCGCCCGATGACCGAGGATGATCTGCTGACGCTCTGCGAAGCCCGCGCCGGTCTGCCCGCCCTGCTGCTGACCGTTGCCCCCGCCTCGGTGACGCCCGATCAGATCGCCCGGCTGACGGACGCCGGGGTGGTGGTGGCTTTGGGTCACGCCGACTGCAGCTTTGCGCAGGCGCAGGCCGCTTTCGACGCGGGGGCCCGGGGGGTGACGCATCTTTACAACGCGATGAGTCCGCTTGGGTCGCGCGAGCCGGGGCTGGTCGGCGCCGCTTTGTCGCTGCCCTTTGCCTGCGGGCTGATCGCCGACGGGATCCATGTCTCGGCCGAATCAGCCCGGCTCGCCCTGCGGCTGGCGGGGGAGCGGATCTATCTGGTCAGCGATGCGATGGCGGTTGCAGGCACCGATCTGACCGGGTTCGATCTGGCGGGGCAGCGCATCCATCGTGCCAACCGCGCCTTGCGGACGGAAAACGACACGCTGGCCGGGGCGGATCTGAGCCTGCCGCAGGCGATCCGATTCTGCGTCGAAACGCTGGGACTGCCGCCCGAACAGGTGCTGACCATGGCCACCGCACGCCCCGCGGCGCTGGTCGGGTCCGACCGGGGACGGATCGCCCCCGGCCTGCCCGCCGATCTGGTGCATCTCAACGACGACTGGGAACTGACCCGGGTCTGGCAGGGCGGTGCGCTTCAGGCGAAATCGCCCACCGCATAGCCCTGAATGTAAAGCAGCGCCGAAAGATCGCCGTGATTGATGCGGATCTCGCATTGCGCCGCGACCGAGGGTTTGGCATGCAGCGCCACCCCCGCCCCGGCCAGCTGCAACATGCCCAGATCATTGGCGCCATCGCCCACCGCCATCACCTCGGAATGCGCCAGTTTCAGTCTTTCCGAAATTTCCAGAAATGTCTGAACCTTGGCTTCCCGCCCCAGGATGGGCAGCACCGGAACCCCGGTCAGCTTTCCGTTCTCGATCCCCAGAACATTGGCCCGGTTCTCGTCAAAGCCAAGCGTTTCAGAGACATAGCCGGTGAAAGCGGTAAATCCGCCCGACACCAGCGCACAATAGGCGCCGTTTGCCTTCATCGTTCGCAACAGGTCATGACCGCCCGGCATGAAGGTGATCCGTTCCGAAATCACCCGGCCGATGACGCTTTCGGGCAGACCGCGCAAAAGCCCCAGACGCTCGGTCAGCGCGCCTTCGAAATCGAGTTCCCCATTCATCGCGCGGGCGGTGATCGCACTCACCTGCGCCCCCACGCCCGCCACATCGGCCAGCTCGTCGATGCATTCCTGCTGGATCATCGTGCTGTCCATATCGGCCAGCAGCATCTTCTTCTTCCGCCCCTCGGCCCCCTGCACCACAAGGTCGAAGCCGAGCTTCTGCAGATCGTCCCAGACCTGCCAACGGTTCTCGGGCATCCTGTCCATCGGGAATTCGGCGGCGATGCCCGGGGCCAGCCAGCGGACCTCTCCGCCCCCCCAGGCATTGCGCAGCGAGGTGACCGTGACCGCCTCCAGATTGGCGGCTTTCGGGTCGGCGAGAAGCGTGGCGATGAACATGGATCAGGGGTCCCGGGGCTGAAGGGATGTCGCTTTTGATATCCGATGCGGCGCTTTAGCGTGATTTTCCATCTTGTGCCAGAGGGGCAAAGCTAGTAGCAGCGACGGCGGGACACCCTTCCCCAACGAAGGGCGTTTATCTGGAAGGATAGCGACATGACGAATACTGCCCCGGCCAACCGTCCGGCGAATGCACGTTTCTCTTCGGGCCCCTGCGCGAAGATCCCCGGTTTCTCCCTCGACATGCTCTCGGATGCGCCGCTTGGCCGGTCGCACCGTGCCGCCATCGGCAAGAACAAGCTGAAAGAGGCGATCGACCTGACCCGCGAAATTCTGGGCGTTCCGGCGGATTACCGCATCGGCATCGTGCCCGCCTCGGACACCGGCGCGGTCGAAATGGCGCTCTGGTCGCTGCTGGGCGCCCGCAAGGTGACGATGTGCGCCTGGGAAAGCTTCGGTTCGGGCTGGGTTACCGATGTGGTCAAGCAACTGAAACTTGACGCCGAGGTGAAAGAGGCGGGCTACGGCGATATCGTCGATTTCGCCAGTGTCGATTTCAACACCGATGTCGTCTTCACCTGGAACGGCACCACCTCTGGCGTGCGCGTGCCGAACGGCGACAAGATCCCGGCCGACCGCGAAGGCCTGACCATCTGCGACGCGACCTCGGCCGCTTTCGCGATGGACCTGCCCTGGGACAAGCTCGACGTCACCACCTTCTCCTGGCAGAAAGTGCTGGGCGGTGAAGGCGGCCATGGCGTGCTGATCCTGAGCCCCCGCGCGGTGGAACGGCTGGAAAGCTACACCCCCGCCTGGCCGCTGCCGAAGATCTTCCGCCTGACGTCGAAGGGCAAGCTGATCGAAGGCATCTTTGTCGGCGAAACCATCAACACGCCCTCGATGCTCTGCGTCGAAGATTATCTGGTGGCGATGAAATGGGCCAAGAGCATCGGCGGGCTGAAGGGCCTTGTCGACCGTGCCGCCGCGAACGCCAAAGTGGTCTGGGACTTCTGCGCCGCCAATCCGTGGATTGCCAATCTGGCGAACGACCCGGCGACGGCCTCGACCACCTCGGTCTGCCTCAAGTTCAATGACGCCCGCATCAAGGACGGCGCCGCCTTTGCCAAGGCCGTTGCCAAACGCCTTGAAAAAGAAGGGGTTGCGCTGGATATCGGCGCCTATCGCGATGCCCCGGCCGGTCTGCGGATCTGGTGCGGCTCGACCATCGAAAAAGCCGATGTCGAAGCCCTGATGCCCTGGCTCGCCTATGCCTTCGAGGCCGAAATCGCGGCGCAAGCCTGATTTCAGAACAGCGATGGGCGCAGGCCGCGCCCATCCTTTCCCACATTTCCGAAATTTCAGGAGCCCATGAAATGGCCCCCAAGGTTCTGATCTCTGACGAACTCTCCGATGCCGCCGTGCAGATCTTCCGCGATCGTGGCATCGAGGTGGATTTCCAGCCCAAGCTCGGCAAGGACAAGGAAAAACTGGCCGAGATCATCGGCAATTACGACGGTCTCGCCATCCGCTCGGCGACCAAGGTCACCGCGGCGCTTCTGGAAAAGGCGACCAATCTGAAGGTCGTCGGCCGCGCCGGGATCGGTGTCGACAACGTCGACAAGGAAGCGGCGTCCAAAAAAGGCGTGATCGTGATGAACACGCCCTTTGGCAACATGATCACCACCGCCGAACATGCGATCGCGATGATGTTCGCCGTCGCCCGCCAGATCCCCGAGGCCTCGGCCTCGACCCATGCGGGCAAATGGGAAAAGTCGAAATTCATGGGCGTCGAACTGACGGCCAAGACGCTGGGCGTTATCGGCGCGGGCAACATCGGCGGGATCGTCTGCGACCGCGCCAAAGGCCTGAAGATGAAAGTGATCGCCTACGATCCCTTCCTGTCGGAAGAAAAGGCCGAGAAGATGGGCGTGGACAAGGTCGAGCTGGAAGAGCTGCTCCGCCGCGCCGATTTCATCACGCTGCACGTGCCGCTGACCGACAGCACCCGCAACATCCTGAGCCGCGAAAATCTGGCCAAGACCAAGCCCGGCGTGCGGATCATCAACTGTGCCCGCGGCGGTCTGGTCGATGAAGAAGCCCTCGCCGACATGCTGAAATCGGGCCATGTCGCGGGCGCGGCCTTTGACGTGTTCTCGGTGGAACCGGCGGAAACCAACCCGCTTTTCAACCTGCCGAACGTCGTCTGCACGCCGCATCTGGGCGCCTCGACCTCGGAAGCTCAGGAAAACGTCGCGCTGCAGGTGGCCGAGCAGATGGCGAACTACCTGCTCGATGGCGCCGTTGAAAACGCGCTGAACATGCCCTCGATGACCGCCGACGAAGCCCGTGTCATGGGGCCGTGGGTGAAGCTCGCCGAATATCTGGGCGCCTTCATCGGCCAGATGACCGACGAGCCGATCACCGCGATCAACGTCACCTATGACGGCACCGCCTCGACGATGAACCTGCGCGCGCTGGAATGCGCCGTCATCGCCGGGATCATGAGCCGCTCGAACCCGGACGTGAACATGGTCTCGGCCCCGGTGATCGCCAAGGAACGCGGCATCCAGCTGTCGACCACCACGCAAGACAAGTCGGGCGTGTTCGACGGTTACATCAAGATCACCGTCGTCACCGACAAGCGCGAACGTTCGATCGCCGGCACCTGCTTCTCGGATGGCAAGCCGCGCTTCATCCAGATCAAGGGCATCAATGTCGATGCCGAAGTCGGCCGCCACATGCTTTACACGACCAACAAGGACGTGCCCGGCATCATCGGCAAACTGGGCACGCTCTTGGGCGAACACAATGTCAACCTCGCGAACTTCACCCTTGGCCGCGCGGCCGCGGGCGGCGAGGCCATCGCCATCGCCTATCTCGACGAGGCGCTGGATGCCAAGGTTGTGTCCGAACTGGAAGCGACGGGCCTCTTCCAGCAGGTGAAACCGCTGGAATTCAACATCGCCTGACCCTAGGTTCAAGGCGTTACCAAGGCCCTCCGCGACCGCGGGGGGCCTTTTCGTTGGAGAGACCATGCAAAGCTATGCCATCGGCGACATCCACGGCCAATATGACCTGATGATGCGCGCCTTCGACCGGATCGAGGCCGACCGCGCCCGGGAAGGCACCCCCGACAGCCCCGTGGTGGTTCTGGGCGATCTCGTCGACCGCGGTCCGAATTCGGCCGGGGTGATCGCCCATCTGTTCGACCGGCAGCAGACCGATGACACTCTGATCGTGCTCAAGGGCAATCACGACCGGATGTTCTCGATCTTCCTCGATGATCCCTTCGGCCGCGATCCGCGGCTGCGCGCCGAATACACCTGGATGCATCCGCGGCTGGGCGGGCCCGAGACATTGGCCTCCTATGGCATCCGCGAACCGGCCAACCGCCCCACAGCGCAGGTCCATGCCGAGGCGCTGGCCGCCATGCCCCCCGCCCATCGCACCTGGTTGGCCCAACTGCCGGGGTTTTATCGCCGCGACGCGGCGATCTTCGTGCATGCGGGGATTCGCCCCGGGGTGCCGCTCGAGGCGCAGACCGAGGATGACCTGCTCTGGATCCGTGCCGATTTTCTGGAAGACCCCCGCGATCACGGCGCGCTGATCGTGCATGGCCATACCGCGCTGGACGCCCCCACCCATTACGGCAACCGGCTGAACCTTGACAGCTCGGCCGGCTATGGCGGGCCGCTCTCCGCCGCGGTGATCGAGGGGCGGCAGGCCTGGCTTCTGACCGACCGGGGCCGGGTGCCCCTGGGCTGAGCACGCCGGGCGCACGGAATTGCGGCCGGTCCGGGCTTTCGGCGCCCGAGGACGTGACGTTCCGTCACGCAAGGCCAAAGCCCTGTTCCCCGCCCCCTTGGCAGAGGTAACCTTTCCGCATTGCAGCGGAGGGGAACCATGACCGGCATTGTCATTCTTTCGGGCGCACGGACCGCCATCGGCGGCTTTGGCGGCAGCCTTGCGGGCCTTGCGCCCGTCGATCTGACCACGATCGCCGCGCGGGCGGCGCTGGAGCGCGCGGGCGTCGCGCCCGAGCAGATCAATCAGGTGGTCATGGGCCATATCCTGAACACCGAACCGCGCGACATGTATGTCAGCCGCGTCGCTGCCGTGCAGGCGGGCGTGCCGGTCGAAACGCCCGCGATGAACGTGAACCGGCTTTGCGGCTCGGGCGTGCAGGCGATCGTTTCGGCCGCACAGGCGCTGATGCTGGGCGAGGGCGATTTCGCGCTGGCGGGCGGGGTCGATGTGATGAGCCGCGCCCCCTACATCCTGCCCGCCGCGCGCTTTGGCCAGAAGATGGGCGATGCCAGCGTGATCGACATGATGGTGGGGGCGCTGTCCTGCCCCTTCGGCACTGGCCACATGGGGGTGACGGCGGAAAACGTCGCCACCGAATGCGGGATCAGTCGCGCGGATCAGGACGCCTTCGCGCTGGAAAGCCAGATCCGCGCCGCGGCGGCGATTGCGGCGGGCGCCTTCAAGGAGGAAATCGTGCCCGTCGAGATCGCCTCGCGCAAGGGCACGGTGATTTTCGACACCGACGAACACCCCAAAGCGACGACGCTGGACAAACTCGCCGCGCTGAAACCGGCTTTCCTCAAGGGCGGCTCGGTGACGGCGGGGAACGCCTCGGGCATCAATGACGGCGCCGCCGCTCTGGTGATCGCGCGCGAGGATGCGGCGATGGCGACCGGGCTGAAACCGATGGCGCGCATCCGCGGCTTTGCGGTGGCGGGCGTGCGCCCCGAGGTGATGGGCCTTGGCCCGATCCCGGCGGTGCGGCTGCTGTGCGAAAGGACCGGGCTGAAGACCGGCGATTTCGACGTGATCGAAAGCAACGAGGCTTTCGCGGCGCAGGCGCTGGCGGTTTCACGCGCGCTTGACCTTGACCCGGCGCGGGTGAACCCGAACGGCGGCGCCATCGCGATGGGCCATCCGGTCGGCGCCACCGGGGCGATCCTGACGGTGAAGACGCTTTATCACCTGCACCGCACCGGCGGCCGCCTTGGCCTGATCACCATGTGCATCGGGGGCGGTCAGGGGATTGCACTGGCGATCGAGCGCCTCTGACAGGCGTCGCAAGGGCGTATTTGGACCAAGCAAAAGCAGCTGTTTTTTCTTGGCACAAATACGCCCTTGTCACGGCTTCAGCACGATCTGCCGGTGGTCGCTGCGCCCTTGCGCATCAAGCACGGTCAGCGACACGAAGCCCGGGCCGGTCAGGTCCAGCACGGTTTCGCGCGTGCGGCTGCCCACCAGCAGCGGCGCGCCATTCGCCAGCCAGGTGAAGGGCGGCGCGCCGCCGCGCAGCTTCACCGTCAGCCCCTGCCCTGCCGTCTCGATCTCGGCGCCCTCGGGCGGGAAGGTCACTTCCGGGGCGCCCTCGACCGCCGTTGCAAAAGCCGCATCGCGCGGGCGGAAGCGCTGCAGCGGTTGCGGCAGGCGGGCATTGGGCAGGATCAGCGTCGCGGGCGGCGGCGGCGGCAGGGGGGCGCGGGTCGCGCCGATCCGGTCGAAAAGTTCAAACAGCACCGGCGCCGCGAGTTCGCCGCCAAAGGCGCCCGGCACCGGCGTGCCATCGGCGCGGCCCATCCAGACGCCCGCCACATGGGCGCCGTCAAAGCCCAGCGCCAGCGCGTCGCGATGCCCGTAAGAGGTGCCGGTCTTGAAGGCGATCCGGTTCGGCGCGGCCCCGGGCGGTGGCGGGATGCGCGACAGGATTTCCACAACTTGCCAAGCCGCAACCGGCCCGAAAAGCGCGCCATCGCGCGGTCCGGCCTTGGCCGCCTCTGCCGAAAGCCGCAAGGGGCGGCCCAGCCGGGCGAGCGCCGCATAGGCCTGCACCAGATCCTGCAGGCTGATCCCCACCCCGCCCAGACTGACCGCCAGACCGGGCGGCGCATCGCTTGGCAACAGCACCTTCGCCCCGGCCTTGCGCAGGACCGAGAGCAGCCGTTCCGGCCCCAAGGCCTCGGTCAGGCTGACGACGGGGATGTTGAGCGACAGCGACAAAGCCTGCCGCACCGGCAGCGTGCCGCGAAAACTGCGGTCGAAATTCTGCGGGCGCCACGGGCCGAACGCCACCGGGCGATCCTCGATCAGGGTTTCGGGATGGGCCAGACCGTCGTCGAAGGCCAGCGCATAGACAAAGGGTTTCAGCGTCGATCCGGGCGAGCGCGGCGCCTGGGTCAGGTCCAGAAACCCCGCCCGTTTTGCATCTGTCCAGGCCGCGCCGCCGACCGAGGCGAGGATTTCACCCGTCCGGTGATCGGCCACCAGAAGCGCCACCGAGACCTGCCCCGCCTGACCTGCCACGGCCCGACCCGCCAGCGCCTCGGCCGCGCGTTGCAGCCCGGGATTGAGCGTCGTCTCGATCCGGGCGCCCCGCGGCGCGGCGGCCGCAAGCCGTTCGGTCAGATGCGGGGCGAGCGCGGGAAAATCGCGCCGCCGGGTCGGGATCGGCTCGGCCTTGGCCGCCTGAGCCGCATCGGGGGCCAGCGCGCCTTCGGCGGCGAGACGGTCCAGAACCCGGTCGCGGGCGGCTTTCGCCGCCTGCGGGAACCGATCCGGGCGGCGGGTCTCTGGCGATTGCGGCAGGGCGATCAGCAGCGCCGCCTCGGCCGGGGACAGCCGCCGCGGTTCCTTGCCGAACCAGGCGAGCGACGCAGCGCGGACGCCCTCGACATTGCCGCCAAAGGGGGCCAATCGCAGATAGAGATCAAGGATTTGGGCCTTGGTCAGATGCCGTTCCAGCGCCAAAGCCAGCCGCGCCTGCCGCAGCTTTCCCGCCAGCCGGCCGGTGGTGCCTTCCTCCAGAAGTCGCGCCACCTGCATCGTCAGCGTCGAAGCGCCCGAGACCACCTGTCGGTTCCAAAGCATTTGCCCCCCGGCCCGCAGCACCGCGATGGGGTCCACGCCGGGATGGCGGAAAAACCGGCCGTCCTCATAGGCGACCAGCGCGGTCAGATAGGCCGGATCGACCGGGCCGGGGGCCAGGCGCCAGCGACCATCGGCGACCGGAAATGCCCGCAGGATCGTGCCGTCACGGGCCAGAACCTCGGTGCCGACATCAACTGCCAAAGGGGGCAGCGGCGCGGTGGCGACCCAGCGATCCAGCGCGTCGCGCAGGCCCGCCACCGACAGCAGAACAAGGGCGGCGGTGAAAACCCCCGCCGCCCGTGGGCGCAGTGTCATTCCACCGTCACCATCCCGGTTTCGCCATGCGCCCGCATCTCGGGGCGATACATGTCTTCGACCGAGGCCGCCGGATGGACGAAAGTCCCGGGGCTGACCGCGCGCACGACATAGGCCAGCCGGAACGGCTGATCGCTTTGCCAATCGAGCGCCGCCAGGAACCGATCCTGCCGGAACTCGGTCGTCAGCGGGTTTTCCTCGACCGAGAGCCACTCCAGCGCCGCCAGATCGCCCGAGCGGAGGAGGTTCGGGTTGTCGATCTCGAAGCCCGCGGGCAGCGGATCGTTGACCATCAGCCGCGCCTCCTGACGGCCAAGCGGCTTGATTTCCAGCACCGTCACCAGCCGCGTGCCCTGGGCAACCTTGGTGGCATCGACCTCCTCGCCCTCCAGCGTGTAGTAGCTGCGCGCAATCGCCCAGCCCTTGCCGCCGGCCGGTTCCGCCACTTCAGGCACGCCGACCGTGGTCAGGGTCAGCGTCTGCGGGGTATCGCCGGTGTTCGCAATCGCCAGCGACCGCCCGGCGGTGTCGGCATCGATCACCTTGACCAGCGGGCCGGTAACCGCCGCGCCATCCACCGTCAGGGTCTCGGCCCCGGGCCGGTCGATCTGCGCATGGGCGGCCAGAAGCGTCCAGCTCGCCTCCTGTGTCGAAAGCGGCGTGGCGCCCAGCCGTGCGATCACCGATTGGCCCACCGTCTCGGGGTTGACCGCGGTCGAGCCCGATTCCGACGCCAGCGCCAGCACCGCCGCCACATCACGCAGATCGGTGCCATAGTCATCCCGCCAGACCGGCTTTTCATCGCCCAGCGCCGAGACCGATTTCGCCGCCCGGGCAAACATCGCATCGGCCCGGGTCTGATCGCCATAAGAGGCCAGCGCCGCCCCCAGTTGCGCCATCGCCAAGGGCGTTGCGAAATCGTCGCCCTTCACATCGGCGAAATAGCGCAGATCGCCGATCGAGGCCGCCCCTTCGCGCGCCAGCACCATCAGCTGATAGGCCAGAACCCGACCGCCGCCATTGCTGGTCCGGTCGAAATCGGGCGCGTAATTCACCTGATTGCGCAGGTTGTCGAGCGCGTTGCGGAAGGCCATGTCCGGCACCGCATGCCCGGCCTTGCGGGCGCGGCTGAGGAAATCGGTGACATAGGCATCCAGCCAGCCATCGCCCGAGATCGGCCCCCAAAGCCCGAAGGCGCCCGTGGCATCCTGATTGATCAGCACCTTGGAAATCGCCGCCTCGATGCGCGCGTCGATGTCCTTGGGCGTGCCCAGTTCCATCGCCTCGGCCACGGACGACAGATAGAGAAGCGGCATCGCGGTCGAGGTGATCTGCTCGGTGCAGCCGTAGGGATAGCGGTCAAGCGCCTGCAAGAGGCCGGGCGTGTCGAAACGCGCGATCGGCCCCGCCGCCAGCGTCGCCCGCGCCGATCCGGGCAGGAAGCCCGCAAAGACATTGGCGTCAAAGGTGAAGCTCTTGCCCGCGGCCAGATCAAAGCGCGACTGCCGCGCCACTTCGGGGCTGTTGTCCTGCACGGGGATTTTCAGCACCTTTTCCAGCAGCTTGCCATCGGGCGTCGTCAGCGCCACCCGGATCTCCTGCACCCCTTCGGCCTTGGGCGCGGTGACCGGCACGGCGATTTCCGCCTTGCCAAGATCCGCCAGATCGAGACCCGAAGGCCGCTCCCCAAGGCTCAACCCGGCCGAGGTCACATCCAGCCCCATCCGCCCCGAAGGCCCGGTGGCATGGACGATTTCCAGCAGCAGCCGCGAGCTGTCGCCGGGCGCCAGGAACCGCGGCACCGAGGCCGTCACCACCACCGGATCGCGCACCAGCACGTCGGACGAGGCCTGCCCGACACCGGTCTTCGACCAGACCACCGCCGAGAGCCGCACGGTGCCGTTGAAGGCAGGCATGTCGAAACTGGTGCGAATGACGCCCTCTTCATCCGCCGTCAGCGCGCCCGAGAAATAGGCCACCAGCTCTTCCGTGGGCGGCGGCGCCTGCAGCGTCATGTCCCGCCCGGCATCGCCGCCGGAACGGATCACACCCATCTCGCCGCTGCGGCCGTCGATCAGCCGCCCGTAAACATCGCGCAGCCCGACGCCCAAACGGCGCTGCCCGAAATAATGCGCCGAAGGGTCGGGCGCCTTGAACCCGGTCAGGTTCAGAATGCCCAGATCCACCGCCGCAATCGTCGCGTAAACGGTCTCGCCTTTCTTCACGCCTTCGACCTTCAGCGCCACCGGCAAAGCCGCGCGCGGATCGGAAGCGGCGGGCACGTCGAAGGCCGCCTTCAGCGCCCGTTCACCCGGATCGACCGTGGCATAGGCCAGCCCCATCGCCCGGTTCGGAGCCCGGTTCGGCGCCTCCTCGGCCAAGGGCCGCAGCACCGAGGCCGTCACATAGGCCCCCGCCCCCCATTCCTGCGTCACCGGCAGGTCGATGCTGTTTTCACCGGCCTCGACTTCGACCGATTTCAGCGCCACCACCCGGTTCGACAGGACCGAGACCAGCGCCACCCCGTTCGCCGGGGCGACGATGCGCAGATGCGCCGTGTCGCCCAGCGCATAGGCGGGCTTGTCGAGCGCGAGTTGCAGCCGGTCGGGGCTGGCCAGCACATCGGCAGGCGCATACCAGCCCGCGTCAAAGGCCATGCTGGCGGCAATCGCGCCGCTTTCATCCTCGACCACCAGTTCGTATTGGCCCCAATCGACCTTGGCCGCGATCTGCAGCGGACCGGCCGCGGTCAGATCGCCCTTGCCCTCGGCCACGCGGGTCCGCCGGGTGATCGGCTCCCAGTTCCAATAGCCATCGACCGCATACCACTGGTAGCTGGTCTCGACCTTGTTCACCACCCAATGCAGTGCCATCGGCACGGGCTGCAGATCCGGCCCCAGCGCCGTGACCTCGAAGCCCGCCTGCGATCCCTCGGGCACGGCGCCCTCGGCGAATTGCGGCTTGATCCCCAGAACCGGCGCCGCGGGCATCACCAGACGCTTGATCTCGCGGCTGATCGGACGGCCCGAGCCTTCGCGGACTTCCACCGCAAAGGTCGCCTCAAGCGGCCGGTCGGCACTCAGCGCGTCCTCGGGCAGGGCGACGGCGATCTCGGCCGCGCCGGTCTCGTCGGTCTCGCCCGCCTCCAGACTGTCAAAAAGCGTCTCGAAGGTCGTGTCGTGACGGCCAAAGACATAGCCCGCAAAGCCCGGAACCTCCGCGGCGGTGCGCAGCGCGAAGCTGCCCTCGGTGCCCAGACCGGCCCCCGGGGCGCCGAAAAGATAGCGCGCCTCAACCCCGATCAGCGGCATGTCATCCCCGGCCAGAACGCCTTCGGGCAGGGTCAGGGTGGCGTCGATCCGTTCGGGCAGGAAATCCTCGACCAAGAACTTGCCGGAAGCCAGCGGTTCCCCTTTGGGATCGGCGAAGATGTCGAGCCGCCAGGTGCCGCGCGGCGCCTGCGCCCCGATCGGCAGCGCGATGGTATGCCCGCCTGCCCCCGCATCTTCGGTCAGCGCACGGGAATATTCGACGCCATCGGGCCGCAGCAGAACGGCGGTCAGCGGCAGGCCATCAATCGCCTGCGTCGTGGCATCCCGGGCCAGAACCGTCGCATGCACCGTCTCGCCCGCACGATAGGCGCCGCGGTCGGTGGTCAGGAAAACGTCGATCGCGGGCGCGGGGGGCATCCCCTCGACGCCCCGATCCGACAGATCGAATTCCGCATCGGTCAGCGACAGATAAGCCAGATCTTCGCCGCGGGTGACCGCGATCAGCGCCGGGGCGGCATTGTCCTTGCCCGCGGCCTGTTCGGGGGTGAAATGCACCACACCCTCGGCATCGGTCTTGGCCGTCGCGATCACCGCATTGGCCTTGGACACCAGCTGCACCTCGGCGCCCGCGACCGCGCCCGCATCGGAAAGGCCGCGCACGGCCACGGTCAGCCCATCAGCGCCCGAATAGCTGGTCAGCCCCAGATCAGAGATCATGAACCACTGCGCCGCGGGCGGCTTTTCATAGGGATCGGCCCCCGGCACCGCCGCGCTCAGCACATAGATGCCCGACCCGAGCGGCCCGGTCACCTCCTGCACCGGCAGACGGGTGGTCATGTCGCGGTTGACCTCCATCTTCACCTCGGCGCTGCCGTGCCAGACTTCCTCGGCATATTGGCTGTTGAAGTAATCGACCGACCAGCTGTCCATCGAACGGGCAAAGTAATCCTCGCGCATCGCGGCGACCAGATTGCGATCCGACACCCGCAGGATCTTCAGATCGAGCCCCTTGAGGTTCACCGTCTGCACCGGCACGCCATTGTCTTCCCCGCGCGGCAGGATATAGGCCCGGCCGGGGAAGCTGACCGCGGGCGCCCGATCCCGCACATAGGCGGTGATGGTCACATCCTTGCCCAGCGTTTCCCCCGTCGCGGCGGGCAGGCCCTTGCGGAAGGTCAGCGCGTAACGGCTGCCGTGCTTCACCCCGCCGACGCAGATCTGGTTCGCCTCGGCCTCGACCGAAAGCCCGGTTTCGGGCAGCTGCACATAGGGCGCGTAATCGACCCCGGTCCTCACCAGATCGGCGTTGAAATTCGCACAGATCCGGGGGCTTGCGCTGTCGGCCTCGACCGCGTGATCGGCGATGCGGAAGCCGTATTTGCCCTCGGCCTCCTTCAGTGCGGCGGCGATATCCTCGCGCGCGGAAAGCGTCGCAGCCAGCTGCAGCGCCGCCAGCGTCTCGCGGGTGCGGTCGGCCTTTTCCAGCGCCTGCGCCAGAACGAACAGCGCCTCGGCCTGACCGGCGGGCTTGGCCGCGCGCAGATAGCCGTTCAGCGCCGCCGAAACCGAGCGGCCGACCGCCTCGGCCTCCTCAAGCCGCAGGCCCAGCGCCGCGTAATCCGTCCACAGGTCCGAGGCATCGGAGAGCACGATCATCGCGCCCTCCAGCGCCTGCGCCCGCGTCCAGTCCGACTGCGCCCGGGCCTGTTTCAGCCCCGCGGCCAGTTCCTCGGGACTGGCGAAATTCGTCAGATGCAGCCGCGACATCTGCGACGCAAGGTAGGTCGCCTCGGCCAGACTGCCCTCGGCCAGAAACGCAAGATCGGCGGCCCGGGTCTGCGCCCGCGCCTCGGCGCCCTTGGTCGCCGCCACCACCACGCCCGAGAAGGCGCCCTGATAAGGCGCCATCGCCGTCACCCCGGCCTTCGGGAAACAGGAATTGTTGCGGGCGTTGAAGGTCACCGCCTCGCAGGCCGAATCGGCCAGACAGGCAGCCTCGCAAGCTTCAAGGCTGGTGTCGAAAATCTGTTTCAGATCGCGGCCGGACAGGTCCATGCCTTCGGCGATCGACAACCGTCGTTCGGGAACAAGGGGGGCCTCCTGCGCCAGCAGGGGGGCAGAGCCGCAAATCACTGCACACAAGGAAAGAAAGGCCGAGGACAGACGCATGGTAACCTCCGGGCTGAATGCGCGGATCGTCTCATGCCGAAAGGATTCATTCAACGGGGAAGCAAGCAAGTTAAGGCTGTTAAGGCGATTTTCACCGAAGGCTGAGATTGTGCCACAAGGATTTTTGACAGGTGCCGGGAATGGACGCCGTCTTGGCAGAAAAATTGGCGCAGGAGCGGCGGGCTCGGCTGGCGGCGGAACGCCTGCTGGAGCAGAAGAAACGCGAGCTGTTTGCGGCGAACCAGAAGCTTGCCCTGCATGCGCGGGCGCTTTCGGAACAGATCGTGCAGCAGCGCCACGGGCTGCAGCAGGCGCTGACCGAGGCGGCCTCGCTCAAGGGCGAGAATTCGCGCGTGCGGGGCGACCTGCAACGGGCGGAATCGGTGGCGATGATCGCGCAGCGGCGGCTGTGGGACGCGCTCGAAACCATCCGCGACGGCTTTGCGGTCTATGATGGCGATCTGCGGCTTGTGGTGGCGAACCGGGCCTATCTCTCCTTCTTTCATGGCGAGGTGGCGATCACCGCGGGCGTCACCTATGACGCCGTGCTGAAGATCGTCGCGAAGCACGAAATGGTGGACATGGCGGGCCGTGATCCGCTCGACTGGCACCACGAGATGATCGCCCGGATCCGGCGCGAACATATCGAACCGATCGTCTTGCGCACCCGCGAGGGGCGTCACATCAAGCTGATCGACCGCTGGGGCGAGGATGGCGATCTGGTCTGTCTGGCGCAGGACATCACCCATATCATCGAGCGCGAACAGGAACTGGAGGAGGCCCGCAACAAGGCCGAGGCCGCGAATCGCGCGAAATCGGCCTTCCTTGCGAACATGAGCCATGAGATCCGCACGCCGATGAATGGCGTCGTCGGCATGGCGGAATTGCTGGGCGAAACCGACCTGAACGAGGAACAGCAGCTTTACGTCGAAACCATCCGCTCCTCGGGCGAGGCTTTGCTGACGATCATCAACGACGTGCTGGATTATTCGAAGATCGAGGCGGAGCGGCTGAAGCTTTACCCGGAAATCTTCGATCTGGAACGCTGCCTGCACGAGATCATGGTGCTGCTGCAGCCCTCGGCCAAGGACAAGGGCGTCAAGCTGCTGGTCGATTACGACCTGTTCCTGCCCACCCGTTTCATCGCCGATC
Organism: Rhodobacter capsulatus; assembly: GCF_052363185.1. GTDB lineage: Bacteria > Pseudomonadota > Alphaproteobacteria > Rhodobacterales > Rhodobacteraceae > Rhodobacter > Rhodobacter capsulatus_E. Next base: position 176,468 of record NZ_CP198955.1, on the reverse strand, counting down.
CGGGGCGGATGCGGCAGATTCTGACCAACCTGCTTGGGAATGCGGTCAAGTTCACCCATTCCGGCCATGTGCTGGCACGTGTCGTCGGCTTCGAGCGCGACACCGAAAACTACGAGCTGCATGTCACCGTCGAGGATACCGGGATCGGCATCTCGCCCGACAATCTCGATCACGTCTTCGGCGAGTTCAATCAGGTCGAAGCCGCTTCGAACCGGCGGTTCGAGGGCACCGGGCTTGGTCTCGCCATCACCCGGCAGCTGGTGCATCTGATGGGCGGGTCGGTCTGGGTCGACAGCCAGCTGGGCGAGGGGTCGTGTTTCGGCTTCCGCGTGATCCTGCCCCGTGCGGAACCGGCGCAGCCGATCGACCGGCCGACGCCGCCGGTGACCTTGCGCGCGGCGCTCGTCGTGGATGACCTGCTGGTGAACCGGGTGATTCTGGAACGTCAGCTGCAGACCTACGGGCTGGACGTGACGCTGTGCCGCTCGGGCACCGAGGCGCTGAAGGTTCTGGATGACGGCACCCGCTTCGATCTGGTGCTGACCGATCATCACATGCCCGACCTTGACGGGCTGGAACTGACGCGGCGGCTGCGGGCGATGGGCAACGAGACGCCGATCCTGCTTCTGACCTCGGACAGCGCGGCGCTGGATGCGGCGCAGGGCAATTGCGACCTGTTCGGCTGTCTGGAAAAGCCGGTGCTGCGTTCGGATCTGTTCCGGATGCTGCAGAAACTCTCGCTGCCGTCCGAACCGAAAGCGGTGGTGCCCCCGCCGCCCCCGCCGCCGCCCCCGCCGAAACAGAAACGGCAGATGCGCATTCTGGCGGCCGAGGACAACCGGACCAACCAGCTTGTCTTCGGCAAGATGGTGAAGGATTTCGACATCGAGCTGCGTTTTGCCGCGAATGGTCTGGAAGCGGTCGAGGAATGGCGGCGCTTTCAGCCCGATCTGATCTTCATGGACATTTCGATGCCCGAGATGGACGGGCGCGAGGCGACCCGGACGATCCGGCTGCACGAACAGGAAAAGGGCACAAGGGTGCCGATCTGCGCGCTGACCGCCCATGCGATGGAGGGCGACAGCGACTCGATCTTTGCGGCGGGCGTCGATTTCTATCTGACGAAACCGCTGCGCAAGGCCTCGATCGCGGAACGGATCCAGGCGCATCACCCCGAGGACGCGCGGCCGGTGCTGCCCGAGGGGTTCGAGATCTGATCAGCCGTGTTCGGCGATCAGCGACAGGAAGGTGTCGGCGAAACGGTCCAGTTTCGCCGCGCCCATTCCCGCGATCCGCTCCAGATCGGCGCGGGTTTTCGGCTTCACCTCGGCGATCCGGCGCAGCATCGTTGCCGTGCAGGACAGAAACCGGTCATGCCCATCCGCGCCGCGCGCCAATTGCCGCTGCGCCTCCTCCAGCGCATCGTAAAGACTGGCCGCCGCGGTCCCCGCCAGCTTGCGCCGCGCCGGATGCACCGGCTCGGCCGCGCCCGCCCCCGCGATCACCTCAAGAAAGGCGCGGCCATAGCTTTCCAGCTTCTTCGCCCCCACCCCGTTCACCTGCGCGAACTGATCCAGCGTCGTCGGCCGCAACTCGGCCATCTCGATCAGGGTGCGGTCGGGGAAGATCATGTAGGCGGGCAGACCCGCCGCCTCGGCCAAAGCCCGCCGTTTCGCCTTGAGCGCCGACAAGAGCGGCGCATCTTCGTCGGACACCAGCGCCTTCGGCACATGCTTGACCTTGGCCTTGCGCACCAGATCGCGGCGCAGCGTGATCCGTTCCTCGCCGCGCAGGATCGGCCGGGCGCGCTCGGTCATCACCAGCGCCCCGTGCCGTGCCGCATCGGGGCGGATCAGATCATGGCCCTGCATCTGCCGGAACACCGCCTGCCATTCGGTGCGGCTCAGATCGCGGCCAACCCCAAAGGTCGGCAGCCGGTCATGGCCGCGCGCGGTGATCCGGTCATTCGTCTGGCCGAGCAGAATTTCGATCAGATGCCCGGCGCCGTAGCTTTCGTCGGTGCGCAGCGCCGCGGAAAGCGCCTTGCGCACCGCCTCGGTACCATCAAACAGATCGGGCGGCGTCTCGCACAGATCGCAATTGCCGCAAGGGCCTGATGTTTCCCCGAAATAGGCCAGCAGCCGCTGCCGCCGACAGCCCGTCGCCTCGGCCAGACCCAGAAGCGCATTCAGCCGCCCATGATCGGCGGCCTTGCGTTCGGGCGGCGCCAGACCCTCGTCGATCTGCTGGCGCCGATAGCGCACGTCATCGGCGCCATAGAGCGTCAGCGTCTCGGCAGGCGCGCCATCGCGGCCCGCCCGGCCGATTTCCTGATAATAGCTCTCGATCGACTTCGGCAGATCGGCATGGGCGACCCAGCGGATATCGGGCTTGTCGATCCCCATGCCAAAGGCCACCGTCGCCACCACGATCAGCCCGTCTTCGCGCTGAAACCGCATCTCGACGCGGCGGCGGTCTTCGGCCTCCATGCCGCCGTGATAGTAACAGGCGGGATGACCCGCCTCGATCAGCGCCGCGGCCAGTTGTTCGGTCTTCGCGCGCGAGGCACAATAGACGATGCCCGATTGCCCCCGCCGCGCCGCGACATAGTCAAGGATCTGCTTGCGCGGCTGGTCCTTGGGCTCGAAGGCCAAGGAAATGTTCGGCCGGTCAAAGCCGCGCAGAAAGGTCGCGGGGGGGATGCCGTCAAACAGCCGGGTGACGATCTCGGCCCGGGTTTCCTCGTCCGCCGTCGCGGTAAAGGCCGCCAGCGGCACATCCAGCGCGCGGCGCAGATCGCCGATGCGCAGGTAATCGGGGCGGAAATCATGGCCCCACTGGCTGACGCAATGTGCCTCATCGACCGCGATCAGCCCGGTTTTTGCGCGACGAAGCAGCGCCAGCGTCCCCGATGCCGCCAGCCGCTCGGGTGCGATGTAAAGCAGTTTCAGCCGCCCGGCGTCGATCGCGGCGAAGACCGCCTCGGTCTCCTCCTCGGTATTGCCCGATGTCAGCGCCCCGGCCTCGACCCCGGCTTCGCGCAAAGACCGCACCTGATCGCGCATCAGCGCAATGAGCGGCGAGATCACCACCGTCAGCCCCGGCAGACACAAAGCAGGCAATTGGAAACACAAAGATTTCCCGCCACCCGTCGGCATGATCGCCAAGGTGTTGCGCCCCGCCAGAACCGCCCGCACGATTTCCTCCTGCCCCGGTCGGAAGGCGTGGAATCCGAAAACCGAGGCAAGCATTGCCTCGGGGCTGGGGTCGGGCAGGGTCATGCGCTCAGAGGCCAAGCAGCCGTTGCAGGAAGATCATCGCGATGATCACCACCATGGGCGTGAAATCGACGCCCTGAAAGGACGGCAGGATCTTGCGGATCGGCGCATAGATCGGCTCCAGCAGCCGGTTCAGCAGATCCCAAAGCTTGTAGACCAGCGGCTGACGCAGGTTCAGCACGTTGAAATTGACCAGCCAGCTCATGATCACCTGGGCCAGGATCACCAGCCACAGAAGCTGAAACACGAGGGCAAGGGCCACATGGACCCCGTCGAGCAGCATGTTAGGGTTCATTCGGACCTCCGTCGGATGCGCCTCACAGGTAAGCCACGCCGGTCTTGCTTGCAACTGCCCGAGCGCGCCATTTCGCGGGGCATTTGCCGCAAGGTCGTCCTTGACGCCCCCGCTGCAGCGCGGCACGACGGGGCAGCAAGGGGGGGCGTGCATGTATCCGATCATCCGCATGGGCAAGGCGATCCTGTCGTCGCGGGGCCAAAGGATCGACATCCTGGAGCCGATTTCCACCTTTCACCGCGCCTGGCCCTGGGACATCGACCCGTGGAAGGATCTGAACAACGGCCGCATCGTGACGCTGTTCGATCTGGGCCGGATCGCCCTGGCGCAACAGACGGGGCTGAACGCCTGTCTGATCCGCAACCGCTGGGGCATCGTCGTCGCGGGCAACACCACGCGCTACAGAAAACGCATCACCATGATGCAAAGCTTCGAGATGCGGACCCGCTGTCTGGGCTGGGATGCCCGGTTCTTCTACATGGAACAGGGGATGTGGCGCGGGGGCGACTGCTGCAACCACATCCTGATCCGCGGCGCCGTCACCTCGAAAGCCGGGATCGTGCCGCCGCAAAAGGTGGTCGAGGACATGGGCCACCGCGCGGAAAGCCCCGCCCTGCCCGACTGGGTGCAGGGCTGGATCGCCGCCGATCACACCCGCCCCTGGCCCCCCGAAATGCCGCCTTCAAGGTAAATGTTGCGCTGTCCCCCGGTTTCGGGCTTGATCCGGGCAAACACGGGGGGCGACATGATCACCGAACGCAAGCGCATCTGGGGCTGGTGGTTCTTCGACTGGGCCAGCCAGCCCTACAACACGCTTTTGCTGACCTTCATCTTCGCCCCCTTCATGGAGCGGCTTCTGGGAGATGGCACCACGGCGCAGACGGTCTGGGGCTTCGGCATCGGCCTGTCGGGTCTCTTCATCGCGCTGGCGGCCCCCTGGCTGGGCGCCATCGCCGACCGCTCGGGTCGGCGCATGCCCTTCATCTGGTTGTTTTCACTGATGTATGTGGCGGGGGCGGCGCTCCTCTGGACGGCCGAGCCGGGGAATTTCAACCTCTGGCTGGTGATGATCGCCTTTGCCGTCGGCATGATCGGCATGGAATTCGCCACCTCCTTCACCAATGCGATGCTGCCCGACCTGACCGGCCGCGAACATATCGGCAAGGTTTCGGGCTCTGGCTGGGCCTTCGGCTATGTCGGCGGAATGGTGTCGCTGATCCTGATGCTGACGCTGTTGCAGGCCAGCCCCACCACCGGCAAGACGCTGATCGGGCTGACGCCGCTCTTCGGCCTTGATCCAGCGACGGGCGAGGATACCCGCATCGTCGGCCCGCTGACCGCCGTATGGTATGCGGTTTTCATGATCCCGTTTTTCCTGTGGGTGCGCGAGCCGCGCCATCCGGGCGCCGTGCCGGTGGCACAGGCCACCCGCGAGGCCTGGCCGGAGCTGCGCAGCACCCTGAAATCGCTGCCGAAACGGCCCAGCCTTTTCGCCTATCTGGTGTCCTCGATGTTCTACCGCGATGCGCTCAATGGCATCTTCACCTTCGGCGGCCTTTATGCCGCGGGGGTGCTGGACTGGTCGATCACCCAGATCGGGCTGTTCGGCATTCTGGGCACGATCACCGGGGCGACCTTTTCCTGGCTGGGAGGCAAGGCCGATGACCGCTTCGGCCCGAAAGCGGTGATCGTCTGCACCCTGATCGCGCTGGCACTGATCACCCTCGGCGTCGTCTTCATCTCGCGCGAGAGCGTCTTCGGTCTGGCCGTCGCCCCCGAAAGCACCCTGCCCGACATCGCCTTTTACCTCCTTGGCGGGCTGATCGGCGCGGGCGGGGGGCGCTGCAATCGGCCTCGCGCACGATGATGGTGCGCCAGTCCGACCCGGCCAAGATCACCGAATGCTTCGGCCTTTACGCGCTGACCGGCAAGGCCACCGCCTTCATCGCGCCGCTCTCGATCGGGGCGGTGACGGCGATGACGCAAAGCCAGACCCTCGGCATCACTCCCGTCATCGTGCTTTTCGTTCTGGGGCTGATCCTGATAGCCTTCGTCAAATCCGAGGGAGACCACGCCGCGGCGTGACGCAAAGGAAGAAGGAAGAAAGTATGACGCCGATCCGTCTTGTCCTTGCCGCCGCCGCCATCGCGGCGATCCCGCTGGGCGCCGCGGCCGAGCCGCTGGCGCGGCAGCTGTTCGGCGCGCAGGCCCGCCCGACCACGGGCGCGTCGGAGCCGATCGGCGCCTATTCCCGGGGCTGTGCCGCCGGTCTGGTGGCGCTGCCGGAAAGCGGGCCGACCTGGCAGGCAATGCGGCTCAAGCGCAACCGCAACTGGGGGCAGCCGGAACTGGTGGCCTTTCTGCAGGACCTGTCGGCCTTTGCCGCCCGCCTGCCCGGCTGGCGCGGGCTTTACATCGGCGATCTGAGCCAACCGCGCGGCGGGCCGATGACGGGCGGGCACGCCAGCCACCAGATCGGGCTCGATGCCGATATCTGGATGCTGCCCGCGACACGGCTTGATCTGTCGGCGAAGCAGCGCGAGAAGATATCCTCGATCTCGATCCGCACCGAGGATCAGACCCGGGTGAACGGCAACTGGACCCCGCAGCATGCGGCGCTGTTGCGGGCGGCGGCCTCGGACCCGCGGGTGGACCGGGTCTTTGTCGCGGCGGCGGCGAAGCTTGCCATGTGCGCGACCGCGACCCGGGCCGATACCGCCTGGCTGCAGAAGATCCGGCCGATCTATGGCCACAACACGCATTTCCACGTCCGGCTGAAATGCCCGCCCGGGGCGACGCTTTGCGACAGGCAAAAACCCACGGTGGCCGAGCTGTCAAATGGCGGCAACGGCTGCGACGACAGCCTGACATGGTGGGTGACGACTTATCTTGAAGAATTGCGCCACCCGCCGAAACGGCCGAAACCCTCGGGCCCGGCGCCGAAAAACGCGAAAACCTATGTGATGTCCGATCTGCCCGTCCAATGCCGAAACGTCCTGTCCGCGCCCTGATCCTCGGCCTTGGGCTGATGGCACTCGCGGCAATGTCGACGTTGCTGATCGGCGCCGCCCGCGCGGGGCAGGATCGGGCCGTGCTGTTGCAAAGCTTCCGCTGGAGCGATCCGCGGCCCGCATTCGGCGGCTTTTCCGGCATTGACCTGACCGCGGACGGCGGGACCTTCGTCACCGTTTCGGACCGCGCCACGATCTGGCGGGGCCGGATCCTGCGCGACGCCGAGGGCCGGATCACCGGGGTCACCAGCACCGGCCCGGCGCTGCTGCACGACAGCAAGGGCAGGCCGCTCGCCCGCTACAGCGGCGATTCCGAAGGCTTGGCGCTGGCGCGTGATGGCAGCGTCTTCATCTCTTTCGAGGGGATGGCGCGGGTCGTGCGCTATCCGCGCGACGACGGCCCGGCGAAACCGCTGCCCCGGCCCGCGGCCTTCAAGCAGTTCCAGTCCAACAGCGCGCTGGAAGCGCTGGCCCTCGCCCCCGACGACACGCTTTACACGATGCCCGAACGGTCGGGCAGCCGCAGCGCGCCGTTTCCGGTCTGGCGCTTTCGCAACGGGGAATGGACACAGCCCTTTGCCATCCCGCGCGAGGGCGACTGGCTGCCCGTGGGCGCCGATATCGGCCCCGACGGCCGACTTTATCTGCTTGAACGCGATTTCTGGGGCCTTCTGGGCTTTCGCAGCCGGGTGCAGGTCTTCGACATCGCGGGCGACCGCATCGGCCCCGGCACCGAGCTTTTGCGCACCACCGCAGGGCTGCATGACAATCTCGAAGGCCTTGCGGTCTGGCGCGACGCGCAGGGCGCCATCCGGCTGACGATGATCGCGGATGACAATTTCAACGCCTTTCAGCGCACCGAAATCGTCGAATACCGGCTGAACCGCTGAGGTTTTCCTTGACCCGAAAGGGCCCGGGGCGTATGGCCCCCGCGTCCGCCTGTCGCGGGCCATGTCTCCGCTACCATGTAAAAACGGTGATCCTGCATGCGCTACCTGCCCGGCATCCTTGCCATGGCCGCCATTGTCGTGGCCTCCAACATCCTCGTGCAATTCCTTTACGGCCAATGGCTGACGCTCGGGGCTTTCACCTATCCTTTCGCCTTCCTTGTCACCGATCTGACGAACCGGCTGCAGGGCCCGCGGGCCGCCCGGATCGTCGTCGTCTCGGGCTTCGTCGTCGGCGTGATCTGTTCGCTGATCGGCTCGCAGATCGTGGGCGAGTTCGGCCCGCTGGTCAGCTTCCGCGTCGCTCTGGCCTCGGGTCTTGCCTTCCTTGCCGCGCAGCTGACCGATGTCACCATCTTCAACCGGCTGCGCCATCGCGGCGGCTGGTGGCGGGCGCCGCTGGTCTCCACCCTGATCAGCGCGAGCCTCGACACGGTGATCTTCTTCACCACCGCCTTTGCCGCCGCCCTGAGCTTTCTTGAACCGGCCAATGACGTGAGCTGGGCCAATGAAAGCCTGCCGCTTCTGGGCTTTGGCCCGGCCCTGCCGCTGTGGATCTCGCTGGCTCTGGCCGATTGGTGCGTAAAAATTACGCTTGCAGTCATCGCGCTGCTGCCTTTCCGGGCAATCGTCTGGCGCTTTTCGCCAAGGATTGCGTAATTTAACTTGCCATACACCAAATCTGTGCCACCCTTTCCCTATCGGCAACACGCATGAAAGGAGGTGGTCCAGTGTCTAGAGTGATATTGGAGAGAGGTGTCGGGACAGTCAGGGGGGCCGAGGCCTGAGGGCAACCCCAAGGGTCGCAGACCCTGGCTGGGACGGAGGATCTGATCCAGACCCTAACCGGACCATCTCCGTAGATCTCGGGGGTCGCAGGCCATGCCCGCGACCCTTTTACTTTGCGACTTTTCGACCGCGGCGGGCCAATCGGCCCGCTTTTTCATTGCGGGGGCTGGAATTGCGGGGCCACCCGTGGCAATCCGGAACGGGCATCCAAGGCGGCGGGAGGGCGCGATGGACGACAGCGACATTTCCGGCATGACATTCGAGCAGGCGATGGCCGCGCTGGAACAGGTGGTCAACCAGCTGGAACGCGGCGAGGTGGCGCTGGACCAATCCGTCCGGCTCTCCGAGCGCGGGGCAAAGCTGAAAGAGCGCTGCGCGATGCTTCTGAAGGAAGCCGAGGAGCGGGTCGAAAAGATCCTGCTGGGCGAAGGCGGGGTGCCCGCGGGCACCGTTGCGGTGGAAGGACTCTGATGTTTTCCGAACGTTTGAAAGAGATTCAGGACGCCGTGGAAACGGCGATGGCGGCGGCGATCGGGCGCCTGCCCGAAGGCGATCTGCGCGATGCGATGGCCTATGCGGCGCAGGGCGGCAAGCGGCTGCGCGCTTTCCTTGCGATTGAATCCGCCGCGATCCACGGGATTTCGATGGAACAGGCGATGCCCGCGGCGCTGGCGGTCGAGGCGCTGCACGCCTACAGCCTTGTCCATGACGACATGCCCTGCATGGACAATGACGATCTGCGCCGCGGCCTGCCGACCGTTCACAAGAAATGGGATGACGCCACGGCCGTTCTGGCGGGCGATGCGCTGCAGACCCTCGCCTTTGAACTCTGCACCGATCCGGTGCTGGGATCGGCCGAAAATCGCGTCGCGCTGGTGGCCGCGCTGGCGCAGGCCTCGGGGGCCGAGGGGATGGTCTATGGCCAGGCCCTTGATATTGCCGCCGAAACCGCCGCTGTCCCGCTGACGCTTGACGAAATCATCCGCCTGCAGGCGGGCAAGACCGGCGCGCTGATCTCCTTTGCCGCGCAGGCGGGCGCCATCATCGCCGGTGCTGACCGCGCGCCGCTTGCCGCTTATGCCAAGGCGCTGGGCCTCGCCTTCCAGATCGCCGACGACATCCTCGATGTCGAAGGCAACGAGGAAGCGGCGGGCAAGCGGCTGGGCAAGGATGCCGAGGCGCACAAGGCCACTTTCGTCTCGCTGCTGGGTCTGGCGGGGGCGAAATCCCGCGCCGCCGATCTGGTGGCCGAGGCCGAAGCCGCCCTTGCCCCCTATGGCGCGGCCGCCTCTACCCTTCGCGCCTGCGCGCGCTATGTGATCGAACGCGACAAGTGAAGCGAGCCCCATGAGCCAGCCCCCAGTGACCCCGATCCTCGACCGCGTGCGTCTGCCCTCCGACATGAAGGGGCTGAGCGACCGCGACCTGCACCGCCTGGCCGATGAATTGCGCGCCGAGACGATCTCGGCCGTGTCGGTCACCGGCGGGCATCTGGGCGCGGGGCTGGGGGTGGTCGAACTGACCGTGGCGCTGCATGCGGTCTTCGACTGCCCGCGCGACAAGATCATCTGGGACGTGGGGCACCAATGCTACCCGCACAAGATCCTGACCGGACGGCGCGACCGCATCCGCACCCTGCGCACCAAGGGGGGCCTCTCGGGCTTCACCAAACGGTCCGAAAGCCCCTATGACGCCTTCGGGGCCGGGCATTCCTCCACCTCGATTTCCGCGGCGGTGGGCTTCACCATGGCCCGCGAACTGGGGTCCGAATGCGGCGATGCCATCGCGGTGATCGGCGACGGCGCGATGACCGGCGGCATGGCCTTCGAGGCGCTGAACCACGGCGGCCATCTGGGCAAGCGGATGTTCGTCATCCTGAACGACAATGAAATGTCGATCTCGCCCCCCGTGGGTGCGCTCTCGTCCTATCTGACGCGGCTTTATGCCGAAGCGCCGATGCAGGATCTGAAGGCGATGGCCAAGGGCGCCGTCAGCCTGCTGCCGGAAACGCTGCAGGAAGGCGCGCGGCGGGCCAAGGAAATGCTCAAGGGCATGGCGATTGGCGGCACCCTGTTCGAGGAACTGGGCTTCGATTATGTCGGCCCGGTTGACGGCCATGATCTCGATACGCTTCTGCATCTCTTCCGCACGCTGAAGGCGCGGGCGACCGGGCCGGTGCTGATCCATGCGCTGACGAAAAAGGGCAAGGGCTATGCCCCCGCCGAAAACCGCCCCGACCGCGGCCATGCCACGGCGCGGTTCGACGTGCTGACCGGGGCGCAGGTCAAGGCCGCCTCGAATGCGCCCAGCTACACCAAGGTCTTCGCCGAAAGCCTGATCAATGAAGCCGCGCGCGACGAAAAGATCGTCGCGGTGACGGCGGCGATGCCCGAGGGCACCGGGCTGAACCTTTTCGCCGAGCGCTTTCCGCGCCGCTGCTTCGATGTCGGCATCGCCGAACAGCATGGCGTGACCTTCTCGGCCGGGCTGGCGGCGGGGGGGATGAAACCCTTCTGTGCGATCTATTCGACCTTCCTGCAACGCGGCTACGATCAGATCGTGCATGACGTGGCGATCCAGCGCCTGCCGGTGCGCTTTGCCATCGACCGCGCCGGGCTGGTGGGGGCCGATGGCGCGACCCATGCGGGGGCGTTTGACATCGGCTTCATGGCGAACCTGCCCGGCATGGTGGTGATGGCCGCCGCCGACGAGGCCGACCTGGTGCATATGGTCGCCACCGCCGCCGCGCATGACGAAGGCCCGATCGCCTTCCGCTATCCCCGAGGCGAGGGGATGGGGGTGGACATGCCCGCCCAGGGCGTGCCGCTCGAAATCGGCAAGGGCCGGATCATTTCCGAAGGCGCCCGGGTCGCGATCCTGTCCTTTGGCACCCGTCTGGCCGAGGTGCTGAAAGCCCGCGAGGCGCTCGCCGCCCGCGGCATGGCGCCGACCGTGGCCGATGCCCGCTTCGCCAAACCGCTCGACAAAGATCTGATCTTGCGGCTGGTGGCGGAACACGAGGCGCTGATCTGCATCGAGGAAGGCGCGGTGGGCGGCTTTGGCAGCCATGTGGCGCAATTCTTGTCGGAAGAGGGCGTCTTCGACCGCGGCTACAAGTTCCGCTCGATGGTGCTGCCCGACACCTTCATCGACCATGCGAACCCCGAGGACATGTATGCCTCGGCCAGGATGAACGCGGCGGATATCGAGGCGAAAGTGCTCGATCTGCTGGGCATCGCGGTCGCAAAACGCGCCTGAGGCGCGGGCCGAACCGTCGCAAAGGGCGTATTTGAGCCAAGAAAAAGCAGGTGTTTTTTCCTGGTGCAAATACGCCTCCTTCCTTCCGGCGAGGCGCGGCGGTCAGACAGGCCGGGCCTGCCAACACTTGCGAATGAAATTGGCGGTCATCAGATCCAGATGCGCGCCACCGCCGTTCTTGCACAGCGTGATCTCCTCGGCGCTGTTGCGACGGAACAGCCCGGCGGCGATGTCGTAGAAATCGGCCACCACATCGGTCTCGGCGATCACGCCGCGCGCCAGAGGGTCGCGGAATTCGCCGATATGGTGCAGCACCGTCGCCCTAGAATCGCAGAACAGCCGCGCCCGGCGCAAGGTCGCGTCGTCGGCCTCGCGCATGTCGGGGCGGAAGGCGCCGATCAGGTCGATGTGGGTTCCCGGCTGCAGCCAGTCGCCGCGCAGCCAGGGGTCCTTGGCCATCGTCGTGCCTGCGACGATCTCGGCTTGCCCCAGCGCGGTTTCAAGGTCCCTCTCGACCCGGGCGCCGGTGGCCGCGGCCAGCGCCTCCGCACCGGCCTGCGAGCGGTTCCAGATGGTGAAGCGGGCGGCGGGAAAGGCCGCGCGATAGGCCTCGATCATTGAGGCTGCCACCTTGCCCGCACCACAGATCAGGATCTCGCGCGCCTCGGGCCGCGCCAGTAACCGCGCCGCGAGCAGGCTGTCCCCTGCGGTCTTCCATTTCGTCACCAGCGCGAAATCAAGCACGGCTGACAACACCCCCGTCCGGTCCTCCATCAGCATCACACCGCCGTTGACCGTGCCCAGATCCGGGGCATTTCCGGGCACGATCGTCGCCGCCTTCACCAGCATGCCCAGCCCGTCAATCAGCGCCGAGCGGGTCAGCAACGTGTCGGCGCCGCGGTAAAGAAAGCTGTCCGCCACCTCGGCGCGGGGCAGGCGGTGCCCGGCGCGGAAGGCCTCGGTCAGGCCGATCCAGTCCAGCTGCGCTTCGGCCTCGGGGCCGATCAGGGCGGGGGTCATGCGGCCTCTCCTTCGGTCAGAAACCCTTCGGACACAAGGCGCGCGGCCCAGCCTGCGGGGGTGGTGAACAGATGCGTCTGCCAGCCGCGTTCGGCGGCAGCGGCGATGTTTTCGGGCCGGTCGTCGGTGAAAAGCAGATCGGCGCCGCTATAGCCCGTGCCCTCCTCCAGCGCCGCGTAGAAGCGCGGATCGGGCTTGATCAGGCCCAGATAGCCCGAGACGAAAAGCCGGTCGAAATTGGTCAGGAACGGGTAAGCGCGGCAGGCCAGCTCAAACGTGCCCACGCCGAAATTCGACAGCGCGAAGACCGGAACCCCTTTCGCACGCAGGGCCGAAAGCAACCGCACGGAATGGGGAATGGCGGGGGTACACATGTCAAGCCAGTGGTCGTGCCAGGCCATCACCTCGGCCCGCCAGTCGGGGTGCAGATCGGCATGGGCGCGGACGGTTTCGGCAAAGGGCGCCCCCAGATCGAGGCGTTCGTTCATCGCGGCGATGCCGGTTTCCGCCCAGAAGGCGCGGCGACGCTCGGGGCCGATGCGGCGGTCATAAAACGCCTCGGGGTGCCATTCGACCAGCACCATTCCGATGTCGAAAACCACGGCTCTTGTCATGTGTGCACCCATGCGATGACGGCGGGGATGGAAAGGATGGAAACCGCGGTCGAGATCAGGATCGCGGTCGAAACGCGTTGGGGCGCGACGCCGAAATGGGCGGCCAGGATATAGACATTGCCCGCCACCGGCAGGGCGGCGGCGGCGACCATGACCCCCGCGGCGAAGGGCTCGACCGGAAAAATCAGGAAGGCGGCAATCGCCACGGCCAGCGGATGCAGCACCAGCTTTGCCGCTGAAAGCCAAAGCGCGGGGCCAAGGGTCTCGGCCGAGCGCCCGGCCAGCGAGGCGCCGATGGCGAAAAGCGCCCCGGGCGTGGCGGCGCCGCCGAGGATCTTCATGAACTCCTCAAGCGGGCCGGGCATCGGCAGGTGCAGCAGCGCCCAGGCGAGCCCCGCCAGCATCGAAACGATCATCGGGTTCTTCGCCAGCCCCAGCGCCAGCGGCGCGAGCGCCACGCGGCCATGCCGGGCATAGGTGACGATGAGCGTGATCAGCGTCGAAAACACGATCATGTCGGCGGCCAGAACCATCAGCACCGGCCCCGCCGCCTTCGGCCCCAGAAGCACGACAAGCATCGGCACGCCCAGAAACCCGGTGTTGCCGGTCATTGCGGTATGGGCCTCCATCGCGGCCTCGGCCAGGGGGCGGGCGCGCAGCTTCGCCGCCGCAAAGCCCAGAACCCAGACCGCGATCGAGGCCGTCAGATAGGCGGCAAAGAAGGCGGGATCGAAGAGATCTTCGATCGGCAGCGTCGCGGTGAAGCGAAACAGCATCGCCGAAAGGGCGAAGTAGAAGACGAATTTCGTCAGCCAGGCCGTCGCCTCGGGCGGGAAGACCCGCAGCCGCCCCGCCGCCCAGCCAAGCCCGATCAGCGCGAAGAAGGGCAGTGTCTTCAGGAAGATCTCGATCATGGTGCAGGGCTAACATGCCGCGGCAATCGGCACCAGCGAGGGCATTTGCGTATTTGCGCCAAGAAGAAACGCGCGGCTTTTTCTTGGTCCAAATACGCCCTTTCAACCGCCGCCAATCAGCGCCCCCGCCGCAAAGACCAGCGCGCCGCCCACCACCACCTGCAGCACGGCGCGGAAGAAGGGCGTTTCCATGTATTTGTTCTGGATCCAGGCGATCGCCCACAATTCGACGAAGACGATCACCATGGCGATCGCCGTTGCGGTCCAGAAATCCGGAATCAGATAGGGCAGCGCGTGGCCAAGGCCCCCCAGCGTCGTCATCACCCCCGAAGCCAGCCCGCGCTTGAGCGGACTGCCGCGCCCCGAGATCACGCCATCATCATGCGCGGCCTCGGTGAAGCCCATCGAGATCCCCGCGCCGACCGAAGCGGCCAGACCCACCAGCAGCGTCGTATGGGTATCCTGCGTCGCGAAGGCGGTGGCGAAGATCGGCGCCAGCGTCGAGACCGAGCCATCCATCAGCCCCGCCAGCCCGGGCTGCACCCAGGTCAGCACAAATTGCCGATGCGCCGAAGTGTCTTCCTCGGATCGCGCCGCGTCGCCCAGATTGTCCTCGGTCAGGTTTTCGGCATGGCGTTCGTGCCGGGCCTCGGCCGCCGCCAGATCGCCCAGAAGCTTGCGCGTCGCCGCATCGGTGGTGCTTTTTGCCGCCTGAACATAGAAAGCCCCGGCGGTCCGTTCCATCTCTTCGGCCTCGGCCCGGATCGCCGCCAGCGAGAGGTTCGCCGAAAGCCACATCGGCTTGCGGGCGTAAAACCCCGCCACATGTTCGCGGCGAATGAGCGGGATCACCTCGCCGAACCGGGCCCGATGGCGCTCGATCAGGGCCTTGCGATGGCCGTCTTCCTCCTCGGCCATGCCGTCGAAGACCGCCGCGGTGGCGGGATAGTCGGCGCGCAAACGCTCGGCAAAGCTGCGATAGATCCGGGCGTCGTCTTCTTCGGAGGAGATGGCAAGGGCCAGAACCTCGCGTTCGGAGAGGTCGGAAAAGCGGCGGCGGTTGGCGAGTGCGGAAAACATGGCGGCCCCGTTTTAGAATGATTCCAACATAGACGCTGTGTCGCATCTTGCAACCGATTGATGTGAACCGTCCAGTTCAATTTGCCCTTGAAAATCTGAACGACTCGGTTCATATACCTGCATGTAAACCGATTGGTTCAGATTGGAGACCGACATGAAACGCTTCTTCCTTGGCCTTGCGCTTGTCACGATGACCGCGTCTGCCGCCGCGGCCGGAGGCATGAGCTTCGATTTGCCGCGGCTCGACTTTCCGGGGACGGACGCCGAGGTCGCCCAGACCTGCAACCTGCTGACGCAAAGCTGCAGCCAATAAGTCCGGCGCAAGCGCCGTGCCCGGCAGCGGCCGCGAGTGGTTGACCCTGCCGCCCCTGCACCCTACGCATGGGCGGACAGGGTCACCGAACGGGGGAAGCCATGGCCGGACCGCAAGACGCGCTGATCGTCATCGACATTCAGAACGACTTCTGCCCGGGCGGGGCCTTGGCCGTTGCGGCGGGCGACGCGATCATCCCCCGCGTCAATGCGCTGATGGCAGAGTTTCCCGTCACCGTGCTGACACAGGACTGGCACCCGGCCGATCACGCCTCTTTCGCGGAGAACCATCCGGGGGCGGCGCCGTTTTCGCAAATCGACATGCCCTATGGCGCGCAGACGCTGTGGCCTGCGCATTGCGTGCAGGGCACGCCGGGGGCGGCCTTTCACCCGGGGCTGCGCACCGATGCCGATCTGATCCTGCGCAAGGGGTTTCGGCGCGCCATCGACAGCTATTCGGCCTTCTTCGAGAACGACCGCAGCACCCCCACCGGCCTTGCGGGCTATCTGCGCGAGCGCGGCATCACGCAGGTGACCCTTGTCGGGCTGGCGCTGGATTTCTGCGTGGGCTGGTCGGCGATCGACGCGGCGAAGCTGGGCTTCACCACCCGGGTTCTGGAGGGCGCCTGCCGGGCCATCGACCTGAACGGCTCGCTTGCGGCCGCGCGGGCCGAGATGCTGGCGGCGGGCGTGGGGCTGGAGCCCTGAAATGGTCGATATCGCCACCCGCGTCTACAATCACCGCTGGCAGATCGACCCGATCATCCGCTCGCTGATCGACACCGATTTCTACAAGCTGCTGATGTGCCAGTCGGTATTCCGGCACCGGCCCGCAACGCAGGTCACCTTCAGCCTGATCAACCGCACGAAATCCATCCGCCTGGCCGATCTGATCGACGAGGGTGAGCTGCGCGAGCAGCTGGATTACGCCCGTGGCCTGCGACTGACGCGCGGCGAAAGCACCTGGCTGCGCGGCAATACCTTTTACGGCAAGCGGCAGATGTTCCGCCCCGATTTCATGGAGTGGTTCGAGGCCTTTCGCCTGCCGCCCTATCACCTCGAAAAGCGCGACGGCCAGTATGAGCTGACCTTTGAAGGCGCCTGGCCCGAGGTGATGATGTGGGAAATTCCGGCGCTGGCGATCTTGATGGAGCTGCGCTCGCGCGCGGTGCTGCGGGGCATGAAGCGGTTCGAACTGCAGGTGCTTTATGCCCGCGCGATGACCCGGGTCTGGGAAAAGATCGAGCGGCTGAAGCGGATCGAGGGGCTGAAGATCGCCGATTTCGGCACGCGCAGGCGGCATGGCTTCCTGTGGCAGGACTGGTGCGTTCAGGCGATGGTCGAAGGTCTGGGCGATGCCGCGCAGGGGGGCCGTTTCACCGGCACCTCGAATTGTCTGATCGCGATGCGCCGCGATCTGGAGGCCGTCGGCACCAATGCGCACGAACTGCCGATGGTGATGGCCGCGCTGGCCGAGACCGAGGAAGAGCTGCGGCAGGCGCCCTATCGCGTGCTGGAAGACTGGCACGAAGAACATGACGGCAATCTGCGCATCATCCTGCCCGACACCTATGGCACAAAGGGGTTTTTGCAACGCGCCCCCGACTGGCTGGCCGCCTGGACGGGGATCCGGATCGATTCCGGCAACCCTTTCGAAAGCGCCGAGACGGCAATTTCCTGGTGGCAATCGCGTGGCGAGGACCCGACGCAGAAGCTGGTGATCTTTTCCGACGGGCTTGATGTCGCGCAGATCGAGGCGCTGCACGCGCAGTTTCGCGGCCGGGTCAAGGTCAGCTTCGGCTGGGGCACGCTTTTGACCAATGATTTCCGCGGTCTGGTGGAGGAGGACGAGCTGTCCCCCTTCAGCCTTGTCTGCAAGGCGGTGGCGGCGAACGGGCGCCCGACGGTGAAACTGTCGGACAACCCGGAAAAGGCCACCGGCCCGGCCGAGGAAATCGCCCGCTATCGGCGCGTTTTCGACGTGGGCGCGCAAACCGCGACGCCCGTCGTCGTTTAACCGTCGAGCGCGTTCATCAGCCAGTAAAGCCCGGCCGAGAGCACCGCCGAGGCGGGCACGGTGATGACCCAGGCCGCGACGACCGTGGTGATATGCGACCGCCGCACCAGAAGCCGGCGCGAGCGTTCCTCGGGCGGGACGATCTTGCCCTTTTGCAGGCCCAGCATCCGCGCCCGGCGTTCCGCATGCCATTCGCGGTAAAAGCCGACGCCGAAGACGCCGCCCACCGCGATATGGGTCGAGGACACCGGCAGCCCCAGCCAGGAGGCGACGATGACGGTGATCGCCGCCGAAAGCGCGACGCAATAGGCCCGCATCGCGTTCAGCTTGGTGATTTCCGAGCCCACCAGCTTGATCAGCCGCGGCCCGAACAGCGTCAGCCCGACCGAAATCCCGAAGGCGCCGACGGCCATGATCCAGAACGGCACCTCTACGCTGTCGGTCAGTGCGCCTTCCTTGACCGCATGGACGATCGCCGCGAGCGGCCCCACCGCATTGGCCACGTCATTGGCGCCATGGGCAAAGGACAAAAGCGCCGCGGAGACGATCAGCGGAATCGTGAACAGCTTCTTCAGCGTCTTCTTGCGGTTTTCCTGGCCCTCGGATTGCGCGCGCACCAGCGGCACCGAAATGCCCCAGGCGACAAGCCCGACGAAAACCCCGATCAGCAGCGAGGAACCCAGCGAGAGATCAAGGACCTTCTTCAACCCCTTGAGCGCCAGATAGGCGGCGAAGGTGCCCGACATGAAGCCGATCAGCATCGGCACCCATTTGCGGGCGGCGGCGATCTTGTCCTCGACATAGATGATCTTCGCCTTGATGAAGGCGAGGAAAAGCGCCGCAAAGATCCCGCCCATGACCGGGGAAATCACCCAGCTGGCGGAAATCTTCAGGATCGCGGGCCAATTGACCGCGCCAAAGCCTGCCGCCGCCACGCCCGCACCGACGACGCCGCCGACGATCGAATGCGTGGTGGAGACCGGCGCCCCCATCCAGGTCGCCACATGCAGCCACAGTGCCGAGGCAAGCAGCGCCGCCATCATCGCCCAGATGAAATGCGCCGCATCCGTCACCGCATCAGGCGCCAGAATCCCGGTCGAGACGGTCTTGACCACATCGCCCCCGGCAATCAGCGAGCCCGAGACCTCGAAGATCGCGGCAATGATCAGCGCGCCGCCCAGCGTCAGCGCATTCGCCCCCACCGCCGGGCCCATGTTGTTGGCGACGTCATTGGCGCCGATGTTGAGCGCCATATAGGCGCCGATCGCCGCGGCAAAGACGACGATCAGGCCGCCGGGCTGCGCCCCCATCAGGATCGCCGCAAAGACCCCCGCCAGCACGATGAAGGCCAGCGCGATCCCGGGGGCGACCAGCGGACGCGCCACGAATTGCGTCGCATCCTCCAGCAGGGTGATCCGCTTGAGATCCTTGTCGAGGGTTTTCCACTGGTTGACGGGCGGTGCGGCCACGGCTTTTCCCCTGATCGTCGCGCCGTCAAGATGGCGTCACGACTCTGTTACATTCGGGCCGGGGGACTAGCCTGTTTGGGCCCGCAGTTCAACGACGCATTACGCCAGACGGCGCAGAAGCGCTTTCAGCTCCCGCTCCTTGACGCATTTCGCGGCGGCCTTCGGGCTCAGCCAATGCCGGTCGCGTCGGCCCCGTTCGGGAAAATCGGCGTCAAGCCCGGTCACATCGACGACAAAGCACAGCACCTTGCAGCGTTGCACCAGCCCGGTCTTGCGCCGCTTGTCATAGTGGAAGGCCCCGACCGGGTCGGCCTGGACATGGCCCAGCACCCCCGCCTCTTCCCAGGCTTCGCGCAGCGCCGCCTCGGCCAGCGTCCTGCCGCGCATCGGCCAACCCTTCGGCACGATGCAGCGCTTGGTGTCAAGCGAGGAGACCAGCAACACCTCGGTGTCCTTGCCGGTGCCGCGACGGCACAGCGCCGCCACCTGCAAGGCCTCGGGGCGGTGGCCCAGAAGATTGCGCAAAAAGGGGGGCAGGCCCATCATCCGAGATCCCCCCAGGGGCTGCCGCCATCCAGAAGCATCCGCGCCAGCGCCACTGCCCGATAGGCATAGGCGCGCTGACGGCGGCGGTCCTCGGGCGCGCGGGTCACCACCCAACCGGCGGAAACGAAGCTGCGCAGCGCCAGGAACAGCGGCAGCAGGTCCAGTTGATCAACAGTCAATTGCCTACGGCTGCGATAGCCCGCCACCAGCCGCCGGGCGTGTTCGGGCAACAGCGGGTCCCCCCAGCTTTGCACCAGCGCCGAGGCGAGATCATAAAGCCGCCAGCCCGGGCCGCAATCGTCAAAGTCGATCAGCCGCAGGCCCTGGCGGGTGACCATCACGTTCGAGCGCAACGTATCGGCATGGATCGGCCCGAAATCCGTGGCGCGCGGCAGCATCTGCCGGGCCCTGTCGCGCGCCGCCCGCAGGAGCGCGCTTTCCTCGGGGCTCAGCGTCGGCGCCTCCCAGAACCGGCCCAGCCGCGGGGTCTCGCCCAGAAGCGCCTCGGCATCCCAGCCCGCGCGCGGAAAGGTCTCGGGGCAGGCGCCCGCATCGGTGGCATTGTGCAGATCGGCGATCAGCGCGCCGAAATCCTCGGCCCGGGCCAGCACGGCGCTGTCTTCCAAAGGCGCGACGGCCTCGCCCAGCGGCCGCCCCTCGATCCAGCGCAGGCAGGAAAAGGTCAGCCCGCGCGCCTGCACCACCCAGGCGCCATTCGCCGCCGGGATCGGCTCGGCCACCGCCACCCCGGCATCGCAGAGCCGCGCCGACCAGGCCAGTTCCGCCGCAATCGCGGGCGCGTCCTGATAGCCGGGCCGATGCAGCCGCAGCGCCGCCTTGGTGCCGGTGGGCAGGATGGTGCCGAAGACGATGTTTTCCGACCGCCAGACCAGCTGCAAGGGCGCCCCCCGGCAAAGCCAGGCGCGTTGCGCCTCGGTCGCGATCTCATAGGCGGCGGCATCGTCCATCATGCGGGCATCTTTCGCAAAATGGTGTCCAGCGTCGCGACCAGTTGCGCGGCGTTTTCGCGCGAAAACGGCATCGGGGGCCGCATCTTGAGGATATGCTGACCGCGCCCGACCCGGCCCAGAAGGATGCCTGCATCCTTGGCCGCCTCGACCACCCGGCCGCAGAACTCGGTTTCGGGCTGGCCATCGCGGGCAAATTCGATGCCGAAGAACAGGCCGAAGCCGCGGGTGTCGGCGATCAGCGGATGGCGCAAGTCCCGCAACAGGCCCAGCGCGTAGGCGCCGACATCGCGGGCGTTTTCGACCAGCCCCTCCTCTTCGATCACGTCCAGCACGGCACTGGCCGCGGCGCAGGAAACGGGGTTGCCTGCGAAAGTGTTGAAGTAACCAAAGGCATTGCGAAAGGCCGCCATCACCTCGGGCCGGGCGATCACCGCGGCGACCGGATGGCCATTGCCCATCGGCTTGCCCAAAGTCACCACATCGGGGGCAAAGCCGAGGAAGTCGTGCCCCCACCAATGCGACCCCACCCGGCCAAAGCCCGGCTGCACCTCGTCGCACAGGATCAGACCCCCGGCCCTGCGCACCACCTCGACGGTCGGGTCCAGAAAGCCGGGGCCGATGCCCGGCGTGCCCTCGTTCGCAAAGATCGGGCAGAGCATGATCCCGGCGAACCCGTGGCCGGAGGCCTCCAGATCGGCGATGGCCGCCGCGACGCCCGCGGCAAAGGCCTGCGGCTGCGCGGCCAGCGATCCGCCCAGCGGCGCCAGACTGTCGGGCGCGGGCACGCGGCGGATATGGGGCGGATAGCCGCCAATCGGCGGGCGGCGGGTCGACAGATGCGCAACGGCCGTGGTGTTGCCGTGATAGGTGTTGTCGGTGGCAATGAGCCCAGTCTTGCCGGTCGCCGCCTGCGCCATCCGCAGCGCCACGTCATTCGCCTCGGACCCGGTGCAGGTCATCAGCATCTGGCTGAGATCGTGGGAAAATTTCGCCACCAGCCGCTCGCCGTAGGTCAGGATGCCTTCGTGCAGATAGCGGGTGTGGGTGTTCAGAACCGCCGCCTGCGCGGCAATCGCCGCGACCGCGCGCGGATGACAATGACCGACATGGGCGACGTTGTTGTAGCAATCCAGATAGCGCCGCCCGGTTTCATCGAACAGCCAGACGCCCTCGCCGCGGACAATCTGCAAGGGGCGCTCGTAAAACGTGGGCACATTCGGCCCCAGAAGCCGCGTGCGCCGGGCCAGCAGATCACTCATCCTCGCCCACCCTGCCCCGCAGCGCCTTCACCTCGCCGCGCACCGTCTTCGCCGCCAGCCGCCGCCGCTGGCTGCCCAGGGTCGGCTTCGTCGCCACCCGCCGCTTCGGCGCCACCAGCGCGGCGCGGATCAGCTCCACCAGCCGTTCCCGCGCCAATTCGCGGTTGCGCAACTGGCTGCGGGTTTCCTCGGCCCGGATCACGATGGCGCCATCCAGCGTCCATTTCCGCCCCGCCAGCCGCTGCAACCGCGCCTTCACCGGGGGCGTCAGATGCGGGCTGCGCGCGGCCTCGAAGCGCAATTCGACCGCGGTCGAGACCTTGTTGACATTCTGCCCCCCCGGCCCCTGCGAGCGCGTGAAGCTTTCCGACAGTTCCCAGTCGGCAATCGCCAATGTGTCATCAATCCACAGCATGGGCCCAACCTAACCACCGATTCGGAAAACAAAAGCCCCCGGCCCTTTATCTTGCCGAAAATATCCCGGGGTGCGGGGCAGAGCCCCGCTCTCAGGCCAGCAAACGGGCACCATCCTGCCCGGAAATGCGCAAGGACATCACCGTACCCTCAGGCATATCACGGTCGAACGACACTTCGGTGAAATATTCCGTTCTGCCAAGCCGCGGCCCCTCGGTCAGCACCTGCCGCAGCTGCCCCACCTCGGCCGTCAGATGCCGGACAAGCGCCGCATCACCCGCCGCGCGCAGCCGCGCCGCCCGGTCCTTGATCACGGGCCCCGCCACCCGCGGCATCCGCGCGGCGGGCGTGCCCTTGCGGGCCGAATAGGGGAAGACATGCAGGAAGGTCAGGCCGCAGTCGTCCACCAGCCGCAGGGAGTTTTCGAACATCTCCTCGGTTTCGGTCGGGAACCCGGCGATGATGTCGGCGCCAAAGACGATGCCGGGCCGCAGCCGCCGCGCCTCCTCGCAAAAGGCAATCGCATCGTCGCGCAGGTGCCGCCGCTTCATCCGCTTCAGAATCATGTCATCGCCATGCTGGAGCGACAGATGCAGATGCGGCATCAGCCGGGGCTCGGTCGCGATCGCCAGCATCAGGTTCTCGTCGGCCTCGATGCTGTCGATGGACGATATCCGCAGCCGCGCCAGATCCGGCACCAGCCGCAAGATCCGCATCACCAGATCGCCAAGCCGGGGCGCCCCCGGCAGATCCGCCCCCCACGACGTCAGATCGACCCCGGTCAGCACCACTTCGGCAAAGCCGCGATCCACCAGCCGCTTGATCTGCTCGACCACCACCCCCGCGGGCACAGAGCGAGAATTGCCGCGGCCAAAGGGGATGATGCAGAAAGTGCAGCGATGATCGCAGCCGTTTTGCACCTGCACATAGGCGCGGTGCCGGCCGAAGCCGTCGATCAGATGGCCCGCGGTTTCCTTGACCGAGAGGATGTCATCGACCATCATCCGCTCGGTTTCACCAATGAAATCAGCCCCTTTCGGCGTCAGCGCCGCCCAGGTCTCGGGCTGCATCTTTTCATGGTTGCCGACGACGCGGGTGACTTCGGTCATCGCGGCAAAGGTCTCGGGCTCGGTCTGCGCGGCGCAGCCGGTCACGATGATCGCCGCGCCGGGGTTTTCGCGCGCGAGCTTGCGGATCTCCTGCTTCGCCTTGCGCACGGCTTCCGCCGTCACGGCACAGGTGTTCACCACGACCGCCCCCGACAGACCGGCCTTCGCGGCCAGTTCCTTCATCGCCTCGGTCTCATAGGCGTTCAGCCTGCAGCCCAGCGTGGAAAAGACCGGCGGTTTCATAGCGCGGCAAGGAAGGCGGGGGACAGCTGCGCCTCGAAGACAAGCGCCGTCGGGCCGGTCATCCAGACGCCATCCGCGCGCCAGTCGATCTCCAGTCGCCCGCCATCGACATCGACGATCACCTGCCGCCCGGTCAGCCCGCGCAGATGCGCCGCCACCGCCGTCGCACAGGTTCCAGAGCCGCAGGCCAGCGTGATTCCCGCGCCGCGTTCCCACACCCGCATCCGCAGATGATCGGGACCGACAAGCGAGGCAAACTCGACATTGGTGCGCTCGGGGAAAAGCGGATGATGCTCGATCTTCGGGCCAAGGCCCGAAACATCGGCGGCCTCGGCATCCTCGACGAAGAAAACGCAATGCGGATTGCCCATGCCGACGGCGACAGGGTCCCCGGCAAGCGGCAGCGCCATCGGATCGGCGGCCACGGGAATCGCCGCCGCCTCCAGAATCGGGGCGCCCATGTTCACCGACACCAGCCCATCCGCCCGGCGCTCGGCCGCAAGCCGCCCGCGCGCTGTGGTCAGCGTGACCGAGGTCTTGCCCAGATCGCGCATCATCAGATCGGAAACGCAGCGCGTGGCATTGCCGCAGGCGCCCGCCTTCGATCCATCGGAATTCCAGAATTCCAGCGTGAAATCCGCCCCTTCGGCGGGCAGGATCACCGCAAGCTGATCAAAGCCGACACCGCGGTGCCGGTCACCCAGCGCCCGCGCCAGCGCTGCCGTGACGGGGTTTTCCCCCGTCCGCGCGTCGATCACGACGAAATCATTGCCAAGGCCGTGCATCTTCAAAAAACGCAGGCCGGTTTCGGGGGGGAGAGCACTCTGGTTCATGTGCGCCCTCTACACCCGGTGCAGAGTTTTTTCCAGTCATGCGATTTTTTCACGCTTTGGCCCTTGACCCCCCCGGCAGAGGCCAGTAGAGACCCCGCCAGTGATGGGCCGTTAGCTCAGTTGGTAGAGCAGCTGACTTTTAATCAGCGGGTCGCAGGTTCGAATCCTGCACGGCTCACCATCACTCTCCCTGCCGCGTATGAAAAGAAACAACCCCCTCGGGGGCTGGACTTTTCGCGCCCTCGGACCATCTGGGCCGCAGGAGGCCAAAGATGGACAAGACGTATCGCAAGACCCCCGAAGCGCTGGCGCGGCTGACGCCGGAACAATTCCGCGTGACGCAGGAAAGCGGCACCGAGCGCGCCTTTACCGGGGCATTCTGGAACACCACCGACCCCGGGCTTTATGTCGATGTGGTCTCGGGCGAGCCGCTGTTTTCCTCGCGCGACAAGTTCGAAAGCGGCTGCGGCTGGCCCTCGTTCACCCGGCCGGTCGTGCCCGCGCATGTGACCGAGCATCGCGACATCAGCCACGGCATGATCCGCACCGAGGTGCGCTCGGCCCATGGGGACAGCCATCTGGGCCATGTCTTCCCCGATGGCCCGCGCGACCGCGGCGGTCTGCGCTATTGCATCAACTCGGCCAGCTTGCGGTTCATTCCGAAAGATCGCATGGAGGCCGAGGGGTACGGCGACTGGCTGGCGGAACTGGAGGGCTGAGACGATGGAAAAGGCAATTCTGGCGGGCGGCTGCTTCTGGGGCATGCAGGATCTGATCCGCAAGCTGAAGGGCGTGATGTCGACCCGGGTCGGCTATTCGGGCGGCGATGTGGCGCAGGCCACCTATCGCAACCACGGCACCCATGCCGAGGCGATCGAGATCATCTTTGACCCGGCGCAGATCAGCTATCGGCGGCTGCTCGAATTCTTCTTTCAGATCCATGACCCGACGACGCCGAACCGGCAGGGCAATGACATCGGCCCGTCTTACCGCTCGGCGATCTTTTTTGTGGATGCAGAGCAGGAACGGATCGCGCGGGACACGATTGCCGATGTCGATGCCTCGGGCCTCTGGCCGGGCAAGGTGGTGACCGAGGTCGCCCCGGCCGGGCCGTTCTGGCAGGCCGAGCCGGAGCATCAGGATTATCTGGAGCGGATCCCGAACGGCTATACCTGCCACCGGATCCGCACGAACTGGGTGCTGCCGAAGCGTCAGGAATAACTGCGCACCAGCGCGCCCGAAAGCAGGACCCAGCCGTTCGCCACCACGAAGAAGGCCAGCTTGAACGGCAGGGCCACCACGGCGGGCGGCACCATCATCATCCCCATCGACATCAGGATCGCCGAAACGACAAGGTCGATGATCAGGAACGGCAGGAAGACCAGAAAGCCGATCTCGAAGGCGCGGGTGATTTCCGACAGCATGAAGGACGGAACCAGAATCGACAGCGGCGCCTCGCGCGCGGTGCCGCTGTAACTCGCGCCTTCGCGGATCGCGGCCAGTTGGGTGAAGGTCTCGGGATCGGTGCGGCCCGCCATGAAAATGCGGAACGGCTCCGCCCCCCGTTCAAAGGCGGTGGCGATGTCGATCTTTTGCGCGATCAGCGGCTCGATCCCGGCCTGATAGCTGGCCATGAAGGTCGGCTCCATCACGAACCAGGTCAGAAACAGCGCCAGGCTGATGATCAGCATGTTCGGCGGCGATTGCTGCAACCCCATCGCCTGGCGCAGAATCGACAGCACGGTGACGATGAAGGGAAAACAGGTCACCATGATCGCCAGACCCGGCGCCAGGCTGAGCAGCGTGATCCCCACGATCAGCAGCAGCGAGGAATTCGTCAGGCTTCCGTTCCCGCCCATGTCGAGCGTGATCTCCTGCGCGCCCGCAGGCGCCGCAAGGATCATTAACGTTAATACAAGGGCAAGAGCGCGCATGTCACAGCCCGTTCTGCAGATCGACGACCTCGGTCAGGCGGACAGCCAGCTGGCCGTTCGATTCGCCTTCCATTTCGGTCAGCTCGCCGCGGGCAATCAGCTTGTCGCCGACATAAAGCTCGACCGGGTCCTCGACCCGACGATCCAGCGGCAGGATCGAATCGCGCTTCATCCGCAGCAGATCGCGCACCAGCGGCCGGGCCTTGCCCACCGAAATGGTGATCTCGATCGGAACTTGCGAGAACGGGTTGCTGGACTGGGGGGTGT
The DNA here is from genome assembly GCF_052363185.1 of Rhodobacter capsulatus. GTDB lineage: Bacteria > Pseudomonadota > Alphaproteobacteria > Rhodobacterales > Rhodobacteraceae > Rhodobacter > Rhodobacter capsulatus_E. Next base: position 149,888 of record NZ_CP198955.1, on the reverse strand, counting down.
CATCCATGAGCGGCCTCCTGCTGGCTGGCGCTGAAATAGGTGTCGATGGCTTCCGCGATCAGCCGGATCACCCCGTCAAGGTCGATCCGGGTCTCGGTCTCGGCGAATTTGAGATAGACCTGACCCTCGCCAAGGGTCGGATCGCCTGCGAAGACAAGGGGCAGGCTGGACCGATTTCCCAGAACCTCCTCGATCAGCGGCAGGCTGAGCGGGCTGGCCAGAATGGTGATCGGCACCGAAGTCGCCGATTCGGCAAGCGGCTGCAGCTGTTCGGCCACCATCTGCGCCAGCGTCTGCCGCGCCATCGCGGGCAGCAGCTTGGCCGCGATATCGACCAGCAGCGGGCGCAAGGCCATCAGGATCTCCTGCCGCGCCTCGTGATAGGTGAAGGACAGCTCCTGCAGGTTCTGCCCGAGGTCCGAGCGCAGCTTGGTGCCCTCGGCCTCCTGCGCCGCAATCGCATCGTCCCAGCCGGCGGTGTAGCCCTTTTCAAAGGCCGCCAGACGTTCTTCCTCGAAGGCGCCCGGGTCGATCTCGATCTGCGGCGGCGGCGGCGGGGCCGGTTCCGCCTCGAAGGATTCCAGTTGGAGCCTGCTCCGGATCATGCCCGTTCCTCCGTCTCATCCATCCAGCTGCGCAGGATCTCGACCGATTCGGCCTGACGTTCCTCGATCAGCTTCTTCAGACGCGCCACCGGATCGCCGGGCTGGTCGGACCCGCCCATGCCGATGTCGCCGAAATTGCCGGTGCCCATCGTCATCGGCATGTCGCCCAGATCGAAATCGGAGACCACGTTCATCGACCCGATCGGCATGTCGGCATCGGCAATCTCGCCGGTCAGCGCCCGGCCGGTGCCTTCGTCCGAACCGATCATGCCGCCGGGCAGGTTCATCGCCCGTTCGGCCTCGGCCGCGGCGGCGCGTTGCGCCAGGATCGGCCGCATCACGAACAGGCCGAGGATCAGCGCCACGACCGCAAGGATCGCAATCTTGATCAGCTGCATCGCATCAAGCGGCGTCGCGGCAAAGAGGCTGCTTGTCGCTTCGGTGCCGGTCTCGGCGATCGGCTCGAAGGCCATCGAGCGGATGGTGATGACATCGCCGCGTTTCTCGTCGAAGCCCACGGCCGAGGCCACAAGCTCCTTCAGCGCCGCCAGTTCCTCGTCGGTGCGCGGGGTGATCGCACTGACGCCATTGGCATCCTTGCCCTCGACGCCATCGACCAGAACGGCCACGGTCAAGCGCTTGATATCGCCCGGATTGCGCAAGATCTCCCGGGTGGTTTCCGAAACCTCGAAATTGACCTGCTCGCGGGTCTCCGAGGCCTGGCTTTGCGATTTCCCGCCATTGGCGGCATCGCCCTGCGGCAGATTCGAGGCCACCGTCACCGGACCCGGCTTGGTGTCGTCGGATTTCTCGGAACGCTCCTGCGTTTCGGTCGAAATCGCCACCCGGCTGTCCGGTTCGATCCGCTTTTCGGTGATCGCCTCGCGCTCGGTCACGGTCTGCACCGAGACTTCGACCACCGCATTGCCATAGCCGACCCGCGCCTCCAGCAGCCGCTCGACATTGCGGCGCAGCTCCTCGGCGCGGTCATTCGCCGCCGGATTGAAGGCGTCATCGCCGGTCGAGATCAGCCCCGCCACCGAATCGATGATCGAGACATCATCCGGGCTCATCCCCTGAACCGCGGAAGAGACAAGGAATTTCAAGGCCTTGGCATGGGTCGGCGACAAGCCGCCCGAAGCCGTCGTCACGGTGACCGAGGCGGTCGGGTGATTTTCCTTGCGGAACGACTGCCCCGAGGGCGCGGCAATATGCACCCGCGCCGCGCGGATCATCGGATTGGCGACGATGGTGCGGGCCAGCTCGCCCTCTTTCGCGCGCCAATAGGCGGCATCGAACATCTGCGAGGTGGTGCCAAAGCCCGACAGCCCGTCGAGCAGCTCATAGCCCGCGCCGCCCGTTGCGGGCAGCCCTTCGCCCGCCAGCGCCATGCGCAATTCGTCGCGGCGTCCCGCCTCGACATAGATCGAATCGCCCCGGACCTCATAGGGCACGCTGCGCGCTTCAAGCGCCGTCACCACTTCACCGGCCCGCGGACCTTCAAGACCCGCGTAAAGCAGTGCCATTTCCGAGCGCGAGGCAAAGCTTGAAAGCGCCAATATGGCTGCAAACATGAGCATCGTCGCCCCGGCCACAAGCACGCGTCGCGTCGTGTCCAATCCCTGCCAAATGGCCATCAGTTGCTGCAAGACGCACCTCCTTCGAGCGGACTTCTGCCCCGTCGTCCTGCGCATCTTTCTCCGATCGCCCTTAACAATCGGTTAGTGGGTGCAAGGGTATAGCAGGGGAGATCGAAGAAATCGGGGACCGCCATGGCCGAGCCAGAAGCTGCAGGCGAAGAAACGCCAAAGAAGAAATCGAAGCTGCCGATCCTGATCGGGCTGGTGCTGATGCTCCTGCTTGGCGGGGGGGGATTCTATGCCGTCTATTCCGGCATGATTCTTGCGCCCGCGCATCCCGAAGGCGCCGCGGCCGAGGAGGAAACCCATGTCGAACCCACCGAGCCGAAGATCGCCTTCGTTGCGCTGGACCCGATGGTGATCTCGCTGCCCGAAGGTCCGGCGCGGCACCTGCGATTCTCGGCCCAGCTTGAAGTGCCGATCCTGAAGCAGAAAGAGGTCGAGCTGCTCAAGCCGCGGGTGATGGACGTGCTGAACGGCTTCCTGCGGGCGGTGGAAGTGAAGGATCTGGAAGACCCCGCGGCGCTTTTGCGGCTGCGCGCGCAGATGTTGCGCCGGGTCCAGATCGTTGTCGGCGAGGGCATGGTGAACGACCTGCTCGTGATCGAATTCGTGATGAACTAGGGAGAGCGAAATGCAGCTGATTGCGGATATTCTCATGGGTCTTGGCGCCTTGGGCGCCAGCGTCTACTGCATGGTGCTGGCGCGCAGGCTGAAGCGCTTCAACCAGCTTGAAAGCGGCATGGGCGGGGCGATTGCCGTGCTGTCGGCCCAGGTCGACGACATGACAAAGGCGCTGAACCGGGCCCAGGCCACGGCAGCCGCCTCGGCCGAGCAGCTGCGCAGTCTGACCGAACGGGCGGAACAGGGCGCCCAGCGGCTGGAACTGCTTCTGGCAATGCCGTCTCACCCCCCCGCCCCTGCCGCCGCGCCCGTGGCCCGGGCCGAGCCCGAGCCCGAACCGCAGCGCCACCGGGTTCTGCGGCGCCGGGTGCGTCCGTCCGATCTGGAGGCGGCGGAATGAAAGCGCCCCGTCCGGCCCCCGGCCCCGCGCCCCGGAAGCCGCGCAGAAGAATTGGTCGCGGCGCGCTGATGCTGATCGCCGCGCTGTTCGCGAGCTCGGCCCTGGTGCGATTCGGATCGGGCTTCGCTTTGGCGCTCGACAGTGCCGAAGCGACAGAGCCCGCGACCGAAACCGCCGCCTGCATCGACGATCAGGGCGTGATGGCGCTTTACACCGAAGTGCAGACGCGCGAGCGCAAACTGGCGGAGCGCGAAACGGTGCTGTCGGACCGGTCCAAGGCGATCGCCCTGGCCGAAAAGCGGATCGAGCAACGTCTTGCCTCGCTGGTCGAGGCCGAACAGAATCTGGCGCAGACCGTGACCATCGCCGACAAGGCCGCCGACGAAGACGTGACCCGGCTGGTCACCGTCTATGAAAACATGAAGCCGAAAGAGGCCGCGCCGCTGTTCTCGGCGATGGCGCCCGAATTCGCGGCGGGCTTCCTGTCGCGCATGCGCCCGGAAACCTCTGCGGCGGTGATGGCGGCGCTGGACCCCAAGGTAGCCTATACGATCAGCGTCATCATGGCCGGCCGCAATGCCGGAGCCCCGCAAAACTGATTCGAACAGCATTTGTTAAGCGAACTCTGCCAGTGTCTCGGCAAGAGCATGGAGAACTGCAATGATAGGCATCGTCGGGATCGTCATCATCTTCGCAATGGTGTTCGGCGGCTACGTCGCCGCGGGCGGCAAGATGGGGATCATCCTCAAAGCCCTGCCTTTCGAGATGATCATGATCGGCGGGGCGGCGGTCGGCGCTTTCGTGCTGTCCAATGACCTGCCGTCGATCAAGCACACGGTCAAGGACATCGGCAAGGTCTTCAAGGGGCCGAAATGGAAGCCCAGCGATTACCGCGACCTGCTGTGTCTGCTGTTCGAACTGATCCGGCTGGCCCGGCAAAATCCCGTCGCCATCGAAGAACATATCGAAGCCCCTGAAAATTCTTCGATTTTCGGAAAATACCCGAAGATCCTGCATGACCATGAAGCGGTGGAGATGATCTGCGACACGATGCGCTCGGCCTCGATGAACTATGATGATCCCCATCAGGTCGAGGAAGTGCTCGAAAAGCAGCTCGAGGCGAATTATCACCATGCGATGCATTCAAGCCATGCGATGCAGTCGGTGGCGGATGCCATGCCCGCGCTTGGCATCGTGGCCGCGGTGCTCGGGGTGATCAAGACCATGGCCTCGATCGACCAGCCGCCGGAAATCCTGGGCAAGATGATCGGCGGCGCGCTGGTGGGGACCTTCCTCGGCGTGTTCCTCGCCTATGGTTTCATCGGCCCCTTCGCGACCCGGATCAAGGCGGTGGTCGACGAGGACAGCCATTTCTACAAGCTGATCCGCGAGGTTCTGGTGGCCAACCTGCACAACCACGCCACCAACATCTGCATCGAGGTGGGGCGTCAGAACACCCCGCATCACATCCGCCCCAGTTTCTCGGAACTTGAAGAGGCCCTCAAGGCGGTGAAGACGGAGGCGGCATGACGCGGTTCATCCTCGCCCTCGCGGCGATGCTGATCGCCGGGGCACCGGCCGCGGCGCAGCAGATCGCGGTCCGCTCCGGCGAACATGACACTTTCTCCCGTCTCGTCTTCATGCTGCCGCCGGGCACCGCCTGGAGCACGGAGCGGGTGGCCGGTGGCTATCGGCTGACGACACCGGGGCGGGAGACCCGGTTCGATCTGTCGCGGGTCTTCGACCTGATCCCGAAAACGCGGATCCTGTCGGTCACGGCAGATGTGGACGCGCGCTCGGTGTTCATCGAAACGTCGCCATCGGTGCGTCTTGAATCCTTCCCTTTGCCGATCGGCGCCGCGGTGATCGACATCGTGGACGGGGCCGAACCGGATGCCCCCGCTCCGATGCCCCCGGCGCCGCAAAGCTTCCGTCCCACGCCGAATCGCACTTATCTGGACCTCTACTGGTCGAAACCGCTGCCGGAGGCACCGGAAGACCCGGCGCAACCGATCGCCCGGACAACGCCCGCATCCCCCACCGCGCCGCTCGCCTTGCCGGATGCACGGGTGACGACGGCGGAGCAAAGCCTCATCGACCAGCTCGGGCGGGCCGCCTCGCAGGGGCTGATCACGATGGAATTGCCGAGACCCCAGGCCGCCCCCGCCGAGACCCCGGACCAGACCGGGCCGCAAGCACCTGAGGACGCCACGGCAGAGGAAGCCCCGAGCCTGGCGCTGCAATCGGAAACGGTGATCGATCGTGACACGGCCTCGGTCTTTGCCCGGCATCAGCTGTCCGACACCGGGCACAGTTGCCCCCCGGATCAGGAGTTCGACGTGCTGTCGTGGCAAAACGACAAGCCCGTCGTGGATCAGCTTACCGAGGCGCGCCGCGATCTGGTGGGGGAATTCGACCGCCCCCGCACCGAGGCCGTGCTGAACCTGGCACGGGTCTACATCGCCTTCGGCTTCGGCGCCGAAGCCAAGGCCGCCCTGCGCAGCTTCGGCATAAGCCCCGAGGAGGCGGGGATGTTGCCGATCATGGCGGATATCGTCGACGGCACGCCGCCGCCGCCGGAAACCGGCCTGTCGGGTCTTGCCGCCTGCGACGGCAAGGTCGCGCTCTGGGCGGTGCTGGCGCTCAAGGAAGCGCCGCGCAAGCAGGATGTGAACTTCGGCGCGGTCCTGCGCGCCTATTCCGCCTTGCCGCCCAATATCCGCGCGCTCGTCGGTCCCGCGCTCAGCGCCCGGCTGATCGACATGGGCGCGCCCGATGTGGCGACCACCGTGCGCTCGATGCTGGCCCGCGCTCCGGAAAACCATCAGGCGACGCTTGCACAGATCGACGCGCAGATCGAACTGAGCGCCGGACGCAAGGAAGAGGCCACACGGCTGCTTGACGGGCTGGCGCAATCGGACACGCCCGTCGCGGCGGACTCCCTGATCACGTCGATCGAGACGAAGCTGTCGCTGGGCGCGGCGATTCCCGCGGCCGATGTCGACAATGCCGGCGCGCTCGGGCGACAAATGCGCGGGTCCGAAACCGGGGCACGGCTGATGCGGGCGGAAGTTCTCGGGCTGGGCTCGACCGCGCGTTTCGACGAAGCCTTCCGCGCCCTGCAAAGCTGGGATGCGTCAGACTTCGGAACGGTCAAGCGCTCGGCGGTGGATGGCCTTGCCGCCCTTCTGGGCAAGGTTCCCGATGACGGGATCTTCATCGAGACCTTCTTCCGGCATCGCGACCAGATCGACCCGGGGGCGCTTGCGGAAAGCGTGCAGATCGCCTTGGCCAACCGGCTCTCGGCGACCGGGTTCTGGCAATCGGCGCGCGACATCCTGTCGGTCGAGACGCGTCGCAGCCCCGACGGGCGGCTGGCGCTGGCGCGGGCGGCGCTGGTCGGCCGGGATGCGGCGGCAGCCTATTCCTACATCGGCGATCTGCCCGGCGAAGAGGCCGCGACCCTCCGCGGCGAGGCGATGAGCATGCTGGGCAAGCATAACACCGCCGCAGGCGAATTCGCCGATGCCGGAAAGCCGCAGGCACAGATCGAGGAATCCTGGCGCGCGGGGGACTGGACCACCGTCGCGCAATACGGCTCGGAAAACCAGAAACGATTCGTCGAACTCTTTGCGCCGGAAACGGTCCCCCCCGCGCAATCCGAAGAGGTGGCGCCGCTTGGCCCGCTGGCGCGGGCGCAGCAATTGATCACCCAAAGCCAATCCGAACGGGAGGCGTTCGACAAGCTGATGCAGGAGTTGCAACCGCAGTGACGCGGCGCAGGGTGCGAATTGCCGCGCCCCGCCCGCGACACCCAGACGGAGCTTTCGATCGGCGCGCGACTGGGCTAGCTCTGGACGCGATCCGTCGTCCATCGGAAGGCCCGCCATGACCCCAGAGCAGATCCGCACCGCCCGCGCCAAGAAACCGAGGATCTATGCCCGGGACTTCGCCGAGGCGCACGGCCTTTGCGAAGCCGCGCTTTGCGCCGCCTTCGTCGGCATCTCCGCCACCCGAATCACGGCCGATCCGGATCGGATCATGCCGGGTCTGGCCGCGCTGGGTCAGGTCATGGCCTTGACCCGCAATGACAGTTGCGTTCTGGAAAAGGTCGGCTGCTATGACAGCTACCAGCCCGGCAAGATCCCCCGGATCGTCAACCCGCCGATCGACCTGGAGATGGCGCCTGCGCATTGGCAACATGCTTTCGCCTGTGACGAGGCCGGGCCGAAGGGGCCGAAACGCTCGATCCAGATCTTTGACGCGGCGGGCGCGGCGGTGCACAAGATCCATCTGCGCGAGGAAACGAAGGCCGAGGCCTGGGCGCCGCTGGTCGCTTCGCTGCGGCTGGCGGATCAGGCGCAGACCTTCGATCCCGCGTCCACCGATCCGGGCGTCGATCTCTGGGCGGATCTGAGCCCGGTTGCCCCCCTGCACGACGGCCGCCTTCCCGCGCGTCGGCTGACCAAAGGCGCGATCGAGCGGCTGATGCTGCGCGCCGCCGAAACCGCCGTGCCGGTGCGGTTCGCCGTCGGCAATCCCGGCTGCATCGAGCATCATTCCGGTGTGATTGTCCGGGTGCTGGAGGCCGGGCCCTGGATCAACGTCCTCGATCCGGGGCTGGAACTGCATCTGCGCATGGATCACATGGCCGAAATCTGGGCCCATCCCGATGGTGCGGTGGATGCCTTCGGGGATCGGGGGCAGCTGATCGTGCGGATGTCGGGGACGGAAGGCTGGGCCGATCTCTTGGCAGCCGAGGGCGATTTCCAGCCCTGAGCCTCAGGGCATCAGCTCGCGAATCACCGCATTGAGCACCGCACGCCCCTGTGCCGTCGCCCGGATACGCCCGCCTTCCCGGGCGATCATCCCCATCGCCTCCAGATCGGCCAGGGCCTGCGCGGGCAGCGCCTGCCCGGAAAGCCGTTCATAGCGGGCCGGGTCGATCCCCTCGGCCAGCCGCAGCCCGAACAGCAGGAATTCCGTCGCCTGTTCCTGCCGGTCCAGCGGCTCCCGCGGCAATTCGCCGTTACCCCGGCCCTCGACCCGGTCCAGCCAGTCCGCGGGAGCTTTCGGCGCCTCTGTCGCGTGACGGAGACCGCCCAGCGTCAGCCGCCCATGCGCGCCGGGGCCGATCCCGGCATAATCGCCATAGCGCCAGTAAACGAGGTTGTGCCGACATTCGGCGCCGGGCCGGGCATGGTTCGACACCTCATAGGCGGGCAGCCCGGCCGCATCGCAGATCTCCTGCGTTTTCAGATACATGTCGGCGGCCAGATCATCCTCGGGCAGATCCCGCAACTTGCCCGCCGCAAAAAGCCGCCCGAAAGCCGTGCCGTCCTCGATCGTCAGCTGGTAAAGCGAGAAGTGATCGACGGCCATCGAGAGCGCCCCGCGCAATTCGCGCGCCCAATCGTCCAAGCTTTGCCCCTGCCGCGCATAGATCAGATCGAAGCTGACGCGGGGAAAATGCGCCCGGGCGATATCAAAGGCCGCCCGGCCCTCGGCCGCGGTATGCATCCGACCCAGACGGCGCAGGCTTTCGTCCTCCATCGCCTGCATGCCCATCGACAGCCGGGTCACCCCCGCCTGCGCAAAGGCGCGAAACTTGCCCGCGTCGATGCTGGTCGGATTGGCTTCAAGCGTGATTTCCAGATCATTCGCCGTGGGCCAGGTGGCGCGCAGCCGGTCGATCACCGCCGCCACCGTCTCGGGCGCCATCAAGGACGGCGTGCCCCCCCCGAAAAACACCGTGTTCAGCACGCGGCCCGGCGTTTCGGCGCCGATCCGGTCGATTTCCGCGAGGTAAGCCCGCAGCCAGCGATCATGGTCGATCGTCGCCGCAACATGGCTGTTGAAGTCGCAATAGGGGCATTTGGCGGCACAAAAGGGCCAATGGAGGTAAAGGCCAAAGCCCCCGTGCCGCCAGTCGTCACTCATCCTTTGAAGGCCGTGACTTCGATCTCGATCTTCATCGCCGGATTGACCAGTCCCGCCACGATCATCGTTGCCGCCGGACGGATCTCGCCGAAGGTGGCCGAAAGCGCCGGGATGATCTCTTCCATATAGGCGGCATCGGTGATGATGTAATTCGCCCGCACGACGTTCTCGAGCCCGAAGCCCGCGCCTTCCAGCACCGATTTGATCGTGGCCAGCGTATTCTGCGCCTGTTCCAGCACCGACTCGGGGAAGGTCTTCGTCACCGGATCAACGCCGGTCGTGCCCGCGACAAAGCACCAGTCGCCCTGCACCACGGCGCGGGAATAGCCAAGCTTCGGTTCATAGGGCGAGCCGCCCGAGATATTGACACGAGTCATTTTGCCTCCATGACCTTGACGAATTTGCGGAACGCATCCGCACGGTGGGAAATCTCGTTCTTTTGCGCGGGGTCCATTTCCGCGAAGGTCACGTCGAACCCCTCGGGCTGGAACATCGGATCATAGCCGTGCCCCTGCGCGCCGCGCATCGGCCAGACCAGCTGCCCCTCGGCTTTGCCCTCGAACACCTCGTCATGGCCATCAGGCCAGGCCAGAACCAGGGTTGAGCGGAACCGGGCCTTGCGCGGGAAGGGGGCATTCTTCGCCTCGCATTCCGCCCAGGTCCGGGTCATCGCCTGGACGAAATCGCGGCCATTCGGCGTCTCCGCCCAATCCGCGGTGTAAACGCCCGGGGCGCCATCCAGCGCGTCAACCTCGATCCCGCTGTCATCGGACAGCGCGGGCAGCCCGGTCGCCTTCGCCGCCGCATGCGCCTTGATCCGCGCATTGCCGACAAAGGTCGTCTCGGTCTCGGCCGGTTCGGGCAGGTTCATTTCCCCAGCACCGACGACCTCGACCCCGTAAGGGGCCAGAAGATCGCTCATTTCCGCCAGCTTGCCCTTGTTGTGGGTCGCGACCAGAAGGCGCTTTTCGGTGAAAGCCCTCATGCGATCGCCGCCTTTTGCGCCGCCACCAGCTGCGCCACCCCGGCCTCGGCCAGATCGAGCAATTTCCCCATCTGCTCGCGCGAGAAGGTCGAGCCCTCGGCGGTCATCTGCACCTCGACCAGACGGCCGCGCCCGGTCAGGATGAAGTTGCCATCCACGCCGGCCTCGGAATCCTCGGCATAATCCAGATCGGCGATCGGCTGCCCGGCATAGATGCCGCAGGAAATCGCCGCCACATGGTCGATGATCGGATCGGACACGATCAGCCCCGATTTCAGAAGCTTGTTCACCGCAATGCGCAGCGCCACCCAACCGCCGGTGATCGAGGCGCAACGGGTGCCGCCATCGGCCTGCAGCACGTCACAGTCCACCACGATCTGCCGCTCGCCCAGCGCGGACCGGTCGATCCCCGCACGCAAAGCCCGGCCGATCAGACGCTGGATTTCCTGCGTGCGGCCCGATTGCTTGCCCGCCGCCGCCTCGCGCCGATTGCGCGAATTCGTCGCGCGCGGCAGCATCCCGTATTCCGCCGTCACCCAACCGAGGCCCGAGCCCTTGAGGAACGAGGGCGCCTTGTCCTCGATCGTCGCGGTGCACAGAACATGGGTGTCCCCCATCTTGATCAGCACCGAGCCTTCGGCATGTTTCGTCACGCCGGTTTCGATGGAAATGGAACGGATATCGGCAAGATTGCGGCCAGAGGGGCGCATGGGCTGTCCTTTCGCTGGATTTGACCCCATTTGAAACGGCAGAAGACCCGATGCAACCCCGAAGGCACGATTGACGGAAAAGCTTTCCCCGCAATAATGCAAAGCGTGGCCATGACGAACCAGAACCAGTTGATCTCGGACTTGAACGACCGCTCCCGCGAGGTGTTTCGCCGGGTGGTCGAGGGCTATCTGGAAACCGGCGATCCGGTGGGCTCGCGCACGCTGACCCGGCTGATGAGCGAGAAGCTGTCGGCGGCGACGATCCGCAACGTGATGCAGGATCTGGAATATCTGGGGCTCCTGGGCAGCCCGCATGTCTCCGCGGGCCGCGTGCCGACGCAGATGGGGCTGCGGATGTTCGTCGATGGTTTCATGGAGGTGAGCGAGGTTCAGGCCACCGACCGCGCCGCGCTGGAAGCCACGGTGGGCGCGGCGGAACCCGATGTGGGGTCGCTGCTGGACCGGGTGGGGGCGGCGCTCTCGGGGCTGACGCATGGGGCCAGCCTTGTTCTGGCGCCCAAGACCGAGGCGCCGATCCGCCATATCGAATTCGTCTCGCTCGCGCCGGACCGGGCCTTGGTCGTGCTTGTGATGGCCGATGGTCAGGTGGAAAACCGCGTCTTCACGCCCCCCGCCGGGCAGACGCCGTCGTCGATGCGCGAGGCGGCGAATTTTCTGAACGCGCTGGCCGAGGGCAAGACGCTGTCCGATCTGCGCCGCGAAATCGCGGTGGAAATCTCCGCGCGGCGACAGGAACTGGATGCCTTGGCGGCCGAGATGGTCGAAAGCGGGCTGGCGCAATGGGCCGATCAGGGCGAGCCTTGGGAGCGGCTGATCGTCCGCGGCCGGTCGAATCTGCTGGAGCCCGAGGGCGATCTGGACCGCATCCGCACGCTTTTCGACGATCTGGAACGCAAACGCGACATCGCCGAATTCCTTGATCTGACCGAAACCGGCGAAGGCGTGCGCATTTTTATCGGCTCCGAGAACAAACTCTTCTCACTTTCGGGTTCCTCTTTGGTGGTCTCTCCCTATATGAACGCGGATCGAAAGATCATCGGCGCGGTGGGGGTCATCGGCCCCACCCGGCTCAACTACGGGCGGATCGTGCCGATCGTGGATTATACGGCGCAACTGGTCGGGCGGATGCTGGCCGGCCGGGGCAAAGGGTGAACGGATGACCGAGAAGAAGGACGAGATGGCAGAGGATCAGGCGCAGCTGGACGAGGCGCTGGCCGCGGCTTTGGGCGACGAGCAGGACGAGATCGAAATGCTGCGCGCCGAACGCGACGAGCTGCGCGACCGCTTCATGCGGGCGCTCGCCGATGCCGAGAATTCGCGCAAGCGGGCGGAGCGGGACCGGCGCGAGGCCGAGCAATATGGCGGCTCGAAACTCTCGCGCGACATGCTGCCGGTGTTCGATGCGCTCAAACGCGCGCTGGATGCGGCGGGCGAAGAGGTCCGCGCCGCAGCGCCCGCGCTGATCGAAGGGGTCGAGCTGACCCAGCGCGAGCTGCTGAACGTGTTTGCGCGGCACGGGATCGTGGCGATCCAGCCGAAAGTGGGCGACAAATTCGACCCGCTGCTGCATGAAGCGATGTTCGAAGCGCCGCTGCCGGGCACGGTGGCGGGCGACATCATTCAGGTGATGGACGACGGGTTCTTGCTGCACGACCGTCTGCTGCGCCCGGCGAAAGTCGGCGTCAGTTCCATGCCGAAAGCGTAAGACAGGCCGGGGGCTTTGCCCCCGGACCCCCAGGATATTTGCAGCAAGATGAAGATCAGTCCTTGAGAAGGGCGCGCAGGGCGTAAAGCGCGTCCATCGCTTCGCGTGGCGTCATCTCGTCGGGATGCAGGCCGCGCAGCTGCTCCTCGACCGCGGATTTCGCCGGCGGGGCCGCGGGCGCGGGCGGCGGGGCCAGCGCGAACAAGGGCAGATCGTCGATGATCGCCTGTTTCTTGCCGCCTTCGCGTTCGCCCTTTTCGAGCGCATCCAGCACGACACGGGCACGGGCGACGACGCTTTCGGGCAGGCCCGCCAGTTTCGCCACCTGCACGCCATAGGAGCGGTCGGCTGCGCCCTTTTTCACCTCGTGCAGGAAGATCACCTCGCCGTGCCATTCCTTGACCGAGACGGTGGCGTTTTCGACGCCCTCCAGCTTGGCCGAAAGCGCGGTCATTTCGTGGTAATGCGTGGCGAAAAGCGCGCGGCAGCGGTTCACCCCGTGCAGGTGTTCCATCACCGCCCAGGCGATCGAAAGCCCGTCATAAGTCGCGGTGCCGCGGCCGATTTCGTCGAGGATCACCAGCGCCCGGTCGTCGGCCTGATTGAGGATCGCGGCGGTTTCGACCATCTCGACCATGAAGGTGGACCGGCCGCGGGCCAGATCGTCGGCGGCGCCGACGCGGCTGAAGAGCTGGCTGACCAGGCCGATATGGGCGCGCCGCGCGGGAACGAAACTACCCGCCTGTGCCAGAAGCGCGATCAGCGCGTTCTGGCGCAGGAAGGTTGATTTGCCCGCCATGTTCGGGCCGGTCAGCAGCCAGATCGCAGGCGTGGGGCCACTGGTCAGGGCGCAGTCATTGGCGATGAAGGGCTCGCCCTGGCGTTTGAGCGCGGCTTCCACGACCGGATGGCGACCGCCCTCGATCTCGAAGGCGTGGCTTTGATCGACGGTCGGTTCGACCCAATCCTCGGCGGCAGCCAGATCGGCGAAGGCGGCGGTCAGGTCGATTTCCGAAAGCGCCCGCGCGGTTTCGGAAATCGGTCCGGCGGCGGCCAGAATCGCGCCTTTCAGGCTGTCATAGAGCCGCTTTTCGATCTCCAGCGCGTGATTGCCCGCGTTCAGGATGCGGGTTTCAAGTTCGCTCAATTCCAGCGTCGTGAAGCGGACCTGATTGGCCGTCGTCTGCCGGTGGATGAAGCGGGCCGAAAGCGGCGGGGCCAGCATCTTTTCGGCATGGGTCGAGGTCGTTTCGATGAAATAGCCCAGCACGTTGTTGTGCTTGATCTTCAGCGACGAAATCCCGGTCTCGCTGATGTAATCGGCCTGCATCCGGGCGATGACGCCGCGGCCCTCGTCGCGCAGCTGCCGGGTGTCATCGAGTTCCGGCTCGTAACCCGTCGCGATGAAACCGCCATCGCGGGCCAGAAGCGGCGGTTCCGCGACCAACGCGGCATCGAGCAGAGCGACAAGATCTTCGTGGCCCAGAAGCCTTTGCCCGGCGTCGGCCAGAAGCGCGGGGGCTTCGGTCTCGGCCAGACGCTCGGCAATCCGGCCCGCCTGTTCCAGACCGTTGCGGATCGCGGCCAGATCGCGGGGGCCGCCGCGGTCGAGCGCCAGGCGGCTGAGCGCCCGGTCGATATCGGGGCAGCGCCGCAGGGCATCACGCAGATCTTCGGCAAATCGACCCTGTTGCACCAGAAAACGCACCGCATCATGCCGCGCATGGATCTGCGCAAGATCGCGCGAGGGCGCCGAGATCCGCCGTTCCAGCAGCCGCGCCCCCCCCGCCGTCACGGTGCGGTCGATCGTGGCCAGAAGCGAGCCCTCGCGCCCGCCCGAAAGCGCCTGCGTCAGTTCCAGATTGCGCCGGGTGGCGGCGTCGATCTGCACGAGGCTGCCCGCCTCTTCCCGCAGGGGTCGGGCCAGAAGCGGCAGTTTCCCCCGTTGCGTGAGGTCCAGATAATCGACCAAAGCCCCCATCGCAGAGACTTCGGCGCGCGAAAACGCGCCGAACGCATCCAGAGACCCCACCGCGAAGAGATCGCAGAGCCGCTTTTCCGCCCCCTGACTGTCGAAGCTCGACCGCGCCAAAGGCGTCAGCGAGGCCCGCAAATCAGAGACGATTCCGGCACAATCGGCCTCTTTCGTCTCGCTTACCAGCACCTCGCGGGGCGCAAGACGGGCCAGCTCGGGCCCCAGACGCGCAAGCGGACAGGGCATCACCCGGAACTCGCCCGTGGAAATATCGGCCCAGGCCAGAGCGCCCTCGTCGCGCAGCTCGGCCCAGGCGGCAAGGTAGTTGTGCCGCCGCGCCTCAAGCAGGCTTTCCTCGGTCAGGGTGCCGGGCGTCACCAGCCGCACCACATCGCGCTTCACCACCGATTTCGCGCCGCGCTTCTTCGCCTCGGCCGGATCTTCCAGCTGCTCGGCGATCGCCACGCGGAAGCCCTTGCGGATCAGCGTCAAGAGATAGCCCTCGGCGGCATGGATCGGCACGCCGCACATCGGGATTTCCTCGCCCAGATGCAGGCCGCGTTTGGTCAGCGCGATATCCAGCGCCGCCGCCGCCGCCACGGCATCGTCAAAGAACATCTCGTAGAAATCGCCCATCCGGTAGAACAGCAGCGCCCCCGGGTTCGCCTGCTTGATCGCCAGATATTGCGCCATCATCGGCGTCACGGTTTCGCTTGTCATGGTTTCCCCCTGCCGCGCGCAACTTATTAAACGCCGCACCCCCGTGCAAACCGATTGAGGCAGCGCCGCAAGGGGGATAAGGAAAAAGCGCCCACTGGAGGAGTCTGGCCCATGTCCACCAAGAACCGCGTCACGCCCGAAGAGGCGCTGGCCTATCACCTCGACCCCGTGCCGGGGAAATACGAGGTCGTCGCCTCGAAGCCGATGACCACGCAGAGGGATCTGAGCCTGGCCTATTCCCCCGGCGTTGCGGTTCCGGTCGAAGCCATCGCCGAACGCCCCGAGACCGCCTATGACTACACCAACAAGGGCAACATGGTGGCGGTGATCTCGAACGGCACGGCGATCCTGGGTCTGGGCAACCTTGGCGCGCTGGCCTCCAAGCCGGTGATGGAGGGCAAGGCGGTGCTGTTCAAGCGCTTCGCCGATGTGAACGCCATCGACATCGAACTGGCCACCGAAGACCCGGAAGAAATCATCAAGGCCGTCAGCCTGATGGGCCCGACCTTTGGCGGTATCAACCTTGAGGACATCAAGGCCCCCGAATGCTTCATCATCGAGCAGCGGCTGAAAGAGATGATGGACATTCCGGTGTTCCATGACGACCAGCACGGCACGGCGGTGATCTGTGCGGCGGGGCTGCTGAACGCGCTCGAAATCTCGGGCAAGAAGATCGAAGACTGCAAGATCGTGCTGAATGGCGCCGGCGCCGCCGGGATCGCCTGTCTGGAACTGATCAAGACCATGGGCGCCAAGCATGACAATTGCATCATGTGCGACACCAAGGGCGTGATCTGGCAGGGCCGGACCGAGGGCATGAACCAGTGGAAATCGGCCCATGCGGCGAAGACCGACGCGCGCACGCTGGAAGAGGCGATGGTGGGCGCCGATGTGTTCCTGGGCGTCTCGGCCAAGGGGGCGGTGACGCCGGAGATGGTCGCCTCGATGGCGGACAATCCGGTGATCTTCGCGATGGCGAACCCGGACCCGGAAATCACCCCCGAGGAGGCGCATTCGGTCCGCCCCGATGCGATCGTGGCCACTGGCCGGTCGGACTATCCGAACCAGGTCAACAACGTGCTGGGCTTCCCCTATCTCTTCCGTGGCGCTTTGGACATTCATGCCCGCGCGATCAATGACGAGATGAAGATCGCCTGTGCCAAGGCGCTGGCGGCGCTGGCGCGCGAGGATGTGCCGGACGAGGTGGCGATGGCCTATGGCCGCAAGCTGACCTTCGGGCGCGATTACATCATTCCGACGCCTTTTGACCCGCGGCTGATCCATGTGATCCCGCCCGCCGTGGCCAAGGCCGGGATGGATACCGGGGTGGCGCGACGTCCGATCATCGACATGGAGGGCTATGCGCAAAGCCTGAAGGCGCGGATGGACCCGACGGCGGCGATCCTGCAGGGCATTCATGCCCGCGCCCGTCAGGCACAGGCGCGGATGATCTTTGCCGAGGGCGACGACCCGCGGGTGCTGCGCGCCGCGGTCGCCTATCAGCGCGGCGGCATGGGCACGGCGCTGGTGGTGGGCCGCGAGTCGCATGTGCGCGAACAGCTGGAAGCCGCCGGGATCGGCGATGCCTTCCGCGAATTGCAGATCGTCAATTCGACGAATTGCAAGCACATGGATACCTACAAGGACTTCCTCTATCGTCGCCTGCAGCGGCAGGGGATGGACCGGGAAGATGCGCACAAGCTGGCCACCCGGGACCGGCATGTCTTCGCCGCGCTGATGCTGGTGCATGGCCATGGCGATGGCATGATCACCGGGGCCACCCGGAAATCGGCGCATGTGCTCGAGCTGATCAACAAGGTGATCGACGCCAAGCCCTCGGATGGGGCCGTGGGGATCACCGCGCTTCTGCACAAGGGCAAGGTCGTCTTCATCGGCGATACGCTGGTGCATGAATGGCCCGATGAAAACGACCTGGCCGATATCGCCATGGCCGGGGCGCGGGTGGCCCGCGGTCTGGGCATTGATCCGCGGGTGGCTTTCGCCTCGTTCTCGACCTTCGGCTATCCGGTGTCGGAACGCGCGATGAAAATGCACATCGCGCCGCAGGTGCTGGATGAACGCGGCGTCGATTTCGAATATGATGGCGAAATGGCCGTCGATGTCGCGCTGAACCCCGAGCAGATGAAGCATTACCCGTTCTGCCGTCTGACCGGGCCCGCGAACATCCTTGTGGTGCCCGCGCGGCATTCGGCCTCGATCTCGGTGAAGCTGATGCAGGAAATGGCCGGGGCGACGGTGATCGGCCCGATCCTGACCGGCATCCAGCATTCGGTGCAGATCTGCTCGAACCGGGCCACGGTGAACGACATCCTGCATATGGCGGCCCTGTCGGCCAGCCGTCTGGGGCTGAAACGCTGAAGTTCCCTCCGGGCCGGGGCTCTCGGCCCGGGTCAAGACCCCGGAGAAGACCCATGACCATCTTCAACCTCGGCTCGATCAATGCCGACCACTTTTACCGCCTGCCGCATCTGACCCTGCCCGGGGAAACGCTGGCCGCGACCGCCTATGGCCGCGGTCTGGGCGGCAAGGGGGCGAACCAGTCGGTGGCGGCGGCGCGGGCCGGGGCGGTCGTGCGCCACATCGGCGCGACCGGGGTGGATGGCGCCTGGATGCGGGCGGAACTGGCCGCCGATGGCGTCGATTGCGCCCATGTGGCCGAGGTGGACGTGGCCTCGGGTCATGCGATCATCATGGTCGATGCGTCGGGGGAAAATTCGATCGTGCTGTTTCCGGGGGCAAACCGGGCGGTGCCGCTGAATGTGCTGGAAGACGCGATGGCCAAGGCCGCAGCGGGTGACTGGCTGCTGATGCAGAACGAAACCTCGGCCCAGGTCGAGGCGGTGGCGCTGGCGAAAGCCCGCGGTGTCAAGGTCGCCTATTCCGCCGCGCCGTTTGAGGCCGAGGCCGTGCGCAAGGTGCTGAAAGATCTGGACCTTCTGCTTTTGAACGCGGTCGAGGCGGCGCAGCTGTGCGAAGCGCTCGGCACGACGCTGGACGCGCTGCCGGTCAAGGCGGTCTGCGTGACCCATGGCGCCAAGGGGGCGGTCTGGCATGATCTGGCGGCCAAGACCGCGCAGGAGCAACCGGCCTTCAAGGTGACGCCCGTCGACACCACCGCCGCGGGGGATACGTTCGCGGGCTATCTGGTCGCCGGTCTGGCCGAGGGGATGACGCCGCCGCAGGCGCTGCGGCTGGCCGCCGGGGCTTCGGCGCTGAAGGTGACGCGGGCCGGAACGGCCGCCGCCATCCCGACCCGCGCCGAGGTCGATGCTTTTCTGCAGGATCGTTAACCGAGGCTGTAGCCGGTTCCGCGCACGGTGCGCACGGGATCGGCGCCGCCATTCACCATCAGCGCCTTGCGCAGCCGCCCCACATGCACGTCGATGGTGCGGGTGTCGACATAGATATCCCGCCCCCAGACCCGGTCGAGCAGCTGATCGCGCGTCCAGACCCGGCCCGGCTTTTCCATCAGCGTGGACAGCAGCCGGAACTCGGTCGGGCCCAGCTTCAGCGGCTGACCATCGCGGAAGACGCGGTGCTCGGCGGCATCCAGAATGATGTCGTCGAACACCAGCCGCTCGCCCATCGTGGCCGGGCGCGTCCGGCGCAGCTGCGTGCGCAGACGCGCCATCAGCTCCACCACCGAATAGGGCTTCACCACATAATCATCGGCGCCGGTTTCCAGCCCCCGCACGCGGTCGGTTTCCTCGGACCGGGCCGAGAGCATGATGATCGGAATCGAGCGCGTTTCCGGATTGGCCTTGGCGCGGCGGCAGATCTCGATCCCCGAGACATTGGGCAGCATCCAGTCCAGCACCACCAGATCGGGCTTTTCCTCGCGCAGCAGCAACAGCGCCTCGTCGCCATTGACCGCCATCACCACCCGGAACCCCTCGGCTTCAAGGTTGTATTGCAGAACTTCGCGCTGCGCCGACTCGTCCTCGACCACCAGAACACAGGGCTGTTGCGCCGGACTCATCTATCAACTCTCCCCCGGCTTGAAGGTGCTGACGCTGTCGGATTTCGGCCGCGGCTCCTCGGGCATCTGGCCGGTGACCAGATAGGTCACCTGTTCCGCGATCGAGGTGCACAGATCGCCCATCCGCTCGATGTTCTTGGCGATGAAATGCAGATGCATGCAGGGGGTGATGTTGCGCGGATCTTCCATCATGTAGGTCAGGAATTCGCGAAAGAGCGCATTATACATCTGGTCGATCGCCACATCGCGGGCGCGCACATCGGCCGCCAGCTTCGCATCGCGCTGAATGAAGCTGTCGATCGAATCCTTCAGCATCCCCTCGACCTCGGCGGCCATGCGCCGGATCGCCCCCGAAGACCCGTTGATCGAGGGCAGTTCCGCAATCACCTTGGAGCGTTTCGCGATGTTCTTGGCATAGTCGCCCACGCGTTCCAGATTGCCCGAGATCTTGATCACCGTCAGCGCGATGCGCAGATCGGTGGCATGCGGCGCGCGCAGCGCGATCAGCCGGGCGGCTTCGGTGTTGATCTGCTCTTCCAGCGCATCCACCTGCTTGTCGCGTTGACGGACGGTTTCGGCCAGATCCTCGTCGCGTTCTTCCAGCGCCTGGGCGGCGTCCAGAACCTGGGTTTCGACAAGGCCCCCCATTTTGACGACCATCGCCTGAACCGACTCGAGATCCCGGTCGAAGGATGAAACGATATGCTGTGACATGGGATCTTTCCTCAACCGATGCGGCCGGTGATGTAGCTTTCCGTGCGGGGATCGCGCGGATTGGTGAAGATCTGCCCGGTCTCGCCGAACTCGACCAGATTTCCAAGGTGGAAGAAGGCCGTGCGCTGGCTGACCCGGGCCGCCTGCTGCATCGAATGGGTGACGATGACGACCGAGAAATTGCTGCGCAGCTCGTCGATCAGCTCTTCGACCTGGGCGGTGGCGATCGGGTCAAGCGCCGAACAGGGTTCGTCCATCAGCAGCACCTCGGGCGAGGTGGCGACGGCGCGGGCGATGCACAGGCGCTGCTGCTGGCCGCCCGAAAGCCCGGTGCCGGGGGCGGCCAGACGGTCCTTGACCTCGTTCCAGAGCGCGGCCTTTCGCAGCGCACTTTCAACGACCTCGTCCAGCTCGGCCTTGTTGCGGACCAGCCCGTGGATCTTCGGCCCGTAAGCGACGTTGTCATAGATCGACTTCGGGAAGGGGTTCGGCTTCTGGAACACCATCCCCACCCGGGCGCGCAGCTGCACCGGATCGACCTTCTTGTCGTAGATATCCTCGCCATCCAGCTGGATCGCGCCTTCGACGCGGCAGATGTCGATGGTGTCGTTCATCCGGTTCAGACAGCGCAGGAAGGTCGACTTCCCGCAGCCCGAGGGGCCGATGAAGGCCGTGACCGTCTTGTCGAGGATGTCGATGTCCACATCCTTGATCGCATGCGAGGCCCCATAATAGACCTGCACCTTGCGGGCGGTGAATTTCGTCACATCGGTGGACACGGCTCTCTCCGTCAAACGCATGTTGTTCATGATTCCTTACCACCGCCGTTCGAATTTGCGCCGCAAGATCACGGCAAGGGAGTTCATCACCAGAAGGAAGACCAGCAGCACGATGATCGCCCCCGAAGCCCGTTCGACAAAGGCCGGGTCGGCGCGCTGGGTCCAGTTGTAGATCTGCACCGGGATCGCCGAGGCCGGATCGAGGATACCCTCGGGCGGGGCGCCGGGGTAGTCTTTCACGAAGGCGACCATGCCGATCAGAAGCAGCGGCGCGGTTTCGCCCAAAGCCTGCGCCAGCCCGATGATCGCCCCGGTCAGGATGCCGGGCACAGCGAGCGGCAGGACATGGTGAAAGATCGTCTGCGTCTTCGAGGCGCCAACCCCCAGCGCGGCTTCGCGGATCGAGGGCGGCACGGCATTCAGCGCGGCCCGGGTCGGAATGATGATCCGCGGCAGCGTCATCAGCGTCAGCACCAGCGCACCGACCAAGGGCGAGCTTTGCGGCATGCCGGCAAAGTTGATGAAGGCGGCAAGGCCGAGGATGCCATAGACGATCGAGGGCACGGCGGCGAGGTTCGCGATATTCACTTCGATCAGGTCGGTGAAGCGGTTCTTCGGCGCGAATTCCTCAAGGTAGATCGAGGCGGCCACGCCGATCGGCAACGCCATGCACAGCACCATCACCATCATGTAAAGCGAGCCGAGGATGGCAACGCCCAGACCCGCCGATTCCGGCCGCAGTTCCGAGGCATCGGGGTTGGTCAGGAAGCCGGGGTTGAAGGCCAGTTTCAGCATCCCCGCATCGCGCAGCTTTTCGGCCAGCTGCAGCTGTTCGGGGGTGATGTTGCTGTCGAGCGCCGCGCTTTCCATCGTCACCCGGCCCTTGAAGAAGCCATCGACCCGGCCCGAGGTCAGCACGTCAAAGGTGATCGTCGTTCCGACCAGATCGGGATCGGAGAGGACCAGATCGCGCAGACCCGCCGGGGCTTCCTTGGAGACCAGCGCGCCGATGTCCTTGGTGCTCATCTGGGGGGCAAGGTTCTTGTCGATCACCGCGGCTTCAAGCGCCTTGGTGATCAGCTTGCCATAGGTGACGGTGGTGGCCTTGGCCATTTCGGCCGGATCGCGGTTGCCCTTGGGGTCAAGCGCCTTGGCGTCCAGCGTGATCGGCAGGCTCAGCACGGTCTGGCGAAAGGCGCCCAGACCCGAGCCCAGCACCGAGGAGAGCAGCACGACAAGCGCCAGAAGGCCGATGGCCACGGCCACGATGCCATAGATGCGGAAGCGCTTTTCGGAAGCATTGCGCGCCTTGGTGCGGGCATCGGCGGTGTAAAGCGACCGCGGCGCAGGGGTTTCGACCATGGTCATTCGTATTGCTCCCGGTATTTGCGCACGATCACCAGCGCCAGGACGTTCAGCACCAGCGTGAAGACAAAGAGCGTCAGGCCCAGCGCAAAGGCCACCAGCGTCTCGGGCGAGGCGAATTCGGTGTCACCGGTCAGCTGGCTGACGATCTTCACCGTGACGGTGGTCATCGCCTCGAACGGGTTCATCGAGAGTTTGGCGGCCGCCCCCGGCCCCAGCACCACGATCATCGTTTCCCCGATGGCGCGCGAGGCGGCGAGCAGGATGGCGCCGACAATCCCCGGCAGCGCGGCGGGCAGGATCACCTGTTTCACCGTCTCGGATTGCGTCGCGCCCATGGCGAAAGAGCCATCGCGCAGCGATTGCGGCACGGCGTTGATGATGTCGTCCGACAGCGAGGAGACGAAGGGAATGATCATCACCCCCATCACCAGACCGGCCGTCATCACCGACGAAGACGAGGAGCCAAGGCCCAGCGGCTGGGCGATCCAGTCGCGCAAGAGCGGCCCGACGGTGATCAGCGCGAAAAGGCCGTAAACGATGGTCGGGATGCCCGCCAGCACTTCCAGAAGCGGTTTGGCGATGCCGCGCACGCGCTTGGAGGCATATTCGGCCAGATAGATCGCGGCGAAAAGGCCCACCGGCACCGCCACGGCCAGCGCGATGAAGGAGACATAAAGCGTGCCCCAGACCAGCGGCCAGATCGACAGTTCCGAGCCGCCGCCGAATTTCGGATTCCAGGTCAGCGAGAAGAAGAATTCCTCGGCCGGGTAAAGCTGGAAAAAATGCACGGTCTGGAAGACCAGTGACAGCACGATGCCGATCGTGGTTCCGATCGCGACAAGCGAGGCGGCGATGAGCAGCCAGCGCAGGAAGGTCTCGGACACGTTGCGGGCGCGGAACTCGGGGCGGATGCGCAGCGCGGCAAAGGCGAAGCCCGCCAGCGCCGCCGCCAGCGTCGCCGCCGTCATCGCCATCCGGGCGAGGCCGTTCATATCGCGCCAGGCCTTGGCGGCCTCGAAGACCGAGGGGCGCACATTCGCCCCCAGCGCGACGCCGACACTGGCCATGCGCGAGCGGATGTCGCTGAAATCGGCGCGCATCTGGCTCAGATCGGTTTCGGACAGGGAGCCGTCGGCCAGGATCAGGTCAAGCCCGCCCGCGATGCGCCGCACATCGGCCATCACCAGATTGCGGCTGGAGCCCTGCGGCAGATCCTCGGCCGGGATCATCGCAGAGATCCGGTTTTCGATCACCACCGGTTGCGCCAGCAGCCAAAGCGCCATCAGCGCCAGCGCGGGCACGGCGGTGAACAGCGCCACCGTCTGACCATAATAGCCGGGAAGGGAATGCAGCAGGCGCAGATCCTTGGCCACCAGTTGCAGCGCCCGGAAGCGGCCCAGAAAAAAGCCGCCACAGGCAAGGGCGAGCACGATCAGCGCAAGAAGACCGGGGGTCATGTGTTCATCCGCAACAGGGGAAGGCGCAACAAGGGACGGGAGGCGCCCGAAGGCGCCCCCCGAGGTTCGATTACTTCAGCGGCCCCATCGGGGTTTCCGCCTCGACCATCGCCTGGGTCGCGGCCAGTTCCGGATCGGACACAAGGCCGTAAGCCGCCAGCGGGCCTTCCGGACCGGCCATCTCGTCCGAGACGAAGAAGGTGATGAATTCCTTCAGACCCGGGATCACGCCAAGGTGGGCTTTCTTGACGTAGAAGAACAGCGGACGCGACACCGGATAGTCGCCCTTGGCGATCGACTCGACCGTGGGGACGATGCCGTCGATGGTGGCGACGCGCAGCTTGTCGGTGTTGTTTTGGTAGAACGACAGGCCGAAGACGCCGATGGCGTTCTTGTTGGCGTCGATGCGCGAGAGCGTCTCGGTGTAGTCGCCGTCGATATCGACCGACACGCCATCGGTGCGCAGCGTCAGGCAGGACTTGACCGCGTCCTTTTTCTTGGCGTCGTCATCGGCGCCGGTCGAGGCGGCAAGGAACAGGTCATAGGCGCCGGTGGTCTTGCAGCCTTCTTCCAGCACTTCGACGTCGAACACTTCGCGGGTGCCATGTTTGGTGCCCGGGATGAAGGTCAGGATGTCTTGCGCGGGCAGCGCGGCGTTCACCTCGGCCCAGGTCTTGACGGTGTTGTCGACCAGCGCGCCGTCCTTGGCCACCTTGGCCGAGAGCGCGCCGAAGATGTCGGCGGGGGTGAAAGCGAAGTCCGGGCCGTTGATGTCGCTGGCGAAGACGATGCCGTCATAGCCGATGCGGACTTCCATGATCTCTTCGACGCCGTTCGCCTTGCAGGTGTCGATGTCCGACTGCTTGATGCGCGAGGAGGAGTTGGCGATGTCGATGGTGTTTTCGCCGACGCCTTCGCACAGTTTCTTGCGGCCCGCGCCCGAACCGCCGCCTTCGACGACCGGGGTCTTGAAATCGAAGTTTTCGCCGAAGGCTTCGGCGACGATGGTGGCATAGGGCAGCACGGTCGAGGAACCGGCGGCCTGGATCTGGTCACGCGCGGCAGCGCCAGTGGCCGAGGCGGCGATGATGGCAAGCGCCGAGACGCCGAATTTCACGAAAGTCATGGATCACTCCTGAAGATCTGGGAGGGCCCGTCAAGGCCTCGGCAACCCTCCTAGGCTCGGGTCGTGACGCTTATGCAAAAGATATGTGACAGCTGCGTGACAAACGCGGGTCAGGCCCGGCGCAGGGCGGCGGCGATCAGATCGGCGGCCTCGGGGCGCTCGCCGATGGCGGGCAGAAGGCGGCCGTGAAAGCCCGCCTGGGCAAGGGCTTCGGGAATGTCCTGCGCGACATGACCGGCCCGCAGGGCGAAAAAGGGCAGGCAGATCGCCCGCGGATGCTGCGCCGCAATGTCGCGCAGATGCGGGTCTTCCTCCAGAAAGGCGGTCACGATGCGCCGACCGGGCAGGCTTGCCCCGATCCGTTCCGCCATCGCCATCGCCGCCATCCGCGAACTGCGCGCCACCTGCGAGCCATGCGCGCACAGGATCAGATCGCCCGGACCGGCCTCGGCCACGGTCTTGATCACCAGCGCAGGCAGGGCCGGATCGGCGCCGAAGGGCGAGAGAATCTCGGCCCGGCTGCCCAGATCGGCCAGACGCCGCGGCAATTGCCGCGCGGTGAACCAGCCCTCGGCCATGAAGAACGGATAGATCCGCGCCCGCGGCAGGGTTTCCAGCGCCTGCGCCAGCGATCCCGGTTTCGCCAGCGTCGCCGAGATCACCCGCGCTTCGGGCAAAAAGGCGCCGACCCGCGCCGCCAGCGCCGCCAGCGCGGCTTCGGCCGGATCGGGATTGGAGGGAAAACCATGGGCGACGAGGATGAAACCGGGCATCTTCGTCACTTAGCGCAAAAGCCCGTCCCGGCAAGTCGGCGGCAGTCCGGTTAACCAAGGGTTGCAATCAAGCTTCTGGAATTGCGTCATATTGTTCGGATTGATCGGTTGCGGGGAATCATCCCCTCGCGTAGTGATGGGGCAACGGCCAGTATGGCCAGGACCCGATTACAGTTTCACGTGTGGTGCGTAGGGGAGCACGTGGGGTGAAGGAGGGTCCTGGTAGGGGTGCCGGGACCCTCCGGTTTTTTCCGGGGGCCATGACGTTATCCCATGTCCGAACGGTGCCGCGGGATCAGGGATCGACGCCGCCCAATTCGCAGACGATCTTCCATTCCTCTTCCGTCACTGGCTGCACCGACAGCCGCATCGAGGTGACCAGCGCCATCTGCGCCAGACGCGGATCGGCCTTGACCGTGGCCAGCGTCACCGGCCGGGCCAGCGGCCGCACCGCACGGATGTCGACGCAATCCCAGCGCGGGTCCTCGGTGGTCGAATCGGGGTGGCTCAGCGCGCAGACCTCGACGATGCCGACGACCTCCTTGCCGATGTTCGAATGGTAGAAGAAGCCCTGATCGCCCAGCTTCATCGCCCGCATGTTGTTGCGCGCCAGATAGTTGCGCACCCCATGCCACTCTTCGCCGACCGCGCCCTTGGCCACCTGCATGTCCCAGGACCAGACATCGGGCTCGGATTTGAAGAGCCATTTTGCCATCAGCCGATCACCTTTTTCCATTCGGTGACGCTGACCGATTCGAACAGCCCCGCATGCGCATAGGGATCGCCCGCGGCCCAGGCCTGCGCGGCGTCCAGGCTGTCACAGTCCAGAATGACCAGCGAACCGCACATCTGCCCCGCCTCCAGAAACGGCCCGGCCATTTTGACGATGCCGGTGGCCTCGATATAGGCCAGATGCGCGGCGCGGGTCTCAAGCCGCGTTTGCAGCGCCCCGGGCTTGTCCTTGCAGATCACGGCGTAAAGCATTCATTCCTCCTTCAGCGGGCGAGAGAGCAGCGCCGTAACGGCGTCGGCAACGGAAATCTTTTGCGCGCAGAGCGCGGCGATCATTGCGGCGATCGGCATGTCGAGGCCATGGTCCCGCGCCAGTCTGGTGACGGCCCGCGCGGTGGCCGCGCCCTCGACCGTCACGCCCGGATCAAAGGCCGCCCCACTGCCCAGCGCGATCCCGTAACGGAAGTTGCGCGATTGCAACGAGGTGCAGGTCAGCACCAGATCGCCGAACCCGGAAAGGCCCATCAGCGTCTCGGGCCGGGCACCCAGTTTCATCGCCAGCCGGTTCATCTCGGCAAAGCCACGGGTCATCAGCGCGGCGCGGGCGGAATCGCCCAGTTCCGCGCCGATCACCACCCCCGCCGCAATGGCGATGACGTTTTTCAGCGCCCCGCCCAGTTCGGCGCCGATCGTGTCGGTGGTGCGGTAAAGCCGCAAGGTCGGGGTGCAGAGCCGCGCCTGCAGATCGGGCGAATCGGTCCGGCAGGCCAGCGTCAGCGCCGTGGGCAGGCCGCGGGCGATGTCGGCGGCAAAACTCGGGCCGGTCAGAACGGCCGCACTGGCCCCGGGACAGGCCGCCTCGATCAGCGCGACCGAGCCCCGCCCGGTCGCCAGATCAATCCCCTTCGAGCAGGAGACCAGCACCTTGCCGTCAAGCAACCCGGCATTTTCGGCCAGAAAGCCGCCCATCTTCTGCATCGGCACGCCGAGCAGCACGATATCGCAGCCCGCGGCATCTTCGATCCGGTCGGTCACGGTCAGGGCCTCGGGCAGCACGGCCCCCGGCAGACGGCGTTCATTGCGGCGGCTGTCCCGCATCTCGGCGACATGGGCGGCATCGCGGGCCCAGAGCAGCACCGGCCCGCGCTGGGCCAGCGAAATCGCCAAAGCCGTGCCGAACGCCCCTGCCCCCAGAACCGCAATCGTCATGCCTTGGCCCCCTTCTTGCCCGAGCCAAGCATCGCCGGCGCCGTGGCATCCAGCGGCCAGCGCGGCCGGGCGATCAGATCGGCCTCGGTGGCCAGCCCCAGACGGAACCGCTCGATCCCCGCCCAGGCGATCATCGCCGCATTGTCGGTGCAAAGCCGCAAGGGCGGCGCGGTGAAGCGCACGCCCTGCGCGGCACAAAGCTGTTCCAAGGCGCCCCGGATCGACTGGTTCGCCGCCACCCCCCCGGCCACCGCCAAAGCGGGTTCCGCGGGCGCGGTGTCGAGATAAACCGCCAGCGCCCGGCGGGTCTTTTCCGCCAGCGCATCGGCAATCGCCTGCTGAAACCCGGCGCACAAATCCGCGCGGGTCTGCCGGTAAAGCCCTCCCTGCGCTGCAATTTCCGTATCGCGGGCGCGCAAAAGCGCGGTCTTCAGCCCGGAAAAGGACAGATCGCAGCCGGGGCGATCCAGCAGCGGGCGCGGAAACCGGAAGGCTTTCGGATTGCCCTTGGCGGCCTCGGCCTCGACCGCGGGGCCGCCGGGCTGCGGCAGGCCGAGAAGCTTCGCCGCCTTGTCAAAAGCCTCGCCCGGGGCATCGTCGATCGTGCCGCCCAGACGCGAAAAACTGTCCGGCCCGCGCACAAGCAGAAACTGGCAATGCCCGCCTGAGACGAGCAGCATCAGATAGGGGAAGGCCAGCCCGTCGGTCAGCCGCGGCGTCAGCGCATGGCCCGCCAGATGGTTCACGCCAACCAGCGGCAGCCCGGTCCCCGCCGCCAGCCCGCGCGCGCACATCACCCCCGACATCACCCCGCCAATGAGCCCCGGCCCCGAGGTCACGGCGATGCCATCCAGATCGGCGAATGAAAGCCCGGCCTCGGCCAGGGCCTCCTCGACACAGCTATCCAGCTTTTCGGCATGGGCCCGCGCGGCGATTTCGGGGACGACACCGCCAAAGGGCGCATGCAAGGCGGTCTGCCCCGCCACGACCGAGGCCAGAACCGTGCCATCCGACCGCACCACCGCGGCGGCGGTGTCGTCGCAGCTCGATTCAAGGCCAAGGAAGGTCAGGGGTCTGGTCATGCCGATGTCGTTGCGCGGGGTCCTTCCTGCAGGTAACACCGGCTCAGGCATCGCACAACCCGAGGCGCCGATGAGCACCGCTTCCCGACCGCCGCTTTTGCTGACCCGTCCCCGCGCCGGGTCCGAGCGTTTCGCCGCGCAGTTCCGCGCCCGGATGGGGGCGGATTGGCCCGTGGTGATCGCGCCGCTTCTGGAAACCACGCCGACGGGGGCCGATCTGCCCGCGGCAAATGCGCTCATCTTCACCTCGGAACAGGCGGTGAAACCGCTGGCCGACAGCGCCTTGGCGGGCTGTCCGGCCTTTTGCGTCGGCACCCGCACGGCGGCGGTGGTGCGGCAGGCGGGTTTCCCGGTGCTGGCCGTTGCCCCCGATGCCGAGCACCTGTTCGAGGTGATCCGGACCGCCCCCGATCCGGGGCCGATCCTGCATGCGCGCGGCAGCGAAAGCGCCTTTCCGCTGGCCGAGCGGCTTTGCGCTGCCGGGCGGCAGGTCGCCGAAGCGATCGTCTATGCGCAGCTGCCCCAGCCCCCCGCGCCCGAGATGCTGGCGCTTTTCGCGCAGCCCGGCCCGGTTCTGGTGCCGATCTTTTCGCCCAACAGCGGCCGCTTGCTGGCCGAGGCCGCGCAAGGGGCGCGCGCCGAATTGCGGCTGGTGGCGATTTCCGAAAAGGCGGCGCGGGCCTGTTCCGCGCTGCCTGCGACAAAGCTGCAGATTGCGGCGCGTCCCGATGCCGAAGCGCTGCTGGACGCACTTGTCGCACGGGCCTGAGAGCGGTTGAGGTTGAGCAGGCCGAAGCCGCTCAATAGACTGCGGCAAAATGAAGACATCGCGCCGCGTTGCGCGACTTGGAGGAGTGTCCATGGCGAACCCGGACGAGACGGAGCGTGACAGCACAGCTCAGACCGCTGCGCAAACCCCTGAAATGTCTGACAAAGACGCGGGCGGTCCGGGCACGGACGTGACCGGGGCCAAGACCGAGGCGGCAGCGCGGCCAGCGCCCGAACAGGTGTCGAAGCCTGCGACCGAATCAGCCCCGGCGAAACCGAAGCCCGTGCCGCAGCCGCCGCGCGGGGGGATGTCGGTCGTTTGGGGGGGCATCATCGCCGCGGTGATCGGCTCGGTGGGCACGCTGGTCGTGTTGCCGAAACTGCCGCCGGAGCTGCGTGAAAAGGTGCTGCCGGGCGCGCAAAGCACGGTGGAACAGGATCTGGCCGCACAGGCGGCGAAACTTGAGGCCGTGGTGAAAACGATGGCCGAGCTGCAGGCGGGCAATGCCGGCGTCGCGGCGCTGCAGACCGCGGTGGGCGAGCTTTCCGGCAAGGTTCAGGCGCTGGAAGCGCAGGGCGGCACCGCCCCGGCCGCGCCGGTCGATCTGTCGGGCGTGCAGGGGCAGATCGACGCGCTGAAGGCGATGGTCGAGAAGAGCCCGGCCTTTGCCTCGCAGCAGCAGCTGGAAGTTGCGACCGCCGAGGCCAAGGCGAAGATCGCCGAAGCCGAGGCCGAAACCGCGAAGATCCGCGCCGAATCGGAAGCCGCGGCGAAAAAGGCGATCGCCCAGGCGGCCGTGGCCCGGCTGGCGGCGGCGTTTGAAACCGATGCGCCGATCGATGGCGCGCTGGGCGATGTGGCGGCGGCGGGCGTTTCGGTGCCCGCGGCGCTGAAGGGCGATCTGCCCTCGATCGCGGCGCTCAAGGCGGCCTTCCCCGAGGGGGCGCGCAAGGCGCTGACCACGGCGCGCAAGGCGACCGCGGGCGAGACGATGAAGGACCGGCTCGGATCGTTCCTGCTGGCGCAGACCGGGGCCCGGTCGCTGACGGCGCAGGACGGCACCGGCCCGGATGCGGTGCTGTCGCGGGCGCAAACCGCGGTCGATGCGGCACAATTCGACGCGGCTCTGGCCGAAATCGCGGCCCTGCCCGAAGCGGCGCAGGCCGATCTGCAATCCTGGAAGGACATGGTGGCCCAGCGCGCGAGCGCGCAGGCTGCCATCGCCGACCTGACGCAATCCGTGCAATGAGGGGACGGCGATGATCTGGTCTTTCATTAAAATCTCGCTGTTCGTCGCCGTCGTCGTCGGGCTCGCCTTTGGCGCCGCCTGGCTCTCGGATCTGGGCGAAACCATCCGCATCATCGCCTTCGGGATCGAGCTGAACCTGGGCGCGCTGCAGGTGGTGATCCTGATCGGGCTTCTTGTCGTGGCGATCTGGCTGGCGCTGAAGGTGCTGGGCTTCGTCTTCGCCTTCATCCGCTTCGTGACCGGCGACGAAACCGCGATCAGCCGCTATTTCGACCGCAACCGCGAACGCAAGGGCTATGAAGCCCTGGCCGAGGGGATGCTGGCCGTCGCCTCGGGCGAGGCGAAGCTGGCGGCCTCGAAGGCGAACCGGGCCGAGCGCTACCTGCGCCGGCCGGAACTGACCAACCTTCTGACCGCGCAGGCGGCGATGATGAACGGCGATACCCGCAAGGCCGAGGAGGTCTATCGCAAGCTTCTCGCCGATCAGCGCACCCGCTTTGTGGGCGTGCAGGGGCCTTTGTCGCAAAAACTGGCCGAGGGTGACACCGATACCGCGGTGAAGCTGGCGCAAAAGGCCTTTGCGCTCAATCCGAAGAACCTCGAGGTGCAGAACACGCTCTTCAAGCTGCAGACCGAGGTGGGCGACTGGAAGGGCGCGCGCGACGTGCTGCTCGCCAAGATGCGTCAGGGGCAGCTGCCGAAGGATGTGCACAAGCGCCGCGATGCGGTGCTGGCGCTGCAGGAGGCCAAGGCGGTGCTGGATGGCGGCACTTCGATCGAGGCGCAGGAAGCGGCGATTGCCGCGGCCAAGGCCTCGCCGGACCTCATTCCCGCCGCGGCGATGGCGGCCAAGGCGCATTACGACAAGGGCGATGCGAAATCGGCGACCCGCGTGCTGCTGAAGGCCTGGGAGGCGCAGCCGCATCCGGATCTGGCGGCGGTCTTCGCCTCGATGGTGCCGGGCGAATCAGCGACCGAACGGCTGAAGCGGTTCGAAAAACTGCTGTCGCTGCGCCCCGATCACGAGGAAACCCGGCTTCTGCGCGCCGAACTTTGCATCGCGGCCGAGGATTTCCCGGCGGCGCGGCGGGCGCTGGGCAATCTGGTCGAGGCGAACCCGACCTCGCGCGTGCTGACGCTGATGGCGGCGATCGAACGCGGCGAGGGCGAGGATGATGCGGTGGTGCGCGGCTGGCTCGCCAAGGCGCTGACGGCGCCGCGCGGCAAGCAATGGTGCTGCGACAAGTGCCAGAACATCCAGGCGCAATGGGGCCCGGTCTGCGACAATTGCGGCGGCTTCGACACGCTGAGCTGGCGCGAACCGGCGCATACCAACATGCCCCTGCCCAATGGCGCCGAGATGCTGCCGCTGATCGTGGCCAAGGGCACGAAAGGCGCTGCGGCACAGACCCTCGACGGAACGGCGGCAGCTTTGAGCGAACGCGAAAAATAGGGCTACACATCCCCGCAAGAGCGTGCTAACTGCGCGCCACAGTGCCGGTGTAGCTCAGCTGGTAGAGCACGTCATTCGTAATGATGGGGTCGGGGGTTCGAGTCCCTTCACCGGCACCACTTCCAGCAAGAAACCCCGCAATCCCGATGGATTGCGGGGTTTCTTATTTGTCAATGCGCAGCTTCCGCACCGGCAGGCGCGGGACTCACGCGCCGCGTTGTCTTTGCGCCAGAAAGGCGCAGACCAGCAGTTGGCTCATGTGGTAGAGCATCGCGGGCAGCACGATGGCCCCCACCTGCGCGGGTGGAAACAGCGCCGCCGCAATCGGCAGGCCGGTGGCGATGCTCTTGGTGGCGCCGCAATAGAACAGCGCGGCCCGATCGGCGCGGGGCAGACGGAACAGCCGCCCCGCAGCGCTCATCGCCAGCATGCCGGACGCCAGGAACAGCGCAATGACCGCCGCAAGCAGGATCAGCCGCGGTGCGGGAATCGCCTGCCACAGCCCCGAAACCGTGCCCGCGCTGAAGGCGGCATAGACGATGAGCAGGATCGCGCCCCGGTCCACCGCCAGCGTCAGGCGCTTGTGACGGCTGACGAAACCGCCGATGCGGGGCCGCAGGATCTGGCCCAGCGCGAAGGGCAGCAGGATCTGCGTCGCGATGCCCATAAACGCGCCAAGACCGCCGCCGCCGCCCTCGCGGTGCAAGAGCAGGGCGACCAGCAGCGGCGTCAGCACCACCCCGATCAGGTTCGACAACGAGGCCGCGCAGATCGCCGCCGGAACATTGCCGCCCGCAAGCGCGGTGAAGGCGATCGAGGATTGCACGGTCGAGGGCAGCACCGCCAGAAACAGCAGCCCCAGCGTCACCGTCCCGCCCAGAAGCGGCCCGAAAACCGCGGCGAAACCAAGGCCCAGCAGCGGAAACAGCAGATAGGTCGCGCCAAAGGTCAGGCCTTGCAGCCGCCAGTTCAGCAACTCTGCCCGCAAGGCCCCGGGATCGAGTTTCGCACCGTAAAGAAAGAACAGCAGCGCCACCGCCCCCCAGGTGACCTGCTTGAGCCCCGCCGCCAGCGCGCCCTGTGCGGGCAGCAATACGCCCGCCAGCACCATGGCGAGCAGAAGAACCATGTAACCGTCGATGCCGAACCGTTTGAGCGGGTTCATCTGTCGTCCTTTCAATGCAAGGGCCGGGCCCCTCCTTGCGGCGGGCCCGGCGGGTGGTTTCCGCGATGGTGGCTCAGGCTGTCGCGCTGTCGCGGGCGCCGATGATCGGCCAGGCGCGCTTGACCGACAGGGCGATGGCGGCGGTGATCCCGGCCTTGACCAGATCGCCCGGGATGAAGGGCGCGGAGCCCAGCGCCGCCGCCTTGAGCGAGAGCCCCGCCTGAACCGCCAGAACCGGGATGCCAAGACCGTAAAGCACGACGATGCCGCCCAGCGCGGCAAAGACGAAGGAGCGGATCGCGGTCAGCTTCCGCCAGCCCAGTTCGTGCAGCAGCCCCGTCACATAGGCGGCCGGGATCCAGCCCAGCAGGAAGCCCGCCGTCGGCCCGGCAAAGACGCCAAGGCCGCCGCGCCCGCCCGACAGGATCGGCAGGCCCAGCGCCACCAGCACGACGACAAGGCCCATGGCCAGTGCGCCGCGCCGCGCGCCCAGAACGGCCCCGGCCAGCATCGGCCCCATGGATTGCGCGGTGATCGGCACACCGATCAGCGGCAGGGTGATCGGCGGAAACACCGCCAAAGCGGCCGTCAGCGCCGCGAAAAGCGCGATCAGAACGATGTCGCGGGTGGAAAGGGCAGTCATCGTCGGGGGTCCTTCGCAGGGGTTATCGGGAAAGGGCGGTGCCGTCATCATGACCCGAACGCGCCTCGATCGCCTCGGCGACCTCTTCGGCGGCTTTCAGGACACGCACGATCAAGGGCAGGATCAGCGCCAGCGGATGGCTGCCCAGACCGCGCGCTGCCTGCGCCTCGCGCACGCGCGCGGCCTCCTCGGCGATCACCGGCAGAAAGCGCAGCGCCAGCGCCAGCGCCAGCCCGACCTTGGCCGGGTTGACGCCCAAAGGGGCCAGCGGGGTCAGCACATGTTCGAAGGTGGCGATCAGCACCTCGCTGCGGGTGGTCAGGGTGACCAGCGCGGCCAGAAGCATCAGCGTCAGGATGCGCAAGACGATCAGCGCGGCCAGGGTCCAGCCCGCCAGCCAGCCCTGAACCAGCAAAAGCACCGCCAGCATCCAGAGCATCGGGCGGATCTGCCGCCAGATCAGCCTCGGGCCGAAGCCTGCCAGCCGGAAGCCAAGCAGCGTCAGCGCCAGACAGCCCAGCATCAAGACGGGGCTTGCCACCGCCATCAGCCCGGTTCCGGCACTGGCCAGCACGGCCAGTTTCAGCCCCGCGGGGCAGCGGTGCAGCGGGCTCATGTCATCCGCTCCACATAGGCCCGCAGCGCCGGGCCGGGTTCATCATCGGCAACGATCCGGCCCTGATCGAAGACCAGAACGCGGTCGAAATCGGCCAGAAGCGGCAGGTCATGGGTGACGACGATGGCGGTCTGCGCCAGGTCCGCGATCACCTGCCCGATCCGGCGGGCGTTGCGCAGATCCAGAAGCGTCGTCGGCTCGTCGAAGACGATGCAGTCGGGGCCGGTGATCAGCACGCCCGCAATCGCCAGAAGCTGTTTCTGCCCGCCCGAAAGCCGATGCGCGGGGGCGTGACGCAGGGCGCCAAGGCCGAAGCGATCCAGCGTCGCAGTCACGTTCGCGGCGCGGTCCGCCGCGCTGGAGGTATGCCCCCTCAGGCCGAAGGCGATGTCTTCCTCGACCGTGGGCAGGACGATCTGGGTATCGGGGTTCTGAAACACGAAGCCGACCTTGCGCCGCACCGCCTTGGCCTCGCGGGCGGTATCAAGCCCGTCGATGCGCACCGTGCCGCGGTCGGGCCGCATCAACCCGTTCAGCAATCGCGCAAACGTGCTTTTGCCCGAGCCATTCGCGCCGACGATGCCGATGCGCCGCTCGGTCAGGGTCAAAGTCAGGCCGCAAAGCACTTCGCGCCCGTCAAAACTTTGGAAAACATCGGAAATTTCGATGGTGGTGGCGGCCGCAGGCAGGGAAGGAAGGGCACTGCCCGCGGCCCCTTGCAACCGCGCGCGGCGGGGGATGACCCTTGAAAACGTCATCGGATTGGCCCATTTCGCTTGTGGTTGCATGGTTCTGGTCACTCGGTTGGACGTTCCGCCAAGAAAATCAACCGAAGAGAGCGGCGAGGGTCATGTAACCGACCGAAGGCACCATCAGGCAGCCAAAGCCGGTGTAGAAGGTCGCTGTCAGCGCGCCATAAGGCACCAGTTTCGGATCGGTCGCGGCAAGGCCCGCGCTGACGCCGCTCGTGGTGCCCATCAGGCCGCCGTAAACCGCCGCCGCAGCCGGCGTCGTCAGCCCCGCGGGTTTCGCCAGAAGCGGCGTCAGGATCATCACGGCGATGGATTTCACCACACCGGCCGCCACCGAAAGCGCGATCACCTCCGACGAAGCGCCCAGCGCCGCGCCGGTCACCGGACCGACGATGAAGGTCACCGCCCCGCCGCCGATCGTCGCCATGTCGGTCACGCTCGTATAGCCAAACGCATAGGCCACCGCCGCGCCGATCGCGGTCGACAGGATGACCGAGACCACCAGCGCGACGACACCGGCCAGACCGGCTTTCTTCACCTCTTCCAGCTTCACCCCGAAGGCGGTCGAGACGATGGCGAAATCGCGCAGCATCGCGCCGCCCATCAGCCCGAAACCGGCAAAGAGCGAGATGTCCGAAATGCCCTTGTTGCCGCCGGTGATCTTGCCGCCGACATAGGCGAGCACCAGCCCCGCGACGATGGCGATGGCCGAGCCGTGGATGCGGTTGTTGACCAGTTTGCCGATCGCATAGGAAATCCACATGATCACGCCGACAACGGCGAAGGCGGTGATCAGCGGCAGTTTTTCCAGCGTTCCCACGATGATGTCGAGCATGTCATTTTGCTCCTTGCGCAGCGCGTTTGGCCGCGTCTTCGGTTTCGGCGGTGCCACCAAGCGCCGCCAGCGGACGGATCAGCAAAAAGCCCGCGACGACGGGCAGGAACCCGGCGATGAAGGCCAGCGTGCCGGCGTTGAAGGCCGCCAGCACGTTCTGGCTGGCCGCCATGGCCACGACGATCGGGATATACATCGCCGACCAGAACTTGATGCCGTCCTGCGCCAGCGCCGAAAGCTGGTCGCGATCCATGAACCAGCGCGAGATGATGACAAGCAGCAGCATCGCGATGCCGACGCCGCCGACATCGGCGTCGATCCCGACCATGTGCCCGATCAGCTTGCCGATGATCGTCCCCACGATCAGGCAGCCGCTCATCAGAGAGACCCCGTAAATCAACATGTCTTGTGTCCTCCTTGATCGGCGGAGAAGGGTGCCTGCCCCGTGCAGGCGCCCGTCCGCCTGTCCTTATTCGATGCTCATGATCACCGCACCGGGTTTCAGACGGTCGCCCGGGTTGACGGTGATCGACGTCACCGTGCCGTCGATCGGCGCGGGGGTCTCGTTCTTCATCTTCATCGCTTCGACGACGGCGACGCATTGCCCCTTGGTGACGGTGGCGCCCACCGCGACCTCGATCGAGACGATCACCGAGGGCATCTTCACTTTCACATCCATTGCCTTTTCCTTTCGGGCTGTTTGATTGGGTGTTGCGGGTCGGGCCGCGCCGGGGGCGGGGCCTCGAAAAGGGAGATCAGGCGGGGGCGCTCGATCAGCTCGACGCCGGTGATGGTCTTGCCCAGCACCGTGCGCGCGCCCGACAGAAGCTCGGTCAGCTTGACGCCGAGGCCGCCGGGCAGGGCGATCTCAACATCAATCGCAAGGCTGCGCCGTTTCGCCAGCCTGGCCAGCATCGCGGCCAGCTGTTCCAGCGCGCGCAAGCTCTCGGCGCGGACCACCAGATCAAGATCGGACTCCGGGCGCAGATAGGGCAGGCCGGTCACCGTCTGCAGCGCGGCCGAGCCGATCAGGCCGATCTCGACCCCGGCGAGCGCGCCCGCGCGGGCGATTTCCGGCAGCGCCGGATGCAGGTTCGGGCCGAGGATCAGGGCGCGGTCCATCACCTCCCAGGGGGTGAAGAAGGCCGAGACCTGGCCGCGCCGCACCGGCACCGCCGCCCGCACCCGTTCGGCGCCGTGGCGGAACGGGAAGGAGAACCCCCAAGCTGGCCGCCGCCGTCCGGGCAGGGGCCGGTGGGGCGGCAGACGATGCCGGGGATATGCGCCTTGGACATCGCGTCGCGCACCAGCTTGCGGGTGCCGGGGTCGCGCATCTGCTCGGGCAGCGCATCAAGAACGGCGGCAAGGATGCCCGGGCGCGAGGCGGGCGAGACATGGGCAAGGCTGTGACGGATGCGGAACATCTCAGCGCCTCTTGATCCAGGCGGGGTCGGTCTTGGCGCTTTGCGCCATCTCGCGCTGCGCGGTCACAAGCGTGTCGAAAAGCACCGTCGCCTCCGGGCCTTCGATCACGATTGGTTCGGCCCGGCCAAGCGCGGGCAGAAGTTCCAGCCGCGTTGCCTTGGCCCCCACCGTCAGATCCGGCGCCACCTTCACCACCCGGCTCTTGATGCGCAGGATGGTGCGGGCGGTTTTTTCGATCACCTCGGCCGAGGTGGCGGGGGTGTGGGTGACGATCACCTCGTATTCCGGGTAGGTCCGGGCGCGGCGATAGGTGATGATCCGCCCCTTGCGGTCGCAGACATGCCCGGCGTCGGAAACGACGAAACTGTCGCCCATCGGCAGACCGCCCACGACCAGTTCCCGCCACGGATCGCCCAAGGGCGAGGGCACCAGCGAAATATCGGCGCGCAGCGGGCGGCCATCCAGCGTCAGCCAGCCGAATTCCTGACAGCCGTAAAGATCGTGCACCGCATAGCCAAAGGCCTCGGCCACCGGCAAAAGCTCGGCATCCAGCGGCGTTCCGGCGCATAAAAGCACGCAGCCCTTCGGCATTTGCGGTTTCAAGTTGAGCCGCAAGGCCTGTTCCAGCGTCGCGCGCAGGAAAGAGGATTCGCCCAGGATCAGCCGCGGCTGATCGCGACAGGCGGCCAGCAACAGCGCATCGCGGCTGGAACGGTC
Source organism: Rhodobacter capsulatus (assembly GCF_052363185.1). Lineage (GTDB taxonomy): Bacteria > Pseudomonadota > Alphaproteobacteria > Rhodobacterales > Rhodobacteraceae > Rhodobacter > Rhodobacter capsulatus_E. The sequence continues at coordinate 111,699 of NZ_CP198955.1, read as the reverse complement.
CAGATGCGACCAGATCAGGCCGCAACCCTCAAGCGCCTGTTTCGAAAACACATTCACCAGCGGCGGATAGGTGACAAGCATCCGTTCGCCCGCCGGGATCTGCAGTCGCCCGAAAATCTCCCGGGCGACTGCGCTGCGATTTTCCAACTCGGCATGGGTCACGCCGACGATGGTCTGAAAGGCCGACGATCCAGTGGTGAAGGTCAGATAGGCCAGATTGAAGGGGGTGTGGACCTCCTCGATCACATGCGCCGCGGTGGGGCCCGCGATGCCCTTTTGCGCCAGCGTGCGGCGCGGCATGTCCGCCAGCGTCGGCACGGCGCCTTGCAGGCTCAGCGCGTCTTCGAGGGCTTTGAGATCGTCTGACATCTTCGTCTTCCTTTGGCCGTCGGTCTTTCGGGGCTCAGCGGCTGGGCGCGTAGCGATCCGCCACGGCGGCGAAATCGCGGGTCATCATCTCGATGACGCGGGGACGCTCGATCCGGCCGCCGCGGGCTTCGCCCAGCTTGCCGCGACCCCAGGGGCCAAGATCGTCCTGCCGTCCCTCCAGCTTCGCGGCCCGGACCTCGGCGATCCGCGCGACGATGGCGGGGCGCATGCCATCGAGCGTCTCGACCAGCGCCTCGACGCCGCCGAGCGAGTGGAAGAAGCGCGGACCGGCGGCAAAGACGGCGCTTTGCTTCGACAGGACTTCCAGCGTTTCCAGATCCTTGCGGATGATCCGCGAGACCGAGGTCAAGGGCATCACATGGATCATCGTGCCGAATTGCGCATCGAGCGACAGGATCGCATCGGCCTGCAGCCCGTGGCACAGGAACGCCCCCGAGATCGCCCGGCCGATCACCATGGCGATGATCGGATGGCCCTTCAGCCGCGCCTCGGCCAGCGCCAGCTGATAGGCGGCGGTCGATTTGTTCATGCCGAAGATTTCCTCGACCTTGCCCGGGCCGTTGCCGGGGGTGTCGACGATCAGCACCAGCGGCCGTTTTTCCGCCAGCGGCTTTTCGGCATCCTCGATGATCGAGGCATAGACCGCCTCGGCCATCTTGTAGCCTTCCTCCAGCCCGATGATCCCGGCGTAGACCACCGGGAATTTCTCGTTCATCGCGCCGCCATCCGAGGCGATGATCGTGCAGACCGTGCCTTGCAGCGTCGCGGTGCCGACGACCGCGCCCGGCCCGAATTCGGGATCGTCGAAGCTTTTCGCCCCCACGGTGCCCTCGGCGAAGCTGCCCGCATCGACGATCATCTCGATCGCGTCGCGGCCCCGCCCCATCATGCTTTCCTGCATGTCCATGATTTCACTCCTTTTCGGGTCAGACGGCGAGACGGCGCACAGTGGCCAGAAACTCGGACAGGGGCAGGTCGATCAGCCCGTGGGCGTCAGTGTTGCCCGCCCGCGTCCAGACATCGGTCGCATCCCCGGGTTGCATCTCGGCCGCCAGCGCCACGGCACGCAGCTGCGCCTTGACCTTGGCGGGCGAGCCGATGCGGCGCATTTCCTCAAACGCCTCGATCGACAGCCCGGCCAGCGCCGAGACCTGATCGCGAAACGCCGCGACGGTGTTTTCGACCAGGAAATTCGCATCGCCCATGATGTATTTGTGCCGCCCGCCGGTGGTGCGGTAGACAAGCGCGCGGTCGGAGGCGTCGAATTCCTCCTTGCCCATTTCCTGCTCGATCACCTCGGGGCCAGTGAGGCCAAGGCGGCCGAATTCCGACATGATGATCACGTCGGTGGCGGCGGCGACAAAGCCCATGCCGCCAAAGGCGCCGACCTTGGAGCCGATGAGCGCGATCACCGGCACCTTGCCGCGGGCTTTCTGCAGCTGGTCCATCACCTCGGCATGGGCCAGAAGCCCGGCGTTGGCTTCATGCAGCCGCACGCCGCCGGTCTCGAAGGAAATCACCACGAGGGGCTTTTCTTCTTCGTCAAGGTCGTCGAATTGCGCGACAAGATCGTCGTGGAAGTCGATCGCCAGCTTGATCGCGGTCACCATTTTCGCGCCACCGATCTCACCGACCGAGCCGCCGATGAAGCGGCCTTCCTGCGAGATCACGAAGACGGGGGTGCGGCCGATCTTGCCCACGCCGGTGACGATGCCGTCGTCAAAGGCCACGGCATCGCCAAGCAGGGCCAGGTGGGGGCTCGTCACCCGGTCGAAGGGGCCGGCGAGTTCGGTGAAGCTGCCCTCGTCCACCAGTCCGATGGCACGCTCGCGGGCCGAGGCTTCAAGGAAGCTGCGGGGTTGCAGGTCTGTCCAGTTGGTCATCTCGTCTCTCCGCCTCAGGCCGCGGCCAGCGCCTGTTGCAGGCGCAACAGCACGACGGCGGGGGTGGCGTTGTTGTCGTTGATCTCGATGCGGGCGTCGCAAAGCCCTGTTTCATCAAGGAATTTCTGCAAGACGCGGGTCCAGAGCGCGTCAAAGCCGGTGACGGGGGTGACCACGGTCACCGCGACGCGTCCCGAAAGGTCTTCGGGATGCATCATGATTTCCAGATCGCTGGATCCGGTGACGCCCACATGCAGGCGGGCTTGGATCGTGGTCTTCGGCTCGGCGGGGGCCAGATCCAGGGTGAGAGTGTGCAAGGCCATGATTTTGCCTGTCTTTACCAGTTGCGGAAGCGGGCGGGCGGGTTGTAAAGTCCGCCGGACCAGGTCACGAGATCGCGCATGCTTTTCGCGGCCAAGAGGTCGCGGTTGGCGCGGGCGGGGTTGATGCCCAGATCGGAGACGGTCTTGACGATGCCCGCCTCGCGCAGGGCGCGGGTTTCTTCGGGTTTCGCGGCAAGGCCGATGTCGGTGAAGCCCGCGACGGCGCGGATGGCGGCCATGCGGGCCTCCATGTCCTTGCAGCGGTTCAGGTAGGCGATGCCTTCCTCGGTCACGATATGGGTCAGGTCGTCGCCATAGATCATCACCGGCGGGATCGGCAGATCGGCATCCCGCGCCAGTTTCCAGGCGTCGAGTTCATCGACAAAGACCGGGGCACGGCCCTCGCCGAAGGTCTCGACCCCTTGCACCACAAGGCGTTTGCCGCGCGGCAGGTTGCCGATGTCACGGTCAAGGCTGGGCAGTTCCTGCCCGCATTTGAGCCAGGCGTCGGTCGGGTGGCGCCGCCCCTTGGCATCGCAGCCCATGTTCGGCGCGCCGCCGAAGCCCGCGACTCGGCCCGCCGTCGCGGTCGAGGAATTGCCGTATTTGTCGATCTGCAGCGTGCCGCCGATGAACATGTCGATGGCGTAATGCCCCGCCGTCTGGGCAAAGGCCCGGTTCGAGCGCAAAGTGCCATCGGGGCCCACGAAGAACACGTCGGGCCGCGAGGCGACGTAATCTTCCATCCCCAATTCGCCACCGAAGCAGTGGATCGTGTCGACCCAGCCTTCCTCGATCGCCGGGATCATGGTGGGATGCGGGTTCAGGATCATATGCGTGCAGCATTTGCCCTTGAGCCCCAGTTCCAGCCCGTAGGTCGGCAGGATCAGCTCGATCGCCGAGGTCAAAAAGCCGATGCCGTGGTTCATCGAACTCACGCCATATTCGGCATAGATCCCCTTGAGGCACATCATCGCCAAAAGGATCTGGCTGTCGGTCACCAGCGCCGGATCGCGGGTGAAGAGCGGCTCGATGAAAAAGGGTTTCGGCGATTGGATCACCGCATCCACCCAGTCGCCCGGAATGTCGACGCGCGGCAGTTCGTCAACGATTTCATTGACCTGCGCAATCACGATGCCTTCGCGGAACTTCGTCGCCTCGACGATGGCGGGGGTGTCTTCGGTGTTGAAGCCGGTGTAGAGGTTGCCCTTGCGGTCGGCCTTGTAGGCGCAGACGAGCGAGACCCGCGGCGTCAGGTCGAGGAAGTAGCGGCCGAAAAGTTCCAGATAGGTGTGGATCGCGCCCAGCTCGATCTTGCCATTGGCGATGAACTTCGCCACCCGCCCGGCTTGCGGCCCGCCAAAGGCGAAGTCGAGTTTCTTCGCGATGCCGTTTTCAAACAGATCCAGATGCGCGGGCAGCGGCACGGCCGATTGCACCATGTGCAGATCGTGGATCTTCGCGCGGTCAACCTTGTTCAGGCAGTCGGCCAGAAAGTCGGCCTGTTTCTGGTTGTTGCCCTCGATGTTGATGATGTCGAAGGGGCGGATCACCGCTTCCAGAAGCGCCACCGTATCCTTGGCGAGCACTTCCTTGCCCTTGACGAAGAGGGGGGCTGCCGCCTCCTTGCGGGCGGCGGTATCCTCGGCCCGCTTGCGCCAGCTGTTGCGCTTGTCTTGCTGCGTCATTTGCTTTCGTCTTCCTCCTTCAGAGGGTTTGCAAAGGGGTTCAATGGGTTGCGACAGGCTGCGGCAGGGGGATCTCGCCGCAGATGACGCTGTGAAGGGTGCCGCCCGCATCGCGCAGGCGCAGCGCGCCATCGGGATCAAGCCCGGCGGCGGTGCCGCAGAGCCGGCCTTGCGGGGTGGAGAGCGTGACACTGTGGCCAAGCGTGCAGGACCGCGCGCTCCAGGCCTGACGGGCGGGCTCGAAACCAAGGCTTTCCCATTCGGAAAGCCGGTAATCGAGGCGATCGACCAGATGGGAGAAGAGCGCGAAACGGTCGGGGACACGGCCGGTCTCGGCGCTGATCGAGGTGGCAAGGCCCTGCAACTCGGGCGGGAAATCGGCGGGGGCCTGGGTCAGGTTGATGCCGATCCCGGCGATGACATGGGCCAGATCGCCCGCGGGGGTCAGCGCCATTTCGCACAGGATGCCGGACAGCTTGCGGCCCTGCACCATCAGGTCGTTGGGCCATTTGATCCGGGCGGCAAGGCCGCAGGCGCGGGCCACCGCCTCGGCCACGGCGACGGCGATGACCAGCGTCACCTGTCCCATGTCTTCAAGCGGGCGGTTGGGGCGCAGCAGAACCGAGGTCAGCAGGCTTTGTCCGGGGCGGGCATGCCAGGGGCGATCGTATTTGCCGCGCCCGGCGGTTTGATGGTCGGCGAGAACGACGGTGCCGATGGGCGCGCCGTTCTGCGCCAGACCGGCCAGAAAGCTGTTCGTGGAGGCGAGACAAGGCCGGTGGTGGACCGCGCAGCCAATCCCGCCCCGACGCCGGAAGGGAAGCGCAAGCGTCGGGGCTTGAGAGAGGAGGAGGGAGTGCTGCGCGGTCATGGGAGGGCTCCTTTCAGAAGGTCAGCGGCTCAGTGAACAAGACCGATGGTGGAGGCGAAGACACCGACAGCGATGGCCGAGACGATGACCCCGCAGATCGAGGCGCCCATGGCGAGCGGCATGATCATGGCGTGCGGGCTGGCCTTGAAGGCTTCCTTCTGGGCGATCTTCGCGGTCGAGGGCATGCAGGAGACGCCGGCGATGCCGATGACCGGGTTGTAATTGCCGTTCGAAAGCTTCCAGATCAGATAGCCGCCGCCGATGCCGCCCAGCGCCGAGACCGTGAGGGCGAAGATGCCCAGTACCACGAGGATCGCGACTTGCGGATTGAGCAGGGTTCCGGCTTCGCACAGCACCCCCAGAACCAGGCCAAGCAACAGCGTCGAGGCATAGGTGACGGTGTTTTCCAGCAGTTTCTGATAGGGCTCGATTTCGGCTTCCTTGATCGCGACGCCCAGGAAGAAGGACAGGATCAGCGGCGTGGCGACCGGCAAGAGCAGGCACAGCAGACCGGCGGCAACCACGGTGAAGACGAATTTCGCCTGCGGTGTCACATCGGGGAAGTCATACTCGACTTCGATGGCGCGGTGCTCTTCCTTGATCAGCCAGCGCACCAGATAGGGGTAGCCCGCATAGGTCAGCGACAGGTAGAGATAGGCGATGATCGAGATCGGAACGAAGAGATCCTTGGCCATCATCAGCGAGCCGAAGAGAACCATCGGGCCATCGGCGCCGCCGATCGTGCCCACGGCCGCCGCCTGACCGGGCGTCAGGCCGAAGTAATAGCCCACGACCAGCGTCACGAAGGTGCCCAGTTCCGCGCAGACCGCCACCGTGATCGAGGCCCAGGGCCGGGCCAGGATGAAGGAGATGTCCGCCATCGTGCCGATGCCCATGAAGAGCATGCAGGCCACCAGCGAGTTGACGAAGGTGAAGTTGTAGATCGGCTGCAGGAAGTCGATCTGCATGATGTTCATCAGCGCGTCGGTGTCGGACACCAGCGGCGAGATGATCAGCGTGCCCAGCTGGCCGCCTTCCAGGATCATGACGCCCGCGTTGACCGCCATCATGCCAAGGCCCATCGGGACCATGATCAGCGGTTCCAGCGTGCGCTTGAAGCCCAGATAGGCGAGCAGGAAGCCCAGCCCGATGAAGAGCAGCCGGGCAATGGCGATCATCGGCTCCTGGATGAAGAGGGTCCCGATACCGGGAAAGATGTTGAACAGGGTCTCAAGCATGTGAGCGCCTCAGGATGCGTTGGGAGAGGAGAGGAGTTTCGCGATGCCGACGATCACGCCGATCACGGCAAAGGAGATCACCGCGGTGATCAGGTAACTGAAGGCGGCATAGGTGATGATGTGCATGGTGGCCTCAGGGGTTGCAGGGGGCGAAGGGCTTGGCCTCCGCGGGGAAGATCGGGGGCAGCTCGCCCCCCGAAAGCGCATCGACGCCAAGGGTCACGGCCAGAAGATCGGCAGCGCCGCCGGGGCTGATGTGTCGTGCGATGAACCGCGCCTCGAGCGCGTGGATCGCCGCCAGCCCGTCGCCGGTCAGCGCGCCGCCAAGGGCCAGGATCTTGCGGGCCTTGGTGTGCATGAAGGCCAGCGCCTCGGGACCGCCGCGCCACAGCACGGTGGTGTCCTCGGTCTCGGCCATCAGCGCGATCAGCGTATGGGTGAGGGCGGTGGCCAGCGTCGCGCCGCTTGCACGGGCCGCGCGCAGGGCGGGCAGGCCGTGGCTGCGCACGGTCGGATAGCCCGCCTCAGCCTCGCCGCGGATGCCCAGAACGCCGTATTGGCGAAAGAGTTTCTCGCCCGCGGTGACCGGGTCCTGGTCCAGTCCGGCGCGCAACTCGCGGTCACAGATGCCGGCGACCATCGCCGCGGCGGTGTCGAAAAGCGCCGTCTCGGTCAGTGCCTCCTTGCGGGCGACCAGCCCCGCCGCGGCCGACAGCACGCCCGCCGAGAACAGCAGCCCGCGCTGGGTGTTGACGCCGCGCGTCGCAGCCAGAAGGCGGGCTTCATAAACCGCGCCGATCGCCCGAACGCGGGGCAGAAGCGCCCAGGCCGGGCCGGAATGATCCAGCCCCGCTTCGGCACATTGATAAAGGCAGGGGGCAATCACCGCCGAGGAGACCATGAAGGTCTGCAGGTTCATGTCCCGGTGCGCGCCGTTCGAGCGCGGCGTGACCAGACCGGGTTTCGGGTGGGTGGAGATTTCCAGAAGCGCCCCGGTCAGGAAAGCCGATCCGATCGACCAGGCGCTGGTTTGCGGAGACAGGGCGATATCGCTGAACCAGTCCAGCGGCCTGCGCAACGCGTATTTCATGGGTTTCGTCCCGCGCAACTGACGGCAGCGCGGCGCTTCGTGAACGCCAGGCGTTCCACGGCCAATGCAGGGATTACATCTGGTCGGGGAGACCGTCAGACATGCGCCACACCGATGTCACTTGCTCACGCGGCGCTTTGGGTTCGTCAGCCGTCCCTTCGCCCCACAGGGGCAGCACGGCTCATCACGGGATCACGGCCCTTGCGGGCAGCCCCGTCTCACGCCGTTGTGATGGATCGTGATCCGAAGCTTGGCGCCATCGTTACGCCTGCCGGTTCCGCTTGTCCAGAAGGCGTTTCAAAAAGGCCGAAACGCCGCGACGCCATGTCGCATATTTGCATTTATTCAGCATGAAAACAGATAGTTGCGGAAATTCTTGGGGGGTTTGCAACAGCGCGGCGGGCCGGGGGGCCCGCGGTGTGCCGCTCGCGATTTCGTCAACGGCCGCAGGCGATTGCGGCCGCACACCCCCCGCCATGCAGCCACGGAAAGCTAGATATGCATCACTCCGAAGCCGATGCGCTCGTGGTTCGTCGTCGGGTGAAAGGCCGATTCGCCATGCGCGGCAACCGCGACCCAATGCCCGTCCGAGACCAGCGCCACCTTGAGCTTGAGATTCGATTCGGCCACCACGGTCGCCGAGACGCCCTGCAGGCATTCAAGCCCCGCATGGATCACCCCATGCACCTCGCCCGGGCGGTTGTGGATCACCCCGCCATTGAGCGCACAGGCGACGATCGACTTGACGAAGCCCTTCTCGATCTCCGAGCGCCGCCCGGTGACATAGGTGATCCCCACCTTCCAGGTCGGATGGGCAAGGATCTGTTCCTTGATCAGGTCTTCTTCTTCCCGGCTGCTGATGGCTGCCATGATGGCGGCTTTGCCGATCCTGTCCGCGACGACTTCCATGTTCTGTTCCGATCCGACCCGTTTCACCCCGTTCATAGCGGCGCGGGCAAGGCGGCTCAATCCCGATGATCGCGCCGCCCCGGGCTGGCGAGGGGTGCCTGTCCGGGGCATCATCGGGATCTCGCGGCCAGGGCCCCGGCGGGTCCCGATCGCGCAAGCCCCGCATTTGGCGATCTGGCAAACCTCACCGCCTCTCTGCGTTCCGCCCGCGCCTTCAAGGCCGAAACCGGGCTGACCCCGCATGGCGCGATGTCATCGGTGGCCCGCGGCGCGCCGCGCGGCCGTCATCCGGCGTCCGTCGCGCAGGTTCAATCCCAGAAGCCAAAGGTTGAGCGCCCCCGCGATCAGCTCGATCGCCTGCACCAGCGCAAAACCCGGGCCGAAATCTCCCGCCCGCGCCCGCATGGCAAGAAAGATGGCCGAGGGCACCAGAACCAGAAGACCGTTGGCGGCGATGATCGGCATGCGCCTGCGTTTGACCCCGATCACCCCGCCCGTGGCCCCCCGCGCCAGCGCAAATCCGCTGGCCCCGGTCGCCGCAAGGGCCGGGATCAGGATCAGAAAGCCCCACAGAACCGCGGTCTTGACCGTGGCGATGGTGGCGGAGGAGCCGAAAAGCTCGGCAATCACGGTGGCGCTCCAGAAACTGGCGATGGTGGCCAGTGCCAGCAGACCGGCAATCGGGTGAAGGGATTTGGTCATCGGGATCTCCTTGGCTTGAAGGCAGCGCGGGGCTGCGGTATCGTCAACAGGAACCCCAATTGACATTATATTGTCAAAATGAAAGGCTGTTGACGAATGCACAGGCAGCCGCGCAGCCCGGCAGGCGAGTCCCTGACGACGCTGATTCTGGATCTCTTTCGGGTGAACAACCTGATCCTTGGCTGGGGGGATCGGCTGGTGGCGCCTTTGGGCCTGACCTCGGCGCGCTGGCAGGTGCTGGGCGCGGTGGCGGCGGCCGAACGCCCGCAGCCGGTCGCCTGGCTGGCCCGCGATCTGGGGTCGAGTCGGCAGAATGTGCAACGTATCGTCAACGATCTGGCGCAAGCGGGGCTGGTGCGGTTTGCCCCCAACCCGCATCACAAACGCGCGCAGCTGGTGGTGTTGACCGAGGCGGGGGCGGCGACCTCTGCGGCGGCGCTGGCGCTTTATGATCCGCAGGCGAACGCCTTGGCCGAGGGGATCGCGGCCGAGGATCTGGCGGCGGCACAGCGGGTTCTGTCGACGCTGCGGGCACGGCTGGACGCCGAGGCGGCCGAGACCTGAGGCCGCGCGCAGCGATCTTGACCGCAGCGGGCTCCAACCGTTCAGCGGCCATAAAACCGCCGCCGCGCCTCGGCCTCGATGTCGAGGCGCAGCTGCAGATCGGCAAGAACCCTGGCCTCGCGGCGGCGGTCCTCTTCTGTTGTTGCCGCGCGCAGTCGTGCGGTTTGCGCCTCGACCGCCTTGCGCAGCTCGATCTCGCGCGGCAGGGCCCCCGCCTCGGCCATGATGCGAAAGCCGATGGCATCGGAACTGCCCGCGTCATTCTCCATATCGAGCGGTTTGCCCGCGCCGCGCAGGTTCTCGAACTGCCCCTCGGCCTGCGCCTTCAGGATCTGCCGCTCGGCCATGTCGGAAAATTTCATCGCCTGTCTCCCCTGGGTCGGGCCAGCAGCCCGTGTTCGATTTCGGTGAAGACCGGCCAGAACAGCGCCAACCCCCCGGGTCCGCGCGGCCCAAAGGCGGTCAGTGCCCCGGTGATCATCAGCGCCGCCGGCAGTGGCACGAGATCGGCGCGGAAGACGCCCTGAGCCCGGCCAAGCGTCAGAATCTCGGCATAGCGGGCACACCAGCCGCGGGTGAAATCCTCGATCAGCGCCCCGATCTCGGGCTCGGAGGGGGCGATCTGCGCGAGCTGCGCGAAACAGGCGGCCAGTTCGGGGCGATCACGCAGGCTGTCATGATAGGCCTGCACCTCGGCGCGCAGCTGATCCTGCGCAGACTGGGTCGGGTCCGGCAGGGGGGGCAGCAGCGCCTCAAAGGCCGCGCGCACGGTTTCTGCCACCAGCCGCAGCAGGTCGGATTTCGTCGCCACATGGAAATGCAGCGTCGAGATGTTGATGCCGACGCGCGCGGCCACGTCGCGGGTGCGCAGCGCGGCGGCGCCCTTTTCCAGGATCAGCGCGATGGCCGCCGCCGCGATCATCTCGCGCCGCGTCTTCTTGCGCAGATAGTGCTGGGGTGGAGAGTGCTCGTCCATGACTCAATCATATGATTGATTCATCGGCATTGCAAGACCGTCGCCCGCCACAATCTGCTCGGGCGGGTCTTTGCAAACCCGCGAATTGCGCGCGGCAAGGAGCCGCTTTCGGGTGATCCGGACTATGTGAGGCTTCCCTTTTCGGAACAAGGATTGTCCGCGCGCGCCAAACCGGGCAAGGTTCCCGCCCGGATCGGTTGTCCAAGGAGAAACGCATGTCCCTTCCCGTCGACCCGTTGCGCTTCATCGCCCCCGCGCGCCGCGCCCGACGCGGTGTTGCCGTTCCAGGGTCGGGGCAGAGCGACGACTGAACCGGTCGGCGCAAGGCTTCGCCGAGATGGCCAGAAACTTGACGCCCGTTCCATAGACCAGCAGATTCAACGGCGCGGCGATCAGGGATCTGGACCTGCAGGGGACCGTGTTCAGTGCTTATAAGGTAAAATGGCTGGGGTACTAGGATTCGAACCTAGGAATGGCGGTACCAAAAACCGCTGCCTTACCACTTGGCGATACCCCAACGCTGTGCCGCGCTGTTTAGCCAAGGGTGCGGAGCCGCGCAAGAGGAAAATGTGCGAAATCCGTTGCGGTTTTGTCCGCAGCGGGGCAAAGCCTCCGGCATGACCCATTACGACGCCATCATCCTCGGGGCCGGGGCCGCCGGGCTCTTCTGTGCCGCCGAAGCCACCCGCCGCGGGCGGCGCATCGCCGTGCTCGACCATGCCCAAAGACCGGGCGAAAAGATCCGCATCTCGGGCGGGGGGCGGTGCAACTTCACCAACCGCGACCTGACCCGCCAGAACGCGCCCGAGCGGTTCCTGTCCGAAAACCCCCGTTTCGCACTGTCGGCGCTGAGCCGCTTCACCCCCGCCGACTTCATCGCCCGCATTGATGCCGCGGGCATCGCCTGGCATGAAAAGCACCTTGGCCAGCTGTTCTTCGACGGCAAGGCCGGGCAGCTGGTCGATCTGCTGCTTGGCGAGCTGCGCGCGGGCGGCGAGTTGCGGCTGGGCTGCGCCATCGAGACGGTGCGGCAGACGGCAGAGGGATTCGAGGTGGTGACCGCAGAGGGTCTGCTGCGCGCGCCCCGGGTGGTGGTGGCGACGGGGGGCAAGTCGATCCCGAAGATCGGGGCCTCGGGGCTGGGCTATCGCATCGCCGAAAGCTTCGGGCTGCGGGTGACCGAGACCCGCCCCGGCCTGGTGCCGCTGACCTTCGCCGAGCAGGATCTGGCGCGCACCGCGCCGCTGGCGGGGATCGCCCTGCCCGCGCGGGTAAGCCTGGGCAAGCGCAGCCTGACAGAGGATCTGCTGTTCACCCATCGCGGCCTGTCCGGCCCGGCGATCCTGCAGATCTCCAGCTACTGGCGCGAGGGCGAGGCGCTGACGATCGACCTTGCCCCCGGGCGCGACATCGCCGCCGAACTGGCCGCGATCCGGGCCGGGACCGGGCGGATCGCACTGCAGACCGCGCTTGGGCGGCTTTTGCCCGACAGGCTGGCGGCGCTGGCGGTGGCGCAATCGGGTCTGTCGGGGCGGCTGGCCGATCACGGCAACCGGGCGCTGGCGCAGCTGGCGGCGCAGGTGCAGGCTTGGCAGGTGCGCCCCGTGGGGTCGGAAGGCTATCGCACCGCCGAGGTGACGGTGGGCGGCGTGGCAACCGAGGCGCTGGACGCGAAGACGCTGGAGGCGAAAGCGGTGCCGGGGCTGCATTTCATCGGCGAGGTCGTCGATGTGACCGGCTGGCTTGGCGGTTACAACTTCCAATGGGCCTGGTCTTCGGCCTGGGCGGCGGCGCAGGTCCTGTGACCGCAGGCGGACCCCCTCCGGCCCGGACCGCAAAGGCCCCGGCGGCTGCGAACCCAGACTTGGCACGTTCTTCGCGCCCGGCCCTCCTGGGGCTTTGACGGCTGCGCGCTTTTGACCAATACTAAATTTATCAGGAATAGCGCAATTCTTGACTTCTGTTGTCAGATTAAGCGAGGCCGCTGGATGAACATGCCCTTTCACCCCGATCTGAAGGCCCTTCCCCTGGCTTTGGCGCCCCTCGGGGTGGCGCTGGAGGTGCGGCGTCTGACCGGCTGCGCCGATTTCGCGGCGCGGATGCTGGCGATGGGAATCGGTCCCGGCCGGGTGATCCGGCTGATCCAGAGCGAGGGCAGCCATGTGGTGCTGGGCGTCGGCGACAGCCGTTTCGGCATCGGGCGCGGCGTGGCGCAGAAAATCATGGTGGTCGTGGCGCGGCCGGAGGACGGAGAATGACGGTGCAGCTCAAGGACATGAAAATCGGGGCCCGCGGCCGGGTGCTGCGTCTGGCGGGCGGCGCGGGGGGCTACCGGGCAAAGCTTTTGTCGATGGGCCTGACCCCCGGCGCCGAATTCACCGTGCAGCGGGTGGCGCCGATGGGCGACCCCGTGGAAATCGCCCTGCGCGGCTTTCGGCTGACGTTGCGCAAGGCCGAGGCCGATGCGCTGGAAGTGGAAATGCTGGCGGAGGATGCGCAATGAAGAAACTGATCGTCGGCACCGTCGGCAACCCGAACTGCGGCAAGACCACCTTGTTCAACGCGCTGACCGGCGCCCGGCAACAGGTCGGCAACTGGCCCGGCGTCACCGTTGAACGCAAGTCGGGCCGGTTCCGCCAGGACGGCACCGAGGTCGAGCTGATCGACCTGCCGGGCACCTATTCGCTGGACGCCGCCGAGGGCGATCTGTCGCTGGACGAACAGATCGCCCGCGATTTCGTTGCGGCGCGGGAAGCCGATGTGGTGCTCAACATCGTCGATGCCTCGAACCTGGAGCGCAACCTTTACCTGACCACGCAGCTTCTGGAGATGAAGGTTCCGGTGCTGCTGGCGGTCAACATGATCGACATTGCCGAGGCCCGCGGGCTGAAGCTGGATCTGGCGGCGCTGTCGGAGCGGCTGGGCTGCCCGGTCTTCGGGGTGGTGGCAGCCGAGGGCCGGGGCGTCGGCGCGCTGAAATCCGCGCTGGCGGCGCTCGGGCATGAAATCGTGCAGCCGAAACGCGCCTCGTTTCATGGGGCGGCGGTGCAGGCGGCGGTGACGGCGCTGCGCCCGCTGGTCGAGCCGCTGGCGGTGGCGCGCGGGGTGGAGCCCGACTGGGCGGCGCTGTCGCTGCTGGAAAGCGACAGTCTTCTGGGCGAAACCCCCGATCCGGCGCTGCGGTCCGCGCTGGCCCTGGCGCGCAAGGATCTGGTCGACAAGCTGGGCGAGGATATCGACATCGTTCTGGCCGATGCCCGTTATGGCTTCATCGGCACGGTGATGGCGGCCACGATCCGCGACCAGCGCCGGGTGTCGGAGACCACCTCGGACCGGATCGACCGGGTGGTGCTGAACCGCCTCTTCGGCGTGCCGATCTTTCTTTTGCTGATGTATCTGATGTTCCTGTTCACCATCGACATCGGCGGCGCCTTCATCGACTTTTTCGACATTGCCGCGGGGGCGATCTTTGTCGATGCCCTTGGCAACCTGCTGACGGCCATCGGCAGCCCCGACTGGCTGCGCGAGGTCATCGCCACCGGCCTTGGCGGCGGGGTGCAGACGGTCGCGACCTTCATTCCGGTCGTGGTCTTCCTGTTCCTCTTCCTCTCGACGCTGGAGGATTCGGGCTACATGGCACGGGCGGCCTTTGTGATGGACCGGGCGATGCGGGCCATCGGCCTGCCCGGAAAGGCCTTCGTGCCGCTGATCGTCGGTTTCGGCTGCAACGTGCCCGCCGTCATGGCCGCCCGCACGATCGAGCGCCACCGCGACCGGCTGATGACGATCCTGATGGCGCCCTTCATGTCCTGCGGCGCCCGTCTGCCGGTCTATGCGCTGTTCGCGGCGGTGTTCTTCCCGGCGCATGGCGGGCTGATCGTGTTCAGCCTTTACATGGCCGGGATCGCGGTGGCGATCCTCTCGGGTCTGGTGATGAAATCGACGCTGCTGTCGGGCCCCGTCACGCCTTTCGTGATGGAACTGCCGCCCTATCACGTGCCGACGCTGAAGGGCGTGGTGATCCGCACCTGGGAAAAGACCCGCAATTTCGTGACCCAGGCGACGAAAATCATCGTGCCGATGGTGATGGTGCTCAACGTGCTGAACTCGATGGGCACGGATGGCAGCTTCGGCAATGCCGACAGCCGCAATTCGGTGCTGAGCGAAATCGGCCGCTCGATCACGCCGATTTTCGCGCCGATGGGCATGAGTGAGGAAAACTGGCCCGCCGCCGTCGGTGTCTTCACCGGCATTCTGGCGAAAGAGGCCGTCGTCGGCACGCTGGATGCGCTTTACGCCGAGGCGGGCAAGGCCGATGCCGCCGCCGCGGCACAAGCCTCGGGCGAAGAGGTCGCGGCCGAGGAAGAGGCGCCCTTCAGCCTGACCGCAGCACTTGGCGAGGCCGTGGCGACCGTGCCCGCGAACCTGGGCGATGCGATCGCGAACTGGGCCGACCCGCTGGGCCTGGGCGAGATCGCGGCGCAGGCCGGCGCGAACGAGACCCCCACCGGTCAGGCGATGCTGGCCCGCTTTGACGGCGCCGCCGGGGCCTATGCCTATCTGCTGTTCATCCTGCTTTACTTCCCCTGCACCGCGGCGCTGGCGGCGATGGTGCGGGAAGCGGGGATGGGCTGGACCGTCTTCGTGGCCAGCTGGGCCACCGCGGTGGGCTGGATTCTGGGCACGGGGGTCTATCAGGCGGCGCGGTTCACCGCGCATCCCGGATCTTCGGCGGTCTGGCTGGTGGGTCTGGCGCTGATCTCGGCGGCGATGTTCGCGGGGCTGCGATTCTGGGCAAACCGCGCGGACCGCGCCGGGGCGATGCCGGCATAGGAGACGACGATGGCCCTGCAAGACATTCAGGATTATGTGGCGCAGGCCGGCAAGGTCAGCCTGCGCGATCTGAGCCTGCATTTCGGCTCCTCGCCCGAGGCGATGCGCGACATGGCCGGTCGGCTGGTGCGCAAGGGTCGGTTGCGGGTGGAGATGGAACAGGCGGCCTGTTGCGGCTGCAAATCCAAAGACGGATGTGCGGGGGCGGAATACTACAGCCCCGCACCCTGAACCGAAGGCGGCGCAACCGCCCTGTCCGAAACCGGCTTGTCACCGCCCCGAGGCCCCGCGCCACATCGGGGCGGTTTTTCATCTCGCATCGGCTTGAGGCATCTGCCGCAGCCGGCCCCCCGGGGCGCAGGGTGACATACCAGACAGCAAACAGCTGCACTCCGGCCCGGATGCGCTTTGCGTTTTCAGGATTTCGGGGATTTCACATGGTCGGAGCGAGAGGATTCGAACCTCCGACCCCCTGCTCCCGAAGCAGGTGCGCTACCAGGCTGCGCTACGCTCCGACCGTGTGGGGCGGGAGTTACCCAACCCCGGCGGCATTTGCAAGGGGTATTCTTGCAACTATCTGCGCAGGCCCGGATTCAGCACCCGCTGCAGGATCGAGGCCCGCGGCGTGGTCACGGTTTCCGTGCGCCCGCGCGTCTGCAGCACCGGGGTATTTTGCGACACGTCGGCCGTGCTTTCGCGCCAGACGATGTAAAGCCCCGAGACGATCACCACCGCTGCGCCCAGCAGCGTCGCGGCATCGACCGGCTCGTGAAACAGCACCCAGCCGAAGAACACCGCCCAAAGGATCTGCGAATATTGCATGGGGGCCACGATCACCGCCTCGCCCAGACGATAGGCCAGGATGGACAGAAAGGCCGCCACAAGGCCGAACAGCGCCACCACCGCCATCAGGCCAAGGTCGGGCAGTTGCAAGGGCACCCAGACGAAGGGCAGCGCCACCCCCATGGCCAGGAAGTTGCCCAGAAGCGGCGAGAGCAGCAGCACGACCGAACGTTCCTCGTTGCCGATCTTGCGCACGATCACCGAGGCAAGCGCGCCGCAGAAGGCCGCGAAGACTGCGGCCAAATGCCCGAGGCCAAGCTCGGCCTGACCAGGGCGAACGACGATGAGGACGCCGATCAGCCCGACGATGACCGCCGCCCAGCGATGCCAGCCGACGCGCTCGCCCAGGATCGGAATCGCCATGATCGTCAGCAAAAGCGGCATGGCGAACAACAGCGGATAGACCTGCGCCAGCGGCAGATGCGCAAAGGCGTAAAAGGCGCTGACCGAGGTGGCGACGGTGGCGACCGCACGCAGGATCACCCAGAACGGCCGCACCGGGCGCAGGCTGCCCGCACGCGGATCGCGCAGCAGGATCACCGTCAGAAGCGGAAAGGACAGCAGCGCGGCAAAGAAGATGATCTGCACCGCGGAATAGGTATAGCCCAGCTGCTTCACCACCGCGTCATGCGTGGCATAGATCGCCATCGACAGAAGCCCCAGACCGGCCCCTTTCGCGTTCTGCTTTCCCGAATGCATGGATGTCCTCCGTTACCGCTGACAATCGCGCCGAAGTGTCGCGGATGCAAGCGGTGGCAATGAAAACGGCGCGGGGAGATTCCCCCCGCGCCGTCCTGTCGTCTGGTCCCAAGCTCAGAGGCTGGCGTTCAGCGCCGCAAGGATCTTGTCGCCCATCTCGCTGGTCGAAACCGGCTGGCCACCCTCGGGGCCCATCAGATCGGCGGTGCGGACGCCGTCGGCCAGCACTTTCTCGATCGCCTTTTCAAGGCGCGTGGCCTCGTCGCCCTGATCGAAGCTGTAGCGCAGCGCCATCGCGAAGGAGAGGATGCAGGCGATCGGGTTCGCCTTGCCCTGCCCCGCGATATCGGGCGCCGAGCCGTGCACGGGCTCATACATCGCTTTCGGACGGCCATTGGCCATCGGCGCGCCAAGGCTGGCCGAGGGCAGCATGCCCAAGCTGCCGGTCAGCATCGCGGCGCAGTCCGACAGCACGTCGCCAAAGAGGTTGTCGGTGACGATCACGTCGAATTGCTTCGGGCGGCGGACCAGCTGCATGGCGCCATTGTCGGCATACATGTGGCTCAGTTCCACGTCCGGATATTCGTTGTCATGCACCCATTGCACTTCCTCGCGCCACAGGATGCCCGATTCCATCACATTGGCCTTCTCCATCGAGCAGACCTTGTTGTTCCGACGCCGCGCCAGTTCAAAGGCCGAGCGGGCGACGCGGCGGATTTCCTCGGTGGTGTAGACCTGCGTGTTGATGCCCACGCGCGAGCCATCGGGCTGCGTGGTGATGCCGCGCGGCGTGCCGAAATAGACGCCCGAGGTCAGTTCGCGCACGATCATGATGTCGAGACCGGCGACGACATCCTTTTTCAGCGAGGAGAAATCGGCCAGCGCGTCGAAGCACTGCGCGGGACGCAGGTTGGCGTAAAGGTCCATTTCCTTGCGCAGACGCAGCAGGCCACGCTCCGGCTTCACCGAGAAATCGAGCACGTCGTATTTCGGCCCGCCGACGGCGCCGAGCAGCACCGCATCCACTTCCTGCGCCTTCGCCATCGTGGCATCGGCCAGCGGCACGCCATGCACGTCATAGGCGGCCCCGCCGACCAGATCCTCGCTGACGTCGAAGGTCAGCCCGCGCTTGTCGCCATACCACGAAATGATCTTTTTCACTTCGGCCATGACTTCGGGGCCGATGCCGTCACCGGCGAGGATGAGAAGGGAAGGGTTGGCCATCGTTTTCTCCAATGGAACAAGGGTTGCAAGCGGCCTAGCCGAGGGCCGGGGCGGGGTCAAGCGCGGGGTCTTACGGCAGCGCCAGATCGACCCACACAAGACGGTGTCTGGAGGCCCGCGGATCGCCCAGCGTGCCCGCCGCGTGCAGCTTCAGCCCGGCGGCGGGCAGGATGTAATCCACCCGCAGCGGGCCGATGGTGCCCCCGAAATCGGCGGTGGCCAGCGGATGGCCCGCGGGCGCATCGGGGGCGCTCGGATGCGGGTCCTGCACGCGCGGATCGGCAAGCAGGCGGCGCAGGCTGTCGCGCTGGCCCTCGCCGCGGTCGGGGTCAAGGTTCGCAAGACCCAGGATCACGAAAGGCGCCGTCGGCTGTTGCGGCAGAGCGCCGTTCAGATAGTGCCGCCAGAAGGTGGTTTCGTCACTGTTGCGACGGCCGTTGCGATCCTCGGGGCCGTCAAAGACCGGCGTCGTCGCGCCATAGGCCCACAGATGCAGGGCCCCTGCCCCGGTGTCGATCGGCACATCCCAATGCGCGGTCGCGGCAAGCCGCTGCACCGTCTCGGCGCCCTTCGGCAAGCGCGCCTGCGGCAGTTGCGATCCGGGCAGATCCCGCCACAGGAACCCCGAGAAATCCCGCGCCTGATCGGTCAGGATCGGCCATTTCGACAGCAGCGCCATGCCGTGCTGGCCGGTGAACTGCCCATAGCCCTGCGCATCGCGGGGCTCGGACAGGCGGCCGTTGCCGTCGATGTCGAAGCCGGTGTCGATCCCGGTATTGGGCTGGGGCGCGAAGGCAAACGGGTAATCAACCCCCTGCCCCGCCAGCCGTTCCTGCAGGGCGCCCAGCGCCTCGGACCGATAATCCCAGTCCAGATCGGTCAACAGCAGCACATCGGCATTCGCTTCGGCGATCAGCGCGACGGCAGCCTTGATCTGCGGATCTTCGCCCTTTTGCAACGCCGCCAGCACCAGCCCGGGACCTTGGCGCGACAGGCCGGGGGAAAAGGTCGCCAGCCGCAGCGTCTCGGCTGCGGCGGGAAGACCGAGGCAAAGGGCGATCAGGCCGGATGCAAGTCCGCCAAGCCCGAGACGCGGCGTTTTTCCTCGATCATGCTGGCCACCCGGCCCATCGCGATGCCGCGCATGAACAGGCTGGCGGGAAGGAAGGCCCATGCTGTCACCGTCCAGATCATGGTATGCGGCGCGTCCAGCGTCACCGGCGAAAAGCCTGCCGAAATCGCCTTGATCACCGCCGGGATAAGGAAGGGCAAAAGGAAGCCCAGCGCAATGTTGAACCAGGCGTCGCGGCGCAGACGCTCGACCACATCGCCGCCCGCGGTCGGATCGAAGGTGGGCAGGTTGACCCAGACGTTGAACCCCTGCCCCGAACTCGGCCAGCCCAGCGCGCGGATCACCACGACGAAATAGCCCAGCGTGATCAAGGAGGTCATATAGGCGATGCCTCCTGCGGTGCGGACGATCTCGATCTGCTCGGCCGAGGCGTTTTCAGGCAGCATCAGCACCAGAAGCCGGACCGGCGAATAGGGCAGGTCGATCGAGCGCGCCATCGCAGACCCCAGCACATCGACGAACAGCGTCAGGGTCGAGGGCTCGGTCCGGGCCAGCACCACCATGGAAAGCAACCCAACCGTCGCCACGAGCGAGGCATAGCGGATGCGGTTGAAGGGCGGCGCATCGCGGAATTCGATCAGCCCCGGATAGACCGAGGCATATTCGAAAAAGGTCAGCGCGGCGGCGAAGATGCCCACCAGCGCCACGATCTGCCGCGTGTCATCGCTGACCGAGGGCAGGATGAGCGAGGGCATGGCAATGGCCGCGATCACCAGAACGGCCCGCACCAATGCGCCCAGATAACGTGCCACCACGATTCTGCCCTTTGTCCTTGCCAGCCCCGATGCTTTGCCGGTGCCGTGCCAGTCATTGCCGCCGATTGTGGCGAACCGCCTCATTCTTGCCATGAATTTGCCCCACTTCCTGAATCCTGGCAACCAACGGTTAAGTGTTGCGGCTTCATTCCGACGATTTGTGGGAAAAACTGGTGCGTGATTGCATCAATTTCGGCACAAAAGTAAGGCCGCCCGGTGGGCGGCCCTTCATCTTGTGTTTCAAGGGGTTGGCCCCCACTATCGGGCCTAGACCCAAGGGCGGGCCTGCGCCGATTGTTTCTCGAATCCGTCGATCGCGGCGGCCTTTTCCAGCGTCAGCCCGATGTCATCAAGCCCGTTCAGCAGGCAGTGCTTCTTGAAGGCGTCGACCTCGAACTTGATCACCTGACCATCCGAGGTGGTGATTTCCTGCGCTTCCAGATCCACCGTCATCCGGGCATTCTCGCCGCGCTCGGCATCCTTCATCAGCAGCTCGACCTGTTCGGCGGGCAGCACGATCGGCAGCATCCCGTTCTTGAACGAGTTGTTGAAGAAGATATCCGCAAACGAGGTCGAGACGATCACCTTGATGCCGAAATCGGCCAAGGCCCAGGGCGCATGTTCGCGCGAGGAGCCGCAGCCGAAATTGTCGCCCGCGATCAGGATTTCCGTCTTGCGGTATTGCGGCTTGTTGAGCACGAAATCCGGGATTTCATTGCCCGCGCGGTCATAGCGCATCTCGTCGAAGGCATGCACGCCCAGGCCGGTGCGCTTGATCGTTTTCAGGAACCCTTTCGGGATGATCATGTCGGTGTCGATGTTGACAAGCGGCATGGGGGCGGCGATGCCGGTGAACTTTTCAAACTTTTTCATGGCTTTGCCCCCTCAGATCATTTCACGGACATCGGTCAGGTGGCCGGTCAGCGCGGCGGCGGCGGCCATTTCCGGGCTGACCAGATGGGTGCGGCCCTTGTAGCCCTGACGGCCCTCGAAATTGCGGTTCGAGGTCGAGGCGCAGCGTTCGTATTCGCCAAGCTGGTCGGGGTTCATCGCAAGGCACATCGAGCAGCCCGCCAGACGCCATTCAAAGCCGGCGTCGATGAAGATCTGGGCGATGCCCTCTTCTTCCGCCTGATGCCGCACAAGGCCCGAACCCGGAACCACCATCGCCCGCATCCCCGGCTTGATCTTCTTGCCCTTGAGGATATTGGCCGCGGCGCGCAGGTCTTCGATGCGGCCGTTGGTGCAGGACCCGATGAAGACGGTGTCGATCGCGATATCGGTCAGTTTCTGGCCGGGGGTCAGACCCATGTAGTCGAGCGAGCGCTTGACCGCCTCGACCTTGCCGCCGGTGAAATCCTCGGGCGCGGGCACCACGGCCGAGATCGGCAGCACGTCCTCGGGGCTGGTGCCCCAGGTGACGACGGGCTCGATATCCTCGCCGCGGATCGTCACGACCTTGTCGAAGACCGCGCCTTCGTCGGTGTAAAGCGTTTTCCACCAATTCAGCGCCGCTTCCCACTGCGCGCCTTTCGGCGCATGGGCGCGGCCCTTCACATAGTCGAAGGTGGTTTCATCGGGGGCGATGAGGCCCGCACGGGCGCCGCCCTCGATCGCCATGTTGCAGACCGTCATCCGGCCTTCCATCGACAGCGCGCGGATCGCCTCGCCGCAATATTCGATCACATGGCCGGTGCCGCCCGCGGTGCCGGTCAGGCCGATCACGGCGAGCGTGATATCCTTGGCGGTCACGCCCGGACGCAGCTTGCCGGTGATTTCCACCTTCATGTTCTTCGATTTCTTCTGGATCAGCGTCTGCGTCGCCAGAACGTGTTCCACCTCGGACGTGCCGATCCCATGCGCCAGCGCGCCAAAGGCGCCATGCGTGGCGGTGTGGCTGTCGCCGCAAACGACGGTCATGCCCGGCAGCGTCCAGCCCTGTTCCGGGCCGACGATATGCACGATGCCCTGACGGATATCGGTCACCGGATAATAATGGATGCCGAATTCCTTGGCGTTCTTGTCGAGCGCCTCGACCTGAATGCGGCTTTCCTCGTTTTCGATATGCGTCTCACGGCCCTCGGTGGTGGGGACGTTGTGATCCGGCACGGCGATGGTCTTTTCCGGGCAGCGGACCTTGCGACCGGTCATGCGCAGGCCCTCGAAGGCCTGGGGGCTGGTCACTTCATGGACCAGATGGCGGTCGATATAGAGCAGGCAGGTGCCATCGGCGTCTTCACTGACGACATGGGCATCCCAGATCTTGTCATAAAGGGTCTTCGGAGCGGACATGGCTCTCTCTTTGGATAGCTGAGGAAGATCTTGGCCGGAACGGCCGGGCGGACAGGGCGAAGCCCCCGCGGCCAACGTCAAAGTCGGGCGAGGATGGAACGGCTTTCGCCGTAGAAGCGTTCCCGAAGCCGGGCGCGATCGTCCATGTCGAAGATGCGGATCATGGCCGCGATATAGGCCAAGGCGGGTCTTGACGCAAGGAATTTGGCCGCGATGTGACACCCTTTGCCACGGCTTCAGCAATTCTGTCGCCCATCGGTTGAGATTTCGCCCCCGCGATGTTAGGTTTGGCTTCGACCTGGCGCCCGGGGTAAGTGGCGTGTGGAGTTTCGGAGGACAATGTCCTGTCTCATCTCAATGCCGCGCCCGTCGCTTCGGGTGCACCGGTGGCAGCCATGACCATGAATGTCACGGATGCCGAAACGAGCGATCAGGTGCTGGCGCTCGTGCTTTCTTCCCTCGACGACGACAAGGCAGAAGACATCGTCGCCATCGACCTGCGCGGTCGGTCCTCGATTGCCGATCACATGGTGATCTGCTCGGGCCGGTCGTCGCGTCAGGTCGGCGCCATCGCCGAGAAGCTGATGGAGCGGCTGAAGGAAGCCTTTGGCCGCAATTGCAAGATCGAGGGCAAGGATCAGGGCGACTGGGTTCTGATCGACGCCACCGATGTGATCGTGCATGTCTTCCGCCCGGAAGTGCGCGAATTCTATCAGCTGGAAAAGATGTGGATGCCGACCGGCGCCAAGGTCTGATCGGCGCATGAAGGTCACGATCTGCGCGGTGGGCAAGCTGCGCAAGGGCCCCGAGCTGGATCTGATCACGGATTATCTGGACCGCTTCGGCAAGGCCGGGCGGTCCTTTGGTCTTGGGCCGGCCGCGATCCTTGAGGTCGAGGACAAGCGCAATCTGGGCATGGAGGCCGAGGCGGTTCTGCTGGAGCGCGCGATTCCCGCCGGATCGGTGCTGGTGACGCTGGACGAGCGGGGGGACGTGATCTCCTCGCCCGAGTTTGCCGCGCGGCTGGGCGGCTGGCGCGATGCGGCGCGGGATGTGACTTTCGTCATCGGCGGGGCGGACGGGATTGCCCCTGCGCTGCGGGCGCGGGCCGACTGGTCGCTGTCCTTCGGCAAGATGGTCTGGCCGCATATGCTGGTGCGGGTGATGCTGGCCGAACAGCTTTACCGCGCCGGGCAGATTCTGGCCGGAACGCCCTATCACCGGGTCTGATCCCGCCGAACTTGCCGTTTCGGCCGGGGCAGCGTAGGAAGGGGCAAATTCGTCAGGAGGCGCCGATGACCCGTCCGAAACCCGTTGTTCTGTGCATTCTCGATGGCTGGGGCGAACGCGCCGAAACCGAGGGGAACGCCCCGAAACTGGCCCATACGCCGAACCTGGACCGGGTTTTTGCCACCTGCCCGAAAGCGACGCTGATCACCCATGGCAATGATGTCGGCCTGCCCACCGGGCAGATGGGCAATTCGGAGGTCGGGCATACCAATATCGGCGCCGGGCGTGTGGTGGCGATGGATCTGGGCCAGATCGATCTGGCGATCGAGGATGGCAGCTTTTTCCAGAACGCGCCGATCCTTGAATTCATTGAGAAAGTGAAGACCGCCGGGGGCCGGGCGCATCTGATGGGTGTCGTGTCCGATGGCGGCGTGCATGGCCATATCGAACACGTTCTGGCGGCCTGCAAGATGATTGCCGGGGCAGGGGTTCCGGTCGTGCTGCATGCGATCACTGATGGCCGCGACGTCGCCCCGGATTCCGCCGCCCGGTTCGTCGATGACCTGTGCGCGCGTCTGCCCGCGGGCTGCAGCGTTGCCACGGTGATCGGCCGCTACTGGGCGATGGACCGGGACAACCGCTGGGAGCGCGTCGGCACCGCCTTTGACGCGATGGTGAAAGGGCAGGGGTTCAGCGCCGCCACTCCGGCCGAGGCCGTCGCGCAAAGCTATGCCAAGGGCGAGATGGACGAGTTCATCAAGCCGACCGTGATTGCCGGTTACACTGGCACGGCGGATCACGACGGCTTCTTCTGCCTCAACTTCCGCGCCGACCGGGCGCGGGAAATTCTGCGCACGCTGGGCGAGCCGGGCTTTGTGGAATTTGACGTCTCGGCCCGGCCGCACTGGTCGGCGATGCTGGGGATGGTCGAATATTCAATCACCCATAACGCCTACATGACGGCGGCTTACCCGAAGCGCGATATCGTCAACACCTTGGGCGAATGGGTTTCGAAACAGGGGCTTACGCAGTTCCATCTGGCGGAAACCGAGAAATACCCGCATGTGACCTTCTTCCTGAACGGCGGCAAGGAAGCGCCTTGGGCGGGCGAGGATCGCTACATGCCGAAATCGCCCAAGGTGGCGACCTATGACCTGCAGCCCGAAATGTCGGCCCCAGAGGTCACCGATCACTTCGTCGCCGCGATCGAGAAGGGCTATGATCTGATCGTGGTGAACTATGCCAACCCGGACATGGTCGGCCATACCGGCAGCCTGCCCGCCGCGATTGCCGCCTGCGAGGAAATCGACCGCGATCTGGGCCGGGTGCTGGCGGCGCTCGAAAAGGCCGGGGGGGCGATGATCATCACCGCCGATCACGGCAACTGTGAAACCATGATCGACCCGGTGACGGGCGGGCCGCACACCGCGCATACGACGAACCTGGTGCCGGTGGCGCTGGTCGGTGGCCCCGCGGGGGTCAGCCTGCATCCGGGGCGGCTGTCCGACCTTGCCCCGACGCTGCTTGACCTGATGCAACTGCCCGTGCCGCCGGAAATGACCGGCAAGACGCTGATCGACAGATGATCCGTCAGGCGGTCCTTGCCCTTCTGCTTTCCGCGGGGACGGCCTTGGCCAGCCCTGCCGGTGACGTGGCGCAAAAGGCCGCCGAGGATCTGCGCGCCTCGATCGAGGCTTTGGACGCGGCCCAGACCAAGGCCGACCGGGTGGCGGCGCTGACGCGGACGATTTCGGCCTATGAAACCGGCCTTGGCGCGCTGCGCGACGGGCTGCGCCGGGCCGCCGTGCGCGAAGCCGAGATCCGCGCGAAATTCGAGGCGAAACGCGAAGATATCGGCCGGCTTCTGGGCGTGATGAGCACGATGAGCGGCACCGAGGGGCCGCTGTTGCTGCTGCATCCCTCGGGGCCCCTGGGCACGGCGCGGTCGGGGATGATGCTGGGCGCGGTGACGCCCGCGCTGCAGGCCGAGGCGGAAAAGATGCGCGCCGATCTGATCGAGATCGAAGAGCTGCGCGCGGTGCAGGGCAATGCGCAGAAGGTGCTGGAAACCGGGCTGGCCTCGGTTCAGGCGGCACGGACGGCGCTGTCGAAGGCGGTGGCGGATCGCTCGAAACTGCCGCGCCGCTATCTGGAAGAGCCCGAAGAGCTGCGCGAACTGGTCGAAAGCGTCGATACGCTGGAGGGCTTCGCCTCGGGTCTGGCCGATCTCGAGGGCGATATCGGCGCCCCGATGGAGGATTTCGCAGGCGCCAAGGGCAGCCTGCCGATGCCGGTTCTGGGGACCGTGCTGCGCAAGTTCGACGAAGCCGATGCGGCAGGCATCCGCCGTCCGGGGCTGGTGGTGGCAACGGCGCCCGCGGCGCTGGTGACGACGCCCTGGCCCGCCACGATCCGTTATCGCGGCCCGCTGCTCGACTACGGAAATGTGATGATCCTCGAACCGGCAGAGGGCTATCTTCTTGTTCTGGCGGGGCTGGGCAGCGTCTATGGTGAAACGGGCGACGTGCTGGCCGCGGGGGCCCCGGTCGGGCTGATGGGCGGGCGCGAACCCGGGGCACAGGAATTCGGCGAGGATTTCCTGAGAAACGCGCAGATGGGGAGTGGCGCCACGCGCTCGGAAACGCTTTATATCGAGTTGAGGAAGGGCAAGAAGCCCGTGGACCCCGCGCCGTGGTTCACCCCGACGAAAGACCAGAACAAGGGCTGAAAATGAAGAAATTCGTCATTGCCGCACTGGGCGGAACGATCGCCGGGACGTTGCTCTCGGTGCAGGTGGCGCCGCTTCTGGCGGAGGAGACGTCGAAACCGGCCTCGGTCTATCAGGAGCTGGATCTGTTTGGCGACGTGTTCAAGCGCATCCGCACCGATTACGTCGAACAGGTGGACGACAAGAAGCTGATCGAAGCGGCGATCAACGGCATGCTGTCGTCGCTTGATCCGCATTCCAGCTTCATGCCCGCCGAAGAATATGACGACATGAAGGTGCAGACGCGCGGTTCTTTCGGCGGTCTGGGCATCGAAGTGACGATGGAAAACGGCGCGGTCAAGGTGGTCTCGCCGATGGATGGCACGCCCGCCGCCGCCGCGGGCATTCTGGCCAGCGATTTCATCACCCATGTGAATGGCGAAAGCCTGATGGGGCTGACGCTGGATGATGCGGTGGACAAGATGCGCGGTCCGGTCGGCAGCGAGGTGACGCTGAAAATCGTGCGCGAAGGCAAGACCGAACCCTTTGACGTGACGTTGACCCGCGACACGATCAAGCTGACCGCGGTCAAGGGGCGGCTGGAGGCGAATACCGCGATCCTGCGCATCACCACCTTCAACGACCAGACCTTCCCGAACCTGCAGGAGAGCCTGAAGAAGGTGGCCGAGGAAGCGGGCGGCATCGGCAAGCTGAACGGGGTGGTGCTGGATCTGCGCAACAACCCGGGCGGGCTGCTGACGCAGGCGATCGCCGTTTCGGATGCGTTCCTTGACAAGGGCGAGATCGTTTCGACCCGCGGCCGCAAGCCCGAGGAAAGCGAACGGTTCAACGCCACGCCGGGCGATCTGGCCGCGGGCAAGCCGATTGTCGTGCTGATCAATGGCGGCTCGGCCTCGGCGTCGGAGATCGTCACCGGGGCGCTGCAGGATCATCACCGCGCCATCGTCGTGGGGACGAAAAGCTTCGGCAAGGGCTCGGTGCAGACGGTCATTCCGGTGCAGAACGAGGGGGCGATGCGGCTGACCACCTCGCGCTATTACACGCCCTCGGGGCGGTCGATCCAGGCTTTGGGGATTGCCCCCGACATCGTCGTGCCGCAACCGCCCGCGCCGCCCGAAACCGACAAGGAAGACACGGCGGACACCCGGTCCGAGGCCGATCTGCGCGGCGTGCTGTCGAACGACTCGATGACCGAGGACGAGAAGAAGCAGGCCGAGGAAGAACGCGTCAAGGCCGAGGAAGCCGCCAAGATGCGGCTGGAGGATTTCCAGCTGGCCTATGCGATCGACAT
This sequence comes from Rhodobacter capsulatus, assembly GCF_052363185.1. Taxonomy (GTDB): domain Bacteria; phylum Pseudomonadota; class Alphaproteobacteria; order Rhodobacterales; family Rhodobacteraceae; genus Rhodobacter; species Rhodobacter capsulatus_E. The sequence goes on along the minus strand of NZ_CP198955.1, from coordinate 84,038 downwards.
CATCAAGGGGCTGGCCGTCGCCGGTCAGACGATCGAGCCGGTGGACGATCCGAAAGCCGCGGCGAAACCCGCCAAGCCGTAATCCCGGACCGGGGGCCGAAAGGCCCCCTTGCCACATGAGGACAAGATGACCCCCGAAAAGCTTGCCGCGCTGCCCTATCGCAAGAATGTCGGCCTTGTGCTGATCAACGCAAAGGGACTGATCTTTGCCGGTCAGCGCATCGACAATCCGGGCCATGCCTGGCAGATGCCGCAAGGGGGCATCGACGCGGGCGAACGGCCGAAGGAAGCCGCGCTGCGCGAGCTGCAGGAGGAAACCGGGGTCCGCCCGGATCTGGTGGAAAAGATCGCCAAGACCGAGGATTGGCTGGTCTATGACCTGCCCGAGGAGCTGATCGGCAATATCTGGGGCGGCAAATATCGCGGCCAGAAGCAGAAATGGTTCCTGTTCCGCTTTCTGGGCCAGGACAGCGATGTGAATATCGCGACCGAGCACCCGGAATTTTCCGTCTGGCGCTGGATGGAACCGGCGGAACTGGTGGAAAAGATCGTGCCCTTCAAGCGCGCCGTCTATGAACAGGTGTTCGACATTTTCGCCGAACACCTGAAGAAATAGGCTCTGTTCGGTCAGAAATCGAGGCCAAGGTCGAAGGTGCGCGCCGAATGCGTCAGCGCCCCCGACGAAATGTAATCAACCCCGGTCGCGGCGACTTCGGCGATGCGGTCGAGCCGCATGTTGCCCGAGGCTTCCAGCACCACGCGGCCGTGGGTCAGCGCCACCGCCTCGCGCAGGGTCGGCGTGTCCATGTTGTCGAGCAAGATCACGTCGGCGCCACCGATGGACAGCGCCTGTTCCAGCTGGTCCAGGCTGTCCACCTCCAGCTCGACGCGCATCATGTGGCTGCAGGCGGCCTTGGCGGCTTCCAGCACGGCGCGGATGCCCCCGGCGGCGGCAATATGGTTGTCCTTGATCAGGATCGCATCGGAGAGGCCAAAGCGGTGGTTCGAGCCGCCGCCATGCGCCACCGCGGTTTTCTCGATCAGGCGCAGGCCGGGGGTGGTCTTGCGGGTGCAGGTGATGCGGGTTTTGGTGCCGCGGGTTTGCGCGACGAAACTGGCGGTCAGGCTGGCGATGCCGGTCATCCGGCCCGCGAAGTTCAGCGCAACCCGTTCCCCCATCAGGATCGAGGCGGCTGCGCCCGAAATCGTCATCAGGCATTGACCCTTGCCGCAGGGATGGCCGTCGGCGACATGGGTGGTGACCGCAAGCGTCGGATCGACAAGGCGAAAGGCGAGGGCGGCGACCTGCATCCCCGAGACGACGCCCTCTTCGCGGGCGTTCACCCGGGCTTCATAGCGCGTGCTGGCGGGCACGACGGCGCGGGTGGTGACATCGCCCATCGGCGAGAGATCCTCCATCAGCGCGGCGCGGATCACGGGTTCCAGCAGGAAATCGGGCAGTTGGGTCATTCTTCCTCCAGCGCGCGGGCGCGGATGTCCAGCGCTTCGGTCAGGGTCAGAAAGCTGCGTTTGGCTTGAACAGGGTCTGTTTTCGGGAAATCGGAGCGGTAATGGCCGCCCCGGCTTTCGGTGCGGATCAGCGCCGCGGCGGCAATCAGCGTCGCGGTGGCGGTCATGTTGCGGAGCGCCTCGCGGTCGGCCTTGGCCTCGATTTCCGCAAGGATGCGCAGGGCGGCTTTCAGCCCTGTGGCATCCCGGACAACGCCGACGCCATCGGTCATCGCCTGCCGCAGACGGGCCACCGCGGCTTCGTCCACCGGGGAACCGCCCGCGGGGAAGGACAGGGCAACGGTGTCGGCCTGCGTCACGGGGACCGTTTCGGCAATGCCTTCGGCACAGATGCGGGCGAAGACAAGCGCTTCCAGAAGCCCGTTCGAGGCCAGCCGATTGGCGCCATGCAGCCCGGTCGAGGAGGCCTCGCCGCAGACCCAGAGCCGGTTCAGCGAGGATCGGCCGCGGTCATCGACGGCAATCCCGCCCATGTGATAATGCGCGGCGGCGGCAACCGGGATCGGTTGCAAAACAGGGTCTATTCCGGCTGAAAAGCAGGCTTCCGCGACGGCGGGGAAGCGTTTCGGCAGCTCGGCCCCCAGCACCTGACGCGTGTCCAGAACCGGGTTCCGCCCCGCCTGCCGTTCCAGATAGACCGCGCGGGCAACGATATCGCGCGGCGCGAGTTCGGCATCGGGATGGATCGGAAGCATGAAGCGCTCGCCCCGGTCATTGAGCAGGACGGCGCCTTCACCCCGAAGCGCCTCGGTCGCCAAGGGGGCCGGGTCTTCGCCCGTCGCCATCGCCGTCGGGTGGAATTGCACGAATTCCGCATCGGCAATCAGGGCGCCCGCCCGGGCGGCCATGCCAATCACCTGACCCCGGATGCGCGGCGGGTTGGTGGTGACGGCGTAAAGCCCGCCCGAGCCGCCCCCGGCGAGCAGCACCGCAGGGGTGCGGATCAGCACGCGGCCGGTCGAGGCGGCGGCGGATTCAACCCAAAGCCCGGTGACGGTGCCATTCTGGACCTGAAGCCGCGTCGCAATCACCCCTTCGAGCACCTGCACCGAGGGGCAGGCGCGCACGGCGGCAATCAGCGTCTGCATGATCTCATGGCCCGCCTGATCGCCCTTGACCCGCACGACGCGGGGGCGGGAATGGGCGGCCTCGCGCGACATCACATAATCGCCCTGCGCATCGCGGTCGAAAGGCGCGCCCAAAGCGGTCAGATCGAGAATGCGATTGCGCGCCTCGTTCGTCACCAGACGCGCGATGGCGGCATCGACGGTGCCGGCCCCTGCGGTTTCGGTGTCTTTCGCGTGATCCTCGGCGCTGTCGGGGGGGGCCATTGCAGCAGCCACACCCCCCTGCGCCCAGGCCGACGACGCGCCTTCGCCCAAGCTCTCGGGCGAGATCACCAGAACCGGATGCGGTGCCAGTTTCAGCGCCGCATAAAGCGCCCCCAGCCCCGCACCGACGATGACGACGCGCGGGGTCTCGATCACCGGATCGCTCACCGCGACAGCTCGATCATGCGTTCGACCGCTGCCCGCGCCTTGCCCGCGATGGCGGGATCGACGGTAACCTCTTCTGTGCCCGCATGCAGCGACCACAGGATCTTTTCCAGCGTGATCATCTTCATATAGGGGCACATGTTGCAGGGCCCCAGAAACTCGACCGAGGGCAGGGCATCGGCGATGTTCGAGGCCATCGAGCATTCGGTGACCAGCATCACCTGCGCCGGTTTTTCGCGCGTCACGAAGTCGATCATCCCCGCGGTCGAGCCCGAAAAATCCGCCTCGGCCACCACATCGGGCGGGCATTCCGGGTGGGCGATGATCTTCGTTCCGGGATGCCAGGCGCGGAAATCGCGCAGGTCTTGCGGCGTGTATTGTTCATGCACGATGCAGGACCCGGCCCACCAGACCACGTTTTTCTGCGGCACGGCCTTCGCCACGTTCTGCGCCAGATATTGATCGGGCGTCATGATGACCGTCTGTTCGGGCAGGGCCGCCACGATCCGCGCCGCATTGGCCGAGGTGCAGCAGATGTCCGACGCGGCTTTGACCGCCGCCGTGGTGTTGACATAGCTGACGACCGGCGCGCCCGGGTATTTCGCCCGCATCTGAGCGATGCCTTCGGGGGTGATGCTTTCGGCCAACGAACAGCCCGCCTGAACATCGGGGATCAGCACGCGCTTGGCCGGGTTCAGGATCTTCGAGGTCTCGGCCATGAAATGCACGCCGCATTGCACGATGGTCTCGGCCTCGACCTTCGTCGCCTCGATCGCCAGCTGCAGGCTGTCGCCCACGACATCGGCGACACCGTGATAAATCTCGGGCGTCATGTAGTTATGCGCCAGGATCACCGCGTTCTTTTCGCGCTTCAGCCGGTTGATCGCGCGGATATAGGGCGCGTGGCGGGCGAAATCGGGCAGGGGGATCACGCGATCCATGCGGGCATGAACCTCGGCCATCTCTTGCGCCAGCGTCAGCGAGGGCGCCAGATCATAAGCCTCGGCCAGAGCCGCGCGCATCGTAGCGAAGTCCAGCATGGGCTCCCTCCCCAAAACTGCGAACGCCCTAAACTGCGAACGCGATGCATCTAATGGCTGCGGGGCGGGGATGGAATGGGAAAATTGCCGCAAGGCTGCGTTTTGTGAAATTTATGTGTCAGCGGGGCCGCTTCCAGATCGCACCCTCGCCCAGTTTGGCGACAAAGGCGACATGGGCTTCGGCCTCGGCCTCGGTGATCCGCGGGGGCAGGGGAACGGGGCGCGGCCGGGGCCGCCATTCGCCGCCGGAAACCGTGGATTTGGCCTGAACAGGGTCGATATTGAGGCCAAACCCGGGTTGCCTGCCACCAATCAGTTCCAGATAGACTTCGGCCAGAATCTCGGAATCGAGGAGCGCCCCGTGCAGGGTCCGGGCCGAATTGTCGATGCCGAACCGACGGCACAGCGCATCGAGCGTGGCGGGCGAGCCGGGAAATTTTCGCCGCGCCATCGCCAGGGTGTCCAGCGCACGATCCGCCGCGATCAGCGGCTTTTGCACCCAGCCGAGTTCCGCATTCAGGAATTTCATGTCGAAGGCGGCATTGTGGATGACAAGCTTCGAATCCGCGCCGATGAAATCGAGGAAATCCTGCGCAATCGCACCGAATTTCGGCTTGTCGCGCAGGAAATCATCGCCCAAGCCATGCACGGCAAAGGCTTCCTGCGGCATCGCGCGTTCGGGGTTGATGTATTGATGATAGGTCCGCCCGGTGGGGACGTGGTTCATCAGCTCGACCGCGCCGATTTCGACGATGCGATGCCCTTCGGAGGGTTCAAATCCGGTGGTTTCGGTATCAAGGACGATTTCACGCATGGCGGCTCCGCAGGGTTGCGATCAGCTTTCGCACTTCGGCGCGGGTCTGTTCAAGGATCAAGGTCTGGATCACATGATCGGCACGGCGGCGCTTTTCGGCATCGGGCAGCTGGCGGGCGAGGATCATGTCCAGCTGCGCAGCGGTCATCTGGCCGCGGGCCAGAACGCGGGCGCGTTGCACATCGGGCGGGGCGGTGACGACAAGCACGGCATCGCAGTCCTTTTCGGCGCCGGTCTCATAGAGCAGCGGGATATCCAGAAGGATCAGATCCGCGGTTTGATGGGCCAGAAGGAACGCCTGCCGCGACGCCTGCACCAGCGGATGAACCACCGATTCCAGCCGGGATAGAGCCTGTTTGTCGGCTTTCAGCAGGGTCTTCAGCCGGTCCCGATCCACCGCGCCGTCGCGGATCGCTTCGGGGAAGATCGCCGCCAAAGGCGCAACGGCGGCGCCGCCTTTGGCGTAAATCGCATGAACCGTGGCGTCAGCATCCCAGACCGGGATGCCCTCATCCGCAAAAAGTCGCGCCGTCGTCGATTTCCCCATGCCGATCGAGCCGGTGAGACCGAGACGGAAGGGGCCTTTCATGCCGCCAACACCACGGCGCGCAATTCCGGGGTGACTTCGGGGCGGTGGCCGAACCAGCGCTCGAACCCCGGGACGGCCTGATGCAAGAGCATGCCAAGACCGTCGACGGTGACACAGCCGCGGGCGGCGGCGGCATTCAGGAAATCGGTGCGCAGGGGGGTATAGACGCAATCGGTGACGACGGCCGGGGCGGAAAGGGTGTCCAGCGGCAGGTCGAAGGCGGCCTTGCCCGCCATGCCAAGCGAGGAGGTGTTCACCACCGTCGTCGCGTCCTCGAAGATCTGGCCGACGCTGTCCCAGTCCTGAACCACGAGGCGGGGGCCGAATTCGGTGCAAAGTGCCTCGGCCCGGGCGCGGGTGCGGTTGGCGATGCGGATTTCCGGGCAACCGGCATCAAGCAGGGCCACGACGATGGCGCGGGCGGCGCCGCCTGCGCCGATCACCGCGGCGGGGCCGGAACTGGCCTGCCAGCCCGGGGCGCCCTCGATCAGATTGGCAAGAAAGCCGATGCCGTCGGTGTTGTCAGCATGAATCCGGCCGGTTTCATCGAAAACGAGCGTATTCGCCGCCCCGATCCGCGCGGCACGGTCAGAGACCACATCGGCCAGCGCCAGCGCTGTTTCCTTGTGCGGAATGGTGATGTTGCAGCCGACAAACCCGGCGCGGGGCAGGGCCCGCAGAACGGCTTCCAGATCGCCTTCGGCCACATCCATCGGGATGTAATGGCCACGGATGCCACAGGTTTTCAGCCAATAGCCATGCAGCGCGGGCGAGCGGGAGTGATTGATCGGATGACCGATCACCCCGGCCAGAGGAATGCGGGTCATGTCGTCAGATCTCCTCGGGCGCGCAGCCAGTTCAGAAATTCGATCAGGGGCAGGCCCAGAACGGCAAAATAATCGCCCTCGACCGCGGAAAACAACCGCACGCCTTCCTCTTCGAGCTTGTAGCAGCCGACGGCGTGGCGGATCGAGTCCCAGTTGCGGGCGGTATACTCGGCGATGAACGCGTCAGAGAGCGGGTGCATGGTGAGCCGCACCTCGGCCAGATGGCCCCATAGCGGGCGGCCATCCTGCACCACGACCAGCGCCGAGAGCAGCCGATGCGTCTGGCCCGACAGCGCGCGCAGCTGCGCCCGGGCCTGATCGGGGGTTTCGGGTTTCGAGAAGATCTCGCCTTGCAATTCAAGCACCTGATCGGCGCCCAGCACCAGCGCGCCGGGGTAGCGGGCGGATTGCTTCACCGCCTTCGCCTCGGCCAGATGATCGGCGACATCGCGGGGCGTGGCGCCCTCCTGTGCGAGCCCGTGACGGATCGCCTCTTCGTCGATACGGGCTGGCGAAATCGTCACACCAAGCCCGGCAGCGCGCAAAAGCCGGGAGCGGATTTCCGAAGACGAGGCCAGAACAAGGTCGGGAAACATGTGGACAACCGGCAGGAAAACCATGGGGTGAAGCTGGGGGAGCAAGCGGCCCCGCATCTTTCCTCCCCGTTCGGGGGGGCTTTTGTCAAGGAACGAAGGGAGACTCCCAGCATGTGGGAAGCCCGCCCGGCCGGATGTGAGGAAGTGCCGCATCGCACAAGAACGAAAACGGAATACCCCAAGGGGACACCCCGATTTTCAACCGCGCAAAGCTTTGAGTAAAAAAGGATAAATCAAAACCATCAACAGGGTTTTTCAACAGTGCCGCCAGCTTGCGCACAGGGCGGAAAAGCGACGGGAAAAGTCATCTATCCACACTGTCCACAGCCCTTACAAAATCATCATCTTTTCTTTTCAAGAAATATTCTTAAGAAGAAGCCGACACAGGAGGCTCAGATGTTCGAACTCGTCACGGATTTCCTTTCGGAGTGGTATTTCTGGACGAAGTCGCTGCATGTGATGTCGGTGCTGGCCTGGATGGCGGGCCTGTTCTACCTGCCGCGGCTTTACGTTTATCACGTCGAAGGGCTGAGAAAGCAGGGTGTTGTTCGCGGCAGCGACATGGATCAGCTGTTTCAGCATCAGGAACGGCTGCTGCTCAAGGCGATCATGAACCCGGCGGCGGTCTCGACCTGGGTCTTTGGCCTGTGTCTGGTCTTCACGCCGGGGATCATCGACTGGAGCATGCAATGGCCCTGGATCAAGGGCGCCTGCGTGATCGCCATGACGGTGTTTCACCTGTTCCTGGCACGCGCGCGGCTGAAATTCGTCGATGGCACGAATGATCTGGCCGGCCGGCAATGGCGGATGATGAACGAAGTGCCGACGCTGCTGATGTTCCTCATCGTCATCGCGGTGATCGTGAAATTCTGACTTCGTTGACTCGACCCGGGGTTTGGGCGTAGAAGCGCCGCAGCCCCGGCCGTCCGGCCGACAGGTTTAGCCAAGCCCTGACCCCTGCTGCGCCGCCCTTTCGGGGTCTGGCGCCTTTCGCGGATGGATACGAGATGACCGAACGTTTGAACCTTTCCGATCTGAAGGCGAAAAGCCCCAAGGATCTTCTGGCCATGGCCGAGGAATGGGAGATCGAGAACGCCTCGACCATGCGCAAGGGCGAGATGATGTTCTCGATCCTCAAGGAACATGCCGAGGAAGATATCGAGATCGGTGGCGATGGCGTGCTGGAAGTGCTGCAGGACGGGTTCGGCTTCCTGCGCTCGCCCGAGGCGAACTATCTGCCCGGCCCCGATGACATCTATGTGTCGCCCGAGATGATCCGTCAGTTCAGCCTGCGCACCGGCGACACGGTCGAAGGCATCATCCGCGCGCCGGGCGAAAACGAGCGCTATTTCGCCCTGACCGGGGTGGAACGGATCAATTTCGAAGACCCGGAAAAGGCGCGTCACAAGGTGGCCTTCGACAACCTGACGCCGCTTTACCCCGATGAACGGCTGAAGATGGAGATCGAGGACCCGACGCTGCGGGATCGTTCGGCGCGGATCATCGACCTGGTGTCGCCGATCGGCAAGGGGCAGCGCGGGCTGATCGTGGCGCCGCCGCGGACCGGGAAAACCGTTCTGCTGCAGAACATCGCCCATTCGATCGCGATGAACCATCCGGAATGCTATCTGATCGTGCTTCTGATCGACGAACGCCCGGAAGAGGTCACCGACATGCAGCGCTCGGTGAAGGGCGAGGTGATTTCCTCGACCTTCGACGAACCCGCGACGCGCCACGTTGCCGTGGCCGAAATGGTGATCGAAAAGGCCAAGCGTCTGGTCGAGCACAAACGAGATGTGGTGATCTTGCTCGACTCGATCACAAGACTTGGGCGGGCTTACAACACGGTCGTGCCCAGCTCGGGCAAGGTGCTGACGGGCGGTGTCGATGCCAACGCGCTGCAGCGGCCGAAGCGCTTCTTTGGCGCGGCGCGCAACATCGAAGAGGGCGGCTCGCTGACGATCATTGCCACGGCGCTGATCGACACCGGCTCGCGCATGGACGAGGTGATCTTTGAAGAATTCAAGGGCACCGGCAACAGCGAGATCGTGCTGGACCGCAAGGTCGCCGACAAGCGCGTCTTCCCGGCGATGGATATTCTGAAATCCGGTACGCGGAAGGAAGATCTTCTGGTCGATCAGAAAGACCTACAGAAAACCTATCTGCTGCGCCGCATCCTGAACCCGATGGGCACGACGGATGCGATCGAATTCCTGATCTCGAAGCTGAAGCAGACGAAAACCAATGGCGAGTTCTTCGATTCGATGAACGGCTGAGGTATCGTTACCCCCGAGAGGGATTTCGATGGATACGATCTATGCGCAGGCATCCGGCCGCGGCAAGGCCGGCATTGCAGTCATTCGCCTGTCCGGGCCGCAGTCTTGGGCGGCGGTGGCCGCGCTTTGCGGCAATGTGCCCCCGCCGCGGCAAACTGCGGTGCGGCTGCTGAAATCCGGCGCCGATGTGCTGGATGAAGCGCTGGTGCTTTGCTTCGCCCCGGGCCACAGTTTCACCGGCGAGGAATCGGCGGAATTGCACCTGCATGGGGCATTGGCAACCGTTGCTGCGGTGCTGAAGGCGCTTGGGTCCTTGGGATTTCTGCGGCTGGCGGAACCGGGAGAGTTCACCCGACGCGCGATGGAGAGCGGTCGGCTGGATCTGGCGCAGGTCGAGGGGCTGGCCGATCTGATCGAAGCGGAAACCGAGGCGCAGCGACGGCAGGCCTTGGCGGTCCTGTCGGGAGCGGTCGGGCGGATGGTGGAGGTCTGGCGCAGCAAGCTGATTCGCGCGGCGGCGCTGATGGAAGCCTGCATCGATTTTGCCGACGAGGATGTCCCCGAGGACGTGACTCCGGAAGTGCGCGATTTGCTGAAGGATGTCGCCGCGGAACTGGGCCGCGAGATGGCGCGGATTTCGGTGACGGAGCGGGTTCGCGAAGGGTTTGAAGTAGCGATCGTCGGTCGGCCCAATGCGGGCAAGTCGACCCTGCTGAATGCGCTGGCGGGGCGCGAAGCGGCGATCACCTCGGAAATCGCGGGAACGACGCGGGATGTGATCGAGGTTCGCATGGATCTTTCGGGTCTTGCGGTCACTTTGCTGGACACGGCAGGGCTGCGCGAAACCGAGGATCGCGTCGAAGCCATCGGGGTTGCGCGCGCGCTCGAACGGGCGCAACAGGCGGATTTGCGCGTTTTTCTGCTGGATGAGGGGGAAGTTCCGCTTTTGGACCCGGTTGCCGATGATCTTGTCGTGAAGGGCAAGTCGGACCTTGGCGGGGGCGATGGTCTTCGTGTTTCCGGAAAGACCGGCGAGGGACTCGACAGGCTTGTGGCCGAAATCACGGCACGGTTGTCGCAGCGGGCGTCAGGGGCCGGGGTGATGACGCGCGAACGGCATCGCGACTGCCTGGCCCGTGCCGAAGCCGCCTTGCGGGCGGCCTCTGGCGAACTGGATCACGGGTTGGAACGGCTTGATCTGGCGGCGGAGCAGTGTCGAACCGCGGTCCGGGCGTTGGAATCCTTGCTTGGCCGGGTTGATGTCGAGGCCCTTCTTGATGAAATCTTCGCCAGTTTCTGCATCGGCAAATGAGGAGTGTTTCACGTGAAACATTTTGACGTGATCGTCGTCGGAGGCGGGCATGCGGGAACCGAAGCCGCGCATGCGGCCGCGCGGCTTAGGGCACGGACGGCGTTGGTGACGATGCGTCTTGAGGCGATCGGTGTCATGTCCTGCAATCCGGCGATCGGGGGCCTGGGCAAGGGGCATCTTGTCCGCGAGATCGACGCGCTGGACGGTGTGATGGGCAAGGCGGCCGACCGGGCAGGAATTCAATTCCGGCTTCTCAACCGTCGCAAGGGACCAGCCGTGCAGGGTCCAAGGACCCAAGCCGACCGGAAGCTCTATCGTCTCGCCATTGCAGACCTTTGCGCGCGCCAGCCGAATCTGGACCTTGTTGCCGGGGAGGTGACGGATCTTCTGATGTCCGGGTCGACCATCGCGGGCGTTCGATTGGCGGACGGGTCGGAGATTCGCGCCGCGGCTGTCGTGTTGACGACGGGCACGTTCCTGAACGGGGTGATCCATGTCGGCGATCAGCGCAGGCCTGGCGGGCGCGTCGGCGACGAGGCTTCTGTGCCCTTGGCGCATCGTTTGCGCGCCATCGTTCCGAAGGTTGGACGTCTCAAGACCGGAACCCCGCCGCGGCTGGATGGCCGGAGCATCGACTGGGACAGGCTGGAAACGCAACCGGGGGATGAAGACCCGGTGATGCTGAGCTTTCTCAGCCAAAAGCCCTTCGTGCGCCAGATCTCCTGCGGCATCACGCATACCAATGAAGCGACGCACGAGGTCATTCGCAACAACCTGAAGCGTTCGGCGATGTATGGTGGGCATATCGAGGGGGTCGGTCCAAGATATTGTCCGTCTATCGAGGATAAGGTGATTCGCTTCGCCGATAAGTCCTCGCATCAGGTCTTTCTGGAGCCGGAGGGTCTGGAGGACGACACGGTCTATCCCAACGGCATTTCGACCTCTTTGCCCGCCGATGTTCAGGAGGCCTATGTCCGGTCAATCTGCGGATTGGAGCAGGTGCGCATTCTGCAGCCTGGCTATGCGATCGAATACGATTTCGTCGATCCGCGGGCGCTGACGCTGGCGCTGGAACTGCGCGATCAGGAAGGTTTGTTTCTGGCGGGTCAGATCAACGGCACGACCGGATATGAGGAAGCCGCGGCGCAGGGCCTCGTTGCCGGGATCAACGCGGCGGCCAGGGCGCTGGGCCGTGACCCTGTCAATTTCAGCCGGACAGAGTCCTATATCGGTGTCATGATTGACGATTTGATTGGGCGGGGGGTCAGTGAGCCCTATCGCATGTTCACCTCTCGCGCCGAATTCCGCTTGTTCCTGCGTGCGGACAATGCAGATCAGCGGCTCACGCCGCGGGGTGTCGAGATTGGCTGTGTCGGGCCGGAGCGTCGCGTGATTTTCGAACGGAAGATGCAGGCGATATCCGCCGGACGAGAGGTTCTGGAGGCGATCACGCTGACACCGAAACAAACGATGGCGCTCGGTCTGGACCTTAATCAGGACGGCACAAGGCGCTCGGCTTTTCAGTTGCTGTCTTTTGCCGATGTCAGCTTTGAGCAGCTTGGCGCTGCCTTTCCCGAGATTTCAGAGATTTCTCCGGATATTGGCGCTCAGCTGGCCCGGGAGGCGCTTTACGCAAATTACATCCTTCGGCAGCAGCGCGATGTGGAAGCCATGCGCCGTGACGAGAACTGGGAAATTCCCGAAGGCTTCGAGTATGCCGGATTGACCGGCCTGTCGAATGAGCTGAAGGCGAAGTTTTCCGCGGCCCGACCCAGAACATTGCATCAGGCTGCCATGGTCGATGGCGCAACCCCGGCTGCGCTTGCCTTGCTTCTGGCGCGGTTGCGGCAAGAGAAAAGGGCGGCATCGAAGTGACCGGACAAGACGACTTTCGCCGCCGATTCGATGTTTCACGTGAAACAATTCTTCGGCTTGAACTTATGGAAGCCCTGCTGCTGAAATGGAACCCGGCGATCAATCTTGTATCGCAAAGCACGCTTTCCGAGGTCTGGACAAGGCATTTTCTGGATTCTGCGCAGCTTCTGCAGATCGCAGATCCGCCTCCGCAGCATTGGGGGGACCTCGGCAGCGGTGGCGGGTTTCCCGGATTGGTCATTGGAATTCTCGCGCGCGAGATCTTTCCGACCATGCGCCTCACGCTTGTCGAGAGCGACAAGCGCAAGGCTGCCTTCCTGGTGAATGCTGTTCGTGAGTTGGATCTTGGGGCGAAGGTTGCCTCTGTCCGGATCGAATCGCTTGATCCGCTCCAGGTGGACCATCTTTCGGCCCGCGCGCTCGCGCCGCTTGACGTTCTTCTTGGTTTCGCAAGCCGCCACCTGTTGCCAGAGGGTGTCGCGATCTTTCCAAAGGGCAGAAGCTGGCGCGAAGAGGTTGCACTGGCGCGTCAGCCATGGTCCTTTGATTGTGAACAGAAACCCAGTGCCACGGACCCGGATTCCGTGGTCTTGAAAATCAAGGGGTTGCAACGTGCCTGATCCTATACGACCCGCCCAGCCAAGAATCGTCGCGATTGCCAACCAGAAAGGCGGCGTCGGGAAGACCACGACGGCGATAAACCTTGCGGCGGCGATGGCCGAACGCGGCTGCCGTGTGCTGCTGGTCGATCTCGATCCGCAGGGGAACGCCTCGACCGGCCTTGGTCTCGAGCTTGCGGATCGCAAGTTCAGCACTTACGACCTGCTTTTCGGCGAAGCACCTTTGTCGGATGTCATCCACAAGACTGCTTTCGATGGTCTGTTTCTTTCGCCGGCGACGATCGATCTCTCCTCTGCCGACATGGAACTCGTTTCGTCGGAAAAGCGCAGTTTTCTGCTGCATGATGCGTTGCGACAGACCGATATCGACCTTTATGCGCTGGATTACGTTTTGATCGACTGCCCGCCCTCGCTCAATCTTCTGACGGTGAATGCGATGGTCGCGGCGCAGTCGGTTCTTGTGCCGCTGCAGGCTGAATTTTTCGCCCTCGAAGGTCTCTCGCAATTGATGCTGACGATCCGCGAGGTGCGGCAAACCGCAAACCGTGACCTGCGGATCGAAGGGGTCGTGTTGACCATGTATGATGTGCGCAACAACCTGTCGCAGCAGGTCGAGGCCGATGCCCGGGCCACGCTTGGGGAATTGGTGTTCCGGACGATGATCCCGCGCAATGTGCGCATTTCCGAGGCGCCCTCCTACGCCTTGCCGGTGCTGAGCTATGATCCGTCGTCGAAAGGCGCCGAGGCCTACAGGTCGCTGGCGGCGGAATTGCTCGACCATCATGCGACGATGAAAACGAAAGGCTAGGCGATGAGCGAAAAGAAACCCGAGCGCCGCGGTCTTGGTCGCGGCCTGTCTGCGCTGATGGCGGATGTCCAGCTTCCCGTGACGGAACCCGAGACCGCACTGCGGCGCAAGGATCTGCTGGTGCCGATCGAGAAGGTGGTTCCGAACCCCGATCAGCCGCGTCGGAGCTTCGCGCCCGAGGCGCTGGAGGAATTGCGCGCCTCTATCGCCGAAAAGGGGATCATCCAGCCGCTGATCGTGCGGCGGCATCCCGAGGGCGCCGATCTTTACGAAATCGTCGCGGGCGAGCGGCGTTGGCGGGCGGCGCAATTGGCGAAGCTGCACGAATTGCCGGTGATCGTGCGCGATTTTACCGATACCGAGGTCCTCGAGGTTGCGATCATCGAGAATATCCAGCGCGCTGATCTCAATCCGCTGGAAGAGGCGATGGGATATCGCCAGCTGATGGATCGTTTCGGCCATACGCAGGAAAAACTGGCGGAGGCACTGTCGAAAAGCCGCAGCCATATCGCGAATCTGCTGCGTCTGCTCAACCTGCCCGACGAGGTGCAGGAGTTCCTGCGCGAGGGCAAGCTGACGGCCGGTCATGCCCGCGCGCTGGTGACCGCCACCGATCCTGTGCGTCTGGCGAAGGAGGCGATCACGCGGGGGTTGTCGGTCCGCGATGTCGAGCGCCTTGCCAAGGGCGAAACGTCGCCATCGGTCGCCGCATCCCCCAGATCGGCCGCCAGTCCCGCCCGAGAGAAGGATGCGGACACGCGCGCGCTGGAGGCGGATCTTTCCGCGACCATCGCCATGGCGGTGAGCATCGATCACGACGGGGTCGAGGGCGGGAAGGTGACGATTCGCTACCGGTCGCTCGACGATCTCGACCGGCTGTGCCAGGCGCTCAGCCAGATCGGTTGAGCCGGGCTAAAGCCGGTTGTCCTTGGCTTTCTGCTGCGTTGCCAGAAGATCCCGGGCGATTTCGCCGATATTTCGGTGGCGGCCCGTCGCCGCCGCCGTGCGTTGCTTTTGCAAGTCGATCAGGGGCTGCAGCTGCGCCAGATGATCTGTGATCTGCGTTTGCCGGATCTGCGCCCATTTTTCGAAACTTTCCGCCGCCCGGGCCAGCATCATGTTCTCGGAGCCGGCACGCCAGGCGGCCTGCGCCTCCTCGCCGACTTTTTGCCGTTCGGCTTCGAGACGCTGCCGCCGCAGTGTCAATTTGGCCAGTTCGGCCATCTCGCGATCGCGGATCATCGAGGCGATCCCCTGTAGTGAATCGAGATCCTTGCGTTTCATTTTCTCATCCCGCGTTCGCGCGACCGGCGGCGCATCTTTTCGGCAAAGCGGATCGCCGCGGCAACGGGGCGATAATGGTCCGGATGGATTTCCTCGCCGACCTCCACGGCCGCATGCAGGGCGCGGGCCGTCGGAGGATCGGAATGGATCGGAACACCGGATTCGGCCGCGACCTCGCGGATCCGCGCGGCCACCTCGTCGACGCCCTTGGCAACGCAGACCGGGGCCCGCTTCACGCCGCGTTCCCACTTCAGCGCCACGGCATAGTGAGTCGGGTTCACGATCACCACATCCGCTTTGGCCACATCCGCGATCATCTGCCTGGTCGCGATTTCGATCGCCTTTTGCCGACGTTGCGCCTTGATATGGGGGTCGCCTTCGGATTGCTTCATCTCGTCGGTGAGTTCCTTGCGCGTCATCTTGTTGCGACGCAGGAATTCGAACCTTTGCCACAGATAGTCTATGGCGCCGATCACACCCGCCAGAAGGAGCATCAGCAGCAGGAATTCGACGATCAATTCGGGAAATCGACCCGCCACGATCATCGCGTCGAACTTCTGGCTGAGCAGGATCTCCGGCAGTTCGCGCAGGATGAAATTGCCCAGGATGATCGAGATCACCACCAGTTTCACGAAGCTCTTCGCGAATTCAAACAGGCCCGTGCGGCCGAATTTCTGTTTGAAATTCGCGATCGGATCAATGCGGTTCAGCTTCGGCATCAGCTTTTCGGGCGCAAAGACGACCGCGCGTTGCGCAAACAGGGCACCCAGCACCAAAACGCCCGGCAACAGCAACCAGGGCGCAATCGACAGGCTCGTATTCAGCAGGATTCGGGCGGCCACGCTGGTGCCGCCGCCCAGCAACTCGGTCGAGATCGAATCGGCCTGATCGATCAGCACGCTGGCCCAGGACCCGAACCCTTCGAGCGTGGCTTTGCCGAAGGCCAGCGCGGTCACCACGAATCCCGCATAAACCGCGGCGACGGTGACTTCGGAGGATCGGACCAGATCGCCCTGTTTGCGCGCCTGCTCGATTTTCTGCGGAGTTGGGTCGAATTCCTTCGAGCTTTCGTCTTCCTCGCTCATCGCGTCACCTCGAAGGGCGCGGCCAGGAAGGTTTCGAAAGCGTCATGCCAGACCACAAGCCCGGTCGGAAGCGCCACCATCAGCAGCGCAAGCCCGCCAAGCGTCTGCGCCGGAGCGCCGATCATCGAGACCATCAGCTGCGGCATCGCCCGGTTGATCGCGCCCAGCGCGACGTTGTAGATCAGCCCGGCGATCACGAAAGGCGCCGCAATCGAAAATCCGAGCGCGAAAGCCTGGGAAATGCCGCCAAGACCCCATTGCCGGAACAGGTCGGCATCGGGAAAGGCGCCCGGGGGCAGGACCTGATACGAGCCAAGGAAGATCTGCGTCACTTTCACATGCAGGCCAAGATGGACCGAGATCGCCAGACCGGCCAGAACCAGAAGTTCGCCCACCGCAGGTTGCGGCTCGCCGGTGGTGCCGCCGAACAATTGCGACAGCGAGGTGGATTGCGCCGCGATCGTGCCCGCGATCTGCAGGCAAAGCACGAACAGACGCAGCATCAGACCGAGGAAAAGACCGATCACCGCCTCGGCAAAAAGCCAGACCGGGATCGGCAGCGAGCTCTGGGGCGCCTGGACATGGGGCAGGGCGCCGGGCAGGACGATTGCCGTAAAGGCCAGGGTAAGCGCAAGCTTGACCCGGGTCGGCACCAGCATCTCGCCGAAGGCGGGCATCACCGCCATCGTGCCGCCCACCCGCAGGAAGACGACGAAACCGACCCAGAGCAGGTTCTGGGTCGATTGCAGCAGGAGGGCAAGATCCTCGGTCATGCCTGCACCACGCCGACCATCGAGGGCCGCGCATCAAGGCCGATTTCCTCGAAGCTGAGCACCGGGGCCAGGATGCCCTTGGCGCCCAGCACCGTCTTGAGGAAGCGACGGCGCCGCGTCGAGGTGACGATGGCCGGGAAGATGCCCGCTTCGCCCGCTTTCGCGATCCGTTCGGCGACATTGTTGGCCAGACGATTGAACTTGTCGGGCGGCAGCGCGACATCGGTCTGGCCGCGATCGCCGGGAACCTGGAAGGCGGCGAAAGTGTCCTCCCATTCGGGCGCCAGTTGCAAAAGCGGCAGCGTGCCATCGTCGCGGCGGTATTCCGCGACGAGCTGGAAGCCGAGACGCTGGCGGACATGTTCGCAGATCGCCTCGGGCGATTGCATGCCGCGGACCTCGGCGATGGATTCGACGATCACCAGCAAGTTGCGGATCGAGACACGCTCTTCCAGAAGCAGGCGCAGCACCGCCAGCAGCAGATCGACCGGCACCTTGTCGGGGATCAGCTCGTCAAGCAGCCGCCGGTTCGAATCGGCCCGCACCGGATCGGAGAGGTTGCAGACCTCGTCCAGCAGGCGACGCAGCGCCCGCAGCGTCATCAGACGGCCGAAATTGCGGCGGATCACCTCGAGCAGATGGGTTGCCAGAACCTCGGTCGGGCTGACCACGGTCGAGCCGGCAAGGGCGGCATCTTCCTGTTTCGCGGGCGAAAGCCAGCGCGCGGGGGCGCCATAGACCGGTTCGCGCACGTCTTCGCCCTCGGGCAGGAAATCGCGATTGTCGGTGATCAGCGCCAGGATGCGATCGGGGAAAAGCTTGTCCTTGGCCTGTTCGACCCCCTGGATGCGGATGCGGTAGCAGCCGGAATCCAGCGTGGCATCGTCGGTCAGACGGATTTCGGGCAGGATCAGACCATAGCTGGCCGCCACATGGTTGCGCATGTTGGTGATCCGCGCGTCGAGCCCGGTTGCCGGGTCCAGCGCCATCGCCACCAGATCGGGGGCGAATTCGACATGGATATCATCGACATCCAGCACGTCGCCGATCGACTTGCGTTTCTTCGGCTCGGTGCTTTCGGGAATGCGCATCGCCTCCAGTTCGGCCTTTTTCATCGTGCTGCGCTTGACCATGAAGGCGGTGCCGCCCAGCACGATGGCGCCAATCATGAAGGGCACGAAGGGCAGTCCGGGCACGATGGCAAAGCCCGCCATCAGCACCGCCACCGTGGCCAGCGCCGAGGGATAGCGCGAAAGCTGCTCGAACAGAGCCGAATCCGCCGAGCCCTTGGCACCGCCGCGCGACAGCAGGATGGCCGAGCCGATCGAGATGATCACGGCCGGGATCTGGCTGGTCAGGCCATCGCCGACGGTCAGGATCGCATAGGTTTCCAAGGCGCGCTGCAGCGGCATGTCATGCACGATCGTGCCGATGGCCAGGCCGACGACAAGGTTCAGCAGCGTGATCAGCAGACCGGCGACCGCATCGCCCTTGACGAATTTCGACGCACCGTCAAGCGAGCCAAAGAAGGTCGTTTCCGCCTGTTCCTTTTCGCGCCGCGCCCGCGCCTCGGCATGGTCGATGGCGCCAGCGTTCATGTCGCTGTCGATGGCAAGCTGTTTGCCCGGCATCGCATCGAGGGCGAAACGGGCGCCCACCTCGGCCATCCGGCCCGCGCCCTTGGTGATCACGATGAAGTTGACGATCAGGATCACGCCAAAGACGACAAGCCCGATCATCACCGAGCCGCCCATGATGAAATTGGCGAAACCCTCGATCACATGTCCGGCGGCCCCGGGTCCGGTGTGCCCATTGCCGATGATCAGCTTCGTCGAGGAGACGTTCAGCGACAGCCGCAGCATCAGCGAGGCCAGCAGAATCGTCGGGAAGGCCGAGAAATCCAGCGGACGCTCGATGAAAAGCGTCACGGTGAAGATCAGGATCGCAAGGGCAAAGGAAACCGCCAGGCCAAGGTCAAGCACCCAGGCCGGAACCGGCAGGATCATCATCACGATCACCGCCATCAGCGCCAGAGCCAGAAGGATGGTCGGCTGGAAGATCGCCGAAATCGTCAGCTTCGGCATCAGTTCACCTCGGTCTTGTTGAGCGCGATGGCGAAAAGGCTGGCCCCGGGGGCGGCGCCAAGCGGCGGAGAGACGGTGCCGGTGCGGCGCAGCAGCGGGTAGGAATTGACCCGCGGCGGCTTCGGCGGCGTCATCGGCGCGTTCATCGCGGCAACGATGTCAGGGATTTCCGGAATGTCGTCATAGCCCATCGCCTCGGGTGCGGCATTCATCGCCAGCGCCTCCCCGGCAGCATCGGCGCCCATGAAGCGCTGACGCAACTCGGCGAAGCGGGCGGAATAGCGGTCCGCATGTTCCTTGGTGCGGGAATGGTAAGCCCCGGCGGCGGCGTTCCACGACCCGGTCTCGGCGTAAAGATCGGAGAGGAACTTGGCGGCATAAAGCGCATTCGCCTGCGGATCGAACATCTCGTCGATCGAGGAGAAATGCTCGTTGTGCCATTTGTAATTGATCTGGAAGCAGCCGATGTCGAAGCTGCGCGCCCCGCGCTGGAATTCCTTGAACACATAGGTTCGGGCTTCATCAAGCGTGTCGAACCAGTGACCCGCCCCCTCCATGTTCACGGTCCAGGGCCAGGGCCGCAATTTGCCGTCGATCTTCTTGCCGGTTTCGGTCAGCGAAATCGCTTTCAGCACCGAAACAGGAACCCCGCTTTGCTGCGCGGCATATTCCGCGACCCTTTCGCAGGTGGCCGAGATCGAACTGGCCGACTCGGACGCCAGCACGGGACGCAGCAGCGCCGACATGCCCAGCATGAAGAAAATGACGGTGCGCCAAAGCCTTGGCATGGGATTCCCCCTTGGTTCAGCAGTTCTTGCCAAGGCTGAAGCTAGGGAGAGAAGGTTTATATCCGGTAATCAGAGATCGGATTCTTCGGCCAGGGGCCGCAAGCGGGACAGGTATTGCGCATGCAGACCGGGGGCGCCGACCAGCAATCCCTCGATCTGGGCGCTGGGGGTGTTGAAGCGGATCGAGGCGCCCGCCCGGTCGGTGACGATGGCGCCCGCGCAGGTGGCGATCAGGCTGGCGGCGGCCACGTCCCATTCCCAGGTCGGCCGCACCGTCAGGCTGGCGTCAAAGCGGCCCTCGGCCACCAGACACAGCCGCCAGGCCAGCGAGGGGCGGAAAAAACGGCGATAATCGGGCTTTTCGTCAATCCAGTTCGTCGCGACATCGCAGACTTTCGAGGCGAGCAGGCTCGACCCCTGGATCGAGGCCGGATCGGCGCTGCGGATCGGCTGGCCGTTCAGCAATGCCGGGCCGCCGCGGATCGCGGCATAGGTCTCCTCGAACACCGGAAGATGCACGACGCCTGCCAGAACCTCGCCCTCTTCGACGACGGCGATGGCATGGGCAAATCCGGGCTCGTTCGACAGGAAGGCGCGGGTGCCGTCGATCGGATCGACGACGAAGAGGCGCCGACAGGACAGCCGGGCCGCGTCGTCCTGGCTTTCCTCGGAGAGCCAGCCATAATCTGGCCGCGCCTTGCGCAGGATATGCGCCAGCAGGTCGTTCACCGCCAGATCGGCCTCGGATACCGGACCGGCATCGCCGTCCTTGTCCCAATGTTTCGGCGCATGTTTCCAGTATTGCAGCGCCAATTCGCCCGCGGCTTCGGCGGCCTTGATCAGAAGTTCAAGATCGGTGGCGGCATCAGCACCCGGCAATCGTCAGCCCCTCAAGCAGAAGCGACGGCACGACATGGCTCAGATGTGGCCGCGCGTCATTGGCGGGGATGATCCGGCGCAGCATCTCGCGCAGGTTTCCGGCCACGGTGCATTCGTTCACCACATGCGAAATCTGTCCGTTTTCAACCCAGTAGCCTGCCGCCCCACGCGAATAATCGCCCGTGGTCGGGTTGATCGTCGCGCCGATGAAAGAGGTCACCAGAAGCCCGGTGCCCATGTCGCGGATCAGATCCTCGCGCGATTTCGGGCCCTGCGTCAGCGCGACATTGGCCGCGGCGGGGCTGGGCGGCATCGATGTTCCACGCGAGGCATTGCCGGTGCTGCGCAGCCCCAGCTTGCGCGCCGTGGCCAGATCCAGCACCCAGCCGGTCAGCACGCCGTCGTCCACCAGCGCGCGGCGGGCGGGGGGCAGCCCCTCGGCGTCGAAGGGACGCGAGCCCGAGATGCGCGGCCGGAACGGGTCTTCGATCAGGCTGAGGCCCTTGGGCAGCACTTCGGTTTCCAGACCATCGCGCAGCCAGGAAGCGCCCCGGGCAATGGCGGTGCCGTTGATCGCCGACAACAGATGGCCGATCAGGCTGGCCGCGACGCGTTCATCCAGCAGCACCGGAAAGGCCCCGGTTTTCGGTTGCACTGCGCCCAGCCGGGCCACGGCGCGTTCGCCCGCCTGCAGCCCGATGGACGTGGCCGCGGGCAGATCGGCGCCGAAAATCCGCGCCTCCGAGGCCCAGTCGCGTTCCATTGCCGCGCCTTCACCGGCAATCGCCACCGCCGAGATCGACCGCGAGGTGCGGGCGTAACCGCCTGAAAATCCGTTCGTTGCCGCCATGTGCAACAGACGCTTCGACCACGAGGCCGAGGCCGATTGCACCTGCGAGACCCCTTTGACCGACATCGCCGCCGCTTCGGCCTCGCGCGCGTCGGTTTCCAGTGCGTTCGCCAGCGGTTCTGCGCCCGGATCGGCCAGTTCCAGCGCCTCAATGTCCCAACCCTGCGCCAGTTGCGACGGATCGGCCAGACCGGCATGCGGGTCTTTTGGGGCTTCGCGGGCCATCGCCACGGCGCGTTCGGCCATGTCGGAAATCGTGCGGGCGGAAATATCCGAGGCCGAGACACAGGCCTGACGCCCGCCGATCAGCACGCGCAGGCCGATCTCCAGCCCTTCGGAGCGTTCCGCCTGTTCCAAAGCCCCGCCGCGCACGTCGATCGACACGGCGCGACCATCGACAGCCAGCGCATCGGCGGCTTCGGCCCCGGCCTTGCGGGCGGCGGTCAGCAGGGCCTCGGTCAGATCGGCAAGAACGGGGGGCATCGGCTCTCCTTGTGAAAAACCGCCCGGAAGGCCGGGCGGTTTCGCTGTTCCGGTTCGTCTGTCTTACTTGATCGGCTGGCCATTGGCCAGAATATGGCCGCCTTCCTTGAACTCGATCTTCGAGGTGAACAGATCCTCGCCCGCGGGCACGGCATACATGCCCATCATCATCTTGGCGAACATCACCTGATCCTGCGGCATGACCCCCATGGCCACAAGCCCGTCCATCAGCTTGTTGGCCCCGGAAAGCTGCAGATCGACCGCGCCGATCGGCATCGGCACGCCCATGGAATTGTCGAAGGTCATCGCCCCCGTCCCGGTCAGTTCGGCCCCGGCGGCGGTCAGCTGCACCTTGTTCACATTCAGGCTGTTGATCTCCACCGGCGGCACCGGCGAGGCCGCGGCGGCGCCCGAGAACAGATCGACCGTCGGCCGACCGGTGCCGGTCAGGTCGATGATCAGGGTCGCCGGATCATGCGCCAGCTTCGCCATCGGGTCGATCATCTGCCAGATCTGCTCGGACAGGCTCAGCCCGACAAGCGAAACCTTGCTGGTGAAGGGCTGCGGTGCGGTCGTGGCGGAAAGCGGCAGGGCAAAGTCGATCTCGCCCTGATCAATGCTGGCCGACATCGGCATCGGGAATTCGGCGGTTTTAATCTCCATCCGGGTCTTGGTGCCGGTGGCCGCATAGCGCACACCGTCCCGGGAAAAGGCGATGATCGCATGGCCGCCCTCGGCCGAGCCGGTGACGCTCACCGGGCCGGTCTTGGTGCCAGACTGCATCGTATAGCTCAGGGCGCCATAGCTCATGTCGCTGTTGGTGCGCATGCCCTTGCCGATCGCATCGCCGAGCTGCGCGGCATCCGCACCTTCGGGCATCAGGCTGTCGCCCTTGATCGCCAGATCCTTCATTTCGACCTTGGCGTCGATCGTCGTCGATTCCTCGGGATCGGCGCCGGTCATGCTCAGCGACATCGCGCTGGCCTTCAGATCGGCCTTCGTGCTTTGACCGCCGGCCGAAGACATGGTTTGCGTGCCGGTCAGCCCGGTCAGGGTCATGCCCAAAAGCGCCGGCTGGCTGCCCGGGGCCGAGGGCTGGGCCTCGATACTGGCGGAGATGCTGGGCGCATCGACCAGATAGGACATTTCCTCGGGCGTGCCCGAAATCACCACGCTGGCATCGGTCTTGTCGATCTTGATCTTCGCGGTTTCGGTCTTGCCCGCGGCATCGGTGGTGTCATTGCTGCCGGTTATCTCGCCCTCGACCGCGCCCTTGACGGTGCCGTCGCCCAGATCTTCCAGCAAGATCGCGGGCACGGTCAGCTTCGTCTTCGAGACCTGCTTGTCGGTGCCGATTTCGGTCGTCGTCTCGTTGGTCAGGACCAGATCCGAAATCGTCAGCACGTCGCCATCGCGTTCGACGGCGCCGGGGGTGACGGTGAATCCATAAGCGGAATATTGTTTTTGCCAGCTCTCCCAGACCTGTTCCGGGGTGACATCGGCCATGGCCGCGGTCGAGCTCATCAGAAGCGCGAAGAATGTGGTGGTGCCAGCGGACTTCAGCCGTGCCATCGGGGACCTCGTGGAAAAAGGAATTGGTCCACCTTCCGCTGCACGTCAGGAATGGTCAAGGGGCAATGGGGTTGCTAACAGGTTTGGGAAACCAGAGCGCGGAGGGACGGATGATCCATGTGAAATCGGCCGAGGGCGTCTGGACGGTGACGATCGACCGGCCGGAAAAGGCGAATTCCCTGACCCGGGCGATGCTGTCCGAGATTGCCGATGCCGCCGATGCGGCGGGCCGTGCGCAGGCACATGCTTTTGTTCTGCGCGGCACCGGCAAGGTGTTTTCGGCGGGGATGGAC
This sequence comes from Rhodobacter capsulatus, assembly GCF_052363185.1. GTDB lineage: Bacteria > Pseudomonadota > Alphaproteobacteria > Rhodobacterales > Rhodobacteraceae > Rhodobacter > Rhodobacter capsulatus_E. The sequence goes on along the minus strand of NZ_CP198955.1, from coordinate 60,164 downwards.
CTTGACGAGGCGCAGACAGGCCTTGCCACCGATCCGGTCTGGGAGCGGCTGTCGGGGGCGGTGGCGGCGCTGCCCTGTCTGACCGTCGCGGCGCTGAACGGCACTTTGGCCGGGGGGGCGATGGGCATGGCTCTGGCCTGCGATCTGCGCATTTCCGTGCCGCAGGCGAAGGTCTTCTATCCGGTGATGAAACTGGGCTTCCTGCCGCAGCCCTCGGACCCGAAGCGGCTTGCGGTGCTGGTCGGTCCGGCGCGGGCGAAGATGATCCTGATGGCGGGGCAAAAGATCGACGCGGCCGAGGCCTTGTCCTGGGGGCTGATCGACCGGATCGTGGCGCCCGAAGCGATGGACACGGTGCTGGCCGAGCTGCTGGCCGATGTGACCGCCGCCAGTCCTTCCCATGTGGCGGCGATCAAGGGCTTGATCTGATCAGAGGTAATGGCTTTCCTTGCGGAAATGCCGGACCAGCATGTAATAGATCACCGCGCGATATTTGCGCGGTTCCGACCGGCCATAGGTTTCGATCGCGGCGTCGATCGCATCGTCGAGATCGGGGCTGTCGGGCAGGCCGAGCTTCTTGCCAAGAAAGGCCCGGCGGATGTGGTCAAGCTCGCTTTTCTGGCTGGCCGCAACGATTTCGGCATCGGGGTCGTAGATCGCCGGGCCGCAGCCGATGGTGACCTTTTCCAGCAGCGCCATGTCCGGCGTGATGCCACATTTTCCCTGCAAATCTTCGGCATATTTCGCGATCAATGCGTCTCGCTTGCCCATCTGTCGTCGTCTCCGTGGTCGGCGCGTTCTTTCCCTGTCGTGGCCAGCCTAGGGCGGAGCGCTGTGCGAGACAAAGGGTTTCCCCGGCGCGGGCTTTGATCCGGCATGTCTTTGCCGATCGGGCAGGGCGCAAACGAAAGCGGGGCCCGAAGGCCCCGCCCGTTGCCGTGACTGGCAGGATCAATAGCGGTAATGGTCCGACTTGAACGGGCCTTCGACGGTGACGCCGATGTATTCGGCCTGATCGGGACGCAGCGTGGTCAGTTTCACGCCGATCTTCTTCAGATGCAGACGCGCCACCTTTTCATCCAGCGATTTCGGCAGGATGTAGACGCCCGGCTGATAGTCGGCGCCCTTGGTCCAAAGCTCGATCTGCGCCAGAACCTGGTTGGTGAAGCTCGCCGACATCACGAAGCTGGGGTGGCCGGTGGCATTGCCGAGGTTCAGGAGGCGGCCTTCGGACAGCAGGATGATCCGCGCGCCCGAGGGCATCTCGATCATGTCCACCTGGTCCTTGATGTTGGTCCATTTGTGGTTCTTCAGCGCGGCGACCTGAATTTCGTTGTCGAAATGGCCGATGTTGCCGACGATGGCCATGTCCTTCATCTCGCGCATGTGCTCGATGCGGATCACGTCCTTGTTGCCGGTGGTGGTGATGAAGATGTCGGCATCCGCCACCACATCTTCCAGCACGACGACTTCATAGCCGTCCATCGCGGCTTGCAGCGCGCAGATCGGATCGACCTCGGTCACTTTCACCCGGGCGCCCGCGCCGCGCAAGCTTGCGGCCGAGCCCTTGCCCACGTCGCCATAACCGCAGACGACGGCGACCTTGCCCGCCATCATTGTGTCGGTGGCGCGGCGGATACCGTCCACGAGCGATTCCTTGCAGCCGTATTTGTTGTCGAATTTCGACTTGGTGACGGAATCGTTCACGTTGATCGCCGGGAAGGGCAGGAGGCCCTTCTTGTGCAGGTCATACAGGCGATGCACGCCCGTCGTGGTTTCTTCCGAAACGCCCTTGATCGCCGCGCGCTGCTGGGTGAACCAGCCGGGGCTTTCGACCATGCGCTTCTTGATCTGGTTGAAGAGGCAGACTTCCTCTTCCGAGGTCGGCGTGGCGATCAGATCGGTTTCCCCGGCTTCGACGCGGGCGCCCAAGAGGATGTACAGCGTCGCATCGCCGCCATCATCCAGGATCATGTTGCAGGTGCCTTCCGGGAACTGGAAGATCTTGTCCGTATAGGCCCAGTATTCTTCCAGCGTCTCGCCCTTGACGGCAAAGACCGGCGTGCCGCCCGCGGCGATGGCGGCGGCGGCGTGATCCTGGGTCGAGAAGATGTTGCACGAGGCCCAGCGCACTTCGGCGCCCAGCGCCTTCAGCGTTTCGATCAGCACCGCGGTCTGGATCGTCATATGCAGCGAGCCGGCGATGCGGGCGCCCTTGAGCGGCTGGCTCGGCCCGAATTCTTCGCGGCAGGCCATCAGGCCCGGCATTTCGGTTTCGGCAATATCCAGTTCCTTGCGGCCGAAATCAGCCAGCTTGATATCCTTGACGATGTAATCGGCCATCGGGCGCTCCTTGAATTTCAGTCGGCGGTTGCATAGCACCTTGAGCCCCGTGGCGCAACGAAGCGAAGCTGCGACGTTTACAGTCTCTTTCGCTTTGGCTAGCAGAAGGAAAACGGGGGATTTTCGATGAAACGGGCATGGCAGAGGATGCTGTCAGGGCGCAGGCTGGATCTGCTCGACCCGACGCCCATGGACATCGAGATCGAGGATATCGCCCATGGCCTGGCCTTTGTCGCGCGCTGGAACGGCCAGACGCGGGGCGATTACGCCTATTCGGTGGCGGAACATTCGCTGCTGGTCGAGGAGCTGTTCGCCCGCGCCAATCCCGGGGTCGGCGAACGCTGGCGGCTGGCGGCCTTGTTGCATGATGCGCCCGAATATGTGCTGGGCGACATGATCACCCCGGTCAAGGCGGCGATCGGCACGGCCTATGGCGAGCTGGATGAGCGGCTGACGGCGGCGGTGCATCTGCGCTTCGGCCTGCCCGCGGTGCTGCCCGCCCCGATCAAACGTGCGATCAAGGCGGCAGATACGGTTTCGGCCAGGCTGGAAGCCGAGCAGATCGCGGGATTTTCAGAGGCCGAGGCGGACAGGATCTTCGGAAAGCCGGATCCTGTCCTTGTGCGGGGTCTGGCGATCCGCCTGCGTCCCCCGCCCGAGGTGCGCGCAGCCTTTACCGCGCGTCACCATGCCCTGCTGAGTGCTCTCAGCGGTTGAACTTGTATTCGCCAGCGTTGCGGGCGCGGGGAGCATAGCCACCCATGGCAAGGGCCATCACTTCTCCAAGAATCCGGAACATCGCGGATCTCCTTTTCTCTCTATGCTCCTTGAATGCCTTGACGCGGGCCGCAAGGCGAGTCAGGAATTTTTCCACAGATGATAGGCAGGCTAACAGATGAGCGAAATCGACTGGCGGCGCATGCCGCCGCTGACAGCCCTGCGCGCCTTTGCCGCAACGGCAAGCGAGGGGGGGTTCAGCGCGGCGGCCCGCAAGCTGAATGTCACCCACGCTGCCATAGCGCAACAAGTCCGCGCGCTGGAGGCCGATCTCGACGTGCCGCTGGTCTGGCGCGACGGCAAGCATCTGCACCTGACGCCCGAGGGCGAGCGCTTTGCCAAGGCACTGGCGGACGGGTTTGCGATGATACAATCGGCGGCGGAAATGCTGCGGGCGGATACCAGCGAAAAGGCGCTTTCGGTGACGGTGCCCCCGGTTTTCGCTTCGGAATGGCTGATGCCGCGACTGGCGCGGTTCTGGAAGCGGCATCCCGATATTCCGCTGTCGCTTTTGCCCGATGCGCGGCTGGTCGATCTGAAGGAAATCGGGGCGAATATCGGCATTCGTTTTGGCGTCGGCAAATGGCCCGGGGTGATTTCCGAATTTCTGACCGCTGCCCCTCAGGTTGTGGTGGCGGCGCCGGAATTGCTGGGCGGGCGAAAGAAACTGTCGCTGCGGGAAATGGCGATGCTGCCCTGGGTGCGCGAGGGCGATTGGCCCGAGCAGATGCAATTGCTGGAATCCATGGGGCTGGTTCCGGCGGCGCTGAAATTTGTCGATTTCCCGAACGAGGAATTGGCATTGGCCGCCGCCCGCGAAGGGATCGGCCTGCATCTGGAAACCGAGGCGCTGATCGTCGAGGATCTGAAACTGGGCTGGCTGGTGAAAATCCACGAGCTGACCGAGGAAAGCCTGGGCTATTATATCGTCAGGCCGCCGGGTCGGTTGACTCCGGCGGCCAAGATATTCATCGACTGGCTGAAGGCCGAAGCCTGATCAGATCGTCAGATCTTCAAGCGTCTTGCCGGAAGCCAGCGCGGCTTCGACCCATTTCGGCTTGCGGCCGCGTCCGGTCCAGGTTTCGGCCGGATCGGCCGGGTTCGCATATTTCGCCGCAACGGTCTTGCGCGGTTTCACGGCGCTCATCGCGAGAAGATCGGCCAGCGGATAGCCCATACGGCGGGCCATCTCTTCAAGCTCTGCAAGAGCTTCCTTTTTCTTCCGTTCTTCGTAGGTCACGATCGCACGGTCGACCTTGGACCGGAGCGCCTTGAGTTCGTTCAGTGAAAGCGCGTCGATATCCATGAAAACCTCCAGTGAGTGGTTTCATGGATATCGAATATTATGTTCGCGCAATCAAGATATATTCGGTTATCGCGGGCTGCGTTTGGCCAAAATCCGCTGCAGGGTGCGGCGGTGCATATTCAGCCTGCGGGCGGTTTCCGAAACGTTGCGATCGCACAGCTCGTAAACCCGCTGGATATGTTCCCAGCGCACGCGGTCCGCACTCATCGGATTTTCCGGCGGCGGCGGCAGGGCTTCGCCCTTGGCCAGAAGCGCATTGGTGATGTCATTCGCATCGGCCGGTTTCGACAGATAATCCGTCGCGCCCATTTTCACCGCGGCCACGGCGGTGGCAATGGCGCCATAACCGGTCAGAACGACGATCCGGGCCTCGGGGCGGCGTTCGCGCAGGGCTTCGACCACTTCCAGCCCGTTGCCGTCTTCCAGACGCAGGTCGATCACCGCATAGGCGGGCGCCCGGTTCTGCACGATTGCCTTGCCGGCGGACACCGTTTCGGCAATTTCCGTCTGAAACCCGCGCTTTTCCATCGCGCGCGCAAGGCGGGTCAGGAACGCATTATCGTCATCGACCAGAAGCAGCGACCTGTCGCTTCCGAGTTCGGCGAATTCTTCTTCGGCCATGGCTCCCCCCTTTCACCCTCTTTTCCGGTTCTAAAGCTATATTTGGCGCTGGTCAATTTCCGTTGCCCGCCGCGGGGCTTTCCCCGGGGGCTGCCAGCGCATCCAGGAAGCATCCGACACTGTCGGCCACCATTTCCGGTGTGGCGTCGCGATCATAGAAATCGAGAAAGCCAAGCTTCGGGTCCATCAGATAGGTCTGGGTCGAATGATCGACCAATGTCGTCGGATCACCGGGGGTCTGAATCCGGTAGTAGGCCCGATAGGCCCGCACCGCCGCGTCGATCTGTTCGACGCTGCCGGTCAGGCCGATCATCTTCGGGCTCATCAGATCGGTGAAATCGACCAGCGCCGCGGGCGTGTCGCGGGCCGGATCGACCGAAATCAGGATCGGCGTCACCTCATGGCCGCGTTCGGCCAGCAGATCGACAGCGGCGGCGTTGCGGGTGCTGTCGATCGGGCAGACATCGGGGCAGAAGGTATAGCCGAAATAGATCAGGCTGGGCCGGGTGATCACCTCGCGGTCGGTGACGGTGGCGCCGGTTTCCGAGACCAGCGTGAACGGGCCGCCGATCTGCGCCGAGGCGCTGCCCACGCCCTTGCGGCATTGCGCGAAGCGGTCCGCCTTCGAGGTGCTGAAGGACACTGCGGCAGAGATGCCAACCACGACGACGACGGCTGCAGTGGCAGCCAGCGCGGCGGTCTTGCTCGAAACGTTCATCGCTTCTCCTTCGGTGCTGGTGATTGATTGCGCAGCGCAACGGGAATATCAAGGGGTTGCGGTGAGGGTGAGACGGTGGGGACGACGATGGCGGATATGACGAGGGCTGTCGACCGGCCGGAATTCGATATGTCGGCAAGTTTGAGCCATCAGGAATGGGTCCGTCTGCGGACCTTGATCCTGTTGCGCTGGGCGGCGGTCGTCGGTCAGATGGCGGCGCTGATCGCCGCTTACGGCTATTACGACATCGCGCTGAACCTGCCGATGTGCATCGGCACGATCGGGTTCGCCGTCGCCGCCAACATTGCCGCGATCTATCTGTATCCGGAATCCCGGCGGCTGTCGCAGGCCGAGGTGACGGCGACGCTGCTGTTCGACACCGCGCAGCTGGCGCTGTTGCTGTCGCTGACCGGGGGGCTGACCAACCCCTTTGCGCTGCTGATCCTGGTTCCGGTCACCATTGCCGCAACTGCGCTGAACCTGCGTCCGACGCTGCTGCTGGGCGGGGCGACGATCGCGATGATCACCTTTGTCGCCGTCTTCAACGAGCCGTTGCGCACCCAAACCGGCCAGAACATCGACGTGCCGCCGATGATCGAATTCGGCTCCTGGGTGGCGATCGTGATCGGGGTGATCTTTCTGGGCGCCTATGCGCACCGGATCGCGCAGGAAATCCATTCGATGTCGGATGCGCTTTTCGCCACGCAGATGGCATTGTCGCGCGAACAGAAGCTGACCGATCTGGGCGGGGTGGTGGCCGCTGCGGCGCATGAGCTGGGCACGCCTTTGGCGACGATCAAGCTGGTCTCGACCGAACTGGCCGAAGAGCTGATCGACGATCCGGAACTGCATGACGATGCGGTGCTGATCCGCGAACAGGCGGAACGCTGCCGCGACATCCTGCGCTCGATGGGGCGGGCGGGCAAGGATGACGTGCATCTGCGCACCGCGCCGCTGCTGGCCGTTCTGCGCGAGGCCGCCGAGCCGCATCTGGACCGCGGCAAGATGATCTATTTCGACGTCCTGCCCGGCGAAGGCGGCACCGAGCGGCAACCGACGATCTATCGCTATCCCGAACTGGTGCATGCGCTGCGCAACCTGATCCAGAACGCGGTCGATTTCGCCCAGACCACGGTCTGGGTCGATGCCGAATGGACCGAGCGCAGCATCATCGTGCGCGTCACCGACGACGGCCGCGGCTATTCGCCAAGCGTCATCAACCGCATTGGCGATCCCTTCATCTCGACCCGCTCGGCCGAGCGCAAGGAATACGAAGGCATGGGGCTGGGGCTGGGGCTTTTCATCGCCAAGACGCTGCTGGAACGCACCGGGGCGAAGCTGCGATTCGCCAATGGCGCCGAGCCCTATCAGAAGAACGCCCCGGTGCCGCGGCGCTCGGGCGCGGTGGTCGAACTGCGCTGGCATATCGGGCGGCTCATCGCCCCCGAGACCGGCCCGCTGGGCGAGAATCTTCCGATCACCGCCTGATGATCACAATCGTTCATTAACTTAACGGCACATTAACCTTTATTCCTCAATCATGACCGCAGGACAGGCGAGAGGGCTGCAGTCATGCAGATTGAGATTTTCCAGGCGATTCTGATCGTGGTGACCTCGGTTGGTTCGGCGCTGCTGGCGCTGCTGTTGCTGAGCGCGGTTCTCTCGCGCAAGTCCGGGGCCGTGGCGCGTGTGGCCACGCATCCGACGCTTGAACAGACGGTGTTCCTGTTCGACGATCAGGACATGGTCGATGCGACCGGGCCTGCCCAGGCGTTGCTGGATGCCGCGCCGATGGCGCTGTCGGACTGGGCGCGGCTCTCCGCCTTTGTCGGTCCGCGGTTTGACGGATTCGAAGCCTCGATGCGCAAACTGGCCGAACTGGGCCGGATCGAACTGGTCTCGAAACCCGAGGAGGGGCGGCGCACGCAGATCCGGCTGATTGCCGAGGATGTCAACGGCCTGGCGCGAATCACCCTGATCGACCCCGAGGCCGAGGGCCGCGGCGTTCTGGTCGATGGCCTGTCGCAACGGGCGCTGGAAGAAGAGCTGGATCTGCTGCGGCTGACGCTGGACCGCGCGCCGACCTTGGTCTGGCGCGAGGACGAGACCGGCAGGATCACCTGGGCGAACCGCGCCTATGTGCTGCGCTCGGGTGCCTTTTCCGAAACCGAAGAGGCGATGGTCTGGCCGCTGCCGCGCCTGTTCCACATGGAAGAAAACGCCCGGCTGACCGGTCCGCGTCGGCTGCGGCTGGATGACGGCGACGAACGGGCGGCCTGGTTCGACTGCCATTCCTTCCCGATGGACAAGGGCGCGCTGCATTTCGCCCTGCCGGCCGACTCGACGGTGCGGGCGGAAAAGGCGCTGCGCGATTTCGTCCAGACCCTGACCAAGACCTTCGCCGATCTGCCGATCGGTCTGGCGATCTTCGACCGGTCGCGGCAATTGCAACTGTTCAACCCGGCGCTGATCGACCTGACCCAGCTTGGCACCGATTTCCTGTCGAACCGGCCGACGCTTTACGCTTTCCTTGACCGGCTGCGCGAGGCGCGGATGATGCCCGAACCCAAGGATTATCGCAGCTGGCGGCTGAAGATGACGGAACTGGAACAGGCCGCCGCCGCGGGCTTCCATTCCGAAACTTGGATGCTGCCCTCGGGCCAGACCTATCGGGTCACCGGCCGTCCGCATCCCGATGGCGCCGTGGCCTTCCTGTTCGAGGATATTTCCTCGGAAGTGTCGCTGACCCGCCGTTTCCGTGCCGAGCTGGAGCAGGGTCAGGAAATCCTCGACATGATGAGCGAGGCGGTGGCGGTGTTCCAGCCCTCGGGTGAACTGACCGCTTCGAATGCGGCCTATGACAAGCTTTGGGGCGTGGAAACCGATACCTCGCTGCGCCGCACCACCATTCTGGACGCGGTGCGGCTGTGGCAGGGCAAATGCGATGCCTCCGACATCTGGGCCACGGCGCGCGGCTTCAACAACCGCATCGGTCAGCGCACGCTGATCGAGGGCACCGTGCGCCGCCGCGAGGATGGCATGATGATCGGCTGCCGCTTTGCGCCGATGACCGGGGGCGCGATGATGGCCAGCTTTCTGCCCAAGGGCGTCGTGACGCTGGACCCGCCCAGCCGGGCGATGTTTGACGAGGATCGTCCGGTCAAGGTTCTGGCCAGTTAAGGGGCTTGCCGCGGGGGGCAGGGCCGCTAGAGTGCGGCCATGCAAAAGCCGCCCGTCCTTCTGTCTCTCGATCTGCCCGACGCCGATGCCACCGAATGTTTCGGCGTCGCGATGGCCCCGCTGTTGCGGGCTGGCGATGTGCTCTTGCTCGATGGTCCGATCGGCGCGGGCAAGACCCATTTCGCCCGCGCCCTGATCCGCGCCCGGCTGGGGGTGCAGGAAGAGGTGCCCTCGCCCAGCTTTACCCTGGTGCAGGTCTATGGCGCCGAGCCCGAGATCTGGCATGCCGACCTCTATCGCCTGACCCATCCCGACGAGGCGATCGAACTGGGTCTGGACGAGGCCTTTCACACCGCGATCTGTCTGATCGAATGGCCCGAGCGGCTGGGCGATCTGCTGCCCGAAACGGCTCTGACATTGCAGTTTTCGCTGACGAACTCCGGCGAAGCGCGGCAGGTTGTGCTGCGCGGCGGTGGGGATTGGGCGCAGCGGCTTGCCGCCTTCGGGCAGGTCTGACATGGCCGCGACCGAACCCGAGATCGCGGCTTTCCTGCACCGCCACGGCTGGTCCGCGGCGCAGCGGTCCCCGCTTGCGGGCGATGCTTCGGCGCGGCGATACGACCGGCTGCAGGGGGAGACGACGACAGCGGTGCTGATGATCGCCCCCCCGGGCGAGGAAATGACCCGGTTTCAGCGCATCGACGCCTGGCTTCTGGCGCAGGGCTTTTCCGCGCCGCGCATTCTGGCGCTGGAGGCCGATGCCGGGCTGATGCTGCTTGAAGATTTCGGCGATGACCAACTGGCGCGACTTCTCCACCGCGCCCCCGCGGACGAGGCCCGCTATTACGCCGCGATCACCGATTTCCTCTGCGATCTGCACCGCCTGCCGCCGCCCGAATTCGTTCCCCGGCTTGATGCCGAGGGATTGGGCGCGCTCGTCACGATCACGCGCGACTGGTATCCGCTGCGCGACGCCGCGGCGGCCGAGGCGCTTGCCCCCCTTGTCACCCGGCTTTGCCAGGGTCTTGCGCCGCTGCCCCCGGTGCTATCGCTGCGTGATTTCCACGCCGAAAACGTCATCTGGCTGCCCGGGCGCTCCGGCTCTGCCCGCCTTGGCCTGCTCGACTTTCAGGACGCGGTGGCCACCCATCCGGTCTATGATCTTGTCTCGGCGCTGCAAGATGCCCGCCGCGATGTCTCGGCCTCCGTCATTGCTGCGGAAAAGGCCCGCTATGCCCGGCTGCGGGGGCTTGATCCGCAGGAACTCGACCGGGCCTTCGCGCTGATCGGGGCGCAGCGGGCGCTGCGCATTCTGGGTATTTTCGCGCGGCTTTGCCTGTGCCTGGGCAAGCCGTCCTATGTTGCGCTGATCCCGCGGGTCTGGCAGCAGCTGCAGCACAATCTGGCGCAGGACAGCCTTGCGCCGCTGCGCCAGATGGTGACACAAGCCCTGCTTCCGCCCGATACGGCGCTGCTGGAAAGGATGAGACAGCAATGCGGACAGCACCCGATGCGCTGATGCTTTTCGCGGCCGGTCTGGGCACGCGGATGAAGGACTTGACCCTGCACCGGCCGAAACCGCTGATCGAGGTCGCGGGCAAGCCGCTTATCGATCATGCGCTTGATCTGGCGCGGGCGGGCGGGGTGACCCGGATCGTTGCCAATGCCCATTACCACGCCGCGCAGATCAGGGCGCATCTGGCCGGGACCGGGGTGGTCCTGTCCGACGAAAGCGATGTCGTTCTGGAAACCGGGGGCGGTCTGCGCAAGGCCTTGCCGCTTCTGGGTCCGGGTCCGGTTTTCACCCTGAACAGCGATGCCGTCTGGACCGGTCCGAATGTGCTGGCCACGCTGCGGCAGGCCTGGGACCCGGCGCGGATGTCGGCGCTTCTGGCGCTGGTTCCGCGCGCGGCGGCGCTGGGCTATGCGGGGGCCGGGGATTTCGCCCTTTTGCCCGATGGCCGGATCACGCGCGGCGAAGGCTATGTCTACACCGGGGCACAGATCCTTGATCCGGCCGGAATAGAGACGATTTCAGAGCCGGTTTTCTCGCTGAACCTGCTGTGGAACCGGATCCTTGCCGAGGGCCGCGCCTATGGTGTCGTGCATCCCGGCGGCTGGTGCGATGTCGGCCGACCGGAGTGTATCGCCCTTGCCGAAAGCCTGGTGCGCCATGACCGGCACTGACCCCAAGGTCTTCGCCCTGCCGCCCGGGGTCGATTTCGCCCGCGCTCTGGTCGAGGGGCTCGTCGCGCGTCTGCAGGACGAACCGCCCGAGGCGATGGCCCGGCTGCGGCTGATCCTCAACGCCGGGCGGATGAGCCGCCGCGTGCGCGAGGAATTCGATCGGCTCGGCACCCGCTTCCTGCCGCGGATCGAGCTGGTTTCGGATCTGGCACGCCTGCCGATCCCCGGCCTTGCCCCGCCGGTGTCGCCGCTGCAGCGCAAGCTGGACCTCGCCTGTCTGGTGGACCGGCTCGCCCGCGGCCTGCCTGCCTTCGAGACCGGCTCCGGCATCTTCAGCCTGACCGACAGCCTTCAGGCCCTGATGGCCGAGATGCAAAGCGAAGGCGTGCATCCCGAGGCGCTCGAGCATCTCGACATTCAGGCCTCGCATGCGGAGCACTGGCGGCAAAGCCTTGATTTCATTCGTATCGTCGCGCGCTATTTCGAGGCGGGCGCCGCCCTCGACCCCGAGGGCCGGCAACGCCATGTGGCCGAGAGGATGGCCCGGATCTGGGCCGAAACCCCGACCCCGGAGCGGATCATCCTTGCCGGGTCGACCGGGTCGCGCGGGGCGACGCGGCTCTTGATGCAGGCGGTCGCGCGGCTGCCACGGGGCGCGCTGGTGCTGCCGGGGTTTGATTTCGACATGACCGAGACGGCGTGGAACAGTCTCTGTTCCGGCCCATTTCCGATCGAGGACCATCCGCAATTCCGGTTTCGCGCCCTGCTTGACGCGCTGGAGATCGCCCCGCATCAGGTGCCGCGCTGGAGCGAGACGCCGCCCGCGGCGCCTGCGCGCAATGCGCTCGTCTCGCTGGCGCTTCGGCCCGCGCCGGTCACCGATCAATGGATGCAGGAGGGCACGGCCTTCGCCGATCTGCCCGCCGTCTGTGCCGGGATGACGCTGATCGAAGCTGCCGATCCGCGTCAGGAGGCGCTTGCCGTCGCATTGGTTCTGCGCGGGGCGGTGGCACGGGGGCGCAGGGCGGCGCTGATCAGCCCGGATCGGATGCTGACGCGCCGGGTGGCCGCGGCTTTGGACCGTTGGGGCATCGTTCCGGATGATTCGGCGGGCCAACCCCTGCCGCAAACCGCGCCCGGCCGTCTGATCCGGCATCTGGCCCGTCTTCTGGGGCGCAGGGTGACGATGGAGAGCCTGCTTGTGCTGCTCAAGCATCCGCTGGTCGCCACCGGCTCGACCCTGCGCGGCGCGCATCTGCGGCTGACCCGCGAATTCGAACTGACGCTGCGCCGCAAGGGCCCCGCTTTCCCCGATGCCGCCGCGCTGCGCGCCTGGGGGGCGACGGGCGATCCAGACCAGATCGCCTGGGCGCACTGGCTTGCCGACCTGCTGGAGCAGCTTGGACCGGCGCAAGAACAGACGATTTCAGCCTGGTTAGAGACGCTTTTCAAGCTGCTGGAGGGGTTCGGATCCGGTCCCTCCGGCGTGGTTTCGGCCAGTGAACTCTGGCTTGGAGAGGCGGGGCAGGCGGCGTTGCGGACCCTCTCCGATCTGGCCGCGCAAGAGGATACGGGGCTTTTGGTCAGCGCCGCGAATTTCGCCGATCTGATCGAGTCGCTCCTGCAGGAGGGGCAGGTGCGTGCGTCGCTTGTGTCGCATCCTCTGGTCAGCTTTCTGGGCACGCTCGAGGCCCGGGCCCATGGGGCCGAGACCGTCATTCTGGCCGGGCTGAACGAGAAAAGCTGGCCCGAGGCGCCGACCCCCGATCCGTGGCTCAGCCGCAAGATGCGGCTTGATGCGGGTCTGTTGTTGCCGGAACGGCAGATCGGCCTTTCGGCGCATGACTTCCAGCAGGCGATTGCAGCGCCCGAGGTGGTGCTGTCGCGGGCGCGTCGCGACAGCGAGGCCGAAACGGTGCCCTCGCGCTGGCTCAACCGGCTGCTCAATCTGGCCGGTGGCCTTTCCGCCGCGCAGGGGCCCGAGGCATTGGCACAGATGCGGGCCCGGGGCGCCCATTACCTGACGCTGGCTGCGGAACTCGACCGTCCCGCGCAGATCCTGCCGCCGGTGCCCCGTCCGGCGCCGCGGCCGCCCGCCGCCGCGCGACCGCGGCAACTGCCCGTCACCGCGATCAAGACCCTGATCCGCGATCCCTATGCGATCTATGCGGGTCGGATTCTTCGGCTTCGGCCGCTCGATCCGCTCAAGCCCGGTCCCGATCCGCGCCTGCGCGGCGAAGCGCTGCATCGGATCGTCGAGCTGTTCGTGCGCGATTTCGACCCTTCGAACAGTCTCGAGTCCAGCCAGAAACGCTTTGCCGATCTTGCCGAAACCGTGCTGGAAGAGATGATCCCCTGGCCCTCGACGCAACGTCTGTGGCTGTTTCGCCTGCTCAAGATCGCGCCGCAGATGGTGGCGCAGGAAGCGCAACGCCGGTCCGAGGCGGTGCCGGCGGTGATCGAAAAGACCGCCAAGCTTGATCTTGGGGTGCAGGGCTTCACCCTTACCGCGCGCCCCGACCGGATCGACCTGCGCGAGGATGGCACGGCGGTCGTCTATGACTACAAGTCCGGGACGCCGCCGAAAGAGGCCGAGGTCCGGCATTTCGACAAGCAACTTCTGCTGGAGGCGGCGATGATCCGGCGCGGTGCCTTTGACGATATCGGCCCGCGCTCGGTAGCGGCCATGACCTACATCCATCTGGGTGGAACCGGCGAAAGCCGGACGCTTGGCTTCGGTCCCGAGGAGGTCGAGGAGACCTGGACCCGGCTGCAGGGGCTGATCGCCCGCTATCTTGCGCCGCAACAGGCCTTTGCCGCCCGTCGCGCGATGCAGTTGAGCCGCGATCCAAGTGACTATGATCATCTGTCGCGCTTCGGGGAATGGGACATTACCGATCTGCCGGTGCCGGAGGATGTCGGATGAACCCGCGTGACGCCGCCACCGAACGCCAGGTTCAGGCCGCCGATCCTCTGGCCTCGACCTGGCTTGCCGCAAATGCCGGATCGGGCAAGACCAAGGTGCTGACCGATCGGGTCGCAAGGCTGCTTTTGGCTGGAACAGAGCCGCAAAAGATCCTGTGTCTCACCTATACCAAAGCCGCTGCGGCCGAGATGCAGAACCGGCTTTTGAAACGATTGGGCGATTGGGCGATGCTGCCCGACCCGGCGTTGCGGGCGCAGCTGACGGCGCTGGGCGAGATCGGCGCGGTTGACGCCGACACGCTGGCCCGGGCGCGGCGGCTGTTCGCGCAGGCGATCGAGACGCCCGGAGGCCTGAAGATCCAGACGATTCACGCCTTTTGCGGGGCGCTGCTGCGCCGCTTTCCGCTGGAGGCCGGGGTCGCACACGGTTTTGCCGAGATCGATGACCGCACGGCGACACGGATGCGCGAGGAGGTGCTTGAAGAGATCGCCTCCGGGCCGGGGCGGCCGGTTCTGGATCGGTTCCTGCAGGTGTTCAGCGGCGCGGATCTGACCGCGATGATCGCCGAGATCAGCCAGAACAGAGACAGTTTTTCGCAAGATCCGACAGAGGCGGATTTGCGCCGGGCGCTGGGTCTTGCGCCGCATCTGCGCCGCGAGTCGATCGTCGACGAGGTCTTTTTGCCCGGCACCGAACGGGTGATTGCCGATGCGATTCCGCTTCTGAAAACGCAATCGGCGACGATGAAGACACTGGCGGGCGCGCTTTCCTTGCTGAACCTTGTCGATCCCGGGCCGCAGGATCTGGCGCAGCTCGCGGGGCTGTGCCTGCTGAAGGATGGCAGCCGGGTGTCGTCGAAGCTGCTGACCAAGGGCGCCGTCGAGGCTTTCGGGCCGGATCTGACCGAGGAATTTCTGGCCCTGGCGGAGCGGGTGCTTTGGGCGCGCGGGCAGGAAAACGCCTTTGCGATCCTGGATCGGACGCTGGCCTTGCATGGTTTTGCGCGGCTGTTGCTGCCGGCGCTGGCACAGAAGAAGGCGCAGGGCGGCTGGCTCGATTTCGACGATCTGATCGAACGGGCTGGGGCGCTGCTCTCGGACCCGTCGGTGGCGCAATGGGTTCTGTTCCGGCTGGATGGCGGGATTGATCACATTCTGGTGGACGAGGCGCAGGATACCTCGCCCGGGCAATGGCGGGTGATCGAGCGGCTGGCCGATGAATTCACCGCAGGCGACGGGGCGCGGGACAATCGGCGGACGATCTTTGTCGTCGGCGACCGCAAGCAGTCGATCTATTCCTTTCAGGGCGCCGATCTGAGCCATTTCGAGGCGGTAAAGAGCCTGTTTTCGGCGAAATTCGCCGCGGTGTCGCGGCCCCTGCAGGATGCCGCCCTGCTGCATTCCTTCCGCTCGTCGCTGGCGATCTTGCGGCTGGTCGATCTGACTTTCCGCGGCGCGGCGGCGATGGCCCTTGGGGGTGCCCCCGAGCATCTGGCCTTTCACCAGACCCTGCCCGGGCGCGTCGATCTTTGGCCCGCGGTTCCAAAGCCCGACAAGACCGAACCCGAAGCCTGGGATGATCCGGTCGATCGGCCGGGCGCCGATACCGCGCCGGTGGTTCTGGCCCGCGCGATCGCCGCCGAAATCCGGGCGATGGTCGATGCCGGGGTGCAGCTGCCGGGCCGTGACGGGCCGCGGCCGGTGACGGCGGGGGATTTCCTGATCCTCGTGCAGCGCCGTTCGGGGCTGTTTTACGAAATCATCCGCGCTTGCAAGGCGGTCGATCTGGAGGTGGCGGGGGCGGATCGGCTGAAGCTGGGGGGCGAGCTTGCGGTCAAGGATATCGTCTCTGTTCTGGCCTTTCTGGCCACGCCCGAGGACGATCTGTCCCTGGCCGAGGCGTTGCGCTCGCCGCTCTTCGGCTGGAGCGAGGACCGGCTTTATCGTCTGGCGCAGCCGCGCAAGGGCTATCTTTGGGCGGCGCTGCGCGAGACGGGCGACGAGGCCACGCTGAGCCAACTGCGCGATCTGCTGGATCAGGCCGATTTCCTGCGGCCCCATGACCTGATCGAGCGGCTTCTGACCCGGCACGAGGGCCGCAAGCGGTTGGTGGCGCGGCTTGGCGCCGAAGCCGAGGAGGGGATCGACGCGCTGATCGCCCAGGCGCTGGCCTATGAACAGACCGAAGTGCCCAGCCTGACCGGTTTTCTGGTCTGGCTCGGCGCCGACGAGATCGAGATCAAGCGGCAATCCGACAGCACGGGCGCGGCGCTGCGGGTGATGACGGTGCATGGCGCGAAAGGGCTTGAAGCGCCGATCGTGATCCTGCCCGACACCGCGAAGCTGCGCAATGCGCAGCGCGGCGAGGTGCTGATGGCCGAGGGTCTCCCGTTCTGGAAATCCGCCGCCGCGACGCTGCCGCCCGCCTTGGCCGAAGCCGAGGCCGAGGCTTTGGAGCGCCAGCGCCACGAAAGGCTGCGTCTGCTCTATGTGGCGATGACCCGGGCCGAGAAATGGCTGATCGTCGCGACGGCGGGCGACGAGGACGAGAGTGGCGAAAGCTGGCATGCGCTGATCTCCGAGGGCATGAAAGCTGCCGGAACAGAGACTGTTTCAGCGCTGTCGGAACCGCTGCAGGCGCTGGGCCCGGTGGCGCGCTTTTCCCATGGCGACTGGCCGGAAAACGGCACGCCGGGACGCGCCGCGGTGCGCGAGCCGGTCGCTCTGCCCGATTGGACGTGCCACCGCGTTGCGCCGGTGCCGCCCGGGCCGAAAACCCTCTCGGCCTCGGATCTGGGCGGACCGAAGGCCCTGCCCGGGGAAACCGCCGAACTTTCCACCGAAGCGGCGATGCGGCGCGGGCGGCAGTTGCACCTTTTGCTGGAACATCTGCCGCAATCCCCGCCCGAAACCTGGCCCGATCTGGCGCAATCCCTGCTGGGTTTCGGCCAGGACAGAGCCTTTCCGCAGGAAATCGACGCGCTGCTGGAGCAGGCGCGCAGGGTGCTGCAGGCGGTGGAAAAGGCGGGTTTCCTTGGCCCCGACACCCTGGCCGAGGTGGAATTGACGGCGGAGCTTCCGGAGCTGGGCGGGCAGCGGCTGCATGGCATCCTCGACCGGTTGCAGATCTTGCCCGATTGCATCCGGGTGCTGGATTACAAGTCGAATGCCATCGTGCCGAGCTCCGAGAGCGAGGTTCCGCTGGGCCTCTTGCGGCAGATGGCGGCCTATCGCGCGGCGCTGCGGCAGATCTATCCGGGCCGCGCGATCGAGAGTTATCTGCTTTGGACCGCAACCGGCGAGATCATGCCGTTGGGTGACACTCTGTTGGAGGATGCCCTGCTTTCCGCCACAGCATCTTGACGCGAGGCCGCCCCGGACCTAGCTTCCGGCATCCCTCAAGCTGGAGATTCCCATGGCTACCGTCGCCGTCACCGATGCCACCTTTGACGCCGAAGTGCGCCAATCCGACCTGCCCGTCGTCGTCGATTTCTGGGCGGAATGGTGCGGTCCGTGCAAGATGATCGGCCCGTCGCTGGAAGAGCTGTCGACCGAACTGGCCGGCAAGGTGAAGATCGTCAAGGTCAATGTCGATGACAACCCCGACAGCCCCGCCACGCTGGGCGTGCGCGGCATTCCGGCGCTGTTCCTGTTCAAGGATGGTCAAGTCGTGTCGAACAAGGTTGGCGCTGCGCCGAAAGCCGCGCTGCAGGCCTGGATCGAAGCCTCGCTCTGATCCCCGCGCCCGCAACAGCAAGGGCGCCTTCGGGCGCCCTTTTGCATGCGCGCAATCGGTCATCTTGCAAGCGGCCCGCCCCCCGCACATATCTGCGCAAACGGAGGGCAAGATGACCGACGAGAAATTTCCCGGCTGGCATGGCACGACGATTATCGGCGTGCGCAAGGGCGGCCGCGTGGTGGTGGCCGGTGACGGCCAGGTGAGTCTGGGCCAGACCGTGATCAAGGGCACGGCGCGCAAGGTGCGCAGGCTTTCCCCCGGCGGGCGCGAGGTGGTGGCGGGCTTTGCCGGATCGACGGCGGATGCCTTTACCCTGCTCGAACGGCTGGAGAAGAAGCTTGAGGCGGCGCCGGGGCAGCTGGCCCGCGCCTGTGTCGAGCTGGCGAAAGACTGGCGCATGGACAAGTATCTGCGCAATCTGGAAGCGATGCTGATCGTCACCGATGGCGCCGATCTTTACGTCATCACCGGGGCGGGCGACGTGCTGGAACCCGAACATGACGTGACGGCGATCGGCTCGGGCGGGAATTACGCGCTGGCGGCGGCGCGGGCCCTGATGGACACCGATCTTGATGCCGAAGGGATTGCCCGCAAGGCGATGGCGATTGCCGCCGATATCTGCGTTTACACCAACGGCAACCTGACCGTGGAGAGCATCTCGAAATGACGAGCCTTACCCCCCGCGAGATCGTGTCGGAACTTGACCGCTTCATCATCGGCCAGGCCGAGGCGAAACGCGCCGTCGCCGTGGCCCTGCGCAACCGCTGGCGGCGGCAACGCCTGTCGCCCGAGATGCGCGAAGAGGTTTACCCCAAGAACATCCTGATGATCGGGCCGACCGGTGTCGGCAAGACCGAGATCAGCCGCCGTCTGGCGAAACTGGCCAAGGCGCCCTTCCTGAAGGTCGAGGCGACGAAATTCACCGAAGTCGGCTATGTCGGCCGCGACGTGGAACAGATCATCCGCGATCTGGTTGATGTCGCGATGGTCGAAACCCGCGAACGGATGCGCGAGGAGGTCAAGGCCCGCGCCCACAAGGCCGCCGAGGATCGGGTGATCGAGGTTCTGGCCGGCACCGATGCCCGCGAACAGACGCGCGAGATGTTCCGCCGCAAGCTGCGCGATGGGGAACTCGATGACAAGCAGATCGAGATCGAGGTGGCCGAGACCGCCTCGGCGCCGCAGATGATGATGGGCAATCCCGGCATGGAAATGCAGATGCAGGGGCTGCAGGATCTGTTCAAGGCCTTTGGCGGCGCCCGCAAGACCCGGCGCAAGATGAACGTGGCGGAAAGCTACGAGGTGCTGATCTCCGAGGAAGCCGACAAGCTTCTGGATGACGAGGCGGTGAAGACCGCGGCTTTGGAAGCGGTCAGCCAGTCGGGCATCGTCTTTCTGGACGAGATCGACAAGGTCGCCGCCCGCGCCGAAACCCGCGGTGCCGATGTCAGCCGCGAAGGCGTGCAGCGCGATCTTCTGCCGCTGATCGAGGGCACGACGGTTTCGACCAAATACGGCCCGGTGAAGACGGATCACATCCTGTTCATCGCCTCGGGGGCGTTTCATATCGCCAAACCCTCGGATCTGTTGCCGGAATTGCAGGGGCGTCTGCCGATCCGGGTCGAATTGCGCCCGCTGACCGAGGAGGATTTCGTCCGCATCCTGACCGAGACCGACAATGCCCTGACGCGCCAATATACCGCGCTGATGGCGACCGAGGAGGTCACGGTGAGCTTCACCCCCGACGGCATCGCGGCCTTGGCCCGGATCGCCGCCGAGGTGAATCGCTCGGTCGAGAATATCGGCGCGCGGCGGCTTTACACGGTGATGGAGCGGGTGTTCGAGGAACTCTCCTTCACCGCGCCGGATCGTTCGGGCGATCAGGTCACGGTGGATGCGGGCTTTGTCGAACGCCATCTGGGCAGTCTGGCGCAATCGGCCGATCTGAGCCGCTACGTGCTTTGACCTCTGGCAGTCGGGGAGGCTTGTGCTATCCTCCCCGACATGCGGATGCGTTTTCTTTTTCTGACTGTTTTTGTCGCTGTGATCAGCTGCTCCCCGCGGGGAGAGTTGGCCTATGCGCCCGGTCCGGCTCCGGTGACCGATATCCGGCCGGTTTTCGTCGGCTCGACCCGCGGACTTGACCCCGAGACCGGGGCCGCTTTCGGCTTTACCCGCAGCGAGACGCTGCAACGCGCCCGGTTCGATGTCTCTGTTCCGCCCGATCACAAGACGGGGCAGCTGCAGTATCCGCTCAAGGGCCGCAAGGTCGATCCGCAAAAGGATTTCCTTCTGGCCGGGTCGAAAAACTACCCCGATCCGGCGGCGTTTCAGGCCGATCTGCGGCAAAGTCTGAAGGCCAGCGGCGGCGAGGCTGTCATTTTCGTGCACGGTTTCAACAACACCTTTGCCGAGGGGCTTTATCGCCTGACGCAGATGGGCGTCGATTTCGACCTGCCGAAGACGATGGTCTATTATGCCTGGCCCTCGCGCGGGCATGTGCTGGGCTATGCCTATGACCGCGATTCCGCGGTTTTCGCCCGCGATGGCCTGCGCCAGACCCTGCGCGAATTGCGGCAGGCGGGGGCGCAGCGCATCTTGCTCGTCGGGCATTCGATGGGCTCTTCGGTGACGATGGAAACCCTGCGCGACATCGCCCTTTCGGGCGAAACAGAGACGATGGCGCGGCTGTCCGGGGTGCTGCTGATCTCGCCCGACATCGACGTGGACATGTTCCGCGAACAGGCCCGCACCATCGGTCCTCTGCCGCAGCCCTTCGTGATTTTCACCTCGCAAAAGGACAAGGCCTTGCGGCTGTCTTCGAAGATTGCGGGGGAAAGGGACCGGTTGGGCACGCTGCAGGATCTGCGCCGGGTGGCCGATCTGAAGGTGACGATGATCGACACCGGCGCCTTCAATACGGCCGACGGGCATTTCAACGTCGCCAACAACCCGGCGCTGATCCGCATGCTGGGCCGCACCGGGCAGCTGGCGAAGATGCTGGAGGGCGAACAGACCGGCAAGGGCAATCTGGCGACCGGGGTGGTGCTGACGGTACAGAATGCCACGCGGATCGTGCTGTCGCCGATCAGCGCGCTGGGCGGCGCGAATTAGCGCATCCGGCGCAGATAGACGTAATAGGCGCCCGAACCGCCGTGTTTCAGATGCGCCTCGGTCACCTGCATCACCACCGGGCCCAGCGGCGGCAGGCGCAGCCATTGCGGCACCTGATGGCGCAACACGCCCTGACGCTGCGGAATCGGCCCGTCGTCCAGACCCCGCTTGCCCTTGCCGGTGATCACCAGCACCAGACGGCAACCGCGGTCCTGCGCCGACAGCAGAAAGTGAATCAGTTCGGGATGCGCCTGCGACAGCGTCATGCCGTGCAGGTCGATCCGCGCTTCGGGCTCCAGCTTGCCGCGGCTCATCTCGCGGTGGGTCTTGCGGTCCATCACCACCGGCTGGCGGTGCAGCTGTTCCGAAATCGACGGCGCCAGATCCAGCCGCCAGGCCAGGTCCGGCGCCTGCTGGCCGATCCGGAATTCCTTCATCTCGAAGCGCGGCTTCTTTGGCGGGTGGTGGGGCGTGTGGGCCGCTTCAGGCTCTGTTTCGGCCGAAATCGGCGCATGCCGATGCAGCGCATGGGTGGTCAGGGCGACCTTTTCCCAAAGTTCCCGATCCTCTGCCGAAAGCAGCCTGCGCCGTCTCATCCCCGCATGGCCCGCTCAGCCGCCGGTGGCGACAAGCTGCCAGTTCGGATCGGAACTGCCCATGACGCGCGCAAAGGTCCAGCTGTCGCGCTGCTTGCGCGGGGCTTTGGGATCGCCCTCGACCACCTGACCGTTCGCATCGCGCGCCACCGAGATCAGCTCGCCGCCGAACCGCACCGTCACCTCTGCCTCGCGCGAGCGTTCGTCGAAGCTGGCATCGGTCAGCACCAGTTCGCGCAGGCCAAGGAAATTCGCCTCCACCGTCAGCCCCTGCCGATTGCGCTCTTCGACGGCGGTTTCAAAGGCGTCCAGCACCTCGGGCGCCAGAAACCGCCGCACCGGCGCCAGATCGCCGCGCTCGAAGGCCATCAGGATCATTTCATAAGCCGCCTTCGAGCCCTGCAGGAAGCTGCCGACATTGAAGGCGGGCTCAACCCGCTTCATCTGCGCCAGCGCCACCGCGGCATCCGACCCCTCGGGCACATGGTCGATGATGTCATGATCGGGACCGCCCTCGATCACCTCGAACGTGTCCAGCTTGCGCGGGCCGGGGCGCTCAAGCGGCACGGGGTCATCCTCGTAACCGTCACGGGTTCCCAGAACGCTCTTGAGCCGCAAGATCAGGAAGATCGCGATCGCAGCAAGAACGATCAACTGGAAGATGGCTGGGCTCATGGGTTTTTCCGCGGCGAAGTTGACGATTGGAACGGTTCACACTCCCACTTATGTAAGGGAGCGATGCGTTCAAGTCCATGGACGCCCTTGTCCCACCCGAGGAGGTCACAATGTGGTTTCTGATCCTGCTGATCGCCTGGCCGCTGATCGAGATCGGTCTGTTCGTCGAAATCGGCGGGCGGCTGGGTATGTGGCCGGTGCTGGGGCTGGTTCTGGGCACGGCGGCGCTGGGCATCGCGGTGCTGCGCGCCCAGAGCGCGCGGGCTCAGCTTAGGCTGCGCCAGGCGATGGAGGGCTTCGGCAATCCGGCCGCGCCGCTGGCCGAGGAGGCGCTGATGCTTGTCGCCGGCGGTCTTTTGATCCTGCCCGGGCTTTTCGCCGATGCGCTGGGCCTGCTGCTTTTGCTGCCGCCGCTGCGCCGGCTTTTGATCGCGCGTCTGTCGCGGCGGGTGGTGGTGCAGCGCTTCGGGATGGCGCCGCAGGCCGCGCGGCCCGATCCGGCCGAACCCGGGGTGATCGACGGCGAGTTTCAGGAAATCGACCCGAAAAACCCCTCGATCCGCGGGACCTCGGGCTGGACACGCCATTGAGACAGGGCTTTCGGAGTGGTAGAAGGTCGCCATCATTCTGGAGTGACCCATGACCGATGTCCCGACCGAGGCGGCCCAGCCGCAGATGAAGATGAGCATTCTCGCGCAATTCGTGCGCGACATGTCCTTTGAGAATGCGGTGGCGCTGAAAGGGCTGCAAAGCCCCGAAGTGCAACCGGAAATGCAGGTGCAGGTCAGCCTTGACGCCCGCAAGCGCCCGGCCGAGCATCAGTATGAGGTGATCACGAAATTCAAGATCACCTCGACCAACAAGGCGACGAATTCGGCGCTTTACCTGCTGGAGGTCGATTACGGCGGCATCTTCCACATCGAGGGCGTGCCCGAGGATCAGCTGCATCCCTTCCTGCTGATCGAATGCCCGCGCCAGCTTTTCCCCTATGTGCGGCGGATCGTCTCGGATGTGACGCGCGACGGCGGCTTCCCGCCCTTCAACCTCGACCCGGTCGATTTCGTCGCGCTCTATCGTGCCGAGCTTGCCCGCCGCGCCGAGGCGCAGAAACCGGCGGATGTGGTGCTGTCCTGAGCCGCAACGGACGCAACCCTGGGTGGAAAATTCCAACGCGGCAACCTGCCTCAGGGACAAGGTGACCTGCTGACTTCGAAAGCCATCACGTTCAAAATGTGATGGCTTTTGCTTTCGGGTCGGTCACATGCGTGAAGAGATACCCGCCTGGGTCGGTGACAGACTGGTTCCGGTGGACAAGATGGAGGTGCATCTGAAAGGGCTCCGCCACAAGGCGGTGTCTGTTTTCGTCATGGATGGCGAAAACGTGCTGATCCAGCGCCGCTCCGAGGAAAAATATCATTCGCCCGGGCTTTGGGCCAATACCTGCTGCACCCATCCGGGCTGGAACGAACGCCCCGAGGAATGCGCGGTGCGGCGCCTGCGCGAGGAACTGGGGATCACCGGGCTTTATCCCGCCCATGCCGACCGTCTGGAATACCGCGCCGATGTCGGCGGCGGCATGATCGAGCATGAGGTGGTCGATATCTATCTGGCCTATGCCAAGCCGCATATGCGCATCACCCCCGACCCACACGAGGTCGCCGAGGTGCGCTGGATCGGGCTTTACGACCTTGCCGCCGAGGCCGGGCGTCACCCCGAGCGCTTTTCGAAATGGCTCAACATCTATCTTTCAAGCCATCTGGACCGCATTTTCGGTTCGATCCTGCGCGGCTGAACGGCGGCGGCCCAGGCGGCTGCGCCGAAATCCGCGGAAAGCCCCCGTTCTCCGGCTTCGACCTCTGGCAATCTGCGCGCAAACCTGCATCATTCACCGTGTTTGACCGGGGGGTGATGGGTGTCTGCGCGTCTTTCCGCAAGCGTGATCGTTCTTGTCGCAAGCTGCGCCGTTCCGGCGTCGGCCGAGACGCAGTTTCAGCTTCAGCTTTCCGCCCCCGATGCGGCGCTGGCGAAGACCCTTGAACAGGCCTCGCTGACGCGCGGGGCGGCGGCGAACAAGGAATCGGATGCGCAGGATCTGTTCGGGGCGGCGCGGGCCGATTACGCCCGCCTGACCGCCGCGCTTTACGACGAGGGCCGCTATGGCGGGTCGGTCTCGATCCTGCTCGACGGGCGCGAGGCGGCGGTGATCGCGCCGATGGATGCGCCCGGGCGGATCGACCGGGTGGAAATCCGCGTCGATCCCGGGCCGGTGTTCCGGTTTTCGCGCGCCGAGATCGGGCCGCTCGCCCCGGCGACGCAGCTTCCCCCCAGCTTTCGCCTGACCGAGGTGGCGCGGTCCTCGATCCTGGCCGAGGCCGCGGGCAATGGCGTTTCCGCCTGGCGCGATGCGGGCCATGCCAAGGCGGCGGTGGCGCGGCAAGCGATCACCGCCGATCATCGCCAGCAGGAGCTTTCCGCCCAGATCACGCTGGACCCCGGGCCGCCGACCTGGTTCGGCACGCTGCAGATGACCGGCAATGCGCGGTTGCGCGCCGCGCGGCTGGAAAAGATCGCCGGTTTCCCCTCGGGCGAGCCTTTTTCGCCCGCCGCGCTCGAGGAGGTCCGCAACCGGCTGCGCCGCACCGGCATCTTCAGCGCCGTGACCCTGACCGAGGCGGAGACCCTGCGCGACGGGCGTCTTCTGGATGGCGAGCTGACCGTGGTCGAGGCGAAGCTGCGCCGTCTTGGCTTCGGTGCCGAGGTCTCGACCTCGGACGGGGCCAAGCTCTCGGGCTATTGGCTGCATCGCAACCTGTTGGGCGGCGGCGAGAAACTGCGCCTTGATGCCGAGGTTGCGGGGATCGGCGGCAGCACCGGCGGCACCGATTACAGCTTCGGCGCCCGGCTGGACCGCCCCGCCACCTTCTCGCCCGATACCGCCGCCTTTCTGAAAACCGGGATCGGGCGCAAGCACGAGACCGATTACAGCCTGAGCGGTTACGAACTGGGCTTCGGGCTCAGCCATATCTTCAGCCCGAAACTCTCGGCCGAGGCCGGGATCGGCTATGAATGGGCGAAGATCGAGGATGCCTCGGGCGAGCTGATCTATCGGCAGATGACCTTTCCGATGTCGGCGATCTGGGAAAACCGCAACATCCCGGCCGATGCCAGCCGTGGCACCTGGGCCAAGCTTGATCTGATGCCCTTTTACGGGCTGGGCACCACCGGGTCGGGGGCGCGGCTGCAGGGCGATTTCCGCGCCTATCGCGGCTTTGGCCAGAACGACCGCTTCGTGCTGGCCGGACGGGCGCAGATCGGCGGCATTTTCGGCTCTGATCTGGCCGAAACGCCGCGTGATTACCTGTTCTATTCGGGCGGTGGCGGCACCGTGCGGGGCCAGCCCTATCAGTCGCTCGATGTCGCCAAGCTGGAGGGGGGCACGCTGCACACGGGCGGCACCCGCTTCGTCGGACTTTCAGCCGAATTGCGCGCGGGGGTGACGGAAAAGATCGGCGTCGTCGCCTTTTACGACACCGGCTTCGTCGGTGCCTCGGACTTTTTCGACGGCGATGGCGACTGGCATTCCGGTGCCGGTCTGGGGCTGCGCTACAAGACCCCGATCGGGCCGATCCGGCTGGATGTCGCCGCCCCGGTCGATGGCAGCACGGGCGACGGCCCGCAGATTTACCTTGGCATAGGGCAGGCGTTCTGATGCGGTGGCTGGTTCTTTTCCTTCTTCTGCTGCCGCTGCCCGCTTTGGCGCAGGACAGTGACACCGCCCAGACCGAGCGCGACCGGTCCTATCTGACCGGGCTGATCGAGGACAATCTCTCGGGGGCGGGACGTGAAATCCGGCTGGAGGGGTTCAAGGGCGCGCTGTCCTCGCGCGCCAGTTTCGACACGCTGACCATCGCCGACGATCAGGGCGTCTGGCTGACCCTGCGCAAGGGCGCGATGACCTGGGACCGGGCGGCGCTGCTTCTGGGCAAGGTCGCGGTCGAGGAGCTGTCGGCCGCGGAAATCGAACTGCCGCGCCTGCCGGTGGCGCCACCGCAGGAGACCGCGCCCGAGGCGAAACCGTTTTCGTTGCCGCAACTGCCTGTCGCGGTTGAAATCGGCTCTGTTAAGGCCGAAAAGGTGGTTCTGGGCGCACCGGTTCTGGGGCAGGCGGCGGAATTTCGGCTGGACGGGTCCCTGCGTCTCTCTGGCGGGGACGGCGAAACCGACCTGACCGCGACGCGCCTTGACGGGCCGAAGGGTCGGTTTGCGCTCAAGGCGAGCTATGCCGGGGACAGCCGGGCGATCTTGCTGGATCTGCTGCTGACCGAGGCGAAGGACGGCATCGCCGCGGGGCTGATCGGCTTGCCCGGGCGGCCCTCTCTGACGCTGTCGATGAGCGGGCTCGGTTCGCTCGACGATTTCAAGGCCGATGTGCTTTTGGGCACCGCCGGGGTGTCGCGGGTGACCGGCACGGTCGCGCTCTCTGGCAAGGATGGCGCCCGGGGTTTCGAGGCAAGCTTCGGCGGGGATCTGTCGCAGCTGCTTCCGGCCGAGTATCGCCCTTTCTTCGGCCCTGATGTCCGGCTGACCCTTGCCGGAGAGCGCAGCGGAACCGGGATGATGCGGCTTCGCACGCTGGATCTGCAGGGGCAGGCGGTCCGTCTGACGGGCGGGCTTGATCTGCGCCCCGATGGCCTGCCGGACCGCTTCGATCTGGCGGCGCAGATGGGTCTTGCCGAGGGGCAGCCGGTGATCCTGCCGCTCTCCGGAGCGCCGATCAGCCTGCGGGCCGGGCAGGTGAAGCTGAGCTATGACCGCGCCCGCGGCGAAGGCTGGAGCCTGCTGGCCGATCTGACCGGGCTTGCGCGGGGGGCCGATGCGCTGGACCGGCTCAGCCTGACCGGGTCGGGCCGGATCGGTGCCGGGGCGACGGTCGGCGGCACGCTGAACCTGATCGCCACCGGGCTTGCGCCTGCTGATCCGGCGCTGGCCGAGGCGTTGGGCCCCTTTGCGTCGGGCAAGCTGCGCTTCTTCTGGCAAAAGGGGCGCCCGCTGACGGTGCCGAACCTGACCCTTGGCACCCGCGATTTCACCGCCCTTGGCCGCCTTGCTCTGGCCGAGGATCTGGCGATTTCGGGTCATCTTGAAGCCGATCACCGCAAGCTTGCCAGCCTGTCCGCGCTGGCGGGCCGCGCCCTTTCCGGCTCTGTTTCGGCTGATCTTGAGGGCAGCTATCGTCTGTCGAGCGGCGCTTTTGAGGCCGAAGCCAAGCTTGATGCGACCGATCTGCACCTTGATCAGGCGCAGGCCGATGCGCTGCTGGCCGGGCGGGCGCAGATCACCCTTTCGGCGCTGCGCGATGACACGGGCTTCACCCTGCGCGGGCTTTCCGCCGCTGCGGGCGGGGCATCGCTGCGGGCTTCCGGGGTGCTCAACAGCGCGGAAAGCACGCTTGCGGCCCGGCTCGAGGCACCGAACCTCGGGCGTCTTGGCGCAGGCTACGGTGGCGCGCTCGGGTTCGAGGCGGTGCTGACCGGGCCGCTGAATGCGCGGGCCATCACGGTTCGCGGCACGGGGCGGAACATGGCGCTGCCGCAGGCCGATCTGAACCGGATTCTGGCGGGACAGAGCCAATTTGCGCTGTCCTTGCGCCAAAGCGATGGCGCCTTTCATCTTGCCGATCTGACGCTTTCGACGCCGCAGTTGTCCGCCTCGGCGAAGCCGCGCAAGGACCAGCCGAGGGCTTTCGATCTGTCGACGCAACTTTCGAATGTCGCGCTGCTTGCCCCCGGCTTTCCGGGGCCGCTCGCGGTCGCGGGCAGCGTGACCGATCAGGGCGCCCGTTACGGGCTCGATCTGCGCGGCACCGGGCCGGGCGGCAGTCAGGCGACGGTCAAGGGCACGGTTGCGGCCGATGGCGCCAGCGTCGATCTGACGATTTCGGGTCGTGCCGAGACGGCGCTGGCGAACAGCTTCCTTGAGCCGCAATCGCTGCGCGGGCCGCTGACCTTCGATCTGGCGCTGAAGGGCAAGCCCGGGCTTGCCGCCCTGTCCGGGCAGATCGTCGGGTCGAACCTGCGGCTGTCGGCGCCGACGCTGGGGCAGGCGCTCAGCGATGTCGATCTGCAGGCGCGGCTGACGAATGGCACGGCGCAGATCGCCGGGCAGGCCAGTTTCGAGGGCGGCGGGACGCTGGAGCTTTCCGGTCCGGTGCAGCTTGCGGCGCCTTTCCCGGCGCGGCTGGCGCTTGGGCTGAACCGGGCGCGGCTGCGCGACCCCGAGCTTTATGACACCCGGGTCAGCGGCGATCTGGCGATCACTGGCGGGCTGACCGGGGGGCTGCGCATCGGCGGGGCGCTGACGCTCGACGATACCGAATTGCGCATTCCCGCGGGGGGGCTGGGCGGCGCCGGGGCGATTCCCCCGATGACGCATCTGCACGAGCCCGCCGCGGTGCATCAGACCCGGCTGCGCGCCGGGCTGATCGAGACCGGCAAGGCCGCCGCGACGGGGAGCCGTCGCGCGATTGCGCTGGATGTGACGGTTTCGGCGCCGCAACAGATCTTCGTGCGCGGCCGCGGGCTGGATGCCGAGCTGGGCGGACAGCTGCGGGTCACGGGCACGACGGCGCAGATCGTGCCGGTGGGCCAGTTCGGCCTGATCCGGGGCCGGCTGGACGTGCTGGGCAAGCGCTTCGATCTGACCGAGGGGCAGGTGGCGCTGCAAGGCGCGCTGCTGCCCTGGGTGCTGTTCAAGGCGACGACGGCGCAGGAAGATCTGGATATCACCCTGACGCTGGAGGGCGCGGCGACCGAACCCAGCCTGACCATCACCTCCTCGCCCGATCTGCCCGAGGAAGAGGTGCTGGCCCGGCTTTTGTTCAACAAGGGGCTGACCAACCTTTCGCCCTTGCAGGCGGCGCAGCTGGCCTCGGCGGTGGCGACGCTGGCGGGCAAGGGCGGCGACGGGATCGTGTCGAAGCTGCGGCAGGGCTTTGGCCTGGATGATCTCGATGTCGGCACCGATGACAGCGGCAATGCCACGGTGAAAGCGGGCAAATATCTGGCAAAGAACGTTTATTCGGATGTGTCGGTGGACAGTTCCGGTCAGGCTGCGGTGACCTTGAACCTGGATATCACCAAGCAGATCACCGCCAAGGCCACCGTCGGCTCGACCGGCAGCAGCGCGCTTGGGGTGTTTTTCGAAAAGGATTATTAAGCCGCGGCGCGGGCGATCCAGTCGCGAAACGCCACCAGCGCGGGCGAGGGGGTGACGCCCTCGGGCCAGACCAGATAATAGGCGCCAACGCCGGAGACGGCCTCGCCCGGGGTGCGGATCAACCGCCCCTCGGCGATTTCGGGCAGGGCCAGGAACTCGGGCAGCAGCGCGATGCCGACGCCATGTGCCGCGGCCTGCATCATCGGCGCGAATTGGTCGAACATGATCCCGCGCGTCGCGGGGGCCTGCAGCCCGTGATGCGCGAACCAGGCCGTCCAGGCATTCGGACGCGATTCCAGCTGCAACAGAGACTGATCGAGCAGATCCGCGGGGCTTTGCATCGGATGGCTTTTGGCGAAATCCTCGGAACAGGCGGCGATGATCCGTTCCTCGAACAGCAGCATGTGCTCGGCATCGGGCCAGTGCCGCACGCCGAAATGAATGGCCGCATCAAAGGTCTCGGTCGCGAAATCGAAGGGCCGCAGCCGCGTGCCCAGGTTCAGCGTCACGCCCGGATTTTCCGCCAGAAACCCGGCCAGACGCGGCGCCAACCAGCGCGTGCCGAAGGTGGGCAGGATCGCCAGGTTCAACACCCCACCGCCCGGATTGGCCCGCAGCCCCAGCGAGGCCCGCGCGATCAGTTCCAGCGCCTTGCGCACGTCGCGGGCATAGGCCTGCGCCGCCTCGGTCGGCATCAGCCGCCGCCCCTCGCGCCGAAAGAGCTGCACGCCCAACTGCCCCTCAAGGTTCTGAACCAGCCGGCTGACCGCGCCCTGCGTCAGCGACAGCTCCCGCGCGGCGGCGGCGGTCGAGCCAAGGCGACAGACCGCCTCGAAGGCGGCCAGCAGCGAGACCGAGGGAATGTAGCGTCTGGGCAGGGTCATGTATGTGCTCCGTGCATCGACATAAGCCGGAATAGCGGTAGATTAGCGTATTTTCCTCGCGCATAAAGCATCGAACGCATGGAGGACCAGATGGCCCTGAAACCCAAGGATGCCCCCGATCTTGCCCGGTTTGACTGGGATGACCCGCTGCGCCTGAACGGCCAGCTGACCGAAGAGGAACGGATGCTGCGCGATGCGGCCCGGGCCTATGCGCAGGAAAAGCTTGCCCCCCGCGTGATCCGCGCCTTTGCCGAGGAGGAGACCGATCCAGCGATTTTCCGCGAAATGGGGGCGATGGGGCTTTTGGGAGTGACCATCCCCGAGGAATACGGCGGGCTGGGCGCGTCTTATGTCGCCTATGGTCTGGTGGCGCGCGAAATCGAGCGGGTTGATAGCGGCTATCGCTCGATGATGTCGGTGCAATCGAGCCTCGTCATGTATCCGATCTATGCCTATGGCTCCGAGGAACAGCGGCGGAAATATCTGCCGAAGCTTGCTTCGGGCGAGTGGATCGGCTGTTTCGGCCTCACCGAACCCGATGCGGGCTCTGATCCCTCCAGCCTGAAGACGGTCGCGAAGAAGACGGCGAATGGCTATGTGCTGACGGGGTCCAAGATGTGGATCTCGAATGCGCCGATTGCGGATGTCTTCGTCGTCTGGGCGAAATCCGAGGCGCATGGTGGCAAGATCAAGGGTTTTGTGCTGGAAAAGGGTCTGAAAGGGCTCTCGGCGCCGAAGATCGCGGGCAAGCTGTCGCTGCGGGCCTCGATCACCGGCGAGATCGTGATGGAGGGGGTC
The DNA here is from genome assembly GCF_052363185.1 of Rhodobacter capsulatus. Lineage (GTDB taxonomy): Bacteria > Pseudomonadota > Alphaproteobacteria > Rhodobacterales > Rhodobacteraceae > Rhodobacter > Rhodobacter capsulatus_E. The sequence goes on along the minus strand of NZ_CP198955.1, from coordinate 29,086 downwards.
GAGGTCGGCGAAGACGCGCTGTTGCCTGGCGTCGAGGGGCTGAAGGGGCCGTTCGGCTGTCTGAACCGGGCACGCTATGGCATTGCCTGGGGCGTGATGGGCGCGGCCGAGTTCTGTTTCCATGCGGCGCGGCAATACGGGCTCGACCGCAAGCAATTCGACAAGCCGTTGGCGCAGACGCAGCTTTATCAGCTGAAACTGGCCAATATGCTGACCGACATCACGCTGGGCCTGCAGGCTGCCTTGCAGGTCGGGCGGCTGATGGATGAGGCCAATGCCGCGCCCGAGATGATCTCGCTGATCAAGCGCAACAACTGCGGCAAGGCGCTGGAGGCGGCACGGAATGCCCGCGACATGCACGGCGGCAACGGGATTTCCGAAGCCTTTCAGGTGATCCGGCACATGGTCAACTTGGAAACGGTGAACACTTACGAGGGCACGCATGATGTGCATGCGCTGATCCTTGGGCGGGCGGTGACCGGGCTGCAGGCCTTTTACTGACGGTCCCGGTCGGCCAGTTCGGCGTTCAGGGCAGCGCCGAACAGGACCGAAAAGGCGCCAAGATAGAGCCACATCAGAAGCGCGATGACCGCCCCAAGCGAGCCATAGACCTTGTTGTAGGTGCCGAAATTCGCAAGATAGGTGGTAAGGCCGAGCGAGGCCCCGCCCCAGACCAGCGTTGCCACCACCGAGCCCAGCGAAAAGATCGGATCACGGCGGCGCGGGCGATAGGGGGCAAAGCGGTAGAGCACGCCCAGCACCGTCAGCATCAGCGCCACCATGGCGATCCAGGGCAGGCCCGAGAGCAGCACGGTCGTCACCGCGTGAAAGGGCAGGAAATTCGCCACGATCGGCACGGCGACGATGGTGGCCATCGCCATCAGCATCACGCCGACCAGCGCCACCGTCATCAGATAGCCGAAAAGGAAGCCGAAGATGGTGGTGCGCGGCTCTGACCCGTGGATCACGTTCAGACCCTGTATCAGCGCATCCACCCCCGCCCGCGCCGAGAAGAGCGCGAAAAGGACCGAGACCAGCGTCCCCCAGCCGATCACCCCGCGCGGACCCGCCAGCAGCATGCTGACCTGCGCATCGAGGATCGCATAGGCCTCGGGCGGGATGAAATTCTGCGCCACCTCCAGATAGGTGCGGATGACGACCGGATCGGCCACCGTGCTCCAGATCGAGATCGTCGCGGTCAGGCCCGGAAAGACCGCCAGCATGGCGTAAAACGCCACCCCGGCCGAGATCAGAAAGATATTGGTCTGGGACAACCGGTCCCGCAGTCGGAAAAGAAAACGCATGCCGCCCTCGCTGCGGCCAGCATTGCCGATTGTGGCGCGGGGCACAACTTGCGTGACGGCGCGGCCTGTGGTCTTCTGACGCAGTCTGGAGGACGTGATGACCTATACCCCCGCCGAAAACCGCTATTCCCGAATGATTTACCGCAAATGCGGGGCCTCTGGGCTGAAACTGCCCGCGATCTCGCTGGGCCTGTGGCACAACTTCGGCCACGACACGCCGCATCGGGTGAAACAGGCGATCTGCCGGACCGCTTTTGATCTGGGGATCACCCATTTCGATCTGGCGAACAACTATGGCCCGCCGCCCGGTTCGGCCGAGGAGGCCTTCGGCGAGATCCTGAAGACCGATTTCGCCGGGCTGCGCGACGAGCTGATCATCTCGTCAAAGGCGGGCTATGACATGTGGCCCGGCCCCTATGGCGAATGGGGCAGCCGGAAATATCTGATCGCGTCCTGCGATGCGTCGCTGAAGCGGATGGGGCTGGATTACGTCGATATCTTCTATTCGCACCGCTTCGACCCGGAAACGCCGCTCGAGGAAACCATGGGCGCGCTGGAACAGATCTGGCGGTCCGGCAAGGCTCTTTACATCGGGATTTCGTCCTACAATTCCGAGCGCACCCGGGAAGCCGCGGCGATCCTGCGCGGGCTTGGCGTGCCGCTGCTGATCCATCAGCCGAGCTACAACATGCTCAACCGCTGGATCGAGCGTGACGGGCTGGTGGACACGCTTGCGGGTCTGGGCGTCGGCTCGATCGCCTTCACCCCGCTGGCGCAGGGTCTGCTGAGTTCGAAATACCTGAACGGCATTCCGTCGGGGGCCCGCGCGGGGCAGGGCAAGTCGCTTGATCCCGGCACGCTGACGCCGCAGGCGCTGGAGAAAATCCGCGCGCTGAACGCGATTGCCGAGCGGCGCGGGCAGACATTGGCGCAGATGGCGCTGGCCTGGGTGCTGCGGGGCGGCATCACCTCGGCGCTGATCGGGGCCTCGAAGCCCGAACAGGTGGTCGATTGCGTGGGGGCGCTGGGCAATCTGAGCTTTACCGCCGCAGAACTGGCGGAAATCGACACCCACGCACAGGATGAGGCGATCAACCTATGGGCACGTTCGTCGGAAAATCGCTGAAACAGGCTCTGTTCTGGCTGCTTTCGGGGGGGATGGCGCTGGCCGCCGACCTTCCCCCCCCGATCACCGAGGCCGATTACGGCGCCTTGAGCATGGCCGAAGTGCGGCTTGGCCGGGATCTGTTCTATGATCCGATCCTGTCGGGCAATCGCAACATCTCTTGCGCCACCTGTCATCATCCGCGGTTCGGCACCGGCGACGGGCTGAGCCTCGGTCTGGGGGAAGGCGCGGTGGGGCTGGGCCCGGATCGGCATGTGACAGAGACGAATCTGCCTGAACAGCGCATTCCCCGCAACGCCCCGGCTTTGTTCAATCTGGGGGCGACACAGTTCAAGGTGCTGTTTCACGACGGCCGGATCGAGGTTGACCCGACCCGCCCCTCGGGGCTGCGCACGCCGATGGAAGAGGAAATGGTGACCGGTTTTGCCTCGATCCTCTCGGCGCAGACGATGTTTCCGGTGCTTTCGCCCGACGAGATGGCCGGGCATTACAATGAAAACGAGATTTCCAAGGCGGTGCGCGAAGGCTTCATCACCGGGCCGGATGGCGCCTGGGCCCGGATCTCGGCGCGGGTGGCGGGGATTCCCGCCTACAGGGCGGCCTTCGAGCAAGCCTATCCCGAGATCGCCGCCGGGCGGCCCATTGCCTTCACCGATATCTCGAACGCCATCGCGCAATTCGTCGCCTTCGAGTGGCGATCCGATGACAGCCCCTTTGATGCGGTCTTGCGAAAACAGGCTCTGTTCCAGCCCGAAGCGGCCAAGGGGGCGGATCTTTTCTATGGCGCGGCGGGCTGTGCGACCTGCCATTCCGGGCCGTTCCTGACCGATCATGCCTTTCATGCGATGGGCGAGCCGCAGCTTGGCCCCGGCAAGGCGGAGCGGTTCGAGCGCCATTCCCGTGACGAGGGCCGGTTTCGGGTGACGAACAACCCCGCCGATATCTTCGCCTTCCGCACGCCGAGCCTGCGCAATGTCGCCCAGACCGGGCCCTGGGGCCATGCGGGCAGCCACAAGGATCTGGCCGCTTTCGTCGCCGATCATGCGCGCAGCGGCGATCAACTGGCCGATTACGACCGGACGCAGGCCGTGCTGCCGGTGCTGCCGCAGACGAAGCCGGACTGGACGGTGCTGGACACGCCCGCGGAGGTGGCCGCGATCAAGGCCGCAGCCGTCGCCCCCGGGACGCTGACGCCGGATCAGGTGAAGCAGATCGTGGCGTTTTTGCAGACGCTCTCCGATCCGGTCGCTTTGACGGGTCGGTTGGGCGTGCCCGAAACCGTGCCCAGCGGTCTGCCGGTGGATCGTTAACGGCGGATCTCGGTCAGCCCGTTCACCGTGACGGGCTGCCAATCGCCCGCCGTGCCATCGGGCCAGATCACCCGCACCTGCGCCGACGTCTCTGCCCCCAGCCCGAAATGCAGCGGCCCCGCCTTGCCCCCGGCATGGCCGCCGCCCACGGTGATTTCCTGCGATTTCACGCCTGCAGCGGTTTTCACCTCGACCCAGGCGCCCACGGCCTGCTGGTTCGGCGCGGGTTGAACAGGCTCTATTTCGGCCCAATTCCCGGTTTGTGCCGTCGCATTGCGCCAAAGCTCCATCGGCGCGCGGCGGTTCATCACCACCAGATCCAGCAGCCCGTCGCCGTTCAGATCCGCCAGCGCCGCGCCCCGAGACCGTTCCCGCGTCGCCATCCCGGCCTTGTCCGCCATTTCGTGGAAACTGCCCTCGGGTCCCTGCATCAGCAGGTTGTTCGGATCATGCGAGGCAAGGCCGGGCATCTGATCGACATTACCCTTGGAGATGAACAGATCATCCCGCCCGTCATTGTCGATATCGCCAAATTCCGGATGCCAGCCGGTCGAGGGGCGTCCGTCATCGCCGATGAAGGGCCGCTGCGCGAAAGTGCCGATGGAATAGGGCGCGTCCGCGAAACCATCGCCCCTGTTGATCTGCAACAGCTGATCGCCCATCGAGGTCATCATCACCTCGGGCAAGCCGTCGCCGGTGATGTCGCGGCTGGCGATCCCCATCCCCCAAAGCGAGACATGCGGCCAATCCACCCGCTCTGCCAGCGGGTTAAGGCGGAACATCTGCTCATAGCCGCCACGGACGTAATAATGCCGGTCGTTCGACAGCCGCAGTTCCGGCGTGCCCCTGCGCTGCCAGTCGGAGATCAGCGCGGAGAGCGTGCAATAGCCGGGTGAAATCGTCTCTGTTTCGGCATAAACCCGGCCTTTCGGGCGGAAGAGCGCGCTGTCATCGCAGGCCATGAACGGGCCATCGGGGTTCGCCCGGTCGACGTAATTGCCGAAGAAGAGCGTGGGCAAGTCCTGCCCCTTTTCCCAAGTGGCGGTGAAGGAGGTGGTCCAGTCGTCGCGCGTGGGCAGGGCCCAGGTTTCCGTCGCATCTTCGAAACGGCAATCCCCCAGACCCCGCAAAAGCCTGTTCGGCCCGGCGCGCAGCACCGCCAGATCCATCTGTCCGTCCGAATCAATGTCGAGCGGATAGGCCCCGGTGACATGGCGCAGATCGGCCAAGCCGCCATCGGTAAACCGCAACGCGCCCCCCTTGTCCGAGGCATTCACGAAGAGCGCCGCCGGGTTTTCTCCGCCTGCCGCAAACAGATCCGGCCGCCGGTCGCCGTTGCAATCAAAGACCGCAACCCCGCCACCGACGAAATGTTCCCATCCGCCCGCATAGATCTGCCGGTGCGGCAGACCGGCGGCATCATCGACAAAAAGCGGCTCTGCACCGGCTGGAAAAGCGGTCGCGGGAAAGGCGATCAGACAGAGCAGAACCCGTTTCATTGCGCGGCCATCTCCCGTGTCGTCCCCAGCAGCTGCTCGGTCAGTTCATGCAGCGCCAGGGCCGCCGCCCCATGCGCCCAAAGCAGGTCCCCCCAGGCATGGGTCTCGATCCGCGGCCCGTCGCGGCCGGTGTCCAGCATCAATTCGTGCATCTCGGCCAGGGTCTCGGTCGCGTAAAGATAGTCGTAGCGCATCCGCTCGCCCGAGAGGATGATCAGCGCCGGATCGAAGAGATTGACGATATTCGACAGCCCAACCGCCAGATACCGCCCCGCCCGGCGAAAGATCGAGCGCGCGGCGGCATTGCCCGCCTTGGCATGATCGAAAAGGCTTTCCAGCATCACCCCCACCGGCTGGGTATCGCCCAAGGGCAGGTTCAGCGCCGTCCGGGCCTCGCGCACCAACGCATAATCCGCCACATAGGCCTCAAGACAGCCGCGCTGGCCGCAGCGGCACAGCGCCCCATCCAGCTGCACCTTGGTATGGCCCAGTTCCATCCCCATGCCGCGGGCGCCGCGATAGATGCGGTGGTTGATCACGAAGCCCATGCCCAGACCGTGTTCGATCGTCACCACGGCGAAATCCGAAAGCTTGCGACCGGCGCCGAACCACAACTCGGCCAGCGTCACCAGATTGGCGTCGTTGTCGATGAAGACCGTCAGGCCCAGCCGTTCCCGCAAGGCCGCCTGCAGCGCAACGTGACGGTCCGAGAGGACGGGCGACCAATGCACCACCCCGGCCTCGCAATCGACAAAGCCGGGCACGCCCAGACCCAGCGCCAGAATCGCCTCGCGCTCGACGCCGCCCTTGGCACAGACGCGGTGCAAAAGCCGCTCGGCCGCCTCCAGGATGCCGTCAAGCCCCATCGCCCCGGGGCTGCGCGGGATCGCCTCGCCCGCGATCATGTTGCCGGCGAAATCGACCAGAACGGCGGTATGTTCGCGGTCCGACAGCTTGATGCCGACCACATGCCGGGTGTTCGGGCGCACCCGCAGGGCGACGGCGGGCCGACCGCGGCCGCCTTCGCCTTCGCGCGTGGTCTGCACCTCCTCCAGCAAGCCGGTGTCGATCAGCTCCGAGGTGATCGTGGTGACCGAGGCCGGGCTGATGCACAGCTCTTTCGCCAGCTGCACCCGGGCCATCTGACCGGCGGCCCGGACCCGTTCGAAGATCTGCTGGCGCAGCGGGCGGGCGGTTTCCGACAGCGGTTGAATCAGCGGACCGCAGCCGAGAGAGGCCTTGCCGATCTGGGAGATCTTCTTCATCGCGGCATCTTTCATTCAGCGGGTTAACAAAACGAAGCCACATCAACGCATTGCAGCGACCATTCTTGCCGCGACGCAGCGTTTTTCCGCCGTTTTGTTGGTCACCTTCATTCTTGCGCCCCATTTTTATTTTGACAACTAAAATTATTAGACTCATCCTTTCCGCATCCCGGCGAATCTGTCGGGTCGGTCCGTCGGGCCACATCTCGGGAGGAGAACATGTATAAAACCCTTTTCGCCGCCGTCGCGCTGACGGCCGGCCTTGCCACCACGGCCTTTGCCGACATGACCGTGGGCGTGTCCTGGTCGAACTTCCAGGAGGAGCGCTGGAAAACCGACGAGGCCGCGATCAAGGCTGCGCTGGAAGCCGCCGGTGCGAAATATGTCTCGGCCGATGCGCAATCGTCTTCGGCCAAGCAGCTCTCGGATATCGAATCGCTGATGGCGCAGGGGGTGAATGCGCTGATCGTTCTGGCGCAGGACACAGAGGCCATCGGGCCCGCCGTTCAGGCCGCCGCCGACGAGGGCATTCCGGTCATCGCCTATGACCGCCTGATCGAGGATCCGCGGGCCTTTTACCTGACCTTCGACAATGCCGAAGTGGGCCGGATGCAGGCGCGGGCGGTTCTGGCCGCGGCGCCCAAGGGCAATTACGTGATGATCAAGGGTTCGCCCACCGATCCGAACGCCGATTTCCTGCGCGGTGGTCAGCAAGAGGTGCTGCAAGCCGCGATTGACGCCGGGGATGTGAAGATCGTCGGCGAGGCCTATACCGACGGCTGGCTGCCCGCGAACGCGCAGCGCAACATGGAACAGATCCTGACCGCGAATGACAACAAGGTCGATGCGGTCGTGGCTTCGAACGACGGCACCGCCGGGGGCGCCGTGGCCGCGCTTTCCGCGCAGGGGCTGGTGGTTCCGGTCTCGGGTCAGGATGGCGATCATGCGGCGCTGAACCGGGTGGCGCTGGGCACGCAGACCGTTTCCGTATGGAAGGACGCGCGTGAACTGGGCAAGAACGCCGCGGAAATCGCCGTGGCTCTGGCGGGCGGCGCCGACATGAAGTCGGTCGCGGGGGCCACCGAATGGACCTCGCCCGCGGGGACCAAGATGACCGCCAAGTTCCTGACGCCGATGCCGATCACCAAGGACAACCTTGCGACCGTCGTCGATGCGGGCTGGATCACCAAGGACGCGCTGTGCCAGGGCGTGACTGCCGGCCCGGCCCCGTGCAACTGATCTCGTGCAACTGATCTGACATGATCTGAACCGGGGCGGCTTCGCGGCCGCCCCCCTTCCAAAGAGCGCCGCGGCGCCCTTTTTCGATCGGACACCCCATGAACAAACCGGCCCCGCAGGACGGCGGGCAGAAGCGGTCGCTTTTGCAGTCGCTCGAGTTGGACACACGGCTTCTGGGCATGATCGGCGCCTTCGTCGTGATCTGCCTTGTCTTCAACGTGATCACCGACGGGCGCTTCCTGACGCCCCGCAACATCTTCAACCTGTCGATCCAGACCGTTTCCGTGGCGATCATGGCCACCGGGATGGTCTTCGTGATCGTCACCCGGCATATCGACCTTTCGGTCGGCGCGGTGCTGGCGATCTGCTCCTCGGTGATGGGGGTGATGCAGGTGCAGCTGCTGCCGCAATTCTTCGGCATCGGCCATCCGCTGGTGATGCCGCTGACGGTGATCGCGGGGCTGCTGACCGGCGCCGCCATTGGCGCGCTGAACGGCTGGCTGATCGGCTATCAGCGCATTCCGGCCTTCATCGTGACGCTGGGCGGCCTGCTGATCTGGCGCAACGTCGGCTGGTATCTGACCGACGGGCAGACCGTCGGCCCGCTGGATCAGACCTTCATGCTGTTTGGCGGCGTCGAGGGGACGGTCGGCTCGGCGCTCTCCTGGGCTTTGGCGGTTTTCTTCTCTGTTCTGGCTGTTTTCGGCCTTTGGCGGGCGCGTCAGGCAAAGATCCGGCATGAATTCCCGGTGAAACCGCTCTGGGCAGAAGGCGCGCTGATGGCCACCGCCGTCGTGTCGATCCTGGGCTTTGTCGCGATCCTGAACAGCTATGCGATCCCGGTCGGCCGCCTGAAACGCGAATTCGACGCCCGCGGCGAGGTGATGCCCGAGGGCTATGTCGATTACTTCGGCCTGCCGATTTCGGTGCTGATGCTGGTCGTCATCGTCGTGGTGATGACGCTGATCGCCCGCAAGACCCGGCTTGGCCGCTATATCTTTGCCGCTGGCGGCAACCCGGATGCGGCGGAACTGTCCGGCATCAACACCCGGATGCTGACGGTGAAGATCTTCACCCTGATGGGCGTCCTGTGTGCGATTTCGGCGATGGTGGCGCAGGCGCGTCTGGCCAACCACACCAACGACATCGGCTCGCTCGATGAATTGCGCGTCATCGCCGCAGCGGTCATCGGCGGCACGGCCTTGGCCGGGGGCATCGGCACGATCTATGGCGCCGTTCTGGGCGCGGTGATCATGCAATCGCTGCAATCGGGCATGGCGATGGTCGGCGTCGATGCGCCGTTCCAGAACATCGTCGTCGGCGGCGTGCTGGTTCTGGCCGTCTGGATCGACATCCAATACCGCAAGCGCACGGGGGAAAAGGTATGAGCACCCGCGGAACCCCTCTGGTCGAGATGCGCGACATCTCGATTGCCTTTGGCGGCATCAAGGCGGTGGATCACGTCACCATCGACCTGTATCCGGGCGAGGTCGTCGGTCTGCTGGGCCATAATGGTGCGGGCAAATCGACCCTGATCAAGTGCCTTTCGGGCGCTTACCAAATGGACAGCGGCGCCATCTACATCAACGGCGAAAAGGCCGAGATCCGCAATCCGCGCGATGCCCGGGCCTATAACATCGAGACGATCTATCAGACGCTGGCGCTGGCGGACAACCTTGATGCGGCCTCGAACCTGTTCCTTGGCCGTGAATTGGTGACGCCCTTCGGCTTCGTCGACGATGCGCAGATGGAGGCCGAGACCCGCAAGATCATGGGGCGGCTGAACCCGAACTTCCGCAAATTCAAGGAGCCGGTGAAGGCGCTGTCGGGCGGGCAGCGGCAATCGGTGGCCATCGCCCGGGCGGTCTATTTCAACGCGAAAATCCTGATCATGGATGAACCCACCGCCGCGCTGGGCCCGCATGAAACCCAGATGGTGGCGGAGCTGATCGAGGAGCTGAAGGCGCAGGGGCTGGGCATTTTTCTCATCGAGCATGACATCCACAACGTCATGCGGCTGTGCGACCGCGCCTCGGTGATGAAGAACGGCCAGCTGGTCGGCACCGTGAATGTGAACGAGGTCACCGACGAAGATATCCTTGGCATGATCATTCTGGGCAAGAAACCCGAGGGGGGGACCGTCTGATGTATCTGGGACTGGATCTGGGCACCTCGGGGCTCAAGGGGATCCTGATCGACGGGGATCAGAAGGTGCTGGCCGAGGCGACGGCGCCGCTGACCGTTTCCCGCCCGCAGGAGGGCTGGTCGGAACAGGCGCCCGCCGACTGGATCGGGGCTGCGGAAAAGGTGCTGGCGGAATTGGCGGGCTTCGGGCTGGGTCAGCTGCGCGGCATCGGGCTTTCCGGGCAGATGCACGGGGCGACGCTGCTTGATGCGTCGGACGACGTGCTGCGGCCCTGCATCCTGTGGAACGACACCCGGTCCCATGTCGAGGCCGCCGAACTGGATGCCAACCCGATCTTTCGGGCGCTTTCGGGCAATATCGTCTTTCCGGGCTTCACCGCCCCGAAACTGTGCTGGGTGGCGCGGCATGAACCCGAGATTTTCGCCCGCGTGGCGAAGGTGCTTTTGCCGAAAGACTATCTGCGGCTTTGGCTGACCGGCGAGCATGTGGCGGAAATGTCCGATGCGGCGGGGACGTCTTGGCTTGATGTCGGCAAGCGCGACTGGTCCGAGGCGCTTCTGAAAGCCTCGGGGATGCGGCGCGATCAGATGCCGCGTCTGGTCGAGGGGTCAGAGGTTTCCGGCAAGGTTAGAGCCGAATTGGCCGAGCGCTTCGGGATGCCCGCGGGCGTCGTAGTGGCCGGGGGCGGGGGGGATAACGCCGCCTCGGGCATTGGGGTCGGCGTGGTGAAGGCCGGTCAGGCTTTCGTGTCGTTGGGCACCTCGGGGGTGCTTTTTGCGGCGAATGACGGCTATCAGCCCGATGCCGAGACGGCCGTGCACACATTCTGCCATGCGCTGCCGGGGACCTGGCATCAGATGGGGGTGATCCTTGCCGCCACCGATGCGCTGAACTGGTTTTCTCGTCTTGCGGGGGCCTCGCCCAAGGATCTGACCTCGGCGCTGGGGGCGCTTCAGGCGCCCGGAAAGACTCGATTCCTGCCTTATCTGGGCGGCGAGCGCACGCCCTTGAACGATGCCGCGATCCGGGGCGCCTTCATAGGGCTCGAACATGCGACCGACCGCGAGGCCGCGACGCGGGCGGTTCTGGAAGGCGTGACCTTTGCCATTCGCGATTGCCGCGATGCCCTGGCCGCGACGGGAACCAAGATCGACAGCCTGCTCGCTGTCGGTGGCGGTTCGAAATCGACCTATTGGTGCCAAGCCATAGCGACCGCGCTGGGCACGCCTGTTTCCCTGCCGGTGGCAGGGGATTTCGGCGGGGCCTTTGGCGCCGCGCGACTGGCCTTGATGGCCGCGACCGGGGCAGGGGCCGAAGTGGCCGCGCAACCGGTGATTTCAGCCGTGATAGAGCCTTTTTCGGGCCTTGCCGCGGCATTCGACGAAGGCCATGCCCGCTACCGCGCGGCGCAGGCCGCAATCCGGGGACTGACATGACCGACTTCTTCAAGGGTATTCCGCAAATCCGCTATGAGGGTCCGAATTCGACCAACGAATTCGCCTTCCGGCACTACAACCCCACGGAAGTGGTGATGGGCAAGACGATGGCCGAGCATCTGCGCTTTGCCATCGCCTGGTGGCACAGCTTCGCCTGGCCGGGCGGCGACCCGTTCGGCGGTCAGACCTTTGAACGCCCGTGGTTTGGCGACACGCTTGATCTGGCGAAGCTGAAAGCCGATGTGGCGTTTGAGATGTTCGACATCCTTGGCGCGCCGTTCTTCTGCTTCCACGATGCAGACATCCGCCCCGAGGGTAGGGATTTCGCGGAAAACACCCGCAATCTGGAAACCATCGTCGATTACATCGGCGAGAAGATGGCGGGCTCGAACACCAAACTTCTGTGGGGCACGGCGAACCTGTTCAGTCACCGCCGCTTCATGTCGGGCGCGGCGACGAACCCCGATCCGGAGGTTTTCGCCTGGTCTGCCGCGACGGTGAAGACCTGCATGGACGCCACGCACAAGCTGGGTGGTCAGAACTATGTGCTCTGGGGCGGCCGCGAGGGCTATGAGACGCTTCTGAACACCGACCTGACCCGCGAGGCCGAACAGGCGGGCCGCTTCCTGCAGATGGTGGTCGAGTACAAGCACAAGATCGGCTTCAAGGGCACGATCCTGATCGAGCCGAAACCGCAGGAGCCGTCGAAGCATCAATACGATTATGACGTTGCCACCGTTTACGGCTTCCTGAAGCGTTTCGGGCTTGAAAACGAGGTGAAGCTGAACATCGAACAGGGTCACGCGATCCTGGCCGGTCACAGTTTCGAGCATGAACTGGCGCTGGCGGCCAGCCTTGGCATCCTTGGCTCGATCGACATGAACCGCAACGACTACCAGTCGGGCTGGGACACCGATCAGTTCCCGGATTCGGTGCCGGAAATGGCGCGGGCCTATTACGAGGTGCTGAAAGCGGGTGGCTTCACCACCGGCGGCACCAACTTCGACGCGAAGATCCGCCGTCAGTCGATCGACCCCGAGGATCTGATCCTCGGCCATGTCGGCGCGATGGACGTGTGTGCCCGGGCGCTGAAAGCCGCCGCCGCGCTGTTGGAGGACGGTAGCTTGGAGGCCAATCGCAAGGCGCGCTATGCGGGCTGGGATACGGCCGAGGCGAAAGCGATGCTCGGCTCGGATCTGGCCAGCATCGAGGCGCTGGTGCGGGCCAAGGGCATCAACCCGCAGCCGAAATCGGGGCGACAGGAGCGGCTGGAAAATCTGTGGAACCGGTTCGTCTGAACCCAAAAAGGGCCGCGCAAGCGGCCCTTTTCAATCGAGCGTCTGGCGAAACCGGCTGAGCGCCAGAAGCGAAAAGAAGACGGCAAAGCCGGTCAGCGTCAAAAGCGGCTGCGCGATATCGGCCAAAGTCGCCCCTTTCAGCATCACCCCGCGGATCAGGCGCAGGAAATGCGTGAGGGGAAGCGTTTCGCCGATCCACTGCGCCCAGGTCGGCATGCCGCGAAACGGGAACATGAAGCCCGACAGCAGGATCGACGGCAGGAAGTAAAAGAAGGTCAACTGCATCGCCTGCATCTGCGTGCGGGCAAGCGTCGAAAAGACATAGCCCAGCACCACCAGCGCCATCACGAAAACAAGCACGCCCAGCATCAAAAGCCAAAGGCTGCCGACAAAGGGCACGCCGAAGATCGTTCTGGCCGCCGTCAGCACCACGCTCACCTGCACCGCGCCGACGATGAAAAAGGGCAGCACCTTGCCCAGCATCACCTCGATCGGCGTGACCGGCATCGAAAGCAGGTTTTCCATCGTCCCCCGTTCGATCTCGCGGGTCAGGGCCATCGCGGTCATCATCACCATCGTCATCTGCAAGATCACCCCCAGAAGCCCGGGGACGATGTTGTATTGCGTGATGCCCTCGGGGTTGTAGCGGCGGTGCACGACGACCTCGAGCTTTTGCGCCGCGCTGGCCGCCGCCTCGGCCTCGGTGCCGCTTTCGCGCAAAAGCGCCTGTGCGGCGACCGTGCCAAGGGTGCCGATGGCGCCCGAGGCCACGGCCGGGTCGGTCGCGTCGGCCTCGATCAAGATCTGCGGATGCTCGCCGCGAATGACCTTGCGGCCGAAATCCGAGGGCACGGTGACGACGAAACTGACCTGCCCGGTGGCGATCAGCCGTTCGGCCTCGGTCGCGGTGACCTGCGGATGGGTGAAGCGGTAATAGCCGGTCAGTTCCAGCGCGGAAACCAGCGCCCGGGAATAGCGATCCTGTGCGGGTGCGACGAGGGCGGCGGGCAGGCCCTTGGGGTCGTTGTTGATCGCAAAGCCGAAAAGCATCAATTGCATCAAGGGCACGCCCAGCATCATCGCAAAGGTGATCCGGTCGCGGCGCATCTGCAGCGCTTCCTTGCGGATGATGGTGAAGAGGCGGCGGAAAGACAGGAAACGGGTCATGCCATGTTGTCCCGTGATGCGCCCATGAGCTGGATGAATACGTCTTCAAGGCTGGTCTCGGCCGCGATCACCTGGGCCCCGGTGGCTGTCGCAACCTCGGAAGCGGCCCGGTGCAGGGCGGCACCGTCGCGGCCGATCACATGCAGGTCGGCGCCCCAATGGGCGACCTGATCGACGCCCGGGCGGCCGGTCAATTGCGCTTGCGCCTCGGCGGTGCGGCCGCCGCGCAGGATCAGCGTGACCAGACCGGCGGCGGCGATCACCTCGGCCACCGTGCCTTGCGAAATCAGCTTGCCGTAGGAAATGTAGTTGATGCGGTGGCAGCGTTCCGCCTCGTCCATGTAATGGGTGGAGACGAGGACGGTCAGGCCGGTGGCGGCGCGGGCGTGGATTTCATCCCAGAAGTCCCGCCGCGCTTTCGGGTCAACGCCCGCGGTGGGCTCGTCCAGCATCAGCAGTTTCGGGCGGTGCATCAGGCAGGCGGCCAGCGCGAGCCGCTGCTTCCAGCCGCCCGAAAGCGATCCGGCCAGCTGCGCGCGGCGGCTGGTCAGGCCGAGATCCTCCAAAGTGTCGGGGACGGCGCTGGCGGGCAGGCCATAGACACCGGCGACGAAGCCCAGATTTTCCGCGATGGTCAGGTCTTCGTAGAAGCTGAAGCGCTGGGTCATGTAGCCGACCTCGCGTTTGATCGCGGTCTGGTTCCGCAAGATGTCGTGGCCCAGAACACGGCCCTCGCCCGCATCTGGTGTCAGCAAGCCGCACATCATCCGGATCGTCGTCGTCTTGCCTGATCCGTTCGGGCCCAGAAAGCCGACGATTTCCCCCGGTTGCACCGTGATCGACACCTGATCCACCACCACCCGCTTGCCGAAACGCTTCGTCAGATCGGTCACGGCGATGGCGGGAGCGGTCATCGCGTCGCCTCGGCCAGGGTCACATCGACGATCTGCCCGGGTTTGAGGGCGGTCGCGTCCTCTGGCCGGGCCTCGACCATGAACACCAGTTTCTGTCGGCTTTGCAGCGAATAGATCACCGGCGGGGTGAATTCCGGCCCGTCGGCGACATAGGACACCGTCGCCGTCAGACCCGGGGCGCAGGCGTCGCAATGCACCTGCAGCCTTGTGCCGGTGTGCACCTGCGCCAGCCGCGATTCAGGCAGATACAGCCGCAGTTTCACCGCATGATCGGGCAGCATCGTCAGGATCGGCGCCGTCGGCCCCGAGATCTCCCCCGGCCGCCGCAACAGATCCGAGATCACCCCGTCGACCGGGGCGGTCAGGCGGCGCTTGTCCAGCACCCATTGCGCCTGTTCAAGCCCGGCGCGACCGGCGCGGACGGCGGCTTCGGCGGCGGTGATCTCGGCCTTGCGGGCGGGCAGGCCAGCCACGGCCAGATTGGCCTCGATCTCGGCCACTTTCGCCTGCGCCACGGTCAGCGCGGTTTGCGCATCCGCGCGCTGCGCCGAACTCGCCGCGCCCCGGGCTTCCAGCGCCGCAAGCCGCAGGGCCGTTCGCTCGGATTTCGGTCGCCTGAGCCCGTGCCGAGGCCAGTGCGGCCTCGATGACGCGGATTTCTTCGGGTCGCTTGCCCTGACGCAGGTTTTCCAGCTGGCTTTCCGCCTGGGCCCAGGGTGGCGGTCGCCTGATCGACGGCGATCCGCGCATCGCGGTCTTCCTGCGTGGCGAGCGGTGCGCCCGCCCGCACCCTCTGCCCGCGCGCGACCGACAGGCGGGCGACTTCGGCCACGGAAACCGGGGCGATCATCACATGTTCGCCCTCGACATAGCCGGTTGCAATCGGCTCCGGCGCGGCACAGGCGCCAAGAAACGCGGCGATGAGTGGCAGCGAACACAGGGTCATGCGGGCAACCTCCGTCCTGCGGCGATCCGCGGCAAGGGCCCGGCCTTCGTCACGGCGCCGATCCGGAGCCATGTGAGCCGCGACGGCCAAGGCCGCAGGCGGTCTTGCCGCTGCGCAGAGAGTTCAATCACAGGGTTGAAACGTCAAATGCAAAATATCGGGATGACGGGAATAAGTGCGAAAGCCGCCCGGACGCGGCGCGTCCGGGACGGCATGATCCTGTGCCGGGAGGCTCAGTTCACCAGAAATTCGGCATGCAGCGCCCCGGCGGCATTGATGCTCTTCAGAATGTCGATCATGTCGCGCGGACTGACCCCGAGCGCATTCAGCCCGGCGACGACATCCGAAAGCGAACTGGTTTCGCCAACCTCGGCCATTTTCAGCCCCGAATCTTCCTGGATCGAGGCCTCGGTGCGCGGCACGACGACCGTTTCGCCGCGGGCGAAGGGGTTGGGCTGCACCGCGATCGGGGCTTCCTGCACCCGCAGCGTCAGGTTGCCCTGGCTGACCGCCACGCGGGAAATGCGCACGTCCTCGCCCATCACGATCGTGCCGGAGCGCTGATCCACCACCACCCGGGCGCGTTGTTCGGGTTCGACCGTCAGGTTTTCCAGCCGTTCGAGCACATGGGCCGCCGAGCGCATCCTGGCATTGGCGATGCTGACCGAGACGGTGCCCGAATCCTCCATCGCCGCGATGCGGGCGCCGAATTCCCGGTTGATCGCCTTTTCGATCCGCGCCGCCGTGGTGAAATCCGGCGTGCGCAGCGCCAGACGGACATCCGAAAGGCTGTCGAGCTTGAAGCCGATTTCGCGTTCGACATGGGCGCCCGAGGGGATCGTGCCCGAGGTCGGCACCCCCTGCACGACCGAGGCTGCCTGCCCCTGGGCCGAGACACCGCCCGCGATCACCGCGCCCTGCGCCACGGCATAGATCTCGCCATCCGCCGCGTTGAGGGGCGTCATGATCAGCGTCCCGCCGAGCAGGCTCTTGGCATCGCCGATCGCGGAAACCGAGACGTCGATCTTCCCCCCGGCCCGGGCAAAGGGCGGCAGCGAGGCGGTCACCATCACCGCTGCCACGTTCTTCGGCCGGAATTGCTCGCCGGTAACGTTAACGCCGAGCCGTTCCAGGATATTGGCCATGATTTCTTCGGTGAAGGGAGAGTTGCGGATGCCGTCGCCGGTTCCGTTCAAACCGACCACGAGACCGTATCCCACGAGGTCGTTGCCCCGCACGCCATCGAACTCGACAAGATCCTTGATCCGGATCGGGGCGGCAACGCAAAGCGTCGGCAGCAGAAGCATCAGCAGGAAGGCCGCGAGTTTCATCACAGATAATCCGTCAAGGAGAGTTGCGTCAGGCGCGACGTCAGGGTGTAAAGCGTTTCCATCTGCGACTGCGCCGCTTCAAGGGCGGTCGCGGCCGTGTAGTCATCCACGCCGATCAGTTCCTTGCGGGCAATCTCAAGCGAGGTCTGCTGCGCGGAATTGCGGGTCTGCGCATCCGCAATGATCGCTTCGGCCGTGCCCAGACCGGAGCGCAGGGTGGTGATTTCGCCCTCGGCCGAGGCGATGCGTTCGCCCGCGGCACGGATCAGCAGCGAACGGGTGCTGTCGTCCGCGGGCACCAGATTGCGGTCGAGGAGCGTGCCAAGGGCGAAGCCTTTCAAGGTGTCGCGAAGCGTCGCATCGGCGGCGGTGATGGTCAGTTGCGTCGTGTCGGTTTCGGACAAACGCACCGGCGCCAGGCTGGTGGCGCTGCCCAGATAGGACAGATCGAGGAAGCCGCCCCCGCCCGGGTCGGCCTCGAACCAGTCATCGACCGCGGCGATGATGTCGGCCGCGACGGTCATGCCGCTCACCAGTGTTTCGAGTTCGGTCATGATGGCATCTGCCGAGGCGACCGGCTTGGTATCGGTCGTCGTGCCCGAAAAGGCATAGCGACCGGCAACATTGACATTGAGCGCGTCGATGATCGCCTCGAACCGCTCCGCCGCGTTTTGCGCGCCGGAATCGACCATGATCGGGGAGGCGGTGAAAGACGCCGAGATGAGCGTGGTGCCGATGGCCTTGGCGTGCCCCTGAATCGTTTCCAGCGCGTCTTGCTGCGTGCCGGCCAGAAGATCGGTTTCCGTCGCGACCTGTTTGTAGGCCTCCGCGCGCGCCAAGGACCGGTTGATCCCCGCAAGGGCGGTGAAATCACCGCCGACCTTGGTGCCGAGATCCTGACTGATGCCGGTGACTAGCTCTTCCGAGAGGCGGGACATCGTTGTCTTCAGCTGCACATTGTGACGTCGCATCAGATAGGTCTGCGACATGTCACCGACGGAGATGTATTTCATGTCAGATATCCAGGAGTTCCTGCAGCATGGCGTCGATCGTCTGAATGACCTTCGCATTCGCGGCATAGGCCTTCTCGACGACAAGAAGGCTTTGCATTTCGTAGTCGGTGTCGACCCCGTCGGCGAGCGCCATTTCGGTCAGGGTTTCCTGCCGGGCGGTGGCATAGCTTTGGCTCAGGGCGGCGGATTGCCGGCCGGAGGAGGCAAAGGACAGCAGATCGGCCGCCAGCCCCGAGGCCGTGCGCAGCGTCGCTCCGTAATTCCCCGAAGCGGGCGCCGCTTCCTTGGTCAGGGCACCGGAAAGCGCGTTCAGGATCGTGGCATCGCTGACCGCGCCCGGCGCGCCCGCCATCAGCCCGTCGCGCAGATGCCAGACCGCCCCGCCCTGCTCGGGATCGACCAGCGCGTTCAGCTGCAGCCGTCCCGCAAGCCCGACTTCGTTCGCGGCGTCGAAGACGGCGCCGCTATCGGTGAACAGGCCCGGATCGCCCGCGCTCAGCGTGCTGTCGACCGTCGGATCTTCGAACCGGGTCATCAGATCGCGGGCGAAAGCGTCAAGCTGACTTTGCGCTTCCGGGGCAAGCTCGTCGCGGATGGCGAAGGCGGCCCCCAGCGTGCCGCCGCCAAGCGGCCCGTCATCTGCGGTGGATACGGGATAGCCATTGATCGTGAGCCCCGACAGCGCGCCCGAATCCAGAGTCAGATGCGCCGCCATCACACCTGCGCCATCGAATCCGATTTCGCTGGCGGATCCGTCCAGCAAGATGGCGCCGCCGGTCGTGAACAGCGCAATCTGATTGTTGTCGCGCTGCACCACCCGCACGGGAACGATTTCCGAAATCTGGTTCACCAGGGACTGACGTTCGTCCATCAGACCGGCGGCATCGTTGCCGATCGAGATCTGCGTGGTGATCGTCCGGTTCAGCTCCTGCAGCTGCACCAGGGTTTCGTTCAGCGTCCGAACTTGCCTGGCGATCGACTTGTCGGCGGTCAGCCGCGTCGCCTGCAGGTCCCGGGACACGCTGTTGAGCTTGTCGGCCACCGTCGACGCCGCCCCGACGGCCGCCGTCAGCCGGGCCGTGCTGTCGGGCATGCTCGCGGCGGTGAGCAGGGCGCTTTCGAAATCCGACATCGTGGCGGACAGCGACCCGACGGCTTCCGGATCGCCGATCTGCGTCTCCAGACGGCTGTAGAAATCGCTCTTGGCGGTTGTGTTCGCTGCTGCGGCATTCGCCAGCAGCCGGTCCTGCGTCACCACCTGGTTCACCACGCGGTTGACGCCGAGGATGCGCACGCCCCCCCCGGTTCCCCCCAGCGTCTGCGAGGCGATCGACAGTTCGCGCCGCGCATAGCCGTCGGTCATCGCATTGGCGATGTTGGAAGAGACGACCTCGGCCATCCGGGACGATGCCGTCAGCCCCGACAGGGCGAAGTTGAAGGCACTAGCGATGCTCATGGGTCATCTCCTCCTTGTGCGATCATCAGGCTCAGCGCTTGATGTTCGTCGTCTCCTGCAGCATCTCGTCGACGGTCTGGATCACCTTCGCATTCGACGAATAGGCGCGTTGGGTCTGGATCAGGTTGGTCAGTTCCTGCGCCACATCGACGGCGGAGCCTTCGCGGGCATAGCCTTCGACGGCACCGGTCGGGCCGTCACCGGCGTCCCACAGATAGAACGACCCCGAGGTCGAGGAGACCTGGAAGGTCTGGTTGTCGAGCGCGTTCAGCCCGTTGATGTTCGACACGTCAACCAGCGGCACCTGATAGACGGTGCGGATGAAGCCGGTGTCGTAGGTCGCCTTGATGAACCCGTTTTCGTCGATTTCGACCGAGGTCAGGTTGCCCACCGGCGAGCCGTCCTTGTTGATCGAGGTCGGGGCGAAATCGCTGGCAAGCTGGGTCAGACCGTTGGTGTCGCCCTGTTTGCCGATGGTGATGGTGATGTCCTGCAGACCGTCGGCAAGGGCGAAGCCCGAGGCGTCGGTGAAGTTGAGCGTGCCCTCGGTCGAATCCCAAGCCGGGCCCTGGATGGTGGTGACGTTGCTCAGCGTGCCGCCATTCGTGCCGGTATTGTCGAAGTCGAGCGTATATTGCCCGACGACTCCGACGCCGAGACCATAGGGGTCGGTGGTGGTCGCCGAATCGGTGATCGTCATCGTCCACTGGTTCGAGTCCGGATCGCCCGCCGCCGGGATCGTCGGCGTGAAGGCGACCTGCAGCGTGTTCGAATTGCCGAGGTTGCCGAAATATTCGATCGACGAGGTCAGCGTTTCCCCGCCCGCAGTGTCCGCGGTTTCGCTGGCGGGCAGGTTGATGCCCCAGTTCATCGCCGTCGTCGGGTCGCCCGCGGTCTGGTTGGCGTTGATCACGACCGGCTGAAGGCCGGTGACCGTGTCACGCGCATTGACCGGGATCGTGCCATCGGCGAGCGCCGCCCAGCCCAGCAGAACAAGCCCCGAATCGGTCCGCAGCACGCCGTCCTTGTCGGTGTGGAAGGACCCGGTCGAGGTCATGGTCAGCGGTTGATCGCCAAGGCCGTTGGCGAGCGAGGCAGTGGTCGCCACCGGCAGGAAGCCCCGGCCCGAAATCGCGATATCCATGGCGTTCGAGGTCGAGACGAGCGAGCCGCGCTGGTCGATCAGGCGCCCCGAAGAGGCGCGCACGCCACCGGCCGAATAGGTCCCGGAACTGCGCGCCTGCGTCAGCACCATGCTTTCGAAATCCGCCGTCGCCCGCTTGTAGCCATAGGTGCCGGAGTTGGCGATGTTGTCGGAAATCGTTGCCAAGCGCGTCGCGTTGGCGGCAAGGCCCGCCACACCCGCGTTGAGCGAAGAAGAAATGGACATGTAAGCGCCTTTCTGCTGCTGTGTCCCTCGGTCGAAGTCCACCTTGCGGCAGTCGCCGTTAAGATCGGCCTAACGCATAAAATGCCGCGGATTTCTTCTTCGCCCGGATCAGACCCCTCCGGATCAGCCCCCCCGGATCAAACCCCGTTGCGCAGCAAGATCAGCTCAAGCCGGTTGTTGCGCACCGACATCCGCGCTTCGACGGCCGGTTTGCGATCGGCAAAGCCCGAGACGCGCTGCAGCCGCGTGGCGTCGAATCCCGCCGTTTCCATCAGGACCCGCATCCGTTGCGCCCGTTCCGAGGACAGGTCCCAGACCGGATTCGTGCGCAGCATCGAGGGATAGGACCGCGTGTGGCCGTTGATCGCGACACTGTTCTTCGTCAGGCCGAAGACCCGCACCAGCATGCCCGCGATTTCGCCCAGAATCGGCTCGGGCTCGGCGGTATCGGGCACGAAAAGCGGCTCGTTCTCGAGATCGAAGAATTCGACGATCAGCCCTTCGTCCGTCACCTTGGTGACGATATGCCGGGCCAGCTGTTCGCTGACCATCGATTCGCCGGAGCTTGCCGAAAGCGCCTTTTCGATTTCCTTGGCCATGCGGTCGAATTCGGCCTGATCGGGCTTCTGTTCCTGCTTGACCATGCCGCTGTCACCGCGGGCCTGGCGTTCCTCGGTCGGCGCCTGCCCCGAAGCCCCGGTGCCGTTCTGCGCCACCTTGTCTTCGGAAAAGACGGAATCGCCACCAAAAGCGCCTTCGCCGCCGCCCGAAATCCGGTTGATCGGAATCGTCGGATTGAAATAATCCGCAATCCCCTTGCGTTGCTTTTCCGTTGTCGCGTTCAGCAGCCACATCAGCAGAAAGAAGGCCATCATGGCTGTGACGAAGTCGGCATAAGCAACTTTCCACGCCCCACCGTGGTGTCCGCCGTCGCCGACGACCTTCTTGCGCTTGATGATGACTGGTGCGACACCATCGTGTGCGCCCATATCCCACCACCTCTATTTCACCCGGAACCAGAGGTAGCAAAGGCCGCTTAAAGCCGGCTTAACGGATAAAATCCCAAGCAATCATTGGCTGTTCCCCCTCAGATCTGCGGCGTGAAGCCCCCGAAACCGCCGCCGAAGAAACACAGCGGCAGGCCGGTGCGGGCAAGATCGAAGCGGGTGACGCGGCCCAGAAGGATGGTGTGATCGCCGCCCTCGTGCTGCGCTTCGGTCACGCAATCGAATCGGGCGAGCGCCTCGGGCAGCACCGGCACGCCCTCCCCGTTGCGGGCAAGGGCCAGCCCCTCGAACCCGGGGCCCGAGCGCGAAAACCGGGAGGTCAGATCCCGTTGCCCCTCGGCCAGCACATGAATGGCAAAGGCCGGGGCGGCGGTGAAATGGCGATGCCGCATCGAGCTGCGGGCGACCGACCACAGCACCAGCGGCGGATCGAGCGAGACCGAGGCGAAGGAATTGATCACGATGGCGATCGGACTGCCGTCATCGGCGTCGCGGGCGGTGACCAGTGCCACCCCGGTGGCAAAGCGCCCCAGCGCATCGCGCAACAGCCGCGGGTCCGCGGGATCGGGCCGATGGCCGCCAGCCAGCGTCTCGGCAGGGCTGGTCCCGTCGCTTTCGCTCATGCTCTTCCCCTTCCGTCGCGGCCCAAGCGGGCCTCAGAAATCGAGGTTTTCCACGCTCAGCGCGTTTTGCTGGATGAATTCGCGCCGCGGTTCCACCACATCGCCCATCAGTTTCGAGAAGATGTCCTCGGCCTCGGCCACGTCATCGACCCGCACCTGCAACAGCGTCCGCGCCGCGGGATCGAGCGTGGTTTCCCACAGCTGTTCCGGGTTCATCTCGCCGAGCCCCTTGTAGCGCTGCAGCGTCAGGCCCTTTTCGCCCTCCTGCAGGATCGCATTCAGCAGATCAAGCGGACCATGGATGAACTGCTCGCGGTCCTTGCGGATCAGCCGGGCCGGGGTGCGGTAGCTTTCCTGCAGGCTGGTGGTGAAGTGCGACAGCCGCCGCGCCTCGCCCGAGCGCAGCACCGGGCCGTCCAGCGTGCGCACCTCTTCGACACCACGCAGGATGCGCGACATCCGCAGCCCGTGGTCCTGCGTAGGTCGCCCCATCCAGCCGCGTTCATATTCCAGAGCGATCAGGTCAAGCCGCGCCGAAAGCTCGTCGGCCACGCCCTGCGCATCGGCGTCGATCCGGCCGGGCAGCAGCGCCCCGGCAATCGCCGCCTGTTCCAGGATGCGTTGCGGATAATGCGTCGGGAAGGCCTGCAGGATGCGGCGCACCTGCCGGGCTTCCTCGACCAGCCGCGTCAGATCGGCGCCGATGATGTCGGTGCCGTCGCCCAGCCGCAGAATCGCCCCCTCAACCCCTTGATGCACAAGGTAATCTTCCAAGGCGGCCTGATCCTTCAGGTAAACCTCGGACTTGCCGCGGGCAACTTTGTAAAGCGGCGGCTGGGCAATATAGAGATAGCCGTGCTCGATCAGCTCCGGCATCTGCCGGAAGAAGAAGGTCAGCAGCAGCGTGCGGATATGGGCGCCGTCCACGTCGGCATCGGTCATGATGACGATCTTGTGATAGCGCAGCTTGGCGATGTTGAACTCGTCGCGGCCAATCCCGGTGCCCAGCGCGGTGATCAGCGTGCCGATCTGGTCCGAGGACAGCATCCGGTCGAACCGCGCCCGTTCCACGTTCAGGATCTTGCCCCGCAAGGGCAGCACGGCCTGATTTTTCCGCTCGCGCCCCTGCTTGGCCGAGCCACCGGCCGAATCCCCTTCGACCAGGAAAACCTCGCTCAGCGCCGGGTCCTTTTCCTGACAATCGGCCAGCTTGCCGGGCAGGCTGGCCACATCCATCGCGGTCTTGCGCCGGGTCAGTTCGCGGGCCTTGCGCGCGGCTTCGCGGGCCAGTGCGGCTTCGATGATCTTGCCGACGATCCCCTTCGCCTCGGTCGGATGTTCCTCGAACCATTCCGCGAGCTTTTCGTTCACCAGATTCTCGACCGCCGGACGGACCTCCGAGGAGACAAGCTTGTCCTTGGTCTGGCTGGAGAATTTCGGATCGGGAACCTTGACCGACAAAACGCAGGTCAGCCCTTCGCGGGCATCATCGCCGGTGAAATCGACTTTTTCGCGTTTCGCGATGCCGCTGTCTTGCGCGTATTTGGTGATCGTGCGGGTCAGCGCACCGCGGAAGCCCGCAAGATGGGTGCCGCCGTCGCGCTGCGGAATGTTGTTGGTGAAGGGCAGCACGGTCTCGTGGTAGCTGTCGTTCCACCACATCGCCACTTCGACGCCGATACCGCGGACTTCGCCGACCATGTAGATCGGATCGGGCATCACCGCGGTTTTCGAGCGGTCGAGATATTTGACGAATTCGCGCACGCCGCCTTCGTAATGCAACTCGCTGCGCAGCGGTTCGGCGGGGCGTTCGTCTTCCAGAATGATCCGCACGCCCGAGTTCAGGAAGGCCAGTTCCCGCAGCCGGGTCTCCAGCGTCTTGAAGCTGAAATCGAGGTTCGAGAAGGTCCCCTCGGGATCATTGGTCTTGGAGGAGGCCATGAACCGGACCTCGGTGCCCTTTTCGCCGGGGGCATCGCCGATTTCGCGCACATGTTCGACGCAATCGCCCTTCTCGAACCGGGCGAAATAGACCTTGTCATTGCGCCAGACCTTGAGTTCCAGCCAATCGGAGAGCGCGTTCACCACCGACACACCGACGCCGTGCAAGCCGCCCGAAACCTTGTAGGCATTGCCGCTGTCATCGGTGTTGTTGAATTTGCCGCCCGCATGCAGCTGGGTCATGATGACCTCGGCCGCCGAGACGCCTTCTTCGGGGTGGATGTCTACCGGGATGCCGCGGCCGTTGTCGCGCACCGAAACCGAGCTGTCGGCGTGGATCTTCACCGCCACATAATTCGCATGGCCCGCCAGGGCCTCGTCGATGCCGTTGTCGACAACCTCATAGACCATGTGATGCAGGCCCGAGCCGTCGTCGGTGTCGCCGATATACATGCCGGGGCGTTTGCGCACCGCTTCGAGGCCCTTCAGGACCTTGATCGACTCCGCGCCATATTCGGCTTTGTTCTTCGGGGTTTCGGTCATCCGCGCCTATCCTGCTGATCGTTGCGGACTTATAGAGTTTCGGGCAGGCAATGTCACGCCTTGGCCACAATATTCAGCGGTTCAGGGGTGGCTTTCCACCAGTTCCGAGGTTCCCGCGACCTCGGTCACCTGCCAATACCGCCCGCGGTCGCCAAGGGCGTCGAAAAGCTCGGCCCCGGTGCCGGTCATCAGCACCTGCGCGGGCAGGGCGCAGATTTCATCATAAAGCGCCGCCCGACGCCCGGCATCCAGATGTGCCGCAACCTCATCCAGAAGCAGCACGGTGTTTTCCCCGGCAAGCGCCCGGGCATTGGCGAGCAGCAGCGAAATCAGAAGCGCCTTTTGCTCGCCGGTCGAGCATTGATCGGCCGGGATCGCCTTTTCGGCATAAACAGCCGTCAGATCGACCCGATGCGGGCCTTCAAGCGTCCGCCCGGCGGCCATGTCGCGCCGTCGCCCCTCGGCCAGCGCCGCGGCCAGATCCTCCGGCCCCTCGGCCGTCAGGCCCAGATCGGCCGCCGGAAAGGCCGTCGCCGCCCCCGCCTGCGCCGTCGCAATCTGCGCCAAAGCCTGCCGCCGATGCGCGGTCATCAGGGCGCCTGCCTCGGCCATCCGGGCCTCCAGCGCGCCATACCAGGCCGCATCCCGGATCTCGTCCTTCAACAGCCGGTTGCGCTCGCGCATCGCCTTTTCATAGGCCAGCACGGCTTCGGCATGGGTCGGAAAGAACGACAGCGTCATCCGGTCCAGAAACCGCCGCCGCCCCTCGGCCGCCTCGATCCAGAGCCGATCCATCGCGGGCACCAGCCACAGCACCCGCAACAGCCGCCCCAAAGCCACCTGCGCGGCGGCCTTGTCGTCAATCAGCACCTCGCGCGAGGATCCGGGCAGGGCCGAGGTCTCGATCTCGTAATCCGACAGCGTCGCGCGGATCTTCCAGCCGACCTGCTCCTGCCGCCGGATCAATTCCTCGGCCGAGGCGCGGCGCAGCCCCCGCCCGGGGGACAAAAGCGACACTGCCTCCAGCACCGAAGTCTTGCCCGCCCCGTTCGGCCCGTAAAGCGCCACCGGCCGGGCATCCACCGCCAGAACCGCGCGCCGATGCGAGCGGAACTGCAAAAGCGTCAGATCCCGCAGCATCGCAGCCCCGTTTCTTCTTGGTCCAAATACGCCCTTGCGCGCCCGGTCACACGCGCATCGGCATCACGACATAGACCGCCGAAGTGTCATTGCCCTCGCGCATCAGCGTCGGATCGCCCGAGGAGTTGAACAGGAACACCGCATTCTCGCGGTCCACCTGAGAGGCGATCTCCAGCAGATATTTCGCGTTGAAGCCGATCTCCAGCCGCTCGTCGCCATAGGCCACGGCCAGCTCTTCCTCGGCCGCGCCCGCATCGGGGGCATTGACTGAGAGCACCAGCCGGTCTTCGTCCAGGCTCAGCTTCACCGCGCGCGAGCGTTCCGAAGACACCGTGGCCACCCGGTCCACCGCCTTCGCAAATTCCGCCGCGTCGACCTCCAGCCGCCGGGTGTTCCCCATCGGAATGACGCGGGTGTAATCGGGGAAAGTGCCGTCGATCACCTTCGAGGTCAGCGTGATTTCCGGCGTGGCAAAGCGCACCTTGGTTTCGCTGACCGAAACCGCAATCTGCGCCTCGTCATCATCGAGCAGCTTGCGCAGCTCGTTCACCGTCTTGCGCGGCACGATCACGCCCGGCATGCCGTTGGCGCCTTCGGGCAGCACCGCGTCGATCCGCGCCAGCCGGTGCCCGTCGGTCGCGACGCAGCGCAGGGCAGGGCCGTCTTCGCCGGTCGCCACATGCATATAGACGCCGTTCAGGTAATAGCGCGTCTCCTCGGTCGAGATGGCGAATTTCGACTTGTCGAAGAGCCGCTTCAGCACGCCCGCCTTGGCCGAGAAATTCGCGCTGTATTCCGACGAGGCCATCACCGGGAAATCTTCGCGCGGCAAGGTCGCCAGGTTGAAGCTTGACCGCCCGGCCATGACCGACAGCCGCCCCGCCGCCGCATCATCCGACAGCTGCACCAGCGCGCCATCGGGCAGCTTGCGTACGATCTCATGCAGCATCACCGCGGAAACCGTCGTCGCCCCCGCGCGTTCGACCTGCGCCGGGGCCTTGTCCACCACCTCGATGTCAAGGTCGGTGGCGCGGAAGGAAACGGTCGAACCCTCGGCCTCGATCAGCACATTCGCCAGGATCGGAATGGTGTTGCGCCGCTCCACAACCGACTGGGCCTGAGACACCGCCTTGAGAAGGGCGGCGCGTTCGATGCTGATCTTCATATCCATTCCTCGCCGGTTCCCGGGGGCGGCAAGGTAACATGCCGCCGCGCCGGAACAAGATTTTTCCGGACATTCCGCCGCTTTGCGCGGGGCGTCAAGGGTTTCAGGATTCCATCAGCCGCTTCAGCAGCCCGATATCCTCGGCCAGTTGCCGATCGGTCGCCATCAGCTCGTCGATCTTGCGGATGCCATGCATGATCGTCGTGTGATCGCGCCCGCCAAAGCGCCGCCCGATGTCGGGCAGCGAGCGGGTGGTCAGATGTTTCGACAGATACATCGCCACCTGCCGCGGCCGGGCAATGGTGCGCAGCCGCTTCGGCCCGATCATGTCCGACAGCCGGACATTGTAATGTTCGGCCACCTTGCGCTGGATCTCCTCGATCGTCACGCGCCGATCCGAGGCGCGCAGGATATCGGCCAGACATTCCTGCGCCAGATCCAGCGTGATCTCCCGCCCGACCAGCGAGGCAAAGGCGAAAAGCCGCGTCAGCGCGCCTTCCAGCACGCGCACGTTCGTGGTGATCCGATGCGCCAGAAATTCCAGCACACCCGGCGCCACCAGAAGCCCCGGGTTGCGGGCGGCATGGATTTCGGTCTTGGTCTGCAGGATGCCCAGACGCAATTCGTAATCGGTCGGATGCAGATCGACGACCAGACCGCATTGCAACCGGCTCTTGATCCGCTCCTCCAGATCCTTGATCTCGCCCGGCGCGCGGTCGGCGGAAATCACGATCTGCTTGCCCTGATCGACCAAAGCATTGAACGTATGGAAGAATTCTTCCTGCGTGCTGTCCTTGCCCGCGATGAACTGCACGTCATCGACCATCAGCACGTCGACCGAGCGGAACAGCTCCTTGAAATCCATGATCTGCCGGTCGCGCAAAGCCTGCACGAAGCGATACATGAACTGCTCGGCCGAAAGATACAGAACCCGCAGCTCGCCATGCTGGTTTTGCAGCTCATGCGCGATCGCATGCATCAGGTGGGTCTTGCCCAGCCCGACGCCGCCATAAAGGAACAGCGGGTTGAAGGTCACCGGACCGCCCTCGGCCACGCGGCGCGCGGCGGCATGGGCCAGCTCGTTCGGCTTGCCGACAACGAAGCTGTCGAAGGTGAAACGGGCGTCGAGCGGCGCGGCGGGAAGCTCCTGTTCGTCGTGCATCCGCTGCGGCCTGCGCGGCGCGACCGGGGCCTTTTCGGCCGCGGGACGGCTTTCGGGGGCGGCCATGGGGCGGCCCTCGGGCACGCGGATCGCGACGCGTTCGACCGGCAGGCCGGTCTTGCGCAGCTCACGCAGAATCGGCTCGCCGTAATTGCGCGACACCCAGTCGCACATGAATCGCGTCGGCGCTTCGAAAGAGACGATGCCGTCCGCCAGCTCGATCAGCTGAAGGGGCGCAATCCAGGTGTTGAAATTGGTCCGGCCAACGGTCCGTTGAAGTTCATTGCACACCTGCCCCCAGAGTTCGTTCGTCATGTCTTTTTCCATCCGCGTTGCATACCGGCACTGGTTACCCGTCACATCGGTCCCGCCTTGCGGCAGAATCGGGAAATGAAGACATGCCGAACCCCCGGCAAAACCGGTGGCGGCATCACCTGCCAAACCGGAGCAACGGCTCCCATTTGAAACGGATCACATCCCCAGATCGAAGCTCACGGCTTCTTATGTTACGGCAGCACAGGGCCCCGCTTCGACCTTTCGGATGCGTCTTGTCCCCCAAGACGACGTGAATCGCCCCGTGACGCTAGCAAGGCGGCGAGGGCTTCTGCAACCGAACTTCGCGCTTGACGCCCACTTTGCCCAAATCGAATCTGTCGCCCCTTTGC